>CAVPRL010000013.1:0-413985 GCA_963707845.1 uncultured Actinomycetota bacterium
GAAGTACTTCTTGAGCTCGTCCGGCATGACCGGGAGCGGCTTCTCGTGCAGGTCGACACCGGTGCCGTCGGCGTTGAGGTTGACCACGAGGTTCTTGGTGCCCCACACCTCGTGGTCGGTCTTCGGGAAGTCGTCGCGGGTGTGGCCGCCGCGCGACTCCTCGCGCGCGAGCGCCGCCTTCGCGATCGCCTCGGAGACGATCAGCATGTTGCGCAGGTCGATCGCGAGGTGCCAGCCGGGGTTGTACTGCCGGTGCCCCTCCACGACCATCGTCTTCGCGCGCTCCTTGAAGACCTCGATCTCCCGCAGCGACTCCTCCAGCTCGGACCCGGTGCGGATGATGCCGACCAGGTCGTTCATGGACTGCTGGAGATCGTGCTGGATCGTGTACGGGTTCTCGCCGCCCTCCACCTCGAACGGCGCCAGTGCGCTCGCCTGCGCCGCCTTGAGGTCTTCCTCGGCGATCACCGGGCGGGCGTCGCCCAGCCCCGCCGCGTACGCCGAGGCAGCCTCGCCAGCGCGCTTGCCGAACACCAGCAGGTCGCCGAGCGAGTTGCCGCCGAGCCGGTTGGAGCCGTGCATGCCGCCGGAGCACTCGCCCACGGCGTACAGGCCGGTGACCGCGCTCTCCTGGGTGTCGGCGTCGACCTCGACGCCGCCCATCACGTAGTGGCAGGTCGGGCCGATCTCCATCGGCTCGGCCGTGATGTCGACGTCGGCCAGCTCCTTGAACTGGTGGTACATCGAGGGCAGCCGCTTGCGGATGAACTCCGGCGTACGGCGTGACGCGATGTCCAGGTAGATGCCGCCGTGCGGTGATCCACGGCCCGCCTTGATCTCGGAGTTGATCGCGCGCGCGACCTCGTCACGCGGCAGCAGCTCGGGTGGACGACGGTTGTTCTTCTTGTCGTCGTACCACCGGTCGGCCTCTTCGATCGTGTCGGCCGTCTCCGCCTTGAAGAACTCCGGGATGTAGTTGAACATGAACCGCTCGCCCTCGGAGTTGCGCAGGATGCCGCCGTCGCCGCGCACCGACTCCGTGACCAGCAGCCCCTTCACCGACGGCGGCCACACCATGCCGGTCGGGTGGAACTGCACGAACTCCATGTTGATCAGCGAGGCCCCGGCGCGCATCGCCAGCGCGTGGCCGTCGCCGGTGTACTCCCACGAGTTCGAGGTGACCTTGAACGACTTGCCGATGCCGCCGGTCGCCAGGATCACGGTCGGGGCGTCGAAGGTGATGAACCGGCCGGACTCGCGCCAGTACCCGATGGCCCCGGCGATCCGGCCGCTCCCGGTGGTTGAGGAAGGCGCGCTAGCGCCTGTCTCGAAACCTCCGGGCTCCTTCAGCAGGTCGGTGACCGTGCACTCCATGAAGACGTCGATGCCGAGCTGGACGGTGCGCTGCTGGAGGGTGCGGATCATCTCCAGCCCGGTGCGGTCGCCGACGTGGGCGAGCCGGGCGTACTTGTGGCCGCCGAAGTCGCGCTGCGAGATCAGCCCGTCGTCGGTGCGGTCGAAGAGGGCGCCCCAGTCCTCGAGCTCCTGCACCCGCTCGGGCGCCTCCTGGGCGTGCAGCTGGGCCATCCGCCAGTTGTTGAGCATCTTCCCGCCACGCATGGTGTCGCGGAAGTGCACCTCCCAGTTGTCCTCGGGCCAGCGGTTGCCCATGGCGGCCGCGATGCCACCCTCGGCCATCACGGTGTGCGCCTTGCCGAGCAGCGACTTGCAGACGACGGCCGTACGAGCGCCGGCCTCGTGGGCGGCGATCGCCGCCCGCAGGCCGGCACCGCCGGCACCGACCACGACGACGTCGTACGTGTGCCGCTCCATGCCGCCCTCGCTGAAGCCGGACATCTCGTTGCCGGTCATCGGGTGGCGCGTCGAGTCGCCGGACATCAGAAGAACCTCAGATCGTCGATGGTGCCGGTCGCCAGCAGGTAGATGTAGAAGTCAGTCAGCGCGACCGAGAAGAGGGAGTACCAGGCCCACCGGGCGTGCTGGCCGTTGAGCTTCGAGACCCAGCCCCAGAGCTTGTAGCGGACCGGGTGCTTGGAGAAGTGCCGGAGCCGGCCACCCATGATGTGCCGGCACGAGTGGCAGCCCAGCGTGTAGAGCCAGATGAAGACGACGTTGACCAGCATGATCAGGGTGCCGAGGCCCATGTGGATGCCGTCGGACTCCCCCTCGGCAGGGCCGAACGCCAGGAAGACGTCGTACGTCAGGACCAGGGCGACCAGGACCGCGGCGTACCAGAACCAGCGGTGGACGTTCTGGGCGAGCAGCGGGAAGCGGGTCTCGCCGGTGTACTTGCCGTGCGGCTCGGCGACCGCGCATGCCGGCGGCGAGAGCCAGAACGCCCGGTAGTAGGCCTTCCGGTAGTAGTAGCAGGTCAGCCGGAAGCCGAGCGGGAAGATCAGGATGAGCAGCGCCGGCGACAGCGGGAACCCGCCGAACGGCTGGCCGAAGTCCGACGAGCCCGGGACGCACTCGTTGCTCAGGCACGGCGAGTAGAACGGCGAGAGGTACGGCTCCGCGAAGTAGTTCGCGCCGGAGAACGCCCGCCAGGTGGAGTACGCGATGAAGGCAGTGAAGACGACGAACGTCGCCAGCGGGGCGAGCCACCAGCGATCGGCACGAAGGGTCTTGACCCCGATCTGCGCTCGCGTCGGGCCGTTAACCCCAGTCGAACCTGCGGTCTCTCGAGCGTCCGTCGACGCCATCGCCACCTCCGGTGGGTCGGGTGCTCCCCTGTATGTCTGGCCTGTGTGTCTGGGTGAGTCTGCACACTCGAGCGCAGATGTGAAAGGGCCCACACCGAGATTTCGAGAACGTGTTCCATTTCGGTGGTAGTGGTCTGGTTCATCCGACATCCACCTCGGCGCAGCGATCCGGCCACCTCGCGCGGTCACCCTGACGCTGTGCAGACCAACGGCGTGCGGATCACCCTCGTGACCGAGACGTTCTTCCCGGCGGTCGACGGCACGACCACGACGGTCAAGGCGGTCGTGGACCGGCTGGTCGACACCGGCCACGACGTCCAGCTGATCGCCCCGGGGCCAGGCCTGGCGACGTACCGCGGCTGCCCGGTGGTCCGGATCCGGCCGCTGGACAAGCCCGGCGGGCAGGTGCGGGACGCGCTCGCTGCCTTCCGACCCGATCTGGTGCACGTAACGTCGCCCGCGGCCGTGGGCCGCAAGGCGCTCAAGCACGCGCATCGGCTCGGCATCGCGAGCCTGGTCGTCGAGCAGTCACCGAGGCTCGCGGATGTCACCGCCGACCGGGTGCTGGTCACCTCGCGGTGGATGCTCGGCCGCGACGCACAGCTGTGGGCGCCCGGCGTCGACACCGCCGCGTTCACGCCGGCCCTGCGTGACACCTGGCTGCACGACCGCTGGTCGCGGGCGCGCTCGCTGTCGAAGCCGCTGGTCGTCGTCGGGTACGTCGGCAGCCTGCGCAACCGGCACGACGTACGCCGGCTGGTCGAGCTGTCGCAGGTGCCGGGGATCCGGCCGGTGATCGTGGGCGACGGCCCGCAGCGGAGCTGGCTGGAGTCGCGGCTGCCCGGCGCGAAGTTCACCGGGGCGCTGAGCACCGGAGACCTCACCGCCGTACTGCCGTCGTTCGACCTGCTGGTGCACCCCGGCGAGCGAGAGACCTGCTGCCATGCCCTGCGCGAGGCGGGCGCCGCGGGCGTGCCGGTCGTCGCTCCCCGCGCGGGAGGCGCCCCCGACGTCGTACGCCACCTCGAGACGGGGCTCCTGTACGACGAGGCACACCGGCACGGGCTGCGCGACGCCGTACACGCGCTGGCGAGGGATCGAAGCCGGGCGCTGCTCGGCGTACGCGCACGGGAGCTGGCGACGCGATCGTGGTCGGATGCGGTCGACGAGCTGGTCGAGTACCACTACCGGCCGCTCGCCGCTCGGGATGCGACCGTCCGGTAACCAGATGTAAGTCACATCCCCTGTGGTCCCGAGCGCGGAACGCGCGGGGTAGCGTGGTCGTTCGTGGCAACGACGACCCTGGTCAGGGGTGCGCGAGCATCCCGCTCGACCATCACCCTCAAGCTCCTGATGGCCGCCAGCGGCATCATCTTCATCGGCTTCGTGCTCCTGCACATGTACGGCAACCTCAAGGCCTTCTCGGGCCATGACGCCTACAACGAGTACGCCGAGCACCTCCGCACGATCGGTGAGCCGATGCTCCCGCGTGAGGGCATGCTCTGGATCATCCGCTCGGTGCTGATCGTGTCGCTCCTGGTGCACGTCTACTGCGCAGCTGCGCTGTGGAAGCGTGCGAACAAGGCCCGGACGACCAAGTACGTGATGAAGAAGAACATCGCGTCGAGCTTCTCCTCGCGGATGATGCGCTGGGGCGGCCTGACGCTGCTGCTCTTCATCATCTGGCACCTGCTGGAGTTCACGGTCCCGAAGATCAGCGTCACCGGCGGGGAGACCAACGACCCGTACAACCTGCTCGTCGACTCGTTCGGCACCTGGTGGCTGACCCTCATCTACCTGGTCGCGATGGCCGCGCTCGCGATGCACCTGCACCACGGGGTGTGGAGCTCTGCGCAGACCCTCGGCCTCACCAACAACGCCCGCGCCCGCCGCAACGCGAAGAGCCTCGGCTGGATCGTCGCCATCGTCATCGCCGGTGGCTTCTCCCTCGTGCCGATCTTCGTCCTCGCCGGCGTCATCACCAAGTAGACAAGGGGTCTCCCGCACATGACCGACATGCCGGACACCACCCTCACCTCCGACCCGTCCCACGACGAGCCCGGTGACCACGGCGACGACGCCGCCGGTTACTACACGCCGGGTGAGCCGATCGCCGACACCAAGGCGCCGAAGGGCCCGATCGACGAGCGCTGGCAGACCCGCAAGTTCGAGGCGCGTCTCGTCAACCCGTCCAACCGCCGCAAGCTCGACGTGATCATCGTCGGCACCGGCCTGGCCGGCGGCGCTGCCGCGGCCACGCTGGGCGAGGCCGGCTACAACGTGAAGTCCTTCTGCTACCAGGACTCCCCGCGCCGGGCCCACTCGATCGCCGCCCAGGGCGGCATCAACGCGGCCAAGAACTACAAGGAGGACGGCGACTCCGTCCACCGGCTCTTCTACGACACGGTCAAGGGTGGCGACTACCGCTCGCGGGAGTCGAACGTCTACCGCCTGGCCGAGGTCAGCACCAACATCATCGACCAGTGCGTCGCGCAGGGCGTCCCGTTCGCGCGTGAGTACGGCGGCCTCCTCGACAACCGCTCGTTCGGCGGCGTACAGGTGTCTCGCACGTTCTACGCCCGCGGGCAGACCGGCCAGCAGCTGCTGATCGGCGCCTACCAGGCGATGGAGCGTCAGGTCGCCGCCGGCACCGTGGAGCAGTTCACCCGCCACGAGATGCTCGAGGTGATCGTGGTCGACGGCAAGGCTCGCGGGATCATCGCCCGCGACCTGGTCACCGGCGAGATCGAGACCCACCTGGCCGACGTCGTCGTACTCGCGACCGGTGGCTACGGCAACGTCTTCTTCCTCTCGACCAACGCGATGGGCTCCAACGTCACCGCGGCCTGGCGCGCGCACCGCAAGGGCGCCTACATGGCCAACCCCTGCTACACGCAGATCCACCCGACCTGCATCCCGGTCACCGGCACGCACCAGTCGAAGCTGACCCTGATGTCGGAGTCGCTGCGCAACGACGGCCGGATCTGGGTGCCGAAGAGCAAGGCGGACTGCGAGAAGGACCCGCGCGACATCCCGGAGGAGGACCGCGACTACTACCTGGAGCGGATCTACCCGTCCTTCGGCAACCTGGTCCCCCGCGACATCGCCTCGCGTGCCGCCAAGAACGTGTGCGACGAGGGCCGCGGTGTCGGCCCGGCCGTCGACGGCGTACGCCGTGGTGTCTACCTCGACTTCGCCTCCGCGATCGAGCGCCTCGGCAAGGACGGCATCACGGAGAAGTACGACAACCTCTTCGACATGTACGCCCGGATCACCGGCGAGGACCCGTACTCGACCCCGATGCGGATCTACCCCGCCGTCCACTACGTGATGGGCGGCCTGTGGGTCGACTACGACCTGCAGTCGTCGATCGAGGGCCTCTTCGTGACCGGCGAGGCGAACTTCTCCGACCACGGCGCCAACCGCCTCGGCGCCTCGGCGCTGATGCAGGGCCTGGCCGACGGCTACTTCGTGCTGCCGCACACCATCCGCGACTACCTCGCGGACGGGCCGTTCGAGAAGGTCGACGAGTCCCACCCAGCCGTCGTCGAGGCCAAGAAGGCCGTCGAGGACCGGGTCGCCCACTTCCTCAACACCAACGGCACCCGCAGCGTCGACTCCTACCACCGCGAGCTCGGCAACATCATGTGGGAGTACTGCGGGATGGAGCGGACCGAGGACGGCCTGAAGAAGGCCATCGACCTCATCCGCACCCTCAAGGACGACTTCTGGCGCAACGTGAAGGTGCTCGGCACGGCCGAGAGCCTGAACCAGTCGCTCGAGCGGGCCGGCCGCGTCGCCGACTTCATCGAGCTCGGCGAGCTGATGTGCATCGACGCGCTCAACCGTCGCGAGTCCTGCGGCGGCCACTTCCGGGGCGAGTCGCAGACCGAGGACGGCGAGGCGCTGCGCCACGACGACCAGTTCGCGTACGTCGCCGCGTGGGAGTTCGCGGGCGACGGCGAGCTGCCGGTCCTGCACAAGGAAGACCTCGTCTACACGGCCATCGAGATGAAGCAGCGGAGCTACAAGTGAAGGTCACTCTCAAGATCTGGCGCCAGCCGGACGCCGCGTCGAAGGGCGCGATGCACACCTACGAGCTCGACGGTGTCTCCGAGGACATGTCGTTCCTCGAGATGCTCGACGTCCTCAACGAGGAGCTCAACGGCAAGGGCGAGGACCCGGTCGCCTTCGACTCCGACTGTCGCGAGGGCATCTGCGGCATGTGTGGCCTGATGATCAACGGCCAGGCCCACGGCCCCGAGGTCACCACCACCTGCCAGCTGCACATGCGGTCCTTCAAGGACGGCGACGAGATCGTGATCGAGCCCTGGCGCGCCGACGCCTTCCCGGTCGTCAAGGACCTCGTCGTCGACCGTGGCGCCTTCGACCGGATCATCCAGGCCGGCGGCTACATCTCGGTCAACACCGGCTCCGCCCCCGAGGCCCACTCCGTGCCGGTCCCCCGCGACGACGCGCTCCGCGCGTTCAACGTGGCCACCTGCATCGGCTGCGGTGCCTGCGTCGCCGCCTGCCCCAACGGCTCGGCCTCGCTCTTCATGGGTGCCAAGATCACCCACCTCGGTGAGCTCCCCCAGGGCCAGCCGGAGCGCGACTCCCGCGTCGTCGACATGGTCGCCCAGCACGACCACGAGGGCTTCGGTGGCTGCACCAACATCGGCGAGTGCACCGCCGCCTGCCCCAAGGAGATCCCGCTCGACGTGATCTCCCGCCTCAACTGGGACCTGCACCAGGCCATGCGCCACGGTCACTGACCGCTCACCGAGCTTGCTCGGGGAGCGATCGTCAGGGAGGTCGAGTGCCCGCGCGGCTGCGGAACGAAGCCGCGACCGGGTGTATCGAGACCTACTGATCCACCGAGGTTGGCCCGCCCGAGATCTCGGGCGGGCCAGTTCTCATTTCCAAGGCCGCCGAGGGCGCCGGTGCGGAGGGCCGACACCGCGACTGCGCGTATGGAGACCAACTGGTTCGGTCGGCTCGACTCGGCGCGCATATGTCCCATTTCGCCCAGAATGCAGCACGGAACAGAGACCGGCGCGAGTACGTCTAAGGCGCTTAAAAGCGCGTTCTGCGACGTACCGAGCGCGTGCTGTGTAGGTTCCCTGGGACACACACGAAGCACCCACGCCAAGGCGCGGGTGCTTCTCGGACACGGGGAATGCACATGAGCAATACAACGCCGCCCGGCTGGTACCCGGATTCTCAAATTCCCGGTCAGCAGCGATACTGGGATGGGACGCAGTGGACAGAACACACAGCGCCGATCGCCTCAGCCGCTCCGGCTGGACCGTCTCCGGCCACACCCCTCGGCGCGACTGCAAGTCCTGCGGGGTCTCCCGAGAAGAAGAATTGGTTCCTGCGCCACAAGATTCTGACCGGTGTGCTTGCCTTCGTTTTCGTCATCGTGATCGCGAGTGCCGCTGGAAGTGGCGGCGACGACGGCGACGGCGACACTGCATCCGACGACCCCACGCCGTCAGTGGCGTCGGAGCCCACCAAGAAGGCTGAGCCCACCAAGAAGGCTGAGCCCACCAAGGAGCCGGAAGCGGAGAAGGTCATCAAGGTCCCCGCTGCCAAGATCCTCCAGGAGTTCGAAGACAACGAGGCGGCCGCCGATCTCAAGTACGGCGACCACCAACTCCTCGAAGTCACAGGCTTCGTCAGCAAGGTCGACACCGAACTCTTCCACGACGACCGGTACGTCATCCAAGTCTCCGGGCCGAACTTCGAGTACGCCTTCGCGACCATCAACTGCGACGGCCAGTCGGCTGAGGACGTGGCCAAGCTCAAGGTCGGCCAGAAGGTCACAGTCGGCGGCGACTTTCAGGACGGTGGAGACCTAGGCATCGAACTCGGCGGCTGCCACGTCATCTAGCCCGCAGCGTGGAGCGTCCAACGGGACTGCCGCACAAACTGGGGACAGGTTGGCGCGAGTCTTTCCACCGCGATTCTGGTGCCCCAAGTGACGCGTCATCGTCCGAACGACGAGGAGCGCGCAGCCCCGCGACCTAAGCGGCGTGAACGACGCCGCCCAGAGAAGGGGTTCTATCTCTAAGGTGCACGCGTGAGTAACTGGTCAGGACGTGTGAAGGCTGCAGCTCTATGTGTTCTCACTGTGCTGGCTACAGGTGCGCTGGTCTTCGTAGAGTGGTTGTCCAGCTCTGCGCCCGACGACACGCCGTTCAACGGGTGGGTGCATGTCGTTATTGCCGGGCAAGATCCCGCCGATGCGACGCGCAACAGGTTTTCCGTTGTAGTCGACGTTGACAATGCCGGGGATCACCCCACGCTGACCTACTCGGTCTTCGGATGCGGCGAGGGGCAGTCGACTCTGTACCTCCTCACCGGCGGATCGGCGCGACTTTCACACCCCCGCAACCTCGACGGCACGGCGGCGAAGGTGAAGTCCGCCGAATCGGTCTCGATGACGCTGGGCGGATCCAAGGTCGCCGAGTTCGATGCAGTGAACTCCATACGTCTCAGGTTTGATCGCCTCGTGCCGTGCAGCGATCCCGCAGTCGGTGATCACGCAGAGACAGTCACGGGCACGGGTAGGTCGGTCATAGGCGAGGTGGACACCACCGTTTTTCGCCAGACGGGTGCAATTGGCATTCGCGGTTCACGGGCGATCACTGCAATGCCGCTCGTGGGGGCGTTTCCTGTGCCACTTGGTGACGCCATGGGGGTCTACAGCCTTCCGCAGATCGGCCTACCGTCGGCCGTCGTGCCGGCCCACCTCTCCGTCCAGGTTGCAGCCGGCACGCTAGGGCTCGGTGCGCGGATCGAATCGGCACGACCAGACACTGACAACGCCTCGGAACTGACGTGGAAAACCACACGCTCGGTGCAACCCACCTCAGAAATCCTGACCCGAGACACAGAGCGACGACTCGCGGTCGCCGAAACAGGGTTGACGCTCGTCGTTGGAGTCCTCATCGGACTACTCGGCGGACTTTGGGCCGCAGAACGTTCGCCCGCGGTCCCTCCGTCGGCGCCGGAGCGATCCCGCGTCTCAATCTCGCAACGACGCCGCGAGCTCCAAGCGAGGCACGCCCGTCGACGAACCATCACTTAGCGACCTGAATCCACCCACGGCCGGGTGCGACGCTCCTATGGTTCGTCAAGCAGTTGGGGCCCCACTTTCGAGGAGCCGGTAGAGGTCGCGGGCGACGTAGCGGGTGAGACAGCGTTTGATCTCGCGACTGGTCTTACCTTCGGCGGTGCGACGGGCTACGTAGTCGCGGGTGTCTGGCTGGTACTGGATCCGGATCTGAACCACGGTGTGCAGTGCACGGTTGAGTTGTCGATCGCCGTGGCGATTGAGGCGATACCGGGTGGTGACCTGGCCGCTGTTCGCCGGGATCGGTGCGACGCCGGCAAGCATCGCAAACGCTGCCTCGGAGTGAATCCGCCCGGGGTGGGACCACGCGCACAACACCGTCGCGGCCACGATCGGACCGACCCCGAACTCCTTGAGAAGGTCCGGGCGCCAGCCGCGGATGATGACCACCATGGCCTTCTGATGCTCACGGGCTTCCTTCAGCATCGCGTGCGCGACGAGCCAGCGACCGCAGTGCGATCACCGTGCTGGTCGTCTCCACGTCCCACGACGCGTGCACGCGCAGGTTCGCCGCGGTGTTGAGCATCGCGGCGAGTTTCTGTCCCCGGAACCGGGCGCGGATGGGTTCGGGTGCGGCGATCACCAGGCTGAAGACCTGCTGCTGAGCCTCGGTGGATGCATTGATCGCAGAGCGGCGTGCAGCCAAGAGCACTGACAGGGCTTGGCGTTCTCCCCCACTGCGAGGTGTTCCCAGCTTGGGTCGAGCCATCGCTTCACGAGCTGCTCGGATCGCGTCGAGTGGGTCCGACTTCGCGCCGTTGCGTCGCGCCGCCAGTTTCGGGCGGTCCAACTCGATGACGATCTCAGAGGACTCGAGCAGGTGACGGCTCAGGCCAGCGCCGTGACCTCCTGTGCCCTCGATCGCCCAGGCCCGCAACGTCGCGTGGTTGTTGGCGAACTCCACCAGCTCGGCGTAGCCCTCGGCTGTTGCCTCGACGGTGATCTCGCCGAGCACCCCACCGGTCGCGGTGTCGACCACTTCGCGTAGATCGGTCAGACTGTTCATGCGTTCTCTCCTTCGCCGGACGGGACGTGGTTCCGGTCCGGGACGGAGGCTCGGCAGGACTGTGATGAGACACGCCGGGCGCCGCTAACGCCAGGTGGTCAAGCTCCTGATCAGGCCAGCTCCTCCAACCGGTCCGGGGCCGGCGACCACGAGCGGACACGTCGCACCAAGGCACCAAGCCAGTCATTCCGGGGGTCACACCCGCGGTCACCAACCCACAGCCCATCCCATCAGGCTGCGAAGGCGATCCTCACAGTCATTCCGCCGCGAATGGGACGCAGCCCTTGGTCAATGTGAACGCTGGGTTCGGCCGCGTCCTTCTAGGTGCCAGGCTTCTTCCTCGGCGCCGGGTACGGGGTCTTGCCCTGGGCGAGGGCGTCGGTGAGCTGCTCTATGCGGCGGGCGCGGGTCTCAGCGCGCACGGCGGTCTGGACCCGGTTCAGGAATGCGAAGCGGTTCCGGCCGTCCAGCGCGGCGTAGACGTCGGTGAGGTCTCGCGCGGCCAGGGCGGCGGCGAGGTCGTCGGGCACCACTGCGGTGGCCGGGCTGTCGTAGGCGGCGTCCCAGCGGCCGTCCGCCTTCGCTCTTTCCACCTCGGCTAGGCCGGCGGGGCGCATCCGCCCCTCAGTGGTGAGGCGCTCGATGCGTTCACGGTTGATCTTCGACCAGACGCTCTTGGCGCGCCTCGGGGTGAACCGCTGCACGTACCAGTCGTCGTCGAGCCGCCGGGCGATGCCGTCGATCCAGCCGAAGCAGAGCGCAACGTCCACGGCCGTCGTCCAGTCGACAGACGTGACTCCGGAGCCCTTCTTCGCCATCCGCAACCAGACGTGCGAGGCGGTCGATGCGTTGTCGACGAGCCATGCCTCGAACGCCTTGTCGTCGTCGAAGAACACCGCGTCGGTGTGGTCCATCGACATGGCTGGCAGCCTAGCCTCGCCCGCAGCCGACCACCTGCCGCAAGACACGTCGGACCTGCGTCAGTTCGCCCGCGTTCTGGCTAGAGCCGAGCGACCGGATCTGCCGCGCCCCAGGCACGGTCCACGAAGGAGCGGGTGCCGGATGTGGTCCCACATCGCTCCGCGGATCTGGTCTTGCCGCCGACTCATGCCCAGTGTGCGTAACTTCCTGGCTGCGGCGTCGCTGCGAAACGCACCCGTGCACAAAGTCGTCGTCGAGATCGAGACCTGGTTCGACGACCGGTTCGTCCCCTGCACCACGCCCATGAGCACCGGTCCACGGTCGCCTACGGTTCGTTGGAGGAGGCCGACTACGAGGCCCCGCTCGCCCAGATCGGACTGCACCCGACGGGAAGGCCGGTCCCAGCCGCTGCTACGGCGGCGAGCGCCTCGTCTTCAATCAGAAGTCGGGAGTCCGGCTGGTCGTCGACTGAGCCGGTCTCCGCCAAGTCGACCCATTCGTCACGGACCTTGGCTCGGCAGGTCCAGGTCAAGCCCGGCACCTGCGGCACGAACGGCTCGATGACCATGACGAGCAGTTCTGACAGTCGCATCTGGTCCGGGACATCCACGACCCTTTTCAGGCCATGTGTGTCGCCCGCGTGGATGTCCTGCCGTGACAGTTCGACTCGCATAGACCATTCTCTGCGCAGAAGCCTCCGCGCTCTCGACGTGGGGCCGCTCCGAACCCGAAGGAACCCATGACTGATCGCTCCCGCTACCGCCTCGCGTTGACCCTCACGATCGTGCTCGTGGTTCTCACTGTTGCGACGTGCTGGTTCGTGGCTACCTTCGCGGGAGCGCAGGCTGTGCTCGGCGTCGCATTGGCGCTCCTGCCGTGCCTCGCGTTCTGCTGCTGGCGCACCTGGGTGAGCCGAGTTCGACCGAGCGCGGAGCCATGACGACTCCGTGCCTCACGTGCGAGGCCGCGCTCGTCAGAGGCGATGCCGACCCGCCGCACGACATCGACGTAGTCGCCACGACGGATGCGCTGAGATCTCTGGTCGCGGAAGGACGCGTCCGGGAGGAGCGCGGCGACGTACCGCTGGCCGACATGCTCGACCTCCTGTATTCAGACCTGAAGTACACGATCGTCACCTATCTGACGTGTCTGGCGTGCGGGCGCACGATCTTCTGGGGCCTGTGCATCCGCGGCGCTCCGGTCTTCCGCCACGTCGCCGGGGCCGAGGTCAGCACTCACCCGTGGGAGGCGGTCCCCCCGCGCGAGCAGTGGGTCGGCAGCGGATCGTAACGGCTTGACCCGCAGAGTCTGCGTGGGTCGGAAAGCGGTCAGGATTCAAGAAGTCTCCGCCCGGGAGTCGGTTCTAGGGTGAGGCCATGGCAACCAAGACAACCACCAACACATCCGATTCCGGCTTCTCCGAGGACGAGCTGGCCGCCATGAAGCAGCGCGCCGCCGAGCTGCGCGCAGAGAAGAAGGGCGGCGCGAAGAAGGCCGACGAGGCCGAAGCGTGCGTCGAGGCGATCACGGCGCTGCCGCAGCCCGACCGCGGACTCGCCGAGGCGATCCACCGGATCGTGCTCGACGTCGCACCCGGGCTGGACCCGAAGACCTGGTACGGCTTCCCGTCCTACGCCCGCGACGGCAAGGTCGTCGTCTTCTTCAAGCCCGCGTCGAAGTTCAAGTCCCGCTACGCCACCCTCGGGTTCGAGGAGGCTGCCCAGCTGGACGACGGCGCGATGTGGGTGACGTCGTACGCGGTGATCGAGATCGGCCAGGCCGAGGAGAAGCTGATCCGCAAGCTGGTCAAGAAGGCTGCAGGCTAGTCCCGTCGCCACCCCACAGCACGTCGACCGCCGTGGCCGGCCCGGTCCGCACCGCGGGCCGGCTCCGACGTCCGGGATGATGGCGACGACCGCCACAACGTGAGGAGGAGCAGCCGTGCCGCAGCTGGTCAGGGTCCACAACATGTTCGTCTCCAGCGACGGGTACGCCGCCGGCGAGGGTCAGAGCCTCGAGCGCCCGTTCGGGCACGCCGACCCGATGGCCCTGGGCGGCTGGGCGTTCGCCACGGCGAGTTGGCCCAACCGGACTGACGACGCAGGCAGCCGCGGGCTGGACGACTACCTCGTGCGCGACTACCACCGCAACATCGGCGCCGAGATCATGGGCCGCAACAAGTTCAGCCCACAGCGCGGCCCGTGGGCTGACGAGGAGTGGAAGGGCTGGTGGGGCGACGAGCCGCCGTTCCACACCCCGGTCTTCGTGATGACCCACCACGAGCGCCCATCCTTCGCCCTCTCCGACACGACCTTCCACTTCGTGAACGGCGACCCCGCGCGTGTCCTCTCCCTCGCCCTCGAGGCCGCCGACGGCAAGGACGTCCGCCTCGGCGGCGGCGCCGACACGGTCCGCCAGTTCCTCGAAGCCGGCCTCATCGACACCCTCCACGTCGCGGTCTCACCCGTGGAGCTCGGCGCCGGCTCCCGTCTGTGGAACTCCCCCGACGACCTCCTCGACCGCTACCACCGCGACGTCGTCCCGAGTCCCAGCGGCGTCGTGCACCACCTGTTCTGGCGCGACTGAAGGTCAGGACCTACTCCGCGCCAGGGAATCCTTGTTGGCGCCAGGCCTCATAGGTCGCCACGGCCGCGGAGTTCGACAGGTTCAGCGACCGGCGACCGGGCAGCATCGGGATCCTCAGCCGATCGGTGACCCGGGGGTGGCTCAGTACGTCGGCTGACAGACCGGTGGGTTCGGGCCCGAAGAGCAGTACGTCGTCCGGCTCGAACTCGACATCGGTGTACCAGCGGGTCGCGTGAGCCGTGAAGGCGAACACCCTCGAGGAAGCCAGCGCCTCGCTGGCCAGCGCGGCCTCGAGATCGGGGTGCACCACCAACGACGCCAGGTCGTGGTAGTCCAGGCCCGCGCGCTTCAGCTTGGGTTCCGAGAGGTCGAACCCGAGTGGTTCGACCAGGTGCAGGGTGGCTCCGGTCCCGGCCACCATCCGGATCGCGTTCCCTGTGTTGGGAGGGATGCGGGGCTCGAGGAACATCACGTGGAGCACGCCTCAAACTATCTCGCCGCCGCTAGGCTCGCGCGCATGCTGATCGTGTCGACCAACGACGTCCCTGGCTCCCGCATCACCCACACGTACGGCGAGACCTTCGGTCTCACCGTCCGGTCCCGCAACGTCGGCTCCAACATCGGAGCCAGCTTCAAGGCACTGGCCGGCGGTGAGCTCAAGGGCATCACCCAACTCCTGCACGACTGCCGCCAGGAAGCCCTCACCCGGCTCGGGCAGGAAGCCGAGGCCCGGGGCGCGAACGCCGTCGTTGCCTTCCGGTTCGAGACCACGGACTTCGCTGGGACCGGCATCGAGGTGTGCGCGTACGGCACCGCCGTCACCATCGAGCCGCTCGCCTGACCCGCCACTGGATAGCCCACACGGGGTATAGATCGGCCGGAACCTCCGCGCCTCGGCACCCGTCCCTACTGTCCAGCCATGCGTACGCGACCCCTCGCCCGGTACACGACAGCCCTGGTCACCGCTCTCGCCTCCGTGCTCGCCTTCTCGCTGCAGGCATCTGCCGATGGCGGTACGTCGATCGCGGGTGCTCCCGCAGTCACGCCGGGATTGCAGCAGTTCGGCAACACTGCCGCCGGATCGGTGATCGGTTGTGGCCACGCTCAGTTCTGGACCCTGACCGTGGTGGCCGGCGACGAGGTCACGATCGACTGGGAGGCCGCCACCGTGCGGCCGGGTCTGGCCGTCTTTCCGGTCGGGACAACCGACTTCAGCCTGGGCGACGCCAGCGCGTACGCCTCCTTCCGGCTGAACAGCAACGGCAAGGCCCAGTCCACATTCATCGCGCCGACCACGGGCGCGATGCCCGTCACGTTCGACACGTCCGGCTGCGCCGATCGATACCACGGTCCGTACGACTTCACCTTCTACATCAAGCACGCCACGGTCGTCTCCTTCCAACGACCGGCCGTCCTGGCCCGCACCGGCACGCTCCAGGTCTCCGTGCATAACCCGGACGGCGCCGCGATCACGTCCGGGGTCGAGGCGCTCGTCCAGGCCCGCCTCGGGTCCGAGGCCTGGGCGACCGTGGGCTCCGCGATGCTGACCGGAGCACCGACGACCATCGGCTACGCCCTGCCTGCGTCGTACGCCGGCCGCACGGCCCAGGTCCGCGTCGTCGCGGGTGGGGCTGGCTACCTGTCGGCGGCGAGCGCGACCGCGAGCATCCCGGTCCAAGGTTCGACCGCCCCCGGCCCCGGCAGCGGCGGAGGAGGCAGCAAGGTCCACGTCACGCTGAAGGCCTCTCCCAAGACGGTCAAGCGCCTGCACAGCGTCCACCTCAAGGGGCACGCCACCCACGCCGCCGGGGCCCGGGTCAAGATCTACCAGCGGCAGGAGGGCCGCAGCCGCTGGGAGAGCGAGGGCACGACCCGGGTCAACCGCAAGGGGAAGTTCAGTTACAGCGAGGTCATCCACCAGGGCAGCCGCTACTACCGCGCCTGCGTCGGCTCGTCCTGCAGCCAGCTGGTCTACGTCCGGTTCCGGGCCTGACGCAGGATCTTGAGGCCGAGCAGGCCGAGGACGACGCCGATCGCGAGGTCGACGACGATCAGGACCGAGTGCGCGACGTAGTAGCCGCCCGGGCGGTCCTCCCCCGCGGCGTGGGACGCGGCGAGGTTCTTGATGAAGGTGCCCCAGACGACGAAGTTCCAGATGGCGATGGCGACCAGGAGCCAGCCGTGCTTACGTTCGAGTTTCATGTCTTCTTCCTGCTGAGCTTACGGATCAGGGCGACCACGCCGAGCATGGTGGCGGCGCCAGCGGCGTACGACGCGGCCCAGGGGTACTCGAGTGCGTCCGGCTGCCGCAACGGCGGCGACGGCGGGCCCTCGACGGGGGCCGGGGTCGGTTCGGGACGGGCGGCCCGGGCGGCGCGTGAGGTGTGCGCCCAGGCGGCGGCGTACATCACGACGCGCGAGAAGTAGTTGATCCAGACCAGCACGATCAGCGCGATGCCGAAGGCCTGGAAGGCCGGGTTGCCCTGCGTGGACTTGAACAGGAAAGTCGAGAGCTGCTTGAGGACCTCGAAGGCGATCGCACCGAGCAGCGCACCCGACCACAGGGACCGGCGCGGGGCATGCGGCTCGGCGAGCAACACGAACATCAAGAAGAACAGCAGCATGTTGGCGCCGAGGCCGAGGACGACGGTGAGCAGCGTCACCAGCCAGCTCAGCTCCTCGCCCAGGTGGACCCAGTCGAGCACGTCCTCGGAGAAGCCCCCGACGAAGCCGGCCACGGCGACGGAGACCAGGAGGATCACGCCGATCACGACCAGGGTGATCAGGTCTCGCAGCTTGCCGAAGACGAAGTTGGGCCGCTCCTTCGCCGGGACCTCGAAGACCACGACCAGGGCATCACGCATCGCCGCCACCCAGCCCAGACCCGAATACAGCAGCACGACGGCACCGATGATGCCGAGGGTCGCCGCCGCCTTCTGGATGTCGTCGATCTGGATCTGGCCCTCATTGGTGCCGACGAGACCGGGCATCACGCTGTTGAGCGCGTCGGTGAGGTTCTTGCCTGCGTCGGGGTAGATCTTCGCGACCCAGCCGACGACGAAGAACGCGAGCGCCAGGATCGGGAAGAAGGACAGGAACGCGAAGTAGGTGACCGCCCCGGCCTGCTGCCCGGCCTTCACGGCGCCGTAGTGCTCCTGGGTGCGTACGGCGTGGTCGACGAGCGGGCGACGACGACGGAGCTCTGCTAGACGCTCCTTGGGGGACGGCATCGTCAGCCGGACGCGCCCTGGAGCGCGAAGGTCCTGGTCGGCTGCCAGCCGGCATCCTCGTCGTGGACGTAGAGGTGGAAGTCCGAGACGTCGAACTCGCACTCGAAGGCCGCGAGCTCCTCGAACGCCCGGTCCAGGAGGGGGTCCTCGAGGTGGTGGGCGACGGTGACGTGCGGGTGGTAGGGGTACTGCAGGTCGACGTCGAGCGGACCGCGGCGTACGGCGCCGGCGAGCTGCTCGCACTGGGAGATGCCCTCGACCAGGGTCACGAACACGACGGGCGACACGGGCCGGAAGGTACCCGTCCCGCGCAGATGTACGCAGTAGGTCCCGATCTCGGTCGCGACCTCCTCGAGATGCTTCTCGACATCGGCGACGACCATGTCGTCGATGTCGGTCGGCGGCACCAGGGTGATGTGGGTAGGGATCATCGCCGCTGTGGTGTCGCCCACGGCGGTCCGATAGTCCTGCAGCTCGCTCGCCCAGGGCTCCGGGATCGCGACCGCCACTCCAATCGTCGGCACTCTCGAACCCTACTGGCCCACCGGGACGAAGCCGACCCGCTGATAGACGTCGCGCAGGGTCGCGCGGGCCACCTCCCCGGCCTGCTCGCTGCCCTGGCGCAGCACCTCCGAGAGGTACGTCTGGTCGTCGAGCAGCTCGAGCGTGCGCTCGCGGAAGGGCGTCACGAACTCGACGACCACGTCGGCCAGGTCCTTCTTCAGGTCGCCGTAGCCGCGGCCGTCGTACGTCGCCTCGAGGTCGGCGACCGGGCGGCTGGTGAGCGCCGAGTAGATCGTGAGCAGGTTGCTGACGCCCGGCTTGTGCTCGGGGTCGAAGCGGATGACCGAGTCCGAGTCGGTGACCGCGGAGCGGATCTTCTTCGCGGAGACCTTGGGGTCGTCGAGCATCTCCACGATGCCCGACGGGGAGGACGCCGACTTCGACATCTTCGAGGTGGGGTCCTGGAGGTCGGTGATCTTGGCGGTCGCCTTGAGGATGTACGGCTCCGGGAGCCGGAAGGTCTTCTTGTAGCGGCTGTTGAAGCGCTGCGCCAGGTCGCGGGTCAGCTCGAGGTGCTGCCGCTGGTCCTCGCCCACCGGCACGTAGTGCGGCCGGTAGAGCAGGATGTCGGCGGCCTGGAGGATCGGGTAGGTGAACAGCCCGACGCTGGCCGCGCCCTCGCCGCCCTTGGCGGACTTGTCCTTGAACTGGGTCATCCGGCGGGCCTCACCGAATCCGGTCAGGCACTGCAGCACCCACCCCAGCTGGGCGTGCTCCGGGACCTGGGACTGGACGAAGATCGCGGACCGCGCCGGGTCGATGCCCATCGCGAGCAGCTGCGCCGCGGCCCGCAGGGTGCGCCCACGCAGCACCTTGGGGTCCTGCTCGACGGTGATCGCGTGCAGGTCGGCGATGAAGAAGAAGGGCTGGTACTCCTCCTGCAGGTCCACCCACTGCCGCAGGGCGCCGAGGTAGTTGCCGAAGTGGAACGAGTCAGCGGTCGGCTGGATGCCGGAGAGCACCCGCGGACGGGACGTGCCGGTGCCCTCTGGCGCCTGCTGGGTGGCCGGCGAGACCTCGGGTTCGGTCGTGGTGGACATGGCCGCCATTCTCCACGATCCCACCGACGGCGCCGCCGCGAGGGTGTCGGCCGATACGCTGCCGCATGCCCTACTCAGCGTCGGTTCCTCTCGAGCGGTGGCTCGATGACCGGCGAAAGGTCGTGGACGTCCTCGCTCAAGCGCATCGACACATCGGAGACGTCGTCGGCCCCGGCCGCCCGAAGGACGTCAGCAAGCCCCTCGCACACGCCTATCTGACAGGCATGGTCAGCGAGTTCCAGGGGTTCTGTCGCGACCTCCACGACCTAGCGGTTCAGCGGCTTCTCGACGCAACGGGCAGCTCGCCCTCGTATATCGCCCTGCTGACAGAGGGGCTCACCAAGGGACGGGGCATCGACCGCGGCAACGCGACCCTTGCGACGATCAAGAGCGACTTCTCTCGCCTCGGCCTTCCTTCACTCGATCTGAGCGTGCACAACCCCGCGTGGTCAGGCGGCGATAGCAGCCGGTTTCAAAAGATCTTCGAACTCCGAAACGCCATAGCCCACGGCAACGAGAAGGAGTTGGACGACCTTCGGGCTCGCGACGCGAAGGACACTGTGACGTGGGCACGCGACCGGCTACCCGTCCTCAATCGAGTTGCGAGAGCACTGGATCACACGGTGTGGGACCATTTAGTTAGTGTCACCGGAACAGATCCGTGGAGCTGAGTGAGGTGATTCTGTGGCGCGGCAGCTCAAGACAGGCATGCATGTACGGGTGCCCTGGGGATCGGGCCAGGATCGGCTTGCCGTGATCGTTGAGGTCTGGGGACCTGCTCACGACCCGTCACAGATCAAGATCAAGTTCATCGACGGCGCAAAACGGGGCGATCCAAGCACTTTGCTGATCTCGCCACGAGTTGTCTCGCCTGTACCGGCAGCCTGAGAAGCTCGGCCACCGGGGTTAGTGGTCGGTCGTACTGCGGCGGTCGACGGAGGCCGACCAGAAGAGCACCGCGATGCCGGCGACCGAGAGGGCGGCACCGACGAGGGCCGGCGCGCGGTAGCCGTAGCCGGCGGCGATGACCAGGCCGCCCAGCCAAGCGCCGAGCGCGTTGGCGATGTTGAGCGAGGCGTGGTTCATGGCGGCACCGAGGGTCTGCGCCTCGCCAGAGACGGTCATCAGGCGCAGCTGGAGGTTGACCACCAGGACCGAGCCGATCGCCGTGACCAGGAAGATCGCCGGCAGCAGCCACCAGCCGTACGGCGCCAGCGCCCAGACCAGCAGCATCACCAGGCCGGAGCCGACGCCGGCCCAGATCAGGGTGCGGAAGACCGACCAGTCGGCGAGCCGGCCCGCCAGCCAGGTGCCGGCGACCATGCCCACGCCGAACGCCGCCGTGAAGAGCGGCACCGCCGAGTCGGGCAGCCCACCGACCTCGGTCACGGTCGGGGCGATGTAGGAGTAGACCGCGAACAGCCCACCGAAGCCGACGGCGCCCGCCAGCAGCGTCAGCATCGCCTGGCCGTTGCGGAAGAACAGCATCTCCTTGCGACCCGTCGCCGCCGGGTTGCCGGGCACCGACGGGACGAAGGCCATGATCAGCACCACGGTGAGCACCGCGAGGCCTGCCGTCGAGAGGTACGCCGAGCGCCAGCCGACCTGCTGGCCGAGCCAGGTGGCGGCGGGGACACCGACGACGTTGGCGACCGAGAGGCCGAGCATCACGCTGGCGACGGCGCGCCCGCGGTGCTCGGGCGCCGCCAGGCTCGCCGCGACCAGCGAGGCGACGCCGAAGTACGCGCCGTGCGGGAGCCCGTCGAGGAACCGGGCGACGAACAGCACGCCGTAGCTGCCAGCCAGCGCGCTGAGGGCGTTGAAGACGGCGTACGCCGCCATCAGCCAGACCAGCAGCGCGCGACGCGGGAGCTTCGCGCCGAAGATCGCGATCACCGGCGCACCGACGACCACGCCGAGCGCGTACGCCGAGATCATGTGCCCGGCCTGCGGGATCGAGATACCGACGCCGTCGGCGATCTGCGGCAACAGGCCCATGGTCACGAACTCGGTCGTGCCGATCGCGAACCCACCGAGGGCGAGCGCCAGCACCGCGAACCGGTAGTGCCGAGCGGCGGCCGGCGCCGTCGCGGCAGGAGCGGTGGTGGGGGCAGTCGTCACGCCGACTCCAACCGGAGGGCGGGGCGACGGTATTCCAGGCATCGGTGTGATCTTTGCCGGTCGCGGCTCAGGTCACCCAATCCGCCGCCGATCGGTCCTCTGACCAGCAAAGACTCAACACCACGCGAGGCATCCCCCACCATGCGCAAGCTGCTGCACCACCTGTCGATCGGCCGACGGCTCTCCCTGGCCTTCGGCGTCCTCTGCCTGCTCCTGGCCGTCGTGGCCGGGACCGGCGTCCACGCCGCCCAGCAGCAGGTCGACCTGCGCGCCGACCAGGCACGGCTCGCCAAGATGCGCGACGACGTCAAGGAGCTGCGCTACTACGACTCCGACGTGAGCGGGTGGCAGGGCTACATCTTCGCCGAGGCCGCGATGACCAACCCGGCGGACGCGGTGAAGGCCGACGCCGACAACATGTCCGGCCTGCTCGCCGACCGCGTCCTGGTGGAGGAGCTGCTCCGCGGCTTCGACGAGGGCGCACTGAGCGACAGCGAGCACACGACGTACGACGCCATGACGCAGCAGTGGACGGACTACTTCGCTGCGACCGACGACTGGGCGAAGCAGCTCGGCGACGTCGAAACCGACGACGACATGCAGGCCGCGTTCAAGGTGATGAACGGCGGCGACCTCGCCACCACCTGGTCCGACCTGCTCGAGAGCACCCAGGCGCTGGTCGACTCGGTCGACAAGCGCACCACCGCCCTGGACGCCCACGCCGACGCCGTCGCATCGGATGCGAAGCGGACGATCTACGTCGTGGCCGGTCTCGCCCTGCTGCTGGCGCTGGCGATGGGCGTGGCCGTGACCCGCTCGATCGTGCGTCCCGTGCGCCGCTTCGTCGAGGCGGTCGACCGCGTCGCCGAGGGCGACCTCACCGCGTCGCCCGGCATCGAGCAGCGCGACGAGATCGGCCAGCTCGCGGCGTCGTTCGACACCACGATGGGCTCGCTGCGCCAGATCGTGACCACCATGGCGGCGTCCGCAACCACCGTTGCCGCGGCAGCCGAGGAGATCGCGACGACCTCCAACTCGATCTCCGCCTCCGCCGTACAGACCTCCTCGGAGGCGCAGCTCGTCAGCGCCGCTGCCGAGGCCGTCTCGCAGAACGTCCAGACCGTCGCCGCCGGCTCCGAGCAGATGGGCGCCTCGATCCAGGAGATCGCGCGCAGCGCCCACGACGCCGCCGGGGTCGCCACCGAGGCCGTGCAGACCGCCGAGGAGACCGGGGTGACCGTCGGCAAGCTCGGCATCTCCTCGCAGGAGATCGGCAACGTGGTCAAGGTGATCACCTCGATCGCCGAGCAGACCAACCTGCTCGCCCTCAACGCGACCATCGAGGCCGCGCGTGCGGGCGAGGCCGGCAAGGGCTTCGCGGTGGTCGCCAACGAGGTCAAGGAACTCGCCCAGGAGACCGCCCGGGCCACCGAGGAGATCACCGAGCGGGTCGGCGCCATCCAGGCCGACGCCGCAGGCGCGGTGGACGCGATCGGTCAGATCGGCACGGTCGTCGCCCGGATCAGCGACTCGCAGACCACCATCGCCGCCGCGGTCGAGGAGCAGACCCTCACCACCCAGGAGATGAACCGCAACGTCGCCGACGCCGCCACCGGCTCCGGCGAGATCGCCCAGACCGTCGGCCGGGTCGCCGACGCGTCTCAGGTCACCACCGACAGCGTCCAGCAGCTCCACGGTGCCGTCGCCGACCTGTCGCAGATGTCGGTGCAGCTGCAGGACCTGGTGTCGACGTTCCGGTACGAATGAGGGCGCGCGTTTCACCGGCTGACCGGTGAAACGGGTGCGACACACCGTACGCGCTCGGCGTGTCGTGCCTGTTTCACCGGCCGACCGGTGAAACAGGCACCACCTCAACCGAGCCGGGTGACCTCGGACTCCACCACGGCGACGTCGTCGTTGGCGGGCAGGCAGGTCTCGCCGGCGAACGCCGCGGGCGAGGTCGTCGTACCGGTGGCCTGGATGTCCTCACCGTCGCGGGCGACCAGGTGGTCCTTGCCGTCGTACAGGCTGACCTTGCCGTTGGCGTCCAGGCGGGCCCGGAAGCCGGCCGGCCAGACCGGCCAGATCTCGCCGGCGGGGTTCTTCAGGTAGACGCAGTGCCGCCCGTCGACCGCGAGCGTGCCCCGGATCGCGGTGCTGCCACTGGGCTGACCGGGGATCCACTCCCCTGTCGGCACCTTGATCGCCGTCGCGGCGGTGTCGCTGCCCTCGGAGACCCACGACACGACGCCGAACGCCGCCGCCGCGATCAGCACCGGGATCACGACCGCCAGGATCATCCCCCGACGACCGAGAGCCGGCTTCTGGTCCCAGTGGGCGTAGCCGGCCTCGGTCTCGGGTGCGTCCTTCTCAGGCAAGGGACGCCAGGGCCGCGTTGAGGGTCGCCGACGGCCGCATCACGGCGTCCGCCTTCGCGTCGTCGGGGCGGTAGTAGCCGCCGATGTCGACCGGCGAGCCCTGGACCGCGTTGAGCTCGGCCACGATCGCCTGCTCGTCGGCAGCGAGCTTCTCCGCCAGCGGCTTGAACGCGGCCGCCAGGTCGGCGTCCTCGCTCTGAGCCGCGAGCTCCTGGGCCCAGTAGAGCGCCAGGTAGAAGTGCGAGCCGCGGTTGTCGATGCCGCCGAGCTTGCGGGTCGGCGACTTGTCCTCGTTGAGGAACGTGCCGGTCGCGCGGTCGAGGGCGTCGGCGAGCACCTTGGCGCCCGGGGTCCCGGCCTGCTCGGCGTACAGCTCCAGCGACGGCACCAGCGCGAAGAACTCGCCCAGGCTGTCCCAGCGCAGGTAGTTCTCCTTGACGAGCTGCTGCACGTGCTTGGGGGCCGAACCGCCGGCGCCGGTCTCGAAGAGGCCACCGCCGTTCATCAGCGGTACGACGGAGAGCATCTTGGCCGACGTACCGAGCTCGAGGATCGGGAAGAGGTCGGTGTTGTAGTCGCGCAGCACGTTGCCGGTGACCGAGATGGTGTCCTCGCCCTTGCGGATCCGCTCCAGCGAGTACGCCGTCGCGGCGGCCGGCGCCATGATCTCGATGGTCAGCCCGTTGGTGTCGTGCTCCGGGAGGTACTCGTTGACCTTGGCGATCAGGTTGGCGTCGTGCGCGCGAGTCTCGTCGAGCCAGAAGATCGCCGGCGAGCCGGAGGCGCGGGCACGGGTGACGGCCAGCTTGACCCAGTCGCGGATCGGGGCGTCCTTGGTCTGGCAGGCGCGCCAGATGTCGCCCGGCTCGACGTCGTGCTGGATCAGCACGTCACCGGCCGCGTTGACGACCTGCATCTGGCCGGCAGCAGGCGCCTCGAAGGTCTTGTCGTGGGAGCCGTACTCCTCCGCCGCCTGGGCCATCAGGCCGACGTTGGGCACCGAGCCCATCGTCGACGGGTCGAGGGCGCCGTGGGTGCGGCAGTCGTCGATCGTGGCCTGGTACACGCCGGCGTACGACGAGTCCGGGATCACCGCGAGGGTGTCGGCCTCGTTGCCGTCGGGGCCCCACATGTGGCCGCCGCCGCGGATCATCGCCGGCATCGAGGCGTCGATGATGACGTCGGAGGGGACGTGCAGGTTGGTGATGCCCTTGTCGGAGTCGACCATCGCCATCGTGGGACCGTCTGCCAGTCCGGCCGTGACGGCCGCCTTGATCGCGTCGCCCTCCGGGATGCTGCCGACGGCGTTGAGCAGGGCGCCGAGCCCGTCGTTCGGGGAGATGCCGGCGGCGGCCAGCGCCTCGCCGTACTGCTCGAAGAGGGTCGGGAAGAACGCCTGCACGACGTGGCCGAAGATGATCGGGTCCGAGACCTTCATCATCGTGGCCTTGAGGTGCACCGAGAAGAGCACGTCGTCGGCCTTGGCCCGCGCGATCTGCTCGGTGAGGAAGCGGCGCAGCGCGGCGACGTTCATGAACGTGCCGTCGACGACCTCGCCCGCCAGCACCTTGATGCCGTCCTTGAGCACGGTCTCCGTGCCGTCGGCGGCGACGTGCTTGATGGTCAGAGTGTCGTCGCTCGGGATCACGACGGACTTCTCGTTGGAGAAGAAGTCGTCCTTGCCCATCGTCGCGACGTTGGTCTTGGACTCGGTGGACCACTTGCCCATGCGGTGCGGGTGGCTCTTCGCGTAGTTCTTGACCGACAGCGGCGCGCGGCGGTCGGAGTTGCCCTCGCGCAGCACCGGGTTGACCGCGGAGCCCTTGACCTTGTCGTACTTCGCGACGACGGCCTTCTCGTCCGCGCTCTGCGCGTTCTCGGGGTAGTCCGGGAGGTCGTAGCCCTGCTCCTGCAGCTCCTTGATCGCGGCCTTCAGCTGCGGGATGGAGGCGGAGACGTTGGGCAGCTTGATGATGTTGGCCTCGGGCGTCTTCGCGAGGTCGCCGAGCTCGGCGAGCGCGTCGTCGACAATCCCGAACTGGGCCAGGATGCGGCCCGAGAGCGAGATGTCACGCGTCTCGATATCGACGCCCGCCTTGCCGGCGTACGCCTGCACGATCGGGAGGAAGGAGTACGTCGCCAGCAGGGGCGCCTCGTCCGTGTGCGTGTAGATGATCTTGGCCATGCTCGGTGACTCCTGAGGCTGGTCTGTTGCGATGGGCAGCGGACTGGATTCCTTGACGTCAAGATACCTGACGCAGGCGACGCACCCACCTTCGCACCCGCTCCTAGCCGGGGCAACGGGCCCGGTTGCCTACTAGAGTGCTGCCCCGGAGCGTCCGCGGGGGACGTCCGACGAGGGGAGCAGACGCATGCCGGACTCCACCATCCAGCAGAAGCTCACGGCCGAGGTCCTCGGGACGTTCGTCCTGGTGTTCTTCGGGTGCGGCTCGGTCATCTACGCCGGGCAGTCCGGCCAGTTCAGCATCGAGACCATCGGGCTCACCTTCGGCGTCGCGGTGATGGTGATGGCCTACTCGTTCGGCCGGGTCTCCGGCGCCCACTTCAACCCGGCGGTCTCCGTCGGCGCCGCGGTCGGCGGCCGGATGGCCTGGCGCCAGGTCGGGCTGTACGTCGTCGCGCAGCTCTTCGGCGCGATCGTCGGTGCCTTCCTGCTCTATGCGCTGATGCAGGGCTTCGAGGGGTTCCAGGCCGAGGGCAACATGGGCCAGAACTCGTTCGGCGACATCGGCAGCGGCTACGCCTGGTGGGCGGCCTTCCTCCTCGAACTGGTGATGACGGCCGTCTTCGTGACCGTCATCCTCGCCGTCACCGACGAGCGCAACGAGCACCCCGCCCTCGCGCCGCTGGTGATCGGCTTCACCCTCGCCGCGATCCACTTCGTCGCCATCCCCGCCACCGGCACCTCGGTCAACCCCGCCCGGTCGATCGGGCCGGCGCTCTTCGCCGGGGTCGACGCGATCCAGCAGCTCTGGCTGTTCATCCTCGCGCCGCTGCTGGGCGCCGCCATCGCAGGGCTCGCCTACCCGATCCTGTTCGGCCGGGTCGGCGACGCCGTACCCGGCTCCGGCATCACCTTCTCCCGGCCCCGTACGGCGGCCCAGGTGCCCGGCTACGCCTCGCCGGACCAGTACCAGCAGCAGTGGAACCAGGAGCCGGTCCCGGCACCGATCGTGCAAGACGGCTGGCAGTGGGACCCGGCCGGTCAGCAGTGGCACCCGGTCGGCTCGACACCCGAGCAGTGGCAGGCGCAGCAGGCCGCCGAGGCACAGCAGGCGGCCGAGCCCGAGTACGTCGTCGAGGAGACGATCGTGGTCGAGGAGGTCACTCTGCAAGATCCTGCCGAGGAGCCGCCCATCTGGCAGTCGCGTGACGACCAGGGCGACGACGGCACCCAGATCCGCCCGCCGAGCTAGTCCTTCAGCCGCACGATGCGGCCCGGCTCCCTCTGCTCGACCAGGCCGACGTCGCGCGCCCAGGATCGCTCGACATCGGGTTGAGCGAGGGCCGAGGTCTGCTCGGTGAACAGGAGGTCGTCGTACGACCCCGCGGGGACGGTGGCCGATCCGTCGAGCCCCATCACCGTGACGACGTCCTCGACGACGCCGGGCCGGTACGCCGTACGGAAGCCGTCGCCGACGCGGGGAGTCTCCGGCATCGCCAGCCCGGCCTCGGCGCCGTCGGCGCCCGCCTGCCACTCCCCCTCGCGGCCGAACCACCAGACGTTGCCGTCGGCGTCCTGAGCGAACCAGTCGGTCGTGGTCTCACCGTCCTCGGTGCTCACCTGGGCGGTGGTCGCGACGCCGGCGACCTCCGGACCCTGCTCGACCGCGACGGTCAGGGAGTGCGCGCCGTCGACGTCGACCACGTCGTACGTCCAGGTGCGCCCCGGCTGCAGTGGCAGCCAGGGGTTGTCGACGGCGCCGACGAAGTCGTCGGGGTCGGGCGTAGGGGTCGGGATCGCCAGCTCGTCGACGCCCGACGGAGGGCTCGAGACGGAGGCGCTGCCGCACCCGCCGAGGACGAGCGGGAGGACGACGACAGCGACCAGCGCGCGGCGTACCCCCCTCGAGTCCATGGCGGTCATGATCCCGTACGTCAGACCTCGTGCGAGTGGGGCCCTCCTCCGCTGCTAGCGTCGGAAGCCGGAAATCCCACCATTCCTCACCATCGCGTGTTCAAGGAGTCGTTGTGAGCTCAACCCCGTTGAAGGTCGCCGTCACCGGCGCCGCCGGTCAGATCGGATACAGCCTGCTGTTCCGCCTCGCGAGCGGGTCGCTGCTGGGCGACCGCCCGATCGAGCTGCGGCTGCTGGAGATCACGCCGGCCCTGAAGGCGCTCGAGGGCGTCGTCATGGAGCTGGACGACTGCGCGTTCCCCAACCTGGCCGGCGTCGAGATCGGCGACGACGCCGAGACCATCTTCGACGGCGTCAGCCTGGCGCTGCTCGTCGGTGCCCGTCCGCGCGGCCCGGGCATGGAGCGCGGTGACCTGCTCTCCGCCAACGGCGCGATCTTCACCGCGCAGGGCAAGGCGCTCAACAAGGTCGCCGCGTCCGACGTACGCATCGGCGTCACCGGCAACCCGGCCAACACCAACGCGCTGATCGCGATGACCAACGCGCCCGACATCCCGCAGGAGCGGTTCTCGGCGCTGACCCGCCTCGACCACAACCGGGCGATCTCGCAGCTCGCCGCCAAGACCGGCGCCGCCGTGACCGACATCAAGAAGATGACGATCTGGGGCAACCACTCGGCGACGCAGTACCCCGACATCTTCCACGCCGAGGTCGGCGGCAAGAACGCCGCCGAGGTCGTGGGCGACCAGGCCTGGATCGCGGACACCTTCATCCCGACCGTCGCCAAGCGCGGCGCCGCGATCATCGACGCCCGCGGCTCGTCCTCGGCCGCGTCCGCCGCCTCCGCCACCGTCGACGCCGCCCGAGACTGGCTGCTCGGCTCCGCCAAGGACGACTGGGTCTCGATGGCGGTCGTCTCCGACGGCTCGTACGGCGTACCCGAGGGCCTGATCTCCTCCTTCCCCGTCACCACCAAGGACGGCAACTGGGAGATCGTCCAGGGCCTCGAGATCGACGACTTCTCGCGCGGCAAGATCGACGCCTCCACCGCGGAGCTCGCCGACGAGCGCGCCGCCGTCAAGGAGCTCGGCCTGATCTGAGCCGAGTCGGCGCCAGTTTGCACGCGAGTCGGCGCCAGTTTTCAGCCCCGGGTTGAAAACTGGCGCCGACTCGGCGTTAGAGGCCTGGTTGGTCCGGGATCGAGCCGGCCAGGAAGATCAGCGCGATGCCGGTGGCGATCAGCAGGAAGCAGTCCCACCAGCGCTTGCGTACGGCGAGCATGCCGGCGTCCTTGGCGGGCAGCACCGCCCGGACGAGAGCCGCGAGGAGCAGCGCCGCGCCGTACCACCGCACCCCGAGCCGCCAGCTGCCCGACGTGATGATGCCGAGTGCGATCGCGACCACCGCGAGCACGACGAGGTAGAACGCGCCGCCGATCGTCGACGGGTAGCGGCGTGGCTCGGGCTCGGCAGCACCGTCGGCACCCATCTCCTCCGCGGAGATCGGCTCCACCTCGTCAGCGGGGGGCTCGGGGTCGCTCACGACACCTGACGCTCGGCCGCCGAGACGATGTTGGAGAGCAGCATCGCCCGGGTCATCGGACCCACGCCGCCGGGGTTGGGCGAGATCCAGCCCGCGACGTCCCAGACGTCGTCCGCGACGTCCCCGGCGATCTTGCCGTCGACCCGCGAGACGCCCACGTCGAGCACCGCGGCGCCCGGCTTGACCATGTCGCCGCTGATGATCCCGGGTACGCCGGCGGCGGCCACGATGACGTCGGCCGTCCGCGTGTGGGCGGCCAGGTCGCGGGTGCCGGTGTGGCAGAGCGTGACGGTGGAGTTCTCGGAGCGCCGGGTGAGCAGCAGGCCAAGCGGCCGTCCCACGGTGAGCCCGCGGCCGACGACGACGACCTCGGCGCCGTTGAGCTCGACCCCGTGGCGACGGAGCAGCTCGATGCAGCCGATCGGCGTGCACGGCAGCGGGCCGGTCTCGCCGAGCACGAGCTTGCCGAGGTTGGTCGGGTGCAGCCCGTCGACGTCCTTGTCGGGGTCGACACGCGAGAGCAGCCGGAACTCGTCGAGCCCGGTCGGCTGCTGCACCAGGAACCCGGTGCAGCCCGGGTCGGCGTTCAGGCGGTCGATCTCGGCCTCGACCTCGGCCTGGGTCGCGGTCGCCGGCAGGTCGACGCGGATCGACTCGATGCCGATCTCGGCGCAGTCCTTGTGCTTGGCGCCGACGTACCAGTGCGAGCCCGGGTCGTCGCCGACCAGGACGGTGCCGAGGCCGGGTACGACGCCCTGCTCGCGCAGCTTGGCCACGCGCTCGGTCAGCTCGACCTTGATCGACTTGAGGGTGGCGGAGCCGTCCAGCTTCTGTGCAGTCACGGTGGTCATCCTGTCGCGTCGTCGTCGATCAGTGGAAAAAGTGCCGGGTGCCGGTGAAGTACATCGTCACGCCGGCCGCCTTGGCGGCCTCGATGGTGAGCTCGTCGCGCACCGAGCCACCCGGCTGGACGATGGCGCTCACGCCGGCGTCGATGAGGATCTGGGGGCCGTCCTCGAACGGGAAGAACGCGTCGGACGCGGCGACCGAGCCGACCGACCGCTCCCCCGCCCGCGAGACCGCGAGCTTGCAGGAGTCGACCCGGTTGACCTGCCCCATCCCGACGCCGACGGAGGCGCCGCCCTTGGCGAGCAGGATCGCGTTGGACTTCACGGAGCGGCAGGCCTGCCAGGCGAACGCCAGGTCGGCCAGCACCTCGGGCGAGGCCGCCTCGCCGGTCGCGAGCGTCCACGACGCCGGGTCGTCGCCCGGGGCGTCGACGTGGTCGACGCGCTGCATCAACATGCCGCCGCTGACCGGGCGGAACTCCACGGGCGCGGGGTGCTCGTCGACCGCGCACACCAGGATCCGGATGTTCTTCTTGCCCTGGAGGATCTCGACCGCGCCCTCGTCGTACGCCGGCGCGACGATCACCTCGGTGAACACCTCGGCCACCTGCCGGGCCATCTCCACCGAGACCGGGCGGTTGACCGCAATCACGCCGCCGAACGCGGAGACCGGGTCGCACTCGTGGGCCTTGCGGTGCGCCTCGGCGACGTCCGCGCCGACCGCGATGCCGCACGGGTTGGCGTGCTTGATGATCGCGACGGCGGGCCCGTCGAAGTCGTTGGCGGCCCGGCGGGCGGCGTCGGTGTCGACGTAGTTGTTGTAGGACATCTCCTTGCCGTGCAGCTGCTCGGCCGCGGCCAGGCCGCCACCGAGAGCGCTGGTGTAGAGCGCGGCCGGCTGGTGCGGGTTCTCGCCGTACCGCAGCACGGCCGACTTCTCCCAGGTCGCACCGGCCCAGGCCGGGAAGCCCGTCGCGTCGGAGGTGTCGGTGAGCACGCTGCCCATCCAGGACGCCACAGCCACGTCGTACGACGCGGTGTGCACGAACGCCTCGGCCGCCAGGCGCTTGCGCTGGTCGAGCGTGAAGCCACCGTCGGCGAGCGCGGCCACGACGTCGGCGTACGAGCTCGGCGAAGTGACGATCGCGACGGAGGGGTGGTTCTTGGCGGCGGCGCGGACCATCGACGGGCCGCCGATGTCGATCTGCTCGACGCACTCGTCGGGCGTCGCGCCCGACTGCACGGTCTGCACGAACGGGTAGAGGTTCGAGATCACCAGGTCGAAGGGCTCGACGCCGAGCTCCGCGAGCTGCTCCACGTGGGAGTCCAGACGGCGGTCGGCGAGGATGCCGGCGTGCACCCGCGGGTGCAGCGTCTTGACCCGGCCGTCGAGGCACTCGGGGAAGCCGGTGAGGTCCTCGACCTTCGTGACCGGCAGGCCGAGGCCGGCGATCAGCGCGGCCGAGCCACCGGTGGAGACGAGCTCGACGCCGGCGCCGTGGAGGGCCTGGACGAGCTCCTCTAGGCCGGACTTGTCGTAGACGGAGACTAAGGCCCGCCTGATCGGGATGCGGCTGGTGGAATCAGTATTTGCGGACACGGGGACTCCTGCTGGGTCGGGCGGCGCTCAGCCAACTATCTGGGGAAGCACCCAGGCGGTCGATGCTCCCGGCGTCACTCCCTGGTGGTCGCCCACCTGCGCCAGTCGTGTGGCGTCAGTCTAGGGGGTCCAGCCGACCGATCCGGACGTGCCGTCCCTCGACCACGAAGCCCTCACGGGCCATCGCGCCGATCGAGTCCACGAGCATGCCGCGCTCGGCGATCTTGATCCGCTCGTGAAGGCTCTCGACGGTGTCGTCGGGGGCGACCTCGACCGCCCGCTGGGCGACGATCGGGCCGGTGTCGACGCCGGGGTCGACCACGAACAGCGTCGCGCCGGTGACCTTGACGCCGTACGCCAACGCCTCGGCGGGGCCGTGCATGCCCGGGAACGACGGCGACAGCGCCGGATGGGTGTTGACCACCTTGCCGCCGTAGAGCGCGAGGAAGGTGCTGCCGACCAGCTTCATGAACCCGGCGAGCACGACGATGTCGGGGTCGTACGCCGCCACGGCGCCCGCGAGTGCGGCGTCCCACTCCTCGCGGGTCTCGAACTCCTTGACCGACAGCGCGAACGTCGGGATGCCCGCGCGCTCGGCCCGGGCCAGGCCCTCGATGCCGACGCGGTCCGCGCCGACGGCGACCACGCGAGCGCCGTACGACGGATCGACGCAGGCGTCGATCAGTGCCTGGAGGTTGGTGCCGGAGCCCGACACGAGGACGACGACGGCAGCGGGCTCGGACACGCGAGGGAGTCTAGGACGACTGTCGGGAGGCGCGGCGCTGCCACCAGGTCATGGCCAGACCACCGACGACACCGCCGAGCCCGAACGCGGTGACGGCGTGCACCATCACGTCCATCGCGTCGGGCCCGAGGTCGCGCATCCGGCCCGGACCGGCGACACCGCCGGAGACCGCGGCGAGGACGCCGAGCAGCAGCCCGGCCGTCACTCCGCCGACGCAGCCGCGCAGGGCGCCCTCCTCCCAGCGGAGGGTGGGCGTACGGCGCTGCGCCCGCGCGGCCGCGACCGCGGCGACCAGCGGAGGTACGGCGATCAGGTAGGTCGCCCAGGCCGGCGTGGCGCCGTTGTCGGGGAGTGCCGCGAGCAGCGGGAACATCGGCACCGGGCCGAGCGAGACCAGCGTCGGGGACACCATCGTGCCGGTGCCGACGAGGAAGCCCGGGCCGAGCAGGTAGCTGCCGGCGAAGAGCGTGGCGTTGGGGACGAGCGTCGCGGTCAGGACCGTGTAGACGGTGGCGTCGCCGGCACCGGTGTGCAGGCGGGACATCACGTTGACCGCCGTACCGAAGTCGACGGCCAGGGAGACCAGGAAGACCGCGGTCGAGACGACCAGGAAGCCGCCCAGGATGCGCAACCCACCCGTGAACGCCGCCCGCAACCACGGCGGCACCAGCGTGGCCCAGATTGCGAGGCGGCCGGACCCGGTCGCGATCCCGGCCCAGCCGAAGGTCGCGGTGAGTAGGAACGACCAGCCGACGACCCGCGCGGGCGAGGGCGCGGTGTCGGACGTGGAGGCCACCACGCCTGTGATGATCGCCACGAGGAGGTAGCCCGCGGTGAACATGGAGGCGGCCATCGGGACCGTCCAGTCCCGCTCCCCGTCGGCGATCCGGTCGGCGTCGGGACCGTGCCCGGAGATCGCGACGCCGACCCGGTGCCCGACGCGCCAGACCGCCCACGCACAGGTCGCCGAGATGCCGAGCGGGACGAGGGTGATCGCGACCCCGTTGACGGTGACGCCGGAGCCGTGCGCGAGCAGCCAGCCGAGCGCTCCCACGCGCAGTCCGTCGCTGGGAGTGCCGTGTGCGCCCGCGTCGGCGAGGAACCAGCCGACGACGCCGAGCGCCAGGCAGACGACCAGTGTCGCGGCCGCGGCGCCGGCTCCTCCGAGCAGCGCGACCGGCACCAGCGGGGAGCGGTGTCGAGGGTCGGAGCCGCTCCGGCCGGGCGCGGCCGAGGTCGGACCGGGGAGCAGCGACGTCATGGTTCGGCCATCATTGCCCGCTATGGGCACCGGATCGGGTCGCACACGCCGAATCGGCGCGGATCAGGGGGTCGGGCTACCGTGGATGGCGCCATGACGGAGCCCGACGAGTTCGACCAGTTCTACAAGGACGTACGCACCCGCCTTCTGCTGCTGACGTACTGCCTCACTGGCGACCTTCCTGCCTCTCGCGCAGCCGTGCGCGACGCCTTCGTCGTCACCTGGCACCACTGGCGCAAGGTCTCCCGGGTCGAGGACCCGGAAGCCTGGGTCCGCGAGCACGCCTGCCGGCACGCCGTACGGCGGCACACGGCGAAGCTGTGGCACCGGGAGAAGAACCTCGACCCCGAGATCAAGGCCACCCTGGACGCCCTCGGGCGGCTGTCGATCACCCAGCGCCGGGTGCTGCTCGTGACCGAGCTGACCACCAGCTCGCTCGCCGCGATGGCCCGGGAGGTCGGCCTCCCCCGGACCGAGGCCGAGCGCGAGCTGCAGACCGCGACGTCCACCTTTGCGCTGCACCGCGAGATCGGCACGACCGAGGTCCGCGGCGTGCTCGAGGCCGTCCGCGACCACGTCGAGACCAACCGCTGGCCCCGTGCCTCCATCATCCGGCGCGCGGGGGCCACCCGTCGTCGCACCCACACGGTCATCGGCGTCGCCGCGACGGCGGCCGCGCTCGTGGTCGCCGGCACGCTGGTCACCGACGCCGACGGCGTACGCCCGACGCTCGCGGGTGAGCGCATCGAGGCCGACGGTCCCTCGGACTCCGCCACCCCGGAGGTGGTCGACGTGCCGGAGGACTCCCTCCTCGGCGCGGACAGCCTCAGCCGGCTCGTGTCGGTGCCCGACGGCGAGTGGATGGTCGCGAGCACCGACGACAACTCCGACGGCAACGGCAAGGTGGTCGCCTGCCAGCAGAGCCGCTACGCCTCGCCGCGCAACCGCCCCGACGCCGCACTGGTCCGGGTCTTCGACCCCGAGGCGACGAGCCAGGCCTCGGCATCGGCATCGGCACCGACCTCGGAACCGACCTCGGCCAAGAAGCCGAAGGCGAAGACCCAGACGAAGACCGAGCCGAAGACCACTGTCGTGCAGACCGCCGAGTCGTCGCGCAACGAGCGGGCCGCCGGCCGCGCCTACGACACCGCGGCCACCTGGTTCGCCGGCTGCCACGAGGACCGGGCCCAGCTGCTCGCGACGTACGACCTGCCGGGGGTGGGTGACGAGGCGCACCTGTTCGAGCTGCGCACCTGGTCCGCACCCGAGACGACCCTCATCGCGGGCGTCGCGCGCACCGGCAGCTTCACGACCACGACCGTCAGCACCACCCGCGCCGCGGACGGACCCCGTCCGGCCGCGGTCGCCAAGCTGCTCGCGCGCGGCGTCGACCAGCTCTGCGAGCTGCCCGAGGGCGGCACCTGCTCGACCAGCGCGAAGCCACAGGCGACGACCCCGGTCCCGGTCGCGCAGGCCCCGGGCATGCTCGCCGAGGTCGACCTGCCGCCGGCCGCCGGGGTCAGCAAGCCGTGGGTCGGCACCGAGCCCCGCAAGGCGCTCGACAACGCGGCCGCGACGCACTGCGACAGCACCGACTTCAACGCGGCACCGATGAGCAACAACCTCACCCGGACCTTCCTGGTGCCGGAGGCCAAGCTGCCCGCCGAGTTCGGACTGACCGAGTCGGTCGGCACCCTGCCGCCGAAGCGGGCGAAGGCGTTCGTGGCCGACGTGCGCGAAGCGCTGGGGCGCTGCTCGAAGAAGCAGATGGGCACCCAGGTCACCCGCCTGCGCGACGTACGCCGGGGCGACACCGACCTGAGCGTGTGGCGGGTGACCACCGAGGTCACCGACGACAAGACGCTGAGCTTCCTGATGGGCGTCGCCCGCGACGGCACCGCCGTCGCCCAGGTCGGCTTCGTGCCGGTCAAGGGCGTCACGATCGCCCCGGACGCCTTCGAGGCGCTCACCCAGCGGGCGCTGGACCGGCTCGCGGAGATGCCCGCTCCCAGGTAGCGCGTGCCGTAGCGCCTCCAGAAGTTTCTCGATCTCTCATGCAACCGTAGGTCCCGCTCGGGCGTATCCCCCACGATCAGCAACCGCGCTGACCTGACGAGACGGGACCAGAGTCGATGGACGAACGCGAGTTCGACGACTTCTACGCCGCGTCGTTCCAGCGGATCACCGGTCAGGTCTACGCCATGATCGGCAACCGCGACGAGGCACAGGAGTGCGTGCAGGAGGCGTTCGTCCGCGCCTGGGCGCACCGCCGAAAGCTGGACAAGGCCGAGCACCCGGAGGCCTGGGTGCGCACCACGGCGTACCGCCTCGCGGTGAGCCGCTGGCGGCGCACCGTGCGCGGCCGGCGCCCGGTCGACCGGGCGGTGGGCCCGGCGTACGAGAGTGCGGCGCCCAGCGAGGCACACGTCGCCCTGGTGGCGGCGCTCAAGCAGTTGCCCGAGGCACAGCGGCAGGCGCTGGTGCTGCACCACATCGCCGACCTGCCCGTGCACGACGTCGCCCGCGAGGTCGGCGTACCCGAGGGCACCATCAAGGCCCGGCTCAGCCGGGGCCGTGCGGCGCTGGCCGCCCTGCTCGCCGACGAGGAAGGACTCAGCCATGCGTGACCCTCTGGACGAGCTCGAAAACTTCGCCACCCCAGGACTGACCATGAACCCGCTCCCCGCCTCCGAGGTACGCCGTCGCGGCACCCGGATGCGCCGCCGCAACCACGCCCTCGCGGCGATCGGCGGCGTCGCCGCCGTGGCGATCATCGCGACGCCGCTGGCGATGGCGGCGTCCAACAAGAGCACGGACACGACACCGCCGCCGGCGAACCCCTCCCCCTCGGTGACGTGGGTGACGGAGATCCCGGCCGACTTCCCGATCGCCGACGGGCTGCCCCGGGCGACGATCCAGGACTGGTACGACCCGCAGGCCGATGCGGACGCGTGCGACGGTCTCGGCTGGTCCTCCGACGGCACCGTCGACGTCTCGCAGGCCATCCAGACCGAGACCGAGGGAGGGTGGGACCGCACGCTCGCGCTGTACGCCGACGAGGACGCCGCCACCCAGGCCCGGCTCGGTCTGGCGGCCCGCGCGAGGGAGTGCGCCGCCGCCACTGAGGGCGAGGGCCGCACCACCGAGGTCGTCGACAGCGACGAGAGCTCGCTGGTCTACGCCGACCAGGTGAGTGAGGTCGGCGAGAGGTGGACCCACCAGGTCGTCCAGGCGGGCAACGCGCTGCTGCTCGACACGGCGTACTCGATCGGGGCTCCGGCACAGCAGTCGGCCGACCTGATCAAGGAGAAGTCAGCCACCGCGGTCGACGCGATGTGCGTCTTCTCCGCCGACCCCTGCTGAAATCGCCGAGTCGGCGCCAGTTTCTGGAAACTGGCGCCGACTCGGCGTGGATCAGAGCGTCTTGAGGATCTCGCGCATCAGGGCGGCGGTCTCGGACGGCGTCTTGCCGACCTTGACCCCGGCGGCCTCGAGGGCCTCCTTCTTGCCCTGGGCGGTGCCCGCGCCGTCGGCGACGATGGCGCCGGCGTGGCCCATCGTCTTGCCCTCGGGAGCGGTGAAGCCGGCGACGTACCCGACGACCGGCTTGGTCACGTGCTCCTTGATGTACGCCGCGGCCTTCTCCTCCGCGTCGCCACCAATCTCGCCGATCATCACGATCGCCTTGGTCTCGGGGTCCGCCTCGAACGCCGCGAGGGCGTCGATGTGGGTGGTCCCGATGATCGGGTCGCCGCCGATGCCGATGGCGGTCGAGAAGCCGTAGTCCTTCAGCTCGAACATCATCTGGTAGGTCAGCGTGCCCGACTTCGACACCAGGCCGACCGGGCCCTTGCCGGCGATCGTGGCGGGCGTGATGCCCGCGAGCGCCTCACCCGGCGTGATGATGCCGGGGCAGTTCGGGCCGATGATGCGGGTGCTCTTGCCCTGGGCGTAGGCCCAGAACTCGGCGCTGTCCTGCACCGGCACGCCCTCGGTGATGATCACCAGGAGGCCGATCTCGGCGTCGATGGCCTCGATCACGGCGTCCTTGGTGAAGGCCGGCGGCACGAAGGCGACCGACACGTCGGCGCCGGTCTCCTTGATCGCCTCGGCGACCGAGCCGAAGACGGGCAGCTCGACGTCGTTGCCGTCGGCGTCCTGGTGGGTCACGGTGGTGCCGGCCTTGCGGGCGTTGACGCCACCGACGACGTTGGTCCCCGCCTTGAGCATCAGGCGGGTGTGCTTGGTGCCCTCACCGCCGGTGATGCCCTGGACGATGACCTTGGAGTCCTTGTTCAGGAAGATCGACATGTTCAGGCCCCTGCCTTGTTCGCGAGCTCGGCGGCCTTGTCGGCCGCGCCGTCCATGGTGTCCACCAGCGTCACCAGCGGGTGGTTGGCCTCCGCGAGGATGCGGCGGCCCTCCTCCACGTTGTTGCCGTCGAGGCGTACGACGAGGGGCTTGCTCGCCTCGGCGCCGAGGATCTCGAGCGCGCCCACGATGCCGTTGGCCACCGCGTCGCAGGAGGTGATGCCGCCGAAGACGTTCACGAAGACGCTCTTGACCTGCGGGTCGTTGAGGATCACGTCGAGGCCGTCGGCCATCACCTGGGCGGACGCGCCGCCACCGATGTCGAGGAAGTTGGCGGGCTTGACCCCGCCGTGCGCCTCACCGGCGTACGCGACGACGTCGAGCGTCGACATGACCAGGCCCGCGCCGTTGCCGATGATGCCCACGGCACCGTCGAGCTTGACGTAGTTGAGGCCCTTCTCCTTGGCCTTCGCCTCGAGCGGGTCGGCGGCGGCCTTGTCCTCGAACTCGGCGTGCTCCGGGTGCCGGAACTCGGCGTTCTCGTCCAGCGAGACCTTGCCGTCGAGCGCCTCCAGCTTGTCACCGGCCAGGCGGGCCAGCGGGTTCACCTCGACGAGCGTGGCGTCCTCCTCGACGAAGACCTTCCACAGGGCGAGGACCGTCTGCACGGCCTGCTCCGTGAGCGCCTCCGGGAAGGCCGCCTCGGCGACGATCTCGCGGGCCTTGGCCTCGTCGACACCGAGACCGGCGTCGATCGGGATCTGCTTGACGGCGTCGGGGTTGGTCTTTGCGACCTCCTCGATCTCGACACCACCCTCGACGCTGGCGATGCAGAGGTAGCGCCGGTTGGCACGGTCGAGCAGGAAGGAGAAGTAGTACTCCTCCTCGATGCTCGCGGCCGGGGCGATCAGCACCCGGTTGACCGTGAGGCCCTTGATCTCCATCCCGAGGATCGCGGTCGCGTGCTGCTCGGCCTCGTCCGGGGTCTTGGCGAGCTTGACGCCGCCGGCCTTGCCGCGACCGCCGGCCTTGACCTGCGCCTTGACCACGCAGACGCCGAGCTGCTCAGCGGCGGCTCGGGCCTCGGCGGGGGTGTTGGCGACGATGCCGGGGGTGCCCGGTACACCGTGCTTGGCGAAGAGCTCCTTCGCCTGGAATTCCATCAGATCCACAGATCCACCAAGTCTCTAGTGTTCGGAGCGGGCAGGGCGCGCAAGAAGCCGCCACGTGCTCGGGGGTGTCTCTCGCACCCTAGACCCGGCCCCCGGCGTACGACGAGGGCAGATCGACGTGACGTGGGGCACTGACAGCGCTCAGTCGGCGAAGTGCTCGGCCACCCAGCCGCTGATCTCACCGGTGGTGGCGCCCGGGGTGAAGACCTTCGCGACGCCGAGCTCCTCGAGGACCGGGATGTCCTCCTCGGGGATGATCCCGCCGCCGAAGACGACGATGTCGGAGGCGTCGCGCTCGGCGAGCAGCTCGACGAGCCGGCGAAAGAGCGTCATGTGGGCCCCGGAGAGCACGGAGAGCCCGATCAGGTCGGCGTCCTCCTGGATCGCGGTCTCCACGATCTGCTCCGGCGTCTGGTGCAGACCGGTGTAGACCACTTCGTGCCCGGCGTCGCGCAGTGCGCGGGCCACGATCTTGGCCCCCCGGTCATGGCCGTCGAGGCCGGGTTTGCCCACGACGATCCGGATGCGCCGTACCGGTGAGGTAGTCATGCATCGAGGCTATCCGAGGCGTGAGCCTCCACACTTTTCGGTAAGTCGGGTAAAGAGTCGGCACGGATGGTTTCGAGTGGGACCGATCGGCCGATGTCACTTCTGGAGCGACTCGTGAGAGAGTCGAGCCGACGAATTTCGTCCACAAGTTTTTCGGGGTTGGTTTCCCGGCCCCGTGATCAGTCCGTTACAGTCCAACCTCGCCGTCTGAACCCCGAGCAGCGGAGAAGCAAACGTATGGGTAACCACCGAGCGGAACGTCGCGGCCACGGCCGCCGTCCCTCGGACCCCCCGACCCCCGCGGTCGGGAAGCGTCGCGCAGAGAAGCCCGGCCGCCGGTCCGCCCAGACCTCCGCGACCCCCGTCGCCGCCGTCCTCCGCGAGGACGAGGAGACCCAGGTCCTGCCGGTCACGGTCTACCCGCCCCGTGAGCTCGCGGAGCGCCCGGTCGTCTACCAGACCTCGCGCATCGGCGGCGTACGAGCCGCGCACACGCCGCGCACCGGCCCGTCGCAGGCCGGCGCTCGCCGCGGCTCCTCCCGCGCCCCGCTCTTCCGCGGCCTCCCCGGCGCCCCGGTGATGCTCGGCCTCGCGGCCCTCGCGATCTCGGCCGGTGGCGCCGTGACCGCCGCCGGCGGGCTCGACAGCGACGAGTCCCCCCGGTTCAGCCAGGCCAGCGCCCTCAGCGGCGCCAGCAGCATCGGCAGCGTCAGCCTCCTGGACCGCCGTACGGTCAGCCGCGACTCCCGCCGCGACGCGCTCGCCGACAGCGCGGACGACAAGCTGGTCGACCAGGCAGAGTCGCAGAGCAAGCAGCGCGACGCCGCCCTCGCGAAGTACCGCGACGAGATCGAGCAGCAGGCCGCCAAGCTCAAGCTCAACCGGTGGGTCCTGCCGGTCGCCGGCTACCACCTCACCGCCCGTTTCGGCGACTACAGCGGCCTGTGGTCGCACTACCACACGGGTCTCGACTTCGCCGCTCCCAGCGGCACCACCATCCACGCGGTCGCCAACGGCGTCGTGACCTCCGTCGGCTACGACGGCGCGTACGGCAACAAGACCGTGGTCACCCTCGATGACGGCACCGAGCTCTGGTACTGCCACCAGACCTCCTACTCCGTCAGCGTCGGCCAGAAGGTCAGTGGCGGCGACGCCATCGGGTTCGTCGGCTCCACCGGCAACGTGACCGGTCCGCACCTGCACCTCGAGGTGCGTCCCGGCGGCGGCGACCCGGTCGACCCGTACGCCGCTCTCGTGGTCCACGGGCTTCAGCCCTAACCAAGGCTGCGTCTCGGCTCACCGGGTTTCGAGGCTCGCCGCTAGCGCGGCTCACACCTCAACCGGCGGGGAACACGGTGGTTGAGGTGCGAGCGAAGCGAGCCTCGAAACCACCCCGAACGAGACGCTAGAGCTTCTCGACCGGGGCGTAGCGCAGCAGCAGGCGCTTGACGCCCTCGGAGCCGAAGTCGATCGAGGCGACCGTCTTCTCCCCCACGCCCTCGAGGGCGACGACGGTGCCCATGCCGAACGAGTCGTGCAGTACCCGGTCGCCGGGCTCGAGGCTGGGGATCTCGCGGGCGGGCTTGGCCCGGGCGGCGGCGTCCGCACGGACGGCGGCGGCCGAGAAGTTGCGCCGGCCGGCCGCGGTCGGCGCGCCGAGGCGCTGGCCGGCGGAGCCGCTGAGGTCGGGGCGGCCCCACTGGGTCTGGGCGGCTTCGGTACGGCGCCAGTCCACGAGGTCGACCGGCAGCTCGTCGAGGAAGCGTGAGCCGGGGTTGTGCGAGGGCGCTCCCCAGGCCGAGCGCACGACCGCGCGGGAGATGTAGAGCCGCTCCCGGGCGCGGGTGACGCCGACGTACGCCAGCCGGCGCTCCTCCTCCAGCTCGGGCTGGTCGCCCAGGGACCGGGCGTGCGGGAAGACGCCGTCCTCGAGGCCGGTCAGGAAGACGACCGGGAACTCCAGGCCCTTGGCGGTGTGCAGGGTCATCATCGTGACGACGCCCTGGTCGTCGGGGTCGTCGTCGGGTATCTGGTCGGTGTCGGCGACCAGGGCGACCCGCTCCAGGAAGTCGGCCAGGCCGGGCGCGACGATGCCGGCCTCGACGTCCGTGGGGTCCGCGGACGGGCCCGCTAACGGGTCCTCGGCGAACTCGCGGGCGACGGCGACGAGCTCGGCGAGGTTCTCCAGCCGGGTCTCGTCCTGCGGGTCGTCGCTCTCCTCCAACGAGGTCAGGTAGCCGGACCGGGCCAGCACGCTCTCGAGCACGACGTCGGCGCGCTCGCCGGCGTCGACCATCGACTGCAGCTCCTCGACCATCGCCACGAAGCCCTGGATCGCGGCCATCGACCTCGTGGCGAGGCCGGGCGCCTCGTCGGCGCGCCGCAGCGCCTCCCAGAACGTCGTCCGGTCGCGGTCGGCCAGCGCCTGCACGCAGGCGACCGCACGGTCGCCGATGCCGCGCTTCGGGGTGTTCAGGATCCGGCGCAGGGACACCTGGTCGGCCGGGTTGACCAGCATCCGCAGGTAGGCCAGGGCGTCGCGCACCTCGCGGCGCTCGTAGAAGCGCACCCCGCCGACGACCTTGTAGGGCTGGCCGGTGCGGATGAACACCTCCTCGAACACCCGCGACTGGGCGTTGGTCCGGTAGAAGACCGCCATGTCGCCGGGCCGGAGCTTGCCCTCGTCGGTGAGCTTGTCGATCTCCTCGGAGACGAACCGGGCCTCGTCGCGCTCGTCGTCGGCGACGTACCCGACGATCCGCTCGCCGTCGCCGGCCTCCGACCACAGCCGCTTCTCCTTGCGGCCCTTGTTGTGGCCGATCACCGCGTTGGCAGCGTTGAGGATCGTCTGGGTGGAGCGGTAGTTCTGCTCCAGCAGGATCGAGGTGGCGTTGGGGAAGTCCTGCTCGAAGTCGAGGATGTTGCGGATGTTGGCACCCCGGAAGGCGTAGATCGACTGGTCGGCGTCGCCGACGACCATCAGCTCGGCCGCCTCGACCCGCTCGCCATCCAGGTCTTCCGGGTTCTCGGCGCAGAGCTGGTGGATCAGCGCGTACTGGGCGTGGTTGGTGTCCTGGTACTCGTCGACCAGCACGTGCCGGAACCGCCGCCGGTAGGTCTCACGCACCTCCGGGAACGTCTGGAGGAGGTGGACGGTGCCCATGATCAGGTCGTCGAAGTCGAGGGCGTTGGCCTCGCGGAGGCGGCGTTGGTACGTCGCGTAGACCGCGGCGTACGTCTCCTCGAGCTTGTTGCGCGCGTCCTTGGCGGCGTCCTCGGGGTCGCGCAGCTCGTTCTTCTGGTTGGAGACCCAGTGCAGCATCGCCCCGGGCTGGAACCGCTTCGGGTCGAGATCGAGGTCGTTGCAGACCAGCGTCATCAGCCGCTTCTGGTCGGCGGCGTCGTAGATCGAGAAGTTGGACTTGTAGCCGAGCTTGTCGGACTCCTTGCGCAGGATGCGCACGCACGCGGAGTGGAAGGTCGACACCCACATGATCCGGGCGCGCTTGCCGACCAGGTCCTCGACCCGCTCCTTCATCTCGGCGGCGGCCTTGTTGGTGAAGGTGATGGCGAGGATCGAGCCGGGGTGCGCCCGGCGCTCCGAGATCAGCCACGCGATCCGCCGGGTCAGCACCCGGGTCTTGCCGGATCCGGCGCCGGCGACCACGAGCAGCGGCGCGCCGTCGTGCATCACGGCGGCGCGCTGCGGCTCGTTCAGTCCCTCGAGGAGCTCGTCGCGGCTCGGTCCCCGACGCGGCGGCGGATCGGAGGGCGCGACGGACTCGAGGCCGGGTAGCGGGATCGACGTACTCATCTCCGGCCTAGCCTACGTGCGGCCACCCCCGGTAGCCGCACACCATCACACCTTGACGACCAGTGAGAGCCCGGAGACGCCGTAGCCCGTGATGTCGAGGTCGACGTCCTCCCGGGCGGCGACCTGCGCTGCGAGACCGAGCAGGTGCGCCGGCACCGGCTCGGAGGGTGGGTACGCCTCCTGCAGGCGCAGGTGCGAGCCCATCGCGTCGCCGAACGGCGCCGCGAGCACGTTGCAGATCTCGTAGGCGTTGTCGAACAGGTTGGGCGGGAGCACCCTGTCCTCCTCGGCCACCTCGACCGCGCCCTTGGGGATCAGCGCGAGCGCCGCACCGGAGCGGGCGGCCAGCCCGAAGCTCATCACGGCGACGGCACGAAGGTGGCCGTCGTCGTCGACGTACGACGCGATCACCGGCTTGGGGATGCCGATGTCGACCGGGCGACCGTCCGTCACCGCGACCTCGCGGCCGAGCAGTCCCTCGAACAGGTCCTTGATCTCCTTGCGACCGGGAAACACGGCGGCTCAGCCCAGCATTCCGGAGAGCTCGGACTCGAAGTGGTCGGCCGTGAAGGGCTTCGCGATGAGGAACATCGCGCCGGCCGCCTTGGCGGTCTCGCGCATGTCCTCGGAGCCCTCCGAGGTCACGAACCCGAACGGGACCGCGTTGCCGGTGCCGCGCAGCGCGCGGAGCAGCTCGATGCCCGTCTTGTTCGGCATGTTCCAGTCCGAGAGGACCAGGTCGGGCGCCTCGGCGGCGACCTTGTCCAGTGCCTCGGCGCCGTCCGCGGCCTCCACGAAGTCATGGTGGCCGAAGCCCGCCTGACGCATGGTCCGCAGCACGATCTGACGCATGACCTTGCTGTCGTCGGCGATGAGGATCTTCATGATGTTTCCTTCTTGCTCGGTGCTTCTTCTACTGGCTGGTCCGGCGGTACGACGCTCAGGCCGCGTCCGGGAGGATCTGCACGTAGACCGGGGCGTCGCCCCACGACACGACGAACGACTCGTCGCGCGCCGGGGCTCCGGTCGTCTCGGAGACGCCGGGCAGGCCCAGCGCCCAGGTGCCGACGAGGGCGCCCTTGACGCTGCCGCCGACGACGTTGAGGACCTCGCCCACGGCGTCGTGGATGTCCAGCTCGGGCAGCTCCTCGTCGGGGCCGAGGCCGAGCATCGCACCGGCGATCTGGGTGGCGACGTCGCTGTCGCAGGTGAGGACGAGCCGGCCGTTCCAGTCGCCGCGCAGCTCGATCTGCGCCTGGACGCCGGTCTCGAAGTCGGCGGCCCGGTCGGACGGCCAGGCCTCGGCGGTGGCGAAGAGCATGGAGCCCCAGACCTGCTCGATGGCCGCGAGGACGAGCGCCTCGTCGGGCGCGCTTGAGATGGTCATGTCAGACCCCCGTCGATGTTCGGAGGAGCCCGAGCAGGTCGAGCTTCTCCAGCATTGCCTCACCCGTGAACGGCTTGATGAGGTACTCGTGGGCGCCGGCCGCCAGCGCTCGTACGATCCGGTCCGACTCGCTCTCGGTGGTCACCATCATCAGCGTGATGGAGCGCCACTCGGGCCGCTTGCGGACCTCCGTGATGAACGTCAGACCGTCCATCACCGGCATGTTCCAGTCGACACAGGCCAGCTCCGGCGGGCCGTCGAGGCCCTCGAGCACGTTCAGGGCCTCCTGGCCGTCGCCGGCCTCCAGGACCTCGAAACCCGCGTCCCCGAGGATGCGGCCGACGATCCGGCGCATCGCTCGGGAGTCGTCGACAATCAAAGCACGCATGTGCTGCCCTCCATCTTGACGGCCTCTCTGATCCGGTACACCGAAGACCTACCTGCCGGCACGCGTTCCCACGCATCGTCGACACCCATCGTCATCTCGGCCGCCCCCAGGAAGAGGTGGCCGTCGGGCGCCATCACCTGGCGGACGCGCTTGAGCACGTCCCGCTTGGTGGGCAGGTCGAAGTAGATGAGCACGTTGCGGAGGAACACCACGTCGAACCGGCCCATCGGCGGGAACGGCCGGGTCAGGTTCAGGCTGCGGAACTCCACACGGTCCCTGATCGACTGGTTGATCCGCCAGTTGAGGCCGGCGCGCTCGAAGTGCCGGACCAGCGTCGTCGCGGGCAGGCCGCGGTTGACCTCCAGCTGGGAGTACTCGCCCTTGCGGGAGCGGGTGAGCATCTCCTCCGACAGGTCGGTCGCGACGACCTCGACCTTCCAGCCGGCGAGCTCGGGCGTGTCCAGTGCGGTCATGACGATGCTGTACGGCTCCTGGCCGCTCGAGCAGGCGCCGGCCCAGATCCGCAGGGTGCGGTTGGCCCGGGTCTTCGCCAGCGCCGGGAAGACGGTCTGGCGCAGCGCCGTGAAGGGGTCCGAGTCGCGGAACCACGACGTCTCGTTGGTGGTCAACGCCTCGACGACCAGCTTCAACGCCGCCGGCGTACGCCGCTTGGACAGGTCGGCGACGTACGCGTCGACGTCGGGGTGGCCGGCCGCGCGCGCCAACGGCACGAGTCGGGACTCCACGAGGTACTCCTTGCCCGTGTCGAGCACGATCGCGCTCTCGGCGCGCACGAGCTCACGGACGAAGGTGAAGGCCTGGGGACTGATGGTCAACGTGCACCTCCTGCTGCTGCGCTGTTCATGGGTCTGCTGAGGGCGGCGCCGACGTGCGGGTGCGCGAGGCGGCGCGAGATCTCTGCGGGGAGGTCGTTGAGGGGCAGCACGAGCTCGGCGAGACCGGCGTTGGCCACCGCACCCGGCATCCCCCAGACCACGGAGCTGTGCTGGTCCTGGGCCAGTACGGCGCCACCGCGGTCGACGATGTTGCGGGCCCCCTTGGCGCCGTCGGCACCCATGCCGGTGAGCACGACGCCGAGCACCGATCCGCCGACCGCGGCGGCGGCGCTGCGGAACAGGACGTCGACGGCCGGGCGGCAGTAGTTCTCGGGCGGGTCCTGGGTGAGCCGGGTGACCAGGCCGCGGGTGTCGGAGACGACCTCGAGGTGGAACTCACCGGGAGCGATGCAGACGGTGCCCGGGCGCAGGACCTGTCCGTGCGCGGCCTCGGTCACCTCGACGTCGAGCTGGCGGTTGAGGCGGGCGGCGAACTGGGTGGTGAACAGCGGCGGCATGTGCTGGACGACCGCGATCGGCACGGGCAGCGGCGGCAGCGCCGCCAGCAGCGTGCTCAGCGCCTCCGGTCCGCCGGTCGAGGCTCCGATCACGAGCAGGCGGTGTCCGCCGTGGGGGCGAGCCACCGGGCTCCGCAGCGTCACGGGTGCCGGGCGGGGCGGCAGCACGCCGGCCACCGCGCTGGCGAGCCCGGGCCGCGGGACGAGGGACTTGATGCGCGGGATCAGCGCCTGGCGGACCTGGTCCATCGAACGGCCCACGCTGCCGACGTTGGCCGGCTTCGGGACGTAGTCGGAGGCGCCGGCCGCCAGCGCGTCGAGCGTGGCCTCTGCGCCGCGCTCGGTCAGCGTGCTGAACATGATGACCGGGATGCGGCTGCCGGACTGGCGCAGGCTGCGGACCGTCTCGATGCCGTTGAGCTCGGGCATCTCGACGTCCATGGTGACGAGGTCCGGCTTGAGCAGCGCGATCTTCTGCAGGCCGGCGCGGCCGTTCACGGCGGTGCCGACGACCTCGATGTCGGGATCCTCGGCGAGCAGGTCGGAGACCAGCTTGCGGATCACGACCGAGTCGTCGACCACGAGCACCCGGATCCGGGCCATGCTCTGCACCTACTTCTGGGTCCTCACCATGCACCGGCCCTTGCGGCAGGCGAGGTTCTCATCGGCCGTGGCGCGATGGACCTGAGTGGCGTGAGGCGAGAACCGTCAGCCGGCGTACACGGCCTGCCACGGGCGGAGCAGGACGGCCGCGTCGTCGGCCGGCAGCAGGTCGCTCACGGTGCTCGCCTGGACCACGCCGGACCAGGCGTTCCAGACGCCGTACGACGCGTCGCGGGCGCCGAAGTCGGCGCGCTGGAAGGCGATGACCGCGGCGAGCTGGGCGTCGCACGCGACCCGGAGCCGGTCGGCGAGGGACAGCGCCCAGGTCGCCTGGTGCATGGCCGGAGCCCACTGGGCGGTGTGCACCCGCAGCTCGTCGACCACCCGGCGCCAGGACGCACGGACTTCGGCATCGGCGCCGGCGAAGGTCGCCAGGCGGGCATCCAGGTCGGGCAGCCCGAGCGAGGGCTCGTCGTGCTCGGCGAGCCCGGCTCGCACGAACGGGCCCGCCATCGCGCGACGCAGCTCGGCCGGGAGGTCGTCGCGCAGGTAGGCGCTGGCCGCGGCGTCCGCGAGGACGTCGGCCGCGAGCGAGGCCACCGGGTCCTGGACGGCGATCGAGCCGCTGTGCAGCCAGGTCCAGTCGAGGAGGTCCCGGCGGAGCAGGCGGTCGAGCGCCCGCGCGTCGCCGAGCAGGCTGGTCTCGAGCCGGCGGAGCAGCGCGGTCTCCCCCGCCGCCGCCCCCTCGAGCGCGGCACCGGCGAGCGGCAGCGCGTCACTCATCGCCGGCGTACCGGTGGCGGGCTCGGCGCACGCCCGGCGCCACTCCTCGCGGTCACCGGCACCGGGGTGGCACTCCGCGAGGCGTTCCAGGTCGTCGGGTCCGGCAGCCAGGGCCACACGCAGTACGCCGGCGACCTGGTGCCCCCCGGGCAGACGCGCGAGGTCGAAGCCGAGAGCCGGCCCGCCGATCACGGAGTACGCCATGGCGCGATCGTAGCCCGCGGGTCGGACCGTGGTCCGGGGTCTTGCAGGAGCCTTGCTCAGGCCTTGAAGGTGGCGACGGCGGTGCGGAGCTCGGCCGCCATCCGCGCCATTTCGTCGATGGCGGCACGCGACTGCGACAACGCCTGCGTCGTCGACTGAGCCGCCGCCGAGACACCCGAGATGTTCGCCGCGATCTCACCCGACCCAGACGACGCCTCAGCCACGTTGCGCGACATCTCGTTCGTCGTCGCCGTCTGCTCCTCCACCGCCGAAGCAATCGTCAGCTGGTAGTCGTTGATCGACCCGATGATCGTCGAGATCTCCCCGATCGCCTCCACCGCACCAGTCGTGTCACCCTGGATCGCCTCCACCCGACGCGCAATGTCCTCCGTCGCCCGCGCCGTCTCCTGCGCCAGCTCCTTCACCTCGTTCGCCACCACCGCGAACCCCTTGCCCGCCTCACCCGCACGAGCCGCCTCGATCGTCGCGTTCAACGCCAACAAGTTCGTCTGCTCCGCGATCGAGGTGATCACCTTCACCACATTCCCGATCTCCAGGGACGACGTACCCAGCTTCGCCACCGTCTCGTTGGTCCGCTCCACGATGCTCACCGCCTCGTTCGCAACCCGAGCAGCATCATTGGCCGAGCTCGCGATCTCCCGGATCGACGCACCCATCTGCTCCGAACCCGCCGCCACCGTCTGCACGTTGCGCGACACCTCATCCGCAGCACCCGCCACCACATCAGCCTGCACCGACGTCTCCTCAGCACCCGCAGCAATCTGCTGCGACGACGCCGACAGCTCCTCCGACGCAGCCGCCACCGCATCGGCAGAGCCCTGCACGGTGCCGAGCAGGTCGCGCAGTCGTGCCACCGCCAGGTCGAGGGCGTGGCCCATCTGGCCGACCTCGTCGGCGGAGTTGAGGTCGGCACGTCGGGTCAGGTCGCCCTCCGCGAGCCCTTCGATCACGTCCTTGACCCTCGTCAACCGGTTGGCGGTCGCCGACGCCACGACCCAGCCGAGCAGGACCGAGAGGGCGATGCCGACGACGAGCATCAGGATCGCCATCAGGCGGTTCGCCTCGAAGCTGTCCTGCACGGACGCGACCGCGCCCGCGGCAGCGGCGCCCTCGGAGTCGACGAGAGCGTCGACGTGCTCGCTCATCCCGTCGGTGATGGGCGAGCCCTGAGCGCGGTTCGTGTTCCACCACTGCTCCGACTTCCCTGCGAACGCCAGCGGCAGCAGGATGTCCGTCTGGAGGGCCCGGTAGTCGTTGACGGCGGCGTCGAGCTCGTCGAGGTGATCCTGCTGGGCCGCGGTCACGCCGCCGTCGGCGTACCGATCCACCGCAGCCTGGAACGCCGCGAGGTCGGCGTCGAGCTTGTCTGCCGCACCCCGCTTGTCCTCCTGGCTGAGACCGAGTACGGCGTTGCGCGCGTCGAGGCGCATGTCCGCGATCGAGGAACGCATGTCTCCCACCGCGTCGACGCCCTGGACGTTCTCGGTGTAGATGCTGTCGGCACTGTCGACCGAGGCTCCGAGGGAGCGGATGCCGACCACGCCGATCAGGATCGCGACGACGGCGGTGAGTCCGACCGCGGTCAGGATCTTGGTCCGGACCCCGAGGTCGCGGAACCATCCGAGCGGCGAGCGGCGAGCAGGGCTGCTGGCGTTGTTCATGAGGTTCGTCAGTCCTGGTGGAAGCGGGAGATCTCGACCCGGAGCGTGGCGGCCATCTGGGCGAGCTCGCCGATGGCGGCCAGGGTCTGGTTGACGGCCTGCGTGGTGGTGACCGCCGCGGTGGCCACGCCGTTGATGTTGGTGGCGATCTCGCCGGAGCCGGTCGAGGCCTCCGACACGTTGCGCGACATCTCGTTGGTGGTCGCGGTCTGCTCCTCCACCGCCGAAGCAATCGTCAGCTGGTAGTCGTTGATCGAGCCGATGATCGTGGAGATCTCCCCGATCGCCTCGACCGCACCGGTGGTGTCGCCCTGGATCGCCTCGACCCGGCGGGCGATGTCCTCCGTCGCCCGTGCCGTCTCCTGGGCCAGCTCCTTGACCTCGTTCGCGACGACCGCGAAGCCCTTGCCTGCCTCGCCGGCACGAGCGGCCTCGATCGTGGCGTTGAGGGCGAGCAGGTTGGTCTGCTCGGCGATCGAGGTGATCACCTTGACCACGTTGCCGATCTCCTGGCTCGACGTACCCAGCTTGGCGACCGTCTCGTTGGTCCGCTCGACGATGCTGACGGCCTCGTTGGCGACCCGGGCGGCGTCGTTGGCCGAGCTGGCGATCTCGCGGATGGATGCGCCCATCTCGTCGGCGCCGGCGGCGACCGTCTGCACGTTGCGCGACACCTCGTCGGCGGCGCCCGCGACCACGCCGGCCTGCACCGACGTCTCCTCGGCACCGGCCGCGATCTGCTGCGACGACGCCGACAGCTCCTCGGACGCCGCCGCAACGGCGTCCGCCGAACCCTGGACCGCGGTGACGATGCCCGAGACCGAGTCGATCGACTGGTTCAGGGCTCGCTCGAGCTCACCGAGCTCAGCGGCCGAGGTCTCCTCGGCCCGCTTCGACAGGTCGCCGCCGGCGAAGGCGGTCAGCACGCCGACGCTGCGGCGCAGCGGCCGCACGATCGAGCGGGAGATCAGGGTGATCAGCGTGACCATCAGGACCAGGCCGAGGACGCCGGCGATCACCGTCGTCCAGAGCACGCGGTTGCGCACGCCGTCCTGGTCGACGCTGTACGCCGCGGTCGCAGCCGACACGCTGTCGACCGCCGTACCGATCGTCTTGTCGAGCTTGTCGCTCGCCTTCTGGATCTCGTCGAGCTGGTGGCGCGCGGCGCCCTGGTCGGCGAGCGCGCCCGTCACGAAGGTCGAGACCGCCTTGACGTAGTCCTCGAAGGCCTTCTGGAACGCCGCCGAGTCCTCCTCGGTCAGCTGGAGCTTGCTGTGCGCGAGGTCGACGTCCTCGAGCCCGCCCATGATGTCCTGCAGCTCGGCCAGGTGCGCCTGCAGCTGGCCGGGCACGCCGGACGGGTCGTCGAGGCCGGCGGCCAGGTAGGCGTCCGAGCTCAGCGACTGGGCGACCAGGTTGAGCGACTGGATCGAGCCGACCACCGTGCCCATCTCGGTCTGCTCGTCGGAGGACGATCGCAGGTCGTTGATGCCCGAGATCGCCACGGCACCGAGGATCGTCATGGTGAGGCCGCTGATGACGGCGACGGCTGTGAGTCGCTGTGCGACCGACCAGTTGCGGAGGCGGTTCATGGAGTTGCCCTTGCTCGAGAGTTGGTTGGTGGGGGTCAGGCCCGCTGGAAGCGGGAGATCTGGGTGCGGAGCTCGGCGGCCATGCCGGCGAGCTCGTCGATGGCGGCACGCGACTGCGACAACGCCTGCGTCGTCGACTGAGCCGCCGCCGAGACACCCGAGATGTTCGCCGCGATCTCACCCGACCCAGACGACGCCTCAGCCACGTTGCGCGACATCTCGTTCGTCGTCGCCGTCTGCTCCTCCACCGCCGAAGCAATCGTCAGCTGGTAGTCGTTGATCGACCCGATGATCGTCGAGATCTCCCCGATCGCCTCCACCGCACCAGTCGTGTCACCCTGGATCGCCTCCACCCGACGCGCAATGTCCTCCGTCGCCCGCGCCGTCTCCTGCGCCAGCTCCTTCACCTCGTTCGCCACCACCGCGAAACCCTTGCCCGCCTCACCAGCACGAGCCGCCTCGATCGTCGCGTTCAACGCCAACAAGTTGGTCTGCTCCGCGATCGAGGTGATCACCTTCACCACATTCCCGATCTCCAAGCTCGACGTACCCAGCTTCGCCACCGTCTCGTTGGTCCGCTCCACGATGCTCACCGCCTCGTTCGCAACCCGAGCAGCATCGTTCGCCGAGCTCGCGATCTCCCGGATCGACGCACCCATCTGCTCCGAACCCGCCGCCACCGTCTGCACGTTGCGCGACACCTCATCCGCAGCACCCGCCACCACATCAGCCTGCACCGACGTCTCCTCAGCACCCGCAGCAATCTGCTGCGACGACGCCGACAGCTCCTCCGACGCAGCCGCCACCGCATCGGCAGAACCGACCACGTCGGAGACGATCGCCGACACGGAGTCGATCGACTGGTTCAGCGCCCGCTCGAGCTCACCGAGCTCGGCGGCAGACCGCTCCTCGACCCGCTGGGTGAGGTCGCCGCCGGCGAAGGCGCTGAGGGCATCGACGCCCTGGCGCAGCGGACGGGTGATCGAGCGCGAGATCAGCCAGGCCAGGGCCACCAGGGCGACCAGACCCAGGACCCCGGCGAGCAGCAGCAGGAACACCGCGCTCTCCCGGGTGCTGTTGGCCTCGGCCTCCTTGGCCGCCGCCTGGGTCTCCATCGCGTCGATGGCGCCCGAGAGGATGCCGTCCATCTGGTCGTTGGCCTTCTGGACCTTCTCGACCTGGTCGCGTGCGGCTCCCTGGTCGGCGATGGCGCGGTCGACGAAGTCGGCGATCGCCGCCTCGTAGCCGGTCCACGCGTCGTTGAAGCCCTGGGCCTCCTCCGCGGACGCGTCGCTGTCGAGGCCGAGCGCGTCGAGCTGTGCGAGCAGGTCGTCGATCGTGGCGGTGTCATCGACCACGTCCTGGGCGATCGACTCGTTGTCCGCGTAGGTGACGGCCTTGAGCCCGTCCACCTTGAGCTCACTGGATCGGGTGTCGAGGGCGTGGAAGAGCGAGCGGGCGTCCTGCAGCTTGGCCAGCTCCTGGGCGTCCTGGTCGAGGCCGCGGAACCCGGCGAGCGAGACGCCGGCGACGACGGCCGAGGTGGCCGCGCCGATGACGGCGATCGCCGCGAGCCGCCGGCCGACCGTCCAGGTGATGTTGAGAGACATGGTGTTTTCCTCGGGTTAGGCGGCGACGGCGCGGTCGACGTCGAGAGCTAGCAGGAGCTGGCTCTCGAGCTTGTAGGCACCGTGCAGGAACTCCCGCGACGGGCCGCTGAGGGTGTCGGGCGGCAGCTCGAACTGGTCGTCGTCGACGTCCATGACCGCCCCGATGCTGTCCACGAGGAGGGCGATGGTCTCGCCCGCTACCCGCACGACCACGAGCATCGGCTCCTGGTCGGCGTCCCGGTCGGGCAGCCCGAGACGAGCGCGCAGCTCGACCGCGCTGAGGACCTGGCCGCGCAGGTTGATGAGGCCGGAGACGCTCTCGGGCGCGAGCGGGATCCGGGTCTGCGGCTGGCCGCGGAGGACCTCCTGGACCGCGTTGACCTCGACGCCGAAGAGGCGCCCGTCGAGGGTGAAGGTCACCAGTCGGGTGCTCACATCGTCTCCTGGAGCTCGGCGCCGTACTCGTCGGACGCGGTATAGAAGGTCGGGTCCGCGGAGAGGATCGCGGCCCGTACGTCGAGGACCTCGACGATCCGGTCCCGGACCAGGGTCGAGCCGAGCACGCCGTGGTCGGTGACCTCGGCGTGGAACTCGGTGTCCTCGTCGACGATGTCGACGATCTCGTCAACGGCGATCGCGACGCTGCGGTCACCGACCGTGTAGATGACGACCACCAGCTCGTCGCCGTCCCGGTCGCTGATCGCGCCGTAGTAGCTGTTGAGGCGCACCACGGGCAGGATGCCGCCGCGGTACTGCACGACCTCCCGGTTGCCGATGCGCTCGACGGCGGACTGGTCGAAGTTCTCGAGCCGGGTGACCGACGACAGCGGGATCGCGACCTTGCGGCCACCGCCGAGACCGGCGACCAGGAGCCGCAGGCTCTCGGACGTGGCGGCACGGGAGTCGTGGTCGTCGGAGTCGTCGAGCTCGAGGGCGTCGGCGTTGAGCACCCGACGAGCGAGCGCCTGGACGTCGAGGATCAGCGCGACCCGGCCGTCACCCAGGATCGTCGCACCGGAGTAGGTGCCGATCGCCTTCATCTGCGAGCCGAGCGGCTTGACCACGATCTCCTCGGTGCTGAGCACCCGGTCGATCACGAGGCCGAAGCGCTTGCCCTCCGCCTGGAGCACCGCGATGACGACGTGGCCGTCGGAGCGGTCGGACTCGACGCCGAGGACCTCGGCGAGGCGGACGAGCGGCAGCAGCGTGCCCCGCAGGCGGTAGACCGAGGCGCCGTTGACGTCCTCGACGGCGTTGGCCGCGCGGTCGGCGTCGAGCGACACCAGCTCGAGCAGGCTGACCTGTGGGATGGCGTAGCGGTCGCCCGCGCACTCGACGGTGAGCGCCGGCACGATGGCGAGGGTGAGCGGGATGCGGAGGCGGCACGTCGTACCGCGGCCCACGACCGACTCGACCTCGATGGTGCCGCCGATACCTTCGATGTTGGTCTTCACGACGTCCATGCCGACGCCACGGCCGGACACGTTGGTCACGGCGGCCGCGGTCGAGAAGCCGGGGACGAAGATCAGCTGGAGGACGTCGGTCGGCGACATCTGCGCGACCTGCGCCTGCGTGCGCAGACCGCGCTCGACAGCCTTGGCCGCGACCCGCTCCGAGTCGATGCCGGCGCCGTCGTCACTGACCTCGACGACGACCTGGCCGCCCTGGTGGTAGGCGCGCAGGGTGAGGACGCCCTCGGCCGGCTTGCCGGCGGCGACGCGCTCCTCGGGGCTCTCGAGCCCGTGGTCGACACCGTTACGGACCAGGTGGGTGAGCGGGTCCTTGACCGCCTCCAGGAGCGTCCGGTCGAGCTCGGTCTCCTTGCCGACCATGGTCAGCGAGACCTGCTTGCCGCAGTTCGCGCCGAGGTCGCGGACGACGCGGGGGAGCTTGGACCAGAGGTTGTCGATCGGCTGCATGCGGGTCTTCATGACCCCCTCCTGCAGCTCGCTGGCGATCAGGTTGAGGCGCTGGGAGGAGCGCATCAGGTCGACGTCCTGCAGGTCGCCGGCCTGACGGACGACCTGGTTGCGGGTCAGCACCAGCTCGCCGACCAGGCGCATCAGGGTGTCGAGCAGGTCGACGTCGACCCGGATCGACGACTCGGCGACGGTACGGCGGTGTCCGTGCTCCTCGTGCTCGGCGACGGGCTCCGGTGCGGCCTGGGCGACGGGTACGACGACGGGCTCTGCGACGACCTCTGCGACGAGCTCGGCGGTGATCTCGGCGACCGGCTCGGCAACGGGTTCGGGGGCCTTGCCGTCCAGGATCGCGGTGATCCGGGCGACCACACCACTCACGTCGGTCTCACCCTCGGCGCCGGTCTGCTCGATCGCGGCGAGCAGGTCGCGAACGGCGTCGACCATCGCGAGCAGGACATCGGTCGTCTGCGGGCTCATCGACATCTTGCCGTCGCGCAGGCGGGCGAGCAGGTTCTCGCCGACGTGGGTCACCGACTCGAGCCGACCGAAGGCCAGGAACCCGCTCGTGCCCTTGATCGTGTGGATCGTGCGGAAGATGCTGCCGAGCAGGTCGCGCGACTCGGGCTCTCGCTCGAGAGCGACCAGGTCGCGGTCGAGCTGGTCCAGGTTCTCGTGGCTCTCCACGAGGAACTCCTGGACGATCTCGTCGATGTCGTCCACCGGGGGTGCCTCTCGTCGTCGAATGCCGTTCGACGGGGCACATCGGCCATCCGGGGAGTGACCTGAGCGAACCTCGGAGGAGACCTACCGGGGTGGTCAGCCGTGCGCGGGCACCCAGAAGACCGCGACGCACACGTTCGCGACCGTCAGCAGGAGCAGCAGCAGCCACAGGCCCTGGGCGATCCGCTCCTTGCGGAGGTTCGCCATCACGAGCACCAGGATCGCCAGGCCGATCAGGCTCTTGACCGCGATCTTGGCAGAGTCGACGGACCCGCCGTCGGCCTCGATCACACCAACGAGCAGCAGCCCGGCGACGAACGCCGTACCCGCGCCGTCGCGCATCAGGCCGTTGACGGACTTCTCGGGCCGGCGCGCCTGGGTCAGCAGACCGCCGAAGAGGGCGGCGAACCCGAGCAGGTGGATGACGAGCAGAAGGTGTCGCAGGAAGTCCATGGCCGCAGCCTAGGGCGCGTGCTGGTGTCCCGGAGAGCGCGCCGGCCTTCTCGTGATCAGCCCGAAGACGAGGTGCCCGCCGATCGCCACCGCGCCCACGGCCGCGACCCACCTCCAATGCTCGTCCGGGGAGCCCCAGGTCAGGAGCGCGAGGCACACCACCACCAGGCCCTGGCAGAACGAAGCTGCCCACCCGGCCCACCCGTCTCGGCGGCGGGCCGGCTGCGGCTCGGGCGCCGCCGGGCGCTGTCCGTAGTCAGGCATGGGCGTCATGCTCCCACCGGTGACCGCTGAATAGTGGCGTTCGGCGGATCGCACGCTGACGGCGTGGCCTAGAGGAGTCGCCGGTCGGAGGCCCAGCGGGTGAGCTCGTGGCGCGAGGAGAGCTGGAGCTTGCGGAGCACGCTCGACATGTGGGTCTCCACGGTCTTGATCGAGATGAAGAGCTCCTTGGCCACCTCTTTGTACGCGTAGCCCCGGGCGATCAGCCGCATCACCTCGCGCTCCCGCTCGGTGAGCCGGTCGAGGTCCTCGTCGACGGCGGCGACGTCGATGGAGCCGGAGAAGGCGTCGAGCACGAAGCCCGCCAGCCTGGGCGAGAAGACGGCGTCGCCCTCGGCGACCCGGCCGATCGCCTGCACCAGCTCGGGGCCGGTGATCGTCTTGGTGACGTAGCCCCGGGCGCCGCCACGGATGGTGCCGATGACGTCCTCGGCGGCGTCGCTGACACTCAGCGCCAGGTAGCGGGTGTCCGGGGAGGCGCCGGACGTCGCCATCCGCCGCATCACCTCGACTCCCCCACCGCCGGGGAGGTGTACGTCGAGCAGCACGACCCGCGGGTGATGCTGGGTGACCGCGGCGATCGCCTCGTCGACGTCGGCCGCCTCGGCCAGCACCTCGACGTGGCCGCGCCCGACGCTCTCCAGCTCGGCGCGCACGCCCCTGCGGAACATGGCGTGATCGTCGACGATCACGATCCCGACCGGTCCGCGCGGCGCCGTGGTCTCAGTCATCGTTCTCCTCCTGTCGTGGCCGACGGGCCAGGTGCAGGCGCACCTCGGTCCCGTCGCCGGGTGCAGAGCGGACCTCCGCCGAACCGCCGTGCCGCTGCATGCGGTCGATGATGCTGTTGCGTACGCCGTACCGGTCGGCCGGCACCGCTTCCGGGTCGAAGCCGCGGCCACGGTCGCGCACGAACACGTCGACCGCGCCGTCCGTGATCTCCGCGTAGACGTCCACCTTGCCGGTGCCCGCGTGCTTGGCGGCGTTGGTGACGGCCTCGCCGGTGGCGTGCACGATCGGGCGCAGCTCCTCGTCGACGTCGCAGTCGCCGACGTTGACGACCTCGACGGACACGCCGTACTCGTCCTCGATGCGCGCCGCGGCGCCGCGCAGGGCGCTCGCGACGGTGCGCTCGTCGGTGGACTCGCCGGCGTACAACCACGACCGGAGGTCACGCTCCTGGGCGCGGGCGAGACGGGCGACAGTGGCGCCGTCGGCGGCGTTCTTCTGGATCAGCGCCAGCGTCTGCAGCACGGAGTCGTGCAGGTGCGCGGCGACGTCGGCGCGCTCCTGGGTGCGCACCCGCTCGGCCCGCTCGTCGCTGAGGTCGGAGGCGAGCCGGTAGATCCACGGCCCGATCACGATGGCCAGGCCGCACACGGTCAGCAGCGCGGCGACGGTGACGTCGCGGGCCATGCCGACAGAGCCGCCGCTGAAGGAGTAGAGGACCAGCGCCAGCACGATCAGGCCGATGCCCGCCGCGACCCGGGCGTACGACGCCCAGCCGCCGTCGCCGAAGACGACCCGCATCGGGTTGATCCGGCCGGTGCTGTCGAGCCAGCGCTCCCGCTGTGCCTCGTCGGCCTGGCGCCACAGCAGGGCGATGCCGACGATGCCGATCACCAGCGGCCAGAAGACGGCGCCCCGGCCGAGCACGGCCTCGAGCAGCAGGATCGCGCCGAGGCCGAGCGCGGCGAGCGCGATCGCGGGGCCGATGTCGGTCAGCCGCCGGATCCGGCCGGGGCGGCGGCCGCCGCGGGTGGCGCTCTCGATGCCGGGGGCACCGGTCTCGAAGCGGGAGTCCGACGGCAGCAGCCACCAGAGGCCGGCGTAGAAGACGACACCGAAGCCGCCGAGGAACGCCGCGACCACGAAGCCCGCACGCACCCAGAGCACCGGGAACCCCAGATGGCGGGCGAGCCCGGAGGCCACGCCGCCGAGGACCGGCTCCTGGGTGTCGCGATAGGCGCGCCGGCTCCCCCTGGGGACCGACGCGCCTGCGTCGGCGGTGGCACGTGTGCTGCTCATGTCGAGGTCAATCGTCACACAGCGGAGCACCCCGGACCATGAGGGCTGACCCCGGCGTGACCCTGACCGTCAGGGGCCACCCCCGGCCCAGGATCAGGGGCGTCCCCGATGGTCCGGAGCGCGCCCAGGCAGCAGGCTTGATGCCATGACCACCACACCGCCCGAAGCACCATCCGGCCCGCCGCCGCAGGACCCCACCGGGGACAGCGGCCCGCGGGTCACCCGCGACGAGGTCCGTGACCTCGGCCGCCTCCGCCGCTCGACCACCGACCGCAAGGTCGCCGGCGTCGCGGGCGGCCTCGGTCGCCACCTCGACGTCGACCCGCTCATCCTGCGGGTGGCGTTCGTGGTCCTCGTCTTCTTCGGCGGCGCCGGCCTGATCCTGTACGGCGCCTGCTGGCTGCTCGTCCCCGAGGACGGCGACGCCAAGGCGCCGTTCAACCTCGACGAGCGCAGCCGCACGATCGCCCTGATGATCGTCGGCGTGCTCGCGGCCGTGGCGCTCATCGGCGACTCGTGGGGGGCGTTCTGGTTCCCGTGGCCGGTGGCAATCGTCGCGCTGGTCGCGCTGTGGTTGCTGACCCGCAACAACCCGCCCAAGGCGCCGCCCGCTCCCGGCGTGCCGCCCGCGTCGTACGGCGCCGCGTCGTACGGCGCCGCGCCGTACGTCCCGCCGACGCAGGAGAACCCGTACGCCGCCGCCCCGTCCCCGGCCTACTACCCGCCCCAGCCGCCGTACGTCGCTCCCGTGGTGCCGCAGCGGGTCCCGAACCCGCGCAAGCGCGGACCGATCCTCTTCTGGTTCACGATCGCGCTGATCGCGCTGGCCGAGGGACTGCTCGGGATCGCGGACCTGGCCGGCGCCGACATCGCCGACCCGGCGTACCCCGCCCTGGCAGTGGCGATCTGCGGCGTGATGCTGGTGATCGGCGCGTTCTTCGGCCGGGCCGGCGGCATCATCCTGGTCGGCCTGATCGCGACCGTCGGCCTGGCCGGCGCCACCGCCGCCAACGAGTGGGAGGGCGACCAGATCAACGTCTCGCCGACGACCGCGTCGGCGCTCGACGACCGCTACTGGCTCGACGCCGGTGAGCAGGTCATCGACCTGCGTGAGGTCACCGACCTCGCCGGCCTCGACGGGCGCACGCTCGAGGTCGAGGGCGGCGTCGGACGGATCGAGATCATCCTCCCCGAGGGGATGGGCGCTCGGGTCAGGGCCGATGTCGACGGTCCCGGCCAAATCGACCTCTTCGGCCATGGGCAGGGCGGCATCGACGTCAACAGCGAGGCCTCCGTCCCTGGAGACCCGCACATCACCATCGACGCCCAGCTGGGTGTCGGCGAGATCGAGGTGAGCCAGCGATGAGCACCACACAGATCGAGCGTCAGTCCGGACGCCACCCCGTCAACGTCGGGCACCTAGTCATGGGGATCGCCTTCCTCGGCCTGGTCGGCGTCTGGGCCCTGATCCAGAGCGACACCGTCGGCGGCAGCGACGTGCGCTGGCTGCTGCCGGTGCCGTGGGTGCTGGCCGGTCTCGCCGGCCTGCTCGCCATCGGCGTCTCCGGCAGCAAGCGCTGGACCACCCGCCAGACCGGATGGGTCGGCGACGCCCCGGTCGAGCCCATCACTGAAGACACCGACACCACGGTCCTGGAGACCGACGAGGAGAACCGATGAACACCACTGCCAAGCGCCTGACCCGACGCAGCAACGACCGGATGATCGCGGGCGTCTGCTCCGGTGTGGCCGACTACCTGGGGCTCGACGTGACCCTGGTGCGGCTGCTCACAGTCGTCGCCGCGATCTTCAGCGTGGGCGCGGTCGCCGTCGCCTACATCGCCGCGTGGATCTTGATGCCGGAGGCGTGAAGCCGCCGGGCCTCGAGAGTCGTGTCCGGCTGATCGGTGAAGAGCCCGTCCACCCCAGCGTCGAGGAACGCCTGCGTCTCCTCGATGGAGTCACCGGGGTCGGACGGGCTCTCGCCGCGTCGGTAGCCGGTCGGCAGGAAGACGTTCTCGTCGCGCATGGTCCACACGTGCACCTGCAAGCCGGCCGCGTGCGCGTCGGCCACCAGCTCTGACGGGTCGCCGATCGTGCCGGTGCCGGGGTGTCGCGGCAGCACCAGGTCCTTGGCGACGCCGACCGCGTCGGCCCACTGGGCCACCCGCCGGAGGCCGGTCGAGGTCACCAAGTCACTCTGCCCACCACTTTGTCCCGTTGACTCGACCAGCTGCACCAGCGGCAGCCCGGTGCGAGACCGCAGCCACTGGAGATTGGTGGGGTCGAAGGACTGGATGAAGACCGGCGCCTCCGGCCCGCCGTACCCGTGCACCCACAGCGTGTCGAGCAGCGGCTCCTCCAGCGCAAGGTCGAGGCCGGCGAAGTGGGCCGGGTGCTTGGTCTCCGGGTAGACGCCGATCTCGCGCCCCAGCCGCTCCGACTCGGCCGCCACGAGGCCGAGGATCTCGTCGAACGTCGGGACGTCGTACCGTCCGTCGAAGCGGGTGTTCTGCGGCCGCAGCTCGGGCAGTCGCTCCACCGCCCGCAGCGTCTTGAGCTCGGCCAGCGTGAAGTCCTCCACGAACCAGCCCGACACCGCCCGGCCGTCGATCTCCTTGGTCGTCAGCCGGTCCGCGAACTCACCGCGCCGTCCCACGTTGGTCGTCCGGCTGATCTCCGCCTCGTGCCGCGCGACCAGGACGCCGTCCTTCGTGGACACCAGGTCCGGCTCGACGTAATCGGCACCGAGCGCGATCGCCAGCCGGTACGACGCCAGCGTGTGCTCCGGCCGGTAGCCGGAAGCTCCGCGGTGGGCGATGACGAGAGGAGCGGCCTGTCGCATGCCGCCAGCACAGCCCGACCCGATGTCCACCCGGCACGGGTGACGTGAACAGCGGGTGACCGTACGGCGCACATGGTGGTGGTTTCGAGGCTCAGGCCTGGCGGCCTTCGCACCTCAACCACCGGTCCCGGTGGTTGAGGTGTGAGGCGCGCCAGCGCCGACCCCGGTGGTTGAGGTGTGAGGCGCGCCAGCGCCGAGCCTCGAAACCACCACGACGGCGGTGCAGCAAGATGGGCGCATGACGACGCCGAGCCTGGGCCGCCTCGAGACCGTGCCCGCCTTGGACCGACCCGATCTGCTGGCCGACGCGGTGGTTGCCGCGCTCCGCAGCTGGGCGTACGCCGGTGAGGTCGGCGTCGTCGAGATCGACCCGGCGATCGCGGACACGGCGGCGATGGCGGAGGCCTACGACCTCGGGCTCGACACCGGCGCCAACTGCGTGGTCGTCGGCGGCAAGCGCGACGGCGAGGAGCGGGTGGCCGCCTGCCTGGTGCGCGCCGACACCCGGGCCGACGTCAACAACGTGGTCAAGCGCACGCTCGACGTACGCAAGGCGTCGTTCCTCTCGATGGACCGCGCGGTCGAGGAGTCCGCGATGGAGTACGGCGGGATCACGCCCGTCGGGCTTCCGGAGGGGTGGCGGCTGCTGGTCGACCCGCGGGTCCTGGACATCGAGGTCGCGGTGATCGGGTCCGGCGTACGCCGCTCCAAGCTGCTCCTCCCCGGGAGGCTGGCCGCCAAGCTCCCGAACGCCGAGGTCGTCGACGGGCTGGCCGGCTGAGATGCGCTGGGCGGGTCTGGTCCTTGCCGCCCTCCTGCTGGCGGGATGCTCGAGCGACGACAGCCCTGCCAGCAGTCGGACCCCGTCGCCGTCGATCCGCACGCTGTCCCCGCTGCCGATGCCGACCCAGCCGCCGCCGACAGGCGAGCTGATCGCCGACATGCGGCAGTCCTCGCGTGATGCCGCCGCCGGCCGGATGGAGGTGTGGATCGACAACGACACAGCCGACGCGATCACGCCCACGCGGATCACCTACGCCGACCCGCGGTTCCGCACCACGCTCCCGGGCACCCGGCTGCGCTCGGTCCCCTCGCAGTCCGAGCGCGGCTTCCCGCTCTACCTCCCACCCCGACCGGCGTGCGACCACCCGCGGGGCGCCGGCACCGTCACGGTCGAGTACGGCGCGACCAGCAGGACGATCGACGTCGAGGACTCGACCGACGTGGCCGGTCGCTTCACCACCGCGCGCTGCCTTGAGCTCGCGATCGGCGCCGTCGCGGACCTCTCCTGGGACGACGACGTGCCCTTCAGCGGCAAGGTCGGCGACCCCGGCACGCTGACCCTCGTCGTACGCCCGAGCGGCAGGCCAGGTCCGACGCTGAGCATCGACACCGTTTCGGGTACGCCGGTCCTCGCCCCCGTCGGCACCGACGTCTGGCGGCCCGAGGCGACGGTCCGCGGCACCGACGCACCGTCACGCATCGACCTCCCGATCAAGCCCAACCGCTGCGACGACCACGCGTTCATGGAGGCCGGCGGGGCGACGGCGTTCAAGATCGGGCTGCACATCGACGGCGAGCCCGGCCAGATCACCCTGCGGATGAGCATCCCGGGCGCGAAGAACGCGATCGACTTCGCCAAGGCCTCATGCGGGTCGCTCGACACCGTGTCCGGCGGCGGGTGACGGCCGTCACCGCGAAAACAATTCGCTGACGAAGGGGTTCAGTCCTTAGCGTGGGGCAGTGCACAGACTCCCCCAGGACCACCCCGGTGTTGCGGAGACCGGCACCCCCGGAGGCTTCCTCTGGTGGATGGCCCGGCGGCAGTGGCCCACCCTCGCGGGCGGGATGTTCTTCGGCATCGTCTGGATGTGCGCGCAGGCCGTGATGCCGGCCGTGATCGGCCACGCGATCGACGACGGCGTCGCCGCGAAGGACCGCGAGCAGCTGCTCGAGTGGGCCGCCGTGCTGTTCGGCATCGGGCTGGTCCAGGCGGCCGCCGGCATCATGCGGCACCGGTTCGCGGTCACCAACTGGCTGATCGCGGCGTACCGCGTCGTCCAGCTCGTCACCCGCCAGGCGACCCGCCTCGGCGGCACCCTGCCGCGCAAGGTCTCGACCGGCGAGGTCGTGGCGATCGGCACCAACGACCTGTCCCACATCGGCCAGGTCATGGACGTCTCCGCCCGGTTCGCCGGCGCGGTCGTGTCGTTCATCGTGGTCTCGGTGATCCTGCTCCAGACGTCACTCACGCTGGGCCTGGTCGTGCTCGTCGGCGTACCTCTGCTGACGCTGGGCGTCACCCCGCTCCTCGGCCCCCTGCAGCGCCGCAGCGCCCACCAGCGCCACCTGATGGGGCGGCTGTCCAACACGGCCAGCGACATCGTCGGCGGCCTGCGCGTGCTGCGCGGCATCGGCGGCGAGCAGGTCTTCGCCGACCGCTACCGCCGTGAGTCGCAGACCACCCGCGGCGCCGGCGTGCAGGTCGCGAAGCTGCAGTCGGTGCTCGACGCGCTCCAGGTCTTCCTGCCCGGCCTCTTCGTCGTGGTCGTGGTCTGGATCGGGGCCCGGTACGCCGTCGAGGGCACGATCACCCCCGGCGAGCTGGTCGCGTTCTACGGCTACTCGGCCTTCCTGATGATCCCGCTGCGCACCGCCACCGAGTTCGCCAACAAGGTCATCCGCGCGCGCGTCGCGGCGACCCGGATCGTGCACGTGCTGTCGATCGAGCCCGAGGTGACCGTGCCCGCTGAGCTCGCGCCCTCCCCGGCCGCCGGCTCCGACCTCGTCGACACCCGCACCGGCCTGCAGGTGCGCGCCGGCCTGCTGACGGCGATCGTCAGCGAGCAGCCCGACGACTCCGCCGAGCTCGCCGACCGCCTCGGGATGGCTGCGTCGCCGGTCGACGACGAGGTCCGCCTCGGCGGCGTACCGCTGACCTCGCTCGACCCGGCCGAGGTGCGCCGGCGCATCGTGGTGTCGGACACCGGCGCCATGTTCTTCTCCGGGCCCCTCGGCGACAACCTCGACCTCACCGGCCACGGCGACGTCGAGCGTGCCCTCGACACCGCGTCCGCCGCCGACGTGCTCGAGGCCCTCACCGAAGGCCTGGACACCGTCGTCGCCGAACGCGGCCGCAGCTTCTCCGGCGGCCAGCGGCAGCGGCTCGTGCTCGCGCGGGCGCTCGCGATCGACCCCGAGATCCTGGTGCTCGTCGAGCCGACGTCGGCCGTCGACGCCCACACGGAGGCCCGGATCGCGGCCCGGCTGCGCGGCCACCGCGAGGGCCGTACGACGGTCGTCACCTCCACCAGCCCGCTGATGCTGGACGCCGCCGACGCCGTGGCGTTCCTCGACAACGGCCGGATCGTCGCCGTCGGCACGCACGCCGACCTGCTCGCCACCAACCCGGCGTACCGCCGCGTCGTCACCCGCGAGTCCGAGCTCCAGGAGTCCGGACGATGACGACCCACCTGCCCGTCGCCGACACCCGCACGGTCCGCGCGTACGTCGGCACGCTCGCCCGCCGGCACCCCAAGATGCTGTACAGCGCGCTCGCGCTGCACGTCTGCGCCGCCCTCGCGGCCCTGGCCGCGCCGCGGCTGCTGGGCGGCCTGGTGGAGGCAGTCCAGGACGGCACCACCGTCGGCCACGTCGACAAGATCATCGGCCTGCTCGCCTGTTTCCTGCTGGCGCAGACGGTGCTGACCCGCTTCGCCCGCTACCTGAGCCAGGTGCTCGGCGAGCAGGTGCTGGCCGAGCTCCGCGAGGACTTCGTCGACAACACCCTCGCCCTGCCGGTCGGGGTCGTCGAGGAAGCCGGCTCGGGCGACCTGCTGACCCGCACCAGCCGCGACGTCGACCAGCTCGGCTGGTCGGTCCGGATGGCGCTGCCCGAGTGGACGATCGCCGTCATCACCGCCGTCCTCACCCTCGTCGCCGCGGTCAGCGTCGGCTGGTGGGTGGCGCTGCCGTGCCTGCTCGGCGTACCTCCTCTGGTGATCGGGCTGCGCTGGTACCTCAAGCGCGCCAAGGACGGCTACCTGCGCGAGAGCGCGACGTACTCCCAGATCAACGCCACCCTCACCGAGACCGTCGAGGGCGCCCGCACGGTCGAGGCGCTCGGGCTCGGCCAGCGGCGGGTCGAGGCGATGGACGACGACATCAGGACGTCGTACCTCGCCGAGCGCTACACGCTCTACCTGCGCACGGTCTTCTTCCCCAACATGGAGATCGCCTACCTGATCCCGACGGTGGCGACGCTCCTCCTCGGCGGCTACCTCTACACGCAGGGCCACGTCTCGCTCGGCGCCGTCACCGCGGCGACGCTCTACGTGCAGATGCTGATCGATCCGGTCGACCGGATCGTCTCGATCCTCGACGAGCTGCAGCTCGGCGCCGCCTCGCTCGCGCGCCTGCTGGGCGTGGCCCAGGTGCCCGACGACCGCGAGGTCACCGGCCGCGAGCCCGTCGGCGAGCAGCTCGCGGCAGACGACGTGCGCTTCTCGTACGTCGAGGGGCGCGACGTACTGCACGGCGTCTCGCTCGACGTCGGTGTTGGTGAGCGGATCGCCATGGTCGGCCCGTCCGGCGCCGGCAAGTCCACCCTGGGCCGGCTGCTCGCGGGCATCCACCCGCCGCGCACCGGCTCTGTCACGGTCGGCGGCGTCGGCCTCACCGAGCTCCCGCTCGACGATCTGCGCGGCCACGTCGCGCTGGTCACCCAGGAGCACCACGTGTTCGTGGGCTCGGTCCGCGAGAACCTCGTGCTCGCCCGTCCCGGCTCCTCCGACGCCGACGTGCGTGGCGCGCTCGCGGCAGTCGACGCGCTCGACTGGGTCGAGGCGCTGCCCGACGGCCTCGACACCGAGGTCGGCTCGGGTGGCCGCGCGGTCACCGCCGCCCAGGCTCAACAGATCGCGCTGGCCCGCCTGGTGCTCGCCGACCCGCACACGCTCGTGCTCGACGAGGCCACCTCGCTGATCGACCCCCGCGCCGCCCGCCACCTGGAGCGATCACTCGCCGCCGTACTCGAAGGCCGCACGGTGATCGCCATCGCGCACCGGCTCTTCTCGGCCCACGACGCCGACCGGGTCGCGGTCGTCGAGGACGGCCGGATCGCCGAGCTCGGCTCCCACGACGAGCTGGTCGCCGCCGGCGGCTCCTACGCCGCCCTCTGGGACAGCTGGCACGGGCGCGGCTGACCGCCGAGTCGGCGCTACTTTGCACCCGAGTCGGCGCTTCTTTTCGACCGGCGTAGAAAACAAGCGCCGACTCGACTGCAATCTGGCGCCGACTCGGCCTCTTGCCGTCACCACGACCGTGACAGTTATGCTGTCACAATGAAGCTCTCGACGCCGCTCATGTACTCGGGCAACCCACGGGAGGCCGCCGACCAGGTCGTCGCCCTCGAGAAGGCGGGGCTCGACACCGTCTGGGTCGCGGAGGCCTACGGGTTCGACTCCCCGACGCTGATGGGCTACCTGGCCGCCAAGACCGAGACGGTCGAGATCGGCGCGGGCATCCTCAACGTCTTCTCGCGTACGCCGAGCGCCCTGCTGCAGACCGCCGCCGGCCTCGACAACGTGTCCGGCGGCCGCGCCGTGATCGGCCTCGGCGCGTCCGGACCGCAGGTGATCGAGGGCTTCCACGGCCTGCCGTACGACCGGCCACTGGGCCGGACTCGCGAGGTCATCCAGATCATGCGCCAGGGCCTGCGCCGCGAGCGCCTCGAGCACCAGGGCAAGATCTTCACGCTGCCGCTGCCCGCCGACCAGGGGCTCGGCCTCGGCAAGCCGCTCAAGATCCTCACCAAGGTCGAGCGCAACACCGTCCCCATCTGGGTTGCCGCGCTCGGCGACAACAACGTCGCGATGACCGCCGAGGTCGCCGACGGCTGGCTGCCCTTCCTCTTCCTGCCCGAGAAGGCCAAGACCGTCTGGGGCGACGCGCTCGCCAAGGGCGCCGCCAAGCGCTCCGCCGACCTCGCGCCGCTGGAGATCTCCGCCGGCGGCATGGTCGCGATCGGCGAGGGCGAGGACACCAAGAAGCTGCTCGACCTCATGCGCCCGCTCTACGCGCTGTACGTCGGCGGCATGGGCGCCCGCGGCAAGAACTTCTACAACGAGCTCGCCTGCCACTACGGGTACGAGAAGGAGGCGAAGCACATCCAGGACCTCTACCTGGGCGGCAACAAGCGCGACGCCGAGGCGCTCGTCCCGACCGAGTGGCTCGAGGCCGGCAACCTGGTCGGCCCGGCGTCGTACGTCCAGGAGCGGATCGCCGCCTTCCAGGAGGCCGGCGTCACCAACCTGCAGATCTCCCCCGTGTCGGACGACCCGGTGGCCACCGTTGCGCAGATCAAGGAGTGGGTCAGCTGATGTCGACACGACCGTCCATCTACGAGCAGGAGCACGAGGACTTCCGTGCCTCCGTCCGGACCTTCCTGGAGAAGGAGGTCGTGCCCTTCCACGACCAGTGGGAGAAGGACGGCCAGGTCAGCCGCGAGGTGTGGACCAAGGCCGGCGAGGCCGGGCTGCTCTGCTTCGACGTCGACGAGGAGTACGGCGGCGCCGGGGTCAAGGACTTCCGCTACAACACGGTCGTGGCCGAGGAGATGGCCCGGGTCGGCGCGAGCGGACCCGGCTTCCCGGTGCACAGCGACATCATCGTCCCCTACATCTCCGCGCTCGGGACCGACGAGCAGAAGCAGCGCTGGCTGCCGGGCCTGGTCAGCGGCGAGCTCATCTCCGCGATCGCGATGACCGAGCCGGGCGCGGGCAGCGACCTGCAGGGCATCCGTACGTCGGCCGTCGACAAGGGCGACCACTACGTCCTCAACGGCTCGAAGACCTTCATCAGCAACGGCATCATGTCGGACCTGGTGATCGTGGTCTGCCGCACCGACCCCGACGCCGGCCACAAGGGCATCAGCCTGCTCGTGGTCGAGCGCGGCATGCAGGGGTTCGAGCGCGGCCGCAACCTGGACAAGGTCGGCATGAAGGCCCAGGACACGGCCGAGCTCTTCTTCGACAACGTCGAGGTGCCTAAGGCCAACCTGCTCGGCGAGGAGGGCTCCGGCTTCATCTCGCTGATGATGAACCTCGGCCAAGAGCGCATCTCGATCGCCGCCATGGCCGTCGCCGCCATCGAGCACGTCCTCGACATCTCGCTCGCGTACGCCAAGGAGCGCACCGCGTTCGGCAAGCCGATCGGGTCCTTCCAGCACAACCGGTTCGTGCTGGCCGAGATGGCGACGCACGCCCACATCGCGCGGGTCTTCATCAACGACTGCATCCTCAAGCTCAACGCCGGCGAGGTGGACCCCGCGCTCGCGTCGATGGCGAAGTGGTGGACCACCGAGCTGCAGAAGCAGGTCGTGGACGCCGGCGTCCAGCTGCACGGCGGCTACGGCTACATGATGGAGTACCCCATCGCGAAGGCCTTCACGGACAGCCGGATCCAGACGATCTACGGCGGCACGACCGAGATCCAGAAGGAGATCATCGGGCGCTCCCTGGGCATCTGACCCACGGCGTACGACGTCTCGCGAGCGGCTGCCGGTTCACCCGTGCCGGGTGAACCGGCAGCCGTCTTGTTCCAGCAGGTTCGGACCATGACCCCCGAGACCGTGAACGTCGACAACTTCGCCCGCGCCGAGACCGACCGGATGTTCGCCGCCCTCCAGCAGCAGGGCGGCGGCGTCAACGTCCTGCACCACCATCGCGCGCCGGAGTCGCTGGACGAGCAGCCCGTCATCCGGCAGAACCGCGACACGCTCTACTCCAGCGCGATCGTGGACATCTCCGGCGGCGCGACCCTGACCCTGCCGGACAGCGACGGGCGCTACCTGTCGGTGATGGTCGTCAACGAGGACCACTACATCAACCGGATCCTGCACGAGCCGGGCACCTACGAGCTCACCACCGACGAGTACGACACCGACTACGTGCTGGTCGCTGCCCGGACCCTGGTCGACCCCAACGACCCCGCCGATGTCGCGGCGGTCAACGCGCTCCAGGACCAGATGCTCCTGGAGGCCGCCTCCGCCCGGACGTTCGTCCTGCCCGACTACGACGCGACCTCGCTCGACACCACCCGTGGCGCGCTGCTCACGCTCTCCCGCGGTCTCCCCCGCTATGACCGGTCCTTCGGCCGCAAGGAGGACGTCGACGCGGTCCGTCACCTGGTCGGCACCGCGTCCGGCTGGGGCGGCCTGCCCGAGCAGGAGGCGTTCTACCTCAACGTCGAGCCCGGTCTCCCGGTCGGGAGCTACGAGCTGCGCGTGGGTGAGGTGCCGGTCGACGCGTTCTGGTCGATCTCGGTCTACAACCGCGACGGGTACTTCGAGCAGGTCGGCGACGCCGGCGTCAGCATCAACAGCGTCACCGCCGTGCGGGACGCGGACGGCTCGATCACGGTGCGCTTCGGCGGAGCCGGCGACGCGCCGAACACGCTCGGGATCATGGACGGCTGGAACTACGCGGTCCGGCTCTACCAGCCGCGCGCGGCCATCCTGGACGGCTCCTGGACCTTCCCCTCCCTGAGCACGTAGGCCGCGCTTTTCTCGTACGAGGTCTGGAACTCCAACCACCGATCGGGGAGGCTGTGACCCTCGCCACTCGCTGGCGATGACCAGGACGCTCAACCCCGAGGAGCCCCGCCGATGTCCGACGCCGTAGCCAGCCCTGACCTCCTGGCGGAACGAGCCCGCATCCAGGCCGAGATCGAGGGACACACCCTCGTCGACGCCCTGGCCGACACCGTCGCGAGAGTCGGCGGCGACCCGGCGTACTCCGACAAGCACCACGTGCCGGAGGGCGAGTCCTGGCGGACCCTGACCTGGGCGCAGACGCGTGAGCTCGCGCTCGACGTCGCCGCCGGGCTGGTCGAGGCGGGGGTGGGCGTCGGCGACACGGTCGCGATCATGGCGACCAACCGGATCGAGCACTTCGTCGCCGACATCGGCGCCGTGCACGCGGCCGCGACGCCGATGTCGATCTACAACACGCTCGCTCCCGAGCAGGTCGCGTTCGTGGCCGGCCACGCCCACCCGCGCGTCGTGGTCCTGGAGGACGCGGACCACCTCGCCCGGTGGTCGCGCGCGATCGAGGAGCGCGACGACATCGCCCGGGTCGTGGTCATCGACGCCGACGCCGTCCCGGCCGGCGACCTCTACTCGTCATGGGACGACCTGATCGCCTCGGGCCGCGCCTACCGCGAGGCACACGGCGCCGAGGTCGACGCCCGCGCGGGCCAGCTGAACCCTGACGACCCGGCCACGATCCTCTACACGTCCGGCACCACCGGCAACCCGAAGGGTGTGGTGCTCACCCACCACAACGTGCTCTTCGAGGCGATCGGCACCCAGGAGGCCGCCGGGCTGACCGAGGCCCAGATCGGCGTCAGCTACCTGCCACTGGCGCACATCGCCGAGCGGGTCCTCGGGCTCTACGGCCCGCAGATCCAGGGCAGCCACATGCACGCGATCGGTGACCCGGCGCAGCTGCTCGCCACCCTCGGCGAGGTGCACCCGACGGCGTTCTTCGGCGTACCCCGGGTGTGGGAGAAGATCAAGACCGGCCTCTCCGCCAAGCTCGCCTCCGACCCGGACCCCGCCAACCGCAAGATGGTCGAGGACTCGATGGCGGCGGCTCTCGCGTGGGTGGAGGCGCAGGAGGTCGGCGGCGTGATGACGCCGGAGATCGAGGAGGCCTACCGCCAGGCGGAGGAGGGGATCCTCGGGTTCCTCAAGCTGCTGCTCGGCCTCGACCAGGTCACCTGGGCTGGCTCCGCCGCGGCACCGATGCCGCTCGACGTCGCGAAGTTCATGGCCGGCCTCGGCCTCAAGGTGTACGACGTCTACGGCATGACCGAGACCTGCGGCGCGGTGACCGCCAACGGACCGGGCGCCTTCAAGCTCGGCACCGTCGGCCGGGCCAACCCGGGGATGGAGGTCAGGCTCGGCGAGGACGGCGAGATCCTGGTCCGCGGACCGGTGAACACCCCCGGCTACCACCTCCAGGAGGAGGCGACCCGGACGCTGATCGACGAGAACGGCTGGGTCCACACCGGCGATATCGGCACCCTGGACGACGACGGCTTCTTCGCGGTCGTCGACCGCAAGAAGGAGCTGATCATCACCTCCGCCGGCAAGAACGTCGCCCCGTCCAACATCGAGAACTTCCTCAAGGAGTCCCCGCTGATCGGCCACGCGATGGCGATCGGCGACGCCCGTCCGTACGTCGTCGCGATCCTCACCCTCGACGGCGAGATCGCGCCGATCATGGCGCAGCAGCTCGGCATCGAGTTCACCAACCTCGCCGACCTCGCCGAGAAGCCGGAGATCCGGGCGCTCGTGCAGCAGGCCGTCGACGCCGCCAACGAGCGGCTGTCGCGTCCCGAGCAGGTGAAGTCGTTCGAGCTGCTCGGCGTCGAGTGGACCGCCGAGTCCGAGGAGCTCACCCCGACGCTGAAGCTCAAGCGGCGGGTCGTGAACACGAAGTACTCCGACGTGGTGGACCGCCTCTACACATGACGTTCCTCGACGGGTGGTTTCGAGGCTCGTCGCTAGCGCTCCTCGCACCTCAACCACCGAGACGGTGGTTGAGGTGCGAAGGCCGCCAGGCCTGAGCCTCGAAACCACCACCCGCTCGAAACCACCGTGAAACAAGCGTTGCCTAGCGTCGCCTCGCATGAGCGAGGTCTTGCAGCCGGGGTCGGGGCCGATCCGCGGGGCGGCGTACCTGCCCTCGACCTCCGACCACGTGCTCTGGGGACGGCTGCCGTGCGCGGGTGACGACGCCGTGCTGACGGTCGAGCCGGGGACCGAGGTCACCTTCGACACCGTCAGCCACGAAGGCATCCTCGAGGACCAGGGGCGTGATCCCAAGGCCTTCTTCGGGCAGTACGACGTGGCCGCGGTGCTCGACGACGCCATCGAGATCGCGGCGAGCGAGGTGCCGCACACGTTCGGGGTGGACGGCCCGCACGTCGTGAGCAGGCCGGTCCGCGTCACCGGTGCGCGGCCCGGTGACCTGCTCGCGATGACGGTGGTCGAGACCCTTCCCCGGGTGCCGTACGGCGTGATCTCCAACCGGCACGGCAAGGGAGCGCTGCCGGGCGAGTACCCGCGCGAGGGCGCGCTCTTCAGCGCGTTCGCGAGCGTCAACGACCACGGCACCCACGGACAGCTGCCGCTGCGACAGGGCGGCGAGCGGCTGGTCGAGTTCCCGCTCGCGCCGTTCCTCGGGATCATGGGCGTCGCCGTGTCGGGCGATGCGCGGCCACACTCCGTGCCGCCCGGCGGGCACGGCGGCAACATCGACATCAACCTGCTCACGGTCGGCTCCACGCTCTACCTCCCGGTGCAGGTCGAGGGGGCGCTGGCGTACGTCGGCGACCCGCACTTCGCGCAGGGCGACGGCGAGGTGTCGCTGACCGCGATGGAGGCGTCGCTGCGGGCCACCGTCCGCCTGGACGTGGTGCCGCGCGAGGACGCCGTACGACGCTTCGGCGAGCTGGCCGGGCCGCTCGCCGAGACGGCCGAGCACCTGGTGCCGACCGGTATGGACGAGGACCTCGACGTCGCGGTGCAGAACTGCGTGCGCAACGCGATCGCCCTGCTCGAGAGCCGCTACGGGATGGACCCGTCACTGGCGTACGCCTACCTCTCGGCCGCCACCGACTTCGACATCTCGCAGGTCGTCGACGTCGTGAAGGGCGTGCACGCCCGGATCCGCAAGGCCGACTTCGGCATGATCGACGCATGACGCAAGCACCCGTGCCGGCCGGACTGGTCGACGCCTTCTGGGAGTACGAGCGGGCACTGATGTCCGACGACGTGCCTACGCTCGACCGCCTCTTCGCGCCCGGACCGACGACGTTGCGCGGCGACGCCAACGGCCTGCTGGTCGGACACGACCAGATCAGCGCCTTCCGCAGCGGCCGCGGCGGCGCCCCGCAGCGCCGGATCGTGCAGACCCACGTGCAGACCGTCGACGACGACCACGCGCTCGTCGTCGCGGTCACCGAGCTCGATCGGGGCGGCCGCGGCCAGCAGACCCAGCTCTGGGTGCGGACGGCGGACGGGTGGCGGGTCACCGCGGCCCACGTCTCCGTCCCGGCTCCGGCGGTCGACACCCGCATCTGGCGGGTCGTCGGCGACCCTCTCGTCGCGCCGACCGGCAGCGGTCCGCTCGACGGGGAGAGCGTCGCCGTCAAGGACCTGTACGCCGTGCAGGGCCAGCGGATCGGCGCCGGCAACCCGGCCTGGCTGGCCGACGCGCGCGTGGAGCCGGTGCACGCCCGCGCCGTCGAGCTGCTGCTCGAGGCAGGTGCCGCCGTACGCGGGATCGCGCGCACCGACGAGTTCGCCTACTCCCTGGCGGGCACCAACGCGCACTACGGCACTCCCCCGAACCCGAAAGCGCCGCTGCGCATCTCCGGCGGCTCGACGTCCGGCTCGGCGAGCGCGGTGTCGCTGGGCCACGCGACCATTGGCCTCGGCACCGACACCGGTGGCTCGATCCGGGTGCCGGCGGCGTACCAAGGCCTCTACGGCATCCGCACCACGCACGGCCTCGCGTCGACGTACGCCCTGCTCCCGCTGTCGCGCTCCTTCGACGCGGTCGGCTGGGTGACCCGCACACCGGAGCTCCTGCGGCAAGTCGGCGAGGCGGTGCTGCCGCCGAGTCCGCGCAGCGCCGCGAGCGAGCTGGTCAGCGTGCCGGGCCTCACCGCGATCGCCAGCGAGGAGGTGGGGCTTGTCGTCGACCGGTACGCCGCCGAGCACGGCGCGATGCGGGAGTCGTGGGACCTCAGCGAGCTGCCGGACTGGCTGCAGGCGTTCCAGACGCTTCAGGCCTGGGAGGCCTGGCAGGAGCGCGGCGCGTGGGTGGCGCCGCGGCTCGACGAGCTGGGCGCCGACGTACGCGGGCGGTTCGAGGCGGCGTCGCTGATCGACGACGCCAGGGCCGCGGTCGCACGCCGGCTGGTCGACGAGGCCGGTGCCCGGATCCGCGAGCTGGTCGGCGACCGTGTGCTGGTGCTGCCGTCCGCCGCCACGGTCGCACCGCTGATCGGCGAGGGACTCGACGCGGTGCGTACGGCGAACATGTCGCTCACCTGCCTGGCCGGGCTCGCGGGGCTCCCGGCCGTCAGCATCCCGCGCAGCACCCGGGCCGGGCTTCCCGTCGGGGTCTGCCTGGTTGCCGGGCGCGGACGAGATCGGGACCTCCTGGACCTCGCCGTCGACCTCGGGTAGTGGTTTCGAGGCTCGGCGCTAGCGCGCCTCGCACCTCAACCACCGGGCGGTGGTTGAGGTGCGAAGGCCGTCAGGCCTGAGCCTCGAAACCACAGGGTCGGTCGTTGAGGTGCGAAGGCCGTCAGGCCTGAGCCTCGAAACCACCGGGTCGGTCGTTGAGGTGCGAAGGCCGTCAGGCCTGAGCCTCGAAACCACCGGGTCGGTCGTTGAGGTGCGAAGGCCGTCAGGCGTAAGCCTCGAAACCACCGATAAGGAAGTAACGTCTCTGAAACGGTTGTTTCGGTCCTGCTTTACATCGGATCCCTAGTGTCACGGCTCGAGGAGGAACGGTGCAGCTCCAGGAGTTCAACGACCTGCCGGCCGGCGCGGCCGCCGATGCGGTGCGCCCGTGCGTCGACATCGACAGCTGGGTGGACGGCATCGTCGACGGCCGGCCGTACGCCGGGACCGCCGAGCTGCTCGCCCGCGCCGACGAGCTGGCGCGAGGCTGGGCGACGATCGAGGTCGAGAAGGCGCTCGCCGACCACCCGCGGATCGGCGAGCGGCACACCGGCTCCGGCGCGAGCGCGCAGCTGTCGGGCAGCGAGCAGGCGGGCGTCGACCTGCACGATGCCGAGATCCGGCGCCGGCTGGCCGAGGGCAATGCCGCGTACGAGCAACGGTTCGACCGCATCTACCTGGTCCGCGCCGCGGGCCGCAACGCCGAGGAGATCCTGGCGCTGCTCGAGGAGCGGCTCACCAACGACCCCGACACCGAGATCGCGGTGACGTCCGGGCAGCTGCGCGAGATCGCGCTGCTCCGACTGGAAGGCCTCCTCTCATGAGCACCCTCTCGACCCACGTCCTCGACGCGGCGCTCGGCGTACCCGCCGCTGCCCTCGCCGTGATGCTGTACGACGAGCAGGGCCGGCGCGTCACCCAGGCGACGACCGACGCCGACGGGCGGGTCCGCTTCGACCTCGAGCTCGGCGCCGGCACCCACGGGCTGGTCTTCGACTCCGGCGCCTACTTCGCGGCCGCCCAGCGCGACACCCTCTATCCCGAGATCGCGGTGTCCTTCACCGTCGACCCGGAGCAGTCGCACTACCACGTTGCGGTGCTGCTCAGCCCGTACGCCTACACCACCTACCGAGGGAGCTGACGTGGCCGGACGCATCGTGCTGGGGCCGAACCAGTACGGCAAGGCGGAGTGCCGCCTGGTGCGCGTCACGAGGGACACCGCGCGACACGTGATCGAGGACCTCAACGTCACCAGCCAGCTGCGCGGCGACTTCGAGGCCTGCCACACCGAGGGCGACAACAGCCAGGTGGTCGCGACCGACACCCAGAAGAACACCGTGTACGCGTTCGCCCGCGACGGCATCGGCACCCCGGAGGAGTTCCTGCTACGGCTCGGCCGGCACTTCACGGGTGAGTTCGAGTGGGTCAGCGGCGGGCGATGGGCGACCGAGCAGTACGCCTGGGAGCGGATCAACGACGGCGACCACTCGTTCGTGCGCAGCGGCCGGGAGACCCGGACCGCGGTCGTCGAGATCGACGGCGACGACACCGTCGTCGCCGCAGGCATCAAGGACTGCACGGTCCTGAAGTCCACCGGCTCCGAGTTCCACGGCTTCCCGCGCGACCGCTACACCACGCTGCAGGAGACGACCGACCGGATCCTCGCGACCAGCCTGACCGCGAGCTGGCGCTACACCGGCACCGACCTGGACTTCAACGCACGCTACGAAGGCATCCGCGACCTGTTGCTCACGACCTTCGCCGACGTCCACTCCCTCGCGCTCCAGCAGACGATCTTCGCGATGGGCAAGGCCGTCCTCGAGAGGTACGACGACGTCGCGGAGGTCAGCCTGTCCTGTCCCAACAAGCACCACTTCCTGGTCGACCTGGAGCCGTTCGGCCTGGACAACCCGGGCGAGGTGTTCGTCGCGGCGGACCGCCCGTACGGCCTGATCGAGGCCACTGTGCAGCGGTCGGAGGCCTAGCCCGGATGCGCATCGACGCCGTACAGGCACAGCGGGTGCTGGTCGACGGTGCCTTCACACCGGCCACCGTCCTGGTGCAGCACGGCCGGATCGCGGCGATCGAGCCGGTCGACCACGAGGTCGACGGGGTGGTGCTGCGCGCTCCTGACTCGGCGTACGTCGTGCCCGGTGTCGTGGACACCCACGTGCACATCAACGAGCCCGGGCGCACCGAGTGGGAGGGGTTCGTGTCCGCGACCGAGGCGGCCGCCCTCGGCGGCGCGACAACGTTGGTCGACATGCCGCTCAACTCCATCCCCCCGACCACCACGGTCGAGCACCTCAAGCTCAAGCAGGAGGCGGCCGACGGCGAGCTGATGGTCGACGTCGGGTTCTGGGGCGGCGCAGTGCCGGACAACCTGGACGACCTCGAACCCCTATGGGAGGCGGGCGTCTTCGGGTTCAAGTGCTTCCTCGCGCCGAGCGGGGTGGCGGAGTTCCCGCCGCTCGAACGCGACCAGTTCTACGACGCGCTGCGTGAGATCGTCCGCTTCGACGGCCTGATGATCGTGCACGCCGAGGACGCGGCGGTGCTGGAGGCCTCGCCGGCGCCGCCGAGCCGGGCCTATCGCGACTTCCTGCTCTCCCGCCCCGACGCGGCCGAGCTGGCCGCCATCAAGCTGGTGCTGGCCGGAGCCCGCGAGACCGGCGCGCGGGTGCACATCCTGCACCTGTCCAGCGCGCGTGCCCTCGACCTGATCGCCGACGCGAAGGACGAAGGGCTGCGGGTCACCGTCGAGACCTGTCCGCACTACCTCTGCTTCGCGGCCGAGGGCATCCCGGACGGGTCCTCGCAGTTCAAGTGCTGCCCGCCGATCCGCGACGCCGGCAACCGGGAGGAGCTCTGGCAGGGGCTGCGGGCCGGGGTCATCGACATGGTCGTCAGCGACCACTCCCCTGCCACCGCCGAGGAGAAGGGGCGCGGCGACGGCGACCTGCAGCAGGCCTGGGGCGGGGTGTCCGGCCTGCAGGTCGGGTTCGGCGCTGTCGCCCAGGAGGCTCGTCGCCGCAACCTCCCGCTCGAGGACGTCAGCCGCTGGATGTCGCGCAACACCGCCGACCTGGTCGACCTGGCCACCAAGGGCCGCATCGTGGCCGGCGCCGACGCCGACCTCGCGGTCTACGACACCGGCGTCGAGCTCCGCATCAAGGCCACGAAGCTCGCGCACCGCAACCCGATCTCGGCGTACGACGGGATCCGCTACGGCGGCCGGGTCACCCGCACGGTGGTGCGCGGCAACGCCGTCGACGTCGACCGCCCCGACCACCGGTGGGGCCAGCAGCTGAGGAGGCCCGGCTCATGAACACCGCCGTGATCGGTCCGATCGACCCACCACCGCGGCTGTTGATGGGCCCCGGCCCGATCAACGCCGACCCCCGGGTCCTGCGGGCGATGTCGGCCCAGCTCGTCGGGCAGTACGACCCATGGATGACCGCGACCATGAACGAGACGATGGCGCTCTACCGCGAGGTCTTCCGCACGGCCAACGAGCAGACGTTCCTCGTCGACGGCACCTCGCGCGCCGGCATCGAGGCCGCGCTGGTCTCCCTGCTCGAGCCCGGCGACCGGGTGCTGGTGCCGGTCTTCGGCCGGTTCGGCCACCTGCTCACCGAGATCGCCGAGCGCTGCCGCGCCGACGTGCACACCATCGAGGTGCCCTGGGGCCAGGTCTTCGATGCCGAGCAGCTCGAGGACGCCGTACGACGCGTGCAGCCGAAGGTGCTGGCGATCGTGCAGGGCGACACCTCCACCACCATGTGCCAGCCGCTGGCCGACCTCGGGGAGATCTGCCGGCGCCACGACGTGCTGCTCTACTGCGACGCCACCGCATCGCTCGGCGGCAACGAGTTCGAGGCCGACACGTGGGGCATGGACGTGGTCACCGCCGGACTGCAGAAGTGCCTCGGCGGCCCGTCGGGCAGCGCGCCGATCACGATCTCCGAGCGCGCCGCCGCTGTCATCGACGGACGCAAGCACGTCGAGGCGGGCATCCGCGATGACGACGAGACCGACGCACCGGGCGCGCGGATCGCCAGCAACTACCTGGATCTCGCGCAGGTCATGGACTACTGGGGACCGCGGCGGCTCAACCACCACACCGAGGCCACGACCATGCTGTACGGCGCCCGCGAGTGCGCGCGGCTGCTGGTCGAGGAGGGGCTCGACGCCGCCGTCCAACGGCATGCACTGCACGGCCGCGCGATGCTCGAAGGCGTGCGTGGACTGGGCATGACGGTCTTCGGCGACGTCGAGCACAAGATGCACAACGTGGTCGCCGTCGAGATCCCCGACGGGGTGGACGGTGACCGGGCGCGGGCGGGACTGCTCGACGACTTCGGGATCGAGATCGGCACGTCGTTCGGTCCCCTCCACGGCAAGGTCTGGCGGATCGGCACGATGGGCTACAACGCCCGCAAGGACGCCGTGCTCGTCACCCTCGCCGCGCTCGAGCAGGTGCTGCGCACCACCGGCGGCGTCGCCGCGGCGCGGGAGGTGTACGCATGACGACAGCCCGTGAGGTCCTCGACCGGTGCGCCGAGCTGGACCGGTTCACCGCGACCCCGCCGCAGCTCGAACGGGTCTACCTCTCGCGCGAGCACGCCAGCGCCAACGCGGTCGCCGGCCGCTGGATGGAGCACGCCGGGCTGCGCACCTGGCAGGACCCGGCCGGCAACCAGTGCGGCCGCCGCGAGGGCACGACCCCCGGCCTGCCCGCGCTGCTCCTCGGCTCCCACCTCGACACCGTGCCCGACGCCGGGTCGTACGACGGGATGCTCGGCGTGGTCATGGCGATCGCGGTCGCCGAGCGCCTGCGCGACCGCGATCTGCCCTTCGCCCTGGAGGTGATCGGCTTCAGCGACGAGGAGGGCACCCGTTTCGGCAAGGCCCTGCTCGGCAGCCAGGCGTTCGCCGGCGTGTGGGAGGAGGACTGGTGGGACCTGCGCGACCGTGACGGGGTGACGCTGCACGAGGCGTTCCAGGCGTTCGGCCTCGACCCGCGCCGGGTCGGCGACGCCGCCAGGAGACCCGAAGAGCTGGTGGGCTACCTCGAGGCGCACATCGAGCAGGGGCCCTACCTCGAGGCCTCGAACCGCTCCCTCGGCTACGTCACCACGATCGCCGGCGCGCGGCGCTTCCGGCTGACCTTCGTCGGGGAGGCCCGGCACGCGGGCGGTACGCCGTACCACCGCCGGCGCGACGCCCTGGTCGGCGCGGCCGAGGCGATCACGCTGATCGAGCGCCGCGCCCGCGAGTCCGAGTGCATCGCCACTGTCGGCCGGATCGAGGTGCGGCCCGGGGCGATCAACGTGATCCCCGGCCGCGCCGACATCAGCCTCGACCTGCGGGCGGCGACCGACGCCGAACGTGACGAGATGTGGTCGTCGCTGAGCTCGGAGATCGAGCGGGCATGCGCGATCCGCGGGCTCAGGTTCGAGGTCCGCGAGACCCACCGGGCGCCCGCGATGCCGTGCGCGCCCTGGCTGCAGGAGGCCGTGATGGCGGGCATCCGCAGCACCGGTGACGACGACCCGATGGGGCTGTGGAGCCGGGCCGGCCACGACGCGATGGCGGTCGGCATGGTCACCGACGTCGGCATGCTGTTCGTCCGCTGCCACGACGGGATCAGCCACCACCCCGAGGAGGACGTGCGGGAGCACGATGTCGCCGCCGGGCTGGATGCCCTGGAGGCGGCGGTGCTCGAGGTGGCGGCACGGGTGGGCGCATGAGGATCGACGAACGGATCACCCAGAGGTACGCCGTGCTCTCGCCGCAGGAGCGCCGGGCCGCCGAGACGCTGCTCGAGCACCTCGACGACCTCGCGACCTACCGCTCCGCAGAGCTCGCCGACCTCGCCGGGGTCTCGAAGGCGACGATGAGCCGGCTCTTCCGCAGCCTGGGGTTCACCGACTTCGACGAGGTCCGCGACCACCTGCGCGCCCTCCGGTCCGCCGGCGAGCCGCGTCGGCTCGACGGCGCCTCGTCGACCGTCGACCACCTCGCCCACGAGCAGGAGTCGCTGCGCCACGCACTGGAGAGCCCGGTGCTCGGCGACGTCGTCGCGCTGCTGGCCGGAGCCCGGCGGGTGCTGGTCGTCGGCTGGCGCAACAGCCACCCGGTGGCCCTGCACCTGCGCCAGCAGCTCGCCCATGCGCGCGGCGACGTACGCCTGGCTCCGCTGCCCGGCCAGGTGATCAGCGAGGAGCTGGCCGACCTGGGCGCCGGCGACGCCGTGGTCGTCGTCGGGTTCCGGCGCCGGCCGGCGGACTTCGGGGCGTTCCTCGAGGAGGCCGCGCGTACCGGCGCCACGGTCGTGCTGCTCGGCGACCCGACCGCCCGCAGGCATGCGGCGGCTGCGGCGTACTGGCTCGAGTGCCCGGTCACCAGCACCCTCGCCTTCGACAGCTACGCCGCCGCGATGAGCCTGGTCAGCGTGCTCGCCGACGGCGTGCTCTCCACCATCGGGCGGCCCGCTCGCGACCGGATCGCCGAGATCAGCGCGTCGTACGGCCGGCTCGCCGAGGTCGAGTGATGGACCTCGTCAACGTCACCAGCCACCGGGCGGCCCGGGGACGCGAGGACCTCGTGCTCGCGCCCGGCGAGACGCTGCTCGCCGGGGGCACCTGGCTCTTCTCCGAGCCGCAGCCGGAGGTCAGCGGCCTGGTCGACCTGACCACGCTCGGCTGGCCGGACTGGGAGTCGTTGCCTGGGGTGCTGCGCATCGGCGCGACCTGCACGGTCTCGCGGGTCCTGGACGCTCCCTGGGGGCCGGCCGCCGAGCTGGTCCGGGCCGCCGCCGACTCGTTCCTGATGTCGTGGAAGGTCCAGCACGTCGCGACCGTCGGCGGCAACCTGTGTCTCGCACTCCCGGCCGCCGCGATGGTGTCGCTCGGGGCCGCTCTCGGCGCCACGGTGGTGATCTGGACGCCCGACGGCGGCGATCGGGTCGAGCCGGTCGTCGACTTCGTCACCGGCGCGGGCACGACGACGCTCGCCCCGGGCGAGGTGGTCCGCGCGATCGACATACCGACCGCCGCGTTGGCCCTGCCCTCCGCCTTCCGCCGCGCGTCTCTCACCCCGCTCGGCCGCGCCTCGGCCGTCGTCATCGGCTGCGGCTCACGCGTCACCGTCACCGCCTCGACCACCCGACCGGTCGTGCTCGCCCTCGATGATCTGGACGCCGGGCTCGCCGCGATCGACTGCTGGTACGACGACCCGCACGGCCCCGCCGACTGGCGCGCGCACGTCACCGGCGTACTGGCTCGTGAGGTCCGGCAGGAGCTGGTCGGATGAGGGTCAACGGCGAGCCGGTCGAGCAGACCCCCGCACCGGGCCAGTGCCTGCGCACCTTCCTGCGCGACGCCGGCCGCCTGGACGTCAAGAAGGGCTGCGACTCCGGCGACTGCGGCGCCTGCACGGTGCACATCGACGGGGCGCCGGTGCACTCCTGCCTCTACCCCGCCGGCCGCGCCGTGGGCCACGAGGTCACCACGCTCGCCGGGCTGGGTACGCCCGAGGACCCGCACCCCGTCCAACGCGCGTTCGCCGACGCTGCGGGGTTCCAGTGCGGGTTCTGCACGGCCGGCTTCATCATGACCGCGACCGGCGCCGAGGCGCCCCAGGATGTCGAGCGCTGCTTCAAGGGCAACCTGTGCCGCTGCACCGGCTACCGCTCGATCCGCGACGCGCTGGCAGGGAAGCGCAACGTCGGCCCCGGCGACGGCGCCGCCTTCGGCGCATCGCTCGGCGCCCCGGCCGCGCAACGGGTCGTCACCGGCACCGAGGCCTACACGCTCGACCTCCCGGCGACCGGCGTGCTGCACCTGGCGCTCGTGCAGAGCCCGCACGCGCACGCCCGGATCACCCGCATCGACACCACCGCCGCCGAGGCCGCGCCCGGCGTACGCCTCGTCCTCACGCACCACGACGTCCCCGACGTCCTCTACTCCACCGCCCGTCACGAGAGCCGGCTCGACGACCCCGACGACACCCGGATGCTCGACGAGGTCGTCCGCTTCCGCGGCCAGCGGGTCGCCGCCGTCGTCGCCGAGTCCGTCGGCGCCGCCCAACGCGCGGCGGCGCTGATCGAGATCGAGTACGACGTGCTGCCGGCCGTCTTCGACCCCGAGGCCGCCCGCGCCGCCGGTGCGCCGCTGCTGCACGGCGACAAGCCAGCGGACGAGTCCCGGATCGCCGACCCGCAGCGCAACGTCGTCGCCCAGACCCACGGCGAGATCGGCGACGTCGATGCCGGTCTCGCTGCCGCGGCCGTGACGGTGAGCGGCACCTGGCAGACGGCACGCGTCACGCACGCAGCCATGGAGACCCACGGCGCGCGCGGGTGGCTCGACGAGGACGGCCGGCTGGTGATCAGGTCGAGCACCCAGGTGCCGTTCCTGGTGCGGTCCGAGCTCGCGCACGTCCTCGGCCTGGACGAGGACCGGTTGCGGGTGGTCGCCGCCCGCGTGGGCGGCGGCTTCGGCGGCAAGCAGGAGATGCTGGTCGAGGACCTGGTGGGGCTCGCCGTCCTGCGCCTCGCCCAAGAAGGTAGGCAGAGCCCCGTGCAGCTCGAGCTGACCCGCGAGCAGCAGTTCACGCTGGCACCCTGCCGGCACCCGATGCGGGTCTCGGTGACGCTCGGCGCAGACGCCGACGGCGTACTCACCGCGCTGCAGCTCGACGTGCTCAGCGACGCGGGCGCCTACGGCAACCACTCCGTCGGTGTGCTCTTCCACGGCTGCCACGAGTCGGTCGCGCTCTACCGCTGCGCCAACAAGCGGGTCGACGCCGAGGCCGTCTACACCAACAACCTGCCGTCCGGCGCGTTCCGCGGCTACGGGCTGGGCCAGGTCATCTTCGGCATCGAGTCCGCCCTCGACGACCTCGCCCGCGAGCTCGGTCTCTCCCCCGCCGAGCTGCGGCGGCGCAACGTCGTACGCCCCGGCGACGAGTTCGTCGTCAACGGCGAGCCCGACACCGACCTGGTCTTCGGCAGCTACGGCCTCGACCAGTGCCTCGACCTCGTGGAGTCGGCGCTCGCGGCCGACGACTCGCCTGCGCCGATCGGCGGACGGTGGGCGGTCGGCGAGGGCCTCGCCGCGTCGATGATCGCCACCATCCCGCCCCGGGGCCACCACAGCGAGGCGACGGTCGGCATCGACGTCGACGGCACCGTCACCATCGGCGTCGGCAGCGCGGAGTTCGGCAACGGCTCCGCCACCGTGCACGTGCAGCTCGTCGCCGAGGAGCTCGGCATCGACCCGGCGCGGATCCGGCTGCACTCCTCCGACACCGACGCGGCGGCGTACGACACCGGCGCCTTCGGCTCGACCGGGTCGGTGGTCGCCGGCACCGCAGTCGCGGCCGCCGCCCGCGAGCTGCGCGCCGCGCTCGATGCGGGCGAAACCCCGCCGTTGAGCCGATCTGGGCATCACGCGGGTACGCCGAGGTCGGTCGCGTTCAACGTCCACGGCATCAAGGTCGCCGTCGACCGGCTGACCGGCGAGCTGCGCGTGCTGCGCTCGGTGCACGCGGTCGACGCCGGCCAGGTGATCAACCCCGAGCAGCTGCGCGGCCAGGTCGAGGGCGGCGTCGCCCAGGGGCTCGGCAGCGCGCTGCAGGAGGAGCTGATGGTCCGCGACGGCGAGGTGGTCACGCGCGCCTTCCGGCACTACCGGGTGCCGCAGATCGCCGACGTGCCGCCGACCGAGGTGCTCTTCGCCGACACGTACGACGAGCTCGGTCCGCGCGGCGCGAAGTCGATGAGCGAGGCGCCGTACAACCCGGTCGCGCCGGCGGTCGCCAACGCCGTGCGCGACGCCCTCGGCGTACGCCCCTATGAGCTGCCGATGAGCCGCGACCGCCTGTGGCGGATCGCCACCACCACCACGGAGGACTCATGACCGACGATCGTTGGTTGGCCCACGCCCTCGACCTCGCGGTCGCCAACGTCGCCGACGGCGGCGGGCCGTTCGGCGCGGTGATCGTGCGCGAGGGGGTGCTGCTCTCCACCGGGCAGAACAGGGTGACCCGCGACAACGACCCCACCGCCCACGCGGAGGTGCTCGCCATCCGGTCCGCCTGCGCCGACCTCGGCGACTTCTCCCTTGCGGGTTGCGTGCTCTACACCTCGTGCGAGCCGTGCCCGCTGTGTGTCGCCGCCTGCCTGTGGGCGCGCCTGGACCGGGTCGTGTACGCCGCCGACCGCGACGACGCCGCCCGCGGCGGCTTCGACGACCGAGAGTTCTACGAGCTCTTCAGCCGCGACCGCTCCACCTGGCCGACCGTCGTACAGCCCGGCCGGCACGCCGACTCGTTCGCGCCGTTCGACGCCTGGCTCGGGAAGGCGGACCGGGTCGACTACTGAGGCGCCGTTGCGCGTCGAGTGACGCCGATTGGCTGGCTCACGGGCGAAATCACAGCCATTTCACGTCACTCGACGACGTACGGCGACCCTCAGGCCGGACCGACGTACGTCCCCCGGCCGGTGGGCAGCGGCAGGTCCAGGGTGGTCCGGATGCCGGGAGCGGCGGCGCGGACGTCCGGGATCGCGTTCACGATCCGGCCGCAGGCGGCGACGATCGCGGCGTGGTTGTGGTCGCCGTGCGCGCTGCTGGGCACCACGTCGACGACGTACGACGGCTCACCGGTGATCTCGATCCGGTAGGCGCCGCCGCCGGACGACGGGCGCGCCCAGTCGGGACGCAGGTCGTCGCGGGTGCGGGTGACGTGCTCGACGACGATCGCGGGATGCCCGTCGACCATCCCGCTGATGGAGAAGTGCAGGGCTGCGATGGTGCCCTTCTCGATCCGGCCAGCGGCGATGTCGTACGACTCCGGCGCTGGCTCGGCCTCCCAGAACTCGACGATCTCGTCCACCTCGATGCCGAGGCCGGTGGCCATCATCCGGATCGCGGTGCCCCACGCCAGCGCGAGCACGCCGGGCAGGAACAGCATCGGCGTGGAGTCGACCGGGCTGCCGAAGCCCATCAGATCGAACATCACCTCGGTGCCGTCGTACGTCGCGTAGTCGGCGAGCTCGTAGCACTTGATCTGCTCCACCCGCTGGCAGGTGCTGGCCAGGGCGAGCGGCACCAGGTCGCTGGCGAAGCCGGGGTCGACACCGGTGATGTAGACCGTCGCGTTGCCTGCCTGCGCGGACGCCTCGACCTTGTCGATCACGGGCTGCGGCATGGTGCCCCACGGGTACTGCAGGGTGCCGGGCGCCGACCCGACGACGTCGATGCCCGCCTCGAGCAGCTTGCGTACGTCGTTGGTCGCCTCGCGCGGGCGGGTGTCGCCCATCGCGCAGTAGACGACGCACTCGGGGCCGGCCGCGATCAGCGCGTCCAGGTCGCCGACGGCGGCGATACCCGTCACGGTGTCCACGCCGGCGAGCTCGCCCGCGTCCTTGCCGACCTTGTCCGGTGACGACGTGGAGACCGCCACCAGCTCGAACCGGTCGTCGGCGATGAGCTGGCGCAGCGTGAGCTTGCCGGCGTTGCCGGTGCTGACCTGCGCGACGCGGATCGACATGGGTTCTCCCTCGAACTGGAACGTGTTCTACCTGGCCGAAAACTAGGTTATCGTCCCGCGCATGGGACGTGTAGACGGCAAGGTCGTGCTGATCAGCGGCGGCGCGCGCAACATCGGTGGCGCCAGCGCCCGGATGCTGGTGGCCGAGGGCGCCAAGGTCGTCATCGGTGACCTGCTCGACGAGGAGGGCGCCGCCCTGGCCGAGGAGCTTGGTCAGAACGCGCGTTACGTCCACCTCGACGTGACCAGCGATGCGGACTGGAAGAGCGCGGTCGCGTACACGGTCGCGGAGTTCGGCAAGCTCGACGTGCTCTTCAACAACGCCGGCATCTTCAACGGCGGCCAGCTCCAGCGCTACAAGCAGGAGCTCTGGCAGCAGATGCTCGACGTCAACCTGACCGGTGCCTTCCTCGGCATCCGCGCCTCGGCCGACGCGATCATCGCCGCCGGCGGCGGCTCGATCATCAACACGTCCTCCATCGAGGGGCTCCGCGGCACCCCGTGGGCACACGGGTACGTCGCCTCCAAGTGGGGCCTGACCGGTCTGACGAAGTCCGTGGCGATGGAGCTCGCTCCGCACGGCGTACGGGTCAACTCCCTGCACCCGGGGCGGATCAGCACGCCGGCCACCGACCAGATGCCGGAGAACCTGATCCCGATCCCGCTCGGCCGCCCGGGCCGTCCCGAGGAGGTCGCGGCGTTCGTGGTGTTCCTGGCGAGCGACGAGTCGACCTTCACGACCGGGTCCGAGTTCGTCGTGGACGGCGGGACCGTCATGCACATCCCGACCAACATCTGAGCGGCGCTAGGGCGATTGTCGAACCAGGTCGCGTTGAGCGACCCGCGCGGGGATCGCCGGGGGCTGAGTCAAACCACCAGGAGTCACACCTAGGCTCCGCGCCATGCCTTCGCCAGGTTGGTTGTCGACAACCAACCTGGCGAACGTGGCCACGCAGCAACTCGCCACCGCCTGTCGAGGAGGCGTCGTACTCCGACCATCGTCATCTCGCTTCGGCAATAGGGAGCCATGCCCTAGCCGAAGAGCTTCTCCGCCGCCCGCGAGTCGGCGTACTCCTCGAACCGCGCGATCCGCCCGTCCCGCAACGTGACAACCTGGCAACTCGGGATGCGGACCGGCTCACCGGCGGCGTTGGTGCCGACGGCCGTGGCCTGGACGACCCAGCCGCCGTCGAAGACCCGCAGTCGCACGTCCTTGATCCGTACGTCGGCGCCGGCCTCGACCTGACGGGTGCGCGACGGCGTCCGCTGGATCTCCGCCTCCCACTCGCCGATGTTGTGCCAGGTGGACACACCCTCGGCGTACACGTCGTCGTCGGCGCGACGGCCGGCGACGAAGGCGGGCAGCCACCGACGGGCGAGGGCCAGCGCCTGCTCCACACCGGCGGACGTCGGGGTCTCGATCACGGGTTCGCTCACAGGAGCTATCCAACAGGACCGGCAGACATAGGAATGGAGAAGCCCGTCGGCCTCTCCACTCTCAACTTATAGCGGACCCCCCGGCTTGCGGCAAGACCCCCGTCGTGCCGCACCATCGACCCCGTGACCAGTGCGTTCGCCCTCCCCGACAACCTCTCCGCCAAGGCCGACCCGGCCCTGATCAGCAAGGACGAGCAGCACTTCGCCGCCATCGCCGCGAGCCTCGAGCAGTCGCTCGCCGACCTCTCGGACCGCCTCGACGAGACTCGGCGGGCGCCGGGCGGAGACGGCCAGGAGGCGATGGACCGCGACCTGGAGGTGCACCGGCTGACCGCTCGCCGGCGCGCCCTGAGCCGCTTCGGCCTGGACCTCTGCCTCGGGCACATGGTCCCGGCGGAGGGTGGCGAGCCGGTGTACGTGGGGCGCCTCGGCCTGAGCGACAGCACCGGCACTCCGCTGCTCCTCGACTGGCGCGCCCCCGCCGCCGAGCCCTTCTTCGGGGCGACCCACGCCAACCCGATGGGCCTCGCCAGCCGCCGCCGCTACCGGTGGACCCTCGGCCGGGTCAGCGACTACTGGGACGAGGTGTTCACCCCGGACGGCCTCGAGGGCCACGCCGTGGCGCTCGACGACCAGTCCGCGTTCATCGCCAGCCTCGGCAACACCAGGTCGGCGCGGATGCGCGACGTCCTTGGCACCATCCAGGCCGACCAGGACGCGATCATCCGGGCCAGCTCGCGCGGCACGCTCGTCGTCGACGGCGGCCCCGGCACGGGCAAGACCGTGGTCGCGCTGCACCGCACGGCGTACCTCTTGTACGCCGACCCGCGGCTCGGCCACCGTCGCGGCGGGGTGCTGTTCGTCGGTCCGCACCAGCCCTACCTGGCGTACGTCGGCGACGTGCTCCCCAGCCTCGGCGAGGAAGGGGTGCAGACCTGCACGCTCCGCGAGCTCGTGCCCCAGGGCGCCGAGGCGCCGTACGAAAGCGATCCCGAGGTGGCTCGGCTGAAGGCGACCGCCGACATGGTCAACGCGATCGAGCCCGCCGTACGTCTCTACGAGGAGCCGCCGACCCAAGGCATGGACGTCGAGACCCCCTGGGTCGACCTGTGGCTGAGCAGCAGCGACTGGGAGGACGCGTTCGCGTCGGTGGCCGGCGTCCCGCACAACGAGGCGCGCGACCAGATCTGGGAGGAGCTGCTCACGATCCTGGTCGACAAGTACGACGACGAGGAGATCTCCCCCGACCTGCTCCGACAGGCGCTCGGCCGCAACGCCGACCTGCGCCAGACCCTCACCAAGGCCTGGCCGATGATCGAGCCGACCGACCTGGTGGGCGACCTCTGGGACGTGCCGGCCTACCTGCGCAGGTGCGCACCGTGGCTCAGTCCTGACGAGGTGCGCGCTCTGCAGCGCGAGGATCCGCAAGCCTGGACCGTCTCCGATCTGCCGCTGCTCGACGCGGCCCGGCAACGTCTCGGCGACCCGGAGGTCGCCCGGCTCCGGCGGCAGCGGGTCGCCGCGGTCGCCGCCGAACGCGCGCAGATGGACCGGGTCGTCGACGACATCCTCCAGCTCGAGGACGAGGAAGGGATGTGGGCCCAGCTCAGCCAGGGCGGCATCCGCGACGCGCTGGTGGACCAGGATGCCCTGCCCGCCGCCGACCCGGACCTGCTGGCCGGCCCGTTCGCGCACATCGTGGTGGACGAGGCGCAGGAGCTGACCGACGCCGAGTGGCAGATGCTGCTGCTGCGCTGCCCGTCGCGCAGCTTCACCGTCGTCGGGGACCGCGCGCAGGCGCGGCACGGCTTCACCGAGTCGTGGCAGGAGCGGCTGGAGCGCGCGGGCCTCGACCAGGTGCATCTCGCCTCGCTCAGCATCAACTACCGGACGCCGGAGGAGGTGATGGCCGAGGCCGAGCCGGTCATCCGCGCCGCGCTCCCCGACGCCAACGTGCCGACATCGATCCGCAGCAGCGGCATCCCCGTCACGCACGGGTCGACGGCTGAGCTCGACTCGATCCTCGATGCCTGGCTCGCCGAGCACGACGAGGGCATCGCGTGCGTGATCAGCACCGACGCGGCGTACGACGCGACGCCCCGGGTCCGGTCGCTGACGCCTGAGCTGTCGAAGGGGCTCGAGTTCGACCTGGTCGTCCTGCTGGACCCGGACACGTTCGGCACCGGGATCGAGGGCGCCGTCGACCGGTACGTCGCGATGACGCGCGCGACCGAGCGGCTGGCGGTCCTGACGAGCCGCTAGGTCTGGCTCATCCCCATCCGGGCGAGCACGACGTTCTCGGCCAGCTGCACGAGGTTGTAGAGCACCAGCGTGATGACGGTGATGATCGCGACCGACGCCCAGAGCGCGTCGAACTGAGCGGAGGCGTTGAACTTCTGGATCATCCCGCCGATGCCCTTGCCGGTCGACAGCCACTCCGCGAGCAGCGCGCCGGTGACGGCGCCCGGCACGGAGACCCGCGCCGCGGCGAACATCGATGGCAGCGCACCGGGGACGGAGACCTTGCGCAGGGCGGCGTAGCTGCCGCCGCCGTACACGCGGACCAGGTCGAGGCTCTCCTTGCTCGCCCGGCTGAGGCCGAAGAGCACCGACGCCAGCGCCGGGAAGAGCACCACGATGCTGCCGATCACGGCGACCGAGGCCTGGGTGCCGCGGCCGGTGACCAGGATGATCACCGGCGCGATCGCGACGAGCGGCACGCTGCGCAGCAGCAACGCCAGCGGCATCACGCCGGCCTCGACCGTCTTGGACAGTGTGAACAGCACCGCCAGCACGATCGCCAGCGTCATCCCGACGACGAACCCGATCGCCGCGTCCTGGAGCGTCTGCTGGGTCAGGTCCCACATCAGCTGGCGGTGCTCGGCCGCGGTGCTGTGGGCTCCGGGCTCGGTGACGAACAGGTAGTTCCAGACGTCGACCGGCCCCTTGGCGACGTACGGCGACACGCTGGTGAAGCTGACGACGGCCTGCCAGAGCCCCAGCACGATGCCGAGGGTGAGGACGGCGTTGAGCACCGAGCGGCCGATCGACTTCCCGAAGTCCTTCGTGCGCTCGCGGCGGAAGCCGGCCGGACTCGCCGTCAGCACGTGGCTCATGGCTGCGCCCTTCCGGAGACCCACGGGGTGACCAGGCGAGCGACCAGGCCGAGCGCGGCGTACCCCACCAGCGCGACCAGCGCGCTCAGCAGGAACACCACCCACACCCGCTCGGAGTCGAGGTTGCCCTGCAGCCGGATCAGCAGGATGCCGACGCTGCGGTCGGTGGCGCCCATGTACTCACCGAGCACGGCGCCGAGGAACGCCGTCGGCACGGCGATCTGCAGGGCGTTGAGGATCGACGGCAGCGCGGCCACCAGGCGCACCTTGCGGAGCTGGATGATCCGGCCACCGCCGAAGACGCGCACCACGTCGAGGCTGGCCTTGTCGGCCGCCTTGAAGCCGAGCAAGGCGCCGACGACGGTGGTGAAGAAGACGGCGAGCGCCGCGAGGAAGATCGCGGTCTTCGACGGGTCACCCGGCTGGGTCGCGCCGCCGAGGATCACGATCGCGATGCCCCCGACCGCGACCAGTGGCAGGCAGTAGCTGACCACGGCCACCTGGATGATGACCGGCTCGAGCTTCGGCGCCACCAGCACGAACGCGGCCAGCAGCAGCGCGAGCCCGTTGCCCCACACGAAGCCGTACGCCGCCTCGGTGATGGTGACCTTGAAGGACGGCCAGTACGCCGACAGCCCGTCGTCGATCAGCTGCCCGATGACCGCGAACGGCGACGGCACCGGCGTGTAGCTGGTGCCGTCCTCGGGCACGAATGCCAGCGAGAAGACCCACCAGGCGCCCAGCAGGACCAGCGCCCCGATGATGCCGGCGAGCCAGCCCGGGACGGTACGGCGGTCACTCACGACTCCGCCGCCGCCCGGCCGTCGGCACCGAACAGCAGCTCCGACGCCCGGTCCGCGAGGGCGTGGAACTCCGGGCTGCGCATCATGTCCGGCGTACGAGGGCGCGGCAGGTCGACGTCGATGATCTCCTTGATCCGTCCCGGCCGCGGGCTCATCACCGCGACCTGGTCGGACAGGAAGATCGCCTCGTTGATGCCGTGGGTGACCAGGAGCGTGGTCGCTGGCTTCTCGGTCCAGATCCGGAGCAGCTCGAGGTTGAGGTTCTGCCGGGTCATGTCGTCGAGGGCGCCGAACGGCTCGTCGAGCAGCAGCACCGAGGGCTTGAGCGACAGCGCCCGCGCGATCGAGACCCGCTGCCGCATGCCGCCGGACAACTGCGCCGGCTTGGCGTCCTCGAACCCGGTCAGCCCGACCAGCTCGACCAGCTCCTGGATGTAGGCCTTGTCGACCTTGCGACCGGCGACCTCGAACGGCAGCTGGATGTTCTTCAGGACGCTGCGCCACGGCAGCAGCGCGTGGTCCTGGAAGGCGATGCCGAGCTCGCTGCCCTTGCGCAGCTCCGACGGCGTCTTGCCGTCGACGATGGCCTCCCCCGAGGACGGCTCCTCCAGACCCGCGAGGATCCGCAGGATCGTGGACTTGCCGCAGCCCGACGGTCCGAGCAGCGCCAGGAACGACCCCTGGTCGGTGTGCAGGTGAGCGTCCTGCAGAGCGGTGACGCTGCGGCCGCCGCGGACCTTGCCCGCTGATCGGAAGGTCTTGCCCAGTCCGGTGACCTGGATGCCGGTGCCACGGCGGGCACCGGCATCCAGGGTGATCTTCTCAGTCGTCATCGGTTAGGAGAGGTAGTCCTTGAGGTCCGGGCTCTCCTCGTAGATCTCGTCGATGATCGAGGTGTCGAACAGGTCCTCGACCGAGACGTCCCAGCCGGCGGCGGCCAGCGAGGCCACCGTCTGCTCCTGGAGCTCCGGCGTGATCGTGAAGAGCCCGTTGGCCTCGGTGTCCGGGGTCGAGATCAGCTTCTTCTCGGCCTCCAGACCCAGGCCGGTCTTCTTCGGGTCGAGGGCTCCGAAGACGGCCTCGAGCCCTTCGTCGTTCTCGGACGCGGCCTTGTCGTAGTACTTGGAGATCAGGTCGACGGTGGCGTCGGTCGGCTCGCTGAAGACGTCGCTCCAGCCCTTGATCTCGGCCGTCAGGAACGCCTTCAGCAGGTCCTTGTTCTCGGCGAGGTAGTCGTCGGTGACCGAGTAGGTCTCCGCGACGTAGGGCACGCCGTTCTCGGCGTACGGCAGGTTGGTGACCTCGTAGCCGGACGTCTCGACGGTGATCGCCTCGTTGGTCAGGTAGGCCATGAAGCCGTCGACCTCGCCCTTCATCAGCGGGGTCGGGTCGAAGTCGACCGGCACGACCTCGACGTCCTTCGGGTCGATCCCGTTGGCGTTGAGGATCGCCGCGAAGACGCTGGCGTTGGAGTCCTGCACGCCGATCTTCTTGCCGACCAGGTCCTGCGGCGTCTTGATGTCGGCGCCGTCCTTGAGCGACAGGATCGTGAACGGGTTCTTCTGGAACGTCGCGCCGATGATCTTGAGCGGGGCGTCCTGCTCGGCGATCGCGGCGCCGATCGAGGCCGCGTCGCTGAGGGCCACCTGGACGGTGCCGCTGAGCAGCTTGGCGACGCCGGTGTCGGGGCCCGAGATCCCGTTGACCGCGTCGAAGCCCGCCTCGTCGTAGTAGCCGTTCTCGTCGGCGTAGAACTCGCCGGCGAACTCCTCGTTCTTGATCCAGGAGTACTGCATGCTGATCTCGCCGTACGACGCGTCGGCCGAGTCCTCGGCCGACGACGACCCACCCTCGCTGTCCGAGCCGCAGCCGGCCAGGGTGAGGGCGAGGACCGCGGCGAGCGACACTGCCGTCGTCGCGATCTTGGGGCGCCGGGCCAGGCGGCGGGCGCGCGGTGTTGCAGCCATGTGGGAGTCCTCCAGTTGAACGTCTCGGGTGGCCGGGACGCTACTGAGCCCGCGTTTCAGGGCCTGGCACGGACGTTTCAGGCCGGTTAAAACCTGAATCGGCCGTCACCGGCTTCGATGGCTTCGAGGCTCGGGCCTGGCGGCCCTCACGCCTCAACCACCGTGGTCGGTGGTTGAGGTGCGAAGGCGCTCTGGCGCCTGAGCCTCGAAACCACCCAGAAGGGCGCGAGCTCAGTCCGCGCCCGTGGTCGGTGGTTGAGGTGCGAGGCGCGCCAGCGCCGAGCCTCGAAACCACCCCTGCCGCGAGCTCAGTCCGCGAGGCGCTGAGCCGCGACGGCGAGGTCGTCGACGCCGCGGGCGAGCTCGTCCGGCCGGTCGGTGGCGAGGTCTAGGTGGAAGCCGTAGAGGGCGGAGTCGACGAGGGTGACGATCCGGCGGACCCGACGAGGTGGGGCGCCGCACCGCACCAGGTACTCCTGCAGGCTCACCGCCCACTTCTCGTTGCTCGCGCGCGCGTCGGAGAGGTAGGGCTCCTCACCGATCAGTCCGGTGGCGGCGGCCTGGCAGTAGACGTCGAGGCAGCTGTTGAGCGGCTCGGTCTGGTACGCCGCCCACAGGGCGTTGACCCCCGCGCGCACCGACCGCGCCGCCGGTAGCGCGTCGACGGCGACGACGCTGCGGGCACCGGCGTGCGCGACGACGGCCGACACCAGCCCGTCGCGACTGCCGAAGTGGTAGATCAGCATCCGGTCGCTGGTGCCGATGGCGGCGGCCACGGGTCGCAGGGTCAGCCCGATCAGGCCGTGCTCGAGGACGTGGTCGGCGACCTGGTCGAGCAGCTCCTCACGGCGATCCACCAGCCCAGCGTAGCGAGTGCTACATTTGGGACCAAACGTAGCGACTGCTACAGAACCCTGCCATACGACCAGGAGACGGACATGTTGACCGCGGTGCTGCTGGCCCTCGCGATCGGGGTGGAGGTCGCGGCGAGCGCCCTGCTGCCGAAGGCAGAGGGGTTCACCAACCCGATCTGGACCGCGATCGTGCTCGTCGGGTACGGCGTCGCGATCTGGCTCCTCACCGTCGTGGTCAGGAGCATGCCGGTCTCGGTGGCCTACGCGATCTGGGCCGGGGCCGGCACGGCGCTGGTGGCGGTCGTCGGCCTGGTCTTCCTGGGCGAGTCGTTCAACTGGGTCAAAGCCCTGTCGTTGGCGATGATCGTCGCCGGCGTGGTCGGCCTCAACCTCACCGGCGCACACTGATCCCTGCCCCGCTTCGCAGTCGGGCCCAGGTGGGCCCGACTGCTAAGTGCTAGACCGCCCGGGCCGCGGCCCGGCCCGCCGTACGGCCGGAGAAGAGGCAGCCGCCGAGGAAGGTGCCCTCGAGCGCGTTGTAGCCCATCATCCCGCCGCCACCGAAGCCGTTGACCTCGCCCGCGGCGTACAGCCCCGGCAGCGGCGTGCCGTCCGAGGTCAGGCAGCGCCCGTCGAGGTCGGTCTCCAGACCACCGAGGGTCTTGCGGGTCAGGATGTTGAGGCGTACGGCGATGAGCGGGCCGGCCTTGGGGTCCAGGATCTTGTGTGGCGTGGCGACCCGGATCAGCTTGTCGCCGCGGTAGGTGCGGGCGCCCCGGATCGCGGTCACCTGGGCGTCCTTGGTGAAGGTGTTGTCGATCTCGCGGTCGCGGCCCTCGATCAGCTCGCGCAGCTCCGCCTCGACGATCAGTGCCTTATCACCGACCTGGTTCATCCCACGCACCAGATCACTGAGGTTGTCCGCCACGACGAAGTCGTCGCCGTGCTGCTTGAACGCCTCGATCGGACCGGGCGCACCCTTCTTGACCCGTGAGAGCAGGAGCTTGATGTCCTTGCCGGTGAGATCGGGGTTCTGCTCGGAGCCCGAGAGCGCGAACTCCTTCTCGATGATCTTCTGCGTCAGCACGAACCACGAGTAGTCGTAGCCGGTCGTGCGCAGGTGGGTCAGCGTGCCGAGGGTGTCGAAGCCCGGGAAGTACGGCGCAGGCAGGCGCTTGCCGGTCGCGTCGAGCCACAGCGACGACGGCCCCGGCAGGATCCGGATGCCGTGGTTGTCCCAGATCGGGTCCCAGTTGCGGATGCCCTCGACGTAGTGCCACATCCGGTCCGGGTTGATGACCCGAGCGCCCGCCGACTCGGTGATGCCGAGCATCCGCCCGTCGACGTGGGCGGGGACGCCGGCAACCATCGTCTTCGGGGGCGTGCCGAGCCGCTTCGGCCAGGTCTTGCGGACCAGGTCGTGGTTGCCGCCGATGCCACCGCTCGTGACGATCACGGCCTGCGACCGGAGCTCGAACTCGCCGGCGGCGATGCGGCTGCTGGCCCGGCCGCGCTCGATCGCGCTGGGCTCGAGCAGGGTGCCGCGTACGCCGACGACGGCGCCGTCCTCGACCACCAGCTCGTCGACCTGATGGCGGAAGCCGAACCGCAGCCGACCGGTCGCCGCGTGCTCGCGCACTCGCCGCTCGAAGGGCTCGACGACGCCGGGCCCGGTCCCCCAGGTGATGTGGAAGCGCGGGACCGAGTTGCCGTGGCCGTCGGCGCGGCCGTCGCCGCGCTCGGCCCAACCGACGATCGGGAAGGTCCGGTGGCCCATCTGGCGCAGCCAGGCGCGCTTCTCGCCGGCCGCGAAGTCGACGTACGCCTCGGCCCAGCGGCGCGGCCACCGGTCCTCCTCGCGGTCGAACTGGGCACTGCCGAGCCAGTCCTGCATCGCGAGCTCGCGGGAGTCCTTGATGCCCATCCGGCGCTGCTCGGGGCTGTCCACGAAGAACAGCCCGCCGAGGCTCCAGAACGCCTGGCCACCCAGGGACTGCTCGGGCTCCTGGTCCAGCAGCAGGACGCTCTTGCCGGCGTCGGCCACCTCGGCCGCGGCCGCCAGACCGGCCAGGCCGGCGCCCACCACGATGACGTCACTGGTCTGCGTACTCGTGCTCACGGGCGAGATCTTTCCATGCCGTCCCCGGCGGTTGTGACCCAGGTTACCCGTCGGTCACCACTTCCGGTCAGCGGAAGGCCGAGGTGTGAGGGCGGTCTCGTTCGGGACACCGTGTGGGCACACATCTGGGCACATACCTCGGGGAAGGCTCCGCCATGTCCGTCTCAACCAGATCCGACGACACCTCGCGTCTTACGCCGTCGGCCAGCGGTCTCTGGCCGGTTGTCCTGTGCTGGCTCGCCGTCGCGCTCGACGGCTTCGACCTCGTCGTGATGGGCGCGGTGATCCCGACGCTCAGCAAGTCCGGCGACCTCGGCTTCACCGACGCCTCGTTGACCACCGCGTCCACCATCGGACTGGTCGGCGTCGGCATCGGCGCGGCGCTGATCGGTCCCGTCACCGACAAGTTCGGTCGCCGCAGGACCCTGATCGCCTGCATCGCGTGGTTCTCCGTCTTCACGATCGCGGTCGCCTTCGCCCCCAACGTCAACACCTTCATCACCCTGCGGCTGCTCGCCGGCTTCGGCCTCGGCGCGTGCCTGCCGATCGCGCTGACGTTCATGTCGGAGCACGCGCCGGCCGGCAACAACGCCAAGGCGGTGACTCGGACGATGACCGGCTACCACGTCGGCGCCGTGATCACCGCGCTGCTGGCGCTCTGGGTGATCGACGCGTGGGGCTGGGAGGCGATGTTCGTGATCGGCGGCGTCGCCGGGCTCGCCGTACTGCCGCTGATGTGGGCCAAGCTCCCGGAGTCGGAGACCTTCCTCGAGGCGCGGGAGAAGCCGTCCGCCACCTTCGCCGACGTCGTACGCGGTGGCTACCTCCGGGTCAGCCTCGGCCTGTGGGTCGCGTCGTTCATGGGGCTGCTGCTCGTCTACGGTCTGAACACCTGGCTGCCGAAGATCATGGGCGAGGCCGGCTACTCCATCCAGGCCGGCACCACGCTCCTGCTGCTGCTGAACCTCGGTGCGGTGATCGGCCTCATCGTCGCCGGCACCATCTCGGACGCGCGCGGCAACAAGCCGACCGTGCTGCTGTGGTTCGGGCTGGCGGCGCTCTTCCTGGCGCTGCTGAGCATCAAGATGCAGAACCAGACCCTCGTGTACGCCGCCGTGCTGCTCACCGGCATCTTCGTCTTCAGTGCGCAGGTGCTGGTCTACGCGTTCGTCGGCCACCTCTACCCGCCGGAGATCCGGGGCACGGCGCTCGGGCTCGCCGCGGGCATCGGCCGCGTCGGCGCCATCGTCGGCCCCTCGATCACCGGTGCGCTGGTGACCGCCGGGATCGCCTACCCGTGGGGCTTCTACGTCTTCGCCGCCGCGGCCCTCATCGCCGTCGCCGCACTGGCCGTCGTACCCGCCCACATGCGGACGACGCCCGCTGGTTGAGGTGCGAGGCGCGCTACGCCGTCCCCGCTGGTTGAGGTGCGAGGCGCGCTACGCCGTCCCCGCTGGTTGAGGTGCGAGGCGCGCTACGCCGTCCCCGGTGGTTGAGGTGCGAGGCGCGCTAGTGACCTGGATTTGAGATCCGGTTCATAAGTCGGCCGAGGCTGGCGAGGATCTGTTCGGCGGTCTTGGTCCAGACGAAGGTCTTGGGGTCGTTGTTCCAGGCTTTGACCCATTGGCGGATGTCGGCTTCGAGTGCTTGGACGCTGCGGTGGTCGGAGCGTCGGAGGAGGTCAGCGGTGACGTAGCCGAAGAACCTCTCGACCAGGTTCAGCCAGGAGGAGTACGTCGGAGTGAAGTGCATCGTCACGCGGGGGTGCTCGGCCAGCCAGGTCTTGATGATCGAGTGCTTGTGGGTGCCGTAGTTGTCGCAGATCAGGTGGATGTCGAGGTCCTCGGGGACCTGGTCGTCGATCTTGGTGAGGAACTTCTTGAACTCCACTGCCCGGTGGCGTCGGTGCAGCGAGGAGATCACGGTGCCGTCGGCGACGTTCATCGCCGCGAACAAGGTCGTGGTGCCGTGGCGGACGTAGTCATGGGTCCGTCTCTCGGGCATGCCGGGCATCATCGGGAACGCCGGCTGGGAGCGTTGGAGGGCCTGGACCTGCGACTTCTCGTCCACGCACAGCACGACTGCTGCCTCGGGCGGATTCAGGTACAGGCCCACGACGTCGTAGAGCTTGTCGATGAACAGTGGGTCGGTGGAGAGCTTGAAGTGATCGACCAGGTGCGGCTTGAGGCCGAAGTCGGACCAGATCTTCCCGATCGTCGACTTCGACAGCCCGGTCCGTTCCGCCATCTTCGCCCGGCTCCAGTGCGTCGCGTTCGCAGGCGTCGACTCCAGGGTCGCCACGATGACGTCCTCGACCTGGTCCACGCTGATCGTGCGCGGACGTCCCGGTCGCGGCTCGTCACCAAGCCCATCGAGACGGTGCTCGACGAACCGTCGCCGCCACTTGCTGACCGTGTGCTCCTCGCAGCCGACCTGCGCCGCGACGACCTTGTTGTCGAGACCCTCCGCACAGGCCAGCACGATCTTCGACCGCAGTGCCAATGCCTGAGACGACTTCGCTCGACGCGACCAGCGCGTCAGTTGCTCATGTTCTTCGGGGGTCAGGACCAACTCGGCTTTAGGACGTCCAGAACGAGCCATGCCCCAGTCTAGAACTTATGTGACGGATTTCGCGTGCACCACACTAGCGCCGAGCCTCGAAACCCCGGAGCCCTCAGGGGCTGACCGTCCGGTCCCACAGGTAGACCTCGGAACGACCGAGGTCGGCGTACGCCATCTCCAGGATGTTCTTGGCCGTCGTGCCGAAGACGACCGTGGAGCCGTCCGCGGTGAAGCTCGGGACCTCGGGGAAGCCGCCGCCGAACTGCGGCTGCTCGGTGGTCGGCCCGCTCTGGGCACCGGTCGCCCGGTCGTACACCTCCACGGGCAGGCCAGGCCTGACCTCGAGCCGTCCGTCGGCGGTGAACTCGCCCGACCTCGGCGAGTCCGAGCGCCCGCCCGTCGTGGCACCGGTCATGGGGTCGCAGACGACCCGGAAGGTCTGACCGATGCGGCTGTTCGGGTAGTAGTTCCCGAACGAGAACACGCTGCCGTCCGCCGCTACCGCGGCTGATGGCCCCGTCACGACGGTGTCGGCGCTGACGCCACACCCGACGCCGCGCTGCGCATCGAGCTGCCGGTCCCAGACAGCCGCTCGATCGGCGGACGTCGACTGCGCAACCACGTAGCGGCCGTCCGGCGAGGACGCCCAGGGACGAGGGCTTTGCGGGTCGACCGTCCACGCCCACCCCGCCGGCGGGGGCACCAGTGTCACGGCTTCGCCGGCGCGGTCCCAGCTGCGGACGACGTAGCCGGTCCCGGGCGAGGTCGGGTTCTCGCGGAAGAACACCGTCGACCCGTCGGGCGTGATCGACCCGGCCGAGACCGGTACGGCGGTCCCCGGCGAGGCGAGCTGCACGGCGTCTGTCTGGGTGTCCCACACGTACACGTCGGCGAGAGCGTCGGTGTCGCCCGCGAGCGGGGCCTTGGTGATGAACTCGACGTAGCGACCATCAGCCGACACGTCCGGCCACGCGGTCGACTCGTCCCCGACGGCGAGCCGCTTGGTCGTGTCGGTCGCCCGGTCCCAGACGAAGACGTCGACGCCCGCACCGTTGGTGTCGCCGGCGACCAGGTCAGAGGCCTTCGACACGAAGGCCACGTGCTGGCCGTCGGCGGAGACGTCGGGCTGGGAGCTCGCGCCGTTGGCCCGTCCGCCGCCCAGGGCGTGGCTGATCCGCCGTACGCCGGGCCGGGCGGTCTGGCGCGGCCAGGAGCCCAGCGACAAGTGGGCTCGCTGGACGACCGCCGGAGCGATCGTGAGGCTGGTGAAGCCGACCACGAAGTCGTCGTGGTCGCGGTCCGGGACCACGCCCGACAACGTCAGGTCCGGGGCCACCGACACCCCCGCCGGGAGGGTGGTCGCGGCAGTGACCAGTCGATAGCCCGCAGCGGAGGTCAGCGGGGCCGAGAACGAGTCACCTTCTCGCAGCGAGTAGCAGGGGGACGAGGAGGCCGGGAGGCTGGCGCGGCACACGTCCGACCACTGCGGCGCCGCGGCGTACCGCCGCACGAGCTGCTGCGACATCGCCACGACGGCCTTTTCGGCCCTGGTGTCGACGTGCCACTGGCCCCGTCCCACGTCGTAGGCGAGATGGCTCCGCACGGCCTTGCGACCGGCCATCTTCGTCAGCTTGCCCTTGCGCGACTTCGCAGTCGAGCTGCAGACGGGGTCGTTCGCGGCACACACGGAGGTCACCAGGCCGCGCGCGACGAGGACGCGCGGCAGCGGGATGCGGGCCGCGATGACGCCACGCCCCTTGGCCCCGCCGTACCGCGTGATCTTCTCGCGCCGGTCGGCGGCCGGGTCGCCGATGAGCACGACGCCCGCGAGGTGGTCCAAGACCTTGCGCCCCTTCGCCGTACGGCTCAGGTTGCGCAGCACTGCTCGGACGACGAGCGCGCCCTGGCTGTAGCCCAGGAGCACCTGAGCCTCGTCCGGGCACGCCTTGACCTGCGCAACCAGCCGTCGCGTCTGCTGACGCACCTGCGCGTGCCAGCCGGAGAAGTACGCGGTGCGCACGCCGCGGTGCTCCATCGCCTCCAGCTTGGCCCGGGTGAGCGAGGGCTTCGCCCTCGACATCAGCTCGGAGGGATAGGTGACGGGACCACCGGGTGCCTCGGCCGCCGTCATCGCGAGGGTCCTGCCCGCGGTGCCGTTGCCGGCCGCGATCTCGATCAGGGCGGGCAGCGTGCCGCTGGAGAAGTACGGCGGGTCCGTGTAGCAGAAGACGTCCCCGCGCTGTGTCTCGGCCCGTGGCGCGGCGGCGTCGACCGGACTCGCGACCGGGGCGAGGAGGCCCACAGCGAGCAGGAGGGGAAGCAGCAGCTTCAAGGACACGGGAGCGCCGAGCGCCGAGATACGCACCAGCGCATTTTAGGTCACGGATCGCCCGAATTCGGCAGATCGCGCTAGTAGAGCGCCGCCCGCTGCGACGCGACGATGGCATCCATCGCGGGCCGGGCGCTCACGCTGAAGTACGGGAAGCTCAGGAACCCGTGCGGCATCACGTGGAAGTCCTCGACGGTCACCTCGTTGCCGGCATCGGCGAGGGCCTGTGCGTAGCGCACGCCGCTGTCGTGCAGCGGGTCGAGGCCGGCGACCACGACCACCGCGGGCGGCAACCCGGAGAGGTCCGGCGCCAGGATCGGCGAGAGCCGGTAGTCGGTCGGGTCGTCGTGCTCGCTGACGTAGAAGGCGTGGAAGACCTCCATGTCGTCGTTCGAGAGCACGATGCCGCGGTCGGTGTTGTCGACGTACGACGCGTCCTCCATCAGCGCCTCGGTCATGTCGGTGACGGGGTAGATCAACGCCTGGTGGCCGATCGCCGGCCCGGCCTCGTCGCGGGCCGCGATCGCGACGACGGCGGCCAGGTTGCCACCGGCGCTGTCGCCCATCAGCCCGATCCGGCCGGGGTCGGCGCCGAGGTCCGGCGCGTGCTCGGCCACCCAGAGGAGCGCGTCGAAGCAGTCGAGGAGTGCGGCGGGATAGCGGTGCGTCGGCGCCAGTCGGTAGTCGACGGACACGACGATCGCGTCGAGCTCCTTGGCCACGGTGCTGCAGCTCCAGTCGCACTGCCGGGCGCTGCCGAGCACGAAGCCACCGCCGTGGATGTTGAGCACCACCGGCCGGGCCGCGCGAGCCCACGTCTGCGGCGTGTAGATCCGCAGCGGCAGCTCGCCGTGCCGAGCGGTGAACGTCGTGGTCCGTACGTCGACGCCCTTCTGCAGCTTGCCGAGGACGAGGGACGCGGGCCCGCGGTCCGGGATCGCGGTGGTCTGAGCCTTCAGCAGCTGCTCGTTGGTCATCCGGGCGACCGACATCCCCGGGGTGGACTTCATGAACTTGTCGAGGGCCCGGACACCGGGGCGGAGCTTCGTCTTCATGGTGCCGCCAGTGTAGAAGTGGTTCGATGGCGAGGTGAGCACACCTGAGCACCTGCTCGAAGCCCTGGAGCCCGTCGTCGCCGAGAACCTGGACCGCCATCTGGCGATCGCCCAGGAGTGGCATCCGCACGACTATATCCCGTGGAGCCAGGGCCGCGACTTCGCGTTCCTCGGCGGCGAGGACTGGGCGCCCGAGCAGTCCCAGCTGTCGGAGACGGCCAAGGCCGCGATGTTCACCAACCTGCTGACGGAGGACAACCTGCCGTCGTACCACCGCGAGATCGCGACCCGCTTCGGCCGCGACGGCGCGTGGGGCACCTGGGTGGGGCGCTGGACGGCGGAGGAGAACCGGCACGGCATCGCGATGCGCGACTACCTCGTCGTGACCCGCGGCGTCGACCCGGTCGAGCTCGAGCGGGCCCGGATGGACTACATGACCTCCGGCTACGACTCCGGCGACAAGACCGCGCTCGAGGCGGTCACGTACGTGTCCTTCCAGGAGCTCGCGACCCGGGTCTCGCACCGCAACACCGGCAAGGTCACCGGCGACCCGATCGCGGACCGGATGCTCGCGCGGATCTCCAAGGACGAGAACCTGCACATGGTCTTCTACCGCAACATCGTCTCGGCGGCCCTCGAGATCGCGCCGGACGCGACCATGCAGGCGATCGCCAAGGAGGTCATCGGCTTCGAGATGCCGGGCGCCACGATGGCGGGCTTCCGGCGCAGCTCGATGATGATCGCGAAGGCCGGGATCTACGACCTGCGGCTCCACCACGACGACGTGATCATGCCGGTGCTGCGGCACTGGGACGTCTTCGACCGGACCGACCTCGGGCCGGAGGGCGAGCAGGCCAGGGCCGAGCTCGCGACCTTCCTCGAGGCGCTCGACGCCCAGGCCACGAAGTTCGTCGACCGGCGGGCGGAGAACCGCGCCCGGGCCGCCCTGCGCGAGGAAGCCGTCAACCCCGACATCGTCGCGTCGTGACCACGATCGGTGTCGTCTTCCGGCCGCAGTCCCCGCCGGAGGAGCTCCGCTCCGTCGTCGAGTACGCCGACGAGGCCGGCCTTGCCGAGCTCTGGCTGTGGGAGGACTGCTTCCTCGAGGGCGGGCTGACCACGGCCGCCCTGGCGCTCGCCTGGTCCGAGCGGCTGCACGTCGGCGTCGGCCTGCTGCCGGTGCCGCTGCGCAACCCGGCCCTGGCCGCGATGGAGATCGCGACGCTCGCGCGGGTCTTCCCCGACCGGCTCTCGATGGTGCTCGGCCACGGCGTCCAGGACTGGATGGCGCAGGTGGGGGCCGCTGTCGAGTCCCCGGTGACCCTGCTGCGCGAGCACACTCTCGCCGTACGAGCTCTGCTGGGTGGTGCGACCGTCTCCGTGTCGGGTCGCTACGTGAACCTCGACCGGGTCGCGCTCGACTGGCCGCCGACGACCCCGCCGACGCTGCTCGTCGGCGCCCGCGGGCCGAAGTCGGTCGCGCTCGCCGGCGAGGTCGCCGACGGCGTACTCCTCGACACGGTCGTCGACCCCGCCGTCGTACGGCGTGCGCGGGAGCTGGTCGGCCCGGACCGTCAGGTCGCGGTCTACACCGAGATCACCGACGTCGCCGCGGTCGCGGACTGGGTGGCCGAGCTCGCAGACGCCGGGGCGGACTCGGTGATCCTGCAGGCGACTGAGACGGCGCCCGACCCGCGGCCGCTCATCGACGCGTTGAGGTGACCGCCGGGTGGGTACCGCCTTCGCATGAAGCTCTTCCGCGCCGCAGCCACGATCGGCATCGCCAAGAAGCTGTACGACGAGTCCCGCAAGCCGGAGAACCAGCGCCGCATCAAGCAGGCCGTCGAGCACGTCCGTTCGAGGCGGACGAAGAACGGGCGATGAGCAAGCGCTAAAGTCCGGCAAGTGCTGGCCGATCTGTTGGACATGGACACTTCCGTCGATACCACGACCTGGGTCGCCGGCTGGCTCGACGACTTCCGTCTGTGCCTGCATGGCGCCCACGGCGCCGCCTGGCGGGCCCGCGCCGAGCAGGAGCTTCGCGCCGCCAGCACCGTCGCGACCAGCGACCGCCTGCGCGCGACCGCCTGGGCCCGCACGCGCATCGAGGTCCTGGGCGACTCCGCCGCCTGAGCACTCAGGACCCGCTGCGGTGCTCCGCGAGCGCCTGCTCCATGGCGCCTCGAGGCAGCTTGACCAGCCCACGACCCGGCTCGAACGCCGACAGCTGCGCCTCGATCAGCTGGAGCTGGCCCTGCAGGTCGCCGGCCCCCTCCGCCCAGACACTCGCACCCTCGTCGGTCAGCTCGAAGGTCCACTCCTCGTAGATCCGGACCAGGCCGGCCCCGGTGAGCTTGCCGAGCGCTGACGCGATCTCCTCCTCGAGAGGTACGGCGTGGTTGACCCATTCCGCCGCACCGATCACCTCGAGCAGCGTGCACGGGCGCTGGTAGACGCCGATCGCGGCCAGCACCCAGGCGTCGGCGTACTCCCAGCCGTCGGACACGGCACCCTCCTTCTGACGAGCGCCGATGCTACGGGCCGCTGCCGCCACAGGCTGCGCCTGTGTCCTCACAGGGACGGAGGGTCTACGGCGGCCGCTCGCGGTGACGCACGCTCGTGGTGCACGCACCATCGAGCCGTCACCGAAGGAACGAGTCCCCATGAGCAGCATCCGCGTCGCCGTGGTCGGCGCCGGCCCCGCCGGCATCTACGCCGCCGACATCCTGACCCAGGAGCACCCCGAGGTCACGGTCGACGTGCTCGAGCGCCTGCCCGCGCCGTACGGACTGGTGCGGTACGGCGTCGCGCCGGACCACCCCCGGATCAAGGAGATCACCAAGGCGCTGCGCCGGGTGCTGAGCCGGGACCGGATCCGGTTCCTCGGCAACGTCGAGTACGGCACCGACCTCAAGCTCGGCGACCTCCAAGACCACTACGACGCGGTGGTGTTCTCGACTGGCGCGGCGACCGACCGGCCGCTCGACGTCCCGGGCATCGACCTGCCGGGCAGCCACGGCGCCGCCGACTTCGTCTCCTGGTACGCGGGGCACCCCGACGCCGCCGAGTCCTGGCCGCTGGAGGCCCGCGAGATCGCCGTCATCGGCGCCGGCAACGTCGCGCTCGACGTCGCCCGGATGCTCGCGAAGCCGGCCGAGGAGCAGCTGGTCACCGAGATCGCCGACAACGTCTTCCAGGGACTGTCGCTCAACCAGGTCACGGACGTGCACGTCTTCGTCCGGCGCGGCCCGGCGCAGGTCAAGTTCACCCCGATGGAGCTGCGCGAGCTCTCGCACTCCCCCGAGGTCGACGTGATCGTGCACCCCGAGGGCTTCGAGATCGACGAGGCCAGCCAGGCCGCGATCAGCGGCAACAAGAGCACCCGGCTCGTGGTCGACACCCTGCTGAAGTACGTCGAGGCGGAGCCGACCGGCGCCTCACGCCGCATCCACATCCACCTGTGCCAGGCGCCGGCCGAGGTGATGGGCACCGACCGGGTCGAGGGTATCCGCACCGAGCGGATGGAGCTGCAGGGCGACGCCACCGTGCGAGGCACCGGCGAGTACGTCGACACCCCGGTGCAGGCCGTCTACCGCGCGGTGGGCTACCTGGGCAGCGAGCTGGTCGACCTGCCGTTCGACCAGACCGCGGGCGTCGTACCGAACGACGCCGGCCGGGTCCTAGACCTCGACGGCGTCGCCGTACCGGGCACCTACGTCACCGGCTGGATCAAGCGCGGCCCGGTCGGCCTGATCGGGCACACCAAGTCGGACGCCGCCGAGACCGTCGCCAGCCTGCTCGCCGATCTCGCGGACGCCCCCGCGGTGGACCGGGACCCGGACGCCATCGTGGCCCACCTCGCCGAGCGCGGGGTCGCCGTCACGACCTGGTCCGGCTGGGAGCGCCTCGACGCCCACGAGGTCGCCCTGGGCGAGGCCGCCGGGCGCGAGCGGATCAAGGTCGTGCCGCGCGACGAGATGCTGCGGATCGCGAGGGAGTGACACTCGGCCGGTGAGTCCCGGCTCGGGCACACTGACTCCGTGAGCGAGCCGCGGTCGGCATGGGCCGATCCACCGCCGACCACTGACGTGACCGCCGAGTACTTCGGCACGCCGTACGCCTCCACCGGGCCACCCGTGGATCGGACCTCGATCTGGGCCAGGCTCTCCGACCTGGCGGGCGAGCAGTACTCCCACACGTACCCGGACGCCGAGTTGCTCGAGTTCGAGCACGGACCGGCTACCTACCTGTTCGACACCGGCAGCCAGTCACGTTCTGAGCGGACGGTGCTAGTCGTGGCACGGCCGGAGCCGCCGACCTACGTGCGCGACGCCTCCTACCAAAGGGGCTACCCACTGCCCGCAAGCGTGGCGGGCCGACCGGTCGACCGCGGACACTTCGTCCCTTACAGCGGAGGCGGGCTCTACGGTCCCAACCTGTTCGTCCAGGACCACGCACTGAACTGCGGCTGGTCGAGGCAGGGCCGTGTCTACCGGGCCATCGAGACCAGAGCTGTCGAGGCGTCAGACTCGGTGCTGTTCACACGACCGCAGTACACCGACGACTCCGACGTACCCGCCTTCCTCGACCTCGGTGTCATCGACGACCGCGGGTGTGTCGTGCACCGGTTCCGGAACCGCTACGACGTCGACCTCGGCCCCACCGAGGATCAGCTCGCGGTCCTCCTCAACGGCGCGGTCAACAGTCAGATCGGGGCTCTCGGCGAGGAGGCCGCTGCCGACTACCTCGTCGAGGAGCTCGACGCGACGATCGTGGCCATGGGTGACGCCGGCATGCCCCGGGACGGGACGACGCAGGATCTCGACATCGTCGCGATCCTCGACGGCTCCCTGGTCGCGTACGAGGTGAAGACGAGGTTCATGGCCCGGTCCGCAGGCAGGCGCACTCGAGCCGGCAACCTGGCCCGGCCCCGCTTACGTCACGCCTCGACACGCTTCGCGCCTCGCCAAGGCAGCCAGGACTATGTCGCCGACCGGTTGGGCAGCATCGTGGACGTCGCCGACGGCTACGAGGGCATCGAGGTACGAGTCATCGCCGTGGACTTCCGGTTGATGGAGCTCCAGCAGTTCTCGGTGAACGATGCCGGCACCCGACTCTCGCCGCTCGGCCCACCCGTCAACTGCACGGCGACCGCCCGCGCCGCGCTCGCGAGAATCCTGGAGCACCGCGGGTACCTGTAGGGCCAAGCAGGAGATCGACTAGGGGGACCTCTCCGTGGGATGGGATCGCGCCTGCTTCGTCGTGTACTCGATGTCGGAGAACTCGTCGCAGAAGTCGGAGAGCTCGAACAGCGTGGTCCCCGTCCCACCGGGGACCTCCTCGATGCGTGTCTTCGGCACTCCGGAGCCCTTCGCCGACCCGGGGCCTCGCTCCGCCGTCTTCGACGGCGCGCGCTTCGACTCGTGCGGGGTGTGGGCGCCGGACAACTCTCTGGCGCCGGGTGGGGCGACTGACATCTTCGCGCGACCACCACCACCGCCACCACCACCGCCACCCCCACCGCCACCGCCACCGCCACCGCCACTACTGCTGCTACTACTACTGCTGCTGCTGCTGCTGGCACCGTCGGGCTCGCTGCCGCCGAAGTCGTACGTGCGTCCGTAGCTGCCCCACGGGTTCCTGCACACGACAAACCGTCGTTTGCCGTCCCGACGCACGCCGAGCACGGTGTAGTTGTGCAGGTAGACGATGCCCTTGTGCTTGGGCTCTCCGTTGCTGTGGCCGGTTTCCTCACCTGGAGCGGCGCTCCGTGGCCCGGTGGAGGCGGTGACGATCTGCCGGTCGTCGATGGCCTTCTCGATCTTGTCGTAGATGGCGAGCTGCTTGGAGCTGTAGGCGCTCGTTCCCAGTGCGCCGGGGTAGACGTGGTTCGCTGCGAGGTACGTCGTAATGCGGCCTGGGGCGCCGACAGGCGCATGGTGCGCGGTGAGCCATCCTTCAATGTCTTCAAGTCGTACCTGCTGTCTGTGCTTGCCGAACTCGCCCAGGAAACCGAGCCCCTTCTCGCTGTTCAGCCACCCGGTCCACTCCTTGGCGAGAGGCTTGGATTCCAGGAGGCTCGTGACCTGCGCCGTCTCGCGGAGGAAGTCGAACGACCACGGCAGCGGGGTGCTGACCTTGTTCGTACGCACCGGGGAGAGCTCGTCGCGGTCAGTGGGTTGGCCCACGAGGACGGACATCGCGTACCGGGCGGATCCGTCGGAGATGTCGTCGAACGACGTGGGGGTACCGGCGCCTCCGACCCGACGTTTGCTGAGGATGGCAGGGTCCTTCCTGGCGAACCCGCCGACGGCGTAGGCCATCTCGACCAGGCTGACCCAGAGGGGTCCCCTGTCCAGCATCTGTTGTTTGCCGAGCCGGACGGATCCCTTGGTCACCCGGACCGACTTGCGTACGTACGTGTCGGTTACTTCGTCGCGCTCATAGAGGTGCACGACGGCGGTCTCCCCCAGGTCCTCGATCATCTCCGTGATGTAGCCAGGACGCGTGGAGGCCAGGCTGGAGAGCGCGGCCTCGAGGTAGCAGTCGCCCAACAACCCTTGCGCGATGTCGTCCGGACTCGGCGCGGAGCCCCTCGGGAAGACGGGCTCCGTGGTCGGTTCGAAGCGTGGCCTTTCGACGTCTGCCGACAACACCGTGTACTTGCGGCCACGCATCGTGATCGCCCTCTGGTGCGGTGAGCCTTCGACGGGTTCCAGGTCGCCCATGACGTCGCGGGTGAACTTCGTCCCGCTCTCGTCGGTGATCTCCCTGGTCCCCGGTACGCGCCCTTTGGCGACCACCCTTGCCGGCAGCTCGGGGACAGGGGGCCGCCTCAGAGGCCAGTCACCCGAACCCATCAGGGGCAGCCCGCGCGCGTGACCAGGCGGTCGTCTCAGGTGCGCAAGGGGACCGCCGCCACCACCCCCGCCACCGCCACCGCCGCCGCCACCGCCACCGGGCGTGGCGCCAGATGGGCGCGGCCCGACGAAGGACAGGTCGCGGAGGTGGTCCAGCGATGGGAAGCCGCCGGGCGGGCCGGGCGGCCGGCTACTGGGTAACGCGAAACCGGTCAGGCCCGATGGTGACGTGGGACGGAGGTGGTCGAGGGCGTGGACCGACCGGGGCATCCCCGTGGGATCGCCGGAGGTGCTGCTCGGCGGTGAGGACGACGGCATCGGGGAGGACGGCGTCGCGTTCGAGGACGTCGAAGAGCTCGACGCCTGGCCAGGGTGGCTGCTTGCCTCTGGGGTGAGCCTGGGCATCGAGAGCGGAAGCGGTCCCGACGGGGTCGGGGAGCTCACGTCTGACACGGGCATCGGCGTCGGGATCGGCGTCGGCGCCTCCTGCAAACTCTCCGACATGGGGCCTCCTGTGCTCGGAGGCTAGGGCCCCGGATGCACCGCTGTTCGGGTAATGGCCGCGGCGTCGGCACTGGTGCGGTCCGGTGCTGCGGCAATCCTCCGCGCTGCTCGACGGTCGGCGATGATCATGGTCATGAGCGACTCGTCTCCGTGCTGTTGCCGTTCGCGTCAGTGCTCCTTGGTGCTTGGATCACGTACGCGGCCAACGTTCGTCAGCGGCGTCGTACGAAGGTAGAGGACGTCTTCCACGAAGCGATCGCCGCCGTCGCCGTGGCGCAGTCGCGGCATGACTTCATCACCAGTCTGGAGCCATGGGCTGGAGCAACCGCGGAGGAGCACCGAGCGTTCAACTCAGAGCTCGGTCGGGAGGGCAACCGGACCTACGTCCGCGCCGTGGCCGACGCCCGCGCCGCATTGGCGCGAGCATCGGCCTACGACCCCTCGACTTGCTCAGTTCATCGGGCATCCGACAGGGCTCGGTACCGAGTCGGTCTACCAGAGAGCCGACGAGATCATGGTGGCGCTGCGCGCCAACATCGACCGCCGGACCACCTAGCCCGCCGCCATGACCCTCGTCGCGCGGGGCTGAGCGTCACCTCGGCCGATTCGAGTACGGCGAGATGTGCCGACTAGCATCCCGCGGTGGCCACCCCCGACAAGCATCGAGCCAGCGACGGCGCACCTGCCCGCCGCGTGGTCGCTGCGTCGATCCTGCTGCGCGCGCTCATCGCTGCCGCCATCGGCGGCGCCCTCGTGCTCGGCATCACGGGATGGGAGTGGAGACAGACCCGAGGGCACCCGACCGAGCACACGGTCGTGATCTCGGTGTCCGCGGCCGACGGTCAGGCGCGCTGCGGCAAGAACAGCACGCGTGACAACAGATCGGTGACGAGGCGCTCAGCGAACCCTCCCCACGGTCTCCCCGCGGTCTTCTCCCACATCGAGGCGTGCGACGTCCCGAGGGACGGGGACCGGCAGACAGTGGTCCGGGTGCCCCGCGGCGATCAGGACCCGAAGGTCTACGTCGAGCCGCTGCACTCGTTCGGCGCCGTCGCCGGCGTGACCTCCGTGGCAGTTGGGCTGGTGTTCGCGATGGGGGTCATTCTCTTCGGCGCCATGGAGCTGTGGCGCTCGGCGCGGCGGGGCATCGACGCGCGAGGGCGGACGAGCTAGACGCGCGCCCAGGCTCTCGACCTCTTCGGGTTGCTGCCGCTCACTTCATTCGCGCCAGCACCTCAGACGTTGAAACGGAACTCCACGACGTCGCCGTCGGCCATCACGTAGTCCTTGCCCTCCATGCGCACCTTGCCGGCCTCCTTGGCCTTCTGCATGGAGCCCGCGGCCATCAGGTCGTCGAAGGAGACGATCTCGGCCTTGATGAAGCCGCGCTGGAAGTCGGTGTGGATGACGCCGGCGGCCTCGGGTGCGGTCGCGCCCTGGGGGATGGTCCAGGCGCGGGTCTCCTTGGGACCAGCCGTCAGGTAGGTCTGCAGCCCGAGGGTCTCGAAGCCGACGCGGGCCAGGGTCTCGAGGCCGGGCTCGGTGACGCCCATCTCGGCGAGCATCTCGCGGGCCTCCTCGTCGCTGTCGAGCTCGACCAGCTCGGACTCGAACTTCGCGTCGAGGAAGATCGCCTCGGACGGCGCGACCAGCTCCTGCATCTTCGCCTTGAGGGCGTCGTCGGCGAGCTCGTCGGCGTCGCAGTTGAAGACGTAGATGAAGGGCTTCGCGGTGAGCAGCGAGAGCTCGCGGATCAGCGAGCGGTCGACCTTGGTCGAGATGATCGGCGTACCCGCCTCGAGGTGGCCGAGCGCCTCCCTCGTCGCGTCGAGTACGGCGGCCTGGGACTTGTTCATCCGGGCCTCCTTCTCCAGCCGCGGGATCGCCTTCTCGACGGTCTGCAGGTCGGCCAGGATCAGCTCGGTCTGGATCGTCGAGATGTCGTTGCCGGGGTTGACCTCGCCGTCGACGTGGGTGACGTCCTCGTCGCGGAAGACCCGGGTCACTTGGCAGATCGCCGCCGACTCACGGATGTGCGAGAGGAACTTGTTGCCCAGCCCCTCGCCCTCGGACGCGCCGCGCACGATGCCGGCGATGTCCACGAACTCCACCGTCGCCGGCAGGATCTTGGCCGACCCGAAGAGCTCCGCGAGCTGCGGCAGCCGGCTGTCGGGGACGCCCACGACGCCGACGTTGGGCTCGATGGTCGCGAACGGGTAGTTCGCGGCGAGCACGTCGTTCTTGGTGAGCGCGTTGAAGAGGGTGGACTTGCCCGCGTTGGGGAGTCCGACGATGCCGATGGTGAGTGCCACGGGCGGTCACTTTACGGGCGTACGACGACCTCGCCCCAATCAGCGCTCAGACGGCAGGACGGATCGGCCCGGCGCCTGGAGCGACCGCGTCGAGCACCTCGACCTCGTCGCCCACCCGGATCGTCACGCCGGCGGTGTCGGGGACCAAGTTGACGCCGAACCAGGTGGCGCCGTCCCAGCGCCGGATCCGGGCCAGCGAGGCGATCGGCTCCTTCTCGCGTACGGCGGTGTCGGGGTCGATCGTCGTGATCACGCAGCGCGCGCAGCCCTTGACGGCCCGGAAGACCGCGTCACCGATCTGGATCCGGCGCCAGTCGTCCTCGGCCCACGCCTCCGAGCCTGCGATCACCACGTTGGGGCGGAACCGCGCCATCGGCAGCGGCGGGTGGGCACCCTCGGAGCGCTCGGCGACGACGTCGTTGAGGGCGGCCAGCGACGCCTCGGTCGCCACCAGCAGCGGGTAGCCGTCCGCGAAGGACACCCGGTCGTCGGGTTCGCTGAAACCCGGGCTGGTCGGGCGCCGGGTCGGGTCGTCGAGGTAGACCAGCCGGGCCGTACGCCCGATCGCCTTGCTGAACCACGCGTCGGCCTCGGGGCCTGCCGTCGCGGCGGTGAGCCGCGAGCTCCAGATCGCCACCGGCACCTGGCCCACCGGGTCCGGCGTCCGTACGTCGAGCGGCGGCAGGTCGGGGGCGGTCAGCCGCAGCCCGTCGGGCGTGATCTCGGGATGCACGAGCACCAGCCGATTGGCCTCGCGGGCGGTGATGACCGCGCCCGCCTCGTCGACGACCATCCACCGCCGGTCACCGGCCAGTCCCCACGGCTCGACGACCGCCGACCCGACCGACCAGCCGCGGCACGACTTGATCGGGAAGCGGCTGATCGCGGAGAGGTGGGCCACGAGGTCAAGGTACGGCGACCTGGCGGCGCCACGCGAAACGCAGCACCGTCACCGAGAAGACCAGCGTGAGTGCGACGATCGCCGCCTCGATCGCACCGCCACCGCCAGCCGTGAAGATGCCGTTCTCCACGTCGTACAGGAAGTCCATGCCGAAGAGGTAGAGCCCCGCGGACCCCGCGCAGGTCAGCCAGAACGCCGCAGACGACCGCTCGCGGGTCAGGGTCACCAACGCCAGGGCGCACGCGACGCCGAGCCAGAGATCGGCGAGCGGGAAGGCGTTCTCGAACTCGTAGTACGCCGAGCGGTGGGAGCTCGCCAGGACGTCGCGGTCGCCGAACCAGATCGCCCAGTAGGCGAGGTCGATGACGATCGCGACGACCAGCATCGCCTGCACGGTGCGCCTCACGAGCGTGATCCAACCAGTTCCGGATCCGGGCGGAGGCCGATCGCCCGGATGGCCGGTCGCGACAGCGGCACCACCATCACGACGGCCATCGCGAGTCCGTACGCCGCACACGCGGCCCCGACGCCGTACGCCGCGGCAAGCGCGCCGAAACCCGCCATCGCGGCCGGCATCAGCACGTCGTCGCCGAGCTGCAGGATCGAGGCCATCCGGCCGAGGTAGGCGCCGTCGACCGTGGCCATGAAGACCGCGCCCAGCAGCGAAGAGGCGGCGCCCGAGGTCACGCCGATGACGGCGCAGGAGACGGCGGTGGTCGCCATCGAGCCCGTGCCGATGCCGATGATCGCCAGCCCCTGGACGACCAGGAGCCAGAAGCCGGCGACCGCCTCACGGCGCGGTCGCCACCGCAGCAGCGCGAGCGCGCCGATCGCGGCGCCGAGGGCGACCAGCGCCTGGATTAGCCCGACGGCGCCCGCCCCCCATCCCTCGTCCTGCGCTCGGAGTGCGACGCCGAGCGCCAGCGCCGGGGACACCGCGAGGTTGAGCCCGGACAGCGTCAGCACCAAGGTGCGGGTCGTCGGCACGTCCCGCAGGTGGCCGAACCCCCGCGCCACCCCGCGCAGCACCGGCTCGGCCGCGGCCCGGGGCAGTGGGTAGCGCGGCCGCAGGACCAGCGCCAGGTAGCCGACGACGACCGCGAACGTCACCGCGTTGGCGACGGCACTGCCGCCCAGGCCCCACGTCGCCACCACGACACCGCCGAGCGCCGCGCCGGCCATGCTGCCCAGGCGGATGGCGGTCTGGCTGGCTCCGGCGTACGCCGGGAGCTGCTCGGGCGGGACCAGCTGGCGCGAGATCGTCGCCGCGGAGGGTTGGTAGAGCGCGTCACAGAGTCCGAAGGCGACGGCGGCGGCGATCAGCACGGGGACCGTCGTACCGGCCACGATCACCCACACTGCCGTCGCGACCAGCACCGCGACCCGTACCACGTTGACGACCAACATGACCAGGCGAGGCTCGTGCCGGTCGGCCACCACTCCCCCGAGCAGCAGCACCAGTGCGCGCGGGATGGTGCCGGCGGCGACCACCAGGCCGGCGACGGCGGGGCTCGCGACGTGCACCGCGGTCCAGGCGAGCGCGACCGTCCATAGTGCGTCGCCGGCGTTGGAGACGGCCTTGATCCCGAGCCAGCCGAGGGCGACCCGGTCCCTCGTCATCGCCCCCGTCGTCGTACTGCTCACGGGCGCGTGGGGAAGCCGTGGGTGAAGACGAACACCGGCCGCCGCTCCGTGCCGTCGTCGAGGTCGATGCGGTCCCGCCACTCGCGCGTCACCAGCCGCAGCGCCTCCGAGAGCTCCTCGAGCTCGGTGGGACTCGCGATCGCCAGCGCGTCGGAGCCGAACGCCGCGTGCCGCCAGGCCGGGTCGGCGCCCTCGGACTCCCGCATCCACGCCGAGAGCTTGGTGATGTGGTGGTTGATGTTGAGCCGCTGGGCCGCCTTCGCCTGCATCCGTTCGGCGGCGTCCGCGAAGTCGTCCACCGACCAGGTCACGGACTCCTGCTCGAGGCGCCACCAGCTGGTCCGGCCGTCGGTGGCGAGCTCGGGAGCGGGCGCGACGATGCCGGCTCTCTCGAGCATCCGCAGGTGGTGGCTGACGCTGCCGACCTGCTGCTCGAGGTTGCGGGCGAGCGTGCCGACCTGCGCGGGTCCGTGCAGATAGAGGTGGTCGATGATGCGGCGCCGGGTGGGATGATGCACCGCGCGCAGGGTCTCGATCGTCTCCATGGCCGCGACGCTAGAGGGGACCGCCGACATCTACAAGAGTTCTTGTACATCTCGGGCCGTAGGGTGCCGTCGTGCGCATCGCGACCTGGAACGTCAACTCCCTCCGGACCCGGATCGACCGCGTCGAGGCGCTCCTCGACCGCCACGAGATCGACGTGCTCGCCCTGCAGGAGACCAAGGCGCGCGAGGAGCAGCTGCCGCTGATGGGCCTCCAGGCGCGGGGCTACGAGATCGCCGCGGCCGGGACCAACCAGTGGAACGGCGTCGCGATCCTCAGCCGGGTCGGGCTCGAGGACGTGCAGATCGGGTTCCCCGGGCAGCCCGGGTTCACCAAGGAGCTCGACACCCCGGCCGAGGCGGAGTCGCGCGCGATCGGCGCCGTCTGCGGCGGCGTACGCCTGTGGTCGCTCTACGTGCCCAACGGCCGCAAGCCCGACGACCCGCACTACGCCTACAAGCTGGAGTGGTACGCCGCGCTGCGCGAGGCCGCCCGGGACTGGCTGGGCGCGGACTCGGTGCTGGTGGGCGACTGGAACGTCTGCCCCACCGACGACGACGTCTTCGACGTCACCCAGTTCAAGAACTCGACCCACGTGACGCCGGCCGAGCGCGCCGCCTTCTTCGCCTTCGTCGAGGACGGCTGGGTGGACACGGCCAAGCCGTACGACGCCGGCTACACCTACTGGGACTACTACCGGCAGCGCTTCGAGCGCAACCGCGGCCTGCGCATCGACTTCCTGCTCGGCTCGCCGTCGCTGGCGGCGCGGGTGACCGGTGCCTTCGTCGACCGCGACGAGCGGGACCCGGCCCAGGGCACCGGCGCCCCCTCCGACCACGCCCCGGTGATCGTGGATCTTTCCGACTGACCAATAAGCCCAATCACCAGGAGCAGTCGGCGGCCTCTGCCAGACTCCGGGCGTGTCGACGTTCTGGATAGTCCTTGGCAGCGGCTTCGGCGGCTCTCTCGTCACCCTGTGGATCAAGACAGCGATCGACCGTCGCGCACGGAGCAGAACCGAGCGCCGCGCCTTCTACGTTGAGTTGCTGACACTGCTCTGGTCCCGCAGGACGTACATGCAGACCGCCGTCTTCGACCCTGAAGCGACCATGCCCGACGTCCCGAACGACCGCATCGACGCACTGAATGCCCTGCTCTCGATCGACGCTACCGACACCGTCATCAAACAGGCCAAGCTGTGCTTCGAACTGCTCAACCGCTTCGGCGTCCCGCGTTCGCTCAGCGTACCCGTTGACGTGGACGAGCACGGTCTGTACCGCCACCGCTTCGACCAGGTCCGGAACTTGGACGGCGAAGGGCGCGACCTCATCGTGAGGGTGTCACTTGGGAGGATCGCCGACGACTTCGGAGCCGCGGTCGACGCCTTAGCAGTGCAGGTCCGCCGTGAGGTCCATGGCTAGCCCTGATCAGACTCTCTCTCGCCAAGCCGGAACCGGACAGCAAGAGACCTCAGAGGCCCGTCGCGGTTCCGCCTATGGGAGAGTTGTGTGCCTCGTGCACCGGATGCTCGGCACAAGGCATTGTCATTGGCCACCCGGGACGGCGTGGAGCACCAGAACTTCAGCCTCCCAAGCCTCGGCCAACCTTCGGCGCAGGCTCGGGTGAGTCAGGGCCAAACGGGGAACAGACCTGCCCTACGAGCCGTGTAAGCCGGTCGAAGAGCGAGCTACTCACGCAGGCACTATCCCGGCCGAGCCGACGTATATGGCCCTGACCTGCGACAACAGGACTACAGCGTGGACTCGCGTCCGAACCCCTGTCTACAGACGTCCGCCAGTTTCGGCGAGCGTCCCCGCACCGTCGTACGGCGCGGTTACCGTGTGCGCGTGAGCCCCCACATCACTGCTGAATCGCGGCCGGACCGGCGCTTTCTGTCGCTGTTCACTGGGGCTGGAGGTCTCGATCTGGGTCTTGAAGAGGCCGGGTGGGAGCCGATAGCCGCAGTCGAGATGGACATGGATGCCATCGGCACTCTGGAGCTTGCTGCTCGTCGGCGCGAGAAGGTCGGCGGAGTGGCCGAGCCCCTACTCATCGGCGAGAAGATCGAGGATGTTGCGCCGGCCGACCTCCGAAAGCGTCTCGGTCTGCGCAAGGGGCAGTTGCCGTTGATGGCGGGCGGGCCTCCCTGTCAGCCGTTCACCACGCATGGCCTGAGGAAGTCCATCTCCGATGCTCGCGCGTCTGGCGTCTGGCCCTCGTACCTCGACTATGTGGACGAGTTTCGACCGAAGATCCTTGTCATCGAAAACGTGGACGGTCTGCTTTCAGCGGCGCTAAAGCACCGGCCCCTTGCCCTCCGAGGCAAGGGCGCGAGGATCATGGAAGATCCGCAGGAACGAAAGGGGTCTTTCCTCCTCTGGCTCTTGAAGGAACTCGCCCAGCGCGGCTACACCGTGAGCTGGGGGCTGGTGGAGGCGGCCGACTATGGAGTCCCTCAGTTCCGGCAGCGATCGATACTCATCGGCGTTCGGAGCACAACTCCGTGCTTCCTTCCCCCCATCGAGTACGGCGGGAAACGGCAGCCGAAGTACCGAACACTGAAGCAGGCCCTGCGACAGGTCAAGGATCTTGGACCTGTCCAGCCGCTTAGTGATCGCAAGCGTGCCGTGTACGCCCAGATCCCGGCTGGCGGCAACTGGCGGGACCTTCCGGAGCACATCCAGCGAACCACGATGGGCAAGGCGCACCTAGCAGCAGGCGGTAAAAGCGGCTGGTGGCGCCGCTTGGCGCTGGAGACTCCCACCCCGACGATCCTCGGCATGCCGGATCACTCATCGACGGCGTTGATCCACCCTACGGAGGATCGTTGCCTGTCAGTCGCCGAGTGCGCCGCCGCACAGTCATTCCCAGCGTCAACTGAGTTCGCCGGGACTGCGCGATCGCAGTACCAGCAGATCGGTAACGCTGTCCCACCGCTACTTGGCCTCGCAATCGGCAAGCAGCTCAACCGCTACCTTGAAGGCACGGACGTTGACCGGCCCGAGGTACCGATCTGGCGGAAACTATCGGCCAACCGGCGTATCGGGACCCACGGCTGGGTCATCGTCCGACGTGGCCCACGCAAGCCTGCCCTGACGTTGAACGTGAAGGTACGCCACGACCACGTTTGGGCTGACCTGACGGAAGAGGACGGCTTTGACTTCGTCGGCAACCGAGCCAACTGACGAGGAGATCGTCCGGCGAGTTCGTGAGCGTGCGGGCCTTCAGGCGTCGGACGGAGGTCCGACGGATGACGAGATCGTTCAAGGGGTCCGGGGCTTCGCCAGGGAGTTCCGCTTCTGGTACAACCGCGTTCTCGATGAGGCTTTGCGGAAGTACCAGGTCATCATCATCAGCCGCATCAACCCCATGATCCGGGGCATGCAGCTCGAAGGCTTGAGTTGCTCGGATGCAGCGGCCCGCTTGATCGCGGACTACGCGCACCGCAACTACGTCACGGCCGGGGGTTGGGCGCTGGAGCAACTCGCGATCGCGGCAAGTCCTCGGCTCAAGAAGTCTTTGGCTGCTGGTGTTGACGCGGAATGGCACGAGCCCGGCCCGCCACCCATCGTCAACCTCTACATGATCAAGAGCAGCACGGTGACGCGGAACTCCGACATCCTGAAGGCTCTTAAGTCCCACGGCCAGGATGCGCACAAGCGCCTCATCCAGACCGACAAGCGCGCAGTCGTGCGCGTCTACTACATCGTGACATCCGGCGCGAAGTCCTCGACCTATCACGACGGGGTCTACCGCCCGTCGTCCGCGGAGTTCTGGGCGCAGGCCTTCGCACTCGATCACGACGAAAAACTGGCGATCGATCTTGCACTCGCCATGGCACAGGAGGCGGGAGTGCTCTTGCGACAGTTCGCTAACGAAGACGTCCTGCGCGCGCTGGAGACAGCGGTTGGCGCCTACATCGCGACGAACGATGACCCAGACGTCGTCGACTGGGAGTTCCTGGCGGAGCGCAACATGATCGGAAGCGACGAGTCGAAGGCCGAGGGCAAGGCCCGACATGCCAACGCGCAGAAGGCCGTCAAGGACGCCGGCTACAAGTGGCCAACGAACAAGTCCTCCAAGGCTGGGGACGAAAGCGCAGACCAAGCCGCAGCATTGGCCGAAGCGGCGGCAGCGTTGACCCCCGAGATGCAGGACGAACTAAGCCTGATCCATCCCGATACCGATTGACGCTTCCGGCAACTGTCGCTGGATGTGGCCCGAGGACCGCAAGGTAGTTCGCCAGCAGACGGCCGTTGGATGGAAGCCCTCAGACCGGTGACCGGCGCCTTCGTCGACCGCGACGAGCGGGACCCGGCCCAGGGCACCGGCGCCCCCTCCGACCACGCCTCTCGGCGACAACCTGCTCGCGCGTATACTTTTGGTATGACCATGACGACAATCAAGGTCTCGACCGAGACGCGGGACCGCCTCAAGGCCCAGGCAGCTGCGGCTCACGTGTCGCTCGGGGAACACCTCACTCGGCTGGCCGTTGCCGCCGACCGCGGCCTGCGGTTCGAAGCGTTGCGAGTCGCCGTCGCCGCGACGGGTCCCGACCTGACAGCCGAGGATGACGAGTGGCTCGACCCTGACCTCGGGCCGTGACCGAGCTCCGACAGGGCTCCGTCGCCTGGGCTCGGCTCCAGCCGACCGTCGGACGAGAACAGTCGGGTCGGCGGCCGGTGGTCGTGGTGTCTTCGGACGGCTACATCGACGTCGTCACCACCCTGCTGGTCGTCATCCCGGTGTCTCGGAGCGACCGAGGCTGGCCGAACCACGTGCGTCTGTCCGGCGTCCCGCAGCTGGCCGACAGCTTCGCGATCACCGAACAGCCGAGGACGATCAGTCGCGAGCGCCTCGGCGATCCGATCGGACAGCTTGACGAGCGCTGCCTCGCGGAGATCAAGCAGTGGCTCGCCGACTTCCTCGACCTCTGACCTCGATGCACTGTCGGTGGTCGCCTCCATGCTGACCACATGGAGATCCTGACGCTCTTCCTCACGCTGCTGGTGGGTCTGACCCTCGGCGCGGTCGTCGGTGTGCTCTGGTCCCGGTCGCGGCCGACCTACACGGCCGGCGTCGTGGACCAGGCCGAGGTGATGCAGGGGCTCGACCGGCTCAGCGACCAGATGCAGGACCTCGACCACCAGCGCGCCTCCTGGCAGGGGCAGCTCAACGAGCAGGTGCTCGACATGCGGATGACCGCCGAGGGGCTGCGACGCGAGACGCAGTCGCTCTCGACCGCGCTGCGCAAGCCCCAGGTGCGCGGGCGGTGGGGCGAGCTCCACCTGCGCAAGGCCGTCGAGCTCGCCGGGCTGGTCGACCGGTGCGACTTCTCCGAGCAGGTGCGCTTCGACGACGGGGCCCGGCGCCCCGACCTCGTCGTACGACTCGTCGGCGGGCGCAGCCTGGTCGTCGACGCCAAGGTGCCGCTGGACGCCTACCTCGACGCCACGTCGACCGACGACGAGGACGACCACCGTCGCCACCTGGTCCGGCACGCCGCCCAGCTGCGCAGCCACATCGATGCGCTGGGCGCCAAGCGCTACTGGCGATCCCTCGAGGAGAGCCCGGAGTTCGTCGTGCTCTTCGTGCCGGCCGAGTCGTTCCTGGCCGCGGCGCTCGGGACCGACCCCACCCTGATCGAGTACGCCGCGGCGCGGCAGGTCGTGCTCGCGACCCCCACCACCCTGATCGCACTGCTCCGCACGGTCGCGCACGGCTGGGGCCACGAGGCGCTGGCAGACCAGGCCCGCGAGATCCATCGCCTCGGCCGCGAGCTCCACGAGCGGCTGGCCAGCATGAACGGTCACCTCGACCAGCTCGGCCGCTCCCTCAACGCCGCCGTCGGCCACTACAACCAGACCGTCGGCTCCCTGGAGACTCGGGTCCTGGTCTCGGCGCGGCGGTTTGGCGACCTGCCCGCACCCCGCCAGGTCGAGGCGGCCGCCCGCTCCGTCGACGGCGTCACCAGCACCGGCCTGCACGCCGTCGACCGGCGCGGCGCCGACGACGACGGTGCCGCGGACCATAGCGTGGCCCTGTGAGCCAGAGGACCCTCTGGGAAGAGGGGCACGAGTCCGGCCGTCAGGTCGTCGTGCTCGGGGTCGCGCTCGCCCTCACGTCCACCGCGCTGGACCTGCTGCTCTTCGGTCGGCTCACCGTCCTCTTCGACATCGGGTTCGTGCTGATGTGCGTGGCCGTCGCCCTGCTGGTGCGGCCGTCGGACTTCTTCACCGTCGGCGTGCTGCCGCCACTGCTGATGGTCGGCGCCTTCGTGCTGATCGGCGCCGCCCAGCCGGACGTGGTCGCCGACGCCGGCGACGGCGTCGTCCAGGCGGTCGTCAGCGGCCTGTCCCACCACGCCGGCGCGCTGATCGTCGGCTACTCACTGTGCCTCGGGGTGCTCGCCATCCGGCATCGAGTACTGCGACACCGGGTGCTGGGGCAGCGGACTCAGGACTCGAATCGGCTCGGGTCGCCGGCTCCGACGCGTACGACGTCGGGGTAGCCCTCCGACCAGTCGATGACCGTGGTCGGCTCGGCCAGCGTCTCCCCTGCCTCGACGACGATGTCGACCTCGTGGTCGAGCTCCTCCTTGATCTCCCAGCCCATGCTGCGGGGCTCGGTCTCGCCCGGGAGGATCAGCGTGCTGGTCAGCAGCGGCTCGTCGAGGGTCTCCAGCAGCGCCTGGACGAAGACATGGTCGGGGATGCGTACGCCGACGGTCTTCTTCTTCGGGTGCATCAGCCGCCGCGGCACCTCCTGGGTCGCCGGGAGGATGAACGTGTAAGGCCCCGGCGTCGCCGCCTTGATCGCCCGGAAGGCTGCGTTGCCGACCTGGACGAAGTGCCCCAGCTGGGCGAAGTCACGACACATCAGCGTGAAGTGGTGCTTGTCGTCGAGGCCACGGATCCGCAGGATCCGGTCTCGGCCGTCGCGGTTGCCGAGTCGGCAGCCCAGCGCATAGCCGGAGTCGGTCGGGTAGGCGATCAGCTGGTCGTCGCGCAGCGCGTCGGCGATCTGGGCGAGCAGCCGCGGCTGCGGGTTCTCCGGGTGTACGTCGAGGTAGCGGGCCATCAGGGTCAGACCCGACCGGCTGCCTTGAGGTCGCGCCGCAGCTCCGGCGGGAGCGCGAAGATCAGCGACTCCTCGGCGCTGTGCACGGCCTGAGCGTCCGGGTAGCCGCGCTCGGCGAGGTAGGCCAGCACGCCGTCGACCAGCGCCTCCGGCACGCTCGCGCCGGAGGTCACGCTGACGGTGCGGACCCCGTCGAGCCAGGCCTCGTCGATCTCGGAGGCGTCGTCCACGCGGTACGACGACCGGGCGCCGGCCTCGAGGGCGACCTCGACGAGACGCACCGAGTTGGAGGAGTTGCCGGAGCCGACCACGATCACCAGGTCGGCGGCCGGGGAGATCTCCTTGACCGCGAGCTGCCGGTTCTGGGTGGCGTAGCAGATGTCGTCGCTCGGCGGGTCGAGCAGGTCGGGGAACCGTTCGCGGATCGCAGCCACCGTCTCCAGCGTCTCGTCGACCGAGAGCGTGGTCTGCGAGAGCCAGGCGACGCGCTTCGGGTCGCGGACGACGATGCCGGGCACGTCGGCCGGGCTCTGCACCAGCTGGATGTGGTCGGGGGCCTCGCCCGCCGTACCTTCGACCTCTTCGTGACCGGCGTGACCGATCAGGAGGATGTCGTAGTCCTCGGCCGCGAATCGCTTCGCCTCGTGGTGGACCTTGGTCACCAGCGGGCAGGTCGCGTCGATGGTCTTGAGCGAGCGCACCTCGGCTTCGCGGTGCACCTCAGGTGAGACGCCGTGGGCGGAGAACACCACGGTCTGGCCGGCCGGCACCTCGTCGAGCTCCTCGACGAAGATCGCACCCCGCGACTCGAGGTCGGCGACGACGTGCTTGTTGTGCACGATCTGCTTGCGGACGTAGACGGGCGCGCCGTACAGGTCGAGCGCCTTCTCCACCGTGATGACTGCCCGGTCGACGCCGGCGCAGTAGCCCCGCGGCGCCGCCAGCAGGACGGCCTTCTCGGCCGCCTCCGGCGACAGGATCGGCGGCATGCCCATGTCGGTCGTCATGGTGTCCAGTCTAGGGATGTCTGCCCAGTGCCCTAATCTCGCCCGCATGGCCATGGAGACCTCGCTCGAGTCCCCGGCCCCGGTGCGCCAGATCGCCAACGCGATCGCGGGCTGGGTGGACCGGCTGGGCGCGGTGTGGGTCGAGGGCCAGGTCGCGCAGGTCAGCCGCCGCCCGGGGATGAGCACCGTCTTCATGACGCTGCGCGACGCGGTCGCCGACATCTCGGTGACGGTGACCTGCTCGCGCACGCTCTTCGACAGCCTCAACCCGCCGGTGGTCGAGGGCGCGTCGATCGTCGTCAACGCCAAGCCGTCGTACTACGCCAACCGCGGCACCATCTCGCTCTACGCCCGCGACATCCGGATGGTCGGCCTCGGCGAGCTGCTGGCCCGCTTGGAGCGCCGGCGCCAGCTGCTGGCCGCCGAGGGGCTCTTCGCGCCCGAGCTGAAGCGGCCGCTGCCCTTCCTCCCTGGCACCGTCGGGCTGGTCACCGCCCCCAACAGCGCGGCCGAGCGCGACGTGCTCGAGAACGCCAAGCGGCGCTGGCCGGCGGTCACCTTCGAGGTCGCGTACGCCGCCATGCAGGGCCAGCGCTCCGCGTCCGAGGTGATCGAGGCCGTGGAGCGTCTCGACCGCAACGCGGCCGTCGACGTCATCGTGGTCGCCCGCGGCGGCGGCTCGGTCGAGGACCTGCTGCCGTTCTCCGACGAGGCGCTGATCCGTGCGGTCCACGCTGTGCGCACCCCGGTCATCTCCGCGATCGGCCACGAGCCCGACCAGCCGCTGCTCGACCTGGTCGCCGACGTCCGCGCCTCCACGCCGACCGACGCCGCCAAGCTGGTCGTCCCGGACGTCGCCGAGGAGCAGCGCAGCGTCGCGCACGCGCGCGACCGGATCCGCGGCGCCGTCCGCGGCTGGCTGGCCCGCGAGCAGGCCGGGCTCGACGCCCTCCGCTCCAGGCCCGCGCTGGCCGACCCACGCACCCTGCTCGACACCCGCCTCGACGAGGTCGCCCAGCTGCGTGACCGGGCCCGCCGGACCCTGAGCCACTCGCTGGACCGCGCCGCCGACGACGTCGGCCACCAGCGCGCCCGGGCCCGAGCCCTCTCCCCCTTGGCCACCCTGCAGCGCGGGTACGCCGTGCTCCAGGACGCCGACGGCCACGTCGTCACCTCGATCGAGGGGGTGGCCGCGCAGCAGCAGATCAGCGTGCGGGTCGCCGACGGCCGCATCCATGCCACGACCACCAGCACCACCCCCACGGATAGGGAGACCCATGCCCAAGAAGGCTGACGAGACACCGTCGTACGAAGCCGCCCGCGAGGAGCTCATCGACGTGGTCCGCCGCCTGGAGGCGGGCGGTACGACGCTGGAGGAGTCGCTCGCGCTCTGGGAGCGCGGCGAGGCGCTGGCCACGATCTGCCAGGACTGGCTCGACGGCGCCCGCAAGCGGCTGGACGCCGCGATCGACCCCGACGAGGGTTGAGTCGAGAGTTCCGCCGGTTGAGTCCGGGGTTTCGTCGGTCATTTCTCCCGACTGAACCGACGAAAGTCTCGATTCAACCGGTGGCCCTTGCAACGTTTCGGGTGCGCCGCCCCTCTAGACGGGTGTGATGACAGATCTGCTGGACGAGCCCGCGACGGCCGTACGACGACCCGAGAGCTTCGAGGAGTTCGTCGTCGCGACCGGCGACCGGATGCTGCGTACGGCGGTGCTGCTGACGGGCGACCGCCACGCGGCCGAGGACCTCGTGCAGAGCGCCTACGCCCAGGCGTTCTCCCGGTGGCGGCTGGTCAGCCGCGCCGACAACCCCGCGGCGTACACCCGGATGATCCTGACCCGGCTCTTCCTCTCCGACCGGCGGCGCAAGCGGGTGCGGGAGCTGCCCCTGCTGGACGGTGCCGACGCACCGACCGCGTCCGGCGACCCGTCCCTGCGACTGTCGCTGGTCGATGCGCTCGGCACGCTGCCGCCGCTGGACCGGGCGGTCCTGGTGCTGCGCTACTTCCACGACCTGCCGGTCGCCGAGGTCGCCGACCAGACCGGCCTGTCCGAGTCCGCCTGCCGGTCCCGCGCGTCCCGCGCGCTCGCCCGGCTGCGCACCCACTTCCCCGACCTGGCCGACGAGGCCTGAGAGACCGAGGACCGACCATGAAGCTGCACGACTCCCTGGACCACGCCGTCGCCGACGTCTCCGCCGACCTGCCCGCCCTCGCCGTCGCCTCTCGCAACCAGGGCCTCTCGATCCGCCGGCGCCGGCGCGCGCTCGCCACCGTCGGCTCCGTCGCCGCGGCGACCGTGCTGGCGCTCGGCGCCTACACGCTGGTTCCCGGGCTCGACGGCACCGACGACCGGGGCGTGGCCAGCAACCTCGCCGCTCCGGACATCAGCGGCCCGCCGAGCGGAGCAACCGCGCCGATCACCTCTCGCGGGGTAGCCGCGGCGCTCGCCGCCTCGATCGACGAGGTCGCCGACGGGACGTTCGGCCGCTTCCAGGGCGATGTCAGCGAGGGCGAAGGACTCGCGGCACTCCTGTTCCAGCCGGATACCGGGTCAGGCCCCGCTGGGCAGGTGTTCGTCAACCTGCAGCCGGTCTCGATGGCCGGCGCGGCGCCGTACACCTGCGTGGGCTACCTCACCGCGTACATCACCGACTGCTCGACCCGCCAGCTCGACGACGACACCACGCTCCGCACCTACCGCGAGGACGGCGACACCGAGATCGGCGCCGAGTCCCAGCGCGTCGTCGCCGAGGTCATCGACCGCGCCCGCCGGCTCCGCGTCATCGTGTACGCGATGAACACCAACCCGTGGGTGGACGGCGAGTTCCGTGACCAGGCGGTCCTCACGACGGAGCAGCTGACGGAGATCGCGACCCAGCCGTGGTGGAGCCGCACGCGGCTGCCGGTCGAGTACGTCGAGGCCGGCAAGCACCTGGACCTGTACGAAGGCTAGGGCTCGATCGGCTCGTCGGTCAGCGACTCGACGAAGCTCCGCAGGGTGTCCGGGTCTCCCGAGCTGTAGGCCAGCACGGTGTCGTCGCCGTGCTCGGCGGTGTAGGCGTAGTCGCCGTCGGTGTCGACCCACGCGGTCCAGGTCGCGACGTCGGTCGTGAGCTCGGCGTCGTCGTCCTCGGTGGCCCCGGCGCCGACGTACGTCGTGAGGAGCTCGCGCTCGCCGGTGTCCTCCTGGTGCAGGCCGGCGGTGTGCTCGTCGTCGGTGGTGAAGACCAGGTCGAGGGACGGCCGGTCGCCGGGGACGAAGCTGGCGTCCTTCACGAACCACCCCTCGGGGAGCTCGGGCGGGTAGAGCGGGGTCAGCCCGGCCTGCTGCACGCTGCTGATCAGCTCGAGGTAGTCGATGTGGGCGGGCTCGTACTCCGGGGTCTCCCGGAAGGTCCCGCGGAAGGCGACGATCGCCAGGACGGCCACGACGAGCACGATCATCGAGCCGACCAGGCCGCCGGTGGAGCGCGTGTACCGACCAGGCTTCTCCGGTTGACTCGGCGCTGGCTGGGTCGGGTCACTCACCGGAGCAGTTTCCCAGGTGTCCTAGGGTCGCGACGTGGCGGCCCTCGATCTCGTACCCGTCGCCGCACTGCTCGCCCTGCTGGTCACGGCGTACGCCCACCCCTCCGGCCGGGTCGAGGCCGGCGTCGGCGCGCTGGCCGCCCTGGCGACCCTCGCCACCGGGATCCTCGCCTGGTCCGACGTCGAGGACACGCTGCGGCACCTCGGACCGGTCGTGCTCTTCCTGGTCACCATCCTCGTCGTCGCGGACGTCTGCGCCCGCGCGGGTCTCTTCGCCGCCGCGGCCGCCCGGGTGCGCGAAGCCGGTCGCGGGCGCGCGGTGCCGATCTTCACGGGCGTCTTCCTGCTCGCGGCCGCCGTCACGGCTGTGCTCAGCCTGGACGCGACCGTCGTGCTGCTCACGCCGGTCGTGGTCGCGGCCGCGGTCAGCAGCGGTACGTCGTACCGGCCCGGCGCCCACGCCTGCCTGCGGATGGCCAACTCCGCCTCCTTGCTGCTCCCCGTCTCCAACCTCACCAACCTGCTGGCGATGCCCCACCTCGACCTGACCTTCGGTGGGTTCGCGCTGGTGATGGCGCCGGTGCTCGCGGTCGTGCTGGTGGTCGAGTACGTCGCGCTGCGGCTGCTCTTCCGCCGTGACCTCGCCGCGCCGGCCGGGCCGGTGCCGGAGGACGTAGAGGCGGCGCCGCCGCTCCCCCGGACCCCGCTCGTCGTCGTACTGCTGATGCTGGTCGGCTTCGGGGTCGGGTCACCGCTCGGTGTCGAACCGTTCTGGATCTCGGGCGCGGCAGCGATCGTGCTCGTGATCTGGGCCCGGCGCCGCCGACTGCTGACGACCTCCGACGCCGTCCACGCCGCACACCCCGCGTTCGCGGTCTTCGTGCTCTGCCTCGGTGTAGTGGTCGCGGCACTCGCCACCGGGTTCCTCGGCGAGTGGGTGAGCGACCTGCTGCCCGACGGCACCGGCTTCGCGAGCCTGCTGCTGATCGCCGTACTCGCCACGGCGCTCGCCAACCTGCTGACGAACCTCTCGGCCACGCTGCTGCTCGTCCCCCTGCTGGCACCGATGGGAGACACCGCGATCCTCGCGGCACTGCTGGGTCTCAACATCGGCTCCGGACTGAGCTACACGGGGTCGCTGGCCAACCTGCTGTGGCGCCGCGGCATGGTCCGACTCGGGCACCCGCCGTCACTCCGGGAGTTCCACCGGGTCTCGCTGCTCGTCACGCCGGCGAGTCTGCTCGCCGCAGTTGCGGCGCTCTCGCTGGTCACCTGACCGCATCTGCGGCATGATCGCCGCGTGACGACGTACCGGATCGCGGAAGCCGCCGAGCTGCTCGGCGTCAGCGACGACACCATGCGCCGCTGGGTCGAGGCCGGCCGGGTGGCCAGCACCAAGGCCGACGGCCGCACCGTGGTGCCCGGCGTCGACCTCGCCGCACTGGCCGAGTCGCTCGCCGACCAGCCCGACCGGGAAGCCACCCGGGCGGCCGCGGTCAGCGCCCGCAACCGGCTCGCCGGGATCGTCACGAAGGTCAAGAAGGACACCGTCATGGCCCAGGTCGAGCTGATCTGCGGTCCCTACCGGATGGTCTCGCTGATGAGCTCGGAGGCCGCCGAGGAGCTCGGCCTCGAGACCGGCGTACGCGCCATCGCCTCCGTCAAGTCCACCAACGTCGTCGTGGAGCGCCCGTGAAGCTGAAGTCCCTGCTCGTCCTGCCCGCCACCCTGGCCCTCGTCCTCCCCCTGGCTGCCTGCGGCAGCGACTCCGACGACAGCAGCGCCGGCGGTGGCGGCACCACCACGCTGACCGTGTACGCCGCGGCGTCGCTGACCGCCACCTTCGAGGAGATCGGCAAGCAGTTCGAGGCCGAGCACGACGGCGTCAAGGTGGAGTTCGACTTCGGCGGCTCCTCCGACCTGGTCACCCAGATCCAGGAGGGCGCACCGGCCGACGTCTTCGCGTCCGCCGACACGGCCAACATGGACAAGCTGGTGGACGCCGACCTCGCCGGGGACGACCCGCAGGACTTCGCGACCAACACCCTCGAGATCGCCACGCCGCCGGACAACCCGGCCGGCGTCGCGAGCTTCCAGGACCTGGCCACGAAGGGGCTGCAGCTGGTCATCTGCGCTCCCGAGGTGCCGTGCGGCGCCGCGACCCAGACCATGGCCGACAACCTGGGCGTGACGCTCAAGCCCGTCAGCGAGGAGCAGTCGGTGACCGACGTGCTCGCCAAGGTGACGTCGGGCGAGGCCGACGCCGGCGTCGTCTACGTGACCGACGTGACCGCGGCCGGGGACGCCGTCACCGGAGTGACCTTCCCGGAGTCCGGCGACGTGGTGAACACCTACCCGATCGCGCCGGTCGAGGGCACCGACGCCGAGGACCTCGCCGACGACTTCGTCGAGTTCGTCCTCGGCGACACGGGTCAGGGCATCCTCGCCGACGCCGGCTTCGGGCAGCCTTAGCGAGTGACGACACGACAGCGGCAGGTCGGGCTCCCCGCCTGGATCTTCGTCCCCGCCGCGCTCGGCGCCGCGCTGGTCCTGCTCCCGCTGGTCGGGATGGTGTCCCGGGTCGAGTGGCGCAGCTTCTTCGAGCTGGTCACGTCGGAGTCGGCGCTGACGGCGCTGTCGCTGAGCCTGCGTACGTCGCTGGTCGCCACCGTCCTGTGCGTGCTCCTCGGCGTCCCCATGGCGCTGGTGCTGGCCCGCACCAGCTTCCGCGGGCAGGGGCTGGTGCGCTCGCTGGTGCTGCTCCCGCTGGTGCTGCCGCCGGTGGTCGGCGGCATCGCGCTGCTCTACACGTTCGGCCGGCGCGGCCTGCTGGGCAGCGAGCTCGACGCGCTCGGCATCCAGATCGCCTTCTCCACGGCGGCGGTCGTGCTCGCGCAGACGTTCGTCTCCCTGCCTTTCCTGGTGGTCAGCCTCGAGGGGGCGCTGCGCAGCGCCGGCGACCGCTACGAGGAGGTGGCGGCCTCGCTCGGGGCCCGGCCGACGACGGTGTTCCGCAGGGTCACGCTGCCGCTGGTGCTGCCCGGCCTGGTCTCGGGAGCGGTGCTGTCTTTCGCCCGCGCGCTCGGCGAGTTCGGCGCGACCATCACCTTCGCGGGCAGCCTCGAGGGCACCACCCGCACCCTGCCGCTCTTCATCTACAACCTGCGCGTCGTCGACCCCGACGCCGCCGTCGCCATGTCGCTGGTGCTGGTGGTGGTCGCGGTGCTGGTGATCGCCTTCGCCCGACCGGGGCGGAGCACCTGGTGACCCTCGAGCTCACCGCCCGGGTGGCCGAGCGCGACGTCGACGTCGCGCTCGACGTCGCCGACGGCGAGACGGTCGCCGTGCTCGGGCCCAACGGAGCCGGCAAGTCCACCCTGCTGGCCGTGGCCGCCGGGCTGCTCCGTCCCGACAGCGGCCGGGTCACCCTCGATGGGGTCGAGCTGACCGGCCCCGACGTCTGGGTCGCGCCGCACGCGAGACGGATCGCCTTGCTGGCGCAGGACCCCTTGCTCTTCCCGCACCTGAGCGCGCTCGAGAATGTCGCCTTCGGACCGCGCAGCCGCGGCACCCACCGCCGTACGGCGCGCGCGCAGGCGCGCACGTGGTTGGAGGACGTCGGCGTCGCAGAGCTCGCCGACCGGCGCCCCGGCCAGCTCTCGGGAGGCCAGGCCCAGCGGGTCGCCGTGGCCCGAGCGCTGGCCGCCGACCCACGAGTGCTGCTGCTCGACGAGCCGATGGCGGCGCTCGACGTCGCCGTACGACCGGCCATGCGGCAGACGCTGCGCCGGGTGCTGGCCGACCGCACGGCCGTCCTCGTGACTCACGACGTCCTCGACGCGCTGCTGCTGGCCGACCGGGTGGTGGTGGTCGACGGTGGTCGCGTCGTCGAGGCCGGTCCGACGACCGAGGTGCTGTCCCGTCCGCGCAGCCCGTTCACAGCCCGGATCGCCGGGCTCAACATGGTCCGCGGCACCTGGCGCGACGGAGCGGTCGGCGGGCCTGAAGACATCGAGGTGAAGGGGCTGACCACCGACCCGGTGCCGGTCGCCGGCGACCCGGTCGTGGCGGTCTTCCGGCCCAGCGCCGTCTCGGTCTTCCGGGAGCCGCCCGGCGGCAGCCCGCGCAACACCATCACCACGACCGTGACCGACCTGGAGCCGTTCGGCGACCAGGTGCGGGTGCGCGCGGCCCATGCCGACCAGCAGAGCCTCGCGGCCGACGTCACGACCCTGGCGGCGGCCGAGCTCGACCTCGCCCCCGGCACCGAGGTGGTCTTCAGCATCAAGGCGACCGAAGTGTCGATCTATCGCATCTAAAGGGAAATCCCGGCCCGATAGAGTTCGGCCATGACCGAGCCAGAGAGCCTCTCCCCCGCTCCGCAGTCGCCCGATCGCAACCTCGCCCTCGAGCTCGTCCGGGTGACCGAGGCCGCCGCCATGGCCGCCGGTCGCTGGGTGGGACGAGGGGACAAGAACGGCGCCGACGGTGTCGCGGTCAACGCGATGCGCGTGATGATCTCGACCATCGGCATGGATGGCGTCGTCGTCATCGGCGAGGGCGAGAAGGACAACGCCCCGATGCTCTACAACGGCGAGCGCGTCGGCGACGGCACCGGCCCCGAGTGCGACGTCGCGGTCGACCCGATCGACGGTACGACGCTCACGGCCAAGGGCATGAGCAACGCCGTCGCCGTACTCGCCGTGGCGCCCCGCGGCTCGATGTACGACCCCTCCGCGGTCTTCTACATGGACAAGCTCGCCACCGGGCCGGAGGCCGCCGACGTGGTCGACATCCGCTACCCCGTCGCCGAGAACATCCACCAGGTCGCCAAGGCGAAGGGCGGCAAGCCCGAGGACGTCACGGTGGTCCTGCTCGACCGTCCCCGGCACCAGAAGCTCGCCGAGGAGATCCGCGCCACCGGCGCCCGGATCAAGTTCATCGTCGACGGCGACGTCGCCGGCGCGATCTCCGCGGCCCGGCCCGATAGCGGCATCGACCTGCTGCTCGGCGTCGGCGGCACCCCGGAGGCCATCATCACGGCCTGCGCGATGAAGTCGATGGGCGGCGTGATCCAGGGCCAGCTCTGGCCGCAGGACGACGCCGAGCGGCAGAAGGCGCTCGATGCCGGCCACAACCTCGACCCCGACTTCGTGCTGACCACCGACACCCTGGTCACCGGCGACGACTGCTTCTTCGTGGCCACCGGCATCACCGACGGCGACCTGATGCGCGGCGTCCGCTACTACGCGGGTGGCTGCACCACCGAGTCGCTGGTGATGCGCTCGCGCAGCGGCACGATCCGCAAGATCAGCTCGGAGCACCAGCTCAGCAAGCTACGCGCTTTTGCCTCGATCGACTTCGACAGCTGAGGCGCTCGAGGTCCGCAGCAGGCCATCCTCGACCACGTCGATGACGCGCGGGTCGAACGCCATCCCCAGGTGCGAGGCGGTGACCTCGACCTGGTGGGCGTCCGGGTCGATGCAGGCCCGCCAGTCGACGATCCCGTCGCGCCGGGAGTAGACCGAGGTGAAACCGATGCCGGCCGGCAGCGGCGCCCGGCACTCCTCGAAGCTCTGCCGCGCACACGATCCGGCCACGCAGTCCTCGGCCATCAGGCCGGGGACGCCGGCCTTGCTCAGCCGCACCAGCATCTCGACGCTCGCCGACAGCGAGCGGTGGTGCGCCCCCGGTGCGAGCATCGGGCTGCCGAGTGTCACGACGTTGGAGACCAGGTCCGGGCGGCGTACGGCGACCCCGCGCGCGAGCATGCCGCCCAGGCTGTGCCCGACGACCTGCACCCGGGAGCCGCGCCGGATCGCGATCGACTCCAGCCGGCCCTCGAGCTGGGCGGCCGCATTGAGCGTGCAGCCGATGTTGGCGTGGATGTGGGAGCGGTAGGTGCGGAAGCCCTGGGCGCGCAGCGCTCGCGACATCAGGGCGAGCGTGCCGTCACCGGCGAGGAACCCGGGCACCAGCAGCACCGGGTCGCCGAGACGAGACCCCGCCCGCTCGGCGTACGGCGTCTCGCGGCGGGACCGCCGGTCGCCGGCCGCGCGGAGCGCGAAGCGCCCGATCTCCACGACCGCGCTGCTCTCGCGCAGGACCGCGCCGGCTGCGGGGGCGGCGAAGCCCTCCGGCAGCAGGAAGCCGGCCAGTGCGTTGCTGCGCATGTGATGCACGTTACGGCTCAACGCCGACAGATTCTCGGTTTTCGGTCGCTTTTTGTCCCAAGTGCGGTACGGCACGCCGCCTGCCCTCCCGGCACCGGACCCACGGATGGTTGACTGGCCACGTGCCCTCCGGACCACGACGTACCCGCGCTGTCGCTGCCGTAACCGTCTCCGAGGAGCTCTTCCCACCCCACGAAATCACTCGCTCCGCTCCCGATTCCGCGGGGACCCCGGAACTACTCGCGCCGGTCGGGCGCGGTATCGAGCTCTGCTACCAGACCTTCGGCGACCCCGACGACGACCCGCTCCTGCTGGTGATGGGGTTGGGCGGGCCGATGACCTGGTGGGACGCCGAGCTCTGCGAGGACCTCGCCCGGGCCGGGTTCTTCGTCATCCGCTACGACAACCGCGACACCGGCCGCTCGACGATCCTGGACGCGCGGGTCTCCCGATCGACGGTCGTGCGCGCGTTCGCCGGGGCGCCGGTGCGTGCGCCGTACGGCATCGAGGACCTGGCCGACGACGCGTTCGGGCTGCTCGACCACCTCGGGCTGGCGTCCGCGCACGTCGCCGGGGTGTCGATGGGCGGGATGATCGTGCAGACGATGGTGCTCGCGCACCCAGAGCGGGTCCGATCGCTCACGAGCATCATGTCGACCACCGGCAAGCGCACCGTCGGCTGGCAGAGCCCCGCCGTGCTCCCCCGGATGCTCGCGCCGACCAAGCCCGGACGCGAGGCCTACCTGGCAAGCAACGTGACGATGGCGCGACTTATCGGCTCGCCGGCGTACCCCGAGGACGAGGAGCGGATCCGCGCCCGCGCGTCCCTCACGCTCGACCGCGGCGTCCACCCCGCCGGCGTCGTGCGGCAGATGCTCGCCGTGCTCACCCAGCCCAACCGCGGCAGCCGGCTGCGCGGCGTACGCGTCCCGACCCTGGTCGTGCACGGTCTCGCCGACAAGATGGTGCACGTCTCGGGCGGCCGTGCCACGGCCGCCGCCGTCCCGGGCGCGGAACTGCTGCTCATCGACGGCATGGGCCACGACCTGCCCCCGGCCCTCTTCACGACCTTTGTCGCCGGCATCCGGCGTACGGCGGACCGCGCAGGTGGTTTCGAGGCTCGGCGCTAGCGCGCCTCACACCTCTACCCAAGGGTTTCGAGGCTCGGCGCTAACGCGCCTCACACCTCTACCCAAGGGTTTCGAGGCTCGGCGCTAACGCGCCTCACACCTCAACCACCGTGGCGGTGGTTGAGGTGCGAGCGAAGCGAGCCTCGAAACCTCCGCCTCGGCCTAGTCGGACAGGCGCGCGCCGGACTCGGTGTCGAAGACGTGCACGTTCTGGGGGTCGGTCGTCACGTAGACGGTCTCGCCCTTCTGCACGTGGTCGCGGCCGTTGACCCGGATGATGATGTTGTTGGGCGTGCCCTCGACACCGCTGGTGCCGTAGACGAAGGCGTCGGAGCCGAGGTCCTCGACGACGGTCACCTTGACCGGCATGCCGTCCTGGCTGTTGCCCACGATCCGCCAGGCCTCGGGGCGTACGCCGACGGTGATGTTGCCCTCCATCTTCTTGGAGGCCAACGGGTCGACCGGGACGAGGTACTCGCCGATCTTGGCCTTGCCGTCGACGGCGTGCGCCTCGAGCAGGTTCATCGCCGGCGAGCCGATGAAGCCGGCGACGAAGAGGTTGACCGGCTTGTCGTAGAGACCCAGCGGGGTGTCGACCTGCTGCAGGTAGCCGTCCTTCATCACCGCGACCCGGTCACCCATCGTCATGGCCTCGACCTGGTCGTGGGTGACGTAGACGGTGGTGACGCCGAGGTCGGCCTGGAGCTTGGCGATGTCGGTGCGGGTCTGCACGCGCATCTTGGCGTCGAGGTTCGACAACGGCTCGTCCATGCAGAAGACCTGCGGCTGACGGACGATCGCCCGGCCCATGGCGACGCGCTGGCGCTGGCCTCCGGAGAGAGCCTTCGGCTTGCGCTCGAGGTAGTCGGTGAGGCCGAGGATCTTCGCCGCGTCGTCGACGCGCTTCTTGCGCTCCTCGGCCGGCACCTTCGCCATCTTCAGCGCGAAGGCCATGTTGTCGGCGACCGACATGTGCGGGTAGAGCGCGTAGTTCTGGAACACCATCGCGATGTCCCGGTCCTTCGGGGGCATGTTGGTGATCTCGCGGTCACCGATGAAGATCTTCCCCTTGTTGACCTCCTCGAGCCCGGCGAGCATCCGCAGGGTCGTGGACTTGCCGCAACCGGAGGGTCCGACGAGGACCATGAACTCTCCGTCGCCGATCTCCAGGGAGATCCCCGGTACGGCGGGCTTGTCGGCGCCGGGATACCAGCGCTGTGCCTCTTCAAATCGAACTGTGGCCATGCTTGAACAACTCCTTCACCGGCAGGTACGTGCCGGACGATCCGTAGTAAAGGTGAGCGCGCTCACAGTAGCCGGTGGCCCCGGCCGACGCGTCGCTCGGCCTCGGCCGGATCGGGCCATGGGTTTACAACCACCCCGCAGAGGGCTACATGTGATCTAGGCCACTAGAGAGGGAGGGCGCATGGATCGCGTACGCCGCGGACTCGCCGCATCGGCCGCCCTGATCACCGTGTCGGGGCTCCTGGCCGCCTGCTCCGCCAGCGCCAGCTCCGGCACGCTGACCTGGTACATCAACCCCGACAACGGCGGGCAGGCCAAGGTCGCCGAGAACTGCAGCACGGACGACTACACGATCAAGGTGCAGGTGCTCCCGCAGGACGCCAGCCAGCAGCGCATCCAGCTCTCGCGCCGGCTCGCCGCCGAGGACCCCGAGATCGACATCATGAGCATCGACCCGCCGTACACGGCGGAGTTCGCGAACGCCGGCTTCCTCGCCGACATCCCCGACGACCTGCAGGCCAAGCTGAAGGACCAGTCCTTCAAGGGCGCGGTGGACGCCGCCACCTGGGAGGACAAGCTGGTCGTGGCGCCGTTCTGGTCCAACACCCAGGTGCTCTGGTACCGCAAGTCCTTCGTCGAGAAGGCCGGCATCGACATGAACCAGCCGGTCACCTGGGACCAGATCATCGACGCCGCGAGCAAGAACGACGGCAAGGTCGCCGTCCAGGCCAACAAGTACGAGGGCTACGTCGTCTGGATCAACGCGCTGATCTCCGGCGCTGGCGGCGCCATCGCCACCGACACCGACAAGGGCATCGACCTCAAGCTCGAGGTCGACTCCCCCGCCGGCGAGACCGCGGCCGGCATCATCGAGAAGCTGGCGGGCTCCTCGGCCGCACCTGCCGACCTGTCGGTCTCGACCGAGGGCACCGCCGGCGGCACGTTCGGCGGGCCGCAGGGCGCGTTCCTCGTGAACTGGACGTACATCTGGACCAACTACGACGAGACCCAACCCGAGGTGAAGGACGACCTCGGCTTCACCCGCTACCCGCAGTCCATCGAGGGCGAGGAGTCGCGACCGCCGTACGGCGGCATCGGCGTCGGCGTGAGCGCGTACTCCAAGCACAAGGACCAGGCGATGCAGGCCATCGAGTGCATCACCTCACCCGACAACCAGGGCGTCAACGCCGAGCTCACCGGCAACATGCCGGCCAGCTCGGCCGGCTACGACTACCCGGCGCTGGCCAAGATCTACCCGAAGGAGCTGCTCGCTCTCTTCGAGGAGAGCCTCGACGCGGCAGCACCGCGCACCGTCACGCCGTACTGGAGCGACATCTCCGGCGCCCTGCAGAGCTCGTGGCACCCGCCGGACAGCGTCGACAAGGACACCCCGCCGGACTCACAGCAGTTCATCGAGGACGTGCTGCACGGAAGGAGCCTGCTGTGAGCACCGCGACCGCGACTGCGGGGGCGTCGAAGAAGAAGCCGCCGAAGCCGGTCGTCACGGACCGGGCGCGCGCCGAGAACCGGCTCGGGCAGCGGCTGGTGGCGCCGGCCGTCATCGTGATGCTGGCCGTCACGGCGTGGCCGATGATCCAGGCGCTCTACCTGTCGCTCTTCCGCTATCGGCTCACCTCGCCGGACGACAAGGAGTTCCTCGGCCTCAGCAACTACGGGACCGTGCTCACCGACCCGCTCTTCTGGCGCGACACCTGGAACACCGTGCTGATCATGGTGGTCACGGTCGGGGTCGAGCTCGTCATCGGCTTCGCGTTCGCGATGGTGATGCACCGCATCGTCTTCGCCCGCGGCGCCATCCGGACCTCGATCCTGATCCCCTACGGCATCATCACCGTGGTCTCGGCGTACGCATGGCAGTTCGCCTTCAGCCTCAACAACGGCTTCGTCAACGCGTGGTTCTCCTGGTTGCCGTGGCTCGAGCCGGACACCAACTGGTTCGGCAGCCACTGGCCGGCGATGTTCGCGATCATGGTCTCGGAGATCTGGAAGACCACGCCGTTCATGTCGCTGCTGCTGCTCGCCGGGCTGGCGCAGATCTCGGAGGACATGATCGAGGCGGCGAAGGTCGACGGCGCGACCTGGTGGCAGCGGCTCTTCAAGGTGATCCTCCCCAACATGCGGGCGGCGATCATGGTCGCGGTCCTCTTCCGGGCCCTGGACGCCTTCCGCATCTTCGACAACATCTACGTGATGACCCGCGGAGCGCAGGACACCGAGTCCTCGTCGTTCCTCACCTATCGACAGGTCATCGAGCAGATGCAGCTCGGCCTCGGCTCCGCGCTCTCGGTGCTGCTCTTCCTCTCCGTGCTGCTGCTCGCGTTCCTGATCGTCAAGCTGTTCAAGGTCGACCTGGCTCAGGCGAGGGGTGAAGGCTGATGCATGACACTCGCAACAAGATCGGCACCTGGATCGGCTTCGTGCTCATCCTGGTCTGGTGCCTGCTGCCGGTCGTCTGGATCATCTCGCTGTCCTTCAAGGGGCCGACGGAGACCTCCGCGGGCAGCCCGCAGTTCCTGCCCAAGGAACCGACGCTGAAGAACTACGACGACATCCTCAACAACCCCGACTTCCGGGACTCGTTGGTCAACTCGTTCGGCATCGCGATCATCGCGACGTTCCTGTCGGTGGTGCTCGCGACGCTGGCGGCGTACGCCATCGCCCGCCTGGAGTTCAAGGGCAAGCGGCTGGTGCTCTCCCTCGCGCTGGCGATCGCGATGTTCCCGGTGGTCGCCCTCGTCGGGCCGCTCTTCGACCTGTGGCGCACGCTCGGCCTCTTCAACACCTGGCCGGGGCTGATCATCCCGTACATGTCCTTCACCCTGCCGTTGGCGATCTGGACGCTCTCGGCGTTCTTCCGCGAGATCCCCTGGGAGATGGAGCAGGCCGCCCAGGTCGACGGCGCGACGTCCTGGCAGGCGTTCCGCAAGGTGATCGTGCCGCTCGCGGCGCCGGGCGTCTTCACCGCCGCGATCCTGACCTTCTTCTTCGCCTGGAACGAGTTCGTGCTCGCGATCTCGCTCACGTCGACGACGCAGGCGCGCACGGTCCCCGCACAGCTGTCCTTCTTCGTCGGACCCGACCCGTTCAACCCGCCGTACGGGCAGCTGGCGACCGCCTCGGTCGTCGTCACCGTGCCGATCATCATCATCGTCCTGCTGTTCCAGCGAAAGATCGTCGCCGGTCTCACCTCCGGCGCAGTGAAGGGGTGACCCGATGGCATCCATCGAGATGAAGAACATCGTCAAGAAGTACGGCGACGGCTTCCCGGCGGTGAACGACGTCAGCATCGACGTGCAGGACGGCGAGTTCATGATCCTGGTCGGACCGTCCGGGTGCGGGAAGTCGACGCTGCTGCGGATGATCGTGGGCCTGGAGGACATCACCTCCGGCGACATGATGATCGGCGACAAGCGGGTCAACGACCTGGCTCCACGGGACCGCAACCTGGCCATGGTGTTCCAGAACTACGCGCTCTACCCGCACCTCACCGTCTACGAGAACATCGCCTTCCCGTTGCGGCTGGCGAAGGCCTCCGACGACGAGATCGACAAGAAGGTCCGCGCGGCCTCGAAGACCCTCGAGCTGGACGAGCACCTTGAGCGCAAGCCCGGCAACCTCTCCGGCGGCCAGCGCCAGCGTGTCGCCATGGGCCGTGCCATCGTGCGCGAGGCGGACGCCTTCCTCTTCGACGAGCCGCTCTCGAACCTCGACGCCAAGCTGCGCGGGCAGATGCGCACCGAGATCTCTCGGCTGCAGAAGAAGCTCGGCATCACGACGGTCTACGTCACCCACGACCAAACCGAGGCGATGACGCTCGGCCACCGGGTCGCGGTCCTCAAGCGCGGAATCCTGCAGCAGCTGGCCACGCCACGCGAGCTCTACGAGAACCCGGGCAACCTCTTCGTCGCGGGCTTCATCGGCTCGCCGCCGATGAACTTCCTGCCGGCGACCGTCGAGGGGACGTCGGTGAAGCTGCCGTTCGGGTCCGTGGAGCTGCCCGCCGAGAAGGCGGAGCGGGCCGCGGGCAAGGGGCTCCTGATGGCCGGCATCCGTCCGGAGTACTTCGAGGACGCCAGCGTGAAGACCGACCCGGCCGGCGGGTCCACCTTCCGGGCCAAGGTCGACGTCGTGGAGTGGCTCGGCAACGAGACCTACGCCTACATCCCGTTCGAGGCACCGCCCGAGGTCGAGGCCCAGCTCCAGCAACTCGAGCGCGACCTGGACGGCGAGTCGCTGCACACCCAGCTGGTCGTCTCCCTCGACGGCGCCAGCCGGATCACCGAGGGCGAGGAGGCCGAGATCTGGGTCGACGGCTCGAAGATGCACCTCTTCGACCCGGAGACCGGCGAGAACCTCACCGTCGACCGCGAGCACGCCGGACGGATCCTCGACCACGCGACCCAGCAGGCAGCGGACCAGGAGGCGGAGCAGGACGCCGTGACCGGCTGACCTCGTCAGCGTTGGTCGCGACGCCTGCGCACTCTGCCGATCTTCTTCTGGCCGGGCATTGGCTTGCGGTCCACCGAGACACCGCCCCAGACGGCCACCCCTCGGATGCGCACGGTGGGCGAGTTGGCGTCCAGCTCGGCAGCGACCTTGTCGTTGGGACCCGAGTAGCCGCCCATGATCCCGGTCCCCTCCATCACCACGTTGGTGTGTGGGCCGACGGTGATCTGGGCGCCGCCCATGAACGCGTTGACGGTGATCACGACCTCCTGCGCGGCAAACTTCGCCTCGCGCAGGTCCAGGTCGGCGCCGCCCATCATCGCGAAGACCGACATCCGACGAGGGACGACCCAGGTGCCTTTGCGCTCGAGGCCGTTGAGGATCGCGAGCTGGCTCTCGCTCGCCGGGCCGGCGACCACCGGCGACGGCAGCGCCGGCGGCTGCCACGACCGCTGACCCTGGACCGGCAGGTCGGCGGTGATCGGCACCAGATCGGCGTACGTGCGCGCGGCGTACGCCGCCTCGAGCCGCTCGTCGAGTTCGTCGAGGTCGATGCGGCCCTCACCGGCGGCGGTGCGCAGGATCTCGGTGACCTCGTGCCGCTCGGCGTCCGAGATCCGCAGGCTGCTCGGCTCGACTGGTCCCTCCATGCGACCGAGCGTAGTCGAGCGGATATCCTCGGGGTTCGTGGCGACATCTGCTGAGTTCCTGTACTCCGACCTGCTCCCGATCGGCAAGGACGAGACGCCGTACCGGCTGCTCACGACCGAGGGAGTCTCGACCTTCGAGGCGGACGGCGAGACCTTCCTCAAGGTCTCCCCCGAGGCGATCGAGCGGCTGACCTCCGAGGCGATGCACGACATCAGCCACTACCTGCGGCCGGCGCACCTCGCGCAGCTGCGCAAGATCATCGACGACCCCGAGGCGTCGGGCAACGACCGCTTCGTCGCGCTCGACCTGCTCAAGAACGTCAACATCTCCGCCGGCGGGGTGCTGCCGATGTGCCAGGACACCGGCACCGCGATCGTGATGGGCAAGAAGTCCGAGGGCGTCCTCACCGGCATCGACGACGGCGAGGCGATCTCGCGCGGCGTGTACGACGCGTACACGAAGCTCAACCTGCGCTACTCGCAGCTGGCGCCGCTCACGACGTACGACGAGAAGAACACCGGCACCAACCTGCCCGCGCAGATCGAGATCTACTCGACCCCGCAGACGAGCGGCAAGCCGGAGTACAAGTTCCTCTTCATGGCCAAGGGCGGTGGCTCGGCCAACAAGTCCTTCCTCTTCCAGGAGACCAAGGCGGTCCTCAACCCGCAGCGGCTGCTGACCTTCCTGGACGAGAAGATCCGCTCGCTCGGCACGGCCGCCTGTCCGCCGTACCACCTGGCGGTCGTGATCGGCGGCACCTCGGCGGAGTTCGCGCTTAAGACCGCGAAGTACGCGTCCGCCCACTACCTCGACAACCTGCCGACCGAGGGGTCGATGAGCGCGCACGGGTTCCGCGACGTCGAGCTGGAGGAGGAGGTCTTCAAGCTGACCCAGTCCTTCGGGATCGGCGCGCAGTTCGGCGGCAAGTACTTCTGCCACGACGTCCGCGTCGTCCGCCTCCCCCGTCACGGCGCCTCGTGCCCGGTCGCGATCGCGGTGTCGTGCTCGGCCGACCGCCAGGCGCTCGGCAAGATCACGCCCGACGGGGTCTTCCTCGAGCAGCTCGAGATGGACCCGGCGCACTACATGCCGTCCGCTGGGGTGGCGGAGGACATCGCGGGCGGCGAGGTCGTCGCGATCGACCTCAACCAGCCGATGGCCGACATCCTCGCCGAGCTCTCGAAGCACCCCGTGAAGACGCGGCTGTCGCTGACCGGCCCTCTCGTCGTCGCGCGCGACATCGCGCACGCCAAGATCCAGGAGCGGCTCGACGCGGGCGAGGAGATGCCGCAGTACCTGAAGGACCACCCGGTCTACTACGCCGGCCCGGCAAAGACGCCGGCCGGGATGGCGTCGGGATCGTTTGGCCCGACCACCGCCGGTCGGATGGACTCGTACGTGAAGTCCTTCCAGGCCGCCGGCGGCTCGATGGTGATGCTGGCCAAGGGCAACCGCTCCAAGCAGGTCACCGAGGCGTGCGACGAGTACGGCGGGTTCTACCTCGGCTCGATCGGCGGTCCGGCCGCGCGGCTGGCGCAGGACTGCATCAAGAGCCAGGAGGTCATCGAGTACCCCGAGCTCGGCATGGAGGCGGTCTGGAAGATCGAGGTCGAGGACTTCCCGGCGTTCATCGTGGTCGACGACAAGGGCAACGACTTCTTCACCGACCCCTCCGGGGCGGTCACGGTGCCCCTGAGCACATTGACGGGGGCAGGCATCCGGGTGCGCTCGGCGGAGTAGGCGCGGCCGCAGGAACCCTCGACGCCGCTCAGCCGTTCGACCCAGTGAGCGACGAGAGGACACGACATGCAGTGCCCCACCGATGGGACCACGCTGACGATGAGCGAGCGCAGCGGGATCGAGATCGACTACTGCCCGACCTGCCGCGGAGTGTGGCTGGACCGCGGCGAGCTCGACAAGATCATCGAGCGGTCCTTCACGCCGCAGGCAGCCGCGCCGGCACCTGCCCCGGCGTACGGCCAGGGCCCGCAGGGCTACGCCCAGCAGGGCCATTACAAGAAGAAGCGCAAGGAGAGCTGGCTCAGCGAGATCTTCGACTGAGGGCGCCGCGGCCCCGGGGCCGGAGATCAGGCTGGTCGTCGAAGCGGGCAGCCGGCCGTGGCCAGGGCGGTCTCGATCTGCGCGAAGAACTCGTCGGGAGCCACCCGCAGGCCGAGGAGCGGCAGTCGGAGGACCGTCGCGTTCTGGAGGGTGACGTCGTTGTGCCGCAGCGCGTCGGCCACGATCGAGCCCGCCCACGAGTGGTGGATGCCGTCGATCTCGACGACGACACCCCACGACTCCCAGATCACGTCCAGGTAGTAGCGCCCGTGCGTGCCTCGTCGCAGGACCTGGCGGCTGGGCTCGGGAAAGCCCCTCCGACGGCATTCGCGGGCGAAGTCGAGCTCCCCTAACGACCGCGCACCTCCCAACAGGTCCAGCAGTACCTCGTGGATGAACAGGCGCCTGCGGTCTCGGCGGATGCGGAGCATCTCGACCCCGAGCCGGTCCGCCGTGGTGAGTCCCTGCTGGACCGCCATCGTCAGCAACAACGCCGCCTGCTTGTCGGTGCGAGCCCACAGCGCCGCCCGGACCGCGGCCACCTCGTTGCGGGTGCGGGGCACACCTCCCGTCACGAGGTCGTCGGCCGACCATCGCCGGGTCTGCCGGATGTCGAGCCCCTTCCCACGCCGTACCCGGGCTCCCCGTGGCACCGAGACCCGGATGCACTCCGCGGCGTACCGCTCGAGGCCGCCGGCGATCAGTGACGACTCACCGTCGAGCTGCGCGCGCGGACCAGCCTCGAACACCGCCGCCCACCAGATGCCGAGCTCGGTCAGCGGTCCGGTGTGCATCGCGAGCGACTGCGATCCCACGCGCCGCCAACGGCGCGCCCGGACATTGGCCCGCACCTCCGAGCGCGTCACCCCGAGCCGGTACGCCTGGACGCGCGACACCACCCCACCTTGGCCTCGGGCCATGTCCTCGATGTCCACGACCGACGGCTACCCGCTCCGTGTCTGGCGACTCCGACCAATCCGCGACTGTGGAGAACGCGCAGGACGTCATGCGTTCTGGCTGCCCTGGCGGCCACTTCGCATGACGTCCGCCTAACGTTGACCCGTGGAGTACGTCGAGATCGCGCGGGCCGAATCGGAGCGCGGAGAGCTGGTGCTGCGTGAGCGGCGCCCGGAGAGCGGGCCGACCTCGTTGGAGCTGCGCGCCAACGGCGTGTTCGTGATGGACACGCTCGAGGTGGCGACCGAGCGGGCGCTCGCGACCGAGGCGCTGGCCTCGGTCGCGACACCGGCGGCGGTCGTCGTCGGTGGGCTCGGGCTGGGGTTCACGATGCACGAGGTGCTCGCCGATTCCCGGGTGGAGAAGGTGGCCGTCGTCGAGATCGAGCAGTCCCTGGTCGACTGGATGCGTGACGGGACGATCCCGCACGGTCCGGCGCTGCTGGCCGACGAGCGGGTCAACGTCGTGGTGGCCGACGTCGCCGTCGCGCTCACGGAGGCCGCGCCCGCGTCGTACGACCTCGTGCTGCTCGACGTCGACAACGGGCCGGGCTTCCTGGTCCACGAGGGCAACGCCGCGCTCTACCGTGCTCCCTTCCTCGAGAGTGCTCGCGCCGCACTCCGGCCCGGCGGGGTGCTCGCCGTCTGGTCCGCTGCCGAAGCGCCCGAGCTCACCGCCGCGATGACGGCGGTGTTCGGGGCGGCCGAAGAGCAGGCGCACGAGGTGCTGCTGCAGGACCGCGAGGAGCAGTACTGGCTCTACCTCGCGCGGGTACCGTCGCAAGCATGACCGACGACGACGTCCGCATCGAGCACGACAGCATGGGCGAGGTCCGAGTGCCGAGCGCGGCGCTGTGGCGGGCCCAGACCCAACGCGCCGTAGAGAACTTCCCGATCAGCGGCACCCCCATCGAGCCGGCCTTGATCCACGCGATCGGACGGGTCAAGGCGGCCGCGGCGAGCGTCAACGCCGAGCTCGGTGTGCTCGACGAGGCGCGAGCCGCGGCGATCATCGAGGCCGCGGGCGCGGTCGTCGCGGGCGAGCACGACGGCGAGTTCCCGATCGACGTCTTCCAGACCGGGTCGGGCACCAGCTCCAACATGAACGCAAACGAGGTCATCGCGACGCTCGCCGGTCGCGCCGGCACCGACGTACATCCCAACGACCACGTCAACGCCAGCCAGTCGAGCAACGACACCTTCCCGACCGCCATCCACGTGGCCGCCGCTCTCGCGGTCTCCGACGATCTGCTCCCCGCTCTCGACGTCCTCGCCGGCAGTCTGGGCCGCAAGGCCGAGGAGTTCGCCGGCCTGGTGAAGTCGGGACGCACGCACCTCATGGACGCCACGCCGGTGATGCTCGGCCAGGAGTTCGGCGGGTACGCCGCCACCGTGCGGTACGCCGGCGAGCGCCTCGAGTCGGTCCTCCCCCGGGTGCGTGAGCTGCCGCTGGGCGGCACGGCGGTCGGCACCGGCATCAACACCCCGCCCGGCTTCGCCGAGCGCGTGATCGCCGTACTGTCCGAGCAGGCGGGTCAGCCGTTCACGGAGGCGCGCGACCACTTCGAGGCCCAGGGCACCCGCGACTCGCTGGTCGAGCTGAGCGGCGTACTGCGCACCATCGCGGTCGGCCTGACGAAGATCTGCAACGACCTGCGCTGGATGTCGTCCGGCCCGACCACCGGCCTCGCGGAGATCCATCTGCCCGACCTGCAGCCCGGCTCGAGCATCATGCCCGGCAAGGTCAACCCGGTGCTCCCCGAGGCGTCCCTGATGGTCTGCTTCCAGGTCATCGGCAACGACGCCGCCGTCACCGCCGCCGGCGCGAGCGGCAGCTTCGAGCTCAACGTCGCGATGCCGGTGATGGCGCGCAACGTGCTCGAGTCGGTGCGGCTGCTGGCCGCCGCGTCCCGTCTGCTGGCCGAGCGCTGCGTCGACGGCATCACGGCCAACGCCGACCGGATGCGGCAGTACGCCGAGTCCTCGCCGTCCGTCGTCACCCCGCTGAACAAGTACGTCGGCTACGAGGCCGCCGCCAAGATCGCCAAGCGCGCCCTTGCCGAGGGCGCGACGATCCGGGAGACCGTGATCGCGATGGGGTACGTCGAGCGCGGTGAACTCACCGAGGCGCAGCTCGATGAGGCGCTGGACGTCGAGTCGATGACGCATCCCTGACCAACTGGACAGGGACTCCTGCCGCTTGACAGCCGTTGCAAACCCCGACAAGCGTCGGGATCCCCGGTCGACCGGGGATCCATACCGGAGGCCGGCTCAGTACCACCCGTGCGACTCGGAGTGCGCCCAGGCACCGCACGGGCTGCCGTAGCGGTCCTGGATGTAGCCCAGGCCCCACTTGATCTGGGTGGCGGGATCGCTCGACCAGTTCGGGCCGGCCGAGGCCATCTTGGAGCCGGGCAGTGCCTGCGGGATGCCGTGGGCGCCGGAGGAGGCGTTGTGGGCGGCGGGGTTCCAGTTGCTCTCCCGCGTCCAGAGCGAGTCGAGGCAGCCGAACTGGTCCGCGCCGAAGCCGAACTGGCCCATCAGCACCTTCGCGATGCCGCGGGGGTCGCCGTCGCTGATCTCGACCGAGCTGGTGGTCGCCGGGCCGCTAGTGGCCGACAGCTTGCTGACCTTGACCGGGTCGGCCTCGCGGCGCCGGTCGGCCGAGCGGGACACGACCCGTCGGTCGGTGGCCGCGGTGATCGCTGCGGTGTTGTCGGTGTCGCCCGACGTCAGCCCAGCACCCAGGTCCTGGGCCGTGGTGGCGACCTCCGACCGCGCGCCGACCATCCCGCCGGACACGGCGATGCCGGTGACCGCCACCGCGACCGAGGTCATCACGACGCCGGTGCGAAGCGCCTTCTTGGGCGCGTCGCGCAGCGTCGGCTCAGGTGCGTGACGGTGCTTAGGGACGTACTTCTTGTGCTTCGACAAGGCCTCGGGCATCGGGGTAGGTGACTAGGACCGACCAGCGACGGCACTGTCGTCAGGTCACGGAAAGATCACGGGCCACCCTGCCTGACGGGGGAGGTGGTTGCAAACCGAACGGCACAACCGGCCAGCAGAAATGACCGGGTGGCCACCTCCCCCGTCACAGCAGTCACAGGGGACCCAGGAGGATCAGGCTCAGCACACCAGGCTCAGACCGTGACGTTCTCCAACATCTCGGTCACCAGCGCCGCGATCGGCGAGCGCTCGGAGCGCGTCAGCGTGACGTGGGCGAAGAGCGGGTGCCCCTTCAGCTTCTCGATCACCGCCACCACGCCGTCGTGCCGGCCGACTCGGAGGTTGTCACGCTGGGCGACGTCGTGGGTCAGCACGACCTTGGAGTTGGCACCGATCCGCGACAGCACCGTCAGCAGCACGTTGCGCTCCAGCGACTGCGCCTCGTCGACGATCACAAAGGCGTCGTGCAACGACCGACCCCGGATGTGGGTCAGCGGTAGCACCTCGAGCATGCCGCGGTCGAGGATCTCGTCGATGACCTCCTTGGAGGTCATCGCGCCGAGCGTGTCGAAGACCGCCTGGCCCCAGGGCGACATCTTCTCTGTCTCCGAACCCGGGAGGTAGCCGAGCTCCTGGCCACCCACGGCGAAGAGCGGACGGAAGACCACGACCTTCTTGTGCTGGCCGCGCTCCATGACGGCCTCGAGGCCGGCGCACAGCGCCATCGCGGACTTGCCGGTGCCGGCGCGGCCGCCGAGCGAGACGATCCCGACCTCGGGGTCGAGCAGCATCTCCAGGGCGATCCGCTGCTCGGCCGAGCGGCCGTGGATGCCGAACGCCTCGCGGTCGCCGCGCACCAGGTGCACCTGCTTGTCGGGGCCGACCCGCCCCAGCGCCGTGCCCCGGTCGGAGAGCAGCACCAGCCCCTGGTGGCAGGGCAGCTGACGGGCGGCCTCCAGGTCGAGTACGCCGTCGTCGTACAGCTCGTCCAGGTCGGCAGCGGCGACCTCCAGCTCGGCCATGCCGGAGTAACCGGAGTCGGAGTCGCTGATCGCCTCCGCGCGGTACTCCTGGGCGTCGAGGCCCACGGCAGAGGCCTTGATCCGCAGCGGCAGGTCCTTGGAGACCAGCGTGACGTCGAACCCCTCCTCGGAGAGGTTGTGGGCCACCGCGAGGATCCGGGTGTCGTTGTCGCCGAGGCGGAAGCCCGAGGGCAGCGAGGTCGGGTCGGTGTGGTTGAGCTCGACCCGGACCGTGCCGCCCTCGTCGCCGATCGGGACCGGCTCGTCAAGACGTCCGTGGACGACGCGGAGCTCGTCGAGCGCCCGCAGGGCTGACCGGGCGAAGAAGCCCAGCTCGGGGTGGTGCCGCTTGCCCTCCAGCTCGGTGATCACCACGACCGGCAGCACGACCTCGTGCTCGGCGAACCGCTTCAACGCCCCGGGATCGGCCAGCAGCACGCTGGTGTCCAGGACGTAGGTGCGGACGCCGGGCGCAGCTTGTGCGCGGGTCTTGGCAGTGGAGGAGGAGCGCTGTGACTTCTGGGCCGGGTTCGGCACGATGACACCCCATTCGCAGGCCGGCGGGCACTCCGCGCCCGGCCATCACTTCACACTGATGGACCGGAACGAGCCCGAGCGCCGGAGTGCCGGCTCCCGGTCGCGCACCAGCAACGCTGCTGCTGCGCTGTGCAGTCGTGAGTACTCACGAACGGGCCTCCCGATACGGCGAGCTTCCCCACTCCCCGATACGTCGGAAAGTACGCCGACGCGCGGGCCGTTCCGCAGCGACACGCCATAACACCGGGTGAAGCCTGTGTTACGAACCAACCCGTGTTACGAGCCGAACCGTCGTTCGCGCTCGGCGTAGGCCCGGATCGCGCGCAGGAAGTCGACCCGGCGGAAGTCGGGCCAGTACGCCTCGCAGAAGTAGAACTCCGACTTCGCGCTCTGCCACAGCAGGAAGCCGCCGAGGCGCTGCTCCCCCGACGTACGGATCACCAGGTCGGGGTCGGGCTGGCCCTTGGTGTAGAGGTGCTCGGCGATGTGCTCGACGTCGATGACCGTCGCGAGGTCCTCGAGGGACATCCCCTTGGCCGCGGACTCGTTGAGGAGCGAGCGCACCGCGTCGGCGATCTCGCGGCGGCCGCCGTACCCGACGGCGACGTTGACGAGCATGCCGTCCACGTCGCGGGTGGCCTCCTCGGCCGCCTTCAGCTGCTCGGCGACCGAGGTCGGCAGCAGGTCGAGCGCCCCGACGGGGTGGATCCGCCACCGCTGCTGGTCGGCCAGCGACGCGACCGCCTCGCCGATGATCTCCAGCAGGGGGGCGAGCTGGTCCTCGGGCCGGTTCAGGTTGTCGGTCGAGAGCAGCCACAGCGTCACCACCTCGATGCCGACCTCGTCGCACCAGCCGAGCAACGGCTCGATGTTCGCCGCACCGGCCCGGTGCCCGTGAGCCGTGTCACGGCCGACGGCCTTGGCCCAGCGACGGTTGCCGTCGAGCATCACGCCGACGTGCTTGGGGATGTCGCCGGGCATCCGCCGCAGCATGCGGGCCTCGTAGGCGGGATAGAGCACCCGCCGAGCACCCCGCTTCCAGTCCACGCTCCGATGGTACGGCGTCGGGTGCCGCGGATGTTGACATGGCGTTTGTTGACACGGTGTTCATCGCTCGAAGCGTTTTCGTGACCTACCTACGGGTACATTTCCGGCATGAACCAGTCCGTGAACCAGACGATGCGCGCGGGGCTCGACCACCTGCAAGACGCCGTCGCCGATCTCACGGCCGAGATCAAGCCCAAGCTCCGTGGCTGGTTGCACCTCGCGACCGCCCCGTTGACGCTCGCCGCCGGCATCGTGCTCATCGCGCTCTCCCCCAACGACACCACCCGGATCGGCTCGGCCGCGTTCACCGGGACCGCGCTGGTCCTCTTCACGGTCTCGGCGATCTATCACACCGGCACCTGGTCGCCGCGGACGTGGGCGTTCCTACGCCGCTTCGACCACGCCAACATCTTCCTGCTGATCGCCGGCTCCTACACGGCGTTCAGCCTGCTGCTCCTCGAAGGCACCACCCGGTGGGTGCTGCTCGCCACGGTGTGGGGCGGAGCGATCCTGGGTGTGCTCTTCCGGATCTTCTGGACCGACGCCCCGCGATGGCTCTACGTGCCGCTCTACATCGCGATGGGCTGGGCGGCGGTCTTCTTCCTGCCGGCCTTCCTCGACGGCGCCAACAAGCTCGGCGTCGGGATCGGCGTCGCGACGTTCACGATGATCGTGGTCGGCGGCGCGCTCTACACGTTCGGCGGCGCCGTCTACGGCTTCAAGCGGCCCAACCCGTGGCCGCGCTGGTTCGGCTTCCACGAGGTGTTCCACACCTTTACGATCCTGGCGTTCGTCGCGCACTACGTGGGCGTCTCGCTCGCGACGTACTCCCTGCGCTGACGGCCGACGCGTGGTTACGGCGCCGCGCCGGCCACCCACGCCGTACCGTTCCAGCTGGCCGTCGAGCTGTCGGCGAGGACGACGCGCTGACCTGTTGTCCACGGCGTCGTGGGACTGGCCGCGACGCCGGTGAGCGACGCCAGGTTGGCCGGTGCCGCCGCCGCCGCCGGGGTGAACGTCCCGGGCGTGCCGGCGGTGGCGCCCGTCGCCGGCCGCGGCGGGATGGCCAGGTTGATCGTGTAGCTCCCGTCGGGGCTGGTGATCTCGATGTCATCGCTGTCGCTGCGGCTGGGACCCGGCGTGGCGACCGTCGCCGTGACCGTCCAGTCGCCTCGCGGCAGCTTGAAGGTCTGGCTGCCGGACTCCGTCTGGGTATCGACCGGTGCCGTCTCGCCGGAGGGTCCGGTCAGGTGGAGTTCCGCCTCGCCGCCGGCGAGTCCGGTGACGTTGACGACCAGCGTGGCATGGAGCTCCTTGAGCTCGAGCTCGAGCTCGAGTGACGTGGGGGCGCCGCCGTTGCCCGTGCCGGCAGGTCGCACCACGTCGGCCGCGCCACTCCAGAAGTCGTCGGGCGAGGCCAACGCCGCCGTGGCGTCATAGTCGAACCCGGTCGGCAGCCAGATCTCGACCGCATCTCCGGTGTTCACCGGCCGGGCGTTGAGGTACGTCGTGGCGCCACGCTTCAGCGAGACGACCGTCGCTACCGGTGCGGTGTGCCCGAACGTCGGGTCGACCGTGGCCTTCGTCTTGAGGGACACGAGACCTTCGTCGACCTTGACGGTAGCGGTGGTCGGGTCGGTCACCTCACTCTTGGACACCGTGAGCTTGCCGGCGTCACACGACTGGGTCGAGTCGGCAGGCGCGATCCCCGTGGGGGCAGCCATGGTGCCGTAGTGACCCGAAGGCAGGTCGACCGACACTGTCCAGCAGCCCCAGCGCACCTGCTCGATCGTGGCGACCCATCCGCCCTGACCGTCGGAGGTCAGCGTGGTCGACCCGGTCATCGTGGTCGAGCCGTTCGTCAGCTTGACCGTGCTGCCGTTCAGGTTGTCGCCGTCCCAGAGCGGGTCCAGGGTGACCAGCACCCGGCGGGTCACCGCCACCAGCTGGACGTCGATCGACGACCGTGGGCCGGTCTCGTGGTCGAAGTCGTACGCCACCGACAGGACCTGGGTGCCATAACCAGGCTTGGCGACCTTCACGTAGAACGCGCCGTCGGGCACGCCCTGGATGTTGAACTTGCCGGCAGCATCGGTCTTGGCCGTCAACGGCGCGCCGGTGGTGCCGAGCGCGGTCGTCGCACAGAGGTCTGCCGGGGCCGGTGTCACGGGTGGGTCCGGCGCCGTGCAGAGAGAGACGTCCGCCGCGAGCAGACCCCCGCCGGGGTTGTCGGAGGTGATGGTCCCGGAGGCCGGGTTGGCGGCGCGGGTGACAGGGACCGTGATGATCTGGCCGTCCTGCCTGACCGTGTCGTCCTGGGTCGTGAACATCAGGCCGCCGCCCCGCACGGCAATGGTGTAGGCGCCCGGGACGACGCCCGTGAACTGGTACACGTCGCCGACGAGGACGGCCGTCACCGGCAGCAACACGGCCCCGCCGCTGGTCTGCGTGTAGAGCTGGACATGTGCGCGCTTGAATCCGGTGGTGCTGCCACTCTCGAGGAGCCTCACCGAGAACGTGACCGGCGTGAGGGCCATGGCGACATCGCGGTCTGCCGCCACGAGGGAGCCAGCGGCGAAGTCGGCCGGCACCACCAGGGTCCCCTGCTCGGCGCCCGGCCTCGACGCAGGCGGCATCGAGTAGCCCGGAGCCGCTGCCTGGACCAGCCAGTTCTTGTGGTGGTCGATCCCCTCGTTGCTCGTGGACCCGGTGATGCGGAAGGTCCCGTCGTCGCGCGTGATGCCGCTGAACGACGAGGCGGAGTCGACCTCCGTACAGGGGTCGGTCGCCGACGGTGCGGCCGGGGCCGTGCACTCGACGATCGTGACCGCGACACCGGCCAGGCTGGTGACCGCCGCAGTGCCCGGCGGCTTCTCGGGAGCGCCCGTGATGGTGCCCGTGATCGTGCCGAGCCTGGTCATCTCGACGGTGCACGCGGTGGTCCGACCAGCCGAAAGCGCCACCTCGGAAGACAGGCTGGGGCACCTCATCGCGGCCGGGGCGTCGGCGAACCTGTAGCCGGCCGCCCGTACGCCGACGGTGTAGTGGGTCTCCGCGGGATCGAGCCCGGTGAACGTGACCCCTCCGGGCGTACCGACCACGGTCTTCTGCACGACCTCGTCGAGCTTGAGCGTGTAGGTGGCGCCGTCCAGAGCTGCAGCGCCGTCCATGGCGGTCACCCGCAGCTTGGCGAGCTCAATGAGCTTGGGGGCGGCGCCCACCCAGTCGCACGCCTTGTCGGCGATGGCATCAGTCGTCGCGACCTGGCACTTCAAGGTGCCCGTCCCGTCCTGGAAGCCGGCACGCGTGGCCGTGATCTCGTAGGTCCCCGGAGTCACCTGGTCGGCCACGCCGAGCCGGCCGTCCAGCCAGGTGAGCCGGCCGGTGCCGGCCCCGGTACCGACCGCAGCGACGCTGATCTGGTTCGTCGAGCCGGCGAGCGGTTCCACGTCGAAGTGGACCTGGGACCAGTCGAACGGCGAGGTCTCCGGGTTCACCTTCGGGTCCGCTTCCGGGACAACCGTGCCGAGCGAGACGGGTCTGGGGGTCAGCGTGAAGGTGTTGACCGTGTCGTCCGCGGTCAGCAGCGTCGTGTTCGTCTGGGTCACGGGGGCGTACCCCTTCATGGTCACCTCGACCGAGGAGGCGGCCGGCGACAGGAAGGTCTGCTTGCCGCGCGACGGGTCCGCGGTGGGCGGGACCGACGGGCCGGGCCAGGTGCAGCCGCCCGTCCCCGGGACAGCCGGCGAGGCCGAGCCGGTCTCCTCGATGAGGAAGCACCCCGTCCCGTCCTGCGTCGTCATCGCCACCGTTCCCTGGATCGGTGCCGAGCCGTTGTCGTCGTACCCGGTCGGTGCGGTGACCTTGACGGAAGCCTTCCCGACGGGGACCACGTTGCCGTCGTAGCTTGAGACGACGCGGCCGATCACGGCCGGCAGCGGCCTCTGGGCGACGACCCGGGCGGTGCGTTCCTGGTTCAGACCCACGACGGTCGCAACACTGAAGCCTTCGAGGGCCGCGTCGCCGTCCGACACTGTCGCGTGCGCGAAGTAGGTGTTGCTAGCCAACTTCACGAACTGCGTCGTACCAGCGGCACCGGTCTCCGCTTCGATGGGTGGGGTCATCGGGTCGTCCTGGTCGATGCGCAGGTCGACCTCCGCCCCTCCCGCCGGCACCAGGACACCCTGCGGACCCGGTCGGTAGACCGTGACGGACAACCGGCCGTACCGGTTCAGGACGAACGACTGGTTCCTGGTGACCCCGGACTCGAGCTGGGTGTCGGTGACGCTCGGCGACAGGTACTCCGAGTCGGCGGAGTTGACGTGGATCTTGTACGTGCCCTCCTTGGGCACCTCGATCGAGTAGTCGCCCGTCCCCCTGACGTAGGCACAGACCCTGGTGTCACCGGGCACGAAGGTCGCCGTGCCGGCCTGGCACTCGGACGCGGTACCGCCGACGTCGCAGCCGGCGGGGACTGGGTCCGAATCCGTGGCGGGGACCGCCCAGATGCACGTGTTGGCGGCGAGCGTCGACCCAGCGGGGCCTGCCGGGTTGCGCACCTGGGGCGATCCGACCACCGTCGTGAGCGTGCCGATCATCTTCGGCGCCGGCAGAAGCCCGAGCGTGCCGATGTTGACGACGGCATCGGTGCCGACCCGGACGGTGGTGGTGGCAGGCGAGTAGTGCGGCGCCGAGACGGTGAGCTTGTGCAGCCCCGGCCGCAGACGCGGGCCCGGCAGCTGGCTACCGTCGGGAGCCAGCTGCTTTTCCGGGAGCGTGAACTGCTCGGTCGGCAGGAACCTCGTGCTGTAGGGGTCGTCGTCCGGCCCGACGACGGTTGCGGTCAGACACGCGGCGGGGTCGGCACACGTCACGGGCAGGCTGTTGCTGGCGTCGATCGCGTTGCCCTGCAGCGACGAGAGCGCCGGGACCCCGTCCACGATGTTCCCGACATTTCGGTTGATGGTGAGCGTCGCGCCGGCTCGCACGGTGACCGTGACGCGGTCGGTCGGGTAGCCGAAGAACTGGGTCTGGAGCGAGTAGGTCCCGGGCACGACGCCGTCGAAGAGGAAGCTGCCGAGCGGCTGGGAGGTCGACATGGTCTTGTAGGTGTTGTCGGCGTTGGTCAGCGTGAGTCCGGCGCCGACGATCTCGCTGGCCTTCCCGTTGCGGCCCACGCCCTTGATCGTGCCCGCGACCGAACCCGACGACGGCACCAGGTCGGCGTCGACGCTGGCGCGTGACTGGCCCGGCTTGAGCTTCACCTTGGTGGTCTGGGTCTGCATGCCGGGTCCGCTGACGGTCACGACGTACGCGCCGGGGGCGGGCAGGCCCGGGACGGTGTAGCTGCCGACGAACGCGGCCGCGACCCGCGCGCTGCTCCGCGCCGCCTTCTCACCCTGGGTGAGGGTCGTCGCCGTACGCACCACACCGTCGTCGCCGGTCACCGTGACGGTGATGCCGCCGGTGCCGGCGAGCTCGCCCGACTCGTTGACGGAGCGGGCCCGGCCCGTGAGGCTCGCGACGCCGTGCTCCAGCCGGAGGTCGGCGGTGGCCGTCCCACCTGCGCCGAGGTCGACCATGCGGGACTCACTCGACAGACCGGGCTTCATCGCCTGCACCACGTAGGCGCCGGGCGTCGAGAGACCCTTCACCATCCAGTGGCCGACCTGGCCCCGCGAGTTGCTGCTCGTCGTGATCGTGTTGGCCCCGTCGGTGATCGTGACGGTCGCACCTCCGACCTTGCCGTTCGGCCCGGTGACCGTGCCCGAGAGGGTGCCCTCGCCAGCCGCGAGGTCCACCTCAAGCGGCTCGGTGGACGCCTCGCTGGTCGAGTCGACCACGAAGGACTGCTTCTGGAAGCCCGCCTTGGTGAAGGTGACCAGGTAGTAGCCGGGCTTCTTCACGCTGGGGAAGGCCCAGGACCCGTCCTTCGTGGTCGTGACCGTCCGCTTCTTCGGAGTCGAGGGCAGCGCTCGGTTCAGGAAGGACGACGCGGGGCTCATCCCGCTCTTCGCGAGCGCGGAGCTGGGTACGCCGACCCCGACACCGCCCTGCGCGTCCTCGTCGACGAGCGAGGTCGGGGCGAGGCTCACCCGTACGCCGGCGGGCTGGTCGCCGGCCACCGTGCCGGTGAGGGCGATCTCGTCCTCAGGGACGTCGGCGGCCTGCTGGGTGCCACCCTTGCCACCGCTCTTGCCGTCGCCGCCCTGGTCTCCCTCGTCGCCCGCCGAGCCACCGGAGCCCGAGTCGCCCGAGTCGCCCGAGTCGTCGGCGCCACCGTTGTCGCCGCCGCCGTCGGCGTCCTTGCCGGCGTCGGCCTCCTGGGTCGTCGTGGTCTCGCTCGACCGGTCCCCGATCCTGTGGGCCAGCTGGGGGATGAAGATGACGGCAGCGCCGATCCAGATCGCCAGCACCGCCAGCAGCGCCACGGCCTTCATCAGCATCGTGCCCACGAGCGGGTGCTGGGTGACCGAGCCCTCCACGTGGCGCAGCGACTCGGTGCCGCTCGCGCTGACGGTGTAGGTGTGGTGCTCCGTGCCGCCGAAGAGACGACGGTGCGTGACCGTGGCCCGGCCGCTCACCAGCTCAGTCGCGCCGGGGAGAACCTCGACGAGCTTCTTGCGGAAGCGCACCCGCACCCGGGGCGACGTCTTGACGTCCAGGGTGACCCGGGCCGGTTCGTTGCCCATGTTGCGCAGCGCGAGCTTCACCTTGCGCGACGACACCGTGGACGTCGACCGCGGCCGGAGCTCCAGCTTGAGCTGGTTGCGCGGGTTGACGATCAGGGTGGTGTCGACCATCACGGCTGCGGCCCCCGACGGCCGGCCGGTCGCCGGGTCGAGTGCTTGGACGGTGAAGGCGAACGGGTACTGCGCCGGCACGGTCCCCTGCGTCGGCGACACGACCAGGGTGACCACGACGCTCTCGGCGGGCTCCAGGACGGCCGTACGCACGGGAGCGGGCAGCCAGGCGGCATCGACACCGAGCGCGCCGACAGCGAGCACGCGGGGAGCGGAGGCGTTGTTGGTCAGCGTCACCTCGACGGGGAGTGGCGACCCCGCCGCGGTCCGCAGATGGGTCGACACGACCAGACCTGGTGCGGGCTCGGTGCCCGGGAAGCTCGAGGTCATGGATCCGCCTTCACGATGATCGACGGGTGCTCACTCGCCCCGATCGGGACCGTCCGCGAGCCCATCGGCGCGCTGCCGCGGGTCGGGCGGACTTCGATGACGTAGACCTCGGGGGCGTCCACGTCGAGGAACTCGAACTTGCCGTCCGCGTTGGTGCGGACGCTCCGGTAGGGATCGTCGGGGTAGTCGGACGACCGGTAGAGGTCGACGTACCAGCCGGCCAGGACGTGTGTCGAGCCCTGGTTGACGAAGCCGGAGATGGACGCCGTGGCGGCGAGCACCGGGCTGTAGTCACGGACCTGGCCGGCGCTGAGCTGCAGGATCGTCGAGGTCGGGCTGACGCCGTTGCGGCTGACGCTCACGGTGTAGGTGCCCGGCGGGATGTTCTCGATGCGGTAGCTGCCCGTGTCGCTGGGGGGCACCGACGCGGTGATGACCGAGTACGTCGCCGTACCGGAGCTGAGCTGGACGCTCACCTCCCCGACCGGGTCCGACGTCTTGGCGTCGGCGGTCGCGAGCTGTCTGATGGTGCCCGTGACGACCGCCGACGACGGTTGCATCGCCACGCTGATGCTGTCCGAGGACACCGTCTGCCCCTGCGATCCGTCCGTGATCTGGCCGGCCGCGTCGAGCGCCACCGACAGGGTCTGGGCGGCGAGGTCGGCGCGGGTGAAGGTCACGGTGTAGGTGCCGGGCAGGGCGAGGCCGCCGACCTTCCACGCGCCGATGTCGCCCGAGCTCTGGGTCGCGGTGACGATCGTCTGCTCGCCGTCGGTGACCGTCACGGCGACCCCGGCTGCCGGGGTGCGCTTGGGCAACAGGCTGACGGCACCCTTGAGCGAGCCGGACGACTTGCCGAGCGTCAGCCCGACGCCGGTCAGCTTCTGGCCCTTCGCCAGGGACAGCGTCAGGGTCTGGGACGCGAAGCCGGGCTTGCTGGCGACGACCGTGTAGCTGGCCGGGGTGGGCAGACCACGCAGGGTGAAGCTCCCGACGTCCTCGTTGGTCAGCGAGATCGTGCTGACCTCGGTCTGCCCGGACGTCGCTGTGATCGTGACGCCGCCGAGGGGGCCGCTGGCCGAGCTGACGGCCCCCGAGATCACCCCGTCGCCCTTGCGCAGGCTGATCTCGACGCCGCTGCGCTCCTCGCCGGCGGAGACGTCGACGCGCTGGCTCGCCGTGGCGTAGCCGGTCTTGGTGACGACCAGGTCGTACACGCTCGGCGAGGGGACGTTGGTCAGCTCGAAGGACCCGTCGGCGCCGATCGGGACGGTCTGGACGACGGCGCCGGTCGTGTCCGAGCCGGCGACGGACCCGGCGGCCGGCACCGTGAGCGCGAGCGAGGCGGCGGAGACGTCCTCGCCGATCACGGTGCCCTTGATCGACGCGGGCACGCCGCCGAGGGACACGTCGAGGCCGGCCTTCTTGCTGTTCGCGTCCAGGGTGACGGTCTCGGAGTTGTCGGCGGAGAGCGCCTGGGGGAACCAGAGCTGGACGAAGCCGGCACCGCGGAAGGTGAGCTTGTAGTCCCCGGCCGGCAGGTCCGAGACCGCCCACGTCCCTTGCTTGCTGGTCGCCGTCGTCGCGACCGGGGCCGAGGTGTCGTCCGCAGGGAAGACGTCGACCGCGACGCCCGGCACCGGCTCGCCCGAGGTCAGCAGCAGCACCGTCCCGGACATGCCGCTGCTGCCCGAGGTGGCGGCGGCGTTCCGGGCCTGGGCGATCTCGAGGGCCAGGTTGCGGTCCGCGGCCGACTGACCGACGAGCCGCGAGAGTGCGAGCGTGATCACGATCGCGAAGACGGACAACGCGAAGAGCAGGCCCAGCAGTGACAGCAGACCGCGAGCCATCACGGCCTTCTGGACGAAGGAGGCGTTGGCCAGCGGCTGCTCCTCCGAGCCGGGGCTCGGCGCGGCGAGGTTCTTCTTCTTGCGGGGCTTGACCGTGAGCTTCTGGTCGACCGGCTCCGACACCGGGGCGGGTGCGTTCGCTGCGCGCGGGTCCTCGAGTCCGATGTCGAGGACCCGGACGAACGGCCCGCCGAAGAACGGTCGCTTGGCCTTGGCCTTGATCTCGACGACCGCGTGCTCGCCGGGCTGGAGGTCGAGCGTCGGGGGCTCGAACTCGAAACGCACCTTGCCCTCGGCATCGGTGCCGGTCAGCCTGCTGTGGACGGTGGTGTTGCCGGTGTTGTCGACGAGGAGGCCGAAGCGGCCCACCTTGCCGGCCGTCAGCGTCATCGGGTCGACCCGCATCTGGACCGCCCGCGCCTCGGGTACGACGAGGACGACCTCTTCGACGCTGGTCGCCTCCGGAGGGGTGAGCTCACGGACCTGCACGGTGATCCGGCGGTCGCCGGCGACCATGCCCTCGGGCACCGTGATCAGGGCGGTGATCGTCCGGGTCTCGTTCGGGAAGAGCGAGATCTCGCTCTCCTCGATCTCGATCCAGCTCGGGTCCGCCCCGAGGAAGCGCAACGTGTAGCCGCCGATCACGTCGCTGGTGTTGCTGATCGTGATCTCGAGCGGCTCGGCCCGCCGCGGGACGGCGACGATGCGCCGTTGGTTCAGCTCGACGTACATCTCAGTCCGCCGCCGCCAGGTTGAAGTTCAGGGCGGACGTCGCACCCGAGGTCACCTTGACCATGCCCGTCACCTGCTGCATGCCGTCCGCCGTGATCGTGACGCTGTAGGTGCCCGGCTGCAGGGAGCCGAAGAGGAAACCACCGTTGGGGAGCGCGCCACCCGCGCCGCTGCTGGAGGTGACCCACGCCCTGGTGCCGTTGGTCGCCGTGACGGTCGCGCCGACGTACACCTTCTTCTCGGGGTTGAGGACCGTGCCCCGGATGCCGCCGAGCTCGGTGCCGAGCGTGACGTTGACCTTCGGTGGCGCCCCGTTGGCGCTCAGGCTGATCGGCACGGTCTCGGAGGCGTAGCCGTCGCGGACGAAGGTCAGGGTGTAGTCGCCCGGGGTCGCGAGCCCGCCGATCGCGAAGCTACCGACCGCACCCTCGGTCAGGGTCGTCGTCGAGGGAAGCGTGCTGGCATCGACGCTGCCGCCGTCCTGGATGGAGCCGCCGACGACGACCGAGGTGGCCCCGAGGCCGTTGCCGTCGGCATCGCGCACGACCCCCAGGACGCTCCCCGTGCCCGCCGCGAGCTTGACGTTGACCCCGGACTTGCTCTGCCCGGCCTCGAGATCGACGATGACTGCTCGCGAGCCGTGGTCCTCGCTGGTGAAGGTGAGCATGTAGGTGCCCGGCGTCTGCAGGTGGTCGAGCGTGTAGGCACCGACCTGGCCCGTCGTCGGGGTGATGACCGAGATCTCCTGGCCGGCGACCGTGCTGGTGACGGTGACGTTGCCGATCGGGTTCTCCCCGTCCGTGACCGTCCCGGTGATCTGGCCGGTCCCGGCGCTGAGCACGACCGTCGGCTGGATCCGGGGGTTCTCACCACCCTCGACGGTCGTCACGACCTTGGTGGCCTGGTAGCCCGGCGCGGTGAAGCTCAGCTCGTAGGTCCCCGGCGCCGGCAGGTTCTTCAGGGTGTACGTCGGGCCGTCCGCGACCGTCGTGGCGACCGGGTCGGTGCCGCCGGTGGCGGAGGTCAGCCGGGCGACGACCTTCGTGGTGACGGGGGTCAGCGAGTCGCCGGGGTCGATGTCACCGGTGATGCTCGCGGGCTTGCCCTGGATGACGGCGTCGATGCCCTCCGACTTGCCCTGGGCCGCGACACTCACCGCCTTGGCGCCGCTCTTGGACGGGGCGTTGGGGTACCACACCGCGCGGTAGCCGTCGGCGCTGAACTTCAACCGGTACGACGTCGGGAACAGCCCGGCCAGGCTGTAGGAGCCGTCGGTCTGGGTCGCGGCCGAGCTGACCTCGATCAGCTTGTGGCGCCCCTGACGGTAGGCCTGGACGGTGATCCGGCCGGCCGGCAGCTGGTCGCTCGCCGCCGTCACGACTCCAGTGATCTCGCCACCGACCCCGGCGGGCAGGAGGCCGGTCTTGGGCATCGCACCCGCGGGTGCGCCCGCGGTGTCGGTCGCGGCCTCGGCCGATCCGCCGCTGCCTCCACCATCGCCACCGTCTCCGCCGGCGTCGCCGCTCCCGGTGTCGGCGGACACTGCGAAGAACGACGGCGGCGCGGCCTTCGTCGTCGGGTCGCCTGCGAGCACCTGGGTCAGACCGAGCAGGAAGATCGCCGCCCAGAGACAGACGATCACCAGCAGGATCAGCGCGGTCAGCAGGCCCCGGCTGACCAGGGGCTTCTGCCGCAGGCGGACCTGGGTCTCGCGCTCGAGCTCGGGACCGGACTCGGTCTCGTCCATGGCCGGGATCGTGTGCGCACGCTTCGCGACCAGCCCGACGCCCACGATCCGGTCGGTCTCCGCACCGGTGAGCATCTTCGGGCCCTTGACCGTCAAGATGACCGGGGTGCTGACACCCGGCTCGATGTGCACGGTCTCGGGGGTGAACCTCGTCTTGGTGCGCTTGTCCTCCTGGGTCGAGGACAGGGTGGCGTCGAGGGCGACGTTGCCGCTGTTCTCGACGTTGAGGACGAAGCGCCCGGAGCGTTTGGACCGGATCGCCTCGGGATCCGGCGACATCTTGATCCCGGGGCGGGCCGAGACCGAGAGGTCGATGTCGACGTGCTGCGTCGGCGACCCGGAGCCGTGCGAGACCACCGCGATCGTGAGCGGGTGCATCCCGGCCGGTTGGTGGGTCGGAACCCCGATCGACAGCGTGATCTGTCCCTGCGAGTCGGGGAAGAGCGGCAACAGCTGCGGCTCGACGGCGATCTGGCCGTCCGGCAGCCCGATCAGGTGCGCCGTGACGCCCTCGATCAGGTCGCCGGTGTTGACGACGTCGACGCGAACCTCGACCGTCTCGCCGGGGTTGGCGGTGACGAGGCGGTGCTCGGTTGCTACCCGCACATCGCCTCCCCCACGTCGGCTCGTCGGTCGGCTCGTCGGTCGGCTTGCGGGTCCGCTCGCAGCCAGATGGGCGCGCTCACGAGCGGAGCGGCTCCGCACGAGCCTCGCTCCGAGTCATCGATCCACGTCCGGTGCACGTCTTCCCCACCGCAAGTCTGGCCGTTTGGCTGACCGTCCGATCCTAGGAATCACGAGCCGCTCGCGTGGCCGAATGCAGAAACTCGACGGGCGGTTCCCCTGGCCCGTTCGGGTGGTGCCAACGACCGCATGCGGACGGCCGCGACCCGAGGGGTGATCTGCGGGATTTCCTGTCGCCCCCTCCGATGCGTGCCAGACTCACCGCGTGTTCATCAGCCATGTGGACTCGGGTCTGGAGAAGCTCCTCCGCACACGGCTCCCGCTCCCCGACGAGATGGGTGACGTGTCGTTCGACCCACCCAGTGGCACCTGGTCTGCTCAGCTCTCCCGGATCACCGTGAACCTCTTCCTGTACGACGTCCAGCGCAGCAGCCAGCCGTCGGCGCCGTCGGCACGCAGCCAGGAAGGCAGCCCCGCCCAGCGGCGCCGGCCGCAGCCGATGATGCAGCTGGGATACCTGGTCAGCGCCTGGGCCGGTAGCCCGCGCGACGAGCACCAGCTGCTCGGCGACGTGGTGAGCATCTTCGCCGGCGCCGAGGCGATCCCGGAGACGCTGCTCTCCGAGGAGCTGTCCTCCACGGTGCGGCTGTCGCTGGGCGACCACGACAACAAGACCCGCGAGATCTGGGCCGCCTCGGGCGGATCGCTGAAGGCGTCGTTCTGCCTGATGGTCACGGTCGCGGCCGACACCTTCGACTGGGAGCTCACGCCTCCGTCGGTGGAGCGGATCAGCGGCATGGCCTCGCGGATGGACCCGGATGCCTGATCGCACCAGGCCCGGGCGGGCCGCGACGACCGTGCTCGCCGCCGTACTCGTGCTGCCGCTGCTCGGCGGCTGCAGCTTCTTCCGCGACAGCGACGAGGGCGAGGGCCTGTCGGTCTTCGACATCGAGCCCGGGCAGTGCTTCGAGGCCCAGAGCGAGGTCAAGGCGCAGCTCAGTGAGCTGACCGAGGTCGACTGCGACCAGGAGCACGCACAGGAGTCCTACGCGGTGGTCGAGTACGTCGACGAGGGCAGCCAGATCCCCGACACCTACCCTGGTGACGACGCGCTCGCGAAGTTCGCGAACGGCGCCTGCGCCGGCGAGTACGGCACGTACGTCGGGGTGGACTACCTCGACTCCAAGCTCTTCTACACCTACCTGCTGCCCACGCCCCGCAGCTGGGAGGACAAGGACCGCAGCGTGATCTGCTTCGTCACGAGCGCGGGCGAACCGCTGCAAGAATCGGTCAAGGGCTCGAAACGCTGACTGCTCGAAACGCCGAGTGAGCGCCGAGGGGCGCGAGGAGGAACGTCATGGGTCAGAACGCAGTCATGGGTGCGATGCTCGCCTGCTCCTTCGGCGTCGCGCCGTCGACCCTGGTGCCGAAGGGCACCAGCAAGGTGATGATCGAGGGCCGACCGGCGGCGACCATCATGGACAACATCGGTGGCGCCAACATCCCGCCGTTCGGCATGTGCAGCAGCCTGGCCAACCCGACCGTCGCCGCGGCGACATCAGCCGCCCTCGGCGTGCTCACCCCGATGCCGTGCGTCCCGCTCGTCCCGGGTCCGTGGGCGCCGGGCGCGATCAAGACGATGCTGGGCAACCAGCCCGCCCTGGTCTCGGGCTCCATGTGCCAGTGCGCGTGGGGCGGCACCATCCAGATCACGATGCCGGGCGCCGTGCGGACCGCGTCGAACTGACCGTCGAACTGGCCCAGCCCGCACAGCCCCCCGCAAGTGGCACTGAAGTCACTTGACGGATGGACGGATCGGCATCAGCCGCCAGGGCTCCGCACCGCTCGACCGCGCCCCGTGGGACCAGGCGAACACGTCGCCGGGCGCCAGCTCGGCACGGACCCGCTCGACCTCCGCCACCAGGGCGGTCGGGTCGGCGACGCCGTACGCCGCCATCGCCAGCCATGCGCCGACCATGTCCGGCCAGCGCCCGGGGTCCCGCACCGTGTGGACGGTGATCCGCGACCGGACCGCGAGCGCCTCGCGCAGGGCCGGAAGGCTGACCGGCCCCCGGCCGTCGGTCACCAGGTGCAGCCGGGACGCGGTCGGCCAGTGGGCCCGGGACCGGTTCACCTCGTCGAGGAACCCGAGCAGCGCACTGGCCGTGTCGTACGGCGCGGGCGGCAGCTCCTGACGGAGGGCGTCCGCGAGACCCCGCAGGGCGTCGTCCGCGGCGGAGTCGTCGGAGCGGTCGCCGGCGCGGGACGGCTCGCGCACGTCGAGCACCGCGAAGCACTCCGGCTGCCCGAGACGCAGCGCTAGCACGGCGGCCACCCGGCCGGTCAGTGTCGGCGTGACCGCGAACCGGTAGCCGCCGCGCACCGGCTGCAGCCCGTACGTGTGCCAGGCCCGGACCACCGTGCCCCTGCCGATGCCCAGCTCGTCGCCGAGCAGCCGCGACGACCAATGGGTGGCCCCGAGGCGGCGCGGCGGGGCCGCGAGCGAGGCGCGGAGGAGGTCGAGGGCGGACGCCTGCGGACGCCGCCCCGGCCGGGACCGGTCGGCCAGCCCGTCGATGCCGTCCTCGACGTACCTCTCCCGCCAGACCAGGACCGTCGGGCGGGAGACGCCGACCTTGTCGGCGATCTCGGTGTTGGACAGGCCGTCGGCCGCGAGGAGCAGGATCCGGGCCCGCTGGGCTAGTCCGGCGCGCACCGTGGGGCTCCGGGTGAGCGCCGCCAGCCGTGGACGGTCGCCCTCGCGGAGCTCGAGCGGCGGTGCCGGGCGGTTGGCCATGCCCGATCATCGAGACGGCGCCCACCAACCGTCAAGACACCTCCGCGCCATCGGCGTAGTCATTTCGGGCCATGTGTCGCCGTTCCCGTTGCGGTGCCCCGCAGTCGGGAGCACGCTCGCGATGTCCTGCCACCTGTCGCAAGAGCGGATAAAGAGATGCCCACATACACCGCACCCGGCGTCTACGTCGAAGAGGTCCCGTCGTCCCAGAAGGTTCTGTCCGCGGCTCCGACCGCGGTGGCAGCCTTCGTCGGGTTCACGGCAACCTCCCCGACCGACGACCCCAACGACCCCCAGGGTCTGTCCCCCCGGCTCGTCACGAGCTGGACGCAGTTCGAGTCGCTGTACGGCGGCTTCGCCGAGGGCTGCGTGCTCCCGCTCTCGGTCTACGGCTACTTCGCCAACGGCGGCAGCATCGCCTACATCTGCCGGGTCCCGAACACCGAGCCCGCCGGCAAGCCGGCCACGCTGGCCCTCCCGGCCGCGGACCGCTCGCTCGGCCTGCCGGTCGCGGTCGAGAGCCTCGAGCCCGACGCCGACATCACCCTCCAGGTGACCACGGACGACGGCGGCGCGGACGACGTCGACGGTCCCGCCAGCTTCACGATCACCGTCCTCGAGGGCGGCGCGGCCGTGGAGTCCTTCTCCGGCCTCGGCTTCGGCAGCGGCGACACCAACGTCGCGACCGCCGTCAACGCCACCTCGACGAAGATCAAGATCGAGCTCAACCTCGACGACAAGGTCGACCTGGCCTCGCAGCTCGAGCTCGTCAAGCCGGGCCTCTACCCGCTCGAGAAGGCCGCCCCCACGCCGGTGACGGTCACCGGAGCGAAGTTCGCCGGCTCGGAGTCGGCCCGCAAGGGCATCAACGGCCTGACCGTGGCCGAGGACGTCACCATGGTGATCGTCCCCGACCTGGTCACCGCCGCCACCGGTGAGGACGGCACCGTCGACCTCAACCTCTGGAAGGCCGTGCAGACCGCCCTGATCTCGCACTGCGAGCAGAACGGCAACCGGATGGCCGTCCTCGACGCACCTCCCGGCATGTCCCCGCAGCAGATCAAGGAGTGGCGCAGCGACGTCGCCATGTACGACTCGGCGTACGCCGCTCTGTACTACCCCTGGGTCAAGGTCGACAACCCGACCGGCGTCAACGGCAACAGCGAGATCCTGATCCCGCCGTCGGGCCACGTCGCCGGCGTCTGGGCGCGGACCGACGACACCCGCGGCGTGTGGAAGGCCCCGGCCAACGACACGATGCGCGGCGTGCTCGACATCGAGCGCACCGTCACCCAGAACGAGCAGTCCCTGCTCAACCCGATCGGCATCAACTGCATCCGCCCGTTCGGCACCCGCGGCATCCGCATCTGGGGAGCGCGCACCCTCTCGTCGGACACCGACTGGAACTACATCAACGTCCGTCGCCTGTTCAACATGGTCGAGGCGACCATCCTGACCGGCACGCAGTGGGCGGTCTTCGAGCCCAACGACATGGCGCTGTGGGAGGGCGTGAAGCGCACCGTCGGTGCGTTCCTGCGCGGCCTGTGGTCGGCGGGCGCACTCTTCGGCGCGTCCGCGGACGAGGCGTTCTACGTCAAGTGCGACGCGGAGACGAACCCGCCGGAGTCGATCGACCAGGGCCTCCTGGTCGTCGAGGTCGGCATCGCGCCGGTCAAGCCGGCCGAGTTCGTGGTCTTCCGGATCAGCCAGAAGAAGCAGGTCGCCGGCTGACGCCGGGACCCCGACAACCCACTAGTCCTCTCTAGAGACCGGAGTCCCCGTCATGCCCAACGCATTGATCAACACCGACCCGATCGTCGCCCAGAACTTCTACCTGGAGATCGACGGCGAGAACATCATCCTGTCCGGAGTCTCCGGCCTCGACGTCGAGCACGACGTCGTGACGATCCAGCAGAACGGCCCCTCGGGCCACATGGAGGTCGTCAAGACCCGCGGCAACGTGGCCAAGGCGCCAGACCTGAGCATCACCCGGATGGCGCCGGCCGACGCCATGGCCGACCCCATCTGGAAGTGGTTCATCGCGATCCGCGACAAGGGCCTGACCATGGACCGCGCCAGCGCTCGCAAGAACGGGTCGATCGTGCTCTACGACACCTCGTTCACCGAGATCGGCCGGTTCAACTTCCTCCACGGCTGGCCGAGCAAGATCTCCACCGACGCCGTTTCCTCCGACTCGAGCGAAGCCGTCAAGGAGACCATCACGCTGGTCATCGAGCGCCTCGACCGGGTTAAGTAGGGTTAAGTAGGCACGTGAGCTCACTGCGTACGTCGTACGAATTCACCCTGCCACGTGGCTATGTGGACGGGCAGGGTCGCCTCCACCGGACGGGCACGATGCGGCTGGCGACAGCTCGCGACGAGCTCGAGCCGCTGCGCGACCCGACCGTGCAGGGTCCCGACGATCCGCGTCTCACCATCCTGGTGCTGACGCGGGTCGTGGAGTCGCTGGGCAGCATGGAGCTGGTCACCTCGTACGACATCGAGGGCCTGTTCGCTGTCGACCTGGCGTACCTCCAGGACTTCTACGGGGTGATCAACTTCGGCAGCCAGGAGGAGTACGACGCGCTGGTCAACGCCCAGGCGTCGTCCTCCCTCCTCGGCGTCGGCCCCGCCTCCACACCCGCTCCGGCCGCCGACTCGGCGGACCCGGAGCCGGGTGCGGAGGCGGGGGCGGCCGAGCCCGCTGCCACGCCGGATCCGGGTCCTCGACCGAACCTGCGTCGATCGGTCGAGGAGATCCCGCGCAAGGCCCGCTGATGCCGTGCCGATCATGGGGCCGATCATGGGGCCGATCATCGGGCAGCGAGTCGAGGTGAGCACGCAATGATGCGTTACCCCACCGAAGCCCTCTGGCAGGAGATAGCGTTTCTCGCGTACCACCTGCACTGGCGCATGGACGAGCTGCTCGACCTCGAGCACATGGACCGGGTCCGCATGGTGCGCGCGGTGGTCTCGTTGAACGATCGAGCCTGGCAGGCGGTGCGTGAGTATGGGCAGCAGTGACATCACTACCCCTCTCGGGGGCGACCTGCCGATCGCGAACCGCTTCCTCTTCGAGCTGGACGGCGTCGAGCTCGGGGTCTTCAAGGAAGTGTCCGGACTGAACGTCACGGTGCAGGTCGAAGACATCCGCGAGGGCGGGCAGAACGGCTTCGTGCACCACGTCCCCAGCCGGATGACCTGGCCGAACCTGATCTTCCGCCGGGGCGTCACCAACAGCAACGCGCTGTTCGACTGGTTCAGCAAGACCTCGGGCGAGGGCTTCGCGAGCAACTCCAACAAGCTCACCAAGTCGACCGGCGCGGTCACCGTCATCGACCCGGTCGGCGCGCGGCTTCGCTCCTGGGAGTTCATCGACGTCTTCCCGGTGCGCTGGGCGGGTCCCGACTTCGCGGTCGAGAGCCGCGACCCGCTCGAAGAGGAGCTCGAGGTCACCCACCACGGCTTCCGGGCGGTCACGCAGGCGTCATGACCACCACCCCGGCGGAGACCACCGCCCCGGCCGACCTTCGGCTGGGGCGCGACGTCGTACGCCGGATGCGACTGCCCGGGCCGCCGATCGGCACCCCGCTGCCCAGCAAGATCGGCAGCCTCGCCTCGTCCGTCACCCGGTTCGCAGCCGCAACCTCGCGTCCGGTCGACGTACGCCGCGCACTGATCGGCCCCGGGCCGCACGGTCTCGCGGGCAGCTCGGCACCGCCGCGCTGGTGGACGCCGGTCGGCTCCTCCGAGGCCGACCCGCCCGGCGCCGCGACCGCGCCTGCCGCGGGCGGGCCTGCCGCGGGCGAGGTGCGCCGTACGCCTGCTGCCGCCGCGGCATCGGCGCCCGCTGTCGGCGCCCCGACACCGGCCTGGTTGGTTCCGGCCCGCCCGGTCGCCATCCGCCGCCTGCCCGAGCGCAGCCTGCCCCGGGCGGCCCGCGAGGTGCCCAACGAGGCGACCTGGACCCCCGGGGGCATCGTCGGAGGTCTGCGTGCCGAGGTCGCCCAGGTCCGCCGCCCGGACGAGGTCGTGGCCGTCGGCCCGATGCTCACCCAGACCGACCGCGCGAAGCTGAACGCCGGTATGGCGGCTCGCCACGCGCGCCAGGCTGCCGCGCAACAAGGTGCCGCGCAGCAGGTCGCCACGCAACAGCCGACGAGCCAGCCCACGGTCCGACGAGCCACCACCCGCGCACCGCGGCAGCCCACCACGGCGGGGACCGCCGCACCGTCCACATCGGAGCCCCCGACAGGTCCGGCCGCGCCACCTTCCGCTGCCGCGCCGGCGGCACCGACCACAGCTGCGGGACCGGCTGCGCCCATCGCCTCGGGCAGCGGTGCGCCAGAAACCGTTTCCCGGACGACGTCGGTTGCTCCGGCACCGTCGGCCGGGTCCGCTCCCGGCGGCGGTGCGCCCGCAACCGTTTCTGCGTCCGGTTCGGTTGCTCCCGCACCGCCGGTCGGGTCCGCGAGCCCGGTCGGATCCGCCAGCCCGACTGGATCCGCCAGCCCCACCGCAGCACCGCTGCGCCGGGTGGCCCGGCCGTCGTGGCAGCTGCGGTCGCAGCAGTCGCGGTTCGACGGCCTGGTGCGCCGTACCCCCATCGGACCTGGCCTCCATGCCGTCCCCGCGTCCGCCGCGTCCGCCGCCCCCGCCCCGGTCGGACTCGCGAGCATCGTCTCCCGGTTGGCCACGCCCGGCCGCGTACGTCCCGCCGACGCGGCACCACGCCACTCGGCCTCGCTCGAGTCGTCGGTGCGCAGCCCCGAGGTCGTCGCGGCCGCCGGACCGAGCCTGATCGCGGGCGGCCTCGATGCGCCCGCCACCGTACGGCGGCACGCCTGGTCGGCCGGCAGCCTGGTGATGCGCCAGGCCGCCGGGGTCAGCTCCGAACTGCCCGGCACCGTCCGCCGGACCGCCGGCACCGCTTCGCCCGCAGCCGCCCCGACGACGGCACCGGCATCCGCCTCGACGTCGACCGCGACCACCGCGACCACGGCGAGCGCCACGGCCACCGCCATCCCGTCCGCGGCGGCGCCGGCCACCGCGGACCAGGCGACAACCGCACCAGTGACCTCCAGCCGACCCGGTCCGAGCACCGCAACGGACCCGGTCGCCTCGACACCGATCTCCCCGACTCCCGGCGCCCCGACTCGCACACCGGCAGGAACGCCCTCGGCGACACGCTCGACCGAGCCCGTCGTCCGCCGGCTGCCGTCAGCCGTCGGCACGACCCCCGTGACCACCCCGACGGCCGCGGCGACCGGCTCGCCTGCGGCGCCCAGCGATGGGTCGGCGCCCGTTCCGAGCGCCGGATCGGTTGTGGGCGCACCGCCGGCCGGGGCCAGCACCGGCACCCCCGCGAACCCGGCCACCCCGGCCACCCCGGACCGGCCCGGCCTGCGCCGCCTGTGGCGCAGGGCCACCGACGTGCGGCCGGCGACCGACGTCCGTCGATCGGTGCCGGCTCCAGTCGTCCGCATCGCGACCGACTCGGCGACGTCGGACGGCCCCGCTCCGACCCCGACCCCGACGATCCGGCGGCTCACGGGGACCGGCACCCCGGCCGCAGCGAGCACCCCGACGCCGAGCACCTCAGCCGCGAGCGCGCCGACGACCACCACCCCAGCCGCCACCCCAGCCGCCACCCCAGCGGCCGCCGCGAGCTCGGGGGCACCGACGGCAGCACCCACTGGCGCTCGGAGCCCGTCGGCGACGCCGGCTACGGGCACATCGGCGAGCCCGTCGGCGAGCCCGGCGGCCGGAACCCAGAGCCCCGCCCCAGCCGCCACCGCCCCAGCCGCCGCCGCCGCGGCATCGGTATCCGCATTCGCATCCGCACCCGCATCCGCGACACCGGCCTCCACGGTGCGTCGCTCGACGTTCCCGTCGAGCCGGCTCGGCGCACACGTCGCCAGTCCCGGGATCGCGGGGGCCGACCTCGCGATGCCGGAGCTGATGACGATTCGCCGGGCCACGTCGCACGGCACCGACGCCAACCGCACCTTGGCCACCGGGTTCGGCGCCCCGCAGACGATCCGCACCGCGGGCAGCCCCGTCGCCTCCCCGGCTGCCGCCGTCGGCGGCGAGACCCGCCTCTGGCGGCGGACCATCACGCCGTCGGGCGCCGTCCGCAGCTTCGGCGCCCCGGCGGCCGCGGCCGCCACCCCCGCCACACCTGCCGCGATGGCGGGGCTCGCCCCAGCAGGCGCACCAGGCACGGCCGCCCGTACGTCCGCCCCGGGCGGCGGGTTCGCTGCCGGGTTCGCGACCGGCCGCGCCGCCGCCGGAGCCAGTCCCCGATTCGCCGGCGCCAACCCCGCAGCACGCGCGGCCTCGCCGGTACGCCGTACCTGGCAGCCCTGGACGGACGCTCCCGCCGCCGCGGGCGCAACACCCGGCGCAACACCCGGCGCGACACCCGGCGCGACACCCGGCGCCGCGAGCACAACACCCGGCACCGCGCCCATCACCAGCTTCCCGGCCGGCCCTCCCGGGGCCGCGTCGGCGCCGGACGCTCGCCGGCCAGGACCCGACGTACGACGGATGACCGTCGCACCGCCGCGGATCAGCCTGGCTCCCTCGCAGCCCCCGCCACCGGTCCCCGCCGTCGCACGCACCGCGTCCGACGCTCAGCGGCAGCCCGCCGCGCCGACCGCGCAAAGCAGACCCGGCAACAAGCCCAGCAACACGGCCAGCGGCACCGGCACCGGCAGCTCGCTGGTGGAGTCGACCGCGCACCTCTTCGCCACTCCGGACGCCCCCCTCGTCCGCCGCGCCGTCCAGCCAGGAGGATCCTCCATGTCGTCGCTCTCCTCATCACCGGCGTCGAGCAGCCCGCCGATCCGGCGGCTGTACGGGCAGGGCTCGGACGGCGGCACGATGTCCGACGAGACCCTGTCGGCCGCCGCCACCGACAGCCTCGTCGACCAGGTCGTCGAGCGGATCGAGCGCCGGGTCATCGAAGAGCTCGAGCGGCGTGGTCGCTCGCACGGACGAGGGGGCTTCTGATGGCCGAGCTCGAGAAGGCCTTCCTGGAGATCGAGGGCACCACCGACAAGGTCCCCTGCCTCTACAACCCGGAGACCGTGACGGTCGGGCGGCGCAACAACTGGGTCTCCAACCCGATGCCTGGCCGGGGCGTCCAGACGCTGCGGTACGCCGGCGCCAACTCCGGCTGGCTCAAGGTCGACCTGACCTTCGACACGACCAACGACGGTACGCCGGTCTCGACGCACACCGGCAAGATCGTCGACCTCATGGACGTCGACCCGTCGCTGCCCGGCAGCGACGAGACGACCAGCAACGTACGACCCCCGACGGTGACCTTCCACTGGGGCGATCTGCACTCCTTCAAGGCGGTGATCGAGGGCCTGCGCCTGAGCTTCACCTACTTCTCCTCCGCGGGCGTGCCGTTGCGCGCCAACATGGAGCTCGAGCTTCGGCAGTACGAGCCGTCGTTGGCGTTCGGTGCCCAGAACCCCACCTCGGGCACCCCGAAGCCGCACCGCGTCCACCGGGTCCAGCCCGGCGAGACCCTCGACCGGATCAGCGCGCGCTACTACGGCGACTCCACCCGCTGGCGGATGCTCGCCGCCGCCAACGGTCTCGAGGACCCGCTGGCGGTGCGTCCGGGCACCATGCTCACCGTGCCGCGGTTGGAAGGGGGAGCCTGACGTGCCGGCGGGAGGCGCGGGAGGCAGCCCGGTCGAGCTGATCAGCCCGGTCATCAAGGTCGGCGGCGCCCAGGTCCCGGAAGAGGCGGCCCTGGTCCAGCTCGACATCGATCTCGGCCTCAACCTGGTCGGCCGGGCGACGCTGCGCTACCTCGAGCGGTCCTTCGACGTGATGGTCCTGCCCAAGTTCAGCCTCGGCACCGAGGTGACGATCGGGACCCTGGCCGACGGCGTCGACGAGAAGAACCTCTTCAAGGGCCTCGTGACGGGGGTGAGCCTGGAACAGGACTCGACCTCGGGCACCGTGCTGACGGTGACCGTCGATGACGGTGCCCACAAGCTCGGCCAGCACACCCAGAACACGGCGTTCCTCAACTCGACGTACTCCGACGTGATCACCAAGATGGTCGCCGGCACCGGCCTGCAGTCGGACATCGACGCGACGACCCAGGCGCACCCCTACTTGCTGCAGACCGGCACCAACCTCGCCTACCTCGACTGGATCGTCGGGCGCTGCGGCATGGTCTGGTGGGTCGACTACGGCAAGCTCATGGTCAAGAAGATCAGCTCCCCGCCGGGCTCGGTGGCCGCCGAGGTCAGCCTCACCCACGACCTGATCCGGCTGTCCACCCGAGCATCGGGGCTGCACACCGGCAAGGTGACCGTCACCGGCTGGGACGACGCCCAGCAGGCGGCTGTCGCCAACGTGGCTGACAAGAAGGCGACCGCTGAGTCCACCCTGGCCGAGAAGTTCCCGGGCCGGGTGAGCCCGACCGGCGTCGGCACCAAGGTCTCCGGTGCCTCACCGCTGACCGCCGACGAGGCGAAGCTGGTCAGCGAGACCATGCTCGCGGAGTCGACGTCCGCGGCCGTCACCACCCGCGGGACCTGCTACGCCAACGGCGCGATCAAGCCGTTCACCAAGATCAAGGTGACGAACGCCGGCCCGGCGTCGGGCACCTACCTGGTGACCCGGGTCCAGCACGTGTTCGCCGCCGACGGCTTCGTCACGCACTTCACGGCCGGCCCGATCAGGCCCGAGGGACTGGTCGACCTGCTCGCCGCGCCGGTCCAGAGCTCGGGCGCGACGATCAGCGACCTGATGGTCGGCGTGGTCACCAACATCAACGACAACGAGGGCAAGATCGGCCGGGTCAAGGTGAAGTTCCCGACGATCGGCTCCGACATCGAGTCCGAGTGGGCGCGGGTCGTCACGCTCGGCGGCGGCGCCAGCCGCGGCGTGGTCTTCCAGCCGGAGGTGAACGACGAGGTCCTGGTGGGCTTCGAGCAGGGCGACACCCGCCGCCCGGTCGTGCTGGGCGGGCTGTTCAGCAAGAAGAACGCCCTGCCGACCAGCGACAACGTCGACCCCGGCGGCAAGGTCACCTACCGCCGGATCAACTCACGGACCGGCCACCTGATCGAGATGGCCGACGGCACCTCGCCCGACAAGAAGCACATCCTGCTGAAGACCTCGAACGGCCACCTGATCCGGCTGGGCGAGGACAAGCTCGAGCTCACGGTCGCCGACAAACCGGTCACCATCACCAACGGCAAGGCCACGATCGAGTTCACCGCCTCGGGCGACATCAACATCGAGGGCATGAACATCAACATCAAGGCCAAGACCGGCATCAAGATCGAGGGCGCGCAGATCGAGACGAAGGCCTCGGGCACCGCCAAGATCGAGAGCCCCATGCTCGACGTGAAGGCAAGCGGGACCGCCACCGTCGACGGTGGCGGCATGCTGACGCTCAAGGGCGGAATGGTGGCGATCAACTGATGTCCGAAGGTGCCGTCCGCAGGTACGACGACCCGGGCCAGCCCGACTCGTCCTTCATCGGCCGCGGGTTCTCGTGGCCCCTGACCGTCGACCACACCGGCGCGATCGGGCTGTCCGCCGGCGTACCCGACCTCGACCGGTCGATCGAGCTCGTGCTGATGACGGCACCGGGCGAGCGCCTGATGCGCCCGCAGTTCGGGTGCCGCATCTGGGACCTGCTCTTCGAGCCCGTGACCGGCAACCTGCTCGGCCTCATCGCCGAGGCGGTCCGGGAGGCCCTCGCGCAGTGGGAGCCCCGGATCGTCGTCGAGGACGTCCGCCCCGAAGCCGACCCCGACAACCACGCCCTGGTGCGGATCCAGATCACGTACCGGGTCCGCGCCACCAACGACCGCCGTAACCTCGTCTACCCCTTCTACGTGATCCCTCACGACGCCGAGTAGGACGCCCGATGCCGCTGCCCACGCCCGCCCTCGACGACCGGACCTTCCAGGACATCGTCGACGAAGCGAAGCGCCTGATCCCGCGCTACTGCCCCGAGTGGACCAACCACAACGTGTCCGACCCCGGGGTCGCGCTGATCGAGCTGTTCGCCTGGATGAGCGAGATGGTTCTCTACCGGGTCAACCAGGTGCCGGACCGGCTGTACGTCCACTTCCTCAACATGGTGGGCATCGAGCCCTTCCCACCATCCGTGGCGCGCACCGACCTGACGTTCTGGCTCTCCGCGGTGCTGGAGCAGCCGGTCATCGTGCCCGCGAACACGCAGGTGATGACGCAGACCAGCGCCGCCGAGGGTGAGGGCGTCGTCTTCAGCACGGTCGAGGAGCTCGTCATCGCCCCGCCGGAGCTGGTGGCCGCCAAGTCGGCCGCCGCCGACAGCGAGCAGATCCTCGATGTCTGGGAGGACCTCCGGTTCGGGACCGACGGGGCGAGCTGCTTCCCGGCCGACACGATCACCCCTGGAGACGCCTTCTACCTGGGCTTCCGCGACAGCCTCGCGGGAATGGTGCTGCGGCTGCAGGTCGAGGCCCGCGCCGAGGGCATCGGCGTCGACCCCCGCAACCCCCCGCTGATCTGGGAGGTCTGGAACGGCGAGGGCTGGCTGCCCACGCGCATCTACGAGGACACCACCGGCGGCCTCAACCGCCCCGGCGAGATCGTCCTGCTCGTCCCGGTCGAGCACCAGCCGCTGACGGTCGCCAACGAGTCGGCGTACTGGCTGCGGGCGCGGCTGCTGGCGCCGCGCACCGGGCAGCCGATCTACCGCAACTCACCCCGAGTGCGCGGCATCGAGGTGTCCGCCCTGGGCGGCACCGTCGGCGCCGAGCACGCCGAGACCATCGGTAGCGAGATCCTCGGGCGCAGCAACGGTGCCCCCGGCCAGACCTTCCAGGTCGACCGCTTCCCGGTCCTGCCCCGGCGCGACAGCGAGACGCTCCGGATCGTCGACGGCGAGCGCGTCGACGCCTGGACCGAGGTCGAGGACTTCTCCGCCTCCGGTCCGAACGACCGCCACTTCGTGTGGGACAGCGGCACCGGCGTCGTCCACTTCGGCCCGCGGATCCGCTACCCGGACGGCACGGTCCGCCAGCACGGCGTCATCCCGCGCGACGGCGCGTTCGTGGAGGTGTCGGGCTACCGCCACGGCGGCGGCTCGCGCGGCAACGTCGGTGCCCGCACCCTGACCGTGATGCGTACGGCGGTCCCGTTCGTCAACGGCACCATCAACCTCGGGCCCGCCTCCGGCGGCGTCGATGCCGAGTCGGTCGCGGAGGCCAAGGTCCGCGGCCCGCTGACGTTGCGCACCGGCAACCGCGCCGTCACCGCCCGTGACTTCGAGCGACTCACCATCGAGTCGTCGATCGAGGTCGCCCGCGCCCGCTGCCGTCCGGCCGGACGTGGCAACGGCGCCGTGCAGCTGCTCGTCGTACCCCAGGTCCGCAGCGAGCCGACCGGTCACAAGCTCGACGACTTCGCGATCTCGCCGCCGCTGATGACGACCATCGTCGACGCCCTCGACGAGCACCGGCTGGTCGGTACGTCGGTCGAGGTGAGCACGCCGTACTACCAGGGTGTCTCGGTCGTCGCGCTCCTGCACGGTGCGCCCGGTCGGCCCGCGGCACTGGTCCGCCAGCGCACCATGGACGCCCTGTCCCGGTTCCTGAACCCGCTTGTCGGCGGCTCGGACGGCACCGGGTGGCCGTTCGACGCCGACGTCAACCTCGCCGTCATCACCCAGCTCCTCGAAAGCGTCGACGGCGTCGAGCGGGTCGAGGAGGTGCTGCTGTTCGAGTACGACCTCCGCACCGGTCGCCGCCTCGGCGGCGGCAAGGACGTCATCCGCCTCGACAAGCAGTCGCTCTTCCTCTCCGCCGGGCACCAGGTCGTCGTGCGATGACGATCGAGCGGATCAGCGCGACGGTGGTGCCGGGAGGGCAGACCCGGCCGCAGCGCTCCCCCACCTGGATGCTCGACCAGCTGCCGGTCTCGATGCTCGACCACGACTTCTTCGTGCGCTTCGTGTCGATCTTCCAGGAGATGGGCAGCAGTCTGCTCGAGGACGCCGACAACATCGAGCACGTCCCCAACACGACGGTCTCGCCGAGCCCGATGCTGCCCTACCTGGCGTCGTGGATCGGCGTGGAGACGATCGACGATTCCCAACCTGAGAGCCTGCAACGCCGTATCGTTGCCGGTGCAGCAAAGACGTTGACGTGGCGGGGCACCGCTCGCGGACTCAGGTCCTACCTGGAGCTGATCAGCGAAGGACCCGCCGTCATCGAGGAAGGCGGCGGCATCTGGCGTGCCGGCGACGCTCCCGAGGACACCGCCTGGGTGGTGATGAGGGTGCAGTCGACGGGGCTCCTGGAGCTGACCGACTTCATCGACGTGGTCCGGGACGAGGTCCCGGCGCACGTCCGCGCGGAGCTGTACGTCGGGCCCGACCGGGTCTGGACATCAGAGGAGGAGTGGCCGGGGTGAGCGAGACGCTGACCGGGAAGCACGCGTCCTCCGGCGGGGAGCCGGACGGCTCGAACCCCCTCGCGCCGCCTGCCTTCGTCGACGAGCAGAGCGCGGACGAGCAGCCCACCCAGACGCTGGCGCCGCCCCTCGCCGTACCGACGCCCACGTCCGCACCCGACGAGCAGGTCACCTGCCCCGAGTGCGGCACGGTCGCGATGGTCGCGCTGACCCGTCGCGAGTCCGACGACTTCTGCCGGCAGTGCGACTATCCGCTCTTCTGGACGCCGTCGAAGATCCGGCTCGACAGCGGCTCCACCACCGGCGACTCGCTGCGCCGGCTGCCCGGCACCTCGGGCCGGGTGATGGTGGCCTCGGTGCCCTGCCCGCACTGCGCGGAGGGCAACCTGCTCACCGCCGTCATGTGCGCGCGCTGCGGCGGAGACATGAACCCGCCGGTGCCGGTCCCCGTGGTCGCGGCACCCCCGCCGCCACCCCCGCCCGCTCCCGAGCCGCAGAAGCCGGTGCCGTGGTGGGTCTGGGCGCTCGGCGGTACGACGCTGCTGCTGCTGATCGCACTGGTCGTCTACTTCGTGACCGGCAACTGACGGGTTCCCTAAAGTAGAACCTGTTCCTATTGTGTCGGCATGACTGTCGAAGGCAGCTGCCAACCGTCGTACGAACCGCTGCGCGACCTGCTCGCGTCTCGCCTGGCCGACGGGTCGGAGGCGGGCGCCTCCATCGCGGTCGTCCACGACGGCGAGCTGGTCGCCGACCTCTGGGGCGGCGAGGCCCGCCCCGGCGAACCGTGGCACGAGGACACGATCGTCCAGGTGTGGTCGGTGACCAAGACGATGGCGGCACTCACCGTGCTCGTCCTCGCCGATCGCGGCATGCTCGACCTGGACGCGCCGGTGGCGTCGTACTGGCCGGAGTTCAAGCGGGGCGACGTGCTGGTGCGGCACCTGCTCGCCCACACGTCGGGCATGGCCGGCTGGACCGAGACCCTCGACGTCGCCGGCCTGCTCGACCTCGAGCACTCCGAGCGGCTGCTCGCCGAGCAGGAGCCGTGGTGGGAGCCGGGCACGGCGTCCGGCTACCACATGGTCAGCTACGGCCACCTGCTCGACGGCCTGGTCCGCGCGGCCACCGGTAGCCCGCTCGCCGACCAGTTCCGGGAGCTGGTGGCCGAGCCTCTCGGCGCCGACTTCCATCTCGGCGTGCCCGACTCGGCGATGGGCCGCTGCGCTGACCTGGTCCCGCCGCCGCCCGGCGGGCTCGACCTCTCGTTGCTCCCGGAGGGCAACCTGCTGGTGCCGACGATCGTCAACCCGCTGCTCGACGTCGGCGGCTTCTGCAACACCGCACCCTGGCGCGGGGTCTCGGTCGCCGGCGCGAACGGGCACGGCAACGCGCGCTCGATCGCCCGCGCGCAGTCGGTGGTCTCGCACGGCGGCGAGGTCGACGGCGTACGCCTGCTGTCGGCCGCCACCATCGACCGGATCTTCGAGGTCCAAGCCGAGGGTCCCGACCTGGTGCTGATGGTGCCGTTGCGATGGGGCATCGGCTACGGCCTCCCCCAGCCGGCGTCGGCGCCGGCCGTCCCCGAGGGGCGGGTCTGCTGGTGGACCGGGTACGGCGGCGCGATCGTCGTCAACGACCTGGACCGGCGTACGACGGTCGCCTATGCGATGAACCGGATGGAGAACCACTTCACGTCTTCCGCGCGCACCGATGAGTACGTGCGGACGGCGTTCGACTGCGTGGACGGAGCGCTGGCATGACGGGCGCTGTCTTGAAGGGGGCTGGGATGAAGGTCTGCATCATCGGAGCGGGCTGCTCCGGCATCACGACGGCCAAGCGGCTCAAGGAGTACGGGATCGACTACGACCAGTTCGAGCTGTCCGACGACGTCGGGGGCAACTGGTACTTCCGCAACCCCAACGGCCGCTCCTCGGTCTACGAGTCGCTGCACATCGACACCTCGAAGACCCGGCTCCAGTTCGAGGACTTCCCGGTGCCCGAAGAGTGGCCGGACTTCCCGAGCCACCGGCTGATGCACGACTACTTCCGTGCGTACGTCGACGAGTTCGGGCTGCGCGACGGGATCGAGTTCGAGACCGGCGTCGACCGCGCCGTACGCAGCGCGGACGGTGGCTGGGACGTCACCTTGAGCACCGGCGAGACCCGGTCCTACACCGACCTGGTGGTCGCGAACGGGCACCACTGGAGGCCGCGTCTCCCCGACTACCCGGGACACTTCGACGGGGTGCTCCTGCACAGCCACTCCTACATCTCGCCGTTCGATCCCGTGGAGATGCGCGGCAAACGGGTGATCGTCGTCGGCATGGGCAACTCCGCGATGGACATCGCGAGCGAGCTGTCGGCGCCATGGATGGCCTCTCGCCTGTATGTGTCGGCTCGGCGCGGGGTGTGGGTGCTGCCGAAGTACCGCAACGGCCAGCCGGCCGACAAGGTGATGGCTCCGCCGGACATCCCCAAGGAGCTGGCGCTCACCGCCTCGCGGGCCCTGATCCGGGAGCTCGTGGGGTCGATGAGCAACTACGGGCTGCCCGAGCCCGACCACGAACCCCTGGCCGCACACCCGTCCGTGAGCGCCGACTTCCTGACCAAGGCCGGGTCCGGCGACATCCACATGCTGCCGGCGATCTCGCGTCTGGACGGCTCGACCGTGCACCTCGCCGACGGGTCGTCCGTCGAAGCCGACGTGATCGTGTGCGCGACGGGGTACGAGATGAGCTTCCCCTTCTTCGACTCCGCGGAGACCGACCTGCACCCCGACGACGAGCACCGCTACCCGCTCTTCAAGCGGATGATCAAGCCCGGCGTCGACCACCTCTACTACCTCGGCCTCGCCCAGTCCTCCCCCACGATCGTCAACCTCGCCGAGCAGCAGTCGAAGCTCCTCGCCAAGCTCCTCGCCGGGTCCTACGTGCTGCCCTCGGTCGAGGAGCAGGAGCGGATCATGCGCGCCGACGAGGCCGCCCACCTCGAGCAGTACTACGACGCCCCGCGGCACACCATCCAGATCGACTTCGGCCGCTACTGCCTCGACCTGCACGCCGAGATCGCCGCCGGTGAGGAGCGCGCCGCCGCCAACGGTGGTTGAGGTGTGAGGCGCGCTAGCGCCGAGCCTCGAAACCACCACCAAGCGGGCCACTTCCTGTCCACAGCGCTGTCTTGCGGCAGCGTTGTCCACCGGTCGGTGTCACCCGGATGCGGGCGCCGGTCGGAGCGGGTTGGCTGGACCCATGACCGCGATGACCACACCCCGCCACCAGGTGGCGTCGGCGACCGCGCAACTGCGCGACGTCGCCGACTCCCTGGGGGACGCGTCGGTGTGGTCCATGACCGCCGCGGAGGCTGCCTCGACGTTGGTGGAGCTGACCCGCCTGGAGGCCCAGGTCGTCGAGCTGAAGTCCCGCGTCGCCGCCCATGCCGACGAGCTGCAGGTTGGCACCGAGGTAGGTGCCACGTCGACGGCGAACTGGCTCGCCCACCAGACGAAGGTGACCCGCCCGGCCGCTGCCCGCACGGTGCGCCTCGGGTACGACCTGGCCACCCACGACCAGGTCCGGGACGCCCTGGCGCGCGGTGACCTGCGGGTGGACCAAGCTCGGGTGATCATCGGAGCGGTCAAAGCACTGCCCGACGACCTGGACGCTGACCTGGTCACCCGAGCCGAGCGGCACCTGGTCGCTGCAGCAGCCGAGCACGACGCCCGCACCCTGACGATCCTCGGCCGGCGCCTGCTCGAGGTCGTCGCGCCCGACCTCGCCGACGCCCACGAGGCCGACCTCCTCGAGAAGGAGGAAGCCAAGGCCGCGCAGGCAACCAGGCTGACCATGTCCGACGACGGGCACGGCAGAGTCCACGGCCGGTTCACCCTGCCGACGTTGCAGGGGGCGATGCTGAAGAAGCTGCTGGTCGCGATCGCCGCCCCCAAACACGTGGCCGCCACCCAGGGTGCTGGTGTTCAGCGGCGTCCGGGTCCGGAGCGGATGGGACGGGCGTTCGCCGAGCTCATCGAACGCATCCCCGCCAAGCGGCTGCCGAAGGTCGGCGGCCTCGATGCCACCATCGTGGTGACGATCGACCTCGACACCCTCACCGGCAAGCTGCGGAAGGCAGGTGTCCTCGACACCGGCGAACGCGTCAGCCCAGGGCTTGCCCGGCGGCTGGCGTGCGCCGGCCGGCTCATCCCCGTCGTCCTCGGCGGCACGTCGGAGGTCCTGGACGTCGGACGCGCCCGACGCCTCTTCACCCGATCCCAGCTCCTGGCGATGACAATCCGCGACAAGGGCTGTGTCGCCGAAGGCTGCGACTGGCCACCCTGGCTCTGCCACGGACACCACTGGCAGCGCTGGGCCGACGGCGGACCCACCGACCTCGCCAACGGCGGACTGCTCTGCCCGAGACACCACGCCCGAGCCCACGACCCGACGTACGAGACGACCCGACATCCGAACGGGCAGGTCAGCTTCCAGCGGAGGACATAGACCGAAGAATGCCGAAACCGCGTAGCCCTATTACCGTGTGAATGACCGACGCGCGAAGGAGTGTTGTGCTCGACCCTGACTCGCCGGTCCCGTCCGGGCTGCAGCACCCAAGGTTCGTGGCGACGCCGCTGACTACCTCGATCGCGGCGCTGGACTACGCGGCCTATATGGCCAGCCCGCACGTGGTCCGGTCCCACAGCGACGGTCGGTGGCCGGTCGATGGGTTCACCTTCGGTGAGGACCTCGACCTGGTGTCGAAGCACCAGGCAGACCACGAGCACCGGCGCGCTTTCACGTTCAGCCTGCTGACACCGTCCCGGACCGAGTCTCTCGGGTGCCTGTACCTGAACCCGCTCGTGGACTACCTGCGCCGAGTCGACGCAGCTCCAGAGCTCATCGACGCCGTCCCGTCGGCATCCGCCATGGTCAGCTGGTGGCTTCGTCAGGAACAGCAGGAGACCGGACTCGCCGCATCGGTCGTGGGTGCTGTCAACAGCTGGCTTCTGGACGCCTGGCCCATCGAGCTGCACCTCTTCCGGGTCCTGCCCGACGAACGTTCGTCCCGCTCAGCGCTCGAAGGCCTGGCCCTGCGACCGGACCAGCTCGACCTGCCCGGCGAGAAGCGTCCGTACCTCTGGTACCGGCCGGCCTGATGCAACCCGTCGTGCCGAACCGTCCGCCGCCCGGCCCGGTGCCGGGGGCAGTGCTCGGCGTACTTGCCGGCCTGCTCCTCTCGTCGATCTGGCTGTACGGCGCGCGGGACGTCGCCCTCGCGGTCACGGCCGTGTTCGCCGGTCTGGTCGCCGTACTGCTGGCGGGCGCGCCGGGGTGGCGGGCGTTCGGCACGGGTCTCCTGACGGCCGCCGCCGTCACGATCGGCGTCCTCGTCCTGCTCACCGGGTAGCGCCCTCAGAGACCATCAGAGCACTCCCCGCAGGTCCAGCCCGGCGAGCCGGTCGGGGTCGGCGACGATGTTGATCTCGACGATCCGGCCGTCGCGGATGACCGGGCTGAAGACAGATGTCGGCCGGCCGTCGACCACGGCAAGCAGGCCGACCGCCCCGTTGACCAGCACCGGCACCGCCGTCGGACCGACCTTGGAGAACATCACCGCCTGTCCGGCGACCGCGGCCGCCCCGCGGATCACCCGCGACGGTCCGGCGTCGCCCAGGTCGGCGCGGAGCGTGACGTCGGGGTCGAGCACGGCGACGAGCGCGTCGAAGTCGCCGTCGCGAGCAGCGGCCAGGAACGCATCGAGGACCCGGCGCTGAGTGGGGACGTCGGCGGCGGTCGGCGGCGCCTCGCGGACCCGCCGCCGCGCTCGACTGGCCAGCTGGGTGGCCGTCGCGGCGGAGGTGCCGACGATCGTGCCGATCTCCGCGAAGGGCACGCCGAACAGGTCGTGGAGCACGAAGGCCATTCGCTCTCGAGGCGGCAGTGCGTCGAGCACCACCAGCAGCGCCAGGCTGACAGCGTCTGCCTGCTCGGCGGCCGCCTCGGGGTCGGCGTCGATGCGGCTCACCACGGGGTCGGGCACGTGCGCCTCGAGCGACTCCTCGCGACGTGACTTCCGCGAGCGGAGGAGATCGAGGCAGATCCGGCTGACGACGGTGGTGAGCCACCCTCGCAGGTTCGTCACGTCGCTGACGTCCGTCCGGGCCAGCCGCAGCCAGGTCTCCTGGACGGCATCGTCCGCCTCCGCCACCGACCCGAGCATCCGGTAGGCCACCGCGCGCAGGTGCGTGCGGTGCTCCTCGAAACGTTCGGCCAGCCGGTCCTGATTGGTCACTGTCAGGTTCCTCCTTCGAGATCCGTCACCTGCTTGACGAACCGGCGTCGACCGACATGACAGGAGCCAGCACATGCAAGCACGGATGACCCACCCCGTCTTCCTCGTACCCGCGGCGATGAAGGCGCTCGCGGCGTACGGCCAGGCCGCGGAGGGGCTCGGCGTCCCTGGTACGACGCTGGAGCTGGTGCACCTGCGGGCCAGCCAGATCAACGGCTGCAGCGTGTGCGTGGAGCTCCACGGCACCGCGCTGAAGAAGGAGGGTGAGAGCGACGAGCGGCTCTTCGCAGTCGCGGCCTGGCGCGACGCGCCGTACTTCTCCGACGCCGAGCGCGCCGCGCTGGAGCTGGCCGAGCACGTGACTCGCGTGGCCGACCGCGGGGACGCGATCCCGGACGCGGTCTGGGCGGAGGCGGCGCGCCACTACGACGAGCAGGGACTGTCCGCGCTGCTCATCGCGATCACCTCCGTCAACGTCTGGAACCGGCTGAACGCCGCGACTCGCCAGGTCGCTGGGGCGTGGGTGCCGTGACCTGACCTACCCTCGACCGGTGAACCGACGACACCAGCCGATCCTCGCGATGGTGATGACCCTGGTCGTCAGCACCCTGGTGGCACTGGGCACCATCGAAGTTGGCTCCACCACACCGGCGACCGCCGACCCACACGTCGCTCCACCGATCGATCGGCCCCAGCCGTGGCACCTGCCGTTGAGCAGGTACGCCGACGCTCCGGTCCACGCGACCCTGCCGGCGGGTGCGGCCGCACGGACCGGGGCAGCGGTCGGCGTGTCCCCGGCCAGCGGCAACCAGGAGACCCGCTTCCTGGGCACGGGCACCGGGTTCACGGCCGGCTCGACGGTCGGCATCGCCGTGACCCGCCCCGACGGCCAGGCCTACACCGGCAGCTACCCACAGACGAAGACCGCGAGTGGCGACGGCTCGTTCACCTGGTCGTGGATCTGGGCACCCGGCGACCCGCTCGGCACGTACACCTACACCGCCACCGACGTCTCGGGCGCGGTCGTGCAGACGACGTTCACCATCGTCAGTGGGACGGGGCCGCCGCCCGCGCCGGCCGGCAGCGAGCTCATGTTCGACGCCGCCTCGGCCCCCAGCCTCGCGACCATGAAGGCGTGGCTGGCCTCGCCGTACCGCACGGTCGGCGTCTACGTGCCGGTCGCGCCGGGCACCGACGACCGGCACGACAAGGTGCAGTCCAACCTGACCGCCTCGTGGGTCGCCGAGGTGACCGCGCTGGGCTGGCAGGTGCTGCCGATCTACCTCGGGGTCCAGGCACCGGCTGCCTGCCAGGGCCACCACTTCTGGCACCTCTCCGACAACCCCGCGACCGCACGCGAGCAGGGCGCCGCGGCCGCGGCGTACGCCGCCGGCTCGGTGTCCGCGCTGGGGATCAGCCCGAGCATCCCGGTCTTCTACGACATGGAGCCGTACGGGTCCGGCTGCTCGGCACCGCTCCAGGCGTTCTTCGACGGCTGGACGACGGGGCTGCACGCCGCCGGTCGGCGCGCCGGCGCCTACGGCACCCAGATCACGGTGATGAAGGACCTCGCCGCGCGCCTCGGCGATCCCGGATACCACGAGCCCGACGCGGTGTGGGTCGCCACCGACAGCCGCACCACGGCGACCACGGGCTTCAGCGCGCCGCCGGACGGGAGCTTCGTCGGGCAGCGCGCCAACCAGTTCCGCCTCGGCGTGACGCGCACGTACGGCGGCGTGAGCATCAACATCGACGAGTCGGTCGTCAACACCGGCCTGCTCACCGGCGCACCGCCCACCCCGCAGCCCACGGCCACGACCCGCGCACTCGCGGCGGTCACGGCCACCGGTCGGGTGACGGCGCGCTGGAGCGGCACGGCGCCGCCCGACGCCACCCTGACGTCGTACGACGTCCGCACCCGTCTCGGCACCCCTCGAGGCCGTCTCGGCGCCTGGCGGGCGCAGCCCGCGTTGCCGCCCACGTCGCAATCGCTGGCGGCCAAGGTCGCACCCGGCCGCACCTGGTGCGTCGGCGTGCGCGCGCACGACAGCGCCGGCCGGGTGTCGGCGTGGTCGGTGCCCACCTGCACCACCCGCGCGGTGGACGACCGGACCCTGGCCGCGCACGGCTGGACCCGGCAGCGCGCCGCCGGCGGCGTCACCACGACCAAGCGACGCGGGGTCGCGCTCCGGCTCAAGCGGGTGCACACCGGACACGTCGCCGTCGTCGTGCGCGGTGCGACCCGCAACCGGCTCCGCGTCACGCTCGGCGGCAAGCTCATCGGCACCACCAAGGTGACGCACGGGTCGGGACGGCACGTGCTGTGGCTGCCCGTGCACGCGGTCCGCACCGGGACCCTGGTGCTGACGTCGACCCGTGCGGGCGCGATCCGGGTCGACGGCGTCGTCGTCGTGGGGGCCTCCGCTCGCTAGATCACTGCCCGCTAGACCACCGCACGGATCCCTCAGGCGCAGGACGTCGGGCCCGATCTCATTCTCCGGACGCAGCGGAGCACTCCCGCAGCCGCTGTCGCTGTCGAAGGAGCACCCGCCATGAGGAACATCCGCTGGACGGTCGGCCGCCGGGTCGCCGTCATCACCTGCATCGGCCTGGCGTCCGCCGTCGTGGTCGCGCTCGTGGCCTCGGTCGGCGCCGGCACCGTCTCGCACGACGCCGAGCGCACCCGGACCCACGACGACGCGCGTTCCCTGGTCCAGCAACTCGACACCCGCTCGAGCGAGCTCAAGGTCGACGGCTTCAAGGCCGTCACGCTCGACGCCCCGGCCACTGCCCGGGCCGACGTCGCCGACGACACCCAGCAGGTCGCCGACCTGGTCGCCGAGCTGCGCAAGCTCGACCTGGACCCCGACGACAAGGCCGCGGTCACCGACCTCGAAACGGCGTTCGCGGCGTACACCACCTCGATCGCCGAGTTCGTCGACGCCGCCGTCGCCGACCAGGACGCGCAGCGGGAGAAGGCGGAGCGGATCCAGGAAGCCAACGAGCAGATGGACGCCGTCCTCGGCGGCCTCGTCGACGCGCTCACCGGCGACGCGACCGAGGCGTCCGACTCCCTGCTCGACACGGCGAGCGGGATGCGCGGACAGGTGCTGCTCTTCGCGCTGCTGGGGCTCACCATCGCCGGCGCGCTGGCGTTCGTGATGACGCGCAGCCTGGTCCGCCCGCTCAAGGGCTCCGTCGAGGCGCTGCAGCGATTCGCGGCCGGCGACCTCACCTACCGGCTCGAGGAGAAGTCCTCCGGCGAGGCGGGCGACCTGGAGATCGCCTTCAACCAGACCATCGAGTCGGTCAGCGCGATCGTCGTGACCGTCGCCGGCTCTGCCGAGGCGGTCGCCGCGGCGTCCGAGGAGCTGTCGGCGTCGTCGCAGCAGATCGCGGCTGGTGCCGAGGAGACCTCGGCACAGGCGGGCATCGTCTCCGGAGCTGCCGACGAGGTCTCGCGCAACGTGCAGACCGTCGCCGCCGGCGCCGAGCAGATGGGCGCCTCGATCCGCGAGATCGCGAGCTCGGCCAACGACGCCGCACGCGTCGCGACCGAGGCCGTCGGCATCGTCGAGCAGGCGGGCGAGTCGGTGGGTCGGCTCGGTACGTCGAGCCAGGAGATCGGCGACGTCGTCAAGGTGATCACCTCGATCGCCGAGCAGACCAACCTGCTCGCCCTCAACGCGACCATCGAGGCCGCCCGCGCCGGCGAGGCCGGCAAGGGCTTCGCCGTGGTCGCGACCGAGGTCAAGGAGCTCGCCCAGGAGACCGCCCGGGCGACCGAGGACATCGCGCGCCGGGTCGAGGCGATCCAGGGCGACACCGGCGGCGCCGTCGACGCCATGGGCCAGATCGCCACGATCATCGGGTCGATCAACGACTACCAGCTCACTATCGCCTCGGCGGTCGAGGAGCAGACCGCAACCACCAACGAGATGTCGCGCAACGTCGCCGAGGCCTCCACCGGCTCCGGCGAGATCGCCACCAACATCTCGACGGTCGCGTCCGCCGCCGACACCACGACCCAGACGGTCGGCCAGACGCTGTCCGCGATCGAGGAGCTGGCCCGGATGGCTCAGGACCTCCAGACGGAGGTCGGCCGCTTCACGATCGCCTAGGCCACCAGCTCCACGGCCACGGTACGGCGGTCGGCGGCGCGGCTCGCGACGACGCCGACCGCCGTACCCGCGGCCGCGAAGAGCACGGCGAGGAACCCCCAGCCCCACCAGCCGTGGTCGACCGCGGTGGCGGTGACCAGGGCGGGCGCGATCATCGAGGCAAGTGAGTAGCCGGTCTGGGTCAGACCCTGGTAGGCACCGGCGCTGAGCGGGTCGGCCAGCTCGAAGGCCAGACCCCAGCCGCCGGCCTCGCACCAGATCTCCGCCCAGGTGCTGAGCAGCTCGCCGCCGACCAGCACCACGATCGCGGCGACCATGCCGACGCTGCCGGCGGCGGCGTACAGGAGGCAGGACGCGGCGAGCAGCAGGCTGCCTCGGCGTACGGTCCGGCCGGCGATCGCGATGTCATGCGTGCCGCGGGCAGCCCGGACCTGGAAGAGCGCGACCAGGACGGTGTTGAGCACCAGCAGCACCGAGATCACCACGGCCGGCGCCTCGGTGCGGGTCACGATCCACAGTGGTACGCCGACGCTGGTCATGCTGAACTGCATCGCGATCACCGAGTTGAGCGCGGCGCTCGCGAGGTAGGTGCGGTCGCGCAGCGGCGACGGGCCCTTGACCCGGTCGGGGTCGAGGTGGACGTCCATGCCGGCCGCGAAGCCGGGCACCCGGCGCAGCCCCGCCAGTGGCACCGTCGCGGCCGCGGTGAAGAGCCCGACCACGACCATGGTGGTGCGGTACGCCGTGCCGGTGTCGACCAGCAGCGCAACGCCCGCCAGCACCGTGCCGAGTCCGATGAAGACGTTGGTGACCACGCGCAGCCGGGCCCGGATCTCGACCCGCTCCGCACCCAGGAACCACCGCGCCTGCAGGGTCGACTTGGCGGACCCCTGCAGCGAGCGGGCGCCGACGGCCACGCAGGCGATCAGGGTGAAGGCCACGGCGTTCGTGGCGAAGACGTAGGCGAAGAACGCGGCACCCTGGACGGCGTTCGCTCCGAGCTGCAGCCGGTCCGCACCGACCCGGTCGGCGGCGTACCCACCCAGGAAGGACGCGAGGACGCCGACGGCGCCGGCGATGGTGAGCCCGATGCCGACGGTGGTCGCCGCCAGTCCGATCACCCGGGTGAAGTAGAGGGCGCTGACGCTGTAGAAGAGGCCGGTCGAGAGCGACGCCGTCACGGTCGCGAGGGTCAAGGCGCGCTGCACGGGGTCGGGCGGGAGGAGGAAGCGGCGGATCACGGGACAGTTCTGTCACCTGCGTTTCACGGACACCAGCGATGTAGCGTTGTGCTTCATGGTCGGGCGCATCGAGTACGAGCTGGTCGGCGCGGACCTGGGTGAGGTCCGGTTCGCGCTGTCGCCGATGAACGAGCTCGCGCTGTCCCTGCGCACCTGGCGCGAGCCCGGCCGCTACCCGCTCCAGCTGCCCTGGCTCCAGCTCACCAGGGACGCGCGCTCCGGGCTCGACGGCGAGATGCTGCTCGCGCTGACCAACGACAGCCTGTGGACGCCCGACTTCCTGACCCCGCGCGCGAGCTCCCCGTTGACCCGCTTCGACGACGAGCTCGCGGCACTGGCGGAGACCTCGCTCGACGTGGTGCGTGACGACATCGCCGAGTTGCACCCCGACCCGGGCACCCGGCCGGCCGTCCTGCGCGGTCGCCGCGACCGCGTGCTGCGGCGCATCACGGCCGCGATGGCGGCGTACTGGACCACCTGCTTCGAGCCGTGGTGGCCGCGGATGCGGGCGGTGCTGGAGGCCGACATCGTGTTCCGCGGACGGGTGATCGCCCGGGAGGGCCTGGCGGCGATGTTCGCCGACCTGTCACCGCGGATCCGGCTGGTCGACGACGTGCTCACGGTGGAGCTGACCAGCAAGGTCGGCTTCCGGCGCTCGACGGCCGGCGAGGGGCTGACGCTGACGCCGAGCCTCTTCACCCGCAACGCCACCGCGCCGATCTCGGCCGACGAGGCGCCGTACATCCTGTACGGCGCCCGCGGCGCGGGCACGCTCTGGGAGAGCGAGCGTCCGAGCGCGCCGCACGCTCTGGCCGGACTCGTCGGCGGGGTGCGGGCGCGGCTGCTGTCGGTGCTCGAGTCGCCGGCGTCCTCGACCGAGCTGGCGATCCGGCTCGGGGTGACGACCAGTGCCGTCAACCAGCACCTGCGCGCGATGCGCGACGCCGGGCTGCTGACCGCGGCCCGCCACGGCCGCTCGGTGCTCTACCTGCGCTCGGAGCTCGGCGACCGCCTGGTTGCTGCCGCGGGCGCCTGACTCCGGGGAAGATGGCAGGCATGGACGAGAGCCAACAGAGTGAGGCCCCGGTGTCCTACGAACGATGGGAGCACGTCACCGGACCCTTCTTCCACGGCACGAAGGCCGCGCTCGCTGCCGGCGACGAGCTGGTGGCCGGCTACGGATCCAACTTCCAGGAGGGCAGGGTCTCCAACAACATCTACTTCACCACGCTGCTCGAGACGGCTGCCTGGGGTGCTGAGCTGGCGACGGCACTGGCCGGAGTCGACGAGCGCGGACACATCTACGTCGTCGAGCCGCTGGGACCGTTCGAGGACGACCCGAACGTCACCGACAAGAGGTTCCCCGGCAACCCCACGCGGTCCTACCGCACCCACCACGCACTGCGCGTGGTCGGCGAGGTCGACGACTGGGAGGGCCATCCGCCCGAGGTCCTGCAGGCGATGCTGGACAGCCTGGCGCGACTCCGGGAGCAGGGGCTCGACGTGATCGAGGACTAGTCGAGCCGCTCACTCAGATGCGATACCTGGCGCAATGCGACAGCGACGACCAGGCAGATCCGGCCCGCGGCCTTCGAGACCGCCCGGCATTCGATCACGTCCTCCTCGGTTGCTCTCAGGTCATTGGCACAGCATCCGATGAGGCTGGTCAAGAGCCGGCGACGGCAATGGCAACAGGAGACGAAGGTCGAATGACGAAGTCCGGCAACCCATCGGCCATCCAGGTGCCGCAAGGTGACGCTGACCGGGAGGACGGACCGCCGCCGACCGACGAGTTCCTCAGAGTTGAGCAGCGGATCTTGCGGACGGCGTTCTTGCTGTACCCCATCGCCGGACTCCCCCTGGGCGGCCTCGCGCTCCTCATCCACTTCGGCGTCTTGGACTTCGAGATCGGCCTCGGGCTGGACAGTCTCTCCCCGGTTCTCGCGCTCGCGAGCACCCTCACGATTGCTCTCCACGTCGGCATCTACAACCTGGAGAAGGACAAGGACGAGGGTGATGCGGTCGCATCGCCCAAGATCCTCGCGCGGTACCGCGTATTCGAGACCGGCGCCATCCTGTGCGCCATGGTGGCCGCCGTCGCGGGCCTACTCGCCGCGTTCCACGGGCCGGGGGATTGGACCGTCACCGGAATACTCCAGTTGATCGGGAGCTTCGTCATCGTGCTCCTCGCGATCGTTGCCCTAGACGTCATCCCCGAGCCCGTGCGCGACACGTCCAAGACCACGATTGCCCGGCAGCGTGAGAACTTCGCACAGGTCGCCCTGATCTATTGGGACGGCGCCGAGCACGGCAACTCTGCCGCCGCTCCCATGCCTCGGCGGCGGGCTTGGCTACTCATCGTCGCGGCAGCACTCCTGACGCTGGTGCCACGGGCGGTCGCCGCCATCTGGCTCGACGCCAGCGCAGTGTGGCTGGCCGCCGAGTTCTACTGGTTCGCGTCGTTCATCATGACGGTCATCCTGCTGCGGAGCTACGTTGAGGGCGACTGGGCCTATGTCGTCACACTCGGCATGAGCACCGTTGGAGTCACCGCCATCACTGGCGTGATCGTCGTGTACGACATCACCCAATCCCACCGACCAGCCGGGACGGCCATCGCTTGGCTGTGTGCACTCCTAGTGCTCGCACTCGGCGCTCGACTACTCCTGCCGCCCAATGTCGGCGACATCAGTGCTACCGCGGCCGAGCTGCGCTCCCCCGCCCCCCGGACCAACCGAGCGATCCCCTCGCTGTGTCATGTCTGGCTCTCGACAGCCCGAGACAACGCGCGCCGAGCACTCGGCGAAGAGCCCGAGCCGGATCCCGATGCCACACCGACAACCCGGTCACGCTCACGGGTCATCGGCTACCTCCGGTCCAAGCGCGAACGCGTACGACGCTGGAACGCGAGAGCCACCGGGCGGCGACCAGCGGTGATCGCCACCATCGACCCGTTGGCCGGCGAAGCGAACTAGACGTCCATTCGCACCAACGCGGAGCGCACCGCCACGTGACGCTGGCGGGCTGCTGTCATCGAAGGAGCTGATCAACCCAGTCCGTGGCGGGAAGCGCCAGCAGGGTACGCCGACCCGACGACCAGCAATCTCAGGACTTCTTGCCGCGCCCGTGCATCAGCCCGATGACCTGGGCGAGCTGCTTGTCGGCCTTGGCCGTCCGGTCGAAGCTGGTGAGGTTGATCATCGGCTTGAACTTCTGCCGCGCGATCGCCTTGGCGTAGGTGAACTCCTTGAGCCCCTCAGGCCCGTGGATCCGACCGAAGCCCGAGTCCCCCACGCCGCCGAAGGGCAGGCTCGGGATGCCGGCGAAGCTGATCACGCCGTTGACCGCGGACATCCCCGAGCGGACCCGCTCCGCGATCGCCATCCCGTTGGCCTTGCTGAAGACCGTGTTGCCCAGGCCGTAGCGGGTCGCGTTGGTCTTCTCGATCGCCTCGTCCATGGTGCGCACCTTGGCGATGGTCATCGTCGGGCCGAAGGTCTCCTCCTGAACCGCCAGGGAGTCCTCGGGTACGTCGACCAGGATCGTCGGCTGCACGAACCGCTCGCCCACGGCGTCGATGCCGCCGACCACCGCGCGCCCACCGTGGTCGAGCGCGTCCTGCACGTGGCTGCGGATCACGCCGACCTGGCTGGGCATCGTGATCGGGCCGATCTTGCCGCCCTGGTCCGCCTGCAGCACGGACGCCTTCGCGGTGATCGTCGAGACGAACTCGTCGTACACCTTCTCGTGCACGTAGACGCGCTCGACGCCGATGCAGGTCTGGCCCGCGTTGCTGCACGCACCCCACAGGGCCGCGTCGGCGGCGGCCTCGATGTCGGCGTCCGCGTCGACGATGACCGAGTCCTTGCCGCCAGCCTCGATGACGACCGGGGTCAGCGTCTCGGCGCAGGCGGCCATCACCTTCTTGCCGGTCGCCGTCGAGCCAGTGAACGCGACCTTGTCGACGCCGGCGCGGCACAGCGCGGCGCCGGTCTCGCCGAGGCCGGTGACGAGCTGCAGGACCGGGCGGCCGACGGCGTCCTGGAAGGCCTGCACCATCCACGCGCCGACACCGGGCGTGTACTCGCTCGGCTTGAAGACGACCGCGTTGCCGGCGGCCAGCGCGTAGGCGACCGAGCCGAGGGGCGTGAAGACCGGGTAGTTCCAGGGTCCGATGACCCCGACGACGCCGAGCGGCTTGAACGCCACGGACGCCGACTGGTTGACCATCATCAGCCCGGACGAGACCCGGCGCCGGCCGAGCACCTTGCCGGCGTGGCCGGCGGCCCAGGCGATGTGCTCCATCGCCAGGCCTGCCTCGAGCATCGCGTCGCCGACCGGCTTGCCCATCTCGAGGCGCATCAGCTCGGCCAGCTCCGGCAGCCGCTGGGTCATCGAGGTCTTCCAGGCGTTGAGGTGCGACTTGCGCTCCCCAAAGCTCAGGCCGCCCCACCACGCCGCCTCCTGGCGGGCCCGGGCCACGGCGGCGCGCACCTCCTCCTCGGTCTGCACCGGGTGGGTGCCGACGACCTCGCCGGTCGCCGGGTTGAGCGACTCGAAGGTGGAGCCGGACTGCTGTCGAGCGGGTGCCTGGGTCATGACAGTCACAGTAGTGCTGTCACGATCACGGCAACAGGGCCGCCTGCACCTCAGGGACGGTTGCCCAGGTCCGGGAGCACTTCCGCGCGCTTGGCGAACCACGTGAGTGTGTCGGCGATGCCCTCTTCGAGGCTGCGAGCCGGGACCCAGCCCAGCAGCCGCTCGGCCTTGTCGCTGCGCGTGAACGCACCCGCGGCGTCGCCCGGACGGCGCTGTGCCTCCGACGTCTCGATCGGGTGACCGACGACCGACTCGAAGGCTCGGATCAGCTCCAGCACCGTGGTGCCACGCCCGGTGCCGAGGTTGATCACGGCGTACGAAGAGCCCTCGAGGGCATCGGCGAACCGGTCGATCCCGGCGAGGTGAGCGGCGGCGAGGTCCCACACGTGCACGTAGTCGCGGATCCCGGACCCGTCCCGGGTGGTGTAGTCGGTGCCGGTGACCGCGAACGGCTCGCCCTGCTCCGTGAGCTGGATGAGCTTGCCGAGCGCGTGGGTCGGCTCGGGGACCTGCAGGCCGGTGCGGAACTCGGGGTCGGCCCCGACCGGGTTGAAGTAGCGCATCGAGATGACCCGCAGCGGCGTGGCGGCCGAGATGTCGCGGAGCATGTCCTCGACCACGACCTTGGTGCGCGCGTACGGACTCTGCGGCGCGATCGCGGACGTCTCGTCGACGCTGAAGTCCTCGTCGGGCTCGTAGATCGAGGCCGAGCTGCTGAAGAGCAGGCGGTGGCAGCCGACCTCGAGCAGCGTCTCGACGAAACGCAGCGTGTCCACGACGTTCGCCTCGTAGTAGCGGACCGGCTCGGCCACCGACTCCGGCACCACGATCAGCGCCGCGCAGTGGATCACGGCCTCGATCTCGGGGTGCTCGGCGAAGATCCGCCGGACGAGGTCAGCGTCGGAGATCGAGCCCTCGTAGCAGACCCGACCCTCGACGAACTCCCGACGGCCGGTGACGAAGTTGTCCAGGATGATGGGCTGGTCGCCCGCGTCCTCGGCGGCCGAGGCGATCGTGCTGCCGATGAATCCAGCTCCGCCGGTGATCAGGAACTTCTTCACTGTCGTCAGTCTCCTCGGGAGGTCGGGTGAGCGCCGCGACGGCGGAGTCTACCGAGGTGAGCCGGGTCAGGTGGTGCGGGCAAGCCGGGTCAGCACCCAGCCGAGCAGGATCAGCACGACGCCGACCACCGCCACGAACGCGGCAACGCCGAACGCCACCACCGAGGTGAACAGGCTGGCGCGCAGGAACGACGCGTTCATCACGGTCGCGCGGTTCGGGTCGTCCTGGGCGAGCTCGGAGTAGGTCTTGCCGCCGCCGATCTCCTCGGCGTGCTTGGCGATCACGTCGGCCTGGGCGTACGCCGTGAACGGCCCCTTGACGTCCTTGCCCGCGAAGCGGTCGGCGTCGTCGGAGACGGTGATCTTCTCGTCGGCCAGGGTGCTCGAGATGACGACGTACGTCGCGACTCCGGCGACCAGGAAGACGATCCCGAGCACGGCGACGATGATGCCGACGACCCGGACTGCCTTGTCGTTGCGCTTGGCCGGCTGCACGCCGGCGGGCTCGGTCTCAGTCATGCCAACCAGCAGAGCACCGCGGGTGTGCTGGCGGCTCACCCGGACCGGGTGAGCGCACCGCACCCGGCTACGGTCTCGCCATGCGCGCCAGCGACCTCGACCCCCGCACGCCCGTCCTCGTCGGCGTCGGCCAGTGCGCCGAGCGGATCGACGGACCTGGCTACGAGGGGCTGTCGGCCGCGGACCTCGCCGGTCGCGCGGCGGCGTACGCGCTCTCCGACAGCGGTGCACCGGTCGCCGACGTCGCAGCCGCGATCGACACCGTTGCGGGCGTCCGCCAGTTCGAGACGTCGACGCCGATCGCGGAGGCGCCGCTGGGACGGGCCGACAACTTCCCACGCGCGGTCACCGCCCGGATCGGCGCCGACCCCGATCACGCGGTCCTCGAGATCGCGGGTGGGCAGGCGCCCCAGCGGCTGGTGACCGAGATGGCCGCCGCGATCGCCCGCGGCGAACGCGAGGTGGTGCTGCTCGCGGGCTCGGAGGCGATCTCGACGACGCGGCACCTGGCCGCGACCGACGGCCCGCCCGACTTCACCGAGCAGGTCGGAGGCCAGCTGGAGGACCGCGGCATCGGGCTGCGTGGACTGGTCACCTGGCACACCGCAACGCACGGTCTGGTCGACGCCCCGGTCCAGTACGCGCTCTTCGAGAACGCCCGGCGCGCCCGCCTCGGCCTCGGCCGGGAGGAGTACGCCGCGAGCATGGGCGAGCTGTTCGCGCCGTTCACCGAGGTGGCCGCGCGCAACCCGCTCGCGGCCGCCCCGACGGTGCGTACGGCGGCGGAGCTGGCCACCCCGAGCGAGCGCAACCGCCCGATCGTCGACCCCTACCCCCGGTTCCTGATCGCGCGGGACCAGGTCAACCAGGGCGCTGCGGTGCTGCTGATGTCGGTCGGCGCGGCCCGCCGGCTCGGCGTGCCGGAGGACAAGTGGGTGTTCCTGCACGGGCACGCCGACGTGCAGTCCCCCGACCTCCTGGCCCGGGAGGATCTGAGCGGTTACCCGGCCGGAGTGCTCGCCGTACGGCACGCGCTGGAGGTCGCCGGTGTCAGCCTCGACGACGTGACGTTCCTCGATCTCTACTCCTGCTTCCCGGTCGCCGTGTCGAGCCTGCTCGACGGTCTCGGCCTCGCCGCCGACGACCCGCGCGGCTTCACCCTCACCGGCGGGCTGCCGTTCTTCGGCGGCGCCGGCAACAACTACTCGATGCACGCCGTCGCGGAGGCCGTCCAGCGCTGCCGGACCGACCCCGACGCGCTCGGCCTGGTCACCGCCAACGGCGGCATGCTCGCCAAACTCTCCGTCGGGATCTACTCCGCCCGGCCCGCACCGTGGCGCGACGACCGCAGCGCCGAGCTGCAGGCGGAGATCGGGTCGTGGCCGGCACCGGCGTTCACCGAGCACCCCGAGGGCTGGGCGCGCGTCGAGACCTACACCGTCCGGTACGGCCGCGGCGGTCGTCGCACGGGCATCGTGATCGGCCGACTGGAGGGCACCGGCGAGCGGTCAATGGCCCAGCGGTTCCTGGCCACGGTGCTGGAGGACGACGCCGAGGCCCTCGACCTGCTCGACGCCCCCGAGCCGATCGGGCAGCGGATCTACGTGCGCTCCCTGAAGCACGGCAACCGGGTGACCGCCTCCCGGGAGCGGATGGACGCGGTCCAGCCCGAGCGCGTCACCGACGCCGAGCGTGCCGAGACCGCCCGTCAGGCCGTGGAGTTCGAAGCCGTGCTCTGAGCTGCGCACCAGCCGATGGAACCACGCGCGGACTCTGCAGTCGGGCCCACTTGGGCCCGACTGCAGAGTCCCCGGCGTCACAGCCCTTGGGCAAGCCGGCGGTACGCCGCGCTCCAGCGCAGCTCCTGCTGGAACCTGCGGGTCGTGGTGTCGGCGTCGATCACGAGCGCCTCGACCCCGGCCATCTCCGCAAAGTCCTCCCAGACCTCGCGGCCGACCGCCTTCGAGAGCACGGTGTGGTGTGGCGCGCCGGCCATCAGCCAGGACTCGGCGGACACCGACAGTGACGGTCGCGGCTCCCAGACCGCGCACGCCACGGGCAGCTGGGGCAGCTCCTCGTCGGGCTCGACCACGTCGATCTCGTTGAGAGTCAGCCGCATCCGGTCACCGAGGTCGGAGAGGCCCGCGACCACGGCCTCGCCCGGCGCCGCGGTGAAGCGCAGCCGCACCGGATCCTCCCGGCCGCCGATCGACAGCGGGTGCACCTCCAGGCTCGGGCGTCCGGCGGCGATCGACGGGCAGACCTCCAGCATGTGCGCGCCGAGCACCTTCTCGGCGCCCGGCACCAGGTGGTACGTGTAGTCCTCCATGAACGAGCTGCCGCCCGGCTCCTCGCCCTCCATCACCTTCGCGGCGCGCAGCAGAACGGACGTCTTCCAGTCGCCCTCGCCGCCGAAGCCGTAGCCATCGGCCATCAGGCGCTGTACGGCGAGCCCCGGCAGCTGGCGCAGCCCGCCAAGGTCCTCGAAGTTGGTGGTGAACGCGCCGTACCCGCCCGCGGTGAGGAACTGCCGCAGCCCGATCTCGATGCGCGCGCCGTACCGCAGGGAGTCCTGCCGGTCGCCTCCCGGCAGCAGCTCCGGCGCCACGGCGTAGGTGTCGGCGTACTCGGTGACGAGCGGGTCGATGTCGGCGTCTGCGACCGCGTCGACGACCGCGACCAGGTCGTTGACGCCGTACGTGTTGACGGCGACGCCGAACCGCCGCTGCGCCTCCACCTTGTCGCCCTCGGTGACGGCGACGTTGCGCATGTTGTCGCCGAACCGCACCAGCTCGAGACGGCGCAGCTCGTGGCGGCCGATCGCGGCCCGCGCCCAGATGGCCGTACGGCGCGCGACGTCGGGTGAGCGCACGTGACCGGCGACGGTCTTGCGCGCGATGCCCAGACGGGTCTGGATGTAGCCGTGCTCGCGGTCGCCGTGAGCGGCCTGGTTGAGGTTCATGAAGTCCATGTCGATCGTGGACCAGGGCAGCTCCATGCCGGCCTGCGTGTGCAGGTGCAGCAACGGCTTCTGCAGCGCGTCGAGGCCGGCGATCCACATCTTCGCCGGCGAGAAGGTGTGCATCCAGGTGATCACGCCGATGCACTGCGGGGCGCTGTTGGCCTCGAGCATCTGGCGGTGGATCGCCGCGGCGTCGAGGAGCACCGGCTTCCACAGGACGTCGAGCGGCATGGTGGCGGCGAGCTCGCGCGCGACCTCCTGCGACTGCGCGGCGACCTGCTCGAGCGTCTCGGGCCCGTACATGCCCTGGCTCCCGGTCAGGAACCAGACCTCGGGGGCGGGCGTGGAGCTGGTGGTCATCGGCGGTCCTTCTGCTGTCCGTAGACGTTCTGGTAGCGGTCGTGGAGCGAGTCGATGTCGGGCTGGTCGATGGTCAGGGGTGTGCCCAGCTGGCGCGAGATGTGGACGGTGCGCGCGACGTCCTCGCACATCACGGCCGCCTTGACCGCCGCGCGGGCGGTCGGGCCGACGGTGAAGACCCCGTGGTTCTGCATCAGCACGGCGGGCGACCGACTCCCCCGCAGCGTCTCGACGATGCCGCGACCGATCGAGTCGTCGCCGATGATCGCGAACGGCCCGACCGGGATCTCTCCGCCGAACTCGTCGGCGCCCATCGTCAGCACGCACGGGACCGGCTCGCCGCGCGCCGCCCAGGCGGTGGCGTACGTCGAGTGCGTGTGCACCACTCCCCCGACCTGCGGCATCTCTCGGTAGACGTAGGCCTGCGCCTCGGTGTCGGACGACGGCGCGTGCTCGCCGTCGACGACGGCACCGCTCAGGTCGCAGACGACCATGTTGGCCGGCGTCAGGTCGTCGTACGAGACTCCGCTCGGCTTGATGACGAGCAGGTCGTGCCCCGGCACCCGGGCCGACACGTTGCCCGCGGTCCACACGACCAGCTGGTAGCGCGTCAGCTCCGCGTGCAGCGCGGCGACGTCGCGACGGACCGCGGCGATGGTGGCCTGGACGTCGGTGACGGCGGTCATCACGCCTCCTCCGATGCCTGCGCCGTACGACGCCGCGCGACCGCGGCCCGGCGGATCGCCTTGAGGCGGCGCATCGCGCGGTTGCGGCGGCCGAAGTGGTCGTGCAGCTCGAGGTACTCCTCGAAGAGCTCGTCGTAGACCTGCGCCCGGGCGTCGTCGGGGAGGTAGGCGCCCCGCTCGACCTTGCCCATGCTCTTGGCTGCGGTCGACACGTCGGCGTACGCACCGGCCGCGACCGCGGCATGGATCGCAGAGCCGAGCGCCGGGCCCTGCTCCGATCCGATCACCGACAGCGGGAGCCGGGTGACGTCGGCGTAGACCTGCATGAGCAGCCGGTTCTTGGCCAGGCCGCCGGCGACGATGAACTCCTCGACCGGCACGCCGCTGTCGCGGAACGTCTCGACGATCACCCGGGTGCCGAAGGCGGTGGCCTCGAGCAGCGCGCGGTAGACGTCCTCGGGTCGCGTCGCGAGGGTCTGGCCGACCACGAGTCCCGTGAGCTCGTGGTCGACCAGGACCGAGCGGTTGCCGCTGTGCCAGTCCAGGGCGACCAGCCCGTGCTCGCCGACCTCCTGGCGCGCCGCGAGATCGGTGAGCAGCTCGTGCAGGCTCTGGCCTGCGGCGGTCGCGCGCTCGGCGTACGACGCAGGCACGGACGTCTCGGTGAACCACCCGAAGATGTCGCCCACCCCGCTCTGGCCGGCCTCGTAGCCCCAGGCGCCGGCGACGACACCGCCGTCGACGACCCCGCACATGCCGGGCACCTCGCGCAGCACGTCGGAGCTCATGATGTGGCAGGTGGAGGTGCCCATGATCGCGACCATCTGCCCGGGTCCGACGGCCTGGGCGGCCGGAGCGGTGACGTGGGCGTCGACGTTGCCGACGGCGACCGCGATGCCCTCGGGCAGGCCGGTCCAGGCGGCCGCCTCGGCAGTCAGGGTGCCGGCGGCGTCGCCCAGCTGACCGATCGGCTGGTCCAGCTTGTCGGCCACGAAGCCGCCGAAGCCCGGCGCCAGCGCCTCGAGGAACTCCGCCGACGGGTAGGTGCCCTGGCCGTCGGTGAACTGGTAGATGCCCTTGTAGCCGGCCGCGCAGGCGTTGCGGACGTAGCGGCCGGTCAGCTGCCACACGATCCAGTCCGCCGCCTCGACCCAGCGCTCCATCCGGTCGTACGCCGCCCGGTCGGCCTCGAAGAGCTCGAGCCCCTTGGCGAACTCCCACTCCGAGGAGATCAGCCCGCCGTACCTCGGCAGCCAGGCCTCCTGGCGCTCGGCCGCCAGCCCGTTGATCCGGTCGGCCTGCGTCTGCGCGGCGTGGTGCTTCCAGAGCTTCACGTAGGCGTGCGGGCGGCCGGCGTACTCCGGCAGCTCGCAGAGCGGGGTGCCGTCGGCGAGGGTCGGCACCATCGTGCAGGCCGTGAAGTCGGTGCCGATGCCGATCACGTCCGCCGGGTCGATGCCCGCCGCTGCGACCGCCGCGGGCACGGCGATGCGCAGCACCTCGCGGTAGTCCTCCGGCACCTGCAGCGCCCAGTCGGGCGCGAGCTCGGTGCCGTCGGGCAGCGCCCGCTCGAGCACGCCGTGCGGGTAGTCGTGCACCCCGGTGCCGAGCTCGGCGCCGTCGGACACCCGGACGACGACGGCACGCCCCGACAGGGTGCCGTAGTCGACACCGACGACGTACTGCTCGCCGTCTACATGCATTGAGCCAGACATCTACTTCTTCCTCGACTTCGTACGGCGAGCCGGTGCGGCGCTGCTGGCGCGCACCACGAGCTCGGGGCTGATCAGGCGTTCGGGCGCGGGCTCCCCCGCGAGCGCGGCCTGGATGATCTCGATCGCACGCCGGCCGACCGCCGTGAAGTCCTGGCGCACGGTGGTCAGCGGCGGGATCAGGTACGCCGCCTCCGGGATGTCGTCGAAGCCGACGACGCTCACGTCGCCCGGCACCGACCGGCCGGCCTCGCTGAGAGCACGGAGCAGGCCGAGCGCCATCTGGTCGTTGGCGCAGAAGACCGCAGTCACGTCGTCGCGGCGGGCGATCTCGCGACCGGCCTCGTAGCCACTGCGGGCCGTCCAGTCGCCCTCGACGTGGGCCGCGGGGCGCAGCCCGGCCGCGTGCATCGCCTGCTGGTAGCCGGTGAGCCGGGACCGCGCCTCGGTCCAGGACAGCGGACCGCCGAGATGCAGGATGTCGGTGTGGCCCAGCTCGATCAGGTGGCGGGTGCCGAGCTCGGCCCCGGCCGTCTGGTCGACGCCGACCGTCCAGCGGGTCTTGGCCTCGTCGCCCTCGACCACGATCACCGGGGTCCCCAGGTCCTCCTGGGCGCGGGCGACCTGGACCGCGTCGTCGGTGCCGCCGATCAGGACGATCGCCTCGACGCTCTGGTCGCGCAGGTGGCTGATCGCGTCGACGAGCTCCTCCCGAGTCAGGCTCTGCAGGTTGGCCGAGCTCACGAAGTAGCCCGCCTCGCGACCGGCGGCCTGGATCGTCCGGTGCACAGTGCTCGGGCCCCAGAAGCCGCTCTTGGAGCCGATCACCCCGATCGTCGCCGAGCGCCGGGTGACCAGCGCCCGGGCCGCGGAGTTCGGCCGGTAGCCGAGCTGGCGGATCGCCTGCAGCACGCGCTCGCGGGTCTCCGGCCGGAGGTTGTTCTGGCCGTTGACGACCCGGGAGACCGTCTGGTGGGAGACCCCCGCCAGTCGCGCGACGTCGGCCATCACCGGCATCCGTTCCGTCACGACTGCCGCCGGGTGGCGAACCGCTGGACGACCACGAAGGCCAGCAGCAGGGCACCGGTGATGATGCGGATCCAGTACGAGCTCAGGGTGCCGTCGAAGGAGATCAGGGTCTTGATCATGCCGAGCACCATCACGCCGAGCAGCGAGCCGACGACGTACCCCCGACCACCGGTGAGCAGCGTGCCCCCGATGACGACCGCCGCGATCGCGTCGAGCTCGATGCCGATCGCGTGCAGGCTGTTGCCGGACAGGATGTAGAACGAGAAGAGCAGGCCGCCGAGCGCGGCGCAGAAGCCGCTGATCACGTAGACACCGACCTTCGTGAAGGCCACCCGCAGGCCCATCAGCATGGCCGAGCTCTCGTTGCCGCCGATCGCGTAGACGGTCCGGCCGAAGCGGGTCCGGGCGAGGACGTACGCCGCGATGGCCACCACGACCAGCGCGACGATCGCCGTCCACCGGAGGTAGTAGTCGCCGAACGTGACCGTCTTGAACGCCAGCTTGGTGAACGTGGGGTCGCTGATCGAGATCGACTCGACGCTGATCAGGTAGGTCAGCCCACGGGCCAGGAAGAGCCCGGCCAGGGTGGCGATGAAGGGCTGGATGTCGAAGTAGTGGATGAGCAGGCCCATCAGCAGGCCGAGCAGCGTGCCGGTGGCGAGCACCGCCGCCATCGAGAGGTACGGCGGCCAGCCCAGCTGCAGGGTCTTCGCGGCGATCATCGTGGACAGCGCCACCACGGAGCCGACCGACAGGTCGATGCCACCGGTGAGGATCACGAAGGTCATGCCGACGGCCAGCACGATCAGGAAGGCGTTGTCGATCAGCAGGCTGAGCACGACCTGCGGGTCGGAGAAGCCCTCGTAGCGCACCCCGCCGATCGCGAACATCCCGACGAGCAGGGCCAGCGTCGCGATCACCGGCAGGTAGCGCGGCGGCGGGCTGTAGCCCCGGACGCGGTCCCAGAGGGAGTCGGCGGGGACGGTGGTGGCGCTCATGATGCGGAACCTGCCTTCGCGAGGACGGGGGCTGGGGTGCTCGGGCCGCCGGTCCGCCGTACCCGGAAGAGCGCACGGACCTTCGGCGACTGGAGGAGGCACACGGCGATCACGACGACGGCCTTGAAGAGGTAGTTGAGGTCCGACGGGATGCCGATGTTGTTGACGGTCCGCGCCAGGGTGGCGATGAAGAGCGCACCGATGAGGGTGCCGGTCAGGGAGAACCGGCCACCGGCCAGCGACGTGCCGCCGATGACGACGGCGAGGATCGCGTCGAGCTCGATCCACAGGCCGAGGCTGTTGGCGTTGACCGAGTTGGTGTTGGCCGCGATCACCAGGCCCGCCATGCCGGCGCAGAACCCGGAGAACGCGTAGACGGTCCAGATGATCGTGCGCGACCGTACGCCGGCGAGGCGGCTGGCCTCGGGGTTGATGCCCACGGCCTCGATCAGCATCCCGAGCGCCGTACGCCGCGTCAGCAGGGCGGTGAGGGCGAAGACGGCGAGCGCGATGAGGAACGCGACCGGCAGGGTCAGCACGAAGCCGGTGGCGAGGTCGCTGAAGTAGCTGTTGTGGACGGTCGTGATCTGGCCGTCGGTGATCGCCATCGAGATCCCGCGCCCGGCGACCATCAGGATCAGGGTCGCGATGATCGGCTGGATGCCGAGCACCGAGACCAGGAAGCCGTTCCAGGCGCCGAGCACGATGCAGACGACCAGTGCGTAGGTGCAGGCCATCACCGCGGTCGTCAGCGCACCCTCGTCGGGGGCCCCGACGATCCGGGTGCAGGCCACGGCAGCCGAGATCGCGGCGATCGCGCCGACCGAGAGGTCGATGCCCCGGGTGGCGATGACCAGGGTCATGCCCAGCGCCACGAGCAGCACCGGCGCGCTGTTGCGCACGATGTCGATCAGGTTGCCGTACAGGTGGCCGTCCTGCATCCGGATGTGGATGAAGCCGGGCTTGACGATCACGTTGATCAGGAGCAGCACGATCAGGGCCAGGACCGGCCACACGAGCTGGTGACGGAGGATCCGCTGGAGGCCGGTGGGTGTCTCAGGCACGGGGGCCCTCCTCCTCGCGGGCCTCGCCCGCGATGATCTCGAGGACGTCGCTGACCTCGACGTCGTTGTTGGGGCGCTCGTCGATCTTGCGCCGGTCGCGCATGACCACGAGGCGGTCGCTGAGCCGGAGGACCTCCTCGAGCTCGGCGGAGATGAAGACCACCGCCATGCCCTGGGCGGCGAGCTCGGCGACCTTGGCCTGGATCTGCGCCTTGGCGCCGATGTCGATGCCGCGGGTCGGCTCGTCGAGGATCAGGATCTCGGGCTCGGTGATCAGCCAGCGAGCGAGCAGCACCTTCTGCTGGTTGCCGCCCGACAGGTTGCGCATCAGCGCCGTCGGGTCGGCCGGCCGGATGTCGAGTGCCTGCAGGTACTGCTCGACGAGCCTGGTCCGGGTCGCCTGCGGGATCGGCCGCAGCCAGCCCCGCGACGCCTGCAGGGCGAGGAGCATGTTGTCGGCCACGGTGAGGTCGCCGACGACGCCCTCGGCCTTGCGGTCCTCGCTGGAGAAGGCGACCTTGCGGTCGATCGCGTGCCGCGGGCTGCGCAGCCGGCGTCGCTCGGAGCGGATCACGACCTCGCCGGTGTCGGCGGTGTCGGCGCCGAAGAGCAGGCGGGCGAGCTCGGTGCGGCCGGAGCCCAGCAGGCCGGCGAGGCCGATCACCTCACCCTCGTACAGCTCGAGATCGGTCGCCTCGAGCGAGCCCTTGCGTCCCACCCCGAGCGCCTTGAGCACGGGAGATCCGGACTCGTCCGCCGTACGGGCGCTGACCTTGCGGTCGATCCGCTCCAGGACCTCGAGCTCGCGGCCGATCATCAGCCTGACCAGCTCGAGCTGGCTGGTCTCGGCGACCAGCCGCTCCTCGACCAGCTTGCCGTTGCGCAGGATCGTCATCCGGTCGGCGATCTCGTAGACCTGGTCGAGGAAGTGCGAGACGAAGACGATCGCGACGCCCTGGTCGCGCAGGCGGCGCATCACCTCGAACAGCTTCGCCACCTCGTCGGCGTCGAGGCTGGAGGTGGGCTCGTCAAGGATCAGCACGCGCGCCTCGACGTCAACGGCGCGGGCGATGGCGACGAGCTGCTGGACGGCGATCGGGTGCTCGCCCAGCTCGGAGGTCGGGTCGACGTCGATGCCGAGGCCCTCGAGGGTGGCCCGCGCCCGGCGGTTCATGGCGCGGACGTTGATGCCGCCGAGCCTGCGGGGCTCACGGCCCAGGAGCATGTTCTCGGCGACGGTGAGGTTCGGGAGCAGGTTCACCTCTTGGTAGACCGTGCTGATGCCCGCCGCCTGCGACGCCGCCGGGGAGCTGAACTCGTGCTGCTCGCCACCGACGAGCACGGTGCCCGAGTCGATCGTGTACACGCCGGTCAGCGCCTTGATCAGGGTCGACTTGCCCGCGCCGTTCTCGCCCATCAGCGCGTGCACCTCGCCGGCTCGGAGCCGGAGCGAGACCTCGTCCAGGGCGCGGACGTTGCCGAAGGTGATGGAGATGCCGCGCATCTCGACCACGGGTCGCGCTGCGTCGGACGAGGCCTTCGGACCGTTCGCGGGCTGAAGGTCCATCTGGGTCATCTCGCTCCCTTCACGAGTGATCGTGTGGTTGGTGACGATTGCGGCGCCGGGCCCGACCCTGAGGTCGTAGGGAGGACCCGGCGCCGCCGTTCGGTGTGCTGGTGGAGGTCAGTACTGCCGGTCGGGCAGAGCCTCGATGGCCTGCTCCTGGGTGAAGGTGGTCTCCTCGGTGAGGATCCGGGGCTCGACCTCCTCGCCGTCGAGGACCTTCTGGGCGATGTCCATCAGCTGCGGCCCGAGCAGCGGGCTGCACTCCACGATGAAGTTGATCTTGCCCTCCGACAGCGCCACCATCCCGTCGTGGACGGCGTCCACCGTGATGATCTTGATGTCCTTGCCCGGCTTGAGTCCGGCGGCCTCGATGGCCTCGATCGCACCCAGGCCCATGTCGTCGTTGTGGGCGTAGACCACGTCGATGGAGTCGTCGGACTGCAGGAACGACTCCATGACCTGCTTGCCCCCGTCGCGGGTGAAGTCGCCGGTCTGGGAGGCGGTGACCTCGATGGTGTCGTCGGCCTTGACGGTGTCGGCGAAGCCCTCTGCGCGGTCGATGGCCGGTGCGGCACCCGTAGTGCCCTCGAGCTGGACGACGTTGATCTTGCCGTCGCCGTTGACGTCGGAGTCGGCGGCGTTGTCGACCAGCCACTGGCCCGCCTTCTGGCCCTCCACGACGAAGTCGGAGCCGAGGAAGCTCTTGTAGAGCGACGTGTCCTCGGAGTCGACGGCGCGGTCGGTGAGGATCACCGGGATGCCGGCGGCCTTGGCCTCCTGCAGGACGGCGTCCCAACCGGTCTCGACGACGGGGCTGAAGGCGATCACGTCGACCTTCTGCTGGATGTAGGAGCGGATCGCCTGGATCTGGTTCTCCTGCTTGCCCTGGGCGTCGGTGAACTTCAGGTCGACGCCCGAGTCCTTGGCCGCATCCTGGATCGACGTGGTGTTGGCGGTCCGCCAGCCGCTCTCGGCACCGACCTGGGCGAAGCCCATCGTCATCGAGTCGCCGCCTCCGTCGGAGGCGCTGTCGGCGCCGCCGTCGGAGTCGCTGCCGCAGGCGGTGAGCGCGAACGCGCTCAGGGTGATCGCGCTCGCCGCGATCAGAGTCTTCTTCAGCACTGGTTTTCCTCCAGATCGTCGGGCTCTCCACCCTGTGACCGGTGTCACTGAGCGATGAGTGTGAGCGCTAACATTCACCGCCGTCAACCCCCGTGACCAAACTGTGCTCAGAAAATGTGAGCGTTCACTTTTGGTGGCCGCGTCGTGTGAACGTTCCAAGCCCCGTCAGCGCGTCGGCAAGGGGCCGTCGAAGCTCCAGGCGAGCGACGCGCGGTAGTGCGCCCCCGGCCTGAGCACGGCAGACGGCCAGGCAGGGTGATGCGGGGCGTCGGGGAAGAGCTGCGGCTCCAGGGCGATCCCGTCGCCCTGCCGGTGCAGCCGGCCGCGCTCCCCCGGGCCGGCGCCGTCGAGGAAGTTGCCGGTGTAGACCTGCAGCCCCGGCTGGTCGGACCACAGCTCCAGGCGGGTGCCGGTCCGTGGCGACTCGAGCACCGCGTGGGCCCTGAGCCCGTCGCCGCGTACGACGAAGTTGTGATCGACCCCGCGGGCCGCGACCAGCTGCTCGTGCTCGGTCCGGACGTGCTCGCCGATGCGCGACGGCGTACGGAAGTCGAACGGGGTGCCGGCGACCGGGGCGTGCCCGCCGAGCGGGATGCCGGTCGGGTCCACCGGCGTGAACTCGTCCGCGCGCACCTGGAGCAGGTGGTCGTCGACCGTGCCCGACCCGGCCCCGTCGAGGTTGAAGTACGCATGGTTGGTGAGATTGACCAGGGTCGGCGCATCCGTCGTCGCCGACATCTCGACCACCACCACATCTCCGTCGACGCGGTAGGCGACCCGCGCGGTCACCTCTCCCGGGAAGCCCTGGTCGCCGTCGGGGCTGACCAGCTCGAGCACGACCTCGTCCGGCTCGTGGGAGACCACCGCCCAGACGCGGCGGTCGAACCCGTCGGGACCACCGTGCAGGCTGTTGCCGCGGTCATGGACACCGACCTGGACCTCTCGACCGTCGAGCGGGAAGCGCCCGCCCGCGATCCGGTTGGCGTAGCGACCGATCGTGCCGCCGAGGTAGGCGGAGCTCGCCAGGCGGTCGGCCACGTCGGCATGACCGAGCACGACATTGCGGCGTACGCCGTCACCGCCCACGACCTCGAGCCGGTGGACGGTCGCCCCCAGCGTGAGCACCTCGAGCACCGGCCCGGGTGGGCTCCCGATGGTCAGGCTGCGGACCGGCTGGCCGTCGGGCGTCGTACCGAAGAGGGACTCGAGCACGATGTGAACGTTAACATCACGGTGCTGCGGCGACGGGTGCCGCGGCCGTCGACCCGCGCACGACCAGCCGCGGCTGGATCAGGGCGTCCGACGGCGCGTCCTCCCCCCGCAGCGCCCGCAGGGTCAGGTCGACGGCACGGCGGCCGAGCACGGAGAACTCCTGGCTGACCGTGGTGAGCCCGGGCCAGAAGTACGCCGCCTCCGGCACGTCGTCGAAGCCGACCACGCTCACCCGCTCCGGGACCTCCACACCGCGCTCGTGGAAGGCGCGGAGCACGCCGAGCGCCATCCCGTCGTTGGCGACGAAGACCGCGGTCACTGCCGGGTCGTCGGCGATCCGCTGACCTGCGTCGTAGCCGCTGCGCGCCGACCAGTCACCCGCGAGCTCCGGCCCGGGCAGCAGACCCCGGTCCGCGTGCGCCTGCTGCCACCCCTCGCGGCGCTGGCCCGCCTCGACCCAGTCGGCGGGGCCGGTGACGTGGGCGATGTGGCGATGCCCGAGGTCGAGCAGGTGCTCGGTCGCCAGGCGTGCCCCGTGCACCTGGTCGATCCCGGACGCCATCGGCTGGCCGTCCGTGACCCCCTGCACGAGGACGACCGGCACGGACAGGTCGAGCGACAGGACCCGCTCGGTCGCGCTGCGGTGGGCGACGGCGATCACGAGCGCCTCGACGGCCTCGTCCAGCAGGCGGTCGACGGCTCCCTGCAGCGACTCGGGCGAGAAGTCGGAGACGCCGACCAGCGACACGTCGTACCCCGCCTGGTGGCCGGCCTCCTGGACCGCCACCGCGATCATGCTGGGGCCGTGCAGCGCGAGGTGCGCCGAGATCATGCCGATCCGGCCGGACCGGTTGGTCGCGAGCATCCGGGCCGCGTTGTTGCGCCGGTAGCCCAGCTCCTCGATCGCGGCCACGACCTTCGCACGGGTGTCGTCCTTGACCAGCGGTGAGTCGTTGAGGACCCGCGAGACCGTCTGGTGCGAGACGCCCGCGACCGCTGCGACGTCGGCCATGCTCGGTGCCCGCCCGCGCGGTCCCGGCGCCGCCCCCACTTCCGCCATGCCGATCAGCTCTGGGGGCGCTCCGGTGCCTGCTCGGGCATCGGGACGGGCTTCCGGTCGGACGGGTCGTAGAGCCCGGCCTCCTCGGCGGCGTCCACCTTGCGCAGCTGCTTGACCAGGCTCCAGCCGAGGAACGCGACCGCGAGGATCAGGCCGATGAAGATCGCGAAAGCCACCCAGCCGGCCTTGACGTCGTCGGCCTCGGGCACCTCATCGACGAACGAGAGCACCTGCGGAAGGACGGTCAGCACCTGCATGGGCACAGTCTCTCACTAGGCAGTGGTGATGCCCGCGAAGAGGTCGTCCTCGGGGAGCTCGGACGTGACGTGGCTCGTCACCAGCTCGAAGTCCTCGGTCGGCCAGACCTCGGCCTGGAGCTCACGCGGGATCGCGAACCAGAAGCCGTCCGGGTCGATCTGGGTCGCGTGCGCCAGGAGCGCCTGGTCACGGACACCGAAGTAGTCGGAGCACGGGACCCGCGTCGTGACCCGGGCGTCCCACTCGGGCTCGTCCTTCCACTCCGCGAGCCGCTCCGCCCACGGCGACTCCAGACCGTGGGCGATCATCGCGTCGTGGGTCGCCTGGATCCGGGCCTTGTTGAACGAGTGGTGGTAGTAGAGCTTGAGCACCTGCCACGGCTCGCCGAGCTCGGGGTATCGCTCCGGGTCGGCCGCCGCATCGAACGCCGCGACGCTGATCTCATGGCACTTGATGTGGTCGGGGTGCGGGTAGCCACCACGCTCGTCGTACGTCGTCATCACGTGCGGCCGGAACTCGCGGATCAGCTTCACCAGCGGGGCCATCGCCTCCTCGAGCGGCACCAGGCCGAAGCAGCCCTCGGGCAGCGGCGGCTTCGGGTCGCCCTCGGGCCAGCCGGAGTCGACGAAGCCCAGCCAGTCCTGGCGGATGCCGAGGATGTCACGCGCCCGCTCCATCTCCTGGCGGCGGATCTCGGTGATGTTCTCGAGGATGTCCGGCCGGTCCATCTTGGGGTTCAGGATCGACCCGCGCTCGCCGCCGGTGCAGGTCGCGACGTGGACGTTGACCCCCTGCGCGACGTACATCGCCGTGCTGGCGGCGCCCTTGCTCGACTCGTCGTCGGGGTGGGCGTGGACGTGCATGAGCCGGAGACCGGCGCGGGAGGGGTGCTGCGTCACGCGGACATCCTAGGTGGGACCATTTCGGCGTGACCCAGCCGACCGACCTCGCCGACCGGTACGGCGCGCCGGCGCCCTGGCGGCGCCGGGCGACCGTGGCAGCGTGCGTGGTCCTGGTGGCCGGGTTCCTGGGCTGGCTGGGCTGGACCATCTGGGACCAGTCGACCCCGCAGGTCCGCTCGGACATCGTGGGCTACCAGGTCGTCGACGAGCACCTCGCCACCGCAACGGTCGAGGTGCGGCTGGCCGACGACGACGTCGTCGCGAGCTGCACCCTGCGGGCGTACGCCGAGGACCACACGGTCGTCGGGGAGTGGGTCTTCACCCCCGCCGACGGCAAGAGCGTCCAGGACGTGCGCACCGAACGGCTCGCGACCTCGGTCGAGCTGCTCGGCTGCACCGCCCCCGGACAGAGCCGCCCGCGCTGAACGATCTGCTTTTGTAGCGGTCGGTTGTTAGACTCGCCGGTCTGACGCTCCCCGCAGGGCCGTCGAGGACGGCCCGGCTCGATCGCCAATCATTCGATCGAGCACTGCGCTGTTTACCGGCATCCCGTGCGGGGCAACCACCGACGATGCGACGGAGCGATTCCGTCGTACCTCGAAGAAGTAAGCAGGAGTTCCTCATGACGCAGGCAGCAGCACAGGGCAAGGTCTGGCTCACCCAGGACGCGTTCGACAAGCTCACCCAGGAGCTCGCGGACCTCAAGGGCCCCGTCCGCCAGGACATCATCGCCCGGATCAGCGCCGCCCGCGACGAAGGCGACCTCAAGGAGAACGGCGGCTACCACGCCGCCCGCGAGGAGCAGGGCAAGCTCGAGGGCCGGATCCGGCAGCTCGAGGACATGCTCAACCGCGCCGAGGTCGGCGAGACCCCGGCCGACGACGGCGTCGTCGAGCCCGGCATGAAGGTCACCTACAAGTTCGTCGGCGACTCCGACGACGACGTCGAGACGTTCCTGCTCGGCGCCCGCGAGATGGAGGACGCCGCCGGCGGCCTCAAGGTCTACTCGCCGCAGTCGCCGCTCGGCTCCGCCATCCTCGGCTCCTCCAAGGGCGACACGGTCACCTACGAGGCGCCCAACGGCAAGGAGCTCCAGGTCGTCATCGTCGACGCGGTCCCCTTCACCGGCTGAGCGGAGACGCGTCAGCGGATCCGCTCACCCGTCAGGTCCAGACCACCCAAAGTAGGGCATTTCCGGCGTCGTCGACGCTGGTCCGACGGCGTACGCCGTCTAGTGATCTCACACCCAGCCGTGTGAGAGGACCACCCGATGTCGTTGAAGAGGCCGATCCGCCGACTGCTCGCACCGATCCTGGCGATGGCCGTCGCCGGCTCCCTGGTGGCCGTCGCCGCGCCCGCCAGCTCCGTGGACGACGGCACCAAGCGCCCGGACATCGTCGGGGGCACCACCACCAGCACCGCCAAGTACCCCTGGCAGGTCCGGCTCCACGTGGACACCAACGAGGGAACCGCCCTGTGCGGCGGCGCGATCATCCACTCCCGGATCGTGCTGACGGCGGCGCACTGCCTCACGGGCGCGCTCGGCGTGACGACCTACTTCGGGCGAGACCAAGCGAGCTCTGGCGGCGTCACGTCCCAGCCGTACGGCTGGATCACCACCGACGGCTACAACGCGGGCACTTTCGACAACGACTACGGCCTGCTGTTCTACGACACCCCCATTCCGTCGGCGTTCCGGCCGATCCAGATCGCCGGCCCGGGTGAGGTCGCCCTGTGGCGAGCCGGGCGTACGGCGATGGCAGTCGGTTTCGGCAACGTCAGCGAGGGCGGCTCGACGAGTCCGACGCTGCAGGAGGTGGCGCTCCCGATCCAGCCGGACGCCACGTGCTCCGCTCCGAGCGCCTACGGCACGTTCTATCGCAGCTCGAGCATGCTGTGCGTGGGCTACCCGGAGGGCGGCCGGAGCACCTGCCAGGGCGACAGCGGCGGCCCGCTCGTGGTGCCCGGCGACAACGGCGTGTGGCGGATCGCGGGCGTCGTCAGCTGGGCCGAGGGGTGCGCCCGACCGGGCAAGCCGACGGTCTTCACCCGGATCGCCGAGCCGGCCATGAGCGCCCGCCTGCTGGCCGAGATCAACCAGGTCAAGAGCGACTACGGCTTCCTCTTCCCCGGCACCGAGTCGGCGATCAACATCCTGGGCTCCGGCGCCGTACCGTTCGGCTGCACCGCTGCCAACGGTGCCGCCGCCAGCGCCGCCGCTGCGGTCGGGACGGCACAGCAGGCCGCCGCCCAGGCGGCCACGACGCTGACGAAGGCGAAGAAGCAGCAGAAGGCGGCGGCCACGAAGCTGAAGAAGCTGAAGAAGAAGCACGCCTCGAAGAAGGCGATCGCCAAGGCCAACAAGGCGAAGAAGGCGGCCACCAAGAAGGCCAAGAAGGCCACCTCGAACGCGACCGTGACGGCGGGAGCAGTGGCGGCGGCGAACGCTGCCAGCGGCGCGGCGGCCGCAGCCGCCCGCACCGCCTGCTCGTAGGCAGGTCGTCTACGAGAGGACGCGGTAGCCGTGCTCGCCGAGGCGGGCGAGCACCTGCTGGGCATGCGGCTCGCCGCGGGTCTCCAGCTGGAGGCGCACCTCGACCTCGTCGACGTGCAGCGTGGGTGAGATCCGTTCGTGCGCGACCTCGAGCACGTTGCCGCCAACCGCGCTGACCTCGGTGAGCAGACGCGCCAGGCCACCGGGCACGTCCGGGATGCACACGCGCAGGTTGAGGTAGCGCCCCGCAGCGGCCATGCCGTGGCGGATCACCTTGCCGAGCAGCAGCGGGTCGATGTTGCCGCCGGACAGTACGGCGACCACGGGTGTCTCGAAGGCGGTCGGGTGCTCCAGCAGCGCCGCCACGGCGGCGGCACCGGCCGGCTCCACGACCATCTTGGCGCGCTCCAGGGTGGCCAGCACAGCACGCGCGAGTGCGTCCTCGGAGACCGTGATGATCTCGTCCACGTGGTCGCGCACGGCGGCGAACGTGATGTCCCCCGGACGCCCCACCGCGATGCCGTCGGCCATCGTGCTCATCGACGGCAGCGCCACCGGGGCGCCGTGCTCGAGCGAGCCGGGGTACGCCGCGGCGCCCTCGGCCTGCACCCCGATGACGCGCACTCCGGGCCTCCCCAGGATCTGACACTGCGCCTTGATCGCGATCGCGATGCCCGCGAGCAGCCCGCCACCGCCGGTCGGCACCAGCACGGTCTGGACGTCAGGGGTCTGCTCGAGGATCTCCAGGCCGGCGGTCCCCTGGCCGGCGACGATGTCGACGTGGTCGAAGGGGTGGATCAGCACCGCCCCGGTGCGCCTGGCGAAAGCGTGCGCCTCGACCAGCGCGTCCTCGAGGTAGCGGCCGTGGAACACCACGTCGGCGCCGTACGCCCGGGTGGCCTTCTCCTTGGGGATCGGCGCCCCCTCGGGCATGAAGACGGTCGACTTGATGCCGAGCAGCTGCGCGGCGAGCGCGACGCCCTGGGCGTGGTTGCCTGCGGAGGCCGCGACCACGCCGTGCGCGCGCTGCTCCGCGGACAGCCGGGCGATCCGGACGTACGCTCCGCGGGCCTTGAACGATCCGGTGCGCTGGAGGTTCTCGCACTTGAGCGACACCGGGCCACCGGCCAGCGCGGAGAGCCAGCGGGACTCCTCCATCGGGGTCTCGATGGCCACCCCGGCGAGCACCTGGCGAGCCAGCTCGATGTCCGCCAGCCCGACGGTCGGCACCTCAGTCATCGCTCGGCCCATCCCCTACGTCGACGGTCTCCCCCGTCTCCTCATAGTCCTCCGCGAGCTCCTCGACCGGATCGTCGCCCGGACTCGTGTACCCAGCGAGATGCTGGACGACGGCGTTGACGGCAGCCGCGATCGGTACGGCGACCAGCGCGCCGGCGATGCCCGCGATCAGGATGCCGGCGGCGATCGCCAGGATCACCGCGAGCGGGTGCACCGACACCCAGCGGCCCATCAGGAACGGCTGGAGCACGTGTGCCTCGAGCTGCTGCACCCCGATGATCACGGCGAGCATCAACAGGGCGGTGATCGGGCCGTTGGCGACCAGCGCGACCAGGACGGCGACGGTGCCCGCGACGGTGGCACCGACCAGCGGGACGAAGGCGCCGAGGAAGACCAGCACGCCGATCGCGAGCACGAACGGCACGCCGAGGACCGCGGCGCCGATCGCGATGCCGATCGCATCGACAAGGGCGACGATCACCGTCGCCCGCACGAACTGGGTCAGCGAGATCCACGCGACCCGACCCGAGCTGTCGACGTGGCCGCGGGCTGCCCGCGGCGACAGGCGCACCATCCAGGACCAGATCCGGGTGCCGTCGGCAAGGAAGAAGTATGTCGAGAACAGCACGATGAAGAAGCCGGCGAAGACGTGCCCGACCGCGGTGCTGACCTCGGTGACGCTGCTCAGGTTCGCGCCTTCCTTGGTGCGCTTCTCGATCGCGTCCTGGGCGCTCTGGATGTAGTCGTTGATCTGCGAGTCGCTCGCGTGCAGCGGCCCGTCCTTGAGCCAGCTCTTGATCTCGTCGAGGCCCGCGACGGTCTGGTCGGCCAGGTCGGTGGCGCCGGTGGCGATCTGCTGGCCGGCGAGCGTGAGCAGCAACCCGACCAGCGCGATGCCGGCGATCACCACGCCGAGCGCGGCCAGGCCACGCGGCAGACCGACCCGGACCAGGCCGTCGACGATCGGCACCACCAGGGCGGTGATCAGCAGCGCGATCACGACCGGGAGCACGACCACGGACAGGTAGCCGATCGCGAGGAACACGACCGCACCCGCACCGACGATCACCAGGAAGCGCCACGACCAGGCCGCCGCGAGGTCCACGCCCCAGGGCACGCCTTCACGACGTACGGGCGCCGCGCCACCGGCGACCGCCGGGAGACCCAGCTGTGCCTGACGCTCGTCGCGCAGGTGGGCGAACTGGTGCGCGAGCCGCGCCGCGAGCCGCTCCTCGCGCTCCTCGTCGGCGGCGCTCGTCCGGTGCCGGAGACCGATGATCGGCCGGCGACGCCGGGCCTCGGACCCGTCGTCTGCCGGTACGCCGTCGGGGGTCGTGTCCTCGGCGTCGTTGCCGTCGTTGCTCACGGCGACAACCTATCCTCCGGGCCGGTCAGTCCAGCGCCCGCTCGAGGTCGGCCACCAGGTCGTCGGCGGTCTCGATGCCGACGCTGAGCCGGACCAGGTCGGCCGGCACCTCGAGGTCGGTGCCCGCGACGCTCGCGTGGGTCATCCGGCCCGGGTGCTCGATCAGCGACTCGACGCCGCCGAGCGACTCCCCGAGCGTGAAGACCTCGGTGCGCTCGCACACCTGGAGGGCGTGCTGCTCGCCACCGGTGACCCGGAACGACACCATCCCGCCGTACCGCCTCATCTGGCGCTGAGCGACCTCGTGCCCGGGGTGGGTCTCGAGGCCGGGGTAGATCACGTCGCCGACCTTCGGGTGGCTGGTCAGGAAGTCAACGACGCGCTCGGCGTTGTCGCAGTGGCGCTCCATCCGCAGCGCGAGGGTCTTGAGGCCGCGCAGGGTCAGCCAGGCGTCGAACGGCCCGGCGACCGCGCCCATGGCGTTCTGGTGGAAGGTGACCTTCTCGGCGAGGTCCAGGTCCTTGACCACGATCGCGCCGCCGACGACGTCGGAGTGACCGCCGCAGTACTTCGTCGTGGAGTGCACCACGACGTCGGCGCCGAGCGTCAGCGGCTGCTGGAGGTACGGCGAGGCGAAGGTGTTGTCGACGACCAGCAGCGCGCCGGCGTCGTGGGCGATCGCGGCCAGTGCCTCGATGTCGCCGATGTTGAGCAGCGGGTTGGTCGGCGTCTCGACCCAGACGAGCTTGGTCTCGCCGGGTCGTACGGCGGCCGCGACCTTCTCCAGGTCGGAGACCGGCGCCGGGCTGTGCTCGAGGCCCCACACCTTCTCGACCTTGTCGAAGAGCCGGAAGGTGCCGCCGTACGCGTCGTCCGGGATCACCACGTGGTCACCCGGTCGGCACAGCGCACGGACCAGGGTGTCCTCGGCGGCCAGGCCGGAGGCGAACGCGAACCCGCGCTCCCCCTCCTCCAGCGCCGCGATGTTGCCCTCGAGGGCCGTGCGGGTCGGGTTGGCGGAGCGGCTGTACTCATAGCCGCCGCGCAGCCCGCCCACGCCGTCCTGCTTGTAGGTGCTGGTCGCGTAGATGGGCGGGATGACCGCCCCCGTCGCCGCGTCGGGCTCGTACCCCGCGTGGATCGCACGCGTCTCGAAGCCGGACTTGCTTCTGTGCTGCTGCTCGCTCATTCCCTGAGGCTAGCGGTGGTTTCGAGGCTCAGGCCTGGCGGCCTTCGCACCTCAACCACCGTGATCGGTGGTTGAGGTGCGAGCGGAGCGAGCCGACACGGTGGTTGAGGTGCGAGCGGAGCGAGCCTCGAAACCACCACCGACGTCCTACTCTCTGCCCATGGCCGACCTCCGCTGCTCCGCCTGTCAGGCCGTCGGGCTCGAGCCCGGCTTCATCGAGGACGCCGGCTAGCGCTCCGCGTGCTCGGCGAGGAAGGCCGCGATGTCGGGTACGTCGGCCGCGCCTTCGGCAACCCGCATGACGAGATCGAACGCTTCGTCGTCCGTCGCCTCGATGGTGACCGCGTTGATGTCGAGGAACACGAGGGTCGCCAGCCACGCGAGCCGCTTGTTGCCATCGACCAGGGCGTGGTTGCCACAAACGGAGTGCAGCAACGCACCCGCCTTGAGCTCGAGGCTCGGGTAGGCGTCCTCGCCGAAGACCGTGGCTCGAGGTCGTGCGACCGCCGATTCCAGAAGTCCAGGGTCTCGCACGGGCCCAGCGCCGAGGTCGCGGGTGAGCTGGAACAGGCCCTCGAGATCGAGGTACCGGACTGTCACACGCTGCCGAGACGGTCGAGGACGTCACCCCAACGGGCGCGCATCCGCTGAGACGCGTCGGCAACGCTCGCCCGGCGTCCCGAACGTTCGTACTCGTCAAGCACCGCCCGCCGGATCACTTCCTGGCGGGAGATGCCCTCGGCCTCGGCAAGCGCGGTCAGGGCCGCGTCCAGCTCGTCGTCGGTGCGCAGTGTCATCGCCATGTTTCGATGGTACCGATCTGATACCACCGGTCAACCGAGATCGGGAACGCCACGGTCTGCGCCGTTGTTGGAGACTGTGCAACGTCACTCCGAAAGAAGGAGAACCCGTGTTCCTCACCCGCAAGGCCCAGTTGGTCACCCCCGAGGAGACCCTGGCCGGTCGCAGCGAGCGCAACTTCCCGCTGTCCGAGAAGCACCGCGTCCTGGACGCACCCCTGGTCACCGACGCCGTTCCGGACGGCTTCGAGGTCGCGTTCTTCGGCCTCGGCTGCTTCTGGGGCGCCGAGGAGATCTACTGGCAGGTCCCGGGCGTCTGGTCGACGTCGGTCGGGTACGCCGGCGGCACGACCGAGCACCCGTCGTACGAGGAGGTCTGCTCGGGCCGCACCAACCACACCGAGGCCGTGCGCATCGTCTTCGACCCGTCGAAGGTGTCCTTCGCCGACCTGGTGAAGACCTTCTTCGAGGTCCACGACCCGACCCAGGGCTTCCGCCAGGGCAACGACGTCGGCACCCAGTACCGCTCGGCGATCTACTGGACGACCCCCGAGCAGGAGCAGGTCGCCCGCGACCTGACCAAGGTGTACGGCGACGAGCTCAAGCGGCGCCGGCTCGGTGACATCACCACCGAGATCCGGCCGGCGAGCGAGACGCCGTACTTCTACGCCGAGGACCACCACCAGCAGTACCTCGCGAAGAACCCGTTCGGCTACCGCTGCCACGCCAACACCGGCGTGAAGTTCCCGGAGACTGTCTGACACAGCGAGAGGTCGCGCGTTAAGGACGTGGGACCTCTCGCCAACACTGCTCGACTGGCTGCTCCCGCGACTAGTCGCGCAGATGATGATGCCGCAGGCGGGGCAATCGACGCTGATTGCCGAAGGCCACCCGCGCTGCTACATCGCGGGTCTGGACCAGACCGTCCAATACTCGAACTGCCGCCCACGTCTGGCGCGTCACAGATAGATTCACGCCTCGTCATCCCGGACCCGCCGCAGAGCGCCGTGTTCGAGGTGTCCAAGGCAGCGCATTATAGAAGGCGATCGGCGTCCCTCGAAGTGACACGCCGTACGCCCGACTGGTAGCGTCTCAGGCGCTCACACGAACGGGGAACCAGATGGATAGGCGCGAGGTCCAGCGACGGCTAGTCGCTTCAGAGACCTTCTGTTTCAGCGGAGCGCGCGACTTCCCCAAGGTCTACGAGACGCTCACTCGGCACCATGCTGACCCAGACAGTCCGCCCGCCCAGGGAGGGTTGGCTACAGGCTTCGGCCTCGGCGCCGCCAACTTCGAAGACGGCTATCGTGTCAGCCTCGATCTCACCACTGGAGAGATCGAAGTCGCACCTCACCCCGCTAGGTGAAGCTGTTCCTCGCCGTTCGGAGAACGACTCCGGGACGGCTCAGCGTCGAACTCACTCACGAGCCATCGAAGACCCTCGTTCAGGAGTCGGGCCGCGTCAGCATGGTCCACCATGTCGCCGGCGCTACTCAGGCGCTGAGCGGCCTCCCCGAGTCGGGCTTCCTCGTGTTCCTGTTCGCGCAGAGCCCGCGAGCCATTCTGTCGGCCCTCGGCTCTCGGCACCCAGATGGCCTTGCCGTCTTCGCGACCCACGGATTGGCCTCTGTCGTGGCAGCAGTGTCCGATCCATTCTCGGTCGACCGGCTCCTTGAATTGCTGGATGGACAGCTGAACGCAGCCGAGGTGTGGCCACTCGCCAATGGCGAAGTCGATGAGGCAGCGGTCGTGGTCCGCGACTTCTTCGACGGCGCAGACGCACCTTTCGAGGACCCGATCGCGGCAGAGGCCCTTCCATACGAAGTTCGCACCGAGGTCGAGCAGTTCAACTTGAACCTCCGCTACTTCTGGGCGCGCGCGTCCCAGTACTGCCCCGAATTTCGAGACCTTGCCGCATGGCTCGACCAAGCGGTTGCGGACACAGCGGCCGATATCGCCGTCTACGCGCAGGCGGACACAGATCCCGCCTCCCTCCCTGACCCCCAGGGGCACTACGGTCGAGTGAGCCTCCTCGTGGAGATCAACGCTTGCCTCACCATGCTCAACTCGCAACTCGTCGCTGTAACTCCACCTCTCACACAGTCGACGTTCCCAGTTGGCGAGTACTCACTTCTTGGCATCGGATCGGCCGTCAGAGCCGTGTGGCGGCTCTACACCCACATGAGCGATGTCTTCGCGCGCGCCCAGCACCTCGACAAGTTGCACGCCATGAGTAATGGGGCACCGTTCGACTCCGGCACCCGGCCGTATGCGCTTGATCCGTCCACCTGGATGGACTCTCCCCTCTCGATCGAGGGGCAGGACCCGGCCAGACCAAGTGCCGATCCACGCAGACACATCGTCTACTTCAGCTCGCGGTGGGGATTCCATCAGACGGTTCAGTCAGTGAGCCTCAGTTGGCAATGCATCAACGGGAACGCCGCTCGGGAGTGGAACCTGCTCACGTTGTCGCACGAATTCCTGCATTCCCATCTACGCGAGATGCTCGACGAGCTGCTGCTGGTGGGAAGCGCAGAAGAGCTGTCGGAGCTCGTTGCAATCTTCAACTCCGGCGATCCGAAGACCTTCGGCTCTGCGGCGAAGCAGTTCCTCCTGCAACGATTGAGGTGGATCGAACACGGCTTGCAGTTGGCCGAAGCAGCGAGCGCGGCGAGATCCTCCGCAGGAACCGAATCGGCTGCAACACACGTAGACCTGTTTCAGGCAAAGCCCATGACAGAGGATGAGGCCGCCTTCCTCCTTAAAGAACGTCTCCGCTTCCTGGAAGAAGTCGTTGTTCACGTGATGGACTTCATCTACTTCTATGACGCCGACGATGAACTGTTCGTGTCTTCCCTGTGGCACTCATGGGCACTCATCCCGAATGTCCAGCCTAAGGTTGAAGACTACGTACTCCGAACTCTTCTCGCCCTCGCCTCCACCTGGACTACAGACGATCCCATCGCGGCATTCGATGACGCTGCCAGTCGATTGCAAGAGGGTTTCTCTGAAATTCTGGCCGAGGGCAGGCATGGCTTGGTGGAACAGGCTCTCGAAACTCTGACGGCCATCGACGCCGGGCGCGGAGACGTACCGAACTACGGCTTGCGGACGCGATTCCTCCTCGCCTTTCCGTTGATTCGCTGGGCGCGACGGTTCCTCGTATCCAACCAACTCCACGCGGTGCTCGCGCACGATGATCAACGCGCGGTCGGACCACGCGCCTACCCGATCGACCCTTGGGAATTTCCGGACACTGCGATCGCAAGTCCATCAGAGTTCCTTTTAGACCGCTACCGCAACATGGTGCGCGCGCACGAAAATGACAAACTTGAAAGCGACAGTCTCTGGCAACTGCTTGTATTGATCTAGGAGCAATATGATGAGTGGCACGCGGGTATTCGAAGCTCGCCGATACTCGGCTGTTCTGATCGATGATCCGGATCTGCCCGACATCGAGAGCGTTCTCCATGCTCTTCGCGTGCCCAAATCACGACAAACGCCAATAGATACAGTGGTTGCGGACTGGCAAATTCGTCGAGCGTCAATCCTGGGCGACGCTCCCCATTACCCCGAGTCCAATGCGCAGAGGACGGAATCAGGATCCTACCTGACCGAACTGTACGTGGCCGCACCAGATGACGACAAAAAGTCAGGGATCTTCCTCGCATCGCCCTACGTGCGACTACTCACGAAATGCCTGACCGAGATCACTTCAGATCTGCGCCATGACATCCGATTCGCAAAGCCCAACATGAACGCGCTCTTCACCCACTTCGAGCGAACCCGCACACCACATCTGTCAGCCACTCGAATCTCAGTGTTGATGGAAGGTGACGTCGGACTGGAAGTCGTTTCGCTATCTGGACGCAACCCGCTCAGGTCCGACTTACGGCATGCCCTTCTCAACGTCGCCAGTCCATATTCGATCAGACTCAAGGGCACCTATCTCGACGGGCGCGGCACCAACATCCACGCTGATCGTCATGGAAACGTCTGGTGGTACTTGGCCTCGGAAGCCTCGTTCACAAACGTCCTTGCATTTATGAACGTGCTCCGTCGAGACGGACAACTTTCATTTACTACAAATTCACCTCTCAAGCGTGCATTCCAGGAGGACGAGCCTCAATGAGCTTTGACTATCTGCGGGATCCGATCACAGCAAAACAGGTTCTCGCGACTGAGCTCAGCAAAGGCACGATCTCTCTACTTTTAGGTGCCGGCGTGTCCCGTGGAATGAACCTCCCGGGCTGGGGAGAACTTGTCACACGGATCGAAAGTTTGGCGGGCGTCACCGTGGGGTCCGATGATGCTCCGAGCGACGAACTAATGCGCCGAATGGATGCTGCACGGCGAGCGATTGGTGATCCGCCGACGTTCCTCGAGGCCGTTCATACAGCGCTATACGATCCGCCGGGCTATCTCACTAAAGGCACATATCCGGAGGATTTGCTCGAATCGAGAATGCTCATAGCTCTTGGTGCGCTGGTTATGTCGTCCTTGCGTGGCAGCGTCACCGACGTCTACACCCTCAACTTCGATGACGTCCTCGACTGGTACCTCCACCTGCACGGTTTCAGAACACAGGTCGTTAGCGAGTTACCCACCTTGCTGAGTGGTGATGTCGACGTTCGAATTCACCACTTTCACGGCTTCTTGCCTCTCAATGCACTCTACACTCGCTCTGAGTGGTTGATCCTGACACGAGATCAACTCGTCGAGCGGCTCGCTGAGCCTACCTCTTCGCCATGGTCTGCGATAATGGGTGCGCAATTCCTGTCGAAGACGATGTTGTTCGTCGGCTCAAGCATGTCGGATATGGATATTGACGTCATTCTCAAACGGACGTCAAAGCTTGTTGACGGCAGGCGGCCGCTCGGTTTCGCTCTTGGCGCGAACATCTCCGCGGACCGCCAGGCGTCGCTGCTCGATGCCTCAGTCGTCCCGATCTCGCTCCCCTCTTACGATGAGGTCCCCCGCTTCATGCTCGAGATTTGCCAGATCGCAGCCCGCCTCTGACAGCGATCGCCGAAATGGCACCTCGCGAAGAACCCGTTCGGCTACCGCTGCCACGCCAACACCGGCGTGAAGTTCCCAGCCTGAGCATGTCGCCGGCCTGACCCTGTCGTATCCGGTGGCCGCCGTTCGTAGCGTGGACAGCGGCGGGCACCGGGTCCGCGACCGGAACGAGGAGCAGACATGGCCCAGTACCTCATCTACTTCAACCAGCAGTGGGTCGGCGACCACACCGAGGAGTGGTTCCGCAGCCGCGGTCCGCTCGCCATGGCGGTCGTGGACGAGATCAAGGCCGCCGGCGACTACGTCTTCGCCGGTGGGCTCGACGAGGACGTGGACACGGCTTTCAGCGCGGACGCGACGAGCGGCACGCTGTTGTTCACCGACGGGCCCTTCGTCGAGACGAAGGAGTACCTCGGCGGCCTCACCGTGGTGGACGTGGCCGACGAGGCGACCGCGCGGATGTGGGCCGGCAAGATCGCAGTCGCCTGCGGCTGGCCCCAGGAGGTACGCCGCTTCGGGTCGATGCCGTCGACCGAGTGACACCCGCGGACGTCATACGAAAAGAGCGCCCCCGCGCTCGAAACGTATGACGTCCTGGGCGGTCGTGGGCTTTACTGACTGCCTCCGAAGCCGCCCACCCTGGAGTACGCCGTGCCCCTCGTCCGAGTGTCCACGCGCGTCGGGATCGCCGCGCTCTCCGTCGTCATCTCCGGGCTGACGGCCGTCTCGCTGCCCACCGCTGCCCGGGCGGCCGACCCTCAGGTCTGCGCGACCACCAGGGCACCCACGGCCGCCACGCAGCCGTGGTACGACTTCGCCCGCTCTCCGAACCCGTTCTGGGGGGCGAGGGACCAGCTCGTCGGCATGGTCGCCACGGTCGACACCGCGGCGGCGAGGCTCGGGCCGTTGTCGAACAAGGCAGAGGTCGATCAGGTCGGCCTCGCGATCGACCGGCTCCGGTCCTGGTACACGACCTTCTGGTACGAGACCGACGGTCACTCGACGACGGAGTGGGACCGGTTGACGTCATCGCTGCGCCTCGTCGACCCGGCGGCCGCGGACGCGGCGTCCAAGGAGATCCTCGATTCCTACGTCGCCATCGTCTCTCCCGGTCTCGGGGCCTTCGTGGGCGAGAACGGCCTGGCGGAGGCCTACCTCGACGCGTACGAGCACAACGTGACCGCCACCTACCCGCTGACCGGACCGGTCTCCATCCCGTCGTCGTCGGCCGTGATCGCTACCGTCACCGCCACCGCCCGGGGCGTCGACCAGTGGCACGACCTCGGGAACACCCACGTCGTGCTCACTGACACCCCGACGACGTCCTGCGCCACCACCGCCGCCCTCATCGTGCCGTCAGCGTCCACGACCTTCGGCCGGGAGACGACCGTCGCCATCAGTGCCACCCGGGACGGCAAGGCGAGCCTCGGCGACCTGGCGGTGCTGCTCGACGGCACGCAGATCGGGTCGGACCGGCAGGTGTCGTCGTACACCGCGACCATCCCCGCGGATCTGCCAGCCGGACGGCACGTCCTCACGGTCGCGTTCGCCCCGGCCGACGGCAGCCCGATCTCGACCGCGTCGAGCAGGGTCACGGTCGCCAAGGCCAAGACGACGACCTCCGTGAAGCTGTCGAAGGCCAAGGTCAAGCACGGCAAGCAGGTCAAGGGAAAGGTCACGGTGACCGTACCCGGCACCGCGCTGAAGGCGAACGGCATCGCCACCATCAAGGTCGGCAAGAAGACCTTCACGGCCACAATCACCAACGGCACCGGCACCGTGGCGCTCGGCAAGCCCAAAGCCGGCCGCTACTCGCTCAAGGCCACCTACACCGGAGCGACGTCCTTGGCCGCCAGCAGGTCGTCAAAGGTGCGCCTGACCGTCAGGAAGTAGACACGTCGGAGGTGGCGCGGAGACCGTGCAGCGCGCCGCCGATGGCGAGACCGACAGCGGCGGGCACCAACAGCAGGAGCGCGAAGAAGACGGCATCGTCGAAGGCGACGCCCTCCGACGAGCCGAGGGAGATCACCACCGGGATCCCGACGCCGGCGATCGCGGAGGTGAGCACCCACAGCAGCAGCGCCGGCACGAACCCGCGCCGTACGCCGTCGACGAGCGCCCAGGCGAGCGCGACGGTGACCAGCACCAGGAACGCCAGCAGGCCGGCGCCGAGGGCGTCGGTCGAGTCGCTCTTGTCGATCGCGAGCACGATCACGGCGATCACCGCGAGGACGGCCACGGTGCGGATCAGGACGCCGACGAGCAGGCGGATGGGGTTCATGCGGTCAGCGTAGGGGCGTTCGCTAGGTCCGTCAGGGACACTGGCTCCATGACCGAGCTGCCCCGCAAGGCCGTGGCGAGGACGGCGAGACTCGCCGCCCTGCCGATCGGGTTCGCCGGACGCAGCGCGGTCGGGTTCGGCAAGCGGATCGGCGGGAAGCCGGCCGAGGCGGTGATGTCCGACATCCAGCAGCGCACCGCCGAGCAGCTCTTCCGCACCCTGGGCGAGCTCAAGGGCGGGGCGATGAAGTTCGGCCAGGCGCTCTCGGTGTTGGAGGCGGCCCTCCCGGAGGAGATCGCCGGGCCCTACCGCGAGCAGCTGACCAGGCTTCAGGACTCCGCGCCCCCGATGCCCACACAGCAGGTACGCGACGCGTTGGCCCGCGACCTCGGCAAGGACTGGAAGAAGCAGCTGGTCTGGCTCGACGGCGGCCCCACCGCGGCCGCGTCGATCGGCCAGGTCCACCAGGGCCGGTGGCACGACGGTCGCGAGGTCGCCGTGAAGGTGCAGTACCCGGGTGCCGGCGACGCGCTCCGCTCCGACCTGCGCCAGCTCTCCCGGCTCGCCCGGACCATGGGCAGCCTGGTCCCGGGCATCGACGTGAAGCCGCTCATCGCCGAGATGCAGGCGCGCACCGAGGAGGAGCTGGACTACCGCCTGGAGGCCGAGGCCCAACGCACGTTCGCGGAGGCCTTCCGCGACGACCCGGACTTCGTCGTACCCGACGTGGTCGCCGCCGGCGACACCACCCTGGTCACGGAGTGGCTGGAGTCCACCTCCTCGCTGGCCGCCGTCATCGCGTCGGGGACCCAGGAGGAGCGCGACCACTACGGCGAGCTCTTCGTCCGCTTCCTCGTCGAAGGCCCGGCACGGACCGGGATGCTGCACGCCGACCCCCACCCCGGGAACTTCCGGATCCTGCCCACGGAGGACGGGAAGCCCGGCCGGATGGGGATCCTCGACTTCGGCGCCGTGGCGCGGCTCGCCGAGGGGGCGCTGCCGTTGGCGATGGGCTCCCTGATCCGGATCGCCGCCATCGAGGACGACGAGACGCTCCTGGCCGGGCTCCGTGACGAGGGCTTCATCAAGGACCGGGTCACCATCGACCCCGGCATGCTCCTCGACTACCTGTCGCCCTTCGTCGAGCCGACCCAGGTCGAGCACTTCAAGTTCTCGCGGGCGTGGATGCAGTCGCAGTTCCAGCGGGTCAACAACCCGCGCGACCCGGCGTACACCCTCGCCCTCAAGATCAACCTGCCCCCGTCGTACCTGCTGATCCACCGCACCTGGCTGGGCGCCGTCGGCATCCTGAGCCAGCTCGAGGCCGAGGTGCCGTTCCGGGCGATCCTCACCGAGTGGCTCCCGGGGTTCGCGGGGGACGGCTGACCAGCAGACTTTGGTGATGACGCGCGGTCGTCGGCGGCGAGATGCTGGTGGGCCCGAGGAGGTCCCCATGTCCATCACAGAGAGTCACGTCTCGTTCATGCTCCCGATCACGGAGCCGAACCGCGCCCAGCAGTTCTACGGCGAGCGTCTCGGGCTCGCGTACGACGGGAGACACGCCTCCGACGAGGTGATGTACCAGCTCGCCGGCGGTGCCCGTCTCGTCCTGCGCATCCTCCCCGACGCGCACCCGTCCCCCAACACGGCCATGAGCTTCGAGGTCGACGACGTCGCCGCCGAGATCGCCGTGCTCGAGGGCCGTGGCGTGGTCTTCGAGGACTACGACACCCCCGGGTTCACCTCGGTCGGCCACATCGTCGAGGGTGAGGGCATGCGAGCCGCCTGGTTCCACGACCCCGACGGCAACGTGCTCTGCCTGCACGAGCTCACCGGCTGAGGTCGCTCAGTCGCCGGTGACGCCGTCGATCGACTCGCGGATCAGGTCGGCATGGCCGTTGTGGCGCGCGTACTCCTCGACGAGGTGCAGGAGGATCCAGCGCAGGCTGGCGCGCTCGCCCGTACGCCGGTTGGCCCGGCCGGCCAGGTCCTCGAGGGCCGCTCGGGCGTAGATCCGGTCGGCCGCCGCGACCTCCGCCTCGTAGAGCGCCCACAGCTGCTCGGGGGTGTCGGCCGCGGCGGAGTGCCAGTCCCAGTCCGCGTCGGCCGCCCAGTCGACCGACGCCCACGGCTCGCCGGGGTTCTCACCGCGGAAGACCCCGGTGGCCCACCAGCTCTCGACGTACGCCAGGTGCTTGAGCATCCCGCCGAGCGTCATCGTGCTCGGCGGCAGCGGGGTGTCGAGCTGCTCGGCGCTCAGGCCACGGCACTTGCGGCGGAGCACGTCACGGTGGAGGTCGAGGAAGCCCTGGATCGTGGTCCGCTCGTCGGCGGCCTGACTCATCGCGGCGTCCGCCGGGTGATGCAGTACGTCGTGCCAACGGGGTCGGTGAGCACGGTCCACCACTCGTGCCGGGCGACCTCGGTCGCACCGAGCGCGACGTGACGGCCAACCTCGGCGTCGCGGTCCTCGGCGGCCAGGTCGAGGTGCGCGCGGACCGGTCCACCGTCGTCGTCGAGGCGCTGCACCAGCCAGCGCAGCGGCTGGTCGTCGGGAGGCTGGAGCCGCTCGAACTCCCGCTCGTTGACCTCGGTCAGATCCCATCCGGTCAGCCCCTGCCAGAAGGCCAGCTCCACGTCGTACGCCGTCGGCGGGACGTCGAGGCAGACCTGGTCGACCTGGGAGCGACGGCCACCGGGCCAGGTGGCCGCGGCCGGCCGGTGCGCCGCCGGGTGGCTGACGAAGCAGAAGACCAGTCCCCCGGGCGAGCGCAGCACGACGTACCCGGCCTCGTGGCGGACCAGCACGTGCCCGCCTAGCTCGACCGCGGCCTCCGCGGCGATGGTCGGGTGCTCGACGTGCAGATCGAGATGGATCCGGCCCGGTCCTTCGTCGAGGTGCTGGACTCGCAGGTAGTCGTCGCCGTCGGGCGGGACCAGGGTCGCGAACTGGTCGGTCTCGCCGCGCGTCTCGGAGACGGCGTAGCCGGTGACGTCGCGCCAGAACGCCGTACCGCGGTCGAAGTCGCCGGACGCGAAGTCGAGGAAGGCACTGACCCAGTAGGGGCTGATCGTCATGGGACCGGCTTGTGCAGGACGGCGCCGGTGGGGGTGACGAGCACGTCCTCGCCGTCGATCGCGCCGACCCCGTCGACCAGCAGGGACATGCCGGGGTTGGTCAGCGGCGGGAACAGCAGCGTGAGGTTGGGGTTGGCGTCGACGTTGGCGACCGAGCCCCGGCCCGGGGTCGCGATCCGCAGACCGCCGTCCGCGGGCACGGCGCGCACCGAGACCGCCTTGACCAGGCCGTCCTTCGAGGTGAGCAGGTAGCCGCGGTCGAAGTCCTGCAACCGCTCGGGCAGGTCGGCGAGATCGACGAGAACACTCATGTGCCGAGGCTATCGACCCAACGCTCACCTGCCACCGTGGTTTCGGCGGCACCGGAGGTGAGCTCGGCCAGCAGGGCCGCCAGTCGCGGCTCCTCGACCGGTGGGACCCCGAGGGTGAGCGACACCTGGGCACCGTAGGCCGTGTCGAGGACGACGATCCCGCGGGTGCGCAGCTCGCTCTCGACCCGGCCGGCGTCTGCGTGGTCGAGCTCGAGGACGTGCTCGCGCACGAGGGAGCGGCGCGACTGAGCTTGCGAAGTCGCGACCCGCGTGTCGAGACCCGGTGACGTACCCGCCGACCTGACTGCCGACATCGGCCCGGAAGTGGATCTCGGTCGAGATCGTCTGACAGCGGCTCTACTGGTCGAGTCCGCAGAGCCGCACACCTAGGCAGGACTCTCGGGTGCGGGGGTCTCGACGACGCTCGCTGGCGCTCGCTGCTCGACCAACGAGACGCTCACGACCACACCCCGAACACGTCGCCGCCGATCCGGACGATGAACGCCGAGACCACCACGATGAAGAAGACCCGCACGAACCTGGTGCCGCGGGAGACGGCGGTGCGCGCCCCGACGTACCCACCGACGATGTTGCAGACCCCCATCACCACGGCGACCTTCCAGAGGATCGCGCCCTGCGGCGCGAAGACCAGGATGGCGGCGAGGTTGGTCGCCCAGTTGGCGAGCTTGGCCTTGGCGGAGGCCTCGAGGAAGCTGTAGCCGAGCAAGCCGACGAGGGTGATCACGAAGAAGCTGCCGGTGCCGGGCCCGAGCGCTCCGTCGTAGAACCCGATCGCCAGGCCGGTGCCCATCGCCGCGACGGTGTGCCGGTGCCCGGAGAACCGCAGTGCCGTTGCCTCGCCCAGCTGCGGCTTGAAGAGCACGTAGCCGCCGACCACGACGAGGGCGACCAGCACGATCGGTTCGAAGGCCTCACGTGGGATCTGGCTGGCGACCAGCGCGCCCGCGGCAGACCCGGCGAAGGCGAAGAGCATCAGCGGCAGGAACGTCTTCGGGTCCGGCCTGATCCGCCGGTAGTACGTCGCCGCACTCACCGTCGTACCGCTGATCGCCGCGACCTTGTTGGTGGCCAGGACCTGGACCGTGCTGGCGTTCGGCAGGCCGAGCAGCAGGGCCGGGAGCTGGATCAGGCCGCCACCGCCGACGACCGCGTCGACGAACCCCGCTGCCAGCGCGGCGAGGCCGAGCAGGACCAGCACGGTCGCGGAGGGGTCGTTCACGTCTGCTTTCGGTGGTCGAGTAGCGAGCCCAGCGAGCGTACCGAGACTCCAAGTGGGCTCCCAGTCGGCCCCAAGCGGGCCGCGACATGGTCTTCCCATCAACTTCGAACCCACCCGGAACCGACCGGACATCGACACAGAAGAGAGCCCACCATGAACCGCCGCTGGCTGACCCGGGCGCTGATCGCGCTCGCCGTCCCCGCCCTCACCGTCCCCGCGCTCGCCACGTCCGCCACCGCGGCCGGCGGCGCGAAGGTCCCCACCATCGACGCCGTCGCGACGACCTACCCCCACCTCGCGGGCGGCACCGCCACCGAGAACGCCATGAAGGTCTACGGGCCCGGCAAGAAGTGCAACACCACCAAGGTCGTCAAGGGTGCGAGCGGGCGGTCCGCGTCGTACTCCCCCGACTACTCCTCCGGCGACCCGAACGCCTACCTGATGACCGGCGAGCGGCCGATGGTGTCCGTCCAGGCGTACAAGTTCCCGACGACCAAGGCCGCGATCGCGTACCTCCACGGCTACGCCAAGGCCACGAAGAAGTGCCCGGGCACGAACCCCGGTGGCGGCGGCACCGGCGGCGACCCCAAGCCGGACTGCAAGTCCTCGATGAAGAAGATCGCCTTCAAGCTCGGCGACGAGCGCTGGGGCTACCAGATCACGTCGACCTGCACGATCTCCGGCCAGACGACCTCGTCGGTCTTCAACTCGCTCTTCTCCCGCAAGGGCAGGTTCATCGTCTACACCAGCGCGATGTCGATGGACGCCACCGCGCCCTCGATCCCGAAGTCGGTCGAGCTCACCGCGACGGCGCTCAAGGCCGTCAGCTGATCGCTGATCTGTCTGAGACTGGACGAGCCGGAGCCGTTTCGGTCCCGGCTCGTCCTATTTGTTCGTACGATTCGCCCATGACCCACCGTTGGCTGACCCGGGCGCTCGTCGCCGTCGCCGTACCTGCGCTCCTCGTCCCCGCCCTCTCCTCGTCGGCGACGGCTGCGACCAAGGCCCCCGCCGTACCGACCCTCGCCGCCGTCGCGGAGATCTACCCCCACCTCGAGGGCGGGTCCGCCGACGTCATGCGCGAGCGCAAGATCCGGATGCCGGAGACGTCGTGCAAGCGCGGCCCGGTGATCAAGGGCGCGACCGGCCAGGAGGCCGTGTACGGCCCGGACGTCGAGTCCATGTCCATGGAGGACATGGAGGCCCTCGAGCTCACCGGCCAGGAGCCGATGGTGACCGTCGCGGCGCAGGCCTTCCCGACTGCCCGCCTCGCGAGCCAGTACCTGCAGGCCACCCTCACCGAGGGCCAGGACTGCGAGGAGGCCCAGGGCGACGACGGGATGCAGATGAAGAAGATCCACTTCAAGCTCGGCTCGGAGCGTTGGGGCCTCCAGGTGAAGATGGGCCCCAAGAAGGACCCGATGGTCGTGAACGCGCTCTTCGTCCGCGTCGGAGCGAAGATCGTCGGCGTCACGAGCATGTCCATGACCGGCAAGACGGCGCCGTCGATCGCGAAGACGGTCGAGCTCACCCGCCTCGCCCTGAAGACCGCCCGGTGACCATCACCCACCGCTGGCTGACCCGGACACTGGTCGCCGTCGCCGTACCCGCGCTCCTCGGCCCGACTGTCTCCTCGTCGGCAACCGCTGCGACCAAGCCGCCCGCCGTACCGACCTTCGCCGCCGTCGCCGAGATCTACCCGCACCTCGAGGGCGGGTACGCCGACAGCACGCGCGAGCAGGTCACCGCCATCGGCAAGGACTGCAACCCGGGCGACGCCATCAAGGGCGCGACGGGGCGCGAGGTGCTCTACATGCCGAAGCCCGAGGAGGAGCCGGACGGTCTTCTCCCGACCGGCGAGGAGCCTGTCGTCTTCCTCTCCAGCGCGCGGTTCCCGTCGACGAAGGGCGCCCGCGAGTTCTTCGCGGCGGATCGCGCCGACACGAAGAAGTGCCTCGGCACCGAGGGTCCGCTCGGCCCTAAGGCGACGATGACGTTGAAGAAGTTCAGGGTCGACCTGGGCTCCGAGTCCTGGGGCTACCAGGTCACCTGGACGACGAAGAAGGCGACGAACTTCGCAACCATGACCACCGTCCGCAAGGGCACCCGCCTCGTCGGCGTCCTCACCATGGCCGTCGACGGCTCCACGGCCCCGTCGATCCCGAAGACGATCGCCCTGACCCGGCTGGCGGTCAGGACGGCCGGCTGACGCTCTAGGGTCGAGAGGTGCGGATCGTCTCCCTCCTCCCGTCGACGACGGAGATCCTCTTCGCCATCGGTGCGGGCGCGGACGTCGTCGGCGTGACCTTCGAGTGCGACTTCCCGGCCGAGGCACGCGGCCGGCGGATCGTGTCGACCTCGGCGATGCCGGAGGGGCTGACTCCCGCCGAGATCGACGCGTACGTCGCCGGCGCGATGTCGCGGGGTGAGGACCTCTACCACCTGTCGGCCGACGCGCTCGCCGAGCTCGACGCCGACCTGGTCGTCACCCAGGACCTGTGCGCGGTCTGCGCGGTGGACGTGTCCGTCGTGGACGACGCCCTCGCCTACCTCGGCTGCCGCGCCGAGGTGCTCACCATCGACCCGCACACGCTGGACGAGGTGTTCGAGTCGATCCTGGTGCTCGGCCACGTGACCGGCCACTCGTCCTCCGCCGAGCAGCTGGTGCTCGGGCTCCGGTCACGGCTCGCCGCTGTACGTCGTCGCGTGGCCGACCTGGCACGACCTCGGGTGATGCTGCTCGAGTGGACGGACCCGCCGTACGCGCCGGGGCACTGGGTCCCGGAGATGATCGAGGCGGCCGGCGGCACCTGCCTGCTCGGCAGGCCCGGCGCCAAGTCCGAGCGGGTGCCGTGGGAGTCCGTGCACGAGGGTGCGCCGGACGTCATCATCTGCGCCCCCTGCGGCTACGACCTGCCCGGCGCGCAGCGGCTCGCCGACGACCTGGTCGCCTCGGGCGTCCTGCCGCCCGGCGTACCCGTGCACGCCGTCGACGCCAACGCCGCCTGGGCCCGGCCCGGGACCCGGCTGGTCGACGGGGTCGAGGAGCTGGCCGCGATCCTGCACCCAGCCTGACCGGGTCGATGTCGGTGCCCGCCGGTAGACATCTGTCATGCCCGAGATGTCGGTGGCCGACGAGGCCGAGCTCTACCTGAAGATGGTCGCCGACCCGGGGGCCGAGCCGGGACTCTACGAGTGCCTGGCGTGCTTCGTGTCGCGCCGAGTCGAGGCGGTCGGGTGCGACCGGACCCGCCTGTGGACGCAGTGGTTCCGCGACCTCAAGTCACCGACGGCGACGGCGCTCGAGGAGCGGCTGCTCAAGATCGGGGTCTACTGCGACTGCGACCTGGCCCGCAACGGCTACCGGATGTCGCGACACCTGCTGGTGCGCGACCTGATGACCGACGAGCTGTCGCTCCCCGACGAGCTGCCCGACTGCGCCGGCGTACGACGCACCTCGACCAAGCCCTGCGACAACTGGGAGCGCAAGCCGCTCAGCGAGTGGGAGCCCGGCCGGCACGAACGCTAGTCGCCGACCCAGAAGCCCCGACCACCGCCGCCGAACCAGTTGCCGTAGCCGGCGGAGCGGTAGGGCCCGTCGCCGCCGGACCCACCTCCCGAGCCGCCGCGGCGCGAGCCGAGGTAGGAGCCGACGACGGCGGCGCCCAGGTCGTCGAGTTCGGGGGCGATCACGCGACCCTCGACCCGGTCGGCCATCTGGTCGATGAAGCGGGCCAGGCCGGGGTCCTCCCCCAGCCGGAAGAACGTCGTCTGGGCACCGAGGCGACCGGCGTTGTCGAGCTCGCGTACGGCGTACGCGACCGTCAGCGGGTGCGGCGGGTAGGAGAAGTAGACCTCGCCGTCGGGCTCGAGGTGGGAGGTCGGCTCTCCGTCGGTGACGATCAGCAGCACCGGCTGGGCGTTGGGGTGCTTGCGGAAGTGCCGGTTGGCGAGCAGCAGCGCGTGGTGGAGGTTGGTGCCCTTGTCCCACATCGCGTCGAGCGCGGTGAGCTGCTCGATGTCCATCACCTCGGCGTGCCGGCCGAAGGCGATCAGCTGCAGGTCGTCGCCGCGGAAGCGCGACTTGATCAGCGTGTGCAGAGCCAGCGCGGTGCGCTTCATCGGCACCCAGCGACCGTCCATCGCCATCGAGAACGACGTGTCCACGAGCAGTGCGACGCAGGCCTGGGTGCGCGCCTCGGTCTCCTGGACCTCGACGTCACCGATCTCGATCAGCGGACCGCCCGGGGCGCCGGCGCGCCGGAGCACGCCGTTGAGCATCGTGCGCGGGATGTCCCACGGCTCGGTGTCGCCGAACGCCCACTCGCGCGTCGCACCAGACAGGTCGCCGGCCGCGCCCGCGCGCTGCAGCTCCCGGTTGCCCTGGCGCCCGGACATCCGCTCGGCGACGTCGCGGAGCAGCGCCTTGCCGAGCTGGCGCATCGCCTTGGGCGTCAGCCGGAGCTGGCCGTCGGAGCCGCGCTTGAGGGTGCCCGAGTCGCGCAGCGCCTTCTCGAGCTGCTGCAGGGTCCGGGCGTCGACCGCAGCCTCGTCGCCCAGCTGGCGGGCGAGCTTGTCGAGGTCGAGGTCGTCCATCCGGGCGCCGCCGTACGACTGCGAGATCTGCTCGGCGAGCTGGTCGAGGTCGGCGAGGTCCTGGAAGACGCCGGTGCCGTCGCCGAGGCCGAGCCCCTCCTCGCCGCCCAGCTGCTCCGAGCCGCCCCAGTCGAGGTCGGGCCGCAGCGCCTGCAGGTTGTCGTCGAGCCGGCCGAGCGCGTCCATCAGCTGCGGCGAGCCGAAAGCACCGGCCGAGAGCTCCATCAGCTCCTGTCGCTGCTCGGGCGACATCGAGTTGAGCATCCGCTGCGCGGCGGCGGAGCGCTGGGCGAGGGACTCGAGCAGCTCGTCGATGTCCTGCGGGTTCTCGGGGAAGAACTCGCTGTGCTTGGCCATGAACTCGTCGAAGTCCTCGGGGGTGTCCTCACCCAGCCGGTGCTTCTCGAGCAGCTCGTTGAGGTCGCCGAGCATCTCGTTGACGGCGGCGCGGTCCTCGTCGGTGGCGTTCTCCAACGCCTGCTTCATGCCCGCGAACCGCTGGTCCAGCAGCTCGCGCCCGAGCAGGTCCTTGATCTTCTCGTAGTCCTCGCGGGCCTCCCGGCTGGCCCAGTCGTACGACGACAGCTCGCTCACCGCGGCCGCCGTGTTGGGCGAGAGGCCGTCGAGCTGCAGCTCGCGGAACGCCCGGTCGGTGTCGTCCATCATCGCGTCGCGGGCGAGCTGCTTGCGCTCCTCCAGCACGGCTTTGTCGAGCAGCTCGCGCACCTCCTGCAGGGTGCCGTCGAGGTTGTGCCGCTGGGTCAGCTCGCGGCGCCGCTCGGCGACCCGGCGGGCCAGGTCGTCGAGGCCGCTCTGGTCCCGACCACCCCGGCGCAGGAACTCGCGCATCGCGCGCTCCGGCGAGTAGCCGGCCATCACGTCCTCGCCGATGGCGTCGAGTGCCTCGGCCAGGTCGACCGGCGGGGCGAGCGGGTCGCCGCCGTCGTACCTCTTGAAGCGGGACGCGTGTGACCTAGCCATAGACGGTCTCCGAGCCGTCGGTGTCCTTGCCGACCCTGCGGGCCAGGTAGAGGCCCTCGAGCGCGAGCTCGATGGCACCGGCCCGCTGTCCGTCGTTGGTGGCGCCGAGGCGGTCGCAGACGTCGTCGTACAGCTCGGACTCGCCCAGCGTCGGCAGCCCGGTGAGGAAGTCGCGCGCGGTGACCTGCTCGCCGGTGGTGACCATGGCGCCCTCTTCGATCGCCTGCACCAGCAGGCTGAAGTCGAGGCCGCGGAAGTGGTTGCGGACGGTCTCGGCCGTCGCCGTACGGAGCAGGTGGGTGAGCACCTCGTCCTCCCGGCCCTCCTCGCCGCTCTCGAACTCGATCTTGCCGCCGAGGACGTCGACGGCGGTCTCGAGGTCGACCACGCGGGCGACCGGCTCCGGCTCCCCCTGGACGGTGGCCCGGTGCAGCGCCGCCGCGGCGATCGTCTCCGCACCGGCGATCGCGAAGCGCGCCGACACACCGGAGCGCTGGTCCACCGAGCTCGACTCGCGCAGCGCCCGGGTGAACCGCGCCAGTACCTCGACCAGGTAGTCCGGCACCTCGGCGACCAGGTCAGCCTCCTGCCGGATCACCGCCACCTCGTCCTCGAGCTCGGTCGGGTAGTGCGTGCGGATCTCGGCGCCGAACCGGTCCTTGAGCGGCGTGATGATACGGCCGCGGTTGGTGTAGTCCTCGGGGTTGGCGCTCGCGACGACGAGGACGTCGAGCGGCAGCCGCAGCACGTAGCCGCGGATCTGGATGTCGCGCTCCTCCATCACGTTGAGCATCGCGACCTGGATGCGCTCGGCGAGGTCGGGCAGCTCGTTGATCGCGACGATGCCCCGGTGGCTGCGCGGGATCAGCCCGAAGTGGATCGTCTCCGGGTCACCCAGCGAGCGGCCCTCGGCCACCTTCATCGGGTCCACGTCACCGATCAGGTCGGCGACGCTGGTGTCGGGGGTGGCCAGCTTCTCGGCGTACCTCTCGTCGCGGTGCCGCCACGCGACCGGCAGGTCGTCACCCATGCCGGCCGCACGGCGCTGCGAGGCGTGGGTGATCGGCTCGTACGGGTGCTCGCCGAGCTCGGAGCCGTCGATGACCGGGGTCCACTCGTCGAGCAGGCCGACCATGGTGCGCAGCAGCCGGGTCTTGCCCTGGCCGCGCTCGCCGAGCAGCACGATGTCGTGGCCGGCGATCAGCGCGCGCTCGAGCTGCGGGATGACGGTGTCCTCGAAGCCGTGCAGCCCGGGCCACGGGTCACGCCCCTCGCGGAGCGCTGCGAGCAGGTTGCTGCGGATCTCCTCGCGGAGCGACTGCTGGACGTGGCCGGAGGCGCGCAGTTCGCCGACCGTTGCCAGAGCGGGGGGCTGAGTCGTGGGAGCTGAAGTCACTCCCTCACGCTACTGCGCATGTCCACAACCGGGTTACGTCTCCGTTTCGGTTGCTCGTAGGGTCTGCGGGTGGCCCTCCAACAGATCTGCCCGTGCGGCAGCGGTGCGTCGTACGACGCCTGCTGCGGTCGCCTGCACCGCGGCGCCGCCCTCGCGGAGACACCCGAGGAGCTGATGCGGTCGCGCTATGCGGCGTACGCCGTGGGCGACAGCGACTACGTCTTCCGCACCTGGCACCCGCGCACCCGGCCCGACGACCTGTCCCCCGACCCCGCGCGCACGTGGACCGGACTGTCGATCGTCGGAGCCGGCGAGGACTGGGTGGAGTTCGTGGCGGCGTACGACGACGGCGGCGTCGCCGGGGAGCAGCACGAGCGCAGCCGGTTCGAGCAGCGCGCCGGTCGCTGGGTGTACGTCGACGGGGAGTTCGCGTGAGCGTCACGATCCGCGAGCGGCGCGCTGAGGACATCCCGGCGCTGGCGGTCGTGCTCGCCGAGCAGCAGGCGGGGACGCAGTACCCGGTCCGGTGGCCGCTGCCCTTCCCCGTCGAGGACTTCCTGGTGCGCCCGGGCGAGGAGCGTGCCTGGGTGGCCGAGCTCGACGGTCGGGTGGTCGGACACGTGGCGGTCTATGCGCTCGCCGGCGATCTCCGTGAGTCCTTCGTGGCCGCGATCGGCTCCGAGGAGCTGGCCGAGCTCGCCGTCCTCTTCGTCGGCTCCGACGTGATCGGCACCGGCATCGGCGGGCGGCTCCACGACACCGCCGTCGAGTGGATCGTCGCGTCCGGCCGGCAGCCGGTGCTCGACGTCGTCCCGGTGCACGAGCGTGCGGTCGAGGTCTACCGGCACCGCGGCTGGCAGGTGGTCGGCGAGGTGCAGCCTGCGTGGCTGGCGGCCGACTTCCCGACGCTGGTGCTGATGACGCTTGGCGCGGTCCCACCAGCAACATGAATCCCCGGTCGACCGGGGATCCCAACGCTTGTCGGCCTTTGCAAACCCCGACAAGCGCATGCAATCCCTGTCAGCCCGTCAGCGCTCGTCGGTGAAACGTGGCGCCCGACCCTCCTTGCGCGCGGCCGTTGCCTCCTCGAAGTTGCCGGTCAGCATCCGCAGGTAGAGCTGCCCGATCCCCTCCGACGACAGGTAGGTCTCCAGCGACGTGGCAGAGATGCCGGCGTGCAGCGACTTCTTGGTGAGCTCGATGCCGGGCTGCGAGAAACCCGCGATCCGCTGCCCGATCTCGACCGCCGCGCCGGCGACGTCGGGCACCACGGACGACACCAGCCCGATCCGCTCCGCTTCCTCGGCCTGCACGTCGCGGCCGGTCAGCATGATGTCGGCCGCGCGGGTCGAGCCGACCGCCCGCGGCAGCAGGAACGACAGCCCGAGCTCGCTCGCCGTCAGCCCGTTGTTGATCCCGGCCGCGCGGAAGTACGCCGCCGGCGCCGCGATCCGCAGGTCGCAGGCGAGCGCGAGGCAGAGCCCGCCGCCGATGGCGGCACCGTTGACGGCGGCGATCACCGGCTGGTGCAGCCGGCGGATCGTGAGCACCACGTCCTCGAGCACCTCCATCGCCCGCAGTGCGTACGTCGGGCGGGTCAGGCCCGCGACACCCGGCGGGACGCCCGCCGACTCCTGGTCGGCGCCGGAGCAGAACCCGGCCCCGGCACCGGTGACGACTACGGCGCGCACCGTGTTGTCCTCGCCGAGCGAGCGCAGGGCGTCGCGGAAGGGCACCATCACGTCGTACGCCATCGCGTTCATCCGCTCGGGACGGTTCAGGGTGACGACGGCGACGGCGGGATCGGGGCGGTCGACCAGCACGAAAGACATGCGCCGAGGCTAGTGGGCACTGGCAGACTGAGCCGGTGACCGAGCCGACACCTCCAGACCGGCCCGGGCGGCACGTCATCGACGACCTCGGCGCGGTGGTCGCCGACCTCGACGGCACCTCCGACCGCGAGCGGATCGCCCGCGACCTGCACTACCTCGTGGTCGCCCGACTGAACGCGATGCGGCTGCTGGTCGAGCACGCCGGTCTCGAGACCGACCCGGCGGTAGCGACGGAGCTGCTGGCCGAGGCCACCCGGACGATCGACCAGACCAAGGAGGACATCCGCGAGGCGGTCTTCGAGTGGCGGCTGGCCGAGACCTCCTCGCTGGTGGTCGAGATGCGCGAGGTGGTCGAGGACTACGCCTCCCTGATGAAGTTCGCGCCGGCGGTCGAGCTGGTCGGCCCGGTGTCGCAGATCCCCGAGGTGGTCGCGGACAACATCGTGCCCGTGCTCCGCGAGGCGCTCTCCAACATCGCCCGGCACGCGGCGGCGGACGCCGGTCAGATCGAGCTGCGGGTCGCCGACGGCGAGGTGCGGCTGACGGTCGAGGACGACGGCGTCGGGTTGTCGACCCGGACCAGCGAGGTCGGCCTGCGCCACGCCCGCCGGCGAGCCGAGACCCTCGGCGGCTCGCTCGACGTGCACCAGCGTCAGCCGCGGGGTACGACGTTCGTCTGGCGCGTCCCGCTCGGCTGAGCCAGCTCGACCACCCGGTCGACCCGGTCCAGGCCCGCGGCGGCATGGGTGATCCACACGACCGTCCGGCCGCGCTCCCCGTCGAGCACCTCGGCCGCGAGCTCGTCGGCGGTCGCGCCGTCGAGGTGGGCGGCGGGCTCGTCGAGCACCAGGACCGGCTGGTCGGCGAGCAGCGACCGGGCGATCGCGATCCGGGCACGTTCGCCACCGGAGACCTGCGCGTGCCCGTCGCCGAGCCAGCTGTCGATGCCGTCCGGCAGCGCGTCCACCCACGACCCGAGCCGGGCCTGGCGCAGGGCCGCGTCGACCTCGGCGTCGGTGGCGGCGGGTCGCGCCAGCCGGACGTTCTCCACCAGCGTCGTGGCGAAGACGTGCGGGTCGTCGTCGACCAGCCCGACGGTGCGCCGTACGTCGCCGAGGGCGAGCTCGGGCAACGCCCGGTCGCCGAGCCGTACGGCGCCGCGCACGGGGTCGACGAATCGCATCAGCAGGGAGGCGAGCGTGCTCTTGCCGCAGCCGGTGGGGCCGACGACCGCGATCCGGTCACCGGGCTCGATCACCAGGTCGAGGTCGCGCAGCACCGCCAGCTCGCCCCACGCAGCGGTGACCCGGTCGACCCGCACGGTGTCGCCGTGCAGCGGTGCCGGGACCGCAGGCTCCTCGACGGCCGGCGACCGCGCCGCCAGCTCGGCCAGGCGGTCCTCGGCGGCCCGGGTCCGCGCGGCGAGTGCCCCGGCGTCGGCCAGCGACGAGGCGGGCTCACCGAGGGCGAGCGGCAGCAGCACCAGCAGGGCGAGCAGCGGGCCGGACACCGTGCCCTGGAGCAGCAGCGCGGCGGCGGCGACGCCGACCCCGGAGCAGAGCAGGACCAAGGCCCGGCCGGTGGCCAGCCAGCGGGCCGCCGCGACGGTGCTCCGCCCGAGCTCGGTGCCCAGCGCCACGACAGAGTCGACGGCGCGTTGCTCGGCCTGCCACATGGCGAGCTCGTCGGCCGTCTGGGTGACCTCGACAACGGCGTCGGAGAGCCGCGCCCGGGTGGCGACGGCCTCGCGCTCGGCGCGCGCCGCACCCGCTCGGGCCAGGCCGTAGGCGGCGACGGCGGCGACGACGACGCCCAGGACGACGACCACCATGACCGGAGCGGCGAAGGCGGCGAACACCGCGGCGATCCCTGCGGTGATGACGAACCCCCGCACCGGCATCCGCACCCGCAGCTCCCGGTCGAGCACCGCGTCGACGTCGTCGACGACCGACGCCAGCAGGTCGCCGCGACGCCGGCCGAGCGCCCCGGGCGTCAGCGGCACGACCGCGTCGTACACCGCGACCCTGCGGTCGGCGAGCAGGCGCAGCACCACGTCGTGGGAGCGCAGGCGCTCGGCGTACCGCAGCACCGGCCGCGCGATGCCGAAGGCGCGCACGGCGACGATCGCGACGAGCAGCGTCAGGATCGCGGGCTGGTACGACGCCTTCACGATCAGCCAGCCGGCGGTCGCCGTCAGCGCGACCCCCGACGCTGAGGCGAGGCCGCCGAGGACGGTCGGCAGCAGCAGGCCCCGTCTTCCGGTGGTTTCGAGGCTCGTCGCTGGCGCTCCTCGCACCTCAACCACCGGAGGGGTTTCGCGGCTCGCTGGCGCTCGCACCTCAACCAGCGGTTGTGGCACTGGCAGTGTCACCACCCGGTCGGCGAGCGCTACGAGCGCGGGCTTGTGCGCGACGACGACCACCGACGACGTACGACCGAGCTCCACCACGGTGTCGGCGATGATCCGCTCGGTCGCGGCGTCCAGGTGGGCGGTCGGCTCGTCGAGCAGCACGTAGGGCCGCTCCGCCACCAGCACCCTGGCCAGCGCGAGGCGCGCCCGCTCGCCGGCCGACAGCGTCGTACCGTCCTCACCGAGACGGACGTCGAGCCCGACCGGCAGCGCGACCCGGCCGAGCGCGGCCAGCAGCTGCTGGTCGGACGCGTCCGGTGCGGCGAGCCGCAGGTTGTCGGCGACCGTGCCGGACACGAAGACCGGCCGCTGCGGCAGCCACGCGATCCGGTCGCGAGTCGGGCCGTGGACGGTGCCGGAGGTCGGCTCGAGCAGGCCCGCGAGCACGGCCAATAGCGTCGACTTGCCGCACCCGGACGGCCCGGTGATCGCGAGCACCCCGCGGTCGGGCACAGCGAGGCTGACGTCGTCGAGCGCGGGTACGGCGCGGCCGGGCCGCAGCACCGACACGTGGTCGAGGCGCATCGCTCCGGGCCGCCGGCGCGGAGTGGCGTCGTCGGCGTCGACCAGGTCGCTCGCGACCTCGAAGGTCGCGACCCCCTCGGCAGCGGCATGGAACTCCGCGCCCACCCGGCGCAGCGGCCAGTAGGCCTCGGGCGCCAGGAGCAGGACGACCAGCGCGGTCTCGAGGTCCAGGTCGCCGTGCGAGAGCCGGATGCCGACGGTGACCGCGACCAGCGCGACGGAGAGCGTCGCCACCAGCTCGAGCACCGCCGACGACGCGAACGCGATCTGCAGGGTCTGCAGGGTCCGGCGCCGGTAGCGGTCGGTGATCGAGCGGATCGTCGCCGACTGCGCCTCGGCCCGGCGGAAGGCCACCAGCGTCGGCAGGCCGCGCATCACGTCGAGGAAGTGCCCCGACAGCGAAGCCAGGGCGCGCCACTGCAGCCGGGCGCGGTCCCGGGTCGCGAGGCCGACCAGGATGCCGAAGACCGGGATCAGCGGCAGCGTGACCAGCACGATCAGCGCGCTCATCGGGTCCTGGGTGGCGATCGCCACCAGGGTCACGACGGGCAGCACGCCGGCCAGCACCAGGGCCGGGACGTAGCGGGTGAGGTAGGGCTCCGCCGCGGTCGCGCCGCGAGTCGCCAGCCCGGCGAGCTCGCCGCTCGACCTCCCCGCTCCGCCGTCGCGCAGGATCGCGCCGACCACCCGACGGCGTACGTCGGAGCCGACGACCGCGGCCGCGCGGGCAGCCATCGTGTCGGTGGTCCAACCGGTCATCGACCGGGCGGCGAACACCGCGACGACGACCACCGCCCAGGTCCACACCGCACCGTCGTCGAGCGCGGCGATGATCAGCTCGGTGACCGCCCACGCCTGGCCGACCAGGAGCAGGCTCGCGAGGACCCCGGCGGCCAGCACGACCGCGAGCTGCCGCCGCGCGGGCGCCAGCTGACGGCGTACGCGCGGGTCGCTGGGCCTCACGCTGTGCCTGTCATCGCGCGGGCTCGGGCTCGTGGTGGTCGGAGATGTGGTGCACCGAGATCCGCTTGCGGAAGATCCAGTAGGTCCACGACTGGTAGAGCAGCACCAGCGGCGTGAAGATCACCGCGACCCAGGTCATCACCTTGAGCGTGTACGCCGTAGCCGACGCGTTGGTCGTCGTCAGTGAGAACGCCGGGTCGGTCGTCGACGGCATCACGTCGGGGAAGAGCGCGACGAAGAGGCCGGCCACGGCGAGCGCGATGCAGACGAAGGTGCCGATGAAGCCCCAGCCCTCGCGTCCGACGTACGCCGCCGCGATGCCGCCCACCAGCGCCGCCGCGGCGACCACGAAGAGGACGGCCGACCAGGCGTCGCCGGTGTGCAGCTGCGCCCAGACCAGGAACGCCACGGATACGACGGCGGCCACGAGGCCGAGCTTGACGCTCAGCGCCCGGGCGCGGTGCCGGACGTCGCCGTCGGTCTTCAACGCCACGAACATCGCGCCGTGGGTGAGGAAGAGGAAGAGCGTCACCAGCCCGCCGAGCAGCCCGACCGGGTTGAGCAGCGTGAAGATCGTGCCGGTGAAGTCCTTGGTCTCGTCGATCGGCACGCCGCGCACGATGTTGGCGAACGCCACGCCCCACAGGAACGCCGGCACATAGGACCCGACGACGATCGCGCGGTCCCACCACGAGTGCCAGGCGGCACCGGGCCGCTGGTGGCGGTACTCGAAGGCGAGGCCGCGCACGATCAGCGCCAGCAGGATCAGCAGCAGGGGCAGGTAGAAGCCGCTGAAGAGCGTGGCGTACCACTCCGGGAACGCCGCGAACGTCGCACCTCCGGCGGTCAGCAGCCAGACCTCGTTGCCGTCCCACACCGGGCCGATGGTGTTGATCATCAGCCGGCGCTCGCGGTCGTCGCGGGCGAGCACGGGCAGCAGCATGCCGACCCCGAAGTCGAAGCCCTCCAGGGTGAAGTAGCCGATCCAGAGGACGGCGATCAGGATGAACCAGACGGTCGTGAGCTCCATGTCGTCTCTCCTCCCCTAGTAGGCGAACGCCAGCGGGCGGTCGTCGTCGTCACTGCCGCCGAGCGTCGGGTCCGGTGGCTCCTCGAACGGGTCCAGGCCGCGTTTGGAGAACCGCACGATCAGGCCGACCTCGACGACCGCGAGCACGCCGTACAGGACGGTCAGCGAGATCAGCGAGATCCAGGCCTCGGTGGTGCTGACGCCGGGTGAGACGCCGTTCGAGGTCGTCATCAGGCCGAACACCACCCACGGCTGACGGCCCATCTCGGTGAAGATCCAGCCGGCCGAGTTGCCCAGCAGCATCAGGATCGGTGCGGCGATGGCCATCCGGCCGAACCACTTCGTCGTCGGCGCCCGGCCCTTGCGGGTCATGAAGAGGATCAGCGCGGAGAGGAACGCCGCGGCCATGCCGAAGCCGATCATGTAGCGGAAGGTCCAGTAGGTCACCGGGATGATCGGCGAGTAGTTGCCGGACGGGTCGTAGTAGCGCGCACCGGGGTCCTGGCCGTACTTCTCCTGGTACTGCGCCCGCAGGTCGTTGATGCCCTCGACCTTGCCGTCGAAGTGGCCGGTCGCGAGGAAGGACAGCAGGCACGGGACGGTGATCGCGAACTTCTCCGACTTCCCGTCCGGCGTACCGACGGTGAAGATCGAGAACGGCGCGCAGGAGTCCTCGGTGTCGTACAACGCCTCTGCGGCCGCCATCTTCATCGGCTGGACGTCGGTCATGATCTTGCCCTGGTAGTCGCCGCTGATGGTGACGCCGAGGCCGGCGATCAGCACGACCCAGGCGCCGAGCCGGATGCCCATCCGGTACGTCGACCGGTCGGCCTGGTGGCGCTTGGAGACGTAGAGCCAGGCCGAGACGCCGAGGACGAACGCCGCGCCGGTCATGTACGCCGCGAGGATCACGTGCGGGAACGTCGCGAGCTGGACCTTGTTGAACATCACGGCCCAGAAGTCGGTCAGCTCCGCGCGTCCCGTGTCGGGGTTGTAGAGGTAGCCGACCGGGTGCTGCATCCAGGAGTTGGCCGCCAGGATGAACCAGCTCGACGCGAGCGTGCCGAGGTGCACGATCCACATGCACGCGCAGTGCAGGCCGCGCGGCAGCTTGTCCCAGCCGAAGATCCACAGGCCGAGGAACGTCGACTCGAGGAAGAACGCGAGCAGCGCCTCGACCGCGAGCGGGGCGCCGAAGACGTCGCCGACGAAGCGGGAGTAGTCGGACCAGTTCATGCCGAACTGGAACTCCTGCACGATCCCGGTCACGACCCCGATCGCGAAGTTGATCAGCATCAGCTTGGCGAAGAACTTCGTCAGCCGGAGCCACTCCGGGTCCTTGGTCCGCAGCCACTGGGTCTCCATCACCGCGACCAGCGCGGTGAGGCCGATCGTCAGCGGGACGAAGAGGAAGTGGTAGACGGTGATGATGCCGAACTGCCACCGGGCGATGTCGAGAATGCTGTCCACGTGGATCTCCACTCATCTGAGCGACTGCGACGGGCCAACGCTAGGAAAAACCCTGCCCCCGATGTCCCGGCCGAGGGTCCCCCGGAACGGGCCAAACGGGGCGCTTGTGAAAACTTTCTCAAAGTCCGGGAGGGGGCGATCACCGGGGTCGCTCGGGCCCCCGCGGACCGTGACCTGGGCCACGAAGTGGTGGTTTCGAGGCTCGGCGCTAGTGTCCTGCGCTGGAAATGCGGTTCGTAAGTTCTAGACTGGGGGTATGGCTCGCTCGGGACGACCCAAGGCCCCACTGGTTCTCACTGCTCAGGAGGAAGAGCAGCTGAGGAGATGGGCGCGACGCGCGACGTCGTCTCAGGCGTTGGCGTTGCGGTCGAAGATCGTGCTCGCCTGCGCGCAGGGTCTCGACAACAAGGTCGTCGCGACGCAGGTCGGCTGCGAGGAGCACACGGTCAGCAAGTGGCGGCGACGGTTCGTCGAGCACCGTCTCGATGGGCTTGGTGACGAGCCGCGACCGGGACGTCCGCGCACGATCAGCGTGGACCAGGTCGAGGACGTCATCGTGGCGACCCTGGAGTCGACGCCTGCGAACGCGACGCACTGGAGCCGGGCGAAGATGGCGGAACGGACCGGGCTGTCGAAGTCGACGATCGGGAAGATCTGGTCCGACTTCGGCCTCAAGCCGCACCTGGTCGATCACTTCAAGCTCTCCACCGACCCACTGTTCATCGACAAGCTCTACGACGTCGTGGGCCTGTACCTGAATCCGCCCGAGGCAGCAGTCGTGCTGTGCGTGGACGAGAAGTCGCAGGTCCAGGCCCTCCAACGCTCCCAGCCGGCGTTCCCGATGATGCCCGGCATGCCCGAGAGACGGACCCATGACTACGTCCGCCACGGCACCACGACCTTGTTCGCGGCGATGAACGTCGCCGACGGCACCGTGATCTCCTCGCTGCACCGACGCCACCGGGCAGTGGAGTTCAAGAAGTTCCTCACCAAGATCGACGACCAGGTCCCCGAGGACCTCGACATCCACCTGATCTGCGACAACTACGGCACCCACAAGCACTCGATCATCAAGACCTGGCTGGCCGAGCACCCCCGCGTGACGATGCACTTCACTCCGACGTACTCCTCCTGGCTGAACCTGGTCGAGAGGTTCTTCGGCTACGTCACCGCTGACCTCCTCCGACGCTCCGACCACCGCAGCGTCCAAGCACTCGAAGCCGACATCCGCCAATGGGTCAAAGCCTGGAACAACGACCCCAAGACCTTCGTCTGGACCAAGACCGCCGAACAGATCCTCGCCAGCATCGGCCGACTTATGAACCGGATCTCAAATCCAGGTCACTAGCGCGCCTCGCACCTCAACCACCGTGTCGGTGGTTGAGGTGCGAGCGAAGCGAGCCTCGAAACCATCGCCGCCGTACGACGAGCACGGTGGTTGAGGTGCGAGCGAAGCGAGCCTCGAAACCACCCCTCGCCGACTGTCGGCGCTGGGGTGCACAGTGGCTCCATGGACCTCGACGACCTCGCCCACGCGCAGTCAGCCTTCAGCTCCCTGTTGGTCGGCCTCGGGCCCGATGACTGGGCACGTCCGACGCCTTGTGAGGACTGGGATGTCGCCGGCGTGACCCGGCACCTCACGGCCGGCGAGCGCGCCTTCACGACGTCCCTCGGCGGCGTTGCCTACGACCTCCCTGCGATCACCGCCGAGGTGGCGGCGGTGCCGCTGCCCGATCTGCCCGCGGCGTACGACGCGGGTGCGGTCCGGCTCCGGGACGCGCTCGCGGCGGCCGGTGACGGGACCTACCCGACCGGCATCGGGCCGATGCCGGTCGCGGCCGTCGCGGAGCTACGCACCATCGAGGCCCTGGCCCACGGGTGGGACATCGCTCGCGGCGTGGGAGCGGCGTACGCCGTCGACGCGGCCGTGGCCGAGCGCGCGATCGGGCACAGCCTGGCGCTGATGGAGCGGCTGCCGCCGGATCGCACGCCGTTCGGCTCGCCCCAGCCGGTGGCCGACGACGCACCCGCCATCGACCGGCTCGCCGCCCTGCTGGGTCGGTCGGTCAGCGGCTGAGGATCACCGACGAGCCGTGGCCGAAGAGACCCTGGTTTGCCGTGATGCCGACCCGGGCGCCCTCGACCTGACGACCGGTCGCCTGGCCGCGCAGCTGCCAGGTGACCTCGCAGACCTGGGCCAGCGCCTGGGCGGGGACGGCCTCGCCGAAGCAGGCCAGGCCACCCGACGGGTTGACCGGGATCCGGCCGCCGATCGTGGTGTCGCCCGCACGCAGCAGCGCCTCGGCCTCACCGCGCTTGCACAGCTGGAGGTCCTCGATCCAGTCCAGCTCGAGCGCCGTCGACAGGTCGTAGACCTCGGCGACCGAGACGTCGGCGGGGTCGATGCCCGCCTCCTCGTACGCCGCGGCGCCGATCGACTCCTTGAAGGTCCGCTCCGGTGCGGCCACGGCGTTCGTCGCTTCCGTCGAGAGCAGCGGCATGTCGATCACCGTCTGCGGGAAGGTCGGCGTGACCGTCGAGATCGCGTTGATCTTCACCCCGCCACCCAGGCCGTGCTTGGCGGCGTACTCGGTGGAGCACAGGACGACGGCGGCCGCGCCGTCGGACGTCGCGCAGATGTCGAGCAGGTGCAGCGGGTCGGAGACGATCGCGCTGGTCAGCACGTCCTCGACACTGACCTCCTTGCGGTAGCGCGCGTTGGGGTTGGCCAGGCCGTGCTTGGCGTTCTTGACCTTGACCTGGGCGAAGTCCTCCTGGGTCGCGCCGTAGAGGTCCATCCGCCGTCGCGCGTAGAGCGCGAAGTACGCCGGGTTCGTCATGCCGAGCAGGCGGAACCGCAGCCAGTCCGGGTCGTCCCAGCGCTCGCCGGCGTTGGGTGCGAGGAACCCCTTGGGGGTGGTGTCGGCGCCGACCACCAGCGCGACCTCGGACAGGCCGGCCAGGATCCGGGCACGGGCGGTGTCGAGGGCCTGGGCGCCGGTCGCGCAGGCGGCGTACGACGTCGCGACCTTGGCGCCGTTCCAGCCCAGCGCCTGGGCGAAGGTCGCGCCGGCCACGTAGCCGCCGTACCCGTTGCGGACGGTCTCGCCGCCGACGATCAGGTCGACGTCCTGCCAGGCGACCCCGGCGTCGGCGAGCGCGGCCCGGGAGGCGTGCACGCCGTACTCGACGAAGTGCTTGCCCCACTTGCCCCACGGGTGCATGCCGACTCCGGCGACGGCGACGTCAAAGGTGCTCACTGGTCGGACTCCTCGCCCATCTCGGTCACCGGCTTCCAGCGCCAGATCGTCCGCTCACCGGTCTCGTCGCTGTAGAGGGTCTCCACGACCACCTCGGCCTCGGCGCCCACGCGCAGGTCGGCGACGCCGTACCCCTCGGCGACCTGGCCGAGCACGACCATCCCCTCGGGGAGCTCGACCGCGGCGAGCGCGAACGGCACGTACGGGTCAGTGCTCGGGACGTACGGCGGCGGCGGCTGGTATTGCGCGTCCGTGTAGGACCAGATCGTGCCGCGCCGCGACAGCTCGACCTCGGCGAACTCCTCGCCCGAGCAGCCCGGGTTGCGGCAGAAGCCGGACGCCCGCGGGAAGTAGACCGTCTCGCAGGTCATGCACCGCGTCCCGACCAGAGCCGGGTCCGGGCCGGTCGTGAACCAGCCGTCGATCGCCGGTGTCGCTGTCTCCGTCATGCCTGCACCGTACCAAGCAATTGCTTGGTACGGCTGTGACCGAGGACTCGTCGTCGTGGTCAGGGGTTTCGAGGCTCAGGCCTGGCGGCCTTCACACCTCAACCACCGTGTCCGGTGGTTGAGGTGCGAGGAGCGCTAGCGACGAGCCTCGAAACCACCCCGGCGAACGACGGTCAGCCGCGAGCCAAGTACGCCAGCAGGTCGTGGCGGGTGACCACACCGACCGGCTTGCCGTCCTCGTGCACGAGGAGCGCGTCGGCACCCTCGAGCGCACCGACGGCCTCGGAGGCGGGCTCGGTGGAGCCGATGCTCGGCAGCGGCGGCGACATGTGCTCGCTGACGCTGTCGGTGAGCCTGGCGGACCCGGTGTAGAGCAGGTCGAGGAGGGTCCGCTCGGAGACCGAGCCGACGACCTCGGCGGCCACCACGGGCGGCTCGGCCCGGACGACGGGCATCTGCGAGACGTTGTACTCCTGCAGGATCGCGACCGCCTCGGCGATGGTCTCGCCGGGGTGCGTGTGGACCAGGTCGGGCAGCCGCCCGTCCTTGCCGCGCAGCACCTCCCCCACGGTCTGCACGATCCGCTCGACGCCGTCGACCGGGAAGCCGTACTGACCCAGCCAGTCGTCGTTGAAGACCTTGGTGAGGTAGCCGCGGCCGGAGTCCGGGAGCAGTACGACGATCACTGCATCCTCGCCCTCGGGCGTGCCCTCGAGCTCGTGCGCGAGCTGGATCGCGGCGTACGCCGCCATGCCGGACGAGCCGCCGACGAGCAGCGCCTCCTCACGGGCCAGCCGGCGGGTGGTCGCGAAGGAGTCGGCGTCGGAGACCTCGATGATCCGGTCGGCGACGTCGCGGTCGTAGGCGTCGGGCCAGAAGTCCTCCCCCACGCCCTCGACCAGGTAGGGCCGCCCGGAGCCGCCCGAGTAGACCGAGCCGGCGGGGTCCGCGCCCACGACCTGCACGGAGGCGTTCTGCTCCTTGAGGTAGCGGCCGGTGCCGCTGATCGTCCCGCCGGTGCCGACGCCGGCGACGAAGTGGGTGATCCGCCCCTCGGTCTGCGCCCAGATCTCCGGGCCCGTGGTCTCGTAGTGCGAGCGCGGGTTGTGCGGGTTGGAGTACTGGTCGGGCTTCCAGGCACCCGGCTGCGACGCGAGCCGGTCGGAGACGTTGTAGTAGGAGTCAGGGTGCTCGGGCTCGACGGCGGTCGGGCAGACGACCACCTCGGCGCCGTACGCCTTGAGCACGTTGCGCTTGTCCTCGCTGACCTTGTCGGGGCAGACGAAGATGCACTTGTAGCCCTTCGCCTGGGCCACCATCGCCAGTCCGACGCCGGTGTTGCCCGACGTCGGCTCGACGATCGTGCCGCCCGGCTGGAGCTCGCCGGACGCCTCGGCGGCCTCGATCATCCGGGTGGCGATGCGGTCCTTCACGGAGCCGCCCGGGTTGAGGTACTCCACCTTGGCGAGGACGATCGGTCCCTTGGCGCCGTCGAGGGAGCCCATGGACTTGGACAGTCTGAGCAGCGGGGTGTTGCCGATCAGGTCCAGGAGTGAGTTCACGTACTGCATTGAGTCAATCTAGTTGCGGGAGTCACCACCGGGGAAACCCCGTGCATACCGGCTGGTACCCCTCCGTAGGGTGAGGGCGTGGGTAAAGCAGCCGCCGCGCGCAAGCTGGCCTCCGCCGCTGTGTACGGCGGAGGCGGGCTGTCCGTGCTCGGAGCCGCGCTCTACGGGCTGCTGACCTTCGAGGCGAAGTCGGCCCGCCGGGTGATCGGCGAGGCCAGCTCGGTGCGGCCGCCGGACCCGAGCGGCTGGTACGGCCGCGGCCGGCCCGGGCCCGCGATCAAGATCGCGATCCTCGGCGACTCCAGCGCTGCCGGGTACGGCGTCGACCGGGTCGAGGAGACACCGGGAGCCGTGCTCGCCAGCGGTGTCGCGGAGCTCGCCGACCGGCGGGTGCACCTGCGTGGCTTCGCGGTCGTGGGGGCGATGTCGTCCGACCTCGGCGCCCAGGTCGAGCGGGCGCTGCCGACCGACCCCGACGTCGCGGTGATCCTGGTCGGCGCCAACGACGTGACCCACATCGTGCTCCCGGCGGCGTCGGTCCGGCACCTGTCGGAGGCGGTCCGGCGCCTGCACAACGCCGGGGTCGCGGTGCTCGTCGGCACCTGTCCCGACCTCGGCACGATCAAACCGATCATGCCGCCGCTCAAGCAGATCGCCCGCGCCTGGTCGCGCCGGATCGCGGCCGCGCAGACGATCGCGGTGCTCGAGGAGGGCGGCCGGACGGTCTCCCTGGGCTCGATCCTCGGCCCGGAGTTCGCCGCGGCGCCGGCCGTGCTCTTCGGGCCCGACCAGTTCCACCCCTCGGCCAGCGGCTACCGCTCGCTGGTGCAGGTGCTGCTGCCCTCTACCCTCGCCGCCCTCGGCCTGACCCCCGAGGACGAGGCGGAGCCGGAGGCCTACCGGGGCGAGGGCGTCATGCCGATCGCGGCCGCGGCGGTCCAGGCCGTCGACGTGCCCGGCACCGAGCTCGGCGGCACCGAGATCGGCGGCTCGCGCCGCGGCGTACGCGGCCTCTGGGTCGAGCTGCGGCACCGCCGCCGGCACCCGGACACCGAGGGCGAGGCGCCCGACGAGGACGAGGGATAGGCCGAAATACACAGCCGACATGCACGAAGGCCCCGGATCGCTCCGGGGCCTTCGTCGTACGTGCTGGTCGTTTGATCAGTCGGAGCTGAAGAACGCCAGGATGCGCAGCAGGTTGGTGTAGATCCAGACCAGGCTGACGGTCAGGCCGAAGGCCACCCGCCAGGCCTCCCGCTCCGGCGCGCCGTGAGCGATGAGCTGCTCGGCGAAGTCGAAGTCGAGGATCAGCATGAAGACACCGAGGATCAGGCCCGCGAAGGCGGTGATCATGCCAATCCGGCTGACGCCGAAGAGGCCGAAGTCGGCGTTGAACAGGCTGAGCACCAGCTCGAGCACGCTCAGGCCGACCATGCCGAGCACGGCGGCGATCACGAAGGTGCGGAACTTCTTGCCGACCTTGATGTCGAAGAACTTGTACGCCGCGAGCGTGCCGGCGAAGGCCGCGAAGGTGCCGATCACGGCCTGCATGACGATGTGGTCGCCGTAGATCGCGTCGAAGAACTTCGACAGGCCGCCGAGGGCCAGACCCTCGAGGGCCGCAAAGGCGAGCACGAGCGCCGGGCTGATCACGCGCTTGAACGAGTTGACCAGCGACAGCGCGAAGGCGCCGAGCGAGCCGATCGTCATCGCGGCGATCAGCGGGCCGAGGTCGGCGTTCGTGTCGGGGTCGATCGCCGGGGTCAGGTACCAGGTCGCGGCGGCGACGATCATCACGAGGCCGACCGAGATCGCGGTCTTCTGGACGACCGAGTCGACGGTCATCGGACCGCCGGTGGCGACCGGGGTCTGCAGGCCGGTCTGGCCGGGCGTGCCGGTGCCCCAGCTGGAGGGGTCGGTGTAGCCGGTCTGGGCGTTGCTGTTGGCGCTGAACTCCGCCGAACGGCGGAGCGCCGGGTTGTTGCTCTGCATGTGGTCTCTCCTCGAGGCCGGGGGTGGCGTCGCTGTGACGGGTCACCTCAATAAGCCCATCCTAAGCGGGCTCACTGGGTTCAACGCGGCAGTGTGGTCGTTCGTTCCCGGCATCCGGCAGACTCCTGCCGTGGCCGGCACGGAGATCTCCGACTTCCTGGAGCTGGTCGAGCAGCTGCCTGAGGTCGAGCGCTCCGACCACGACCGCTACTGGCGCTTCGACGTACGCCGCCGCGTCTTCGGCTACCTGTGGGAGCCCACCCGCACGGTCGGCCTGAAGCAGACGATCGCCGAGCAGGCGGCGCTGGTCGCCGAGCGGCCCGACGTGTTCGAGGTGCAGTTCACGATGGGTGGCTTCGGCTGGGTCGTCGTCCGTCTCGAGGGTGTCGAGCGCGAGGAGCTCGCCGAGCTGGTCTTCGAGGCGTGGCGACTGACGGCTCCTACCGAGCTGGTCGACGCGCGCGCCGACGTACTGCCCGAGTGACGGATCACCCCAGGAAGCTCCCCTTCACCGCATCCATCAGCGGGTTGCTCTGGGTGCGCGGCAGCCAGCCGTAGTTGATCGTCCACAGGATCGTGCCGCCTACCCCGGTGTCCCTGACCCACTTCCCCTTGGCGGCGATGGACTGCTCGTCCTCGTGCGACAGCAGACCGGCCGGGTTGCGGCCCGGGTCGAGCGCAGGCACGTATCCCCCGTCGTACAGGCGGTAGGTCGACTTCGCCTCCTCGTCCCAGTGCCGCGTCCCGTGCGTGAAGTAGCCCAACCGGTCGAGCTCGCTGTAGGACAGCGGTGCGTCCTGGATCTCGTAGATGCGGTTGTCGTCGGTTGACTGTCGCGGCGCCGTGATGCCCGGGCCGTAGTAGATCCCGTAGAAGCCGATCCCGATGCCGATGCGGTCCCGCGGCACGCCGCTGGCCTGGTACGCCGCGACGCTGGAGGAGATGTCGACCGGGTTGAGCCCGCCGGCCCCGAAGAGCGCGCCCGAGAACCACGACAGCCAGCCGCCGCCGTTCCAGGTCGTGCCCACGCCGTAGGTCATCAGGTTGTACTGGTCGACCTTCAGCGCGACCTCGGTCTGCCAGTGCTCGGGCCGGCCGCCGTTCTCGTTGATCTTGATCGCGTAGCCGGGGAACGTCAGCAAGCCGGGGGTCGCGGCGTAGCGCTCGCGGGTCGCCATCTCGGCGCGGATCGCGTCGATCAGCCCGAGCAGCCGCTGCTGGGCCTGCCCGGCCGTGACCGGGTCCTCGCCCTCGTCGACGCAGTCGGGGTGCCCGTCCAGGCAGTTCTCCCAGTCGAGGTCGACGCCGTCGTAGTCGTGCTCGATGAGGTAGTCGACGATGGTGTCGACGAACTCGCCCTGGAGCTGCGACGTAGCGGTCGACTTCAGGAAGCCTCGCCCGTCGGCACCGTCGCCGCCGAGCATCAGCAGCGCCTTGGTGCCTGCGGCGTGGGCGCGACCGACCAGGTAGTCCTCGATGCTGTCGCCGCTGCCGTCGGGCGCCCGGTCGGGCTCCTGCGCAGACCAGGCCCCGTCCATCAGCTCCGTGGGGTCGCCACCGAGCGAGCCGCCACCCGGCGCGACCCGGCCGAACACGAAGTGGGTCATCGCCGTCATGTCGACCTCCTCCGGCGGGTAGAGCCACTCCCAGAACCACGCGGCGTAGTAGCCGGTGACCCAGGGCTTGCGGCCGGCCGGCGGGTTGTCGGCCGGCGGGTTGGCGACCGGCGGGGTCTCGACGGTCGGTGGGTCCGTCGGCGTCACGTGCTGCGCCAGGACGCGCACCCTCGTGCGGCGCGAGGTCCAGGCCGGGAGCCGCTCCCTCCCGGCCTGGACGCCTCTCGCGACGACCCGGAAGGTCGCGGCCCGGGCCCGCACGGTGAAGGCGTACCGGCCGGCGGCCGAAGTCCGGGCCCGGTCGATCTGCCGCCAGTGGCCGCCGACCCGGCGCTGCAGGGCGACCGGCCGGCGTACCCGCTGGGGCACGGCACCCGCGAGGACCACTCGTTCGCCGGCGACGGCACTCACTGTCCGCACGGGTCGCTCGGCGGAGTCCGCCCGCGTGGCGACCGGGCTGACGACGGAGAGGACGAGCGCGGTCACCAGGAGCGCGACAGTGGAGCGAACGGTGGAGCGGGGCATCGGCAGGCCTTTCTAGGATCTCGCGACCAGCCTCGCCGGGCGCGCGTCCCGGTCGTCAGGGTGTGTTGTCCCGGATCGCCGGGATCTCTGCCACGATCAGCCCCGTGGAAGACGTGGTGTTCGCCGTAGTCGTGGCCGGCCGGTTCCTGCTGCCGCTGCTCATCCCGCGGTTCCCGCTCCCCGCGATCATCGCCTGCCTGGTGCTCGACGCCGCCGACCAGACCATCTTCCAGGCGTTCGGCTACGACCCGCCGGGCTACCAGAACTACGACAAGGCGATGGACATCTTCTACCTGTCCATCGCCTACCTCGCGGCGATGCGCAACTGGGACAACCTGCACGCCTTCGCGGTCGCGCGGTTCCTCTTCTACTACCGGCTGGTCGGCGCCTTCACCTTCGAGGTCACCCATGAGCGCTGGGTCCTGCTCGTCTTCCCGAACACGTTCGAGTACTTCTTCATCGCCTACGAGCTGTGGCGCACCCGCTGGTCGACCCGTCCGGTCACCGAGCGTGCGTGGATCCTCACGGCGGCGTTCATCTGGATCTTCATCAAGCTGCCGCAGGAGTACTGGCTGCACATCGCGGAGCTCGACGTGACCGACACGCTCGAGGACTACTGGTGGGCGTGGCCGCTGCTGATCTCCCTGCTCGTGCTGCTCGCGGCGATCCTGTGGTTCGGCGTACGCCCTCGTCTGCCCGAGCCGGACCACGCGTTCCGGATCATGTCCGACCCGGTGCCCGACGCCGTCGACACCACGGCCAAGCTGTCCGTGCTGCACCTCGCCGGTGGCTGGGTGGTGTCGTGGATGACGCTGGAGAAGATCGTGCTCGTCGGCATGGTCTCGGCGATCTACGGCCTGTTCCTGCCGAGCGTGACGATGTCGACGACCGAGCTGTTCGTCTCGATCGGGCTGCTCGTCGCGCTCAACGCCGCGATCACGCTGGCCTTCTCGCGGCGGAAGTGGACGATCGAGTCGGCCCTCGGGGCGGTCGCCCTCCGCATCGCGCTCAACGTCGCCCTGGTCGCCGTCGCGGACGCCGCCTTCAACCGGACCTCTGGCGGCTGGACGACGTTCTTCTTCCTCTGCCTGATCAGCCTGATGACCACGCTGCACGACCGCTACCAGCCGGTCTACGCCTGGCGGCGCGCCCAGGAGCTGGACCTGCGCGAGGCCTGAGGCCACGCGCCGACCGTCAGGGACTAACCCCCTGATTTTCGACCCGATTCCGTCCCGAACACCGTCGCAGGTGGTCTAGACGACTGCGGCCCTGGCGTCTCATGGCGGACACGTCATTTCTCAAAGTCGGGTAACTCGGTATACAAAGGCGTATTACGTGGCGGTTACAGCCTGACCCGCCACCACGCCTGTAGCTGAGAGAGAGTCCATGGACTGGCCCAACCTGACGACCCTGGCCGTCGTCCTCGTCCTGTTCGCCGGGATCCACTACGCCGGCCGGCGGCTGAACTTCACCGCCGTGACCCTGCTCGCGCTCGCCGTCGGCGTCGGGGTCGGCATCGTCTTCCAGGGCCAGGTCGAGTACGTCGACCCGATCGGCACGATCTACGTCAACGGCCTGGTCGCCCTGGTCGGGCCGCTCGTCGTCGTCTCGATCCTGTCGAGCGTGACCTCGCTCGGCGACATCGGCGAGCTGCGCCGAGTTGGCCTCCGCTCGGTCTTCTGGCTGATGCTCACCACCGCCATCGCGATCGTGCTGACCCTCGGCGTCGCACTCGCGCTGGGCGTCGGCCGCGGCGCCAGCCTCGGCTCCGGCGGCGACGTGGACACCAACTCGCTGAAGCAGATCGTGCGGCCCTTCACCGACGTCTTCGTCGACTTCTTCCCCCAGAACGTCGTCGGCGACCTCGCCGACGGCAACATCATCCCGATCATCGTCTTCACGCTGCTGGTCGCGATCGGCTACGCGTCGGTCGCACAACGCGACCCCGAGGTCGTCAAGCCGTTCGCGGCGCTGCTCGACGCCGGCCGCGCGATCATCTACCGGGTCGTCGGCTATGTCATCTGGTTCACGCCGTACGCCGTGCTGTCGCTCACCGCCGTCGCTGTGTCGAACGCCGCGGACGACCGGTCCCGCATCTGGTCGCTGGCCGGCCTGCTCGCCATCACGTACGCCGTGTGCGCGGTCGACACCTTCGTCGTCAACGGAGTGCTGCTGCGGGTCGGTGCGGACGTCAACCCGTTCGCCTGGTTCCGCAGGTTCGCCCCTGCGCAGGCGACGGCGTTCACGACGCAGAGCAGCGTCGGCACCCTCCCGGTGACGACCGACCTGCTGACCCGGCGGATCGGGGTGCCGGCGGACGTCGCCGGCTTCACCGCTCCGCTCGGCACGACGATCGGGATGCCGGGGTGCGCGGCGATCTGGCCGTTGCTGGTCGCCGTGTGGGGCATCAACGCCACCGGCATGGACTACGGCGTCGCCGACTACGCCGTGCTCGCGGTGCTCTGCCTGATCGTCTCGCTCGGCACCGCCGGCGTACCCGGCACCGCGACCATCACCACGACCACGGTGCTCACCGCGGCCGGGCTGCCGCTGGAGTTCCTGGCACTGACGCTGCCCATCAGCACGGTCGCCGACATGGCTCGCACGATGACGAACGTGACCGCCGCGGGCGTCGCGGCCACCATCGTCGCGCGCAAGGAGGGACGCCTCGACGACGCCGTGTTCGCGGGCGACCCGGGCCCGGCCGAGCCGGCGCACCGCAGCGAGCCGGACGACCTCGACGACCACCCGCTCACCGACCTCGACCGCGAGCTGCACGGCGCATCGCGCTAGTGCGGCACCACGAACGACCCACCCAGAAGGAGATCTCTGTGCGTCCACGACACAGGAACGACAACCAACGGCGGCCCTGGCGGCTGCTGCTGGTCACCGCACTCACCGGCTTCGTGATCATGCTCGGCGCGCCGACCGCGACCGCGGCGGGCGGTTGGATCGACGGCGGGGACGACCTGCCGTGCGTCGACGACGAGACCTGCCTGTGGATCGAGGGCTGCGTCCTCGACGGGGACAACAACCCGGTCTACCCCAACCACAACGGCACCTTCGTCGGCGGCGGGGCACACGGCTACAAGAGCGACACCCCGACGCCCGCCCCCACACCGACGCCGCCGCCGAGCACCTCGCCCGCGTCGCCGACGACGCCGGCTACCAACCCGACGACCAAGCCGAGCACGAAGCCGACGACCAAGCCGACGCCCAAGCCGACGACGCCCTCGTCGAAGCCCACGAAGCCGTCGTCGGGATCGAGCGGCGGCAGCTCGGCCGGCCCCGGCGCGACCGCCTCGGACGACCCGTCGGCCGAAGCCTCGCAGAGCGAGTCCGCCGAGGCGGACTCCGCCGTGCTCCGCGCACCGAAGGTCACCGTGGACGGCTCCAGCCTGACGGTGCACTGGAAGGCGCCGGGCGGCGACCGCACCGTCACCGGCTACACGGTGACGTTGGTCGGCGGCCCGTCCGCCGATGTCGATGCCGAGGCCACCGAGCACACCTTCACCGAGCTGGCCGACGGCCCCTACCGGGCCCAGGTCGTCGCGCAGTACGCCGACGGCGTACCCGAGACCTCCCCGGTCTCGGAGCGCACCTCCATCGGGGAGAACCCCCGCAAGGTGCTCGGCACGGTCTCGGTGGCCGGTGACGTGGTCGCCGGGGGGACCGTCACCGTGACCGGCGCCGGCTTCGCCGGGGACGTCTCGGGCTTCGAGGTGGAGATCCACTCCGACCCGATCGTGCTGGCCTCGGTCGCGACCGACGCTGAGGGCGGCTTCGCCCTCGAGGCCACCGTGCCCGACACCCTCGAGCCCGGTGACCACTCGATCGTCGTCGTCTACGACAACGTCGAGGTGGCGAGCACGCCGGTCACGGTCTCCGCGCCGGCGGCCGCGCCGGAAGCGGCCGCGACGACCCCCACCGCCGCGGAGTCGGCGCCGACCACGCAGGGCGGCCTGATCCTGCTGCTCGGCCTGGCCGGGGTGGGCGTCGCTGCCCTGGTCGGCCACGAGGTCGCGAAGCGCCGTCGTCCGGGCCGCTCCGTCACGAGCACCGCCACGAGCCCGATCGCGGCGGGCGCCGGACCCGAGGAGGGCACGCCCCTGACCGCCTAAGCCCGACGCCAGACAGGTGGGTGGCCCGGTGAGGCGATCACCGGGCCACCCCGACAAACGAACTCGCATCCGTTCGACAACCCAAGGGAATCACACATGAGCACACAGAAGTCGGTACGCCGCAAGCGGCTCGCCCTCCTGCCCGCACTCGTCCTCGGCGCCGGGGCAGCAGTCTCCGCACCGCTGGCCACCACCCCTGCGGCCACGGCCGCCGCGCCGGCGGTGGCGCCCGCGCCCACCAAGGGCGCGACCGTCGACTGGTTCGACGACAAGTACGCGGCGCTGGGCGCCGGCACCGTCTTCGAGACGGCCACCATGGAGCGCTTCGAGTACCTGCTGAAGAAGCCGGGCAAGTACGCCTTCATCATCGGCGGTCCGGACAGCACGACGCTCCAGTCGAGCATCGGCTACATCAACGAGGTCGCCAAGGCCAACGGCGTCCAGAAGATCTACAACTTCAACCCGAAGCTCGACGGCGGGACGCTCAACGTCTTCGACCCCAGCGGTCTCAAGCTCTCCGAGACCGGCAAATCCTACATCGGCGCCTACGGCACCAAGCTGGTCAACGACTACCTGAGCAAGGACGCGGAGACGCCGTTCTCCAACGCCCACACCTCCGACCCCTACCTCTTCGTGTACGACGGCTCCGGCGGCGATACCGCCCGCATCACCGGTGCCCTCACCGCCCCGGTGGCCGCGGCCGAGGTGGACACCCCTGCGGAGGTCACGGCGTACAAGGACCAGGTCGAGGACGTCCTCACCTCCGGCGGCACCCTCGCGGTCGACACCCAGTTCGACTTCCTGGGCGGCGAGCACACCCGCCGCGCCGACGTCCGCTACCCCACCGACGCGACCCACGGCGGCAACATCTTCAGCGCCGCCGACGCGGAGGACGGGTTCCGGGTCCAGTCCGTCACCTACCCCGAGCTGATCCACATCCTGCAGAGCCCGGGTGACTTCTCGATCCTGTTCGGCGGGACCTGGTGCCACAACACCGCCGCCATCATCAAGGCGACGAACAAGGACGCCCAGGACCTCGGCATCAAGAAGGTCTACGCGTTCGACTTCGTGCTCAACACCAACGACTCGACCGCGAGCAACGGCGGCGGCAACCTGCTGCACATCCGCGACAACGCGGTGCCCACCAGTGGCAACCCGAGCGCCGAGAACCGACGCGCGTCGTACCTCTACGGCGACTTGGTCAACACCTACCTCACCAACGCCGTCACCCAGTACCGCACGACGGACACCGAGCCCGGCTCGCAGAGCGTCAGCCCGGTGAAGTACTACCCCGGCGGCGACCCGGCCAACGGCGAGCAGCTGGCCCACAAGATCCAGGTCGGCCACCTGCTGACCTACAACAAGGACCACGAGGACGCGCAGGGCAACCCTGCCCCCGTCACCAACCAGGCGATCCGCAAGAACGCCGACGGCGGCTACACGGAGTACATGACCGAGTGGTGGTACGCGCTCGGTCAGGACCTGCCGCGCAGCGACACCTCGCTCGCCGGCTCGGGCTGGCCGGCCACGCCGACCGACAACAACCTGAACGCGCTGGAGAACCAGCGGGCGTTCGCCAAGGAGGGCCTGGCGAGCATCCGCAACGTCCTCGCCGCGGTCGCGGGTGGCTACGCCAGCGACGTGGCGGTCACCGACGTGCCCGTGTCGGTGGGCGTCGACAACACCATCCCGGCAACGGCGACGGTCACGTCCGCGGACTACAACGGCTTCTTCTCCACCAACGGCCCCGGCGGCAGCGCCGCCCCGTCGACCGGCACCAAGAAGCCGACCGGCACCGTCACCGTCCGCGAGGGCTCGACCGAGCTGGTCGCGGCGTCGCCGCTCGTCGACGGCGCCACGGCGCTGACGATCCCCGCACTCCCGGCCGGCCAGCACACGCTGACGTTCGAGTACTCCGGGTCGGCCGACGGCATCGTCAAGCCGACCACGAAGACCGCTCAGGTCAACGTGGTCGGGAAGACCGCGACCGTCGGGATCGACGTACCGGCCAGCCTCGACTTCGGCACCGGCGGGACGGCTACCGTGAACGTGACCAGCGGCGCGACCGGCTCGGTCAAGCTGACCGGTCTCGGCGCTGACAAGACCGCGACGATCAGCAACGGCAAGGCGGTCTTCGCGGTCCCGTCCACCACGACGGTCGCGAGCTACTCGCTGCACGCGTCGTACGCCGGTGACGACCAGTTCGGCGCGGCCTCCGCGACCAAGGTGCTCGTGGTCAAGAAGGTCGCCTCTGCGACCAGTGCGACCGCCCCGGCCACGTCGTACGGCAAGGCCGGCACGGTGACGGTCAACGTCGCCACCACCAACGGTGTGCCCCTCACCGGGTCGGTCACCCTGACCGGCGCCGGTGCGCCGATCACCCAGCCGGTCACCGGGTCGAAGGCGGTCTTCACGCTGCCCGCCGACCTCGCGGTCAAGACCTACGGCCTCACCGCGACGTACGACGGCAACGCCAACGTCGCGGGCTCGACGGCGTCGACCTCGCTGACGATCGGCAAGGCCGGGGTCTCGGGTGTGGCGTACAAGCTGAACAAGAAGCCCACCGCCAAGAAGAAGGGGAAGGCGACGGTCACCGCCATCGCCCCGGCCGGGCTGGCGCAGGCGACCGGCACGGTGAAGGTCACGCTCAAGAAGGGCAAGACCAAGAAGGTCGTGTCCGGCACCCTGTCCGCAGGCAAGCGGACACTCACGCTGCCCAAGCTGCCCAAGGGCACCTGGAAGCTGACCGTGAGCTACGCCGGCGACGCCAACTACCTGGGGTGGACGTCCAAGGCGTACGCGTTCCGCATCACCAAGTGAACGACGCGGGCGGGCGTCGCGCCGGGCATCGGGCCCGGCGCGGCGCCCGCCCGCACCTCAACCTTTCTCGATAAGGAACGGCCATGTCCGCGTACTCCCCGCTCCCCCGACTCGTCCCTCCCGCGCCCGTGCCGCTCGCGAACGGCAGGACCGTCGACTACGCGAACTTCGACGGCGCCGCTACTGCGGCACCCCTGCAGGTGGTCGCCGACCGGGTCGCCGAGGTGCTCCCCTACTACGCCAGCGTCAACCGGGGCGCGGGCTGGCACTCCCAGGTGTCGACCACGCTCTACGAGGAGGCCCGGCGCAGCATCGCCGCGTTCGTCGGCGCGCGTGCCGACGACGTCACCGTGCTGACCCGCAACACCACGGACGCCCTCAACCTGCTCGCGTCGGCGCTCCCGGCCGGCGACGACGACGCCCCGGGGCGCGTGCTGGTGCTCGACGTGGAGCACCACGCCAACCTGCTTCCGTGGCACGAGAGCCCAGGCGGCGCAACGGTCCTGAGCACCCCCGGCACCATCGCGGAGACCCTGGCCGCGCTCGCCGCCGAGCTCGAGTGGCGGCCGTACGCCCTCGTCGCCGTCACCGCCGCCTCGAACGTCACCGGGGAGACGCTGCCGTTGGCGGAGATCGCCACCCTGGCGCACCGGGCCGGTGCCCGCGTCGTCGTCGACGGCGCGCAGCTGCTGCCGCACCGTCGCTTCTCGCTCAGCGACGCCGGCATCGACTACGTCGCCTTCTCGGGCCACAAGCTCTACGCGCCGTACGGCGCGGGCGCGCTGGTCGGCCGCGCGGACTGGCTCGACGCGGCCCCGCCGTACCTCGTGGGCGGCGGCGCCGTACGCCGCGTCCTGGACCCGACCACGGACTGGACGACCTCCCCCGCTCGGCACGAGGCCGGCACCCCCAACCTGCTCGGGGTCGTCGCGCTGGCTGCCGCCGCGGACGCGATCGCCGGCGTGCCCGAGGAGGTGGTCGTGGCTCACGAGCGCCGGCACCTCGGCCGAATCCGGGAGGCCCTCGACTCGTTGTCCGGCGTGGAGACGTTGCAGATCTGGGCGGACTCGGCGGACCCCGTGGGCATCGTCTCCTTCGGGTTCGCGGACCACGACCCGGCGCTGGTGGCGACGTACCTCTCGGCGGAGCACGGCGTCGGCGTCCGTGCCGGGCTGTTCTGCGCGCACCCCCTGCTCCGCCGGTTCGGGCGCCCGGACGGTGCGCTTCGCGCGAGCGTCAACCTCGGCACGACCGACGAGCACGTCGACCGCCTCGTCCGCGGCCTGACGGCGTACCTCTCCGGCGGGCTGCGGCGCACCTACACCGTGGTCGGCGGGTCCTGGGTCGTCGCCGCCGATGCTCGCCCCGTCCCCGGCATCGCCGCCGGCTGCGGGCAGCCGAGGCGTGGGCCGGTCACCTCGGCGGCGTCCTGATCACGGCGGTGCCCCCGCTGGGGTTCGAACCCAGACTTGATCGCTTTTAAGGCGACTTCCTCTACCGGTTGGGATACAGGGGCCGGTCGCGGGACGTCATACGGATGGAGCAAGCGGACACACCGACCGTATGACGTCCCGCGACATCACCCGCTCAGTCTGGCAGCGGCGGCGGCCCGGCCGAGGACGGCGTCCAGCATCGGCTCGGTGAGCCGGCCGGTGAAGGTGTTCTGCTGGCTCGGGTGGTAGCAGCCGAGCAGCAGCACCTCGCGGTCGCCGCTCACGAGCCGGGCCTCGGCGCCGTGGCCGAACCGCGGCTTCGGGCGTACGACGTCCCAGCCGATCGCGGCGTACGACCGCAGCGTGGCGTCCCAGCCGTAGCCGCCGAGGGCGACGACGACGCGGACGTGCTCGACCAGGAGGCCGAGCTCGGCCTCGATCCAGGGCGCACAGGTGTCGCGTTCGGTGGTGGTCGGCTTGTTCTGCGGCGGCGCGCAGCGGACCGTGGCGACCATCCGGGTGTCGATGAGTTGCTGGCCGTCGTCGGCGTACGTGCTGGTCGGGAGCCGGGCCAGGCCGACCCGGTGCAGGCTCGCGAAGAGCCAGTCGCCGCTGCGGTCGCCGGTGAACACCCGGCCGGTGCGGTTGGCGCCGTGGGCGGCCGGCGCGAGGCCGACGATCAGGATGCGCGGCGTCGGTGAGCCCCAACCCGGGATCGGCCGGCCCCAGTAGGTCTCGTCGCGGTACGCCGCCCGCTTGGTGTCGGCGACGTCCTCGCGCCACTCGACGAGGCGCGGGCACGCCCGGCAGACCGACACCCGGGCGTCGAGCTCGTCGAGCGGCACAGACCTCGCGAGGCGGCGTACCTGCGCCGGGGTCCGTGCGACCGGCGTCTCCGGTGTCGCTGGGTCACCGGGCCAGCCGGTGCCGGGAGGGACGTGGCTCACCGGGTCATTGTGCGGCGTCGGCGGCGTAGCCAGACACGAAACGGCCCTTGGAAGGCCTCATGAAGGGCCGTTTCGTCCCTGGCTATCCCGAGACCGGGACCGACTCACTCAGCCGATCGACCACGCGATCCCGTCGAGGATGTCGGACTCGGAGACGACCAGGGAGTCGGCACCGGTACGCCGCAGGGTGCGGTCGAGGATCAGCACGCCGGCGCCGATGACGTCGGCGCGGCCGGGGTGCATGGCCGGGAGGGCGAGCCGCTCGGCGACGGTCATGGCGAGCAGTCGTTCGACGGTGGCGAAGACCTGCTCCGCGGGCAGCACGAGCTGGTCGACGTCGGTGCGGGAGTACGCCGTCAGGTCGAGCGCCACGGCCGCGAGCTGGGTGACGGTGCCGGCGACGCCGACCACCGTGGCCGCGTCGGCGGGCGAGACCGGGCAGGCGTCGAGGTGGGCGTCGATGTCGGCGATGCAGGCGGCGACCTCGGCGGCGGTCGGCGGGTCGGAGTGCAGGTGCCGCTCGTGCAGGCGCACCGATCCGATGTCCATCGAGTCGGAGGCATCCGGGACGGTCGAGCCGAGGACCAGCTCGGTCGATCCGCCGCCGATGTCGACCACCAGTACCGGCGTCACCGGTGCCGCTCGCAGGTTGCGCACCGCGCCGTCGAAGGACAGCGCCGCCTCGACGTCACCGGAGACGACCTCGGGCTCGATGCCGAGCCGCTCTCGCACACCGGCCACGAAGACCGCGGCGTTGGACGCGTCGCGCGACGCCGACGTCGCCACAAAGCGCACCCGATCCGACGGCACGTCGTACGACGCGATGAGCTCGGCGTACTCGTCGATCGCCGCGAACGCCCGCACCAGCGCCTCGTCGGCGATCCGGCCGGTGCGGTCGAGGTCCTGGCCGAGTCGCACCATCCGCATCTCACGGACGTCGATGTCGGGCAGGGACCCGATGAGCAGCTTGATCGTGTTGGTGCCGCAGTCGACAGCGGCTACACGTCCACGCACGGTCCGCTCTTCCACCAGTCGCCCAGCAGGTCGAGCACCTCGTCGCCGAGCGGGTTCACACCGCGCCCCTGCGCGAGCGACTGGCCCGCGAGCACGTGCAGGCACTTGACCCGGTCGGGCATGCCGCCGGCGGAGATCCCCTCGATCTCCGGGACGCTGCCGAGCTCGGCCCGCGCCGCCAGGTAGCGCTCGTGCGCGGCGCGGTACGCCGCGGCGAGGTCCGGGTCCTCCGACAGCCGGTCCTGCATCTCCTTCATCAGTCCCGATCCCTCGAGGGTCCCGATCCGCGAGGCGGCGCGCGGGCAGGTGAGGTAGTACGTCGTGGGGAACGGCGTCCCGTTGGGCAGCCGCGGCTCCGTGGTCACCACGTCGGGGTTGCCGCAGGGGCAGCGGTGGCCGACCTCGTGGATCGCGCGCGGCTCGCGGCCGAGCTGGGCGTGGACGGCGGCGACGTCGGAGGGGTCGATCACGACCCCATCCTCTCAGGCGGCGGTGGTTTCGAGGCTCGGGCCTAGCGGCCCTCGCACCTCAACCACCGTGTCGGCACCTCAACCGCCGTTGCGTTCGTCGATCTTGGTCGCCGGCCGCTGCTTGTCCTCGGGCTTCGGCGGGTTGCCGGCGAGCTCGACCGACTTCCACGCCGTCGACCACCAGGCCGTCGGCGCCTTGGGGGTGACCTTCGGCGGGTCGGAGAGCGTGGCCTCGGTGTCGAGCGGCTTGCCGTCCTCGTCGAGCACGACGTACGCCGTCTCGCCCGGCATCACGTAGTTGAGGTCCCGGGCCTGCTGGCGCACGAACGCCGGGTCCTCCCAGCGCCGCTTCTCCCGCTCGAGGTCGTCGATCCGGGCCTGCCGCAGGGCGATCTGGGACTTGAGGTCGCCGATGTGCTCGCGCTGGTCGAGGTAGGCGCGCAGCGACGAGGCGTACGAGATCGTCAGCAGCGAGAGCACCAGCACCAGCACGGTGGCGCGACCGGTCAGCCGCGGTCGGCGGCGGCCGGAGGTCGCGGGCTCGGCCGCCAGCGGTGCGCGGACCGCGCGCGTCGAGCCGGTGTCGCGACCGGGTCCGGTGCGGCCGCCGGGGCGCGGTGCGCGCGACGACGTACGACGAGACTCGGGCATGTCTCCTAGGGTCGCTCAGGCACCGTAGCGAGGGAACGCCGACGCGCCGGAGTAGCGCGCGGCATCTCCGAGCTCGTCCTCGATCCGCAGCAGCTGGTTGTACTTCGCCACCCGGTCCGACCGCGCCGGGGCGCCGGTCTTGATCTGCCCGCAGTTCACGGCGACCGCGAGGTCGGCGATCGTGGTGTCCTCGGTCTCGCCCGAGCGGTGGCTCATCATGCAGCGGTAGCCGTTGCGGTGCGCGAGCTCGACGGAGTCGAGGGTCTCGGTGAGCGTGCCGATCTGGTTGACCTTCACCAGCAGGGCGTTGGCCTGGCCGCCGGAGATGCCGCGCTGCAGCCGCTCGACGTTGGTGACGAAGAGGTCGTCGCCGACGAGCTGGGTCTTGGTGCCGAGCAGGTCGGTGATGGCCTTCCAGCCGTCCCAGTCGTCCTCGTCGAGCGGGTCCTCGATGGAGACGATCGGGTACGACGCGACCAGGTCGGCGTAGTAGGCGGTCATCTCCTCCGCGGACTTGGTGCCGCCCTCGAAGGCGTACGAGCCATCCTTAAAGAACTCGGAGGCGGCGACGTCCATCGCCAGCGCGATGTCCTTGCCGAGCGTCTGGCCGGTGGCCGCGACGGCCTCGGCGATCAGGTCGAGCGCGGCGCGGTTGCTGTCCAGGTTGGGTGCGAAGCCGCCCTCGTCGCCGAGGCCGGTCGAGAGGCCCTTCTGCTTCAGCACCGACTTGAGCGCGTGGTAGACCTCCGCGCCGGAGCGCAGCGCCTCGCGGAAGGTCGGGGCGCCGATCGGCGCGATCATGAACTCCTGGACGTCCACGTTGGAGTCCGCGTGCGAGCCGCCGTTGAGGATGTTCATCATCGGCACCGGCAGCAGGTGGGCGTTGGGGCCGCCGACGTAGCGGTAGAGCGGGAGCCCGGCCGAGTCGGCGGCCGCACGCGCGACGGCGAGCGAGACCCCGAGGATCGCGTTGGCGCCGAGGTTGGCCTTGTTGGGCGTGCCGTCGAGCTGGAGCATGGTCTGGTCGACCAGGCGCTGGTCGTCGGCGGCGAGGCCCTCGACGGCCGGGGCGATCGTGTGGATCACGGCGTCGACCGCCTTGCCCACGCCCTTGCCGCCGTACCGGTCGCCGCCGTCGCGCAGCTCGACCGCCTCGAAGGCGCCGGTGGACGCGCCGCTGGGCACCATCGCCCGCGCGAAGGAGCCGTCGTCGAGAAGCACCTCGACCTCGACGGTGGGGTTGCCTCGGGAGTCGAGGATCTCGCGGGCGCCGACAGCTTCGATGGATGCCATGGGGCCAGCCTAGTGGCGAGCGGACGAGGCGATCAGGGGAGGTCAGCGGCTGGGAAGGTCACCCGCATCGTGGTGCCGCCACCGGCGTCGTTGGCGGCCGCCGAGGCCGTCCCGCCGTGCCGCTCCACGATCCGCTTGACGATGGAGAGCCCGAGGCCGGTGCCGCGGTAGCCGTCGCGGTGGGCGCGGTGGAACGTGTCGAAGACCCGGGCCTGCTGCTCCTCCGGGATGCCGATGCCGTTGTCGACGATCTCGATCAGGACCATCGGTCCGCCGTCGCCGTCGACCACTCGCCCGCGCACCTCGATCTCGGGACAGATACCCGGCGCGACGTACTTGACCGCGTTGCCGACCAGGTTGTCGACCACCTGTCGCAGCAGGACCGGCTCGGCGAGCACGTCGGGGAGCGCCGGGTCGACGGTGATGATCGGCTGCGGATCCTCGCTGACCCGGCTCGCCTCGACCCGCGCCCGGGCGATGTCGCCCACCATCGCCCGCAGGTCCACCCGCACCGGCGTGATCCGCAGGTCGCGGGCGGTCGTGTAGGCGAGCAGGTCGCTGATCAGGTGCTGCATCCGCTGCGCCGCCCGCTGGATGCGGTCCAGCTGCTCGGCCTGCTTCTCGGGAGGTACGACGATGCCGGCCCGGGCCGTCTCGAGCAGCGTCTCGGACCAGCCCTCGACGACCGTCAGGGGGTTGAGCAGGTCGTGCGCGACGACGCCCGCGAACGACGCCAGCTCGTCGCGCTCGCGGCGGTCGGCGGTGACGTCGTGGAAGACGACCACGATCAGCGGCGGGTCGCTGCCGGGGATCGGGCGGGCCGTCACCTCGACCATCCGCCCGTCGGGAGCCGACGGGTTGCGGACGAAGAGGTCGAGGTGGTCGACCGCCTTGCCGGACAGGGCGAGAGCGATCGGCGAGTCCTCGGCGGTCACGGAGGTGCCGTCGGCGTGCCGCATGTCGTAGCTGCTCACGTCGACCATCCCGCGCTCGTCCACCTGGACCTCGCCCACGAGCAGCCCGGCCGCCGGGTTACGGAGCACGACCTGCCCGGTGCCGTCGATGACGCTGACCCCGTCGGCCATCGTGTCCAGGATCGTGCGCATGGTCGTGGCCTGCTCGGTGGCGGCGTCCTCCGAGGCCGCGAGTCGCTGGTGGAGGGCGAGGCTCTCGCGGCGCCCGACGGACAGCGCCAGGGTCAGCACGACCACGACGCCGACGTACGCCTGGACGACGAGCACCTCGTTGACCGGGTCGGCGATGCCGGCGAAGGGGCCCCGGTCGAGCACCGTGAAGACGACGACCCCGGTCACGAGCAGGAGGGCGTGCAGGTCCGCGACCCACGGCGAGAAGCGGGTGCCGGCCCAGACCGACGTCCCGAGCAGCAGGAACGGGATCGGCAGTCCGCTGTCGGTCCCGAAGATCAGCCAGCACGCGGCGACGCTGACGACGACGAGCGCGACCAGCTCGACCAGGCTGCTCCGGTAGGGGCCGAACGGCGCCGGGGCCGCCCCCGACGAGTCGGACCGGGCGGCGTTGCGGGCCAGCATCGACAGCGGGAAGATCGCGATGATCCCGACCGAGTTGCGCACGACCCAGGACACGATGACGGACCAGTCGGCGTCGGTGGCGACGAAGATCGACGCGGGCCCGACCAGGCCCGAGACCAACGCGGACGCGAGGGCGGCCGCGAGCAGGTAGCCGAGCTCACGCAACCGCTGTACGCCGGGGGGCGGGTCGGCGCCGAACCCCCACCAGTCGGGCACCCACCGGCTGACCAGGACGCCGAACACCAGCGCCTGGACGACCATCGCGAGCGCCAGGCTGAACGCGACCCCTCCGGACGAGCCGATCAGCAGGTAGACCGCCCACGAGAGCACGAGGACTCCCGTGGCGTCCACGATCACCCAGCGGCGCCATCCGGTCACCGCCAGCCATGCGGCGGCGACGCCGGCCGCCGGCCAGACGAGCGCGAGCCCGCTCCCCGGGATCACCGCCTGTCGCCCGAGGTAGGCCGCGAGCACGAAGTAGCCCGCGAACGCACCCAGGTCGAGCAGACGGACCCGGTTCACTCCTGGCTCCCCCGTCCCGCGAGCGCCCTGCGAGCGGCCGCGCGCAGGTCGTCGGGGTTGAACGGCTTGGCGATGCGCTCGTAGCCGGTGCCCGCGATCCGCTCGATCACCTCGCCGGTCCACTGCACCGTCACGAACACGGCCGGCACGTCCGGCCAGATGGCGTGCAGCTCCGCCAGGAGTGCCACGCCGTCGGTGTCCGGCAGCGCGTAGTCCATCAGCACCAGGTCCGGTCGGTAGTCGGGCTCGTCGGCGTGCAGGCTGTGCAGCCGGCGGCCGTCCGGCACCCCGCGGATCTCGTCGCCGTCCTGGAGCATGCAGTGCGCGATCCAGTCGCGCACGTCCAGGTCGTCCTCCACGATCAGCACCCGCGACATGGACCTGACCCTAGGGCAGCCGTCGTACGGCGTCGCGCAGTGCCTGCTCCGGGTCGATGCCCTGCTCACGCGCCTCGACGACCAGCGCCAGCAGCCGGCCGCCGAGGTCGTCGCCCGGCTCCGGCACGTGGTCCAGGCGAGCGAGCGCCTTGTCGGCGTAGAGGAGCGCGGGCAGGGTCGGCGGCAACCCGTCGGTGGCCGAGGTGCGCTGCTTCTCCTCGGCCTTGATCCGCTGCCAGGCGGCGTCGATCCCGGCGGCGTCGGTCGGCGAGTCTGCGTCCGGCGCGAACACATGCGGATTGCGGCGGCGCATCTTGGCGATGATGTCAGCCGCGACGTCGTCGATCGTGAACTCCCCGGCCTCCTCCGCGATCACGGCGTGGAAGTACACCTGCAGCAGCAGGTCGCCCAGCTCCTCGCGCAGGTGGTCGGGGTCGCCGGACTCGATCGCCTCGATGGTCTCGTGGGTCTCCTCGAGGAGGTAGCGCACCAGTGAGAGGTGCGTCTGCCCGGCCTTCCACGCGCACTCGGCACGCAGCCGCCGCATCACCTCGAGGAAGTCGAGGAGCGGCTCGCCCGAGGTGGTCATCAGCCGCAGCGTTGGCTCTCGGGCAGCGCGGCCGCGAGAGCGTTGTCCGGCTGCTCGGCCTGGCCGGCCTTCGCGACGTCGCTGACCGCGTAGGAGACCGAGGTGTCGGCGAGGACCGCGGTGCCGGTGTCGATCGCGACGCCGTACTTGGGGTCCACCCGGACGTCGTGGTCGTCGATCCAGGCCACGAAGGCCTTCTGGCCCGCGGCCAGGGCGTCCTCGTCCGACGGCGTACCGCCCTGCCCCTCACTGCTCAGCACCTTGCGACCCACCGAGGTCTCGGCCGCCGACACGTAGATCGCCGCGGCCCCGACCTCGATCACCGCGTCGCGCTGGGCCTCGTCCAGGCCGGCGAGCTGCTCCTTCTTCGCCTGCTCGACCGCCTTGTCGTACGACGCGTCCAGGGTGACGTCGTGCTCGGCCATCAGCTGGGTCGCGGCCGAGCGCAGCCCGAGGCTGCTCGCGGAGAGCCCGTAGACGAAGTGGTTGGGCACCGCCCCGCCGGCCTGGTCCCCCGACGACAGCGCCGAGCAGTAGTCGGTCGCCAGGTCCTCGAGGTCTCGCGTCGATACCGAGTCGTCCTCGACCCGGACGGCCACCCCCGGGTTGAGATCGGGTACGGCGCCGCAGCCGGTCAGCAGCACGACAGCGGCCACCGCGAGGGGGGCCGCTCCAAACACTCGCGTCACTTGCTCTCCTGGGGGTCGATCACGGAGTCGATCACCTGCCGGGCCCATTCAAGCAGGGCGATGCCCGAGATCGGCTGACCACCGATGCCGGAGGTCTGGGGTCGCGGCACCAGGATCGTGCTGACCGGCGCCTTGACGATGGACTTCGGGTACATCCGGTTGAGCCGGACCACCCGGGAGTCGGGCAGGTCGACCGGCGCGAACCGCACGTTGCGTCCCGCGATCGTGATCTCCCCGATGCCGGCCTGCCGGGCCCGGGCACGGAACCGCGCGACCAGCAGCAACGAGACGACCTCCATCGGCGGCTCGCCGTACCGGTCCAGCATCTCCTCGTTGATCTTGTCGACGTCGTCGTCGGAGCGCACCTCGGCGAGCCGCTTGTACATCTCCAGCCGGAGCCGCTCGCTGGTGATGTAGCCGTGCGGCAGGTGGGCGTCGACGGGCAGCTCGACCCGGACCTCGTTGAGCTCCGGCTCACCGCCGTCGCCCTTGAACTCGGCGACGGCCTCGCCGACCAGCCGCACGTACAGGTCGAACCCGACGTCGGCGATGTGGCCGGACTGCTCGCCCCCGAGCAGGTTGCCCGCGCCGCGGATCTCGAGGTCCTTCATCGCGATCGCCATGCCGCCGCCGAGGTCGGAGTGCTGGGCCAGCGTCGCGAGCCGCTCGTGAGCGGTCTCGGTCAGCGGCTTCTCGGGCGGGTAGAGGAAGTAGGCGTACGCGCGCTCTCGCGACCGCCCGACCCGGCCGCGGAGCTGGTGCAACTGGGAGAGACCGAGCGTGTCGGAGCGCTCGATGATCATCGTGTTGGCGTTGGAGACGTCCAGGCCGGACTCGACGATCGTGGTGCACACCAGGACGTCGAAGCGCTTCTCCCAGAAGTCGAGCATCACCTGCTCGAGCTGGTGCTCACCCATCTGGCCGTGCGCGACCGCGACCCGGGCCTCCGGCACCAGCTCGGTGATCCGGGAGGCGGCCTTCTCGATCGAGTTGACCCGGTTGTGGATGTAGAAGACCTGGCCCTCGCGCAGCAGCTCACGGCGTACGGCGGCGATGATCTGGCGGTCCTCGTAGGCGCCGACGTACGTCAGCACCGGGTGTCGCTCCTCCGGCGGCGTGGTGATCGTGGACATCTCGCGGATGCCGGTGATCGCCATCTCGAGCGTGCGCGGGATCGGCGTCGCCGACATCGACAGCACGTCGACCGAGGTACGCAGCCGCTTCATCTGCTCCTTGTGCTCGACGCCGAAGCGCTGCTCCTCGTCGACGATGATCAGCCCGAGGTCCTTCATCCGGATGTCCGGGTTGAGCAGCCGATGGGTGCCGACCACGATGTCGACGGAGCCCTCCGCGAGGCCGGCGATGACCTCGCGGGCCTCGGCGTCGGTCTGGAACCGGCTCAGCCCCTTCAGCACGACGGGGAAGCCGCTCATCCGCTCGCTGAACGTGCTCAGGTGCTGGGTCACCAGCAGCGTCGTCGGCACCAGCACCGCCACCTGCTTGCCGTCCTGCACGGCCTTGAACGCCGCGCGCACCGCGATCTCGGTCTTGCCGTAGCCGACGTCGCCGCAGACCAGCCGGTCCATCGGGACGGTGCGCATCATGTCGCCCTTGACCTCGTCGACCGTGCTCAGCTGGTCGGGCGTCTCCTGGAAGGGGAACGCGTCCTCGAGCTCGCCCTGCCACGGGGTGTCCGGACCGAACGCGTAGCCCTGGGTGGCCTGGCGCGCGGCGTACAGCTTGATCAGCTCGGCGGCGATCTCACGGACCGCCTTGCGGGCGCGGTTCTTGCGCTTGGACCAGTCGGCGCCACCGAGGCGGTCCAGCGACGGCGACTCGCCGCCGACGTACCGCGTCACCTGGTCGAGGGCGTCCGCCGGGACGTAGAGCCGGTCGGGCGGACCGCCACGCTTGCTGGCGCCGTACTCGAGGACGAGGTACTCGCGCACCGCTCCCCCGACCTCGCGCTGCTTCATCTCGACGAAGCGGCCGACCCCGTGCTGCTCGTGGACGACGTAGTCGCCGGCGCTGAGCTCGAGCGGGTCGATCTGCTTCTTGCGGCGCGCGGGCATCCGCCGCATGTCGCGGGTCGAGGCCTTCTGGCCCGACAGGTCCTCGCCGGTGAGTACGGCGAGGCGGTTGGTGTCGTCGACGAAGCCGTGGACCGCGGCGCCGCAGGTGACCGTGACAACGGCGTCGGTCAGGTCGGCCGCGGCGCCGACCTCCTCGACGACCCGGGCAGCGAGGTCGTGCTCGGCCAGCACCTCGCGCATCCGCTCGGCCGGGCCGTGGCCCGCGTGCACCACGACGACCCGGTAACCGTCGCGCCGCCAGCCGGCGATGTCGGCGATCGCGCGCTCCATCTCACCCCGGTAGGCGTCGGCGGGCTTCGCCGGCAGGCTGCGGCTGATCACCGCACCGGCGATGACGTCCACGTCGGACTCCGTCTCCGACTCGATGCCGAAGGGGCTCACCGACCACCAGGCCTTGCCCTGCGTCAGCGTGTGCTCGCGGACGTCGGCGATCGCGCGGTACGACGCGGCTCCCATGCCCGTCATCAGCAGGTCGATCGGCGCCGTACCGCCACCGGCGGCGGCCGCCCAGCTCGCGCCGAGGAACTCCTCGCTGGTGGCCACCAGGTCGTGCGCGCGGCTGCGGGCCCGCTCGGGGTCGAGCACGAGCACGTGGGTGTCGTCGGGCATCAGGTCGACGAGCAGCTCCATCTCGTCGACGAGCACCGGCGTGAGCGACTCCATGCCCTCGACCGCGATGCCGGCCGCGATCTTGTCGGTCAGCTCGAGGAGCTGGGGGTGCTGGCGGCCGAGCTCGGCGGCCCGCTCGCGCACCTCGTCGGTGAGCAGCAGCTCACGGCACGGCGGCGCCCAGAGCCGCTCGACCTTGTCGAGGGTGCGCTGGTCGGCGACGGAGAAGGTGCGGATCTCCTCGACGTCGTCGCCCCAGAACTCCACCCGCAGCGGGTGCTCCTCGGTCGGCGGGAACACGTCGACGATGCCGCCGCGCACCGCGAACTCGCCGCGTTTCTCGACCAGGTCGACGCGCGAGTACGCCGCGGCGGCCAGGCGTCGTACGACGTCCTCGAGCGGCGCGGTGTCACCGGCCACCAGCTCGACCGGCTCGAGGTCGGCCAGCCCCTTGACCTGCGGCTGCAGGACCGAGCGGACCGGGGCGACGACCACCCGGAGCGGACCGTTGGACGCGTCGGTGCCGGGGTGCCGGAGCCTCCGCAGGACGGCCAGGCGGCGGCCGACGGTGTCGCTGCGCGGGCTCAGCCGCTCGTGCGGCAGCGTCTCCCAGCTCGGGTAGTAGCCGACCAGCGCCGGGTCGACCACGTCGCCCAGCGCCGCCACCAGGTCCTCGGCCTCGCGGCCGGTCGCGGTCACGGCCAGCACCGTCCGGCCCTCGCGGACCAGGCCGGCGACGACGTACGGCCGCATCGCCTCGGGCGCGGTGAGGTCCAGGGTCGGTACGGCGCCATCGCGCGCGTCCGCCATCGCCTGGGCGAGCGTGGGATCGGCGAGGACGGCCTCGGCCAGACCGGAGAGATGGCCGGACAGGTGCACAGGAACTCCATCGGTGGACAACACGAGAGCCCCCGGCCAACGAGTGACAGGGGGTGGTGCGTCGAGTCTACGGCGGGGGGTTGAGTCGGGACTTCTGCCGGTTGAGTCGGGACCTCCGACGGTTGAGTCGAGACTTCCGCGGGTTGAGTCGAGACCTCCGCTCGTCGAAACTCGCGATTCAACCGACAGAACTCCCGACTCAACCCGCGAAAGTCTCGATTCGACCGTCACCGGCAGGAGCGCTTGGCCCAATTTGGTGATGCACCGGACGCGAAGGTGACGGATGCTGGTGGAGCAGGTGGGGAGTGAGTGCTGCTCACCAGCCGCACCGCTGGGGAGGGAGCCCCACACGGTGATGCCGTGTTCCCCCACATGGTTTTCGCCGTCCTCTTCGGGTCGTCGCTCACGACTCGGCGTCTGGTGAGTGGCTGCGGCTGGTGGGCCCCTTTTCCGGTGCCCGCTTCTGGGCCCGATTTCACCGCAAAACCCGGTGCAAATCGGACGCCAGAGGTCTACATTTGCGCCCTTATCCCCAAAATTCGGCATGGTTTCCGTCAACGCTCGGCGCATCTCCAACTGCGGGCTAGAAATGAACCAGGGAGCCGCTGGACTTGCGGGTCCCACCATCCGTGCTCCGGGTCTCGGATGGCGTCGTGGCACTTGGGGGACGAGCGCGCTCGCTCTCCCGAGAGGGGATCGGGGACCGACATGAAGAGTGAGCGCTGGAACAAGGACGAGCGCTGGGCAAGTCGAGCGGCATTGAAGAGCACGTGCTTGGTGGCGCTGCTGGTGCTGGCGTCGTACGCGAGCATCCTGGTGACCCTCCCGGCCGGCCGCACCTGGAGCCAGGCGGCGGCCATCTCGATACAGCTGCTGCTGCCGACCGCGCTCGCCAGCTCGGTCTTCCTGTGCATCGCGTGTCGCCTCTACCACCGGTCCGGCGTCGCCTGGTTCGCCGCCGCCATGACGATGATCGGCATCCAGGGCTTCCCGATGTTCGTCGCGCCCACCGGCTCCGCCGGGCTGTCCGAGCCGGTGATGCTCTGGTGCGCGGTCGGGCTCGGCTTCGCGTTGCTCGTGCTCGTCCGGGTCGCCGAGGCGCGGCACGTCGAGATCGCGCCGGTCCCGCTCGGTGTCGGCTTCGGGGTCGCCCTGATCCTGTTCCGCGGAGTCGGGGGGCTCCTTCCGGACACCTTCATGCTCTCCGCCGAGGCGGTCGAGTACGGCAGCCTGGTCCTGCTCGTCCTCGGCGCCGCGCTCGCCACCGCCGTGTGGCGGCAGTCCGGCCTGCCGGCCGCGGCGCGCAAGCCGCTCGCGGCGTCCGTGGTGCTGTGGTCGGTCTCCGGCTCCCTCCGGGCGCTCGAGCTGACCGGCAACGCGGGCTGGTCGGTCGTGGCGATCGTGTGCGCACTCGTGACCTGCGTCCTGGTGATGTCCACCGCGCTGGACCTCCTGTGGCAGGCGGTCCGCGACGACCACGAGGCCGTCGTCCAGCTCCAGCAACAGCTGCTCGCGCTCCGCGCCAGCGCGCGGGAGGGGATCGAGCAGCTGCACGAGGTCAAGGGCACGATCGCGGGCATCGCCTCCGCCACCGACCTGATCCGCCACGAGGACCGCCTCACCCGCCAGCACCGTGAGCACCTCGCCGAGATGCTCGCCCAGGAGACGGCGCGGCTGCAGCGCCTCGTCCACGCCGGGCCCAAGCACTCCACCACGGTCGTCGACCTCGACGAGGTCCTGCAACCGCTGCTGATGGCCCGCAACGTCCAGGGCCAGCAGGTGGTCTGGGACTCCGCCGACCTCCAGGTGGTCGCGGACGCCGACGAGCTGACCGAGGTCCTGAACATCCTCCTCCACAACGCCGCCGAGCATGCGCCGGGCGCCCCCGTCCAGGTCTTCACCCGGGAACGAGACGGCGAGCTCGAGCTCGTCGTCGCCGACGACGGCCCCGGCGTGCCCGCGGAGCTGCGGGACCGGATCTTCGAGTGGGGCTACAGCCGACCCGGCTCGGCGGGCCAGGGAGTCGGCCTGGCCATGGCGCACGAGGTGCTGGCCCGGCGCGGCATCCCCCTCGAGCTGGACCGTGAGCACGGGACCGGAGCAGCGTTCGTGATCAGGCTCCAGCCGGTCGGGCAGCCGATCGGACAGGCGGAGCGCTCACGGGAAGCGGCACTCCTTGCCCGCTGACGTCGTCATGGTCGTGGACGATCCCACCTTGTTCGCCGAGTCGTTGCGCACCGCCCTGTCCCTTGCCGGGTACGACGTCGACTGGGTCCCGGCGGCAGAGGCCGAGCGGGTCGGCCTGCCCTGGCTCTCGGGTGAGCAGGCAACGCCCACCGCTGCCGTCCTCGACCTGGACCTCGCCAACGGCCCGTCCGCCCTCACCCTCCTGGAAGAACTGGTCGGCCACGGGATCCGGGTGGTCGCACTGACCGCCTCCGACGACCACGCCCAGTGGGCTCGGTGCCTGGACCTCGGAGCGAGCGGCGTGGTCTCGAAGACGCTGCCGCTCCCCGACGTCATCGCGGCCGTCGACCGGCTGGCCGCCGGCCGACCGGTGATGACGCAGGCTCAGCGGGTCCAGCTGCAGCACGAGGCCGAGGACAGCGCCCGCCGCGAGCACGAGCTCGGGACCCGGTTCGCCCAGCTCTCCGTCGACGAGGCGCGGGTGCTCGCGCGGCTGATGGAGGGCGAGGTCGCCAACGACATCGCACGCACGTCTGCCCAGTCACCGTCCGTCGTCCACGCCCGGGTGAACTCGATCCTCACCAAGCTCGGGGTGACGACCTGGCTGGGTGCCGTCGGGCTCGCCAACGAGTACGGCTGGCGGCCGCCGGCCTGAGGCGGTGTCCTAGTCGGTGCGGTCCGCGTAGGAAGAAGCGGCGGCGTACACCGCGTCGACGTAGGACTGCGCGTGGTTGTAGCCGAAGACCGCGTCCGCCCAGCCGGCACCCGTGGTGAGGTCGTGGCCGTCGGCACAGAGGTAGCGCGCCGCGGCGAAGGCCGCGTCGTCGAGGTCGTTGGGGTCGGCGACACCGTCGGCGTCACCGTCCGCCCCCCACGTCTCCCACGTGGACGGGATGAACTGCAGCGGGCCGACGGCGTGGTCCCACCTCGGGTCGCCGTGCCACGCGGCGCTCTCGCGCGTGGCCGGGATCGCGGCGAACTTCTTGCCGTCGAGTGCGGGCCCGAGCACCGGCGTCGACGAGTGTCCGTCGTCGCCGAGCGTCCGGTCACCGATGGTGCCGTGCTGGGACTCGACCCAGCCGATGCCGGCCAGCGTGGTCCAGCCGACCTTGCAGCCCTTCGGCTCCGAGAGCTGCGCGTTGGCATAGGCGCGTACGGCGGGCGCCGGGATGCCCGCACGCTCGGCCATGGTGCGGACCCAGGCGGGGTCGACCTTCGTCGGCGCGGAGGGTGCGTCCGGCTGCTCGGCGAGCTTGGTCTCCGGCGACGGCGCCTCGACGTACTGCGGCTGCTGCGAGACCACCAGCGGCTGACGGGCGAGCACGGTCTGTGAGAGGGCGTAGCCCAGCCCCGCGACGATCACCAGGGCGGTGGCGAACGTCGCGATGAGTCGACCAGCGGTCATCCGCGCTTACCCGAACCGACCGTGCACGTAGTCGCTGGTCCGCTGGTCCTGGGGGTTTTGGAACATGGCAGCAGTATCCCCGTGCTCCACAATCACGCCGGGGGTGCCCTGGGATGCGAGGAAGAACGCACAGGTGTCGGACACCCGGGCGGCCTGCTGCATGTTGTGCGTGACGATCACGATCGTGACCTCGCGGGCGAGGTCCTTCATGGTCTCCTCGATCACCCGCGTCGAGGTCGGGTCGAGCGCGGAGCAGGGCTCGTCCATGAGCAGCACCCGCGGCTTGATGGCGAGCGAGCGGGCGATGCACAGCCGCTGCTGCTGGCCACCGGAGAGCCCGCCGCCGGGAGCGTCGAGGCGGTCCTTGACCTCCTCCCAGAGGCCGCCCTTGCGCAGGCAGGACTCGACCAGCTCGTCCCTGGCCGAGCGGGAGGCCTTGGTGCCGGTGAGCTTGAGCCCGGCGAGGACGTTCTCGCGGATCGACATCGCGGGGAACGGGTTCGGCTTCTGGAAGACCATGCCGATCGAGCGCCTGGCGTCGATCAGCTTCCGCTCGGGGTCGTAGATGTCCTGGCCGTCGAGGAGCACCTCGCCGCCGAGCTGGGCCGAGGGCACCAGCTCGTGCATCCGGTTGAGGATCCGCAGGAAGGTCGACTTGCCGCAGCCCGACGGCCCGATCAACGCGGTGATCTGGCCGGCGGGCATCGTCAGCGAGACGCGGTCGAGCACCTTGCGCTGGCCGAACCATGCGGTGATGTCCCGTGCCTCGATCTCGGCGAGGGCGGTGGGTACGGCGGTAGCGGTCATCGTGGTTCCTGTACGTCGGTGGTGCTTGCTGGGTCCGGCGCCGGCCCACCGGGAGGGGTGGGCCGGCGCCGGTGTGGAGCGGTCGTTCAGGAGGTCACTTGACGACCTTGACCGTGAACGACTTCGTGCCCGCCAGGTGCGTCGCGTCGCCGGCGTAGGCGATGGTCAGCTTGTAGGTGCCCTTCTTCAGCTTGGCCAGCTTGATGGTGGCCTTGCCGCCCTTGAGGGACGCCGACTTGAGGGTCTTCTTGCCCTTCTTGACGCTCACCTTGCCGGTGGCGCCCTTGACGGTGACGACGCCCTTGACGGACGCCGACTTGGCCTTCTTGAGCTTCACCTTGGCCGGGAAGGACTCGGAGATCGCGGCCTTGGTCTTGACCACCGCGGCGGGGCCGCCGACGGTGACGGTCGCGGCGCCCTCGGAGCCGAGGAAGACGGCGTCGTTGGGCGTGTAGACGGCGCGGTAGGTGTGCGCCCCGGCGGTGACGCCGGTCTTGTTCAGCGTCGCCTGGCCGGAGACCAGCGGAACGTTGCCCTGGACCACGGTCGTGCCCTCGTAGAAGGTCACGCTGCCGGTCGGCGCCGTGGTGCCGGTGACCTTCGCGACGACCTTGGAGGCGTTGGCGGCCGGGCTGGTCGCGGCGACCGCGGTCGCCGTGGCGACCGTCTGGTTCAGCGTGAAGTTGCTGGTCGAGTCGACGGCCGTGCCGCAGGCACCGCTGTGGGCGGGGGTGGCGAGCTGGTCGAAGCCGGCCGCCTTGATCAGGGTGTTGGCAGCGGCCGAGCACACGAACCCGTTCTCACCGAAGACCGCCTGGATCGACGGATTCGTGACCGCGGTGCCGCGCACCACGTTGTAGACCGCGCGCTGGGCGGAGAAGCCGGTCTCGACCCGGACGGTGCCGCCCTTGAGCTCGGCCCGCCCCTTCGAGATCGGGACGATGGCGTTCGGGTTGCTCTTGACCAGGGTGTCGTCGTGCTCCTGCACCGTCTGGTTCACGCAGGCGCCGTAGGTCACGACCTGGCCGGCGTTGGCGTCCTTGAGCTTGCCCGCGAAGAAGCCCGAGGTGCCCGAGCTGCTCGGCGGGACCTGCGGGGCGATGGTGCCGGGCGCGCCGCCGAACTCGCTCCAGTTCGTGCTCTCGCACTTGTAGATCTTCACCAGGTCGTTGATGGTGAGGTTCACCGGCGCGTGCGACGGGGTCGAGTTGGAGACCGCCACCACCAGCGTGTCCAGCGCGAACGGGAAGGCCTTCAGACCTGCGGTGATCTCGGGCGTGCCGAGTCCGCTCGACGAGCGCGCGAAGTCGACCTCCGGCACGTTCGGGTTGAACAGGGCGTTGCGCCCGGTGCCCGAGTTGTTCGGCCGGGCGATCTCCTGGCCGCCCGGCAGCGTGACCGTGTTGCCGGGCGTCTGAGCCTGGCCGCCCTCGGTGGCGGCGTAGGTCGCGATCTTGAACGCGTGCGACGGGTCGGCGTTCCACGCGTCGGCGAGGAGCTTCACGGCGTGCTGGGTCGTGTCCGACCCGACCCCGATCAGGTCGGCGCTGATGGGCGTGAACGTGGTGTCGTCCGGGTCGGAGCGGTACACCGCCGAGGCGGGACCCGCGGTCATGACGAGCGCGGACCCGGCGACCACTGCCGCGAGAGCTACCGCGAAGGACTTGCGTGCAGACATCTGATTCGCTTCCTGTGATGTTTGTGCTGGTGGGTCGTGCAGTTGGGTCGTGCTGCTCGCCGCCCCGAGACGGCGATGTCGAGAAGTCAGATCAGGTTGGGCAGGAGCCGCATCACCACGTCCGTGGTCGCCCAGGACAGCGCGATCACCAGGGGGGTCGCGACCACCCAGACGAGCGCCGTCGACCATCGCTGACGGGCGGCGACGACCCCGAGGGTCAGCGCCACGAGCAGGGCCAGGCACAGGGCCAGCAGCGGCAAGGCGCTGGTGTCCCGGGCCATCGACTGCTCGGACTCGGGCACCGCCGACGCTCGGCCGGCCGGTGCGGGGTACCCCAACTTGGCGTCGGCGTCGACGTAGACGACCGACTCGGGAGCGAGGGCGCCGAGGCGGCCGCTGCCCTCGGCCGTGACCAGCGTCAGGCGCGCCGCACCGTCGGCCGGCGGCTGGGGCAAGGGGTCGCCGGCGCGCCGTACGCCGCTGACCCGGAAGACCTTGCGTCCCTGCCCGGCATCGACCTCGATCTTGTCGCCGGCCCGGAGGTCGGTCAGGTCGGCGAACGGCCCGCCGTACGCCGCGGCGCGGCCGTAGACGACCGAGGTCCCGACCTGCCCGGGCAGCGCGGTGTCGCGCCGGTGGCCGGGTCCGACCAGCAGGTCGCCGGAGGAGGTGCCCTCGACGACGACCTGCTCCAGCCCGATACCCGGGATCGTGAGCAGTGCGACCGGGTCACCGGGCGGCACGATCGGGCCGACGGGCGCGGTTGCTCCCGCGAGGTCGCCCCGGAACTCGTCGTACAGCAGGTCCTGCGCGCGGCTCTGCGAGATCGACGACAGGAAGAGCAGCTGCATGGCGACCCAGAGGCAGACGATCGCGATCATCGTGAACGTCGACGACAGCACCGCCGCGGTGCTCTCGGCGGCACCCGGAGGGCCTGCCGGGGCCGGCGTACGCCGGGCGCGCCGCTGCGGCTTCTGCTGCGGCTTCTGCTCCGGCTCCAGGCCGGGGTCGGCGGTGTGCTCCATGATGGCCGTCATCGACGTCCCCGGAAGAACGGCGTGGCGGCCCGGATCACGACCGTCGCCGCACAGCCGACGATGCCCAGCAGGATCAGCCCCGGCAGGAGGCCTCCGGCGATGTCGGACCCGACCGCCTGGGTGGCGGGCATCGCCACCGGCTCCGGCGCGGTCGAAGGCGCTGCGGACGGGCTCGGAGCCACCGACGGGTCGTCGCCGGTGGGGGCGTCGACCGGCGGGGTGACGGTTCCTCCGTCCGGGGCACCGTCGCCGGTGCCGCCCTCGTCCGCCGGCTTGGCCGCCGGCTTCTTCTGTGCCTCGATCGCATCGGCGACGTCCTGTGCCGAGTCGTAGTACGGCGCGGTGTCGCCCGTCTTGCGGATCGGGAGGAACCCCTCGGCGAGCTCGCCGTTCCCACTGCCCTGGCGCTGGCCCTCCGACGTCGAGACCCGGATGAACTGCGCCACCTTGCGGGCGTCGTCCTGCTCGAGGTTCTGCAGCCGCGCGGCCGTGTAGACGACCATCGTGCCCGGGTAGGCGGTGCGGGACTTGCGGACGTCGGCCTGGTCGAGCTCGAAGGGGCCGAGCTCGTCCTTCTGCTTGCTGAGCTTCAGCGCTGCGGCGAGCGAGCGGTCGGTCGGAGCGACGTACGTTCCGGGCTTCGCCTCGAGGGCGGCGGTCCGGAGTCCGTAGCGAGCGGCGTCGCCGAGGCTCACCACGCCGAGGATGAAGCGCGCGCCGTACGACTGCCGGTCGCCGCGGCCCAGCTTGTAGGTGTGCGGCGTGGTGCTGGCGTCGGTGTCGCAGCGAGTCTGCAGGTTCGGCCAGCCGTCGAGCAGCGCCGTCGAGATCTTGGCGATCGTGGTGACCGGGGCGGCCAGCAGGTTGAGGTACGTCGGCGGGTTGGCCTCCCAGCACTCGCTGCCGGTCTCGGGGACGTAGGTGTCCAGGAGCGGCCACTCGGCGGTCGGGAGGTCGAACTTCCGGTACGACGGGTTGACCTTCATCCCCCACGGGTCCGGTTTGCCGCCGATGAACGCCATCGCGCCCTTGTCCTCGGCGATCCACTCCGTCAGCTGCCGGATGATGTCGGAGGAGTTCGACAGCGACAGCAGTGCGGCACCGGACTCCTGCACCGTCTGCGACAACCCGGGGTTCAGCTTGACGAACTCGGGGTCGGCCATGATCCCCCAGGGGTTGCTCTCCATCCCGGGGTGACCACTGCCGAGGCCGGAGCCCGGGTAGGAGAGGGTGAGCAGCTTGGCCACGAGCCTGGCATTCAGCCTCAGGTTGCCGTACTCACCCTGGTTGTCGGGCTTGTCGACGACGTAGCCGATGGAGAAGCCGGTGACCGCTGTCGGCGCGTACCCGATCGGGTCGGCTCCGGCGGGGTGCTCCGAGGAGACCTCCGCCGCGGCGCCCTCGCCGGACTTCATCAGGTTGAACCCGGCGTCGTCGGGCATCTGGTTCAGCTGGAACTTGAAGCGCTGCTTGTTCAGGCAGTACGCCGGCGACCACTGCAGGGCCGTCTGGGCGAGCAGCTCGGAGCCGTAGAAGCCTGTCGGCGCACGCTTGTCCAGGATGTCGCACGTGTCCGGCGGCAGGCCGAAGGTGACGGGCACGACGAAGCGGTTGCGCCAGTTCGACTCGGTCCACCACAACGAGGGGGACACCGACTGGTCGACGGCCATGCCGGTGAAGTTGCTCGATCCCGGCGCCCACTGCCCCGTCTTGCGGCAGGCCTTCTCGATGGTCGCCAGGTCGTTCTCGACCGAGGTCGAGGCCTGGTCGCAGCTGACGCCCGAGATCGGGATGACCACGATCGAGCAGGGCGTCTTGTTGTTGCAGCCGAGCGACTCGTTCTCGACATCGGAGCGGACCTCGAACTGGACCGTGCCGTTGCCGTCCGCGTCGGTGAACGCGGCGGTCTCCGCCGGCGGGAAGGCCGAGTCGGCCGCCGCCTCCGGCGGCATGCTGTTGCCGTCGCACGCCGAGTAGACGACGCCCTTCTTGCTGACGAACGGCGTCACGTGAGAGTAGTAGAGCCCGGTCCGGTCGATGTTCGGGCACTCCTCCGCAGACGGGATCTGCCCGGACGCGCTGACCTTCTCCCTGTCCGCGGGGGCGGCGTTGACGTCGCGTGTCCACACCGCCTCCGACTCGGACCTGGAGATCTGGGACCGCTGGGTGTACGACGAGGTCCAGCACGTCTCGGGTGTCACCTCGGCACCGGTGCCCCGGCACTGGAGGATCAGGACCGGGTACTCCTGGTTGAGCCCGTTGACGCCGTACGGGTTCCCCGCGCGACCACCGCTCGGCTGCGCTCCCTTCCAGGAGATCTGGACCCGTTCGCGTCCACGCAGGTTCTGGGTGTGGTCGACGTCCACCGTCACGTTGAACGGGTCGGCGAACGGGTAGTTGCGGGTGCTGCCGTCGGCGTCGACGACGGCCCGCTGGATCGTCTTCGTCTCGCTCCAGGCGTCCGCGGCCGACGCCTGCCGTCCGACCGGCTCCGGCGCAGCCGAGCCCGACCCCGCCAGGGCGGTGAGGGCCAGGACCAGGAACGCCGGCACGACCCACGCCGTACGACGCAGGCGGGCGCTCACGAGCGTGCTCCGGTCCGCGGGCGGCGGCGCCGCATCGCCACGACGTACACCCCGGGCAGCAGCACGAGGGCCAGCAGCTCGAGCACCGCCAGCCAGCCGAAGGTCTCGTCGTCGGAGGTGCGGGCGGAGGCCAGCTCGGTCGGGCTGGCGTAGATCGCCGCACCGTCCGTCGTGCTCGTCGTCCCCTCGGCCGTCACGGCGCCGGTGTCCGGGTCGACGGACGGTGGCGTGTCGGCACTGGGTGCGCCGTCGGGGGCGGTCGCCGCTCCCCCGGGCTTGCCGTCGCCCGTCGCCTTCCCGTCGCCGGTGCCATCGGCGGCGGCGCCGTCGGTGCTGGGCTTGTTGGTGCCGGTGACGGTGCCGCAGGGTCCCGCACCGGTCTTGTCGCACGCGGCCGGCTGCGGCGCCTTGTCGGCGAGCACGTTGTGGTTGAGGTTCTTGCCGTCGAAGGTCGGGTTGTTGCACGAGCGCACGTCGCGGTCGGTGAGGTCGACGGCCGGGTCGGCGGTCTTCAGCTTCGCGAGCTGTGAGAAGCCGGCCTGCACCAGGTTGAGCGGCAGCGGCGAGTAGCCGTACGGCCCGGCCTTGGTCTGGCCGGCACACAGCGAGTAGTACATGAAGTCGGCGAGCGTCTGCCGCTTCGCCGTCGACATCCGCGGGTCGTCCGCGCCGGTCGGGATGATCATGTAGGAGTACGACGAGATCGGGTACGCACGCGGGTCCGCGTTGTTGAAGACACCGTCGAGGATCTGGGTCAGGTAGAGGTTGCTGGCCTTGTCCTGGTTGATCTTCGCCTTGGTCAGCGCGACCGCCGTGTTGTACTGCGTCGGCTCGACGAAGTAGCCGGCCTTGTTCTCCACCTTGACGACCGGGTAGTTCGCGTTGATCGGGTACGAGTACTCGACGTACCCGATCATCCCGTTGCCGGCGAAGCCCTTGATGGTGTTCATGACCTGGTCGGACCCCGCCTGGCTGACCATCCGGTCGCCCTTCTTGGGGTAGTACGACGTGAGCCCGGACTGGCCGAAGTAGGGCCGCCAGATGTTCGGGTACTGCTGGTCCATCCAGGTGGAGAACTGCGCCGTCGTACCGGAGCCGTCCGAGCGCACGACCGGGATGATCGGCAGCGACGGGAACTTCCGGCCGTTGTTGTCCTTGGTGATGGCCGGGTCGTTCCAGTTGGTGATCTGGTTGGTGAAGATCTTGGCCAGCGTCTCCCCGGAGAGCCGCAGGTTGCGCACCAGGTCGTTGCCGATCTTGAGCTGGTAGGTGAACGCGGTGCCGCCGGCGACGATCGGCAGGTAGGCGTACGAGCGCCCGTTGCTGGTGTCGGCCTGGCCGCGCTCGTCGGTGCCCTGGTAGGGGATCTCGGAGATCGCGAAGTCGGTGCTTGCCTGGGAGAAGTCCTTGCGACCCTTGGTCGAACCACCTCCGGTGTAGACGACCTTCATGCCGTTGGCGTCGACGTCGGCGATCCACTGCTGGACGATCAGCTCGGACCACGTGGAGCCGGTGCCCTCGATCTGGGCGTACACGGTGGCGTGGGCCGAGGTCGACGCGCCGACCAGCAGGCTCATCGCGAGAGCGATGGCCAGCAGTACGCGGGGTACGACTCGGGCGGGGCGGATCACGGGTTCTCCTCAGGGCGTGCAGGCGGGGCAACAGGACCCATCTCGACGAGCGGGTCGGCCATCACCAGGTCCACGGCGGGACGGCGGGTACGGCGGGGGGACTTGGTGCGCTTCGGCCGCGCGATCAGGCGCGCGGTGACGAAGAGGACCATCACGACGGCGAGCAGCACGGTGGCGCCGGCGAAGGCGCGGGCGACGGCGTTGGGCTCGCCGGTGCGGACCAGGGAGTAGACGAAGAGCGGCAGCGAGTTCATCACGCCGTCGGTCGGGTTCACCACGACGAACTGCGCGTTGCCCGAGGTGAGCAGCACCGGGCTGGTCTCGCCGATGCCGCGGGCGACGCCGAGGATGCAGGCGGTCGCGAGACCGGGGCGGGCCGTGGGCAGCACGACGTGCCACACGGTGCGCCAGCGGCTGGCCCCGAGCGCGAGGCTCGCCTCACGCAACCCACCGGGGACGACGCGCAGCACGACGTCGGAGGCGCGGGCGATGATCGGCAGCATCATCACCGAGATCGCCAGGCCGGCGGCCAGACCCGAGCGCGGGTAGCCCAGCGCGACGATGAAGACCGTGTAGATGAAGAGGCCCGCCACGATCGAGGGCAGCGCCGTCATCGCCTCGACCACGGTGCGCACGACCTTGGCGAATCGCCCGGGGACCTCGGTCATGAAGATCGCGGTGCCGATGCCGAGCGGCAGGGTGATCGCGACCGCGATGCCGACCTGGATCAGCGACCCGACGACGGCGTGCAGCACGCCGCCCTGGTCGAAGCCGTCCTTGGGCCCGACACCCGACATGTCGTCGGTGAAGAAGTTGACGTGCATGAGCGCCGCCCACCCCTTGACCGTCACGAAGACGACCGCGCTGACCAGCACGATGCCGACGAGCGCCGCACCCGTGGTCATCACGGTCGCGGCCAGCCGGTCGCGGGCGTGCACGGCTCCGTCGGTCATCGCCGCGGTCACCCAGGTGACGGCCAGCGTGCAGACGAACGCCACGATCACGAACCAGGGCACTCCCTCCAGCGGCAGCAACCGCTGGGTGATCAGCCACGCGAGCGCGAGTCCGGAGACCACGCTGCCGATCCGGACGAACTTCTCGTCGGCGGTCAGCCGGCCGAGCGAGGAGCGGGGTACGACGGGCGCTGCGTCGTCGTCGTACCGGGGCAGGAAGGTCTGACCGACGGCGCCCTCGATCTCGGGGACGTCGGTCGTCGGCGCGGAGGTCATCTAGGCGTCCGTCCCGGCGCCCGAGCGGCTTCTGTTGACGATCGTCGCGGCGATCGTGTTGACGACGAGGGTGATCAGGAAGAGCACGAAGCCGGCCGCGAGCAGCGCGGAGAGCTGGCTGGTGCTGGCGTCGCCGAAGCGGCCGGCGATCAGGGCGGAGACGGTGTTGCCGCCGATCTCGAGGATGCGCGGCTTGACCTCGAACGACGGCGAGAGGATCAGCAGTACGGCGATGGTCTCGCCGAGCGCCCGGCCGAGGCCGAGCATCGCGCCGCCGATGATGCCGCCGCGCCCGAACGGGATCACGACGGAGCGGACCATGCCCCAGCGGGTGGCGCCGAGCGCGAGCGCGGCCTCCTTCTCACCCTGCGGCGTCTGCGAGAACACCTGCCGCATCACGGCGCAGGCCATCGGCAGCACCATCATCGCGACCGCGATGCCGGCCACGAACATGCTGAAGCTGTAGCGCGACAGCATCGGGACGGCCGCGTCCGGGTCGGCGTCCTTGACGTCGAAGAACGGGATGAAGCCGAGGTTGCGGTCCAGCCACATCGCCAAGCCCGCCGCGTGCTCCATGATCAGGTAGGAGCCCCAGAGGCCCCAGATGATGGACGGCACCGCCGCCATCAGGTCGACCAGCGAGACCAGGAGCGAGCGCATCCGCGCCGGTGCGTACTCGCTGATGTAGAGCGCGGTGATCAGGGCGAGCGGGAAGGCGATCGACATGGCGACCAGCGCGACCATCAGCGTGCCGGTGAGCACCGCGGCGATACCGAGGACGTCCGCCTCCGGCTGCCAGGCGGACTCGGTGAAGAAGCCCCACCCGTAGTGCCGCAGGGTCGGCAGCGCCTGCCAGCCGAGGAACACGCCGACCCCGCCGGTGATGACGAGGACGACGGATCCGACGACGCGGATGGCGGACACGAACACCTTGTCCGCACCGGTGGCCTTGCGCGAGATCTTGCGCGGTGCGGCCTCGGCGGCGGACGCGTCCTGGATCGGGAGGGTCGTCACCTGGTTCTTTCTGGCGAGGCGCTCGGTGGAGCGCGCGGGCAAACGCCAGAAGTCTCAGGAGAGCACCGAAACGAACGGCCCTCCGTGGGTGAACGACGGGCGAACAGCACCGCCCGCTTACGCCAACTTCGCCGGCCCGGCGTCTCCACCTAGCCCGAACGGGCCATGGCCGACCGCCCGACCTGCCCATCCGGGCCTCGGAACGGCGTCGCTCAGGTGAACGACTGGAGCAGGTACCAGCCGGCGAGGAGCAGCGCCAGGACGCCGAGCAGGCGCCGCAGACCCGCCTCGGGGATCCGCGGCTGCACCGAGGCACCGACCCAGCCACCGGCGAGACCGCCGATCCCGGCGGCGAGGCCGAGGCTCCAGTCCGGAGCGATCGCGCCCTCGGCGTACGACGAGAGGACGGCGTACGTCGCGACGCCGACGATCGAGGTGACCCAGGTGCTCGCCAACGCGGCGGGTGCGACCCGGGCGACGGCCATCCCGGTGCCGACCAGGATCGGGCCGAGGACCGAGCCGCCGCCGATGCCGTAGATGCCGCCGACGGTGCCGACGGCGAAGGCGAGCGCTACCACCGTGCGCGGACGCAGCCGGCGGTGCAGCGACCCCGGAGCCGGGGGCCGGAGGATCAGCAGGCCGCTCGGGACGAGCACGGCCACCGCCAGGAGCCGGAAGACCTGCGGGTCGGCCACGACGTACACCCGGAGGATCGCGCCGAGGACGACGCCGGGGACCGAGCCGGCGACCAGCTGCAGCGCCAGCGACCGGTCGACCTGCCGGCGGCGGGCGTAGCGGAGCAGGCCGCCCGGACCCGAGACGACGTTGAAGACCAGGTTGGTCGGGGTGAGCTGCGGGTTCGGAACGCCGAGGACGGACATCTGGACGGGCAGCAGGAAGACCGCGCCGGAGACGCCGACCGGTGTGGTCACCACCGCCACCAGGAAGCCGGCCAGGAGCGCGACCAGGTCCCGCTCCACCTCAGGCCCCGGCCCTCTGGGGCAGGGCGGTGCCGGTCAGTGCGCGGCGGCGAGCTCGGCCTCGGAGCGCAGGATGCAGAACTCGTTGCCCTCGGGGTCGGCGAGGACCACCCACCCGGAGCCCGGGCCGTACTTCCCGCGCAGGTCCGCGACGATCGTCGCGCCATGCGCCACCAGGGTCTCGAGCTCCTCGTCCCGGTCGGCCGAGCGGGGCCGGAGGTCGAGGTGCACGCGGTTCTTCACCGACTTGGCGTCGGGGACCTCGATGAAGAGCAGCCGGTGCCCGGTCTCCGGGTCGCGGATCATGCACTCTTCGTGTCCCTCCTCGTTCGGGTCGCCGTCGATGTCGACGTAGCCGAGCACCGGCTTCCACCACTCGGAGAGCTGGTAGGCGTTGCGGCAGTCGATGGTCGTGTGGGAGATGAACGCGGTCATGGCGTCAGCGTCGCGGTCAGCACCGGTGGGTTTCAACGTGTTAAAGGTTGGGGTTGCCGGGATAGTCCGTCACGTTCTGGCTGCCGACACGCCGTCCAGAGCAGCCACAAGGTGACGGACTATCCCGGCGGTCGGCACACACAGGCAAGAAGGTCGGGAGCAGGCCCGCCGGCGCCGGCGGGCCCGCTCCCTCCACCGGGGGGTGCACCCGGTGGGTCTGGGGGAACGGCGTCGGGCTAGCCGAAGCGGCCGTTCACGTAGTCGGAGGTGCGCTGGTCCTGGGGATGCTCGAAGATCGAGTCCGTCGAGCCGTGCTCGACGATCACCCCCGGCGTGCCGTGCTCCGCGAGGAAGAACGCGCACTGGTCGGACACCCGGTGCGCCTGCTGCATGTTGTGGGTGACGATCACGATCGTCACGTCCTGGGCGATCTCCGTGATCGTCTCCTCCACCACCCGGGTCGAGGTCGGGTCGAGCGCCGAGCAGGGCTCGTCCATCAGCAGCACACGCGGCTTCACCGCGAGCGAGCGGGCGATGCACAGCCGCTGCTGCTGACCGCCCGACAGCGCCGAGCCGGGCTGCTTGAGCCGGTCGCGGACCTCCACCCACAGGCCGGCGCGGGTGAGGGACTCCTCCACGAGGGCGTCTCGTTCACCCTTCGCGACCTTCACCCCGGTGAGGTGCAGGCCGGCCAGCACGTTGTCGCGGATCGACATGGCCGGGAAGGGGTTGGGCTTCTGGAAGACCATCCCGATCGCCTTGCGGGCATCGGTCAACCGGCGCTCGGCGGCGTAGATGTCCTGCCCGTCCAGCCGCACCTCGCCCGCCAGCGCGGCCCCCGGCACCAGCTCGTGCATCCGGTTCAGGATGCGCAGGAACGTCGACTTGCCGCAGCCCGACGGCCCGATCAGGGCCGTCACCTTCCCCGCGGGCATGTCGATGCTGACCCGGTCGAGCACCTTGCGCTTGCCGAACCAGGCCGACACCCGTTCGGCCTCGAGGCTGGCGGCCGTCGACGGCGTCGGCGCCGGCGGGACCGCCGCCGGCTCGGGCGTGGCATGGTCCGTGCCGGTGTCGACCACCGGCAACACCTCGGTCATCTCGCTCATCTGCACCCTGCCTCTTCCTGGATTTCCTTCATCGCACCCTGGTCTCCTGCCACCGCTCTGCAACCGAGCGATTCCTGCTGGCGTGGTGCCGGCGGCAGTACGCCGGCACCACGCTGTCGAGCTGGTCAGCCGTTACTTCTTCTTCTTCGGCTTCTTCGGTGCCTTGACCTTGACCTTGACGGCCTTCGACTTGGTCGAGGTGTAGTGGGCGTCGCCGGCGTACGTCACCGTCGCCGACCAGGTGCCCTTCGGCAGCTTGGGCAGCTTGGCGGTGCCGCTGCCGGCCTTGATGGTCACGTTGACCTTCTTGGTGGTCTTGCCCTTCTTGAGCACCAACTGGGCGGTCCCGCCGGCCTTGGCCAGACCACTGGGGGTCGCGACCGTGACGGTGGCACTGCCGGCCTTCTTGGTGGTCGGTGCCTTCTTCACCTTGAGCACCGGCGCCCCGGGGGCCGCCTTCGCCACGACGATGGTCTTGGCGGCCGACTGCGACGCCGTGAACGCGTTGGCGACACCGGCGTAGACGACCTGCAGGGCAACGGTGCCCGGCTCGAGCGTCTTGGACAGGGCGAAGCTCGCCGTCCCAGCGGCCGACAGGTTCGCCGTGCCGAGGGTCGTCGCACCGGACACCAGGCGGACGGCCCCGGACGGCTTGGCCGCTCCGGAGGCCGCGGTCACCGTTACCGACACCGAGGACGCCGTGCCGTAGGCCAGCGTCGCCGGCCAGGTGGCCGTCACCGTGGTCGCGACCGCGGACTTGGGCGGGACGACCACGCTGTCGCCCAGCACCGGCGAGGAGGTGAGCGTCCAGCTGTTGCCCGAGACCTTGAGGTACGCCGCGGCGTACTCGGTGCTCACCCCGGCGGTCGGCGAGCTGGTGCGCAACCGCAGCTCGTAGACGCCCGCGAAGCTCGCGCCGGCCTCGTTGTTGGGCAGGCCGGCGATGACGTCGGCCAGCGTGTAACCGGCGGCGGTCGTCGCGACGTACGGCTTGCCGTTCAAGGCCCCCGGCGCGGTGACCGCGCCGGCACCGCTGAACTTGCCGGTGCCGGTTGCCTGTACGCCGGGCCAGGCGCCCGGCGCGGTGGTCGACTGCGGCAGGTGCACGAACAGGGACGCAAACGTGTCCCCCTCGCGTACGGCGCCGTCGGCCGCCGCGAACGCGGCCAGTGGCGTCGTGGTGCTGCCGGACGTCACCTGGACGCCGGCCGCGTTGTAGAGCTTGAGCGCCACGTTGGTCTTGGCCGGGTCGGCCAGCGTCGCGTTGCCGCCGGCGTACCAGCCGCTCGGGTTCTCGGCGGCGAGTGCTACCCCGCCGGCCGCGGACAGCGCGAGGGCCAGGCCCACCGCGGCTGCCCACGTCTTCTTGGTTGTCATCTTCATGCTTGCTCTCCTTGGGAGGTCTGGGTGACCGCGCGACCGGCCGGTCGGGTCATGGGAGGAGCGCGGACTCGGCGTCGGCGCAGGACGCGTCGCCACCCCGGACCAGCTCCCACGCGTCACCGTCGACCCGGAGGTCGGCGGTGTCGTAGGGCCGGTCCGAGAGGGTGCCCGCCTCGGGGGTGCCGAGGACGAGCCGGAGCTGCACGTAGCCGTCGTAGTCGGCCGGGAAGGCGGTGACGAAGTCACCGATCGTCCAGGCTCCCTCGTCGACGCGCGCCGCCGGCGCTTCCGGGTCTGCGAACCCGACGGCCGCCGTGAGGGCGTTGCCGCTGAACTCGCTGGTCCCCACACCCTCGCGTGGTTGGTACGCGTAGAGCGTGGCGACCGCCCCGGTCGGGTCCAGGTCCGACGGCAGCGCCGTCTCGCCCAGCACGACGGCGGCGAACGGCGAGTCGTCGACCGAGCCCCGGGTGACGGCCTTGCCGTCGGCCGAGCACAAGGTGAGCAACCCGGCCGACTGCGCGTCGTCGTACGGCACCGTCGTCTCTTCTTCTCCGCTGACCCGCCAGAAGACGAGCGCAGCCACGATCGCGACGCAGCCGAGGGCGACGGCGATGACGATCGGCCGTCGGGACCGGGTGAGCGTGGTGGTCATGTCTGCGTGTCTCCTGTCGGCCCGTTGCCGGGACTCAGTCCGTCTCGATCTCGGCGTTGTTGGTCCCGAACACGTGGTAGTCCGGGGTGACGCCGGCCGCGGCCAGCAGCTGCTCACCGGCAGGCGTGCGCACGAAGGGCTTCGGGCCGTCCGGGTTGTAGAACAAGGCCTTGACCCAGTTCAGGGTGCTGCCCGGCTGCCACGGCGTGGTGCTGTTGAGGTCCTTCTCGCGCACGATCGCGTTGTAGGCGAAGTTGCCGCCGTACGGCGCGGTGTTCTCGGCGATGTCGACGTTGCTGTCGCCGTCGAGGAGCTTGACGCCCGCGGCGCTCGCCGCCGTGCGGTGCCCGGCCTCGGTGTTGTAGTTGTTGGTCTTCGCGCCGTCCGACGTCGTGGTGTAGTAGCCGGTGTTCAGCGTCCGGAAGCGGCCCCGCGGGAACGGCACGATCGCGTTCTTGCGCAGCGCGTCGGTGCTGAGGCCGGTGATCGCGGTCGGGTCGTTCTGCTGCACGCCGATGCTGTTCGTGTTCGCGCGCAGGTAGGCGGCTTCCACCGCCACGGCGGGGTTCTGCTTCTTGACGTTGGCGACGAACGTGTTCCACATGCCAGCGTCGGTCGGCAGCAGCAGCGGGATGATCGTCTCGGTCGGGGCGGGGCCGGAGTAGCCGGGGATGTCGCCCCACTTCTTGTAGTCGCCGTGGTAGATCTTCAAGATCGCCTCGGCGGAGAGCGTCGCCGGCGCGTTGGTGTCGGTCGCCGTGGCGATGAGCTGGCGGTCGGTGGCGATCTGGACCCGGATGAGCTTGGTGCCGAGCTTGCTCTGGGCCAGCGCCTGGTTGTCCGGGTTCAGCGGGTCGGGGCTGCGGCCGATGTCGATCCAGCCCTGGTCGTCGTTGATGATGGCGTCCCGGCCGCCGCCGCCGCCGCCGGAGGGGCGGACCACGAGGTCCTGGCCCGCCCGCAGCGAGATGGTCGGGTTGAGCAGCTTGATGTCGGTCTGCTTGACGTACTTGATGCCGGTCTCGCCGATGGTGCCGTTGCCGGTGATCGTCGGGAGCAGGCGCGCGTCGATGAACGCGCTGCGGCCCTGGGCGTCGCCCGAGGAGTCGAAGTTCACGAAGCGCCACCGGTTGCCGGCGGTGTTGTAGCCGGGCAGCTCGTGGTAGCCGTCCGCGAGGAAGTTGAAGGAGTTCTGGATGATGTCGGACCCGGTCGACACCACGTCGTTCGGCTGCGGGGAGAAGTCGGCCTCGGCCGGGGTCAGCGACAGGGCGAGCGTGCTGGCGGTGGCGACCGCGACGAACGCCGCCCCCACGGACTTGCGTCGATCGAGCATGAATATGCCTTTCTTTAGTAACTCACCCGAGATAATGATTAAAGGAAACCTAGAGGTCTCGTCGGCTCGCCGCAGCCAATCCCGGAAACTGAGACCGGAAACTGAGACCGAGAGCAGCTGGGACCGGCGCCTCCGGGCTCAGATCAGCCCCGGCAGCAGCCGGGTTCCGATGGACGACACCAGCCAGAGCGCGGCGAGCACGCAGGGCCCGACCGCGATCCAGGCCGCGGCCCGCGACCACTTCAGCCACGACCACACGAAGCCGACGAGCGCGAGCACCAGCAGCTGGAGTGACAGGGCGAGCAACGCCAGCGTCGCGGTGTCCAACCCGCCGGACATCAGCGGCACGCCGATGTCCGTGGTCGACACCGGGCCGCCGGCGACCGCGCCGTCGGTGAGTACGGCGTCGACGTACAGGCTCTGCGACGCCTGCAACCCGGCCATGCCGGAGCCGCGCTCCGAGGTCACGAGCGTCAGCCGGGCACCGTCGTCAGGGGGCGCAGCCGGCATCGGGTCGCCCTTGGTGCGGACGCTGACCACCTCGTAGGCGAAGGAGCCCTGGCCGGTGGTCACGGTGATCGGCGCGCCGTACGGCAGGTCCGCGATGTTGGCGAACGGGCCCCCGAAACTCAGCGAGCGGCCCGCGATGACGCTCACGCCGCGCTGCCCCGGCAGTGCGCTGCCGAGCACGTGCCCGGGCCCGTCCTGCAGCTGGGCCGGGCGGCTGCCCTCGACGACGACGATGTCGTCGATGCCGGCGCCCGGGACCGAGAGCACCGCGACCGGGCTGCCGGCCGCGATCGGGGCGCCCGTCGGGGCCGTGCCCTCGGCGAGCTCGGTGCGGATCTCCTCGTAGAGCTCGCTCTGCGCATGCCCCTGCTCGATCCCGCTGAACACGAACAGGTAGAGCAGGAACCACGCGACCAGCAGCGCGACGGCGAGCAGGATCTGCGAGGTGCCAATGCGCACCGGCTCCCGCTCACCGGCACCCGGCGGCGGCGACGCGTCCACCGCCCCGGTGTGGAGCACCGTCGGGGAGTCGGCGTACCGGGCGGTCATCGACGCCTCCGCCCACGCTGCGCCGCCGTGCGCGCCTTCGGCGCCACGGAGCCGACCGCCTTGGTGATCGGGTCGAACCAGCGCATCAGGGAGCCGGCCAGGGCACAGGCGACGGCGAACACCAGGAGCCCCGGGACCCCGAGCCGGCCGAACTCCGACTGCTGCCCGGCGGTCAGCGCCGTGGGCGCGTCAGTGACCGGCGGCGTGGCCGAGGCGGTCGGCTTCTTCGGCGGCTTCACGACCGGTGGCACCGATGCTGCCGCCGGCACCACCGGGGTGGGCTTCGGCACCGCCTTGGTCGGCTTGGGGCTGTCCGGCTTCTTGGTCGGCGTCGGCTTGGGGGTCGCCGGAGGGCTGAAGTCACAGACCTCGTCGGCCGCGGGCGGGGTCATGTCGAGGGCCGGCACGTCACCGCCCTGCTTGCGTACGGCGGCCGCCGCGGTCAGCACGTAGTCGTGCTCGGCGCCGAGGCCGTTGTCCGCGGTCACCGGCAGGTAGCCCGGCGGCAGCTGTCCGTTGGCCATCCCCGGGACCTGGCCGGCGCCACCGGCGTAGCAGAGCAGCTTGGCCATCCGCGTCGACGCGCTCTCGTCGAGCCCCCGCGTCGGCACCACCGCGTAGACCGGCATCGCACCGGGATAGGCGGCCCTGCCCGCGGGAGTGCTGAGCTTCGCGTAGTCGAAGCTCCAGCTCCCGGCGGTCTGGTCAGCGGTCATCAGCTTCGCCGCGGCCTGCAGGCCGGCGGTGTCGGGTCCGACGAACGTGCGGCCCGCGACGGCGTACGTCTGCCCCGCGACCGACGCCGAGCTCGTCTGCAGCGCCGCGGTGCGCAGGTTGTAGCGATGCGCGGCGGAGAGCGAGACGACCCCGAGGACGAAGCGGTAGCCGACGTTCTGCCGTCCCTGCTGCCGCAACGGCAGCGTCGTCGGGTCGTAGCCGTCGTACTTGCACACGGTCGCCACCGCCGAGTTCGAGTACTGCATGTTGAGCAGCACGGTGCTCAGGTTGCTCGGCGGGTTCGCGATCAGCTGCATGAACGGCGTCGGGCTCTTGGCGTAGCAGGCGTTCTGGTCCTGGTACCACTGCGGCGCCACGAAGTCGTCGCGCAGCGGCCAGTTGTCGACCGGGAGCTCGAGGGCGCGGTAGGACTCGTTGACCTTCATCCCCCAGGGATCGGGGGTGCCGTCCAGGAACGCCCGGGCCTCCGGGTCGTTGTCGAGCCAGGAGGTCAGGGCCCAGATCAGGTCGGAGTTGGCGGAGGAGACCTGCAGGGCGGCGGCGGCCTCGAGGTTCGAGGTCTCCGGGAGCCCCGGGTTCAGCGCCTGGAACTCGGGGTCCAGGGTGAGGTTGAGCGGGTTGCCCCCGATGCTCGGATTGTTGTCGCGCACCACCGGTGCTGCCGGGTACGACGAGGTGAGCAGCTTCGCGACCAGTCGAGCGTTGAGGTTGAGGCTCTCCCTCCGCTGCCTGCTCGTGTCGTCGATGGAGAAGGCGATCGCGAACCCGCCGAACGCGATCGGCGCCTGCACCACCGGTCTGGCATAGCCGCCGGACATCGGTGCCGACGAGAACGCGCCGTCGATCTCACCGACGTTGACCAGCGTGCGCGCCAACGAGTCGGCCTGCTGGACGTGGGTGAAGGTGAACAGGTCCTTGGACGTGCAGAACTCGGGCCGCCACGACGCGGTGAGCTCGTTGAGCACGACCGAGCCCATCAGCTCCACCGGCGACTCCTTGCTGACCGCGTCGCACACGGCGCCGGTGGCCGCGAAGGCCAGCGGGACGGTGATCCGGTTGCGCCAGTTCGAGGCCGACCACCACAGGTTGCCGCGCACGGCCTGGTCGGGCGTCTGGCTCGAGCGCGACTCACCCGGCTTGTAGGCGCCGGTCTTGCGGCAGGTCGCGTCGGCCGTCGTCAGTTGGGACTCCGTCAGCGCGACGTCGTCCTTCGTGGTCTGCGGCGTCGCCAGCTTGGTGCCCCAGGCGTCGCAGCTGACACCGACGATCGGCACGGCGACCAGGGAGCACGACACCTGGGCCGAGCAGCCCAGCGACGCGTTCTCGGCGGCGGTCCACACCGCGAAGTCGGCCTCGCCGTGGCCGTTGGCCCCGGTGACGCCGTACGTCGCGTTGCTCGGCAGACCCCCCGCCTCAGCGCTGTCGGACTCGGGCGCCATCAGCGTGCAGCCGGCGTTCGGGTCGGGTCCGCCGTAGTAGACCTCACCACCGGCCGCCCGGAAGGGCAGCCAGCGGGCGGTCAACGGCTGGCTGAGGTTCGCGCACGCGTCCGGCACCGGGACGGGTGCGCCGACGACGGCGGCCCGGTCCTCGGCCGACGCGTAGGCGTCCATCCGCCATGCCGGCGTGTGCGACGCCGCGGCCAGGTAGCGCTCCGCCGACGTCTGGGTCCAGCAGGTCTCCGGCGTGACCGCGACCTGGCCCTCCGGCACGGTCCCGTCGACGCCGCGGCACTGCAGCAGCACGAAGGGGTACTCCTGGTTGCGGCCGTCGGAGGAGTTCGGGTCGCCGACGACGCCGCCGGTCGGGACGGCACCGTCCCAGGTGACATGGATCTCCTGGCGGCCGCGGAGGTCCTGGGTCTGCGCCACGTTGAGCGTGACCTGGTTGCTGCTGAGCTGGGTCTCGGTGCCGTTCTGCTCGATGACGGACCGGGTGGCGGTGACCGTGCCCGTGAACGAGCCGTCGGTCGCCCGCGCCGACGTCGGAGAGGCGGGCAGGAGCACGGCCACTCCCGCGAAGAGGAACGCGGCCGCGAACAGCACGTGCGCGACCTGCTTGCGGGTCATCGGCGGCCTCGTCGCCGCGAGACGGTCTGGCTGACGACCGTCGGTACGACGAGCGTGCCGACGAACAGGCCGACCACGAGCGCCGTCAGGACGCCCGGCGGCCCGGCCGAGCCGTCCGAGCTGAGCGTCGTGGCCACCACGGCCGCGGTCTCGCCACCCTCGGTCGTCGTACCGCCGCCGAGCCCGAGGTCGTCGACCACACCGGGATCGGCGCCGGCCGGAGCGTCCGGGACGCCGTCCCCGTCGCGTCGGTCGTGCCGGTGGCGGTGCCGGTGCCTGGGTCGCCGGTCCCCCCGTCGTCCCGTGCCCTTGTCGCCCTTGTCGCCCTTCTTGCCCCCACCCGTGGCGTGCGGGTTGGCCGGGACCTTGCCGTCGTCGTCCGGGTTCTCGTTGAAGACGCCCACGGTCTCGGCGCACGGGCCCTGGCCGGGGCGGTCGCAGTCGGCCGGGAACGGCGCGATCTTGGCGAGGTAGTTCTCGGCCGGCTTGCCGGGGATGAAGGTCGGGTTGTGGCAGTCCTTGACGTCCTGGATGATCGACGCGTCGAAGGCCACCCCGTCGTCGGCCAGCTTGAGCTTGTTGACCTGGGTGAAGCCCGCCTGCACGAGGTTGATCGGCAGCGGCGAGTAGCCGATCGGACCGACCGCGGACTGGCCCTCGCAGATCGAGTACTTGAGGAAGTCGACGATCGTCTGCCGCTTGGCGGTGGTCATCCGCGAGTCGTCGGCGGCGGTCGGGATGATCGCGTAGACGTACGACGACAGCGGGTAGGTGCGCTTGTCGGGGTTGACGTAGACGTTGTCGAGCTTCTGGGTCAGGTAGTTCGGGTCGTTCGGGTCGTCGTTGATCTGCGCCTGGGTCAGCGCGACCGCCACGTTGTACTGCGTGGGCAGCGTGTAGTAGCCGGCCTTGTTGAGCACCTTCAGCACCGGGAAGTTCGCCTGCAGCGGGTAGGAGTACTCCTCCATCGCGATCGCGCCGTTGGCACCTCGGCTCTTGACGTAGTTCATGACGCCGTCGGATCCGGACTGCGCCTTCTGCGGCCCGCGGGTCTCGCCGCAGTTGAGCGGGAAGTAGTCGGACGGCGCGAGCTTGCCGCCGTTGCACTCCTGCCACAGGCTCGGGTACTGGCTGACCATCCAGGTCGTGAACTGGTTGGTGATGCCGGCGCCGTCGGCGCGCACGATCGGGATGATCGGGATCGACGGCAGCGCCACGCCGTTGTTGTCGGCGGTGATCGCGGGGTCGTTCCAGTTGGTGATCTTGTTGGTGAAGATCTTCGCGATCGTCTCGCCCGACAGCCGGAGGTTGCGGACCATCTTGCCGCCGACCTCGACGTGGTACGGGAACGACGTGCCGCCGGAGACGACGGCAGGTAGGCGAACGAGCGTCCCAGCGGCGAGTCGGTCGCGCCGGTCGTCGGGTCCTTGCCGCGGTACGGCGAGTCCGTGACGCCGAAGTCGGTCGACTTGTTCGCGTAGTCCTTGCGGCCCTGGGCCGCGCCGTTCGCGGTGTAGACGACCCGCATGTCCGAGGCGTCGACGGCGGCGACCCACTGGTTGACCGCGTTGGCCGCCCACGACGACCCGGACCCCTGGATCAGGGCGTACGTCGGCGCGGCGCTCGCACCCCCGGGGCCGGCGAGGACGGCGAAGTTCATCGCCAGCAGGATCGCGACGACCCGGAGCACCCGGGTCCTGGAGACGATCATCGGAACTTCCTTCTTCCACCGGCCACCAGCCGGGCGAGCAGAAACAGGGTGAGCACGAGGACGAGCAGGACCGCGGAGGCGGCGTACGCCCGCTCCTCCATCTGGGGGTTGCCGGACTGGATGGAGGCGTAGATGAAGAGCGGCAGCGAGTTCATCGGGTCCTGCACCGGGTTGGTGTTGAGGAACGTCGAGGCGCCCGAGGTCAGCAGCACCGGCGCGGTCTCGCCGACGGCGCGGGCGACGCCGAGGATCAGCGCGGTCGCCAGGCCGGGCCGGGCGGTCGGGAGCACGACCTTCCACACGGTCTGCCACTTCCCGGCGCCCATCGCGTACGACGCCTCGCGCAGGCCGCCGGGCACGACGCCGAGCACGACGTAGCTCGCCCGCGCCATGATCGGCAGCGCCATCACGGCCAGCGCCAGCGCGGCGGCCAGACCGCTGGCCGGCATGCCGAACTGGACGATGAAGACCGAGTAGATGAACAGGCCGGCCACGATCGAGGGCAGCGCCGTCATCGCCTCGACGACGGTGCGCACCAGCCGGCCACCGCGGCCGCCGACCTCCGACATGTAGACGGCGGCCGCGACCCCGAGCGGCATCGCGATCGCGACCGCGATCACCACCTCGATCAGGGTGCCGACGATCGCGTGCAGGATGCCGCCCATGGTGAACGGGTCGTCGGCCCGGACGCCGGACATGTCGTCGGTGAAGAAGTTGAGGTTGGCCAGGGCGGGCAGCCCCTTGACCAGCGTCATCAGGACGACCGTGGCCAGCGCGAACGCGACCAGCGTCGGGGCCGCGATCACCGCCGTGGAGACGACGCGGTCGAGCACCACCTGGCGCGGCTGGGTCAGCGCGGTCAGCCCGGCGTAGAAGGCGACGAAGACGAGGTACCAGGCCACGACGAAGCCGATCGAGCCCTCGGCCGGGAGGATCATCGTGTAGAAGAGCCAGGTCGTGGCGAGGGAGCCGACCGCGGCACCGACCAGCGTCAGCACGTCCTCGCGGGTCCGGGAGCCGGTCCGGCGCAGCACCTCCTCCTCGACCGGCGCGGCCTCGGCCGGCGCCTCCACGGGGCGTACGTCGTCGGCGGGGCGCTCGAGCGTCTGCGTCACAGCTCGGTCACCTGGCTTCCGCGCGAGCGGGAGACGATCATCGCGGCCAGGCTGTTGACGACCAGGGTCATGCAGAACAGCAGGAAGCCGGCGGTGAGCAGCGCCGAGAGCTGCGACGGCGTCGCCTCCTTGAAGCGAGGACGCGATCAGCGAGGAGATCGTCGAGGTGCCCGACTCCAGCACGTACGGCTTGATCTCGAACGCCTGGGAGATGACCAGCACCACCGAGATGGTCTCGCCGAGCGCGCGGCCGAGGGCGAGCATGCTGCCGCCGATGATGCCGCTGCGGCCGAAGGGCAGCACGACGGTGCGGACGACCGCCCAGCGCGTGGCGCCGAGCGCGAGCGCGGCCTCCTTCTCGCCCACCGGCGCCTGGGAGAACACCTCGCGCATCACCGAGGTGGCCATCGGGAAGATCATCATCGTGACCGCGATCGCGGCGATGAACGCGGAGCCGGCGTACGACGGGTAGCCGGGCGCCTGGTTCCAGATCGGGTAGTCGACGTCGGTCCGGACGTGGAAGAGCGGGAACCAGCCGAGGTACTTGCTGAGCCAGTGGGCGACCTCGGTGGCGTGCGGCTGGATCACGAAGAGCACCCAGAGGCCGAAGACGATGCCCGGCACGGCCGCCATCAGGTCGACGACGCGGATCAGGGTCGCGCGCAGCCCCGGCGGCGCCCAGTCGGTGATGAACAGCGCGGTGAGCACCGAGAGCGGCACCGCGATGACCAGCGCGATCATCGCGACCTGGATCGTCCCGACGACCACCGCGGCGATGCCGATGCGGTCCTGGCTCGGCAGCCACCGGAACTCGGTGAAGAACCCCCAGCCGTAGTGGTCGAGGGTCGGCACCGACTGGATGCCGAGGAAGACGCCGATGCAGGTGACGATGACCAGCACGAGCATCCCGACGCCGCGCACGCTGTGCACGAACAGCCGGTCCTGGACCGAGTGCCGGACGACGAGCCGACGAGGGACGTCGTGCTCCTCCGGCTCGACGGCCGGTCCCGACGCCGGGGGTGGCGTCAGCACATCACCTGACATGTGCATCCTTCTCACAGGGACGACGAGTGTGTTCAGGCGACGGTTGCACCCATAGCCATCAATCCCGAGAAGATTACGCGACTATAGGCACATAGAGGTCTTGAACGTCGAACTGGTCCACGGATTGGCGGAGAGGTCTAGACCGCCACGGCTGTCGGCGCCGGCCGCAGCCGGACTAGGCCATCCCCAATCTTGGGCACGTGGCCCTCGGAAGCCCGATCCGGCCGGGGCCGGGCGCGCAGGCTCGGAGCCGGAGTGGGGACCAGGGGGGTCCTTCCGTAGTGCCGGGAGCCGACCGTTGCAGAACCGACGCAGGATCATCGCGTCCGTCGCCGTGGTCGCGGCCGCAGCGGTCGCGGCCGGGGTGGTGGCCGGCCTCGCCCTGAGCGGGCCGTCGGCATCGACGGACTCCCTCCTCCCCCTCCTCGGCCGGCCCGCAGGTGGCCGGCACCCCGAGCGCCCCGGCCGGCCCTGCGAGCGACACCGCGAACGAGCCGGCCGGGGACCAAGGGGACCAAGCCGACCGCGAGCCCGTCCGCCGGCGAGTCCGCCAGCGGCGGCGGTCTCGGCGGTGTCGAGACGCTGCCCGAGACGCCGGGCGCCACACCGTCCACACTGCCCGGGGTGACGAGCAAGCCGACCGTCACGCCGCTCCCGTCCTGGGACGGCCTGTCGCCCGAGGCCGTGGCGGCGCGCGGGCGCCTGGTGCCGGGCTACCCCGACGCCCTGCTGCCCGCCGCGCCCGCGCGCGACGATCCTCACCAGCAGCCTCTCGCCGTCGGCCGGCCAGGTCCAGCTCGCGCTGGTGGCGCGACGCGGCCAGGGCCCCGCGGCGGTGCTGAGGTTCTACCGGGCCCGCCTGGCGCGAGCCGGTTTCGACGAGCAGGCCGTCGCCGCTGTCGGCGGCGCCAGTGCCGCGGCGTTCATCCGGGGTGACAACCGGGTGGTCGTCACCGTCGACCCCGGCAGCGCCCGGACCTACTCGGTGCAGGCCACGTTCGTCACCGGCAAGGCCTGAGGCCCGTGTACATCACCCTCAGCGACCGACCGGCCACCTCCCGGCGTACGCCGGACGGGCGGCGGCGCCGGGTGCCGCCGATCGTCATCACGCTCGGCTTCGTCAGCCTCGTCACCGACATCTCCTCGGAGTCGGTCGCGGCGATCCTGCCGCTCTACCTGACGGCGTCGCTCGGCCTCTCCGCGATCTCGTACGGCTTCATCGACGCGCTCTACCAGGGGGTGAGCGCGCTCGTCCGGATCGGCGGCGGCTGGGCGGCCGACCGCGGCGGGCACCCCAAGTGGGTGGCCTTCCTCGGCTACGGGCTGTCGGCCGTGGCCCGCTTCTTCCTGCTCTTCAGCACCGGCCTCGCGGCGATCTCCGCCGTGATCTCGGCGGACCGGATCGGCAAGGGCGTGCGGACCGCGCCCCGCGACGCGATGATCTCCGCGGCCGCCCCGGCCGACAGCGTCGGCTACGCCTTCGGCGTGCACCGCGCCCTCGACACCGCCGGCGCCGCGATCGGGCCGGTCATCGCCTTCGCCGTGCTCTGGTGGATCCCCGACGGTTACCTGACCGTCATGGTGATCTCCCTCGGCTTCGCGGTCCTCGGGGTCGCGCTGCTCGGCCTGCTGGTGCCGGACCGTCCGTCGGCCGAGCCCCCAACCGAACGACCCGCCGAACGACCCGCCGTGCGGTGGCGCGACGTCGCCTCCCCGGGCATGGTCCGCCTGCTCGTCGTGGCCGGCGCGCTGGGCCTGCTCACGGTCGGCGACGGCTTCATCTACCTCGCGCTCCTCGACCGCGGCGGCTTCGCGGCGCACTGGTTCCCGCTGCTGTACGTCGGCACCAACGTCGCCTACCTGTCTCTCGCCATCCCGATCGGCCGGCTCGCCGACCGGGTGGGCCGGGCGAAGGTGCTGATCTGGGGCCACGGCGCCCTGCTCGCGTCGTACGCCGCCGTCGCCTTCTCCTGGAACATCGCGGCGTCCACCGTCATCGCGCTGCTCCTGCTCGGCACGTTCTACGCCGCCACCGACGGCGTGATCGCCGCGCTCGCCGGGCGGCTGGTGCCGCCCGGCGTACGGGCCAGCGGGATCGCGTCGGCCCAGACGGTCGTGGCGCTCGCCCGGATGGCCTCGTCCGCCGGGTTCGGCGTGCTGTGGTTCCTCTTCGGCCCGCAGGTCGCGCTCGTGCTGGTCGCCGGCGCCCTGCTCGTGGCCCTGCCGTTCGCCCTGTCCGCCGTACGCCGGCTCGACCTGACCGCCGAGGCCCCCGCGTGAGCCAACGGGCCCGGATCGCTGCTCTTCCTGGCGGTCGTCTTCGTCGTGGTGGGCGGCGTGACGGCGTACGTCGTCACCTCGGCCACCAGCTACCAGCGCAAGCACGACCGCCCCCCGTCGGTGGCGATCGACGACGACCCCGAGGTCACCACCACCGGTCCGCGGATCGTCTTCCGGCACACCGGGGTCGACAAGAGCTACGGCCTGGTCGCCACGGTCCCCCTCGGCGACCCCGGAGGCCCGCGGGGGTTCACGGACGTCGCGTGCGACCGCGTCGACGCGACCAGCACCGGGGCGTCGTGCCTGCGCACCGAGCGCGGGGTGGTCACGAAGTTCTCCCTCACGGAGTACGACGCCGACTGGGAGCCCACCGAGAAGGTGTCGCTGCCCGGGATCCCCAGCCGCACCCGGCTCTCGAGCGACGGGAGCCTGGTCTCGTCGACGGTCTTCGTGAGCGGCCACACCTACATGCAGGTCGGCTTCTCCACGGCGACCGAGATCCGCGACGTCGGCGGCAGCGGCCACGGCAACCTCGAGAAGTTCGACCTCGTGCTGCACGGCAAGTCGGCCTCCCCCCGCGACCGCAACATCTGGGGCGTCACCTTCGCCGACGACGACAACACCTTCTATGCCACCGTCGGCACCGGCGGGGAGACCTACCTGGTGCGCGGCGACCTCGCGGCGCGGACACTCACCTCGGTCGCCGACCACGTCGAGTGCCCGTCCCTCTCCCCCGACGGCAAGCTCATCGGCTTCAAGCAGGCGACCCAGCGCGACGGGCAGACCTGGTGGACGCCGGCGGTGCTCGACCTGGCAACCGGTGAGCGCACCGTCCTCGCCGGCGAGACCCGCAACGTCGACGACCAGGTCGAGTGGCTCGACGACGACACGCTTCTCTACGGTCTCGCCCGCGACGACGAGCCCGGCGTCACCGACGTCTGGGAGCTCGACACCCACACCGACGCGAAGCCCCAGGTGCTCATCGAGCAGGCGTGGTCGCCCGCGGTGGTGCGCTGACTCCGGGCCGAATCCCCCCGTCGAGAGACGTGAAATGGTCCCTCTCGGAGCCGATTCGCAGCCGTTTCACGTCACTCGACGGCGTACGGCGAGCCGCGGCGCTCAGCCGGTCGCGGCGTGCCGGGTGGAGACCGGACCCCGGGAGAGCACGAACGAGCGCAGCTCGCCGTCCTGGCTGAGGTCGACGTAGCGCAGCTCGGGCGGGACGGCGACCTCCTCGCGGGAGTCGGCGCGCAGCAGGCCGTCGTACACCCCGACGTACGCCGTGGACTGCGGCTTCCAGTCGAGGGCCAGGGAGACCCGGCGCCGGGCCCTCCGGGCCAGCTCGACCCGGAGGTCCGGGTCGTCGAGCAGCCGCTCGACGGCGTCGGCGTACGCCGAGACGTCACCGGACGGCACGTAGAGGCAGGAGTCGCCGCCGGAGACCTGCGTCTCGCGGAGGTCGAAGGAGACCGACGGCAGGGCGTAGGCCATGTACTCCATCGTCTTGTTCATCGTCGAGACGTCGTTGAGCGGCGTCTTGTGGTCGGGGCAGAGCCCGATCGCGGCCGCGCTGAGGTGCTCGGCGATCATCTCCGGGCCGGCGCGGCCGGTGAAGGTCACGACGTCGTCGAGGCCGAGCTCGTGGGACCGGCGCTGCAGGTCGCGGAAGCAGTCGCCGAACCCGAGCAGCGTCGCCTGGACGTCGGTGCGACCGCGACCGTGGACCAGCTCGGCCATCACGTCGAGCACCGTGTCGACGCCGTCCTGGGGGCCCATGATGCCGAGGTAGACCAGCGAGTGCCGCTGCGGGCAGGGGGTGCCCGGCGCCGGGTGGACCGGGCGCATCACGCTGGTGTCCGGGCCGCTGCGGACCACGGTGACCTGCGCCTCGTCCAGGCCGCCGCGCTCCATCGCGATCGCCTTGTAGGACTCGTTGGTCGAGATCACGTGGTCGGCTTCGGCGTACGTCCGCCGCTCGAGCCAGCGCAGCCCCCACAGCTGGAGGCGGCTCGCGCGACCCTCGGGCTCGCCGAAGCGCGACAGGAAGAGCTCCGGGTTGAGGTCGTGCTGGTCGAAGACGAACTGCACCCCGCGGCGCTTCCAGATCCGGGCGAGCGCCCAGTAGGTGTCCGGCGGGTTGCAGGCCTGGAGCACCTGGAAGGGCTGCCGGCGCCAGACTCGGCGGGACAGCCGCGCCGTACGCAGCCACGAGTAGCCGAACTCCCAGAGGTAGCCCAGCACGCCGCTCGCCTGCGGCGCCGGCCGGTACTTGTACACGTGGACGCCCTCGATGACCGCTCGAGACGGGTCCCCCGGACCCTTCGGGCAGATCACGCTGACGTCGTACCCGGCGGCCTTGAGGGCCAGGCACTCCAGCCAGACCCGGCGGTCCAGCGGCACCGGCAGGTTCTGCACGATCACGAGCACATGCGCTTTGTCGACCATGCCCCCAACGCTGTGACACCGGGCGGGCCGACTCCGGCGCACCGGATCAAGTTCCCCAATTCTTGGGACAGCCAGCAGCCCCGCCCCCTGGCATGGTGAAGCAGGACCAGCCCGGCGCCGAAACTTCCGCGCGCGCGAGCTATGCCGCCGACCCCCAAGGTGACTCTGATGACCACCCCCAACCACCGACGTCCCCCCGTACGCCGGAGGCTCTCTCGCGCCGCCCTCCCGCTGACCGCCCTCCTCGGCCTGATCGCCTCGGTGCTCGCGGTCGTGGTCCTTCAGCAGCCGGCCCAGGCCGAGACCCGTGGACTGTTCGAGGAGGGGCCACCGGCCAGCGCGTGGCTCGATCCCGACCTGCAGGCGGTCGAGCTCGGCATGCGCTTCTCACCCAAGGTCGACGGTGCGGCAACCGGCACCCGCGTCTACAAGATCTCGCGCAGCACCCTCGCGACGCCCGACAGCGGCACCCTCTGGAGCAGCCGTGGCCGGCCCCTGGCGCGGGCGACGTTCGAGCAGACCACCGACACCGGCTGGCTGTCCGTCGACTTCGACGACCCGGTCGACCTGAAGGCGGGCCAGACCTACACGATCTCGGTGCACGCGCCGTACGGGCGGTACGCCGTCACGGAGCGCTACTTCAACCGCACCATCGAGTCGCAGGACCTGCAGGCGCCCGGATACCGCAACGGCGTCTACGCCTACGGGTCCTCCTCGCGGTTCCCCTTCCAGACCTACCGGCAGTCCAACTACTGGGTCGACGTGAACTTCGTCGCCGGCGGCGTGGAGCCCACGCCGAGCCCGACGGAGCCGACCGACCCGACCCCGACCGACCCGACCGCCACGCCGACCGACCCGACTCCCACGGATCCGACGCCGACGGACCCCACACCCACCGACCCGACGCCGACGGACCCGACTCCCACGGACCCGACGCCGACCGACCCGGGACCGACGACCACCCCGACGGACCCGACGCCTACTGACCCGGGACCGACGACCACCCCCACGGACCCGACGCCGACCGACCCGACGCCTACGGACCCGACGCCGACGGACCCCACACCGACCGACCCCACACCGACCGAGCCGGCGGGCAGCTGGCCGGGCGCCGGCAACACCGGCGTACCCGCCGGGACCGCACTGACCCGCTACACCGGTCCGTGCACGATCACCCGTCCGACCACGATCACCGCAGTCGACGCGACCTCGTGCGGCGCGATCCTCGTCCGCTCGCCGGGCGTGGTGATCTCGAAGTCCCTGCTGCCCCGGGTCGACGCCACCGACGGTGGTGACGACGCCGTGACGCTGACCGACTCGACCGTGCGCGGCGGCTCCTGGGTCGACGGCGCCATCTGGGGCTACAACATCACCGCCACTCGGGTGGAGGTGACCGGCGCGCAGCACAGCTTCCACTGCGCCGACCGCTGCACCGTCGTCGACTCGTGGCTGCACGACCAGTACAACCCGGCCGGGCAGAGCTACCACAACAACGCGTTCATCTCGAACGGCGGCAACTCGATGGTCGTGCGGCACAACACGCTCGCGTGCACGCCCCAGGTCAACAGCACCGACGGCGGCTGCACGGCGGACCTGTCGCTGTTCGGCGACTTCGAGCCGATCCGCGACGTCCGGATCGAGGGCAACCTGTTCGTGGCCAACTCCACCGGCATCAGCTACTGCCTGCACGCGGGCTACAACCCCGGCAAGCCGTACGGCGCCAACCCCACCGGCGTACAGGTCGTCAACAACGTGTTCCAGCGCGGGACCAACGGCAAGTGCGGAGTCTGGGGCGCCGTGACGTCGTTCCTCGCCTCGGGCGCCGGCAACGTGTGGTCCGGCAACACCTGGGACGACGGGACGGCGCTCAGGCCCTGACGGCTCGCAGGACGTCATACGGACAGAGCGTCCACTTGCTCCAGCTGTATGACGTCCTCGAGCGTCAGGCGGCGTCCTGCTGCTTGGCACCCACGAACGCCGCCAGGCTGCCGAGGGTCTCGAAGACCTCGCCGGTGAACTCGCTGTCGTCGATCGCGATCCCGAAGCGCTCCTCGATCACGACGACGAGCTCGACGAGCGCGAGGGAGTCGAGCTCGGGGATGCCGCCCAGCAGCTCGGTGCCCGCGAAGAGGTCGCCGCGGCGCTCCTCGATGGCGAGCGTGGTCACGACGGCGTCGATGAGCTCGGTCAGGGTGGGGTCGATGGTCTCCATGGGTTCTCCTTGTGAAGTGGTCACACGAGTTGGGGTGGTCACACGAGCACCTCGGCCGGGTGGGGATGGCCGAGGAAGGCGGTGGGGCTGGCGGTGAGCCCGTAGGCGCCGGCCTGGAAGATCACGACGAGGTCGCCGACCTCGATCTCCGGCAGCTGCACCTTGGACCCCATCAGGTCCAGCGGCGTGCACAGGGAGCCGACGACGGTCACCGGCTCGACGTCCTCCGCCGCGACGTCGGACGCACCGAGCCGGTTGCCGACGACCAACGGGTAGTTGCGCCGGATGACCTGCCCGAGGTTGCCGGACGCGGCGAGCTGGTGGTGCATGCCGCCGTCGACGACCGCAAACCGCTGCCCGCGCGAGACCTTGGTGTCGACGACGCGGGTGACGTAGACGCCGCACTCCCCCACGACGTACCTCCCGAGCTCGACGATCGTGCGGGCCTGGGGCAGCGCGGGGCGCAGCCGCTCCTCGAGCAGGCGGCCGAGGCTGTCCCCGAGCCGGGCCACGTCGAGCGGCTGGTCCTTCTCGAAGTAGGGGATGCCGAAGCCGCCGCCCAGGTTGACGTAGCGGACCGGAGCCGGTGCGAGCTCGGCCAGCCGCAGCACCAGGTCGACGGTGCGCTCCTGCGCCTCGGCGAGGATGTCGGCGTCCAGGTTCTGCGACCCGGCGAAGACGTGGAAGCCGGCCAGGTCGATGTCCCGGTCCGCCAGCGCCGCCATCAGCTCCGGCACCTGCTCGGCATCCACGCCGAACTGCTGCGGGCCGCCACCCATCCGCATGCCGGAGCCCTGGACGGCGAAGTCCGGGTTGACCCGGATCGCGGCGACCGGCCGTACGCCGACGGCCTCACCGGCCGCCAGCAGCCGCTCGGCCTCGCCCCGGGACTCGAGCTCGACCACGACCCCGGCGGCCGCGGCCTGGCGCAGCTCGGCGTCCGTCTTGCCCGGGCCGGCGAAGCTGATCGATCCGGGGTCGGTGCCGGTGTCGAGGGCCACCCGCATCTCGCCGGCCGAGGCGACGTCGAGCGAGTCGACCAGCCCGGCGAGGTGGTGGACCACCGCCGGCATCGGGTTGGCCTTCACGGCGTACCCGAGGTGGAGGCCCCTGGGCAGCGCGGCGCGCAGAGCCTCCACCCGGGCAGTCAGCAGGCGCCGGTCGTAGGCGAAGAACGGCGTCGACCCGACACTCGCGGCCAGCCGCTCGAGCGGCATCCCGCCGACCACGAGCTGGCCGTCCTTGACGCCGAAGGCCTCGACGTGGCGATCGGCCCTCATCGGTCCAGCTCCGATCGGTCCAGCTCCGAACGGATCAGACCGCGGTCGAACTTGCCGTTCGGCGAGCGCGGCAGCTCACGCCGTACGACGACCTCGGCCGGGACCATGAACGTCGGCACGGCCCGGCGGTACGCCGCCAGCAGCGCCGCCGGGTCGAACGTGTCCGGCTCCGAGGGCGCCACCACCAGCACGATCCGCTGGCCGAGCCGGTCGTCGGCGACCCCGACGGCCACCGCGTCACGCACCAGCCCGGACTCGTAGGCGACCTCCTCGATCTCCGTGGGGCTGACCCGGTAGCCCGACGTCTTGAGCATGTCGTCGCGGCGTCCGACGAAGTAGAGGAAGCCCTCCTCGTCGGCGCGCACCGTGTCGCCCGACCACACCGCGAGCTCGGGCTGCCGCCACGCCGGCTGCGCACCGGGCGCCGGCCGGAACCGGGCCGCGGTCTGCTCGGGCGCGTTCCAGTAGCCCATCGCGACGAGGGGGCCGCGGTGCACGAGCTCGCCCTCCTCGCCCGGGTCGCACGTGGTGCCGTCGGGCCGGACGACGAGGATCTCCGCGTCGGGGATGGCCTTGCCGATGGAGTCCGGCCGCCGGTCCACCTCGACCGGGTCCAGGTACGTCGAGCGGAACGCCTCGGTGAGGCCGTACATCAGGTACGGCGCGGCCTGCGGGAAGATCTCGCGCAGCCGGGTGAGCGTGGCCTGCGGCATCCGGCCGCCGGTGTTGGCGAAGTAGCGCAGGGTGGAGCGCGCCTCGTCGGGCCAGTCGGCCTCGGTCAGCTGGATCCACAGCGGCGGCACGCAGGTCAGTCCGGTGACGCCGTGGCGGGCGCACAGCCGCGGCACCTCGGCGGGGAAGAGGTAGTTCATCAGCACCACGTGGGCACCGACGTGGAACGACGTCGTCAGCTGGCTCAGGCCCGCGTCGAAGCTGATCGGGAGCGCCGCGAGGACCACGTCGTCCGGGGTGTTCTCGAGGTAGCTGCTGACGCTGTCGGCGCCGACCAGCAGGTTGCGGTGGCTGAGCACCACGCCCTTCGGCCGGCCGGTGCTGCCGGAGGTGTAGAGGATCGCGGCCGGGTCGAGGTCGACACCCGCGACCGGCGCCGGAGCCGCGGCGGCCGCGAGCAGGTCGTCGTACCGGCACAGCTCGACGCCCTCCACCTCGGGCCCGTCGCCGGTGCCGACGAGCACCACGGCGACCAGCTGCTTGGCGTCACCGAGCAGGTCCGCGAGCAGCGCCCACCGCTGGGCGGTGGTCACCAGCACCCGCACCTCGCAGTCGAGCAGCACGTGGGCGGCCTGCTCGGGCTTGAGCACCGGGTTGACCGGCACGAACAGCCCGCCCGCCGCCGACGAGCCGAAGATCGCGGTGACCGCCTCGACCCGCTTCTCCAGGTAGATCGCGACCCGGTCGCCGCGGCGTACGCCGAGGTGCTGCAGGCCGCCCGCGACCGCGGCGGTCGCCGACCACAGCTGCGCGTAGTCGACGGTGGTGTCCTGGTAGGTCAGGGCGGGCGCGTCGCCGCGCAGCCGGGCCTGCTCGCTGACCAGGTGGTGGAGATGGGTCCTCATCGGTCTGCCTTCCTCATGGGGCCGTTCACCAGGGCACATTCGTGAGCTCGCTGTACAGGTCGTCGACGTCCCCCGGCGCCACCCCGGCGCCGCGGTACATCTTGGGTCGGGGGGTAGCCAGGCGGCGCGAGAGCCGCGGGGCGTGCTCGATCACGCGCAGCTCGGCGAGCAGCAGGAGCACCCCGTGGCGCAGCAGGTGCCGCGAGAGCGCGCCCAGGTGGTGGCGCAGGAGCTCGGGGTCGCTGACGTGGAGCAGGGTCGCGAAGCCGGGGAGGCCCTTGCGGCGTACCTTGCGGAACATCACGTAGCAGTGGGCGCCGCCGGTCGCGAGCACCACGTGCCGGGCCGCCCGTGCGCCGCGGTGGTCGCGGTAGACCTCGAGGTCCCGACCGTCGAGCAGCGCCTCGATCTGCGCCGGTGCCGTCACCACCCGGACCCCGGGAGTCGGCAGCGGCACGCAGGGCACCACCGCCGTCGTGGTGTCGAGATCGGCGAAGCCGAGCCGTCGGTTGAGCTCCGGCACGCTGCCGCTCGGGGACAGGTCGGTGAAGACGACGTCCTTGCGCGCGAGCTGGGCCCGCAGCAGACGTACGCCGTGGGCGCGGTGGCTCTCGAGGACGCACCAGGCCGCCAGGTTGCAGACGTGGCGCCGCTCCCCGCCGAGCATCCGCTCGGAGTGGAAGGCCAGGTAGACCCCCACCACGCGGTCGCCCTCCACGAGCAGGTAGCCGTGGTCGTCGACCGGCGCCCGCCAGGAGGGTACGGCGGCGCTCGCCCAGGTCTCGGCGGACACCCGAGGGTCGAGGTGCTGGTGCAGGAACCGGCCCACGCGTCCCAGGTCGTCCGCCGTGATCGGTGCGGCGACCGTGCGAGGTGCCGGTGCTTCCTGCTTCACTGGCACCGCGCAACCAGGATCGGAGCCTGCATGACGACTCGCACGGTCAACATCTGCTTCCACGGCATCGGCGTCCCCGACCGGGACCTCGAGCCCGGGGAGGCGCCGTACTGGATCTCCGCCGACCTCTTCCACGCGGTGCTCGACGCGGTCGTGGGTCGCGACGACGTGCGGCTGAGCTTCGACGACAGCAACGCCTCCGACCTCGAGATCGGCCTGCCCGGCCTGCTCGAGCGCGGGCTGCGCGGGACGTTCTTCGTCCTGGCCGGTCGCTTCGGCTCCCGCGGCAGCCTCGACGAGGACCAGGTCCGCCTGCTCGCCGACAGCGGGATGGGCATCGGGACGCACGGCATGGACCACGTGCCGTGGCGCGGCCTCGACGAGACCGGCCGCCGCCGCGAGTACGTCGAGGCTCGCGACCGGATCGCGGCGGTCGTCGGCCGGCCGGTCGAGGAGGCCGCGCTCCCGCTCGGCCGCTACGACCGCGCCCTGCTGCGCGAGCTCCGCGGACTCGGCTACACCAAGGTGCACACCAGCGACCGCGCGCACGCCCGGGAGAGCGCCTGGCTCCAGCCGAGGTTCAGCCTCGTCGGCACCGACACCGCGTCCGCCGTGCAGGAGGACGTACTCGGCCGGCAGCCGGTACGTCGGCGTGCCGAGCGTGCCGTCATCGGGCTGGCCAAGCGCCTGCGCTGACTGGGTCATACCCGCTCCAACCACTCGGGGCCGCGGGGTGCGGCCAGCATCGACGGGCGCACCAGGACGCTGACGGCGCTGCGCGCGATCGCGTGCCCGAGGACCGAACGAGACCCCTCGCGCAGCATGGCGGCGAGCCAGAACAGCGCGCCGCCCACGGCCGAGTGACGTCTGCGGAAGAGCCGCAGCCGGTTGGCGACGAGCAGCGACCACAGCCGCGGCGAGCTGCCCGACGCGCCCTCGAGGTGCACCGCCCGGGCGGTCGGGACGTAGCGGAGGTCAAAGCCCAGGTCGCGTGCCCGCAGGTGGTAGTCGGTCTCCTCCGAGTAGAGGAAGAAGGACTCGTCCCAGCCACCGCAGGCACTCCAGCAGGCACCGTCGATCAGCTGCGTGGAACCCTCGGCCCAGTCCGGGCTCCCGACGACGTCGTACCTCGCGGGGTCGGAGACCACCTCGCCGAGGGTGGCGATCCGGCCGGCGCGGGTGGCGCCGAGCAGCGCGTCGGCGTACGCCCGGACCAGGGTGGGCTCGCGCCGCATCGAGAGGATCAGCTCGCCGTGCGAGTCCTCGAGGCGGGGCACGCAGATCCCGGCGCGCGCCGTCCGCAGGACCCGCAGCAGCTCGGGCACGCAGCCGGCGGTGAGCCGTACGTCGGGGTTCAGCACCAGGACCGCCGTGAACTCGCCCGCTGCCCCGACGGCGGCGTTGATGCCCGCCGCGTAGCCGGCGTTGCGGCCCATCTCCAGCACGACGGCGTACGGCGCGCGCCGGCGCAGGAGGGCCACGGTGTCGTCGGCGGAGTCGTTGTCGGCGACGACCAGGGTCCAGTCCAGCCCCTCGAGCCCGAGCGGCAACGAGTCCAGCAGGTCCGGCAGGACCGGGGCACTGTTGAAGGTGACGACCACGACGGCCACGCGCTCACGCACCGCGCACCTCCTGGAGCTCGAGCCGGCGCCGGCGACCGGGTGCCGCGGGCTCCCGGTCCTCGTGGGAGAGCCGCGACACGGCGCCCGCCATGCCGACGAGCAGGAAGGTGAGGCCGGCAGCCTGGGCGAACCCCCAGGCATCGAAGGTCACCGACGCCGCGAGCATGCCGGCGATCGAGGCCGCGATCGCCAGCGAGACGTGGGAGTCGCGCGGGTCGAGGGCGCGGCGCCGGGCACCGAGCGCGTTGCCGATCGAACCGAAGTAGAGCAGCAGTACGGCGGCCAGGCCGACCGCGCCGAGCTCGACCAGCACCATCAGCATCTGGTTGTCGAGGATCCGGTAGTAGCCGGGCACGAAGGTGAAGAGTCCGCGGCCGAACCAGGGCTGGTCGTAGTAGAGCGACATCACGACGCCGTAGTCGTCGGTGCGGCCGGTCACGCTGGGGTCGGTGGCGATGCCGGCGAAGAGCGAGTAGATGGTGCCGACCAGGCCGGGCACGGCGACGCGCAGCGCGACCACGGTGAGGGGTCCGACCCACAGCGCCTTGCGGCGTACGGCGGGAGGCCAGTAGCAGAACATGATGATCAGCGAGAGCCCGATCGCGAGGATGCCGGAGCGGGACACCGCGAGCGGCATCGCGAAGGCCATGACGAGCACCGGCAGCAGGTCGCGGCGCCGGCGCCGGTGGATCGCGAGGTGCAGCGCCAGCGGCAGCACGCAGGCGACCACGACGGCGAACTCGATGGGGTGCGAGGCCGTGCTGGACACGCGCTCGAGGATCGAGCGGGTCAGCGAGGCACCCACGACCGAGTTGGCGGAGAGCCCCGGGACCTTGATGTACGCCGCCAGGTTGGTGCCCGTGTAGAACTGGTAGATCCCGGTGGCGGAGTAGACGGCGGTGGTCCAGCACAGCACCCGGACCAGCACGTCGAGGTCGCGCCAGCTGCGCAGCCCGTCGAGGGTCAGCAGCGCGATCCCCAGCCAGGCACCGAAGCTGAGCAGGCCCCGGTCGGCGGCGGTGACCATGGCGACGTGGACCTGGCTGACGGTCGGGAAGACCAGCGTCCACACGTCGTCGGTGCCCTGGCGCATGTTCGACGGGGCATACCACCCGGCGAGCATCCCGGAGACGTACGCCGCGAGCACCGCGACCGTGACCCCGCCCAGGAGCAGCCGCACCGACGAGCCCCGGCGCGGGGTGAAGCCGCCGAGCCGCGCGCCGCACCACCAGAGCAGCGCGCCGAGGCCCACCATGTTGGCGAGCGTCCCGGGAGCGCCCAGCGGCCGGAAGATCAGCTGGGCCGGGACGACGAGGAGCAGCACCACGTAGGCGCTGAGGAAGGTCAGCGCCGGGAGGCGGGGAAGCCCCGAGAACCAGTCCTTAGCGCGCCGCATCCCGAGCCTTCCCGGGCCGGCCGTCATCGTCGTCGTGCTCGTCGCTCACCGAGCGGGCCAGCTTGAGCCGGTGGTGCTCCTCGGTGTCGGCCAGCTCTCGCTCGCCCTCCTCCGCCGTACGCCGCCGGCGGAAGCGGCGCGCGATGCGGTCGACGAGGAAGACGATCATGATCGTGGCGACGACGCCGCCGCCGCCGATCACGGCGCAGGCCCGGATCTTGGCGCCGGGGACGGCCTCGGCCGGTCGGCTGGAGTCGCTGCGCCGCGAGTAGACACGCTGCGTCTCCGGCACATCGAGGCCGCGCTGCAGGGTGTCGAGCTGCTGGGTGACCCGGCGCATCACCTCCTCGCGAGTGGCCACGGCCTCCTCGGGGTCGATGTCCTTGACCGTGACCAGCAGCAGCGGTCCGGTGTCCGGGCTGACCCCGATCGCGTAGTCCGACATGAAGCCGGCCTTCGCGAACTCGCGGTGCACCGGCTTGGAGTTGAGCTCCGACGCGGTGATCGTCGCCATCGTCGTCAGGCCGGGCTGCAGGTTGAGGTACGGGTTGCTTGGCGTGCCCTTCCCGGTGGCCGCCGGCGGCAGGAGCAGCAGCACCTCACCGTTCGCCTGGTACTGCGTCGGGACCTCCTTGATCGCGAGGAAGAGTCCCCCGACCACGGCGATCCCGCAGATCAGCACCACGTACCAACGGCGGACCAGGACAGCGAGTGCCTCAGTGAAGTACACCGCCCTCACCTCTACTTCCGGACTGGGCCGGTGCCGCGATCGCGACCCGGCCTTCGGGAGTGCCCTGGCGCCGCGGCTCGTGCCCGAGCGGTCGCAGGGCGTTGAACGGGACTGCCCGGCCACGGAGCCAGGCAGGGGGCAGCCGGTCGACGGCGACCCCGGTGAGCAGCCAGACGTCGGACTCGTGGATCCCGACCACGGCGTCGTCACCCAGCGCGCCGGCGGCGCCGAGCCCGGCGAGGTCGTCGATCGTCAGGTTCGTGCACAGCAACGGCCCCGGGGTCTCGGACCTCAGGTGCGCGAGCAGCTCGGTGGCGCCGTGGACGGCGACGAGCTCGAACGGCTCGCCTCGACGCGTCAGCTCGAGCGGGTCACCGGCGACGGAGGAGAAGGCACCGGTGCGGTCGACGTTGACGACCCGGAAGCGCTCACCCGGCAGGAGGACCACGTCGTCCACGTCGAGCCGGACGTCGGCCAGGACGGGCCGGCCGGCACCGGCCCGGTCGCGGGCCCGGCGGGCCGTCAGGGACTCGGCCAGGCCGCGACGACGCCACCCGTGGCGGCGTACGACCGCCGACGATCGCAGCCAGCTCGTCTGGGCGCCGACGACGCCACAGGTCGTCCGCACCGGGACCGCTGCGGGGTGCAGCTCGGCGACCCGGTGGTGCGCCTCGGCGAGCCGGGCAAGGTTGACGGTCAGGCTGTTGTGCGTGATCGCCAGGTCGACGGCACCGACCCGCAGGCCGAGCTCACGCAGGCGTACGCCGTACTCGACGGCGTACGCGTGCCAGGCCAGGTCGGCGTCCTCGACGAGCGGCTCCCGGAGCACGAGCTCGCGCCGCGCCAGGAACAGCACCTCGTCCAGGCTGTCGACCTCGACGGGCTCGATCGCGCTGGCGCCGATCAGCTGGACCCGGTCACGGAGCATCCCGACGATCTCGCCGTCGGCGTCGATCCCGGCAGCACCGAGCAGGCCCCACTCCCCCGTGTCGGTGCCGAGCAGGTCGGCGACCTCCAGCAGGCGCGACACCGAGTGCAGGTAGACGTCCTGGTGGACGAAGCAGACGACGTCGTGCCGCGCGAGGCGGGCGCCGTGGTTGAGGGCCGCACCTGCCGTCGGGAAGCGGTGGTCGGTGTTGTCGACGGCGACCAGCTCGATCCGGTCCGGGTCTGCCTGGGCCAACGAGCGGTCGAGGCACTCTGCGCGCACGGCCGGGTTGTTGAAGACGCAGACGAGGGAGACGCTCATCGGGCTACCACCTTCTGGAGGGTTCGTTCGAAGTCGGCGCACGAGAACTCCGACAGCACCCGGCTCCGAGCGCGTTCGCCCAGCTCTGCGCGGGTCTCGGGGTCCAGCACGAGCCGGCTGATCGCGTCCGCGAGAGCGACGACGTCACCCGGAGGCACCACGACGCCGGCGTCGCCGATCTGGGCGGGCACCCCGCCGACCCCGAAGGCCACGACCGGTACGCCGAGGAGCATCGACTCGAGCACGACCAGCGGGAAGGGGTCGTCACGGGAGGGCAGGGTGGCGATGTCGAAGGACGCCATCGCCGGATAGGGGTTGTCGCTCGGGCCGGCGAACCGGATCCGCGGGTCGAGCTCCGCGGTCGGCACCGGGCCGTCACCCACCCAGACGAAGCGGACGGCCGCGTCCGGGAGCTCCGCGAGCACCTGGCGGGCGGCCCGCAGCCAGAGGTCGACGCCCTTGCGGTGCTCGACGCTCCCGCAGCAGCCGACGACGACCTCGCCGTCCGCACGCTCCGTGGTGCCCGAGCCGGCCAGGCCGAGCACCCGCTCCTCGTCCGGCACCGACACCAGGAGCGTGACCTCGTCCTCGGGCCGGCCGGCCAGCCGCACCAGGTCGGCGTGCACGCTCGGCGAGCAGGCGACGAGCTCGACGTCGTCCGCGATGCGCCGTACGCCGGCCCGCGCCAGCAGGCCGGTCAGCACCGCTGCCGACTCGTGGACGTGGAGGATCGTGCGGCGGCGCGGCCACCAGCGGGCCGCGCGCACGTAGGCCCCGGCAGCGCCGGAGTTGACGTAGACGAGGTCGGGCCGGTGCCGGAGCAGGTCGCCCCAGGCACACGCGGCGTCGAGCTCGCGACCGACGCGGCGCAGCCAGCGCGAGGCGGCCAGGCGACGGCGTACCCGCGGCAGCACCGCCACCGACGTCGGCGCGAGCGCGGCGAACTCCGGGAGCAGCGGGCCGGGCCGGCACGACAGCACCGAGACCGCGTGCCCCTCGCGAGCGAGCGCCCGGACCACCATCTGCGCCACTCGGGGCGCACCGCTGCGCGACGCCTCGTGGGTCACCACGAGGACCCGCATCGGTGAGATCCCGCCGCGGCTCATGAGGACGCTCCCGTCAGGACACCGTCGCCGGCGGGGGCGGGCGAGCGGCCGAACGCCGTCCGGTACGGCCTGATCATCGACCGGGTCAGCACGGCGTACGACGCGACCGCGAGGGCACCGCCGACGACCACCACGGCCGCGGGGTAGTCGAGGAGCAGCCGGCAGCCGAGGGCGAACGCGCCGGCGACCAGCGCGGCCCCGACCGGTCCGAGGACGGCGCGCGGCAGTCCGCGCAGGTCCAGCCCGGTCGAGCGGCGTACGGCGACGACGTACAGCGGCAGCGTCACCACCGCGACCGTCGCGACGTGCGCCCAGGCGGCACCGACCAGGCCGTCGACGCGGATGCCGACGACCATCGCCGGGACCAGCACCGCGACCCAGACCGCCTGGATGCCCAGCAACCGCCCGGTGGCGCCGACCGCGACGAGCACGTTGGCGAACAGCAACGAGACGGAGAAGAGCGCGCCGTACGCCGCGAGGACCGAGAGCACCGGTGCGGCGTCGAGCCACTTCTGGCCGAAGACGGTCTCCACGAGTGGGCGGGCCAGCACGATCGTGACGACGCAGATCGGGGCGGCCACCAGCGCGACCAGGCGCACCGCGGACTCCAGCGCCGACCCGAACAGCCTGTCGTCGTCGAGCACCCGCCCGAACGACGGGACGACGACACCGTTGAGGACCGAGCTGAGCACCGTCGTCGACCAGCCCGCCACGGTGAAGGCGATCATGTAGACGCCGACCTGGGTCTCGGTCAGCAGCCGGCCGATGATGACGTAGTCGGCGTTCAGCAGCGACCAGTTGACCAGGTTGGCGAGGGAGAGCGGGAGCCCGAAGGCCAGCAGCGGCACGACTACCGCGGGCCGCCAGCCCGGCCGGTAGCGGCGCTGCAGGCAGGCCACCATCACCGCTCCGGTGACGATCTGGCCCAGCACCCGTGACCAGGCGAACGACGTGGCGCCGCCGCCGTCCAGCGCCAGGCCGATGAGCAGGGCGTTCGCCGGGAGGAACCCGGCCGCGGTCGCGAGGAAGATCCGGTCCTGCCGGAACTCGCGGGTGAGCTGCGCACCCGGGACCGCGAAGATCCCGGTCAGCACCAGGCAGATGGACAGCACCCGGATCGGGTCGGCCGCGGCCGGTACGCCGATGAGGGTCGCCACCGGGTCGGCGAGCGCCACCATGGCCGCGCCGAGCAGGAGGCTCACGGCGATCGACAGCGTCGTCACGGTCGGCGCGATGTCCTCCGGCTCGTGGGCCGAGCGGGCGACGGCGGACCCCATGCCGAGCTCCGCCAGGCTGCCCACGACGACATGGACCGCGAGCGCGACCGCGAACACGCCGAAGTCCGCGGGCGACAGGATCCGTGCGATCGCGGCGGTGACCGCGATCCCGGCGATGCGCACGACGATGTTGCCGGCCGCGGCCCAGACGGCCCCGGTCCCGGCCCGTCTCGCCAGGGAGACGGTGTCGTCGCTCAGCTCGGCCACCGGACCGCCTCGACCAGTACCTCGGCGACCCGCTCCTGCTGCGCGGCGGTGATGCCGGGAAACATCGGCAGCGAGAGGATCTCGCCGGCGGCGCGCTCGGCGGCCGGGAACTCGCCCTTGCGGAAACCCAGGTGGGCGAAGGCCGGCATCCGGTGGATCGGCGCGGGGTAGTGGATCCCGGTGCCGATCCCGGCGGCCTGCAGCCGGTCGAGCACACTGTCGCGGTCCCGCACCCGGACGACGTAGAGGTGGTGGACGTGCTCGTTGCCGGGCAGCGTCCGCGGCGTCCGGATGCCGACGACCCCGGCGAGCAGCTCGTCGTACCTCTCGGCGGCGCAGCGGCGCTCCAGGTTCCATCGGTCGAGCAGCGGGAGCTTCGCGGACAGGACCGCGGCCTGCAGTCCGTCGAGCCGCGAGTTGCGGCCGATCTCGAGGTGCTCGTAGCGGACGATCCCGCCGTGGTTGCGCAGCGCCCTCGCCTGGTCGGCGACGACCACCGAGTTCGTCATCAGCGCCCCGGCGTCGCCGTACGCCCCGAGGTTCTTGCCCGGGTAGAAGCTGGTCGCGGCGACGTCGCCGAGCGCACCCGCGCGCACGCCACGACGGGTGGCGCCCTGCGCCTGGGCCGCGTCCTCCACGACCAGGACCCCGGCGCCCAGGGCGTCGCGGAGCTCCTCGACCGGCGCGATCTGGCCATAGAGGTGGACGGCGATGACCGCGCGGGTACGCCGGGTCGCGCGGTCGGCCACCGACTCCGGCGAGATGAGGAAGTCGTCGTCGCAGTCGGCGAGCACCAGGTCGGCACCGGCGCGCACGACCGCCTCGGCGGTGGCGACGAAGGTGTTGGCCGGGACGATCACCTCGTCACCGGGCCCGACGCCGGCGCTGGCCAGCGCGATCTCCAGCGCGTCGGTGCCGTTGCCGACCCCGACCACCTCCGAGACGCCGCAGTACGCCGCGAACGCCTCCTCGAAGCGCGCCACCTCGGGGCCTAGCACGAAGCCGTTGGTGCTCAGCACGCGCTCGAACCCGGCGGCGACGGCGTCGGCCACCTGGGCGTTCTGCAGCGCGAGGTCGACGAAGGGGACGGCGGTGACGGTCAGGTCGGTGGCGGTGTCGGTCACGGGGGTGCTCCTCGTGCTAGGCATCGGGTCGGAGGTCTGCTCTGCGGTGCGGCTGGTCGTCGCGGTCATCAGGTCCCCACCAGTCGCCAGCGACGCGACCGCGCCGACCACAGCAGGGCGTGCGAGCGGGTCAGCACCCGGTGCTCCAGGCCGGCGACCGGCGCGGCCGAGTCCCGGTGGAGGGCCCGCCAGCCGCGGGTCCGGGCGATCGGTGGGTACGCCGTGAAGGCGAGCTCGGACAGCCCGGCGGCGGTGGCCGCGTCGTCCGAGGCCCGGGCCAGCCGGGCCTCGCGCACGGCCTCGACGGCGAGCGCCCGGCGGGCGGCCTGCTCCAGGTCGGCGCGGCCGGGGCTGGCCGCGAAGAGCTCCTCGAAGGCGGCGCGCACGTTGCGCTGGTTGGCCAGCACCCCGGCGAAGTCGGTGGTCGTCATGTTCTGCCCGTGCACCCGGTAGAGCGCCTGGTGCGCGCCGTTGACCCGGCCCACGTCGCCGCGCTGCGCGGCCTGCATCCACAGCAGCAGGTCGGCGGCGAACGGGTGGCGGGCGTCGTACCCCCCGATCTCGTCCATCACCGAGCGCCGCAGCACGACCTCCGGGTTGACGATCGGGTTGCGGGCGGTGGCACACACCCGGCGCAGCCAGGCCTCCCCGGACCACAGCGACCATCCGGTGACCCGCGTGACCGGGGTCGGCGGCATCCCGGTGAAGCTCACCGGCAGGCCGTAGGCGAGCGCGACCGAGGGGTGCCGCTCGAGCAACGCGACCGAGCGGGTCAGCGAGTCCGGCGTCAGCAGGTCGTCCGCCGAGAGCAGCACGACGTAGTCGCCGCGCACCTCCGCGAGGCCGTCGTTGTACGTCGCGATGTGCCCCTTGTTGTCCCGGTGCGCCAGGAGCCGGACCCGCGCGTCATCCGACGCGAGCCGCCGCGCGACGTCGGCGCTGTCGTCGGTGGACGCGTCGTCGACGATGACGACCTCGACGTCGAGCCCGCTGTGGTCGAGCGCCGACGACACCGCGTCGGGCAGGAAGTGGCCGTAGTTGTAGCAGGGCACGACCACGGACACGGTCGGGCGGGTGCGCAGGGGCGCCGGTCGGGTGAGCCGCATGGTCAGGCCCCTTCCATTCGGTACGCCGTCGCGATCGGCCGGGCCGGGACCCCGACCCAGGTGGCGCCGGCGGGCAGCGGCTGGAGCAGGGCGGCCCCCATGCCGAGGGTGGACTCGGCACCGACCTCGCCGCCCTCGCGGACGCAGGAGTTCATGCCGAGGTAGGCGCCCTCGTCGACCCGGACGCTGCCGCCGAGGCTGACCCCGGCACAGAGCGTCACGTAGTCGGCCACGACGTCGTCGTGGGTGAGCGTGACGTGGGGCATCATCACGACGTGTCGGCCGACCGTGACGTTCGCCGTGGCGACGACCCCGGCGAGCACGATGCTGCCGCGGCCGATCGTGGTGCCGCTGACCGACGCCGACGGGTGGATCACCCGGCAGTAGCGGTCCTCGCCGACGCCCAGATCCGTGAGGCGCTCGACCAGCAGGCGACGCGTCGCACCCCGGCCCGCGCAGACCACGACGTCGTGCTCCGGGTAGCGCGCGACGGCGTCGATCCCGCCGACCACCTCCACGCCGTCGATCGCGGTGCCCCAGCGCGTGGCGTCGTCGTCGAGAACCCGGACGTCGTCGTACCGCCCGACGGCCCGCTCGGCCGCGACGACCTCACGCGCGAGTCCGCTGGCCGCGACCAGCACGACCCCTCTCGCCCACCTGATGTGTGGCACGTTCCATTCCCCCAACATCGATCTGTCTGTCGTGGAGTCAGCGCCGCCCCCGGCGGGCGGCACCGACCCGTGTCCGTCATGGCGTCGCGTAGCGGAAGACCACGTCGACGAAGTAGTTGGTGCTGTTCCAGGAGTTCGTCAGGTAGCCGATGTCGGAGCCGTAGCGGTAGCGCCCGTTGTCCCCGGCCGGCGCCGTGAGCGGGCCGGCGGTCCAGGCCTGGTTGAAGAAGGCGCCACTCACCGAGTAGTGACCGTTGGGCGCCAGGTAGGAGACCATGTAGGTCCGGCCGGCGACGACCGGCACCGGTGTCGGGAGCTGTGCCGTCTGCCAGCCGCTGGCGGTCTCGTTGGTGAAGACGATGTCCGAGCCCATCTGGTCCCCATCGCTGTTCCACAGCGCACCCAGGTGGGTGCCGGTGTTGCCGGGTCCCTTGTAGAAGCGGATCGCGGTGATCGTGCCGTCCACGGACGGGGTGAACCTGGTGCCGAGCTGCACGGCGGAGCTGTCGTCGGCCGCGGCCGTCGCCGGCGTCACCCCGTCGAACAGAGACGCGTCCGCGGTGCTCGACTGCGCCGGTGCGGTGTGGAAGCTCCAGCTCTGGTTGGGCAGCGTCGCCCCGTTGGTGCCCGTGATGCCCGTGATCGTGACCTGGATGTCCGCGTCCGCCGGCAGGCTGCCGGTCGGGGTGAACGTCAGCGTCTTCTGGTCACCGGAGAGTGCTGCGCTGCCGGCGACCGGCGAGCCACCACTCGAGACGGTCATCGCCCATCCCGACTGGAGCGGTGCCGTGAACGTCATCGACGGCTTCGTCGTCCGGGGCACGTCCGTCGCCCCGGAGACCGGCGTCCTCGAGCTCACCGCGACGGTCGGTGCGTCAGCGACGAACCGCACGTCGACGAAGTAGTTCGAGGCCGCGTGGGTGTACGTCGGGTATCCGCCGCCGCTGCCGTACAGGTAGCGGCCGTTGTTGGTCGCCGGCGACGTCAGGTCGCCGGACACCCACGGGCTGGTGAAGAAGTTCTGCGAGTAGGCGTAGTGCCCGTTAGGCGCCAGGTAGGACACGACGTACTGGGTGCCCGCGTTCACCGCCAGCGGACTGGCGAGCTTGGCGGTCTGCCAGCCCGAGGCCGTCTCGCCGGTGAACGTGACCGTCGCCAGCCGGGTGCCGGACGCCGACCACACGGAGCCCGTGTGGGTGCCGGTGTTGCCGCCCCACTTGAAGAAGCGGATCGCGGTGACGGTGCCGTCCTTGGCAGGCGTGAACGCCGCGCCCAGCTCGACGGGCGAGTTGTCGTCGGTCGCCTCCAGGTTCTGCGGCAGCTCCGAGCCGAACATCGTCTGAGGCGCGTCGACGGTGTCGGCGTCAGCGGTGCGGAAGGTCCAGGTCGTGGTCGGCAACGTCGCGCCGTCCGTCGACTTCACTCCCGTGAGGCTGACCGTCACGTCGGCGTTGCGCGGGAGCGCTGCTGCCGGGGTGAAGGTCAGTCGCTTGCCGTCCGCGCTGAGCGCGACCGAGCCCGCGACCGGGGAGCCACCGACGGAGGCCGTCATGCTGTAGCCCGACTGCAGCGGGTTCGTGAACCACGTCCGGATCGTCGAGCCCCGAGGCACGTCCACGGCGCCCGGCGCGGGGTCCTGCGAGGCGACGGCGATCGTCGCCGCCGGCGGCTGGAAGACCGGGTCGACCAAGTAGTTGCTGGCCGCGCGGGTCTGCGGCGCACCGCTGCCGTAGGTGTACATCCCTGCGTCGGAGGCGACCTTCAGCGGCGAGCGCGACAGGTTGCTCGCCGCGAACGCGTTGGGCGTCGCCGACCACCGGCCGAGCGGCGCGCGGTAGGACGCGATGTACTCGACGTTCTTGGCGATCGTGACCGGGGTCGTGAAGGTCAGCGTCTGCCACCCGCTCGTCGACTCGTCGGTGAACGTGCCGGTGGCGAGCTGGCCGCCGTCGGCCGTCCAGAGCGTCCCGGTGTGGGTGCCGATGTTGTTGGTGCCCTTGTAGAACCGGACGCCGGTGATGGCGCCGTCCTGCTCGGAGCTGAACCGCACCCCGAGGGTGACCGGGTCGTCCTCGGCCGCCTCCAGCATCGTCGGCACCGTCACGTCGTCGAAGAGCGTGCACGGGCAGACCCCTGGCGCCGCCGGGGGTTTCGCGGTCGTGAAGGACCAGGTCTTCGCGCTGTTGACCCCGTTGCCCAGGCTGTCGGTCCCGGAGACGGTCGCCGTGTAGGTGACGAACCCGCTGAGGGCCGCGGTCGGGGTGAAGGTGATGACCCGCGTCGTCGTGTTGTACGACGTGGTGCCCGGCACGGTCGCTCCGGCCTGGTCCTTGAGGACGAGGCCCTGCGAGCCGGCCGTGACCGGCTTGGAGAACTTCGCCGACACGGTCGTGGTCGACGGGACGCTCGAAGAACCCGCGAGCGGCCAGCGGTCGGTCACGGTGAGCGGCGACGTGTCGGTCGTCGTGAAGGCGACGTCGACGAAGTAGTTCGAGTCCTGGTAGCTGAGGTTCGGGAACGTCCCGCTGTTGCCGTAGACGCCGCCCGGCTGGCTGCCGAAGCCACCGGCCACCGAGAGCGGAGTGGCGTTGAGGCCCTGGCTCGAGAACTCGTACTGGTCCATCGCGTAGTGCCCGGCGGGGGCGGTGTACGACGCCACGTAGGTCTGGCCGGCGGAGACCGCCACCGGGTTGTTGAACGTCGCCGTCTGCCAGCCCGTGGCCGTCTCGTTCGTGAAGGTCACGGTGGCGAGCTTCTGCCCGCCCGCGCTCCACAGGGAGCCGACGTGGCTGCCCGAGTTGCCGGTGCCCTTGTAGAAGCGGACCCCGGTCACGAAGCCGTCGGACTGCGGTGAGAAGCGCAGGCCGAGCTCGACCGCGCCGCCGTCGTTGACCGCCGTCGTCCCGGGTGTGGTCGTGCCGAAGACGCTGCACGGGCAGTTGACGGTCAGGGCGCGTGTCGCCGTGGCGCCGATGTTGGCGCTGTCGTCCATGGCCCGCACCTTCAGCGGCGTGCTGCCGATGCCGTTCTGGACGTAGGTGTAGCTCCAGCTGGTGGTGCCGGTGGCCGGGTGCCAGGTCGCGCCGTCGTCGGTCGAGACCTCGACCCCGGCCACCCGGCCGCCACCGGCGTCGGTGGCGGTACCGGTCGCGGTCACGGACGCGCCGTTCGCGATGGTCGCGCTCGCGGCCGGCGACGAGACGGTGACCGTCGGTCCGGTCGTGTCGGTGGACTTCGTCGCCGCGACCAGTCCGCTCATCAGCGTGGTCGGCTGCGCGGACATGTCCGCCATCAGGTTGACCATCGACTGCTGCATCCGGACGTCGGCGGGCTCGGCGTCGTACGGGCTGTCGTGGACCTCGTCGAGACCCCACGTCCACTGGATCGACCCGGCACTGAAGACGAGTGCCCCACTGCCGGCGCGGTACATCGTGAGGTGGTGGGTCGTCGTGCCCGGGATCAGGTAGTTGCCGAAGTCCTGCAGCAGCTGCGGCGTCGGGCCGACGGTGGTCGACAGCCGGACCAGCCCGCCGGGCCGGAACCCGTTGTCGACGTCCTCGTTGGACTCGTAGCCGACGGTGTGCGGCGCGAGGGTCGCCGTACCACTGCTCAGGTTGGCGATGCTCGTGTTGCGCCACAGCCGGTACTTGCCCTCGGCTGCGGACACGGTCAGGGCGAGGTCGTCGTCGTTGACCATGTACATGGTGCCGACCAGGGCGTTCTCCGGGACACCACCGCCCTGGCTCCTCGGGGCGAACCGTGGATCTCGCCAGGTGCCGGTCCACTCCGCCGACGGGTCGATCTTCGCGTTGGCCCAGGTCTCCTTGTAGGACACCAACGTCCGGTACGCCGTCTGGCTGGCGTCGGCAGAGTTCTCCCAGCGGGTCCGCCAGTACATCTCGTTGCCACTCAGGAACGCGAGGTTGACGCCGGCGTCGCGCGCGGCCTCGACGTTCGCCCTGGCGGCGCCGCTCCAGTACTCGTCGTGACCCACGGACAGGAAGGTCTTGTGGTTCTTCAGCAGCGCACCGCTGCGCGCGGTGTCGGCGCCCGAGATGTAGCTGATGTCGTAGCCGTTGCGCTCCATGAAGCGCACGGCCGGGTACTCGTTCGACATGAAGAAGTCGCGCCCGCCGGTGCCACTGCGGGTGAGCACGGGCCGGTTGTAGCTGATCTTGTACGCACGGCCGTGGTCGGCGCCGACGTAGAAGTCCGAGCCGCCGTACGTGTTGTAGGCCTGCCAGGTCGTGTCGGAGGTCTGGAAGACGACGGCCGAGGTGCTGCTGTCGTCGCGGACGACGAAGGTGATGTGGCTCGCCGCCTCCTCGTCACCGCGGTAGAGGCGCGCGATGTAGACGCCGGACACCGCGGTGCTCGGCACGTTCCACGACGCCGAGATGCCCCAGTTGCCGCAGTCGTAGAGCTCGGTGCTGACGTCGCTGATGCACTGCGGCTGGTGCTGCGGGAGCGTTGCCGACGGGGTGATCCTGGTGATCTCCCGGGCCCCGTCGCCGTCGTAGTAGCCGAGCCGGAAGATGGTGATCTCGTAGCTGCTCGCGTCGGTGTCGATCTTGAAGTCGATCTTCTGCCCGACGTTGACGCTCATCTGCGTCGCGAAGCCCTGGATCGACGAGTCGCCCGCGTTGCCGTCGAGGTCCCAGTCCTCCTGGGGCGTCCCCGGCTTGCTGTTCTCGCAGGAGATCTTGTTCCCCTGCGCGCCGCACGGGTCGATGGCGCCGTACGCCGGGAGGTTGAGGCCGGGCATGGCCGCGAGAGCGAGCACGGTGGCGATCACGGAGAGCAGGGCGACGACCGTGCGCTGCGAGCGACGGCGACAGATCAGCGTGGACATCATGAATCCTGACTGGGGCGGCGGGCCGCCCCGGCTTGTGGGATCCCGAGATCCAGGAGCAGAGACCGGCTAGGCACGGGAGCTCTCGTCCCTGAGCCAGCTCGTGAAGTCACCGGCACGGACCGCACGGCGAGCGCCGAGCCGGGCCAGGAGGGTGACACCGAGAAAGATGGGCAGCTGGGCGGCCAGCCGCGGGCTGCGGCGAGCGGTCCGGCCGACCTCGGAGAGCTGTACGGCGCCGTCGGTGCGCAGGCCCAGCGATGCGGCCTGGGTGTTGCCGGTGGCGACCCGGACCCGGCGGCGGAGGAGGTCGCGCACGGTCCGCGGCGGGCGGACGGTCACGACGGCCTCGTCGACGATCCGGTACTCACCCTCGGCGAACGCCGTGTCGACCCCGAGGTCGTCGTTGAGCATCGTGGGCAGCGCGGAGACCCGGCGCTGCCCCTCGGCGGACAGGGCGAACGCGCCCCGCCCGAAGAGACCGGACCGCACCCGGGGCAGCTGCTCCCAGAACCCGTAGTAGCACCGGACCGCCCACGCGCAGCCGGTCGTCGGCTGCTCGCGCCTCGGGCCGGCGGCGAGGAGCCCGTCCCGCTCGATCGCCCGGACGAGCGCGACCGCGTCCTGGCCGGTCAGCTCGATGTCGGCGTCCAGGTGGATCCGGGGGAAGACCGAGGCGGCGGCGTTGCCCACCTTGACCGCCTCCGCCTTGGACGGCTGGGGGATCTCGATGACCCGGGCGTACGGCGCGGCCGAGCGGGCCACCGCCGCGGTGTCGTCGGTGCAGCCGTTGCAGACCACGACGACCTCGAACGCGTCGGGACGTACGCCGCGCGTGAGAGCCACGAGCGTCCGGGCGATCACCGCTGCCTCGTCGTGCGCGGGGATCACCACGCTCGCGACCGGCCCGGCGGGGCCCGCGGTGTCAGTCAACATCACTCTGCTCCTCGACCGGCCACGTCGCCGTGAGCCGCACCCTGAGACGCCGTACGGCGTCCCGATCCGAGAATGCGCGCGCGCCCGGTCGGCTGTGGGCGTGCGCGGGTCCAATGCCCCAATTTGGGGACGCTCGCTCGGGACACGCCTAGCCCGCCACCGCGACGGCCGGGTGCCGCCACCCGCTGGGGGCCAACGGCTGCAGCTCGCCGGACTGGCGCAGGCTGCGACCGGCGGCCTCGAGGACGTCCAGGATGCGCAGCCCGGCGGTGCCGTCGGTGCGCGGCGCGCGGCCGCCACGGATGCTCCCTGCGAACTCCTCCACCATCGAGCGGAGGGCTTCCTTCTCATCCAGGGCAGGCGACCAGGTGTCCCCCACGCGGTAGGCGATCGTCCGGGCGGCGCGCTCGGCGCCGCTGTCCGGCCGGTCGATGAGGTCGACCCCGCGGTCGAAGACGCTGACGCGCTGGACCAGGTTGAGGTCGTCCCAGACCAGGGTGCGTTCGGTCCCGCCGATGACCATCTGGCGGATCTTGGTCGGGCTCATCCAGTTGACGTGGACGTGCGCGAGCGCACCGCCGACGAGGGGAAGAGACAGGTAGCCCACACAGGACTTGCCGGCCCCGAGAGGGTCGGCACCCTGGGCCGAGACCCCGAGCGGCTGCAGGCCTCCGGGCAGGACGAAGTCGAAGACGGAGAGGTCGTGCGGAGCCAGGTCCCACAGGACGTCCACGTCGGGCTGGATCAACCCGAGGTTGATCCGCACCGAGTCGATGAAGAGGATCTCCCCGAGCGCGCCGTCAGCGACCAGCTCCCGGATCTTCGAGACCGCCGGCGTGTAGCAGTAGGTGTGGTCGCACATGAGCACCAGCCCGTTCTCCTGCGCGAGCGCGACCATCTCGCGGCCCCGCTCGGAGGTGTCGGCGAGGGGCTTCTCGACCAGGACGTGCTTGCCGGCACGCAACGCCGACAAGGCGATGCCGTGGTGGGTGCGGGCCGGCGTGGCGATGGCGACGGCGTCGATGTCGTCGTCCGCCAGCAGCTCGTCGAGGCTGGACTCGATCCGCACGTCGGGCAGCTGCTGGGTCACCCGACGGGCGCGCTCGACGTCGAGGTCGCAGACCGCGACCAGGTCCCAGTCGTCGCTGGCGGCGAAGTTGCGCACCAGGTTGGGACCCCAGTAGCCGGCACCGACGACGGCGACCCGCAGGCGATCTGTGGACACGATGGAACCTCCGGATGAGATGTAGGTCAGAGACCTGTGGCTAGAGACACTTGGCGAGGGCCGCGACGACCTGGTCCTGCTCGTCGTCGGTGAGCCCGACGAACATCGGCAGCAGGATCGTGCTGGCGGCGGCCGACTCCGTGGCCGGCAGCGGCGGGCTGGCGACGTCGCCGTACGCCGGCTGGTCGTGGATCGCGAAGATGCGACGGGTCGCGACGTCGAGCTCGAGCATCGAGCGCATCACGTCCTCCTGGGTGCGCGACGTGCGCAGCCGGACGTTGTAGGACTGGTAGACGTGCTCGAACCCCTCCGGCACGTACGGCGTCTCGACCCGGTCCTCGGTGGCCAGCAGCTCGTCGTACCGGCGACCGAGCCGGCGGCGCTCGGCGACGATCTCGTCGACCCGCCCCATCTGCACGACGCCGACCGCGGCCTGGATGTCGGTCATCTTGTAGTTGAAGCCGACCTCGGGATAGGTCTCGAGGATGATCTTCGAGGCGCGGTCGCGATCGGCGGTGGACACCGAGGCGGCGTGCGCCCGCAGGAGGCGGACCCGGGCGGCGACGTCGTCGTCGTCGGTGGTCACCATCCCGCCCTCACCGGTGGTGAGGATCTTGCGCGCGTCGAACGAGAAGACGGTGATGTCGGAGATCGCGCCGAGCCTCCGGCCGTGGATCGCCGCACCGAGCGACGGCGCGGCGTCCTCGACGACGGCGAGCCCGTGGCGGGCGGCGACGGCCATGATCTGCGGCAGGTCCGCCGGCAGCCCGATCTGGCTCACCGGCAGGATCGCCTTGGTGCGCGGGGTGATCGCGGCCTCGACCAGGTCGGGGTCCAGGTTGAAGGTGCGCGGGTCGATGTCGACGAAGACCGGGGTGGCACCCGCGTAGCGGATCGAGTTGGCGGTCGCGATGAAGGAGAACGACGGGCAGATGACCTCGTCGCCCGGACCGACGCCGGCCGCCAGCAGGCCCAGGTGCAGGCCGGTCGTGCAGCTGCTCACCGCGACGGCGTACCGGGCGCCGACGTACTCGGCGACCAGCGACTCGAACTCGGTGGTGCGCGGTCCGTTCATCACCCAGCCGCTGCGGACGACGTCCGCGGCCGCCGTGGCCTCGGCCTCACCGAGGGTGAGCCTGGTGATCGGGATCATGACCGCACCGCCGCGACGGGCTCGGTGCGGTTGGACCAGACCGGGCCGAAGTCGGGGTCGTCCAGGTAGTCGCGCAGTGACGGCGCCGCCGCGTCCTTGGCCGAGGTGACCGGGCTGTCGACCGGCCAGTCGATCCCGAGCAGCGGGTCGTCGTACCGCAGCGCCCGCTCGGCCACGCTGTCGTGGAGCTGCGTGCACTTGTACTGCACCTCCGCGACGTCGGCGGTGACCGCGAACCCGTGCGCGAAGGACGGCGGGATCAACAGCTGGCGGCGGTTCTCGGCACTCAGCGTGACGCCCAGCCACTGCCCGAAGGTCGGTGAGGTGACCTCGATGTCGACCACGACGTCGAAGATCTGGCCGACCGTGCAGCGCACCAGCCGCCACTGCTCGCTGTCCGGTGCCTGGTAGTGCAGGCCCCGGACGACACCGCGGCGCGACCGGGAGTGGTTGTCCTGGACGAAGCGCAGGTCGAGCCCCAGCTGGGCGAAGGTGCGCTGGCTGTGGGACTCGTAGAAGAAGCCCCGGTCGTCCTCGAACACCTCGTAGTCGAGGATCCGTACGCCGGGAAGCGCGGCGTCGGAGACCGTGGTCCTCATCGGACCCAGTTCCTGTCCTCGATCGCCTCGAGCATCTCCTGCGGCGACTCCGGCCTGTTGGCGAACCACCAGACCAGCTCGGCGATGCCGTCCTCGAGCCGCACCTCGGGCTGGAAGCCCGTCAGCGTGCGCATCAACGTGTCGTCGACCAAGAGCTGGCGTACGTCGCCGGGGCGGTCCTCGAGCCACTCGACACCGCCGCAGTCCGGGCCAACCGACCAGTGGATGGCGGTGACCAGGTCGTTGATGGTGGTCTCGGCGCCCGAGCCCAGGTTGACCGTCTGCCCGACCGCGGCCTCGCACGTGGCCAGCGCGATCAGCCCGCGGGCCGTGTCGGAGACGTGCATGAAGTCCCGGGTCTGCTCGCCGTCGCCGAAGACGAGCGCCGGCCGGCCGCACAGCGACCGCACGATGGTCCGCGGGATCACCTCGCCGCTGTCGCCCTCGAAGTGGCTGCGCGGGCCGTAGGTGTTGAACGGACGGGCCACGATGACGGGCATGTCGTAGGTCCGGAAGTGGGCGCGGGCGTACGCCTCGCCGGCCAGCTTCGACCCGCCGTACACCGTCTCGGGCCAGGTCGGGTGCAGCTCGTCCATCGGTGTCCGCTGCGCGGTGCCGAACACCTCGCTGGAGCTGACGTGCACGAACCGGCGGACGCCCGCCTCGAGTGCCGCCTGAAGCAGCAGCAGCGTCCCCTCCGCGTTGACGGAGTGGTTCTCGACCGGGTCGTGCAGGCTGTGCCGTACGCCGAGGCAGGCCAGGTGGAAGACGAAGTCGACGTCCTCCAGGACCGCCGGCATCGCCGTACGGTCCCGGATGTCGGCGACGACCATGGTGGTGCGTGGGTCCGCCAGGGCCGCCGCGAGGTTCTCCCGCCGGCCGTTGACGAAGTTGTCGACCACTCTCACCTCGCGGACCCCGGCGGACAGCAGCCCGTCGACCAGGTGGCTGCCGATGAAGCCGGCACCGCCCGTCACTAGTACCGTCGAGTTCTGCAGGCCGCCGTTGTCGTGCACGAAGTACCCCCGAATGAATGCTGTGTCGCCCCTGGTGGGCACACCGAGGATGTCCAGTTCCGGTGGGTACGGACGACTGATCCGGCGTCCGGTTCCCCAATATTGGCGAGGGTCTCGGGCGTTTGCGGGCCATGGCTGGGGCAATCCTCAACACCGTCCGACCCCCCGAAGTGAACGAGACCCCATGCCTCACCCGACGTCCCGACGTCCTGCCCTGCCCAGCTCCCGCATCCGCCGCGTGTCGGCAGCTGCCTTCGCCGCGATCGCGGCGATCACCGTCCTCCCCGCCGCTCTGACGGCGGCACCCGCGTCGGCACGACCCGCGGTCGCCGAGACCCGGACCGCACCGACCGCTGCGTCCGACCGCCAGGCCGAGCGCAAGGCCAGGTGGAGGTGGCCCGCGTCGCACAACACCGGTGTGCCCACGGGTCTCAAGCTCCGCACCTACACCGGCTCGTGCACGATCACCCGGCCGACCAGCATCTCCGGCGTCGACGCCACCGGTCGCTGCGACGCGATCCTGGTGCGGGCACCAGGCGTGGAGATCAGGGACTCACTGCTCCCCCGCGTCGACGCCACCGACGGTGGCTCCAGCTCGGTGAAGCTGGTCCGCTCGACCGTCCTCGGCGGCACCTGGAGCGACGGCGCCATCTGGGGCTACAACATCACCGCGCGCCGGGTCGAGGTGACCGGCGCCCAGCACAGCTTCCACTGCGCCAGCAACTGCCGGGTGATCCGCTCGTGGCTGCACGACCAGTACAACCCGGCGGGCCAGAGCTACCACAACAACGCCTTCATCTCGAACGGCGGCAGCGGGATGCTGCTCCGGGACAACCGGCTGGCCTGCACGCCGCAGGTCAACAGCACCGACGGCGGCTGCACCGCCGACGTCTCCCTCTTCGGTGACTTCGACCCGATCAGCCGGGTGCGGGTCATCCACAACCTGTTCGTCGCGAACTCGACCGGGATCTCCTACTGCATGCACGCGGGCTACAACCCCGACAAGCCCCACGGCGACAGCCCGACGTACATCGTCGTGAAGGACAACGTCTTCCAGCGCGGGACCAACGACAAGTGCGGGGTCTGGGGCCCCGTCACGTCGTTCCAGCGCGGCGGCCTCGGCAACGAGTGGTCCGGCAACCGGTGGCAGGGCGACGGCAGCGCCGTACGCGCCGAGTAGACGGGCAGAGTAGACGGGCAGAGTGACGCGCCGCTAGGAGCCGTCGGCGACCGCCACGATCGACTTGGTGACGCCGAAGGCGCGTTCGCGCAGGACCCGTGACCCGGGGAAGTAGGCCCGGAGCTCGGAGACCCCGATCAGCTCGGTCCACTGCACCTCCGACATGGCCTGCGCCGCGGACTCGGGCTTCGTGTGCGCCATCGGCCACACGGCCGCGACCCGTGCGCGCAGGCCCATGGGCAGGAACTGCAGGCCGGGGAAGAGCCAGTGCGGCTCCACCGGGAAGTAGCGGTACGGCGTCTGCACCCAGTGCCGCGGCGCCAGCTCCCTGACCTCGCCGGCCAGTGCCGCCCGCTGGGCGTGTCCGCCGACGTGCTCGATCAGCGAGTTCGAGAAGACCAGGTCGTAGCGCTGGGGGTGTCCAGCTCTCTCGAGCGCCTCCCGGGCCGCGCAGGCGTCACCGGTCACCGGCACGATCCACGACTCGTCGGACTCCCCGGGCTCGAACAGGTTGACCACGGTGACCCGAGCGGGGCGGACCGGAGCCCGCCGCCAGGCCTCGACGGTGCCACCGAGGTCGACGACCTCCATCCGGGCGAGGTCGGGGAACCGGGCCGCGACCAAGTCCCAGCGCCGGGCCCGGGCGCGGGCACCCACCGACGTCGGCGAGTCGACCAGCATCCTGCGAAGCCGGCCCGACCCGATCGATGCAACCGTCACGTGAAAAACCCCCTTGTTGGCGGGGATCGGCGGTCCGACCCCCGGCCCGACCGATCCCCGCGCTCCGAGCATCGCGAGCGCCGGGCGTGCGTACCGCGATCTGGCTAAAGGGTTCCCCCAACCTGGGTATCCGCCGACGGCGATCTCCGGCGCAGCGCCGGCGAGCCCCTTCATGGGGCCATGAGCGTGACACCGCACGACGACGGGCGCACCGGCAACCACAACCTCCGCAAGGCCCTGATCGGTCTGCTGGTCTGCTGCACGTTGCTGGCGGCGGTCCCGGCCGGAGCGATCCTCTACCTGGAGCACCGGCTCTCGGAGAACGTCACGCGCATCCCTGGGGTCTTCGACGGCCTCGACGACCGGCCGAGCCGGCCGACCGGACCTGCCGGTGACGCCCTCAACGTGCTCGTGGTCGGCACCGACCGGCGTTCGGCCGTCCCGACGACCGGGAGCGGCGCGAGGGCGGCGTCCTGGGTCCCGGGCGCGCAGCGCAGCGACGCGCTGATGATCCTCCACATCGCCGCCGACCGGCGGTCCGCGGCGATCATCTCGATCCCGCGCGACACCTGGGTCAACGTGCCGGGCTACGGCATGCACAAGATCAACGCGGCCTTCTCGTACGCCGGGCCCTCGCTCACGATCGCGACCGTGGAGCAGCTGACCGACGTGCGCATCGACCACCTCGCCGTCATCGACTGGTCCGGCTTCGAGGCACTCATCGACGCCGCCGGCGGCATCATGGTGACCGTGCCGGCCACCGTCACCGACTCGGTGCGCGACATCACCTGGACGGCGGGCGAGCACCGGCTGGACGGCGAGCGGGCGCTCGCCTACGTGAGCCAGCGGCACGGCCTCCCGCTCGGCGACCTCGACCGGATCCAGCGCCAGCAGGTCGTCCTGCGCACCCTCATGCAGGACACGCTGCACCAGGAGATGCGCAAGGACCCCCGCATGCTCTACGGCTTCCTCGACACCGTCAGCCAGCACCTGTCCCTCGACAGCGGCTGGTCGACGAAGGAGCTGGTCGCGCTGGTGGTCTCGATGCGCAGCTTCGAGACGGCCAACCTCCGTTACCTGACCATGCCGGTCGCCGGCTTCGGCACCGAGGGAGCCGAGAGCGTGGTGTACGGCGCGCGCCGTCAGGCTCGCGGCCTGTGGGGTGCCGTGATCGCCGACGAGGTCGAGGCCTGGGCCGCCCGGCACGAGCGCCGCCTCACGCCGTCAACCGTCAGTTGACGTCCCGACTATTGGGTAGCCGAGCCCACGACCGGCCACGGACGCGTCCTCGCACCCTCTAATGAGCACCATGTCGATCACATCGTCACCTCGGGTGCAGGCCTCGGCCGACGTCGACCGCCGGGCCACCGTGGGCCAGGACACCGTCGTGTGGCACCTCGCCCAGGTCCGGGAGCACGCCATCGTCGGCGAGAGCTGCGTGATCGGCCGGGGTGCCTACATCGGGCCGGGCGTGGTGATCGGCGACCGCTGCAAGATCCAGAACCATGCGCTCGTCTACGAGCCGGCCTTCGTCGAGAACGGCGCGTTCATCGGTCCCGCCGTGGTCTTCACCAACGACTACTTCCCCCGGGCAGTCCTGCCCGACGGGCAGCTGAAGTCCGCCGAGGACTGGGAACCGGTCGGCGTGCACGTCGGCGAGGGAGCATCGATCGGCGCTCGCGCCGTCTGTATCGCTCCGGTCAGCATCGGCCGTTGGGCGATGGTGGCCGCGGGCGCCGTGGTGACCCGCGACGTCCCCGACTTCGCCCTGGTCGCGGGCGTGCCCGCCCGCCAGGTCCACTGGGTCGGACGAGCCGGCGTACCTCTCGAGCGGGTGGCTGGTGGCACCTTCCGGTGCCCCACCACCAACCATCGCTACTTCGAGTGGAAGGGCCGCCTGCGGGAGGACGTGCACACGGAGGCGCCCGGTCTCACCGAGTTTGAGGATGCCCCCGCCCGGCGTGCCCGGCGATGATGGACATCCGTTCCGCACACCCCACCTGAACTGGCTCGCCAGCCGACCGCACCTCCCCCACCTGGTCCACCCCGACCTGACGGTTCACCCCACACGTCCCCCACAGGGTGCCGTTGTTGTCGGGCCGGACCCGCGCCTCGACCCGGCACCGAGCGCGTCCGGGAGGCGATCGGCTGGCGAGCCGCTCCACTGAGCCCTGCAATCGGGACTCGCCGAGCGCCACCCCCAAATTGCGGTATCCAGGCCCCGAAACCACGGCGCCGTGCACCGGGTGCACAGCAAGGTGCTCGTGTGATGGGGGAGACGATGGACACCGAAGACTCGCTGACACACGACCAGAGTGGGGCTGCCGCCGCGATGGCGCCTTCTCGGCCAACCACGACGGCCCGGACCGGACGCAACCGCTCCCGGCTGCGCGTGCTGATCCTCGACGACCACGCGCTCTTCGCCGAGTGCCTCGACCTCGCGCTCACGACCAGCGGGCACGACGTGCAGAAGGCCGAGCTGCCGGTGAACCCCGCCAGGTCGGCGAAGCTGCTCGCGACGGTCGCCCGGACCCAACCGGACGTCGTCGTCCTCGACCTCGACCTCGGTGCCTTCGGCGACGGCGCCCGGCTGATCCCGTCGCTCGTGCAGAGCGGAGCCGCGGTCGTCGTGGTCACCGCCGACGAGAACCAGGCCCGCTGGGGCGAGTGCATGCGCTACGGCGCGCGCAAGGTGATGAGCAAGTCGGCGCCGCTCAACGAAATCGTCGCGACGCTGCGCCGGCTGGGCGACGGCCTGACCGTCCTGCAACCCATGGAGCGCGAGGAGCTGCTCCAGCGGTGGCACGAGAACCGGGTGCAGGAGCAGGCGCTGCGGGCACGGTTCAACCAGCTGACCGTCCGCGAGTCCGAGGTCCTCGGACACCTCACGCACGGTCGCACGGTCCGCGACATCGCCACCTTCTCGGTCGTCTCCGAGGCGACCGTCCGGACCCAGGTGAAGTCGATCCTCTCCAAGCTCGGCGTCTCGTCCCAGATCGCCGCGGTGGCCGCGGCCCACCAGGTCGACTGGCGCTCGCCGGTCGACTGACTCCGGTCGACTACCTGGGGCTGCTACTTCAGCCCGTGCCGCCGTACGAACTCGACGATCTGCTCGGCCAGCTCGGGGCGGCACACGATCAGGTCGGGCAGGTAGACGTCGTCCTGGTTGTACTCCAGCGGCGAGCCGTCGACCCGCGAGGTGAACAGCCCGGCCGCCCGGGCGACCGCGACCGGTGCGGCCGAGTCCCACTCGTACTGACCACCGGCGTGCACGTAGGCGTCGGTGAGGTCGCGGACGACGGACATCACCTTCACACCGGCCGAGCCCATCGGGACGAGCTCGGCGTCGATCTCCGCCGCCAGCGCCTTGACGAACTCCGGCGGGCGGCTGCGAGAGACCGCGATCCGTGGGCGCGCGGACGTGCTCGGGGGTACGACGGGGGGCTCGCCGGTGTGGAACGTCTCGCCGAGCGCCGGCTGGGCCACCGCACCGGCGGTCAGGTCGCCGTCCTGCCACAGGGCGACATGCACGGCCCAGTCGTCGCGCGGCGGCTCCGAGAACTCGCGGGTGCCGTCGAGCGGGTCGACGATCCAGACCCGGCTGCTGGTCAACCGCGCCTTGTCGTCCTTGCCCTCCTCGGACAGGACGGCGTCGGCTGGTCGGTGCTCGGCGATCAGCTCCATCAGCAGCTCGTGGGCGGCGCGGTCGCCGGCGTCCTTGAGCTCGCGGCCCTCCAGCCCCTCACGGCGTACGTCGAGCAGGCGCTCCCCCGCGACGGTGGCCAGCCAGGCGGCGAGCACATGGTCGTCGGAGGCGGCAGCGGCGGGCGGGGTTCCGGGTTCGAAGCTCACGGCGGCCACCCTAGCGATCGTCGCTACGAGTTGAACTTCTGCTGGGTGCGCTCGAGACCCTCGGCGACCAGCGACTCGACGGCGTCCGCGGCGGTGTCGACCTGGAACGGCAGGATCTTCTTCTCGGCGGACGAGTAGTTGGACAGCACGAAGTCGGCGACGTCCTGGCGACCCGGGGGGCGGCCGATGCCGACCCGCACCCGGTGGAAGTCCCCGGTGCCGAACGACGACCGCATCGAGCGCAGCCCGTTGTGGCCGTTGTCGCCGCCGCCGAGCTTGACCCGCATCGTGTCGAACGGGATGTCGAGCTCGTCGTGGATCGCGATGACGCGCTCCGGCGGGACCTTGTAGAACGACGCGAGCTGCTTGACCGGCCCGCCGAGCTCGTTCATGTAGCAGCGCGCCTTCATCAGGACGACGCGCGGGGCGTCGGCGCCCGGCGCACCGAGCCTGCCCTCGACGACGTCGGCGCGACCGGACTTGTGCGCACGGAACGGCGAGCCCATCCGGGTGGCGAGCTCGTCGACGACGAGGTAGCCGATGTTGTGGCGGTGGCCGGCATAGGAAGGGCCGGGATTCCCGAGCCCGACCACCAGCCACACGGGCGTGGTGGAGTCGGTCATGGAGTCCCGGCCCTTTCTGTCGAACAAGCGGCCCAGCAACGGGCCGAGCATCACTCTGCGGCGGGGGCCTCGGTGCTCTCGGCGCCGACCTCGTCGACGTCCTTGTCGGCCTCGTCGCGCTCGATGCCGGCGTCGGCCTCGGCCTCTTCCAGCTCGGCGTCCAGCGACGCCTGCGACTGCATCTCGGTGATGTTCACGATCAGCGTGTCGGCGTCGAGCAGCAGGGTGCTGCCCGAGGGGAGCTTGAGGTCGGAGGCGTGGATCTGGGTGCCGGCGGCGGCGCCCTCGATGTCGACCTCGATGAACTCGGGGATGTGGGTGGCCTCGGCCTCGAGCTGGATGGTCGAGGTCTCGGTGACGACCAGCGTCTCGCGGGCGGCCTCGCCGTTCAGGTGCACGGGCACCTCGACGGTGACCTTCTCGCCCTTGACGACGGCGACGAAGTCGACGTGCTCGAGGTGGCGCTTGATCGGGTCGACCTGGACCTGCTTGGTCAGGGCGAGCTGGGTCTTGCCGTCGATCTCGAGCTCGAGCAGCGCGTTCGCGCCGCCGTGCTTGAGGGCCATCATCGTGTCGTGGCCCGGGAGGGTCACGTGGATCGGGTCGTTGCCGTGGCCGTAGATCACGGCGGGCACCTTGTGCTCGCGACGGATGCGGCGGGCGGCACCCTTGCCGAACTCGGTGCGGGTCTCGGCCTGGATCTTCTCGCTCATGCGCTGCTCTCCTCGTACGTGCTGGCTGTTTCTGAGTCCTGGGGCCTCGGCGCGACGATCGTCGGCGGCACATCCGGAGGATCAGCCAGCCCTGTCGATCACGGAGAGCCGGGAACTCTCCCTCGCCGAGGCAACTGCAGAAGCCTACCGGCGCCCGGCCCGCACGTGAAATCCATAGGGTCGAGGGGTGAGCCTCACCCTCGATGAAGCCCGTCTCCGGGCCGCCCAGCTCTCCAAGGTCTCGTACGACGTCGCGCTCGACCTCAGCGACCGGACCTCGGCCACCTTCGGGTCGCGGACCACGGTGCGGTTCCGCTCGAACGCGCCCGACACCTTCCTCGAGCTCGCGGCCGCCGAGGAGCTGACCGTCGTCGTCAACGGCGAGACCGCGCAGCCGTCGTACGACGGCGGGCGGATCCACCTCACGGGGCTGAGCACCGACGGCGTCAACGAGGTCGTCGTGGAGGCCCGGCTGCCCTACGTCAGCGACGGCGAGGGCATGCACCGGACCGTCGATCCCGCCGACGGCGAGACGTACGTCGGGGCGTACCTGGGGATGGACCTGGCCCAGAAGGTGCTCGCGTGCTTCGACCAGGTCGACCTGAAGGCACCGGTCGCCATGTCCGTGACCGCTCCGCCGGCCTGGGCAGTGCTGGCCAACGGGGCCACCCTCGACGGGGAGCCCGGCGGTGACGGTCGCTGGCGGTTCGCCACCACGCCGCCCGTCCCGGTGGCGCTGGTCATCGTCGCCGCGGGCCCGTGGGCCTCGCAGCGTTGGGAGCACGACGGGCTGTCGTTCGGGTGGCACGCGCGGGCGTCCCTCGCCGGCGAGCTCGAGCGCGACATCGACGAGCTGCGCCGGATCACCGAGGCCTGCTACGACCACTTCGCCGAGATGTTCGACGAGCCGTACGCCTTCGACTCCTATGACCAGGTGTTCGTGCCCGGCCTGAACTGGGGTGCCCAGGAGATGCCCGGCTGCGTCAGCTACCGCGACGAGCTGCTCCCCCGCGGCCAGGTGCCCGAGGAGATCCGGACGTTCCGGGGCTCGGTGATCGCCCACGAGATGTCGCACATGTGGTTCGGCGACCTGATGACGATGACGTGGTGGGAGGACACCTGGCTGCAGGAGTCCTTCGCCGACTACATGGGCTACCGGGTGGCGGCCGACGCCGCCGGCTTCGACGGAGCACTCGTCGGGCACGAGGTCGGCCAGAAGCCGGAGGCGTACGACGCGGACCAACGTCGCTCCACGCACCCCATCGCGCCCGAGCCCGAGGACATCCCGGACGTCGACGCCGCCGCCACGATCTTCGACGCGATCTCCTACGCCAAGGGCAACTCGGTGCTCCGGCAGCTGGCCACGTGGCTCGGCGACGAGATCTTCCTGCGCGGCGTGAACACTCACCTGACCCGGCACCGCTTCGCCAACGCGACCCTCGCCGACTTCGTGGATGCCCTCGACGAGGCGGCGGACCGAGACGTGCGCACCTGGGTCGACCAGTGGCTGCGCAGCACCGGCTTCGACACCCTCCGGGTCGAGCGCGACGGCGAGGTCCCGGTGCTGCACCGCGACGGGAGCCGCCCGCACCGCGTGCGGGTCACGGCGTACGACGACTCCTGGGCCGCCGTCGGGTCCGAGCTCGTGGACGTCGCGGACGAGCCGGTACCGCTACCGGCGTTCTCGGGACGGGTGGTCGTGCCCAACGCGCACGGCGAGACCTTCGCGCGGATCGTCCTGGACGACCGTTCGTGGAAAGCCGTGGATGCCGGGCTCTGCCGCATCCAGGACGACCTCGTGCGGGCGGTGCTCTGGACGATGCTGCTCGAGCGCGTGCAGACCCGGGCACTGGACGCCGCGACGTTCGGCGATCTCGTGGAGCGCCACCTCCCCGGCGAGCGCAGCGCCCTGATCGTGACGGCGGTGCTCCGCCGCACGCTCACCCGGGTGCTGCCGTTGCGAACGCCCGTCGAGGCGGCACCGGATCTCCTCGAGCGGGTCGCCGCTACCTGCGCCACCGGGCTCCTGCACGCGACCTCGCCGGAGCTGGCGCTCGCCTTCGCCACCGGCGTGGCGGCCGGGTCACGCGACGTCGATGCGCTCGAGGGCTGGCTGGTCGCCGGCGTCGGCGACCTGGCCCTGCCGCCGACGCTGCGCTGGACCGTCGTACGGCGCCTGGCCACTCTCGGCGCTCTGGATGCCACCGCGATCGAGTCGGAGCGCCTGCGCGAGCCGGGCACCGACGCGGAGACCGGCGCCTGCGCCGCGCTGGCGGCCCGACCGGACCGGGCCGCCAAGGAGGCCGCCTGGGCGACCGCGGCCGACCCCACGGTGGACAACCGGATCTTCGCGGCGACGATGCGCGGGCTGTGGTCCCCGGAGCGGCCCGACCTCGTCGCGCCGTACGTCGAGCGCTACCTGCGTGAGGCGCCGGGCTGGGCCGCCCGCGGGCAGGGCTTCGCCCTGGTGGTCGGCCAGGCCAGACCGGCCCTCGCGCTCACCGACGACCAGGTCGCCCTGCTCGACGAGGCGCTGGCCGCCGACCTGCCGACGGTGCTGCGCCGGCAGTGGGAGGACTGGCGCGACGACCTGGGCTGGTGACGCTCAGTCGGCGTACTCGGTCGCTCGCAGCAGCGCGACCGCCGCGAGCTGGGAGCGCACGTCGAGCTTGTGCAGCACCGCGCGCACCTGGCTGCGGACGGTGGACTCGGAGAGACCGAGCCGGGCCGCGATGGAGCGGACGGGGACCCCGCCGCTGAGGAGGTCCAGGACCTGCAGCTCGCGCGGCGTCAGGCGGTTCAGCCGGCGCTGCAGGCCCGCGACCCGCTCCTGGGCCGCCTGCCAGTCGGCCAGCAGCCGGTCGAGCTCGTCGGCGCACGGCGCGGCCATGCCCTCCGAGAGCGACACGATGAGCGACTCGATCTCGTCCAGACCGGTCAGGTTGGGCCGGACCGACGCGGCACCCGCCTCGCGCAGGCCACCCCAGGACGCGCCCTGCGGCACGCCGGTGAGCACCACCCACGGGCCGTCCCACTCGCTGATCAGCGCGGCCGCACCGGCCATCCGGATCGGCGTGTCCGCGTCGTAGATGAGCAGCGCGACGTCCGGGCCTACCCGGGCGAGCTGGCGGTGGACCGGGTCGTCTCGCGACAGGCCCGGCCAGGTCAGGATCGTGACGTTGATCCGCCTGCTGACCAGCGCCGCGCGGACCGCCTCAGCGATCAGCGAAAGATCCGACGCGAGCGCGACCTGCACTTGACGCCTCGCGTCGGTCCGCAGCGACGACTCAGGGACGTCGCCCGAGCTCGAGGTCATGACCGTCATCGCTGGCCATTGTCTGGCGGTGGCGGCGTACGGCGGCGCCACCGGCCTCCGATCTCCCCTACATTCGGGAGGACGGCACCTACGGAACCCGCCTCACCGCCGCGTGTCGGACGCGGTTTCCGTCCCCAAATTATGGTATGACCCCCCGATCCGGCTGCGAGGGCGCCTTTCCGCCACGGATATTGCTGTCTGTGCCATCCTGACAAGCAGTAGCGGGAAGGTCTGAACTCGGTCGCACCTTGTCGTTGATCCGCGAGCGGGAAGTGGAACAACGCGCACGAAAGCGCCGGGGAGACGCCGATGCCGCAACTACAGGCCACGCTCAGAGCGACCGACGGTCGACGAGTCGACCTGGCTGCTGTCGCGCTGATCGTAGTGCTGCTCGTCCTGATCGGGCACGACACCGCCGGGCCGGAGCTCGGGCTGGCCTCGGTGGCGGTGATGAGCGCGCTGTTCGCCGACATCGGGGTGCTATGCGCGGGCATCCTTCTCTACGCCCATTGGCGGGTCGGCCTGGCGCCGACCACAGCCTGGCTGGTGACGGCCGTGGTCGCGTTCTCGTTGCAGGGTCTGAACTGGTTCGTGCTGACCCTCGGCACGGGTCCGCCGCTCGCCGAGCACGCTGTCTGGGTCGCCGGCTACCAGATCGTCGCGACCCTGGGGCTGTGCCTGCTCGTCACCCAGTCCGAGCACCTTCCCGTGGGCCGGGACCCTCTCGTCCTGGGCCTGCTGGTGGGCCTGCTGGTGATGACCGGGCGGGCGATCCTGCTCGAGCTGCCGATGTCGGCGCCACCCCAGGGTGCGTACGTCGCAGCGGGGGTCGGCCTGACCCTGATCTGCGTCGTGAACGCCATCGCCCTCGCGCGCTTCCACGCCTTCTCGCCGTGGCTGCGACGCCGGCTGTGCGCGGCCACCGTCCTGCTCGGCCTGGGCCAGGCCGCCGCGTTCCCCGAGCAGGCACCGGCCTGGCTCACGATGGTCAGCATCGCCACCAACCTCCTGGGGGCCGCCGTGCTCGTCGCTACCGCGTTCGAGCTGGCCCGGCGCTCCGCCCAGGACGAGGAGGAGGCGATCGTGGTCCTGCAGCGCCGCCTCGAGGTGGCCGAGATGGACCACCACGACGACCAGGCGCGGCTCCACGAGGTCCGCGCGACCGTCGCCGGTCTCTCGTCGGCCACGCGGCTCCTGCACCACCACTCGGGCATCAGCGGGCTGCGTCGATCCCAGCTCGAGCAGATGATGGAGGCGGAGCTGGATCGGATGACGAGGCTGATGAGCGGTCGGCCGACGACGCCGCCGGGACCGGTCGACCTCGACCTCGTCCTCGAGCCCGTCGTCGTACGCCACCGCGCGACCGGTGGCCGGATCGACTGGGAGCCCACGGGAGCGACGGCACTCGGCCGCGCCGACGACGTCGCTGAGATCGTGAGCATCCTGCTCGCCAACGCGCAGCGACATGCCGCGCACAGCAAGGTGGAGATCGGGGTCCGTACGACGGACGGGTCGGTCGAGATCGTCGTCAGCGACGCGGGTCCCGGCGTCGATCGACAGCTGCGGCGCGCGATCTTCGAGTGGGGCAGGCGCAGCCCGTACTCGAGCGGGGAGGGCGTCGGCCTGGCGTCCGCCCGGCTGCTGAGCATGGATCTCGGTGGATACTTGCGACTTGACGACCGAGCCGGGCCCGGTGCGACGTTCGTCCTCGGTCTACCGATGGCAGAGGAGGCCCTGCGTGACCGCGCCCGCACCGCGTAGACAGCTCAAGGTCCTGATCATCGAGGACCACGCCCTGTTTGCGGAGTCACTCGAGCTCGCCCTCAACCTAGACGGGTACGACGTACGTCGGCTGCCCATCCCGGAGGTCGGCGCCACCCAGTCCCTCCTGTCCTCGGTCATGCGGCTGCGCCCGCGCATCGTGCTGCTCGACCTCGACCTCGGGCGGTTCGGGGACGGCGTCCGGCTGATCACGCCGATGGTCCGGGCCGGCACCAACGTGGTCGTGGTGACGGCGTCGACCGACCGGGCGCGCTGGGGCGAAGCCCTGCGCAACGGCGCCCGCAAGGTGCTGAGCAAGTCCCAGCCGCTCAACGAGATCCTCTCGACTGTGCGCCGGATCAACCAGGGGTTCCCGGTGATCGACGTCGAGGAGCGCGAGGCACTCATCGCACTCTGGCACGAGCAGACCAAGGAGCGCGGCGCCCTCCAGTCCCGCCTCGCCCTGCTGACGCCGCGCGAGGAGGTCGTGCTCGGGGAGCTGATGCAGGGCCACACGGTCAGCGACATCGCCGCCGGCAGCGTCGTGTCGGCGGCCACCGTGCGCACACAGGTGAAGTCGATCCTGGCCAAGCTCGAGGTGTCCTCACAGCTCGCGGCCGTCGGTCTCGCCAACCAGGCTTCCTGGCGCCCGCCTGCCGAACGCAAGCCCTCGCAGCCGTAGACACGCCTCAGAACCCAGAGCCGGTACGGGTATTGCCCCATATGAGGCATGCCACCGACGACGTACGACCTTAGATTCTTGGCACCATCTGGAGTCGTCGGCGTCGGCCGACCCGAGGTCGAGGAGCGGTGGCGTTGGCATCGTTGACACCCTGGGCGACGCGGACGGCAGGGGCGCTCCCCGAGAACGGGCCTGAGCCGCTCCAGCTGGTGACGCTAAGCCCCACGGTGCTCGATGACTGCGACGCGGCCCGTCGTACCGTCGGCCGAATCCCCGGCTCGCTGCGCTCTCCCCGGGTCCGGCTCGCGGCCGCGGACCTCCTCGTGACCGGCTCGCTCCTCGCACTGGTGGTCGGGCAGGGCGGGGTCGCCTCGATCGGCCCGACGACGGTCGTCCTCATCGCCGCCCTCTGGTGCGCGGCCCTCGGCGCCTCTGGCGGCTGGTCCGCCGCTCCCCAGGTCGTGAACCCCCGCGCCGTGCTCCGGGCCGTCGTGGTCGTCGGCCTGCTGTGCTGGACCGCCGACGCCGCCTTCGACCTCCCGGTTGCCTCTGGACAGCTAGTCGTCCTGACCGCCGCCCTCGCCGGGGCCGCCCTGCTCCCCCGGGTTGCCCTCCTCACCGCCGCCCGCACCCGGCACCCGGTCCGACTGGCACTCGCAGGTGACGGCCACGACGTACGACGGCTGCTCGGCGACCTCGACCGTGGATCGGCGTCACGGTGGCGGGTCACGGCGGTCTGCGTCGACGACGAGGACGCCGACGCGCACGCGGCGGCCCGCGAGCACGACGTACCGATCTATGGCGGCGTCGACGACGTCGTGGCGGCCGCAGTCGCCACCGGCGCGACCGCGGTGCTCCTGGCACCGGGGCGGATGCTCTGCCCGGCGACCGCACGCCGCCTGTCGTGGCTGGCCCACGACGCCGGCCTCGGGGTCTTCCTGGGCACCGGCCTGCTCGACGTCGCAGCCACCAGAGCCACCCTCGTCCCGGGCGGCGACCTCGGTCTCGTGCACCTGCGGCCGACGACCGCTCCGTCGCTCGCCCGTCTGGTCAAGGGAGTCACCGAACGATTCCTGACCGCCCTTGCCCTGCTGGCCTTCCTCCCGCTGCTGCTGGCGATCGTCGCGGCCATCCGCCTCGACTCACGCGGCGGTTCGCTCTTCCGCCAGACCCGCGTCGGCCGGGACGGCACGACGTTCACGATGTACAAGTTCCGCACGATGGAGGTGGACGCCGAGAGTCGCGTCGACGCGCTGGCGGACGCCAACGAGAGCGACGGCGTGCTGTTCAAGATGCGCCGCGACCCGCGCATCACGCGCGTCGGCGGCGTGCTGCGGCGCTACTCCCTCGACGAGCTCCCCCAGCTGGTGAACGTGCTCCTGGGCCAGATGTCCCTGGTCGGCCCGCGCCCCGCGCTCCCCCAGGAGGTCGAGAGGTACGACGTGGACCCGCGCCACCGGCTCGCGGTCAAACCCGGGCTGACCGGGCTCTGGCAGGTGTCCGGGCGCTCGGACCTCTCCTGGGAGGAGTCGGTCCGCCTGGACCTGCACTACGTCGACAACTGGTCGCTCGCGATGGACGCCGACATCGTGCTGCGCACCGTGCGGGCCGTGCTGAGCCATCGGGGCGCGTACTGACCTGACCGGCTGACACCGACCCGACGGTGGTCCGGACATTCACTGACCCGATCGGGTCAGGTTCCGTAGTCCGTTGTAGTCATCTTGCTCTGGGGCCATGGTCAGCCGGGAGCATCGGTGCTCGACTCGATGTCCTCACCCACGAGTCAGGGGACGCGCATGAGTGAGTCTGCTCTCGCACCACGTCCGACCAGCAGCCGCGGTCGACGCGGCTGCAGCACCCACGCGGCCGGGACCGCCCCGAAGCGGGCGCGCCGACCACGGGTGGCCGTCATCGAGCGGCACGCGCTGGTCGCCGAGGCGATCGGGCTGACGCTCGCCGGCACCTTCGAGGCGATCCCGGTCCCCCTGCAGTCGTACGCGACGACCTCCGCCGCCCGGGACGCGGTGCTCCGGTCCCGAGCCGACGTCGCCGTCCTCATCCTGTCGCCGGGTGGTGTCGTCGACACGCTGACGCTCGTCGAGCAGCTCAGCGCGCACGACGTCAGCGTGCTGGTCTCCGGCGACGAGCTCGACCGGGAGAGCGCCGAGCTCTACCTGTGCGCGGGCGCGGCCGCGTTCTGGCACACCGGCGGGGTGGCCGACGTCGTCCGGGCGGTGACGCAGGAGGCGGAGCGGCGCGCCCGGGTGCCGCTGTCGGGCGGCGCCCGTCAGGCACGCGTGCCCCGGGTGAACCCACCAGCCGTCGATCGACCTGACGACGAGCGCCGTACCCGCCGGGACCTCACGAACCTGACGCCCGCCGAGGCCCGGATCCTCTGGGCCCTGATGCGAGGGAGGTCGGCCGACGACATCGCGCGCGACCACGTCGTGTCGATCGCGACCGTCCGCACCCAGATCAAGCAGGTGCTCGCCAAGCTCGGCGCCAAGTCGCAGCTCTCGGCGGTCGCACTCGCCTGGCGGGTCGACTGGTCCCCGGGAGGGGACCTCGGCAGGCCCTGAGCCGGTCCGGGCTCAGGTGTGCCCGTCGAACATCGAGGTCACGGAGCCGTCCTCGAACACCTCGCGGATCGCCCGCGACACGAGCGGTGCGATCGACAGGCAGGTGAGCTTGTCGAAGTCCTGGTCCGGCGACAACGGCAGCGTGTTGGTCACGACGACCTCGACGGCCGGGCAGTTCTTGAGCCGGTCGACGGCAGGGTCGGACAGGATCGCGTGGGTGGCGGCGATGACCACGCCGGCGGCACCGTCGGCCATCAGCGCGTCGGCCGCGTTGGCGATCGTGCCGCCGGTGTCGATCATGTCGTCGACCAGCACGCACATCCGGCCGGTGACGTCACCGACGACCCGGTTGGCCACGGTCTCGTTGGGCCGGTCGGTGCGACGGGACTTGTGGATGAAGGCCAGCGGGGCACCGCCGAGGCGGGCCGACCACCGCTCGGCGACCTTGATCCGACCGGCGTCCGGGGAGACGACCGCCAGCGGCTGGTTGCCGTACTTCACCTTGATGTGGTCGGCCAGGATCGGCAGCGCCATCAGGTGGTCGACCGGGCCGTCGAAGAAGCCCTGCACCTGGTCGGCGTGGAGGTCGACGGCGATCAGCCGGTCGGCGCCCGCGGTCTTGAAGAGGTCGGCCATCAGGCGCGCCGAGATCGGCTCGCGGCCGCGGTGCTTCTTGTCCTGGCGGGCGTAGCCGTAGAACGGCATGACCACCGTGATCCGCTTGGCGCTCGCCCGCTTCAGGGCGTCGACCATGATCAGGTGCTCCATGATCCACTCGTTGATCGGAGCCGTGTGGCTCTGGATCACGAAGGCGTCGCAGCCGCGGACGGACTCCTCGTAGCGGACGTAGATCTCCGAGTTCGCGAACTCGTACGCCGAGGTCGGCACGAGGTCGGTGCCGAGCAGGGTGGCAACCTCCTCGGCGAGCACCGGGTGGGCCCGTCCGCTGAAGACCATCAGGTTCTTCTCGGTGGTCTTCTTCATTCCGGTCACGGCTTGTTGCTCCTCGGTCGCCGGAGTGGGTCAGTCTGATTCTGCCACGCGCTCGCCATCGTCTGGACCATTGCCCAGACCCTCTGCACGACCCTTGGCCAGCGCGGCCTCGGCAGCTGCCGCCTGGGCGGTCCCCGGACGCTTCGCGAGCGCCCATCCGTCGATGACGCGCTGCGGTCCGGCCGACACCGCGAGGGCACCGGGCGGGACGTCCTGGCGTACGACGGTCCCGGCGCCGGTCGCCGCCCCGTCCCCGATCTCGACCGGCGCCACGAAGGTGTTGTTGGACGAGGTCCGCGCGTGCTTGCCGATCTTGGTGCGGTGCTTGTTGACCCCGTCGTAGTTGGCGAAGATCGTGCCCGCGCCGATGTTGGTCCCCTCGCCGATCTCCGCGTCCCCGACGTACGACAGGTGCGGCACCTTCGCACCGTCGCCGATCACCGCGTTCTTGGTCTCGACGAAGCCGCCGATCTTGCCGCGCGCACCGAGGACGGTGCCAGGACGCAGGTAGGAGAAGGGGCCGACGGTGGCGTCCCCGCCGATGACGGCGAGCTCACCCTGGGTGCGGACGACGCGGGCCCGCGGGCCGACCTCGCAGTCCTTGAGGGTCGTGTCGGGACCCACCACGGCGTCCTCGCCGACCACGGTGGCACCGAGCAGCTGGGTGCCGGGCAGGATCGTCGCGTCGGAGCCGAGCACGACGTCGGCGTCGATCCAGGTGGTCGCCGGGTCCATCACCGTGACGCCCTCGCGCATCCAGCCCTCGACGATCCGGCGGTTGAGCTCGGCGCCGATGCGGGCGAGCTGGACCCGGTCGTTGACGCCCTCGGTCTGCATCACGTCGTCGATCGCGTAGGCGCCGACGGTCAGGCCGTCCTCGCGGGCGATCGCGATCGTGTCGGTCAGGTAGTACTCGCCGTTGGCGTTGTCGTTGCCGATCCGCGGCAGCGCACTGCGCAGGAACTCGGCGTCGAAGGCCAGGATCCCCGAGTTGATCTCGCGCACCTCGCGCTGCGCGGCCGTCGCGTCCTTCTCCTCGACGATCGCCTCGACGTCGCCCTCGTCGTTGCGGAGCACGCGTCCGTAGCCGAACGGGTCCGGGACGATGCCGCTCAGGATGCTGACCGCGCGCTGCGCGGCCTCGTGCTCGTCCGCGAAGTCGCGCAGCGAGTCGCCGCGCAGCAGGGGCGTGTCGCCGTACGCCACCACGACGGTGCCGGACATGCCGTGCCCGCCCTCGGTGGCCGCCTCGACCGCCATCCGTACAGCGTGCCCGGTGCCGTGCTGCTCCTCCTGTACGGCGAGCACCACGTCGGGGAACGACTCGTGGATGTGTGCGCTGACCGCCTCGCGCTGGTGGCCGACGACGGCCACGACCTGCTCCGGGTCAAGTGCCTGGGCAGCGACCAGGACGTGCCCGATCATGCTGCGACCCCCGATCGGGTGCAGCACCTTCATGGTCTTCGACTTCATGCGGGTGCCGCCACCCGCAGCCAGGACGATGACCGTCAGCTCCTTGCTCATGCTCCCCGGGTAGGAGTCGAACCTACGTCGCTAGTCCTGATTCAAAGTCAGGCGGGCCCTACCGGCAGACCAACCGGGGAAAGCGTCCACTAAGGACGCCGACAGCCTAGAGCCCGCGCCGCTCAGAAGCTGGCCCGGTACTGCGCCAGCACCTCGCGGACCCGCTCCTCGTCACGGTCGTCGACCAGCACGAGCAGCTCGGCGACCACGTCGGTGAGCTCGGCGATCCGCCGGTTGAGCTGTCGGCCCTCCTGCACCTCCTCCTCCAGCGCGGCCAGCCGGGCGTGGACGCCCAGGGGTCGCTGCCGGAACCTCCGGTAGCGGTTGCGGGCGACCCGGGCGCGCGTCCGGGCGCGGGCGATGAGCGGGCTGGTCATGTCTTCCTCCGTACGTCGGGGTCCGCGGGACGGGTCCAGCGGACCCGCATCCGGCAGACAGTGGGGTCCGGGTTGCCGAGGACGTCCGTGCCGGCCCGGACCCGCTCGCGCTCCACCACGCCGCCGGCCGCCTCGATCTCGCGCCGTACGACGGCCGGGTCCAGCCGTCGGACCAGGCCGACCGGGGCCGGTGGCGGGACGTCGTCGCCGACGTCGGCGCTGAACTCGAGGAACAGCTGGCCCCCGCCGCGCAGCGCCATCCGGCACAGCAGCCACAGCTGGTCGCGGGCGCGGTCGTCGAGGCAGCCCAGCAGGTGCCGGGCCGTCAGGTGGTGCGGGTCGCGCGCGAGCTCGGCGCCGGAGACGAGCACGGTGCGCAGCTCGTTGAGGATCAGCGCGCGCACCTCGACGTGCAGCCGGCGCCGGCGCGCGTTGCGGATCACGGTCGCGCGGGCGGCGCGGGAGAAGTCGAAGGCGACGACCGGGCGCCCCCGGCGCGCGAACCACAGCGCGTCCCGGCCGTTGCCACACCCGAGGTCGGCCACGGCCGCACCCCGGGGCAGCTGCCGGTCGACCCACTTCGCGAAGCCCGACCGGCGCCCTCGGGACAGGTCACGCCCGTCGCCCTGGTGGAACTCGGTCCAGCGCCCCATGTCGGTGCGGAACCCACGCAACCAGCCGTCGAGGCGGCGTACCCCGCGCGCCGGGTCGGCGTACTTGAAGGACGGGTCCGGGACCAGCCAGCCCGGTCCGTAGATGAACTCGAGCATCGCCTCGGGCTCGGCCGGCGCGGGGAAGTCGATCCCGTGCAGGGTGATCGTCGAGACCGGCAGGATCGCCGAGTCCGGCAGGCGGCCACTGCGGTTGCCGAGCTGGTAGAACGTCTCGTCGACCCGGAACGCGACGAAGATGTCGATGTGGCACACCCGCCCGTCGCTGAGCGGGAGCAGCACCTTGATGTCGCCTCCGGACATCCGCAGCAGCGTCCAGCCGAGCTGCTTGAGCGTGCGCTGGACGGCGTACGACTCGAGGATGAGGTCCGCCGGCGACTCGTGCCGGCTGAGGTAGCAGACGTCGGTGTCCGAGTCGTGCGCGATCATCGCCCCGTCGCGTACGGCGCCGAGCAGGGCGCCGTAGTTGAGGTAGGCCTCGACGCCGCACATCCCGCGCAGGTCGTCGAGCAGGCGCCGGGTGCCGGTGAGGATCTCGGTGCGTACGCCGTCGTCGGTGTCGTCGAAGGCGCGGCACAGGTGCCCGACCTTGTCGACGGCGAGCGGTAGCCCCTGCGCGTCGACGACCTGGATCCGGGCCTGGTCGACGCCGAGGGCGCCGTCACCGAGCACGACCTCCTCGTCGAGCAGGACCTGGTGGCCGGCCACGTCGGCGACCCGCACCCGCACGACCCCGTCGAGGAAGCGGCGCAGCACCGGCGGCCACTCCACGAGGAGCCCGCCCGGCACGATCCGGCCGTCTCGGGGCGCGGTGAACGCCCAGATGTAGCGGCCGTCGAAGCTCACCACCTGCACCTCGGCGGGCGCGTCGCGCAGCAGCAGGCCGTCCTCGGAGACCGTGATCACGAGGCGGCGATGGCGCGCCGCAGCTGCGTGCTGGAGGTGTGCGCCGTGTACGGGAAGTAGACGACCTCGGCGCCCACGGTGCCGACCCTCAGCTCGAGCTCCCGGCCGCGCGGCGTGTCCCGCCAGTCGTCGCCCTTGAAGACCCGGTGGAAGCCCACCTCGCGCCAGGCGTCCAGCTTGTCGGCGGTCAGCTCGGCGTACGTCGCGTCCACGATCCCGATCGCGTCCACGATCGCGAGCCGCTCCTCGAGCGGCACGAACGGCCGCAGCCCCTTCACCTGCTCGCAGACCTCGTCCGACACGATGCCGGCGACGAGCACGTCGCACATCTCACGCGCCTGGCGCAGCGCGTTGAGGTGCCCGATGTGGAACAGGTCGTACACGCCGGGCACGTAACCCACCAACGGACTCATCGAGCCCTCGCTTTACTCGTTTGTCTAGTGTTTTACTGAACTTTAGCGCACGACCTACCCTCGCGACGTGGAACTCCCCGTGATGCCGCCGGTCCAGCCGATGCTCGCCAAGTCGGTGAAGGGCATCCCCGACCCAGAGAAGTACGGCGGGCTGAGCTTCGAGCCCAAGTGGGACGGCTTCCGCTGCATCGTCTTCAAGGACGGCGACGAGGTCGAGCTCGCCAGCCGCAACACCAAGCCGCTGACCCGCTACTTCCCCGAGGTCGTCGCCGCGATGCGCGAGCAGCTGCCCGAGCGCTGCGTGCTGGACGGCGAGATCTTCGTGTCCGTTGGGGAGCGGCTGGAGTTCGAGGTGCTGCAGGAGCGCATCCACCCGGCCGCCTCCCGGATCGCGATGCTGGCCGAGAAGACGCCCGCGTCGTACGTCGCCTTCGACCTGCTCGCGCTCGGCGACGAGTCGTACGCCGAGAGGCCGCTGACCGAGCGGCGGGCGGCCCTGGAGCGGGCGCTCGGCGGCCTCACCGGCCCGTGCTACCTGACCCGGACGACGACCGACCCGGCCGAGGCGGAGGAGTGGTTCCACCAGTTCGAGGGCGCCGGTCTGGACGGCGTGGTCGCCAAGCCACTGGATGCGCCGTACCAGCAGAACGCCCGCACGATGCTGAAGATCAAGCACGAGCGCACCGCCGACGTCGTCGTCGCGGGCTATCGCGAGCACAAGACGAGCACCCCCGAGAAGCCGCTGCTCGGCAGCCTGCTGCTCGGCCTCTACAACGACGAGGGCGAGCTGCAGCACATCGGCGTGAGCGCGAGCTTCACCGCCGTACGCCGCGCCGAGCTGATCGAGGAGCTGCAGCCGCTCGTGTGCGACATCAGCGAGCACCCGTGGGGCCGGTGGCAGGAGTTCCTGACGGCCAACCCCGACCGGGTGCCGGGCACCCAGAGCCGGTGGAGCGCCGGCAAGGACCTCTCGTTCACCCCGCTGCGACCCGAGCGGGTGCTGGAGGTCGCCTATGACCACATGGAGGGGCGGCGCTTCCGGCACACGGCCCAGTTCCGCCGCTGGCGGACCGACCGCGACCCGGAGTCGTGCGGCTACGAGCAGTTGGACGAGCCGGTGAGCTATGACCTGGCTAGGATTCTCGGTGTCCACTAGGAAGGCAGACATGTCGGAGAACGCAGCACCTGGAACACCGGGCGAGGACTACGACGTCGTCCTCCTGATCGAGCAGGCGCTCAGCGAGCAGGACGCCAGCCAGGTCCACTCGCTCCACGAGGGCCTGGACCAGCAGGTCACCTACCACGTGCTGCTGCCCCTCGAGGACGCCGCGGCGCGGATCGAGTCCGCGATGGGGTCGCTGACCGCCGGCGACATGCTCGCGTCGCCGACGATGCCGATGAGCGAGGTCGACCTCGACGCGGTGCGCAAGGACTGCGAGGACCGGTCCAGCACCGAGCTCAAGCAGACGCTCGACGCCCTCGCCAAGAGCGGTGCGACCGCGCTGGGTCAGATCGTCACCGACCCGCCGATCGACGCGCTGGCCGCGAAGGTCGCCGAGGTCGACGGCCGCGAGGCGATCATCCTGACCCGCCCGCACGTCGTCTCGGAGTTCTTCCACCTCGACTGGACGTCCAAGGCACGCCGCCGCCTCGGCGTACCGATCCTGCACCTGCTGGAGCACGAGAACTTCGACGAGCAGGCCGAGGGCTACGGCAACGAGGGCGTCACGGGGTTCTAACCCAGCCCGCGGAAGGACAGCGCGTGCCAGCGCGGTCCGACCGGCGTGAGCTCGACCCGGCGCGGGTCGAGCTCGTCGTGGGGGGCGTCGCCACGCACGATGGCGACCTCGAGCCGCGACTCGGCGAGACCCTCGGCCAGCCCCTCACCCCACTCGACGACCGTCACGGCGTCGTCGAGCGAGGTGTCGAGGTCGAGGTCGTCGAGCTCCTCGAGGCCGCCGAGGCGGTAGGCGTCGACGTGCACCAGGTCCGGCCCGCCGACCAGCGACGGGTGCACGCGGGCGATCACGAAGGTCGGCGAGGTGATGTCGCCGCGTACGCCGAGCCCGGCGCCGAGTCCCTGGGTGAACGTGGTCTTGCCCGCCCCGAGCTCACCGCTGAGCACGATCAGGTCGCCGCGCGTGAGCTGGCCGGCCAGCGACCGCCCGAGGCCGCGCATCGCGTCGGCGTCGGGAGCCTGGAAGACGTGGGTGCGCAGCGGCCGGCGCAGCTCGACGTTCGGCGACTCCCGGCGGATCTCGCGGAAGCCCTGCCGCTCCCAGAACCGCACGGTCTGCGGCAGCTCCTCACGAGCGACCACGGTCAGGTCCTCGGAGGTCCCGGCCGCCTCCACGGCGGCCTCGATCAGCGCCGCGGCCACGCCGTGGCCCTGGGCGTCCGGGTGGACGCCGAACCGGCGCAGGTACGTCGTGCTGCCGACCGGGTCGAGGACCAGTGCGCCGACGGGGCGGCCGTCGAGGCAGGCCAGCAGCCCACCGTGGCCGGCCAGCTTGTCGGCGATCGTCTGCTCGGTCTCGACGAGGGCGGCCGCCGGCGGGTCGAGCGGCGGGCGTGCCTCGAACGCGGCCCGGACGACCGCGAGTACCTGGGGCGCCGACTCGGGGCCGACGCGAGTGATCTCGACCGTCACCGGGCGTCCTCGGCTCCGGTAGCGGCCAGCAGCCGGTCGAGCTCCCCGTTGACCTCGGACTGCCGCTCGAGGATCACCATGTGGCCGGCGCCGTGACACTCCAGCAACGTGGACCCGTCGATGCGCGCGTGCAGCTTGCGGCTGTGCCCGATCGAGGTGAGCTTGTCGTCGGTGCCGCAGATGACCGCGGTCGGCACCTTCGCCAGGACCTCGACGGAGTCGAACTTGTCGAGCGAGGAGAAGCCCGGGAAGAACTCAGCGACCACCTCGAACGGCGTCGCCGACAGCATCCGGTTGACGAACTCGACGTAGCTGCCCGGCACGTCGTCACCGAAGGCCAGCTGAGCGGTGGCGACGAGTGCCACGTCCTTGCCGGCGCGACGAGCGCCGTCGACGATCTTGGGCGTCCGCGCCAGCGTGGAGATGGCGCGGCCGACCGGGCCGGCACTGCCCCACGCCGGGACCATCGGGAAGAGGATCCGGCTGGGCTCCAGCCCGCCCGCGGTGGTCGAGATCAGCGCCGTACCGACGACCCGGTCACCGAAGAGCTCCGGGTGCTGCTCGGCGAGCGCGACGACGGTCATCCCGCCCATCGAGTGACCGACGAGGACCACCGGTCCCTCGGGCGCGACGGCATCCATGACGCTCAGCAGGTCGCGGCCGAGCTGGTCGATGGTGGCGTTGCCGACCGGCGAGCGGCCCGAGCGGCCGTGCGAGCGCTGGTCGTAGAAGACGGTGCGGACGTGACCTCTGTAGTGCTCCCGTTGGAAGTGCCAGCAGTCCAGCTCGAGCGCGTAGCCGTGGGCGAAGATCACCGTCACCGGTGGCTTCGGCTTGCGGCGCGTGCGTCTGGCGGGCATCTCGGGCTCGTCGACCTCGACGTGCAGCGGGGTGCCGTCGTCGGCGACCACCGTCACCGGCTCCGAGTGCAGAGACCCGAAGGCCGGCACGTCTCCGGGCGCGCGAGCCGCGATCCGCCGTCGCTGCCGGTTGACCCCGACGCCCGCGCCGGCGGCCGCGAGGCCGACGGCACCGACGGTCACGGCGCCGATGACCCGTCCACGCATGCTCATCCTCCGACGTACCTCCGGGTCATCCGCCCTCCGACTCGGGTGACGATCTCGTAAGAGATCGTGCCGCTCGCGTCGGCCCAGTCCTGGGCCGTCGGCTCGCCGTTGCCGCCCGGGCCGAAGAGGACGACGTCGTCGCCGGCAGCGGGCAGGTCGCCGCCGAGGTCGACGACGAACTGGTCCATGCAGACCCGGCCGCGGATCGCGCGGCGCTTGCCGTCGACGAGCACCTGGGCGAGGTTGCTGGCGTGGCGGGGCACCCCGTCGCCGTACCCGGCTGGCACCAGGCCAACCGTGGTGTCGGTCTCAGCGGTCCAGGTGTGGCCGTAGGAGACAGAGGCGCCGGCGGCGAGCCGCTTGGTCTGCGCGAGCGTCGCCCGCACGGTCATCGCGGGACGCAGGCCGAGGTCGGGAGTGTGGCCGGGCGCGGGGTCGAGGCCGTACGACGCCAACCCGACGCGCACCAGGTCGAACCGCGCGGACGGCCGCAGGATCGCGCCCGCCGAGTTGGCCAGGTGCCGGACCTCGGGGTCGAGCCCGGCCGCACCGGCGATCGCCAGCGCCTCCCGGAAGACCGCCTCCTGGGCGTCGTTCGCGGGGTGGTCGGGCTCGTCGCTGGCGGCGAGGTGCGACCAGATGCCGGTGACCCGCCAGGTGCCGTCCTGCTCGCCGACGCGGGCCGCTGCGACGACGTCGGCCCAGGTGTCCATCGGGGCGCCGCCCCGCGACAGGCCCGTGTCGACCTTCAGCTGCACGCGGGCCGGACGGCCCGCGATCGCGACCGCGGCCTCGATCTCGTCGAGCTCGGCCACGGAGTAGGCGGTGACGTCGATGTCGGCGGCGACCGCGGCGGCGTGGTCCTCCCCCGGCACGGTCAGCCAGCACAGCACCCGGCCGGTGTCGCCGCCCGCACGCAGGGCGACGGCCTCGTCGATGGTGGCGACGCCGATCCACTCGGCACCGGCCTCCCGGGCGGCCCGCGCGACCTCGCGCATGCCGTGCCCGTAGCCGTCTGCCTTGACCACCGTCATCATCTGCACGCCGGTCAGCTCGCGCAGCCGCCGGACGTTGTGCCGGATCGCGGCGAGATCGACCACGATCTCGGCACGGGCTGCCGGCAAGGGGCTCATGAACTCGATTGTCCCATCACCGGTCGGGCAGCCCCCGGACGGCCGCCGGTATGGACGCGGCGACTTGGCTGGCAACCAGCGGGCCGCCCCTGCTCGCGAGGGTCGCGGCGGCACCGTGCAGCCAGGACCCGGCCGACGCGGCGTCGTACGCCGGGAGGCCGGCGGCGAGCAGCGCGCCGACCAGTCCGCCGAGCACGTCACCGGCCCCGGCGGTGGCGAGCCAGGGTGTGCCGGTCGTGGTCGCGCGGACCCGGCCGTCGGGGGTGGCGACCAGCGTGTGCCGACCCTTGAGCAGCACCACGACGCCGTACGTCGTGGCCGCGCGGCGCGCGTGCTGGAGCGGGCGGGCCTCGATGTCGGCGCGTTCGACGCCGAGCATCGCGGCGAGCTCGCCGGCGTGGGGCGTGAGCACCGAGTCGTCCGGCAGCGGGCCGTGCACGTGGGCGAGGGCGTCGGCATCGATCACGAGCGGGACGCCGTCGGCGAGTGCCGCGGCGAGCTCGTCGCCCGCCTGCTCCCCGCCGCCCGAGCCGACCACCCAGGCCTGCACCCGGCCCGCGCCGACGACCTCGGGATGGGCCACGCGGACCCGGTCGGCGACCGCGGCGGGTCCGACGTACCGGACCATGCCGACGAGTCCGCTGCTCGCGCCGGCGACGCTGAGCAGGGCGGCGCCGGGGTACTGGGCGCTCCCGGCGCGGATGCCCACCACGCCGCGGGCGTACTTCTGGGCGTCGGGCCTCGGCCGCGGCAGCAGCGCCGCGATGTCCTCCGGCTGCAGCGCCTCGACTGCTGCGTCGGGCAGCTCCAGGCCGAGGTCGACGAGGTGTACGACGCCGCACGCCGCCGCGGCCGGGTCGACCATGTGCGCGACCTTGTGGGTGCCGAACGTGACGGTCACGTCCGCCGTCACGTGCGACCCGTCGACCTCGCCGGTGTCGACGTCCACTCCGCTCGGCGTGTCGACCGCGACGACCGGGATGCCCTCGACCGCCGCCAGCGCCTGCTGCGCCTCGGGCCGCAGCCCCGGGCGCCCCCCGATCCCGACGATCCCGTCCACCACCACCTCGGGTCGTGAGTCTGAGCGGGCGCTCCGGCGCGCGCTGGGACTCACGACCCGGCCGCCGGAGGCCCGCAACGCCGCGATCCCGCCCTCGTGGGCGTGGTCCGACAGCAGCCACGCCTCCACCTGCGCCCCGCGCCGCGCGAGCAGCGCGCCGGCGTACAACGCGTCGCCGCCGTTGTCCCCCGAGCCGACGAGCAACAGCACCCGCCGCCCGTACGCCGACCCGAGCAGGTCCATCACGGCGTACGCGAGCCCGGCCGCGGCCCGCTGCATCAGCGCGCCCTCGGGCAGGCGTGCCATCAGCTCCGCCTCGGCCGCCCGCACCTGCTCCACCGTGTGCGCCCGCCTCATGCCGCCCACGCTAGCCGGGTCGTGAGTCCCAGCGGGCGCTCCAGCGCGCGCTCAGCCTCACGACCCCTGCCTGTGGAGGAGCAATCGCGGCATCACCACATCCGGGAATGGTCCGACCATGCGTGATCGACCGTGGCGTGCACTCGCCGATGCCCAGGCGGGACTGATCAGTCGGCGACAGCTCAACGAGCTGGGCGTCGACCGAAACCGGGTCCGCAACAACGTCGCGGCCGAACGGTGGGTGGAGCGCTCCTCCGTCGTGGTGAGCACGACCACCGGACCGCTCACGCGCGAACAGCTCAAGTGGTTGGGCGTGCTTCATGCCGGGCCGCGATCGGCGCTGGGCGACCTCACCGCAGCGGAGGCATGCGGCCTACAGAACTGGCAGCGTGATGTCGTGACCGTGCTGGTTCCCCAGAAGGTCATCCTCGAGGACGAGCCCGAGGGGGTTCGGTTCGTCCGCACCCGCCGGCCCATCGAGCTGATGCGCGACCCCCGTCAGGTGCTTCCTACCTGGCGGATCGAGCCGGCGATCCTGCACTTCGCCGCCTACCAGCGGTCGCGGCGAACGGCTCAGGGCGTCGTCGCCGCCGCCGTGCAGCAGCAGCTCACCGATCCGGTTCGGCTCGTCGCCTGGTTGGAGACGATGCGGCCGCTGCGCTGGGCGAGCATGTTCCGCCAGGTGATCGGGGACATCGCCGGCGGATCCCAGTCGGTGGCCGAGCTGGACATCCTGCGGATGTGCCGCACCGAAGGACTGCGCGCGCCGGACCGACAGACACGGCGTCGAGACGCCACCGGCAGGCTCCGCTACACCGACTGCGAGTGGCGCCTTCCCGACGGCCGCACGGTCGTCCTCGAGGTCGACGGCTCGTTCCACATGGATGTCGAGCACTGGGAGGCCGACATCGCCCGTCAGCGCCAGCTCACCGACCCGAGCAGGCTCGTCATCCGCTGCACGTCGCGAGAGGTCCGCGACGAGCCTGTGCGGATCGGGCAGGACCTCCGGCGGCTCGGAGTGCCGGTCGTGAGTCCTAGCGGGCGCTCTGACGCCCGCTGACACTCACGACTCGAGCACCACCACAGCCGACGCGATACCGGCGTCGTGGGAGAGGGAGACATGCACGGACGCGACCCCCAGCTCGTCCGCCCGCGCCCGGACCGAGCCCCGCATCTCCATCACCGGCCGGCCCGACGACTCGGACACGATCTCGGCGTCGTGCCAATGCAGGCCGACGGGCGCGCCGAGCGCCTTGGCCAGCGCCTCCTTGGCGGCGAACCGCGCGGCCAGCGACGCGAGCGGACGCGAGGCCTCGCCCGGGGTGAAGAGGCGGGCGGACAACCCCGGCGTACGCGTCAGGGACTCCCCGAACCGCTCGATGTCGACGACATCGATCCCGACCCCGATGATCATTCGACGGTGACGGACTTGGCGAGGTTGCGCGGCTGGTCGACGTCGTGGCCCATCAGCGTCGCGAGCTCGCAGGCAAACAGCTGCAGAGGTACGACGGCGACCAGCGGCTGCAGCAGCACGGGGACGCGCGGCAGGCGGATGATCACGTCGGCGTACGGCGTGATCGCGTCGTCGCCGTCCTCGACCAGGCAGATGGTGCGTGCCCCGCGGGCCCGCACCTCCTGGATGCCGCTGACCATCTTGTCCCGCAGCTGGTCGCGACCGGCGGGCGGCACCACGCACAGCACCGGCAGGCCGTCCTCGATCAGTGCGATCGGGCCGTGCTTGAGCTCGCCCGCGGCGAAGCCCTCGGCGTGGATGTAGGCCAGCTCCTTGAGCTTGAGCGCCCCCTCGAGGGCCACCGGGTAGCCCGCGTGCCGACCGAGGAAGAGCACCGAGCGCGTGTTCACGTGGTCGGCGGCCATCTCGTAGATGGCGGGGGCGTCGTCGAGGACGCGCTGCACCTGCTCGGGGATCGCCTCGAGCTGCTGCATCACCTGGTCGATCTCGTCGCCGTACCGGGTGCCCTTGACCTGGGCGAGGTAGAGCGCGAGCAGGTAGCAGGCGACCAGCTGGGTCAGGAAGCCCTTGGTCGACGCGACACCGATCTCGGGCCCGGCATGGGTGTAGATGACGGCGTCGGACTCGCGCGGGATGGTCGAGCCGTTGGTGTTGCAGATCGCGAGCACCTTCGAGCGCTGCGTGCGCGCGTGCCGGATGGCCTGCAGCGTGTCGGCGGTCTCGCCGGACTGGCTGATCGCGACGACGAGCGTGGAGTAGTCGAGGATCGGGTCGCGGTAGCGGAACTCCGACGCGAGCTCGACCTCGACCGGCACCCGCGTCCAGTGCTCGATCGCGTACTTCGCGACCATCCCGGCGTAGAACGACGTCCCGCACGCGATGATGATCACCTTGTCGACGTCGCGGAGCTCCTGGTCCGAGAGCCGCATCTCGTCGAGGTGCAGGTGCCCCTCCGGCGTACGGCGTCCCAGCAGCGAGTCGGCCACGGCCCGCGGTTGCTCGTAGATCTCCTTGCGCATGAACCAGTCGTGGCCGTCCTTCTCGGCGGCCGACAGGTCCCAGTCGACGTGGTAGCGGCGGCCCTCGGCGGGGGTGCCGTCGAAGTTCACGATCGAGACCCCGGCCCGGGTGATCGTGACGACCTGGTCCTGGCCGAGCTCCATCGCCTCGCGGGTGTGCTCGATGAACGCCGAGACGTCGGACCCGAGGAAGTTCTCGCCCGCACCGATCCCGACGACCAGCGGAGAGTTGCGACGGGCCGCGACCACCTGGGAGGGGTCCTGCGCGTCAACCGCGACCAGCGTGAACGCGCCCTCGAGCCGGGCGACCAGCTGCAGCATGGCCGCGGTCAGGTCGAGCCCCGAGACGACCAGCAGCTCGAGCAGCTGGGCAGCGACCTCGGTGTCCGTCTCGGAGAGCAGCACGTGGCCACGTGCCTCGAGCTCCGCACGCAGCTCGGCGAAGTTCTCGATGATGCCGTTGTGCACCAGGGCGACCCTGCCGGTGTCGCCGTTGTGCGGGTGCGCGTTGGCGTCCGTCGGCGCCCCGTGGGTGGCCCACCGGGTGTGACCGATGCCGATCGTGGCCGCCGGCAACGGGTGGGCGACGATCGCCTTCTCCAGGTTGGCGAGCTTGCCGGCACGTTTGTCCGAAGCGATGACACCGTCGGCGACGAGCGCGATCCCGGCGGAGTCGTAACCGCGGTACTCGAGCCGTCGCAGACCCTCGATGACAACGTCTTGGGCCTGCTTCTCCCCGACGTACCCCACGATCCCGCACATGGGGCTCACTGTATCGACCGGGCACCGCCCACCCGCCCGCCCCGGTCGGCTGCAACAATCTGGCGCATGGCTTCCCACGGCGGACCCGGCGTCGCCGACGAGACCACGCGGGAGTCGTCGCCGTACATCGAGCTCGACCGCTCCGCCTGGGCGGCCCTGGCCGACGAGGTGGAGAACCCGCTGTCGGCCGAGGAGATCCGCCGGCTGCGCGGCCTCGGCGACCAGCTCGACCTCGACGAGGTCCAGCAGATCTACCTGCCGCTGTCCCGCCTCCTCAGCCTGTACGTCGAGGCGGCGGGCGGGCTCTACCGCCAGCAGGAAGAGTTCCTGCACCAGGTGCAGCCGACACGTACGCCGTTCGTCATCGGCCTGGCCGGCTCCGTCGCCGTGGGCAAGTCGACCACCGCCCGGGTGCTCCAGCAGATGCTCGCGCACTGGCCCGAGCACCCCAACGTCGCGCTGGTGACCACCGACGGCTTCCTCTACCCCAACGCCGAGCTCGAGCGTCGCGGGCTGCTGCAGCGCAAGGGCTTCCCGGAGTCCTACGACCGCCGCGCGCTGATGCGCTTCGTCGTCGACATCAAGTCCGGCAAGGACGAGGTCGAGGCCCCGATCTACTCGCACCTGACCTACGACGTGATCCCCGGCGAGAAGGTCGTCGTCAAGCGCCCGGACATCGTCATCATCGAGGGCCTCAACGTGCTGCAGCCCGCGCGCGTGCGCGAGGACGGCCGCAGCGGCCTGACCCTGAGCGACTTCTTCGACTTCTCCGTGTACGTCGATGCCGGCACCTCGCACATCAAGGACTGGTACGTCGAGCGCTTCCAGCGGCTGCGCGAGACGGCGTTCCGCGACCCCGACTCCTACTTCGCCAAGTACGGCGCACTGTCCCGCGACGAGGCGATCGCCGAGGCGACCCGGATCTGGAACACGATCAACGGCCCGAACCTCTCCCAGAACGTGCTGCCCACCAGGTCGCGCGCGACGCTGGTGCTGCGCAAGGACCGGGACCACTCGGTCCGCTACGTGCGGCTACGGAAGCTCTAGCGTCGCGGCGATCTCGTCCAGCTCGTCGTGGCCGAGCGTCCCGGGCGAGCCGTCGGTGTCGGCCACCACGACGACGCGTACGCCGCCCGCGCGCACCATCGCAAGGTCGACCGCGCCCTGCGAGCAGCCGCCCTTCCCCAGCAGCAGCCCGACGTGCGCGAGCTGCGCCGCCTCGCCGCCGGCGAGGGCGATGCGACGCCGGGTCGTGCCGGTGGACACGGCACTCTCCCCGCCGATCACGCCGTCGACCCAGGCGTCGAACGACTCGTCGGTGAACCCCGCCATCGCCCGGAACGACCCCTCGGGGCGTGTGCGGCAGTAGCCCTCGTCGAGCACGGCCGGGCCCGAGACGGAGGCCTCGCCGTACGAGATGCGCTCGGCGGCGTCGCGGACCCGCCAGCCCTCGCCGGGCACCTCGAAGCTCGCTCCGGACGCCGGGTCGGTGACGACCAGCGGCCCGACAGGCGACGCCTGCTCGTCCTCGCGCAGGTACGTCGCGACCGCGACCGCCGCCGTAGCCAGCACGGCAAGCGCGGCGACCACCGCGAGCACGACGGCAAGCCGGACCCGGGTCATCGCACCAGGGGCTACAGGCTGAGCTGCCGCTTGACGGCGTCGGCGAGCCGCCCGGCGACCGACCGGGCCTCGTCGGCGGTGGTGGCCTCGACCATCACCCGCACCAGGTCCTCGGTGCCCGAGGGACGCAGCAGGATTCGTCCGGTGTCACCGAGCGCGGCCTCCTCCTCGGCGACCGCGGCCGCGACGATCGGGTCGTCGTCGGCGCGGGACTTGTCCACGTCGGGGACGTTGATGAGCACCTGCGGCAGCCGCACCATCACCGACGCCAGCGACTGCAGGGACTGACCGGTGACGGCCATCCGCTCCAGCACGTGCAGGGCCGTGAGGGTGCCGTCGCCGGTGGTGGCGTACTCGCTCATGATCACGTGCCCGGACTGCTCGCCGCCGAGGCCGTAGCCGGAGACACGCATCGCCTCGAGCACGTAGCGGTCGCCGACCTTGGTCTGGCGGACGCCGACCCCGTTGGCCTTCATCGCCTGCACGAAGCCGAGGTTGCTCATCACGGTCGCGACGACGGTGTTCTTGGGCAGGTGGCCCGACTCGGACATGCCGACCGCGAGGATCGCCATGATCTGGTCGCCGTCGACGATGTCGCCCGCGTGGTCCACGGCCAGGCACCGGTCGGCGTCACCGTCGAGCGCGAAGCCCGCGGCCGCACCGTGCTCGAGCACCGCCGCCCGCAGCGGCTCGAGGTGCGTGGATCCGCAGCCGTCGTTGATGTTCAGGCCGTCGGGCTCGGCGTTGATCGCGATCACCTCGGCGCCGGCGGCGCGCAGGGCCATCGGGCCAGCCTCGGACGCCGCCCCGTGGGCGCAGTCGAGGACGACCTTGATCCCGGCGAGCGGCCGGGAGAGGGTGCCGACCAAGTGGTCGACGTACTCCTGGACGGGAGTCGCGTACGGCGTGACGCGACCGACGTCGCCGCCGAGTGGACGCTCCCACGGCTCGTCGAGGTGCTGCTCGATCTCCCGTTCGACGGCGTCGTCGAGCTTGAGCCCACCGCGGGCGAGGAACTTGATGCCGTTGTCGGGCATCGGGTTGTGCGAGGCGCTGATGACGACGCCGAGGTCGGCACCGAGCGCCTGGGTCATGTAGGCGACCGCCGGGGTGGGCAGCACCCGCAGCCGGAGGACGTCGACACCGGCCGAGGCCAGCCCGGCCACGACCGCGTGCTCGAGGAACTGGCCGGAGATGCGCGTGTCCCGGCCGACGACGGCGAGCGGGCGATGGCCCTCGAACTCGCCCCGGTCTGCCAGGACACGGGCGGCGGCAACGGAGAGGTCCAGGGCCAGCTCTGCGGTCAGATGACCGTTCGCCAGACCCCGGACCCCGTCCGTGCCAAAGATGCGCGGCATTAAAGCGTTGCTGCGATCAGCGCTTGCTGTACTGAGGCGCCTTACGGGCCTTCTTGAGACCGGCCTTCTTACGCTCGATGACGCGGGCGTCACGCGTGAGCAGCCCGGCCTTCTTGAGCGACGGGCGGTTGGCCTCGGTGTCGATCGCGTTCAGGCACCGGGCCACGCCGAGGCGCAGCGCGCCGGCCTGACCGGTGATGCCACCGCCGTGGATGCGGGCGATGACGTCGAAGCGACCCTCGAGCTGCAGGTTGGCGAACGGCTCGTTCACGACCTGCTGGTGCAGCTTGTTGGGGAAGTAGTTGTCCAGCGTTCGGCCGTTGACCGTCCACTGGCCGGTGCCGGGGACGATGCGGACCCGGGCGACGGCCTCCTTGCGACGGCCGGTGGCCGCAGCAGGTGCGATGGTCGCCGGGCGGGCGGGGGTGTCAGCGGACGGAGCGCTCTCGGAGCTGTAGGCAATGCCCTGCTCGTCGGTCTCGTAGGTCTCTTCGACCTCGGTGGTGGTGTCAGCCACGATGTTCCTCACTCAGACTTTCTCGGCAACAAAGACGATTACTGGGAGATCTGCTTGATCTCGTACGGAGTGGCCTGCTGGGCCTGGTGCGGGTGGTTGGGACCCGAGTAGACCTTCAGCTTCTTGAGGACCTGGCGGCCGAGCTTGTTCTTCGGCAGCATGCCCCACACGGCCTTCTCGATGGCCTTGCGGGCGTCCTTCTCGAGGACCTCACCGATCGGAGTGGCAGACAGACCACCCGGGTAGCCGGAGTGGCGGTAGGCCATCTTGGTGACCTTCTTGTCACCGGAGAGCGCGACCTTCTCAGCGTTGATGATGATGACGAAGTCACCGGTGTCAGCGTTGGGGGCGAAGATCGCCTTGTGCTTACCGCGCAAGAGATTGGCGGTCTGAGCAGCGAGGCGGCCGAGGACCACGTCGGTGGCGTCGATGACGAGCCACTCTCGCGTGATGTCGCCGGCCTTCGGGGCGTACGTGCGCACGGAGGAACTTCCTTCGTTCGTAGGATCCGCGTGACCCTGTGTCACACGGTGTTGGTGCTGCGGCGCCCTCTGACGAACTCTGCCTGGCTCGATCTCGTCCAGTTCTGCATCAGGACTCCGTGGCTGGTGTCCGGACGCGGCAGGAGGCGCGACTGACAAGACTACGGGCGCCGTACGGAGCGTGTCGAATCAACGCTGACGAAAACATCACAGTGTCAACTACGGACACCGGGTTCGCATGCCGACACGGCGCCGACTAAGTTGAGAGGGTGACTGATTCTCTCACCGTCCGTGACAACCGCACCGGACAGGAGTACGACGTCCCGATCGCCGACGGCGCCATCAAGGCCGCGGATCTGGGCAAGATCAAGGCAGGCGACGACTCGCCGGGACTCGCGGTCTACGACCCGGGCTTCGTCAACACCGCGTCCTGTCGCAGCTCCGTCACCTACATCGACGGGGAGAAGGGGATCCTGGAGTACCGGGGCTACCCGATCGAGCAGCTGGCCGAGAAGTCCAACTTCCTCGAGGTCGCCTACCTCCTCATCCACGGCACGCTCCCCAGCAAGGCGGAGTACGAGGCGTGGGTGCACGAGATCACCTATCACACGTTCGTGCACGAGAACGTCAAGTCGTTCATGCAGGGCTTCCGCTACGACGCGCACCCCATGGGGATGCTGATGGCGTCGGTGGGAGCCCTCTCGACGTTCTACCCCGACGCGCGCAACATCAGCGACGCCGAGAACCGGCACATCCAGATCGTCCGGATGATCGCGAAGATGCCGACGCTGGGTGCCTGGGCGTTCCGGCACGCCCAGGGCAAGCCGTACGTCTACCCCGACAACGACCTGAGCTACACGGCCAACTTCCTCTCGATGCTCTTCAAGATGAGCGAGTCGAAGTTCGAGGCCGACCCGCGCCTGGTCAAGGCGCTCGACGTGCTCTTCATCCTGCACGCCGACCACGAGCAGAACTGCTCGACCAACGCGGTCCGCTCCGTCGGCTCCTCGCAGGTCGACCCGTACTCCGCGGTCGCCGCCGGCGTCGGCGCCCTCTACGGCCCGCTGCACGGTGGTGCCAACGAGGCGGTGCTGCGGATGCTGCGGCGCATCGGCACCAAGGAGAACATCCCCGCCTTCATCGAGGGTGTGAAGAACGGCAACGAGAAGCTGATGGGCTTCGGCCACCGGGTCTACAAGAACTTCGACCCGCGCGCCACGATCATCAAGAAGGCCTGCGACGACGTCTTCGAGGTCACCGGGGTCAACCCGCTCCTCGAGATTGCCAAGGAGCTCGAGAAGATCGCGCTCGAGGACGAGTACTTCATCAAGCGCAAGCTCTACCCCAACGTGGACTTCTACTCGGGCCTGATCTACGAGGCGTTCCAGTTCCCGCCGGAGATGTTCACGGTCCTGTTCGCGATCGGCCGTACGCCGGGCTGGCTGGCCCAGTGGTCCGAGTTGGTCCAGGACAAGGAGCAGAAGATCGCGCGCCCGAAGCAGCTCTACATGGGCGACCGCGGCCTGGACTTTGTGCCCGCATCCGAACGCTGGGCGTGAGCGGAGCGAACCCCCAGCGGTCGGATGACCACGGGCCAGGTCGAGTAGCGGCGCGACTGAGGAACGAAGTCGCGACCCGCGTATCGAGACAGCAGTAGATGACGCAGCACACCAAGCACGACATCGGCGCCGTCGTCTTCGACCTCGGCAACGTCCTGATCGACTGGCAACCGACCCTCGCCATCGCGGCGGGGGTCGGTGTCGTTGAGGCACGTCGGTTCCTGGAGGCCGACGACTTCGACTTCATGGCGTGGAACCACCTCCAGGACAGCGGCCGGTCCTGGGCTGACGGGGTCGCCGAGGTACGCCGTACACATCCGCACTGGGCCGCCCACGCGGACGCCTACCTCGAGCACTTCCCGCTCTCGCTGAGCGAGGTGCCGGGCACGACCCAGATCGTGCGCGAGCTGCACGAGGCGGGCGTCCGGCTCCTCGGGCTGACCAACTGGTCCGACGAGCTCTACTACCCGTACGCCGCGCCGCGCTTCGAGGTGCTGCGGATGCTCGACGACGTCGTCGTCTCCGGCGAGGTCAAGGCCGCCAAGCCCGACCCGCGCGCCTACGAGATCGTCGCCGAGCGCAGCGGGCTGCCGCTGGACCGGCTGGTCTTCGTCGACGACAAGCAGCTGAACGTCGACGCCGCGGCCGCGCTCGGCATGGACGCGATCGTGTTCACCGATGCGGCCACGCTGCGCTCCGAGCTGCGCACGCGCGGCCTGCCGCTCTGATCAGCGGCGGCGCACCTTCACCTTGGTGGTGATCGTCCTGCCGCGGGCCGGGTCGACCGCGACCCGCACGGTGCCGGCCTTGGCGACCTTGCGCTTGACCTTCTTCGACAGCTTCAGGGTGGCGACGGTGGCCTTGCCTGCTCGCAGCCGCACCTTGCCGGTCGCCACGACCTTCTTGCCCACCTTGACCTTGACGTGAGCCTTGCCCTTGAGGGACGAGAGCACGGCGACCTTGGCCTTCGACCCCTTGATGAGGAGGAAGCCGCTCGTCGTCACGGTCGCGCCGCCCGGCTGCACGGTGATCGTCGCGGCGGCCGCGTTGTTGGCCGCGTTGGCGTCGGCGGACGTCGACGTCACGGTCACGACGTTGACGACCTCGACCGGGGTCGGCGAGCCCGACTGCTCCTTGCCGGTCCGGTCGTGCAGGCAGACGAGGTCGACGGTGGCGTTCTGGGCGGCCCCGGTGTCGTTGAAGAGCCGGAAGGCCCGTGCCTTGAGGCGCGGGTCGTTGCCGAACGTGTGCACGCCCGGCGGGAGGTCGAAGGTCGCCACGACGCCCTTGGCGTCATCTGGGCAGATGACCTGGAACTCGTTGCCCTCGGCCGCGGTCATGCCGGGCACCGACACGGTCTGCACCACGTGCGTGAGCTTGAGCTCGTGGGTGTGGCCGTTGACCGGGTCGACCGTCGTGCGCAGGCAGCGGGCTGAGTACGTCGCGGTGACCGGGGCGGTCGCGTCGATCGCGAAGACCCACGTCCGCGGCGCGGACGACGTGTGCTCGGAGCGGACCAGCTCGGCACTTGCCGACGAGAGGTCGTAGCCGGGGGCGACCGGGACGGTGCCGGCAGGGCAGGTGACGCTCGCGGTCGAGCGACCCACGCCGTACGACCCCGAGGTGGTCACGACGGCCGTGTCGACCGAGAGGCTGTGCCGGTGGCCGCCGTTGGCCTCGGTCTGCTTCGGCAGGCACACGATGAACGCCTTGGCCTGGGCGCGACCGGTGGCGTCGTTGCGGATGACGCCCTTCCAGGTCGACGCGCTGTCGCTGCGCGCGCTGAGGATCTTGACGTCGCGGATCGTCCCGGTGCCCTGGTCGACGTGGTCGACCCGGAACTGACCGTCGCTCAGGTAGTCGCCGCCGTTGCAGCTCAGCGAGATGGTGCGCTGCTGGCCGGCCTCGAGGTCGACCTGCGCCTCCGCCTTGTACGGCGTGAGCCAGTGCGTCGCCTGCGGGTCGGAGCTGGCACCCGCCCCGGCGATCGGGTTGGCCGTCACGGTGACCGTCTTCGTCACCGACGCGCCGGCCGCGAGCGAGCCGACGTTGCAGGTGACCACACCGCCGGACTGGGTGCACGGCGACTGGGCCGACACGAAGGTCACGTCGGCGGGGAGGTCGTCGCGGATCACGACGCCGGTCGCGGTGGCGTTGCCGAGGTTGGTCGCCGTCAGCGTGTAGGTGACCGTGGCGCCGCCGGTGGGCGTCGCGCTCGACGCGGACTTCGTGACCGTGACGTCGGAGGTGCCCGGGGTGCTCGGCGGAGACGGCACGCAGGCCTCGCCCGGGAAGAGGTTCTGGTGGGTCTCGAAGCCCGACGCGAAGCTCTGCGCGACGACCTGGCCGATCGTGTGGCCCGCCGAAGCGATCGTGACCGCTGCCCTAGGCGCGAGGATCGTGCCGGGGAAGGCCGACCCGTAGCTGACGGTGACCGCGGTGGCATCGGGGAAGTTCCAGACCAGGCCGGCGTAGTCGCCCTTGATGTTGTTGTCGTTGGCCTGGCTCCAGCTCGAGCCACCGCCCAGCCAGGCCTGCCCGCCGATCGTCGGCGTCGCACCCGGCACGTTGATGACCGTGACGGCGCCCGCCGGGACGCTCAGGCCGAGGTGTCGGCCGCTCGCCAGAGCGGCGGCGTCGCCGGCCGACAGGTTGAAGACGTTGAGCGAGGCGCTCGGGCCCGAGAGGACCAGCGCGTTGTTGCCGCCGGTCACGCCGGCCGAGACCGTGCCGGTCGCGGCGGCGCCGCCCCACTGGGTCGAGAGCGTCCGCAGCTGGGCGAAGGCCGTCGCGAAGTCGATCGGGCTGCCGTTGAGGTAGCCGGTGCCCGACCCGCCGTTGAAGTTCACGCCGGACTTCGGCGAGAGGTAGGCGCTGCCCTTCTGCAGGTTGTAGCTGCCGTGCGTGCCCGCCACGACCAGAGCGGGCGACGTCGCCGCGAAGCCGGACGGCAGCCGGGTGCCGACGGTCATGCTGGTGGTGGCGGGGTGGTTGCCGCCGTACGCGATCGCACCCTCGGACTCGGAGCCGCGCGTGCCGTTGCCCTCGACGAACTCGGTCCACCCGGTGGCGGCACCGAGCGCGTTCGAGGTGGCGACGCCGGACGTGCACGTCGCGGTCGCGTCGGCGCGGCCGTTAAGCGGCGCGACGGCGGCCACGAGTGCCGCGGACGCGACGACGGACATGATCAGCGACACCCTCAGCGTGCCGACAGCGCGCAGACGCGCAGCAGTTCCCCCCACGACGGTCACCCCCCAGCTAGGTCGTTGGCTCCCACCCTGGCAGCAACGCGGGGGCACCGACAGCCGAAACGGCGCTCTCGGACCAACCTTGTAGGAAATCTGAGTTTCGGACGGTCAGGCCGAGACGGACTCCTGGACCGGTGCCGCGGGAGCGATGCGGGTGAGGCGGCGTACGTCGGAGGACGTCAGGGCCAGCAGCGCCGAGGCGCCCATGACGCAGCCGACGAGGAGCAGCCACTCCTGGTAGCCGACCAGCACCGCGACCGGCCCCGTGAGCGCGAGCCCGAGCGGACGCGCGACGTAGGAGCCGACCAGGTCGAAGGAGTAGACCCGGGCGAGCTTGTCCGGCGCGACGTTCTGCTGGATCGACAGGTCCCAGAAGACGTCGAACACCTGGAGCCCGAACCCGTGCAGGAAGGCGCCGAGGAGGACGACCCAGAGGTGGTCGGACAGCGCCATCGCGATCGGGAAGAGCGCGGTCAGGCTGAGCAGCATGGTCCCGATCAGCAGGCTGCGACGCGGGCGCCAGCGCAGGCAGACCAGGCCGCCGACCACGAAGCCGACCATCAGCGTGCCCATCGCCAGGCCCCAGGACGAGCGCCCGAACTCGTCGCCGATCACGATCGGCCCGAGCACGGTCTGCGCGCCGCCGTAGAAGAGGTGGTAGAGCATGGCCTGCCCGATCAGCAGCCACAGCCACGGGTGCGAGAGCACCTCGCGCGCACCGTCGCCGAGGTCGGCGAACATGGAGGCACGCGGCCCCTCCGCGCGGGTGTGCGGCACCCGGAGCCGGGAGTAGCAGTACGCCGCGACCGCAAAGGTCAGCGCGTCCACGCCGATGGCCCAGCCCGAGCCGGCGACCGCGACCAGGACGCCGCCGACGGCGTACCCGACCGTGGCCGCACCGGTCTGGAGGAGCGAGCGGACCGAGACCGCCGAGGGCAGGTGCTCGGGTGGAACCGTCTCGCGCGTCATCGCCCGCGACGACGGCTGGCTGAGTGCTCCCAGGCAGCCATTGAGCGCACCGACGATGCCGAGCATCGGGATCGACGCGAAACCCGCGATCAGCGCCGTGGCGAGGAAGGCCTGGGTCAGCGCACTCCCCGCAGCGGAGCCCTCCATCATCAGCTTGCGCGGCAGGCGGTCGCCGAGCACGCCACCAAAGAGCACGGTGACGACGTCGGCCAGCGCGAAGGCGCCGACAACCAGGCCGAGGTCGGTGGCCGAGCCGCCGAGGTCCAGCACGGCGAAGGCGAGGGCGATCGGGGTGACCGCGTTGCCGAGCGAGCTGGACGCCGTACCCGTGACGAGGAACCGGAAGTCCCGGTAGCGGAAGGCGGACAGGCGGTCGTTCACCTGCTGGATATTACTTCGCTAGCGAATTGTTCGCCACCGAAAGGGAGTAGCATTTTCCGCGTGACCGACGGCGAGGACTGGACCGACCGACACGTCGCGCGCTGGCGCGACCACTGGATCGACATCGCGTTCGAGGACGACGTGGAGGCGATCGTGGTCCGGATCAGCCGCCTGAAGCACTACTTCAAGCTCACCACCCAGCAGGCCCTGGTCGAGGTCGGGCTCCAGGACTTCGAGTACGACACCCTCCACCACCTGATGATCCGGGACACCCCCGGCTTCGCGAGCCCGTCGGCGCTGGCCGCCGACCTGAGCATCAGCAACGCCGGCATGACCGGCCGGCTGGACGCTCTCGAGAAGGCAGGCTGGATCCAGCGCAGCGCCGACACCGACGACCGGCGCCGGGTGAGCATCGAGATCACCAAGGCCGGAGCCGCGATCTGGCGCCGGGCGATGGACCTGCGCGGCCGGACCGAGCACGACGTCGCGCACGCGCTCGACGCCGAGGAGCGCGCGACCCTGGCGGCGCTCCTGAAGAAGATGACGCTGGCGACCGAGTGTCCAGAAAATGACACTTCTTCGAGCCCTTCCAGGGACGTCTCAGGTTGATCACAGGCGGCTCCAACACGATGGGGTCATGACCGACCAGCCGAGCACCCCGCCGCAGGGACCGCAGAACCCGTACTTCTCGTACCCGGCCCCGCAGGGCCCCCGCCCGGAGGGCCCGCCGGCCTCGCCGTACGGCGCCGCTCCGGCCACCACGACCCTCCCGGTCCAGAAGCGTCCCCGTCGCGCCGGCCTGGCCGCCGCGGTCGTCGTGACCGCGCTGGTCGTGGGTGGCGCAGCCGGTGTCGGCGGCGCGGCCGCCTGGAACGCGTACGACGACGACGCCTCGGCCGGCACCGCCAGCCCCAGCGACCACAGCACCTCCCAGGTCGTCGACACCCCGGACTCCCCCGCCGCCGACGGCTCGGTCGAGCAGGTCGCGGCCAAGGTGCTCCCGTCGGTCGTCAAGATCGACGTCAGCGGCAGCGAGGGTGCCGGCTCCGGCTCGGGCATCATCCTCAGTTCCGACGGCGAGATCCTCACCAACAACCACGTCGCGGCGATCGCCGGTGACGGCGGCACGATGACCGTCTTCTTCAACGACGGCTCGTCGGCCAAGGCGAGCGTCGTCGGCACCGACCCGCTCACCGACACCGCGGTCATCAAGGCCGAGGGCGTCTCGGGCCTGACCCCGGCGACGATCGGCAAGTCCGACGACCTCAAGGTCGGCGAGGGCGTCGTGGCGATCGGTTCGCCGTTCGGTCTCGACTCCACCGTCACCAGCGGCATCGTGAGTGCCCTGAACCGCCCGGTCGACGTCGGCTCCGACGGCGACGGCAACAGCACGACGTACCCCGCGATCCAGACCGACGCCGCGATCAACCCCGGCAACAGCGGCGGCGCACTGGTCGACATGAGCGGCAACGTCGTCGGCATCAACTCCTCGATCCGCACCGCCAGCTCCAGCGAGAGCGAGGCCGGGTCGATCGGCCTCGGCTTCGCGATCCCGATCGACGAGGTGCTGCCGATCGTGGACCAGATGAGCAAGGGCGAGACCCCGACCCACGCCCGCCTCGGCATCTCCGTCGGCCCCGTCGCCAGCAAGCAGGGCGCTGAAGTCGTGCAGGGCGCCTCGGTCCAGGACGTCATCTCCGGATCGACCGCCGACAAGGCCGGCATCGCGAAGGGCGACGTGATCACCAAGGTCGACGACCGGCTGATCACCGGCCCGGACTCGCTGGTGGCGACCATCCGGTCCTACCGGCCGGGCGACGAGGTCACCGTGACCTACACGAGCGGCGGCGACACCAAGACCGCGAAGCTCACCCTCGACTCGGACGCCGAGACGTCCAAGTCCTGATCAGCAAGTCCTGATCCAGCAAGTCCTGATCCACCCGACCGCCCCTGCCTGTGCCCGAGACACCGGCAGGGGCCTGGGGCTCCACCGGCTGACCGGCCCGTCTCCCGTCAGCCGGTGGAGCCCTTTTTCACATGGGTCTACTTCCTCGGGAGCTTCTGGAACTCCCCGAGGCGAGCGACCGGCACGAAGCCGAGCCGCTCGTTGACGCCGATCATGTGGCTGTTGACCTCGGCGTTGTAGGTGATCAGCTCGCGTACGTCGGGCCGCTCGCCCTGGAGCAGCCGCAGGTTGGCGACCTTGACCGCCAGCCCGAGCCGGTGGCCGCGGGCGTCCTGGCGGACCAGCGTCCCCCACTGGTAGGCCTTGCCCGGCTCGTGCACCGTGGTGACGAGGTCGGAGTAGGCGACCACGTCACCCTCCTCGTCGACAGCGACGGTGTTGTACTTCGTGCGCCCCTGCCGCGCGAGCATCGCCTCACCCTCGCGGACGACGGCCGGGTCGGCGACCGCGGGCTCGCGATGCAGGTCTCCGGTCGGCGCCTCGGTCACCAGGGAGGCGTCCAGCGCGGCCCAGCCCTCGACCAGCTCGTCGGGCACCGGCCCCACCCACGACCTCAGCGAGTACGTCGCGTGGTGCGGTGCCGCCGTCGCCGCGATCTCGTCGAGCAGCTCGATGTCGACGGGGAGCTCCAGGCGTCTCTTCACGTCGCCGAGTCCGAGGACGTAGCCGTGCACCCGGGCGAACTCGGGGCCGGGCGCACCACCACCGGCCGGGCCCGCGTCGTACGCCCACGAGGCCTCGGCGTTGATGACGGTGCGGCCCCGGTCGGCAGCCTCGCTCTCGAGGCGCGTGAGGACCGCCGACCCGAAGCCCCGCCGGCGGTCGCCCGGTGCGACGTGGACGGCGAGCGTGGCACTGCTGAGGTTGTCGAGCAGCGGCGTCGAGAGCTGGCCGACCGCGACGACACGGCCGTCGACACGGCCGACGTAGCCGCCGATCCACCGCCGGGTGGCCGGCTCCTGCAGGTCGACCCGCACCTCGTCGCGCATCCACGGCGCACCCACGTCTCCCGCCGCGCGCTCGGCCGCGAGGTAGACGTCGTAGAACGCGTCGTACGCCTCGGCGTCGAACGGGTCGAGCGGTTCGATCTCCAGGTCGCTCATCGCGACCGCTGCACCCGCGTCTCGTCCCACACCGGGCCGTCCGACTCGTAGACCTCGCCGTCGGCGCCGTAGACCAGGAACCGGTCGAAGCCACGGGCGAACCAGCGGTCGTGGGTCACCGCCAGCACCGTGCCGTCGAAGGCCTCCAGACCCTCCTCGAGCGCCTCCGCGGACTGTACGTCGAGGTTGTCCGTCGGCTCGTCGAGCAGCAGCAAGGTCGCGCCCGACAGCTCCAGCAGCAGGATCTGGAAGCGCGCCTGCTGACCACCCGACAGCGACTCGAACCGCTGCTCGCCCGCGTGCGCCAGCTCGTAGCGGTCGAGCACCCGGGCGGCCTGCTCGCGCCCCATGCCGGCGCGACCGTCGGGGTGCCCGTCGCCCCGGTGCAGGATCTCGAGCAGCGTGCGGCCGATCAGCTCGGGGTGCTCGTGGGTCTGCACGAACCAGCCCGGGCGCACCCGTGCACCGAGCTTGACCTTGCCCTGGTGCAGGACCGGCTTGATAGGGACCTCGCCGACCGGACGGTGCTCGACATCGGGGTCGCTGCCACCCGCGGCGAGCAGGCGCAGGAAGTGCGACTTGCCCGAGCCGTTGGAGCCCAGCACGGCCACCCGCTCGCCGTACCAGACCTCGAGGTCGAAGGGCTTCATCAGACCGGTCAACTCGAGGCCCTCGCAGACGACCGCGCGCTTGCCGGTGCGGCCACCCTTGAGGCGCATCGAGACCTGCTGCTCGCGGGGCTGCTCGGTCGGCGGGCCGGCCTCCTCGAACTTCCGCAGCCGGGTCTGGGCGGCGCGGTACTGGCTGGACATGCCGTCGTTGTACTCGGACTTGATCTTGAGCCGCAGCACGAGCGCCTTGATCTTGGCGTGCTCCTCGTCCCAGCGCTTGCGCATCTCCTCGAAACGGGCGAACCGGTCGCGGCGCGCCTCGTGGTACGACGCGAAGCCGCCCGGATGGGTCCACACCAGGTTGCCGGCGTGGCCGAGCTCGACGGTGACGACGCGGGTCGCGGTGTTGTCGAGCAGCTCGCGGTCGTGGCTGATCATCAGGATGGTCTTGTCCGACTCGCGGATCCGGCCTTCGAGCCAGATCTTGCCGGGCACGTCGAGGAAGTTGTCGGGCTCGTCGAGCAGCAGCACCTCGTCGGGACCGCGGAGCAGGAACTCGAGCACCAGCCGCTTCTGCTCACCGCCCGAGAGGGTGCGCAGCTCGCGGTACTTGGCGCGGTCGTAGGGGACGGCGAGGCCGGCCATCGTGCAGACGTCCCAGGTGACCTCGATGTCGTAGCCGCCCGCGTCGGCGTACTCCGACAGCGCATGGGCGTAGGCCATCTGGGTCTTCTCGTCATCGCTCTCCATCAGGGCGAGCTCGAGACGGTCGACCTCCGCTGCCGCCTCACGGACGCGGACCGGCGAGACGCTGCGGAGCAGGTCACCGACCGTCGGCTCGGCGCCGAGCCCGGCGCCGACCATCTGGCGCATCACGCCGAGCCCGCCGGATCGAGTCACGGCGCCGGCGTGCGGCGTCAGCTCGCCGGTGATGATCCGCAGCAGGGTGGTCTTGCCGGCGCCGTTCGCGCCGACCAGCGCGACCTTGGCACCTTCGCCCACCCGGAACGACACGTCGTCGAGCAGCACCCTGCCGTCCGGCAGCTCGTACCGCACCCCCGCCACGTCCACATGTCCCACGTCGAAGGATTGTCCGCCATCGAGGGCCTCCCGGCCATCAGGTTTTGCCTCGACCCCTAGGTGAAGGCGAGTACGGTGCGCGCGTGACCGACGACACCCGACGCTCCGCCGCCCGGTTTGCCCTGCCAGTCCTGAGCCTGACCCTGGCCGCCGCGCTGCTGCCCGCCCTCTCGCAGCCCGCTGGGGCCGCACCGCCTCCGCAAGGCCAGGAGGTCACCGTCGCGAAGGTCAAGCACCTCGGCCCGAAGAGCTTCACCAAGCGCGGCCCGTACGCCGTCGGCGAGACCACCCTGAAGCTGCCGACCAACCAGGCACCGGTCGAGGTCTGGTACCCGGCGAGGAAGAAGGACGCCCGCGGCCTGCCCCGGGCGCAGTACGACGTGGTCGACTGGCTGCCCGACTTCTTCAAGTCGCTGGTCCCCGCGGGCGAGTCGGTGACCTACCCGAGCGGCGGAGTCCGCGGCCTCGACGTCGCGCGCGGCCGGTTCCCGCTGGTGGTGTTCAGCCACGGGTACGCCGGCTACCGCGACCAGTCGAGCTTCCTGACCGCCTGGTTGGCGTCGTGGGGCTTCGTCGTCGCGGCACCCGACCACCACAGCCGCGACCTCACCAAGGTCCTGGGCGGGCCGACCGGTTCGACCACCGACGTCGACGACCTCCGCGAGACCGTCACGTTGATGACGAAGAGCGCCAAGGCCCGCTCCGGCAGGCTCGCCGGGCACATCGACACCCAGCTGGTCGGCGCGGTCGGCCACTCGGCCGGAGGTGGGGCCATCCAGGAGTTCGCTGCCGCAGACCGCCGGGTCACGACGTTCGTCGGCCTCGCCCCCGCGACCCGCGAGGGCAAGCTGCCGCGGCAGCCCGGCCTGATCATGGCCGGCACCACCGACGGAGTCATCCCGAGCGACCGGATCATCGCGGCGTACGACAAGCTCAAGGGGCCGAAGCGGCTCGTCGTCGTGAACGGCGGCCACCACGCGTTCAGCGACCTGTGCGAGGTCGGCGCCGACAAGGGCGGCCTGCTCGCCGTCGCCGACATCCTGCACCTGCCGGTCCCGGACCAGCTGAAGTCGCTCGCGACCGACGGCTGCGAGGCGCCGTCGCTGCCGCCAACCCAGGCCTGGCCGGCGATCCGGCAGGCGACGGTCGCGCACCTGCGGCACGTCTTCGGCTTCGACCGGTCCACCAAGGGCCTGCGCGGTCTCGTGCCGGCGTTCCCGGGCGTGGTCACGAAGAGCAGCAACACGCGCTGACTCCAGCCCGTGATCCGGGCCACATACTGGTTTCGATCAAGTCATCTATGTCCATCGTCTTGATCGTGAATACCTCTCTGCGTCACCGAGGCACCCTGCTCGCGCTCTCGACCGCCGCCACCCTGCTCGCCGTGCTGGCGGGTACGGCGGTCCGCGGCGATGCCGCCGACGGTCCCCGCGGCGTGCCGCCGGTCAACCCGTACGCCGGGCCGGTCGGCACCGCGACGATGCACGGAGATGCCGGGTCGTCCGACACCACGCCGTACGCCGGTCCGGGGGCGAACGCGTCGCTGCCCACGACCGTGCCGCTCGGCGGCGTCTGCCCGACGATCCTGGCCGGCAGCGACGCGATGCCGCAGGCGCTGTGCACCGGCTACCTCGACCGGGCGCCGACGCTCCACCTCCTCGACCCGCGGACGAGCCTGCCGGTCGCGAGCCTCAAGCTGGAGAAGGGCAGCCTGCTGGGCGGCGTCTATGCCTACGTCGACCACCGCGATCGGCTGGTGACCGTCGACGGCTCCGGCGCGATCCTGCTGATCGCCCACGACCGCAACGGGCCCGCCGGCAGCTGGCGGCTCTTCGTGCAGGACCGGATCCCGGTGCAGGTGACGATCACGACCGTGGCGCCGGGCTACGACGGCAGGATCTGGTTCGGGACCGCGGACGGCCGCGGCGGCTATGCCGACCCGCGCACGAAGCGGGTCCGGACCACCAAGCTGGGCAGCAAGCCCGAGATCGTGGCCAACAGCATCTCGACCTCGCCCGAGGGCACCTCCGTGGTGACCGACCGGGCGACGTACCTACTCACCGCCGGGCCGCACGGTCGGGTCCGCGTCGAGTGGCGGCGCCCCTACGACCGAGGACCGGCCCGCAAGCCCGGTCAGCTCAGCCACGGCAGCGGCGCCACGCCGACCTTCTTCGGTCCGCGAACCAGCCACGAGTACGTCGCGATCACCGACAACGCGCGGCCGCTCGAGCACCTCATCGTCTATCGCACCGACACCGGCCGCACCGTCTGCCGGGCGCCGATCTTCGGCGCGGACAACAGCGGCACCGAGAACTCGACGGTCGGCTGGCGCAACCAGATCTACGTCGCCAGCACCTACGGCTACCCCTACCCGGCGACGCCCGACGGCGCCGGCGAGGCCGACCCGGCCAGCGCCGACTTCGTCGGCGGGATGCAGCGCTTCCGGGTCGGCCCGCGCGGCTGCCAGGTCGTCTGGACCCAGGGCACCCGCTCGGCCGCCGTACCGCGCCTGTCGACCGGCGAGGGTGTGCTCTATACGGTCACCCGCTCGGCCGCCCAGGTCTACAAGCTGGCCCGGATCTCGCCGCGCACCGGCGCGGTGCTGAGCGAGACCACGCTCGGCGTGGGGCCGCTCGCCGACACCCTGCAGATGGTCGGCACGATCCTGCCCGACGGCACGCTGCTCCAGGGCAGCATCGGAGGCCTGTCGTCGGTACGCCGAGCGGCTCCCTAGAATCCCTGCATGACGCGGGGAGCTGACGAGGACGAGCACGAGCTCACCACCAGCTCCCTCCGGCCGGTCGCCTACCCGCGCACGCGCCGCAAGGTCCGGCTCGCCGCGATGCTGGTGTACGCCGCGCTGCTCGTGCTCTGGTCGGAGATGCTCGGCATCCCCAACGACACGGTCGGGGTCTTCCTCTGGCTCTGGCTCGGCACCGTCGCGTGGAACATCGAGGCCCAGCCGCGCTACCACCTGAACTTCCTCAAGGACTGGTGGATCCCGGTCGTCGGCTTGGTCATCTACTTCTTCACCCGGGGCCTGACCGACGAACTCGGGCTGCCGGTCCACTTCACGATGCCGATCCGCTTCGACGAGTGGATCGGCTTCGGGCACACGCCGACCGAGCGGCTCCAGGACGCGCTGTGCGGCAACCCGTGCCTCAGGACGAGCGAGCCGCGCTGGTACGACGTGCTGTTCACGACGGTCTACGCGACCCACTTCGTCACCGGACTCACGATCGCCGCCGTGCTGTGGGTGCGCAACCGGGCCGAGTGGATCAAGTGGATGCGCCGCTACGTGATCATCAACTTCGGCGCCCTGGCCGTCTACATCGCCTACCCGATGGCGCCGCCGTGGATGGCGTCCGAGCAGGGCTACCTGCACGCCGACGTCACCCGGATCACCGGCCGCGGCTGGCACGACATCGGGCTGGGGCGCATGGACGTCGTGCTCCAGGGCGTCGGCAACCCGGTCGCCGCGATGCCGTCACTGCACGCCGGCATCACCTTCCTGATCGCGATCTACGGCATCCAGCGACTGCGCTCCCCGTGGCGCTGGCTGCTCGCGCTCTACCCGCTCGCGATGTCGACCGCGCTCGTCTACTACGCCGAGCACTACGTGGTCGACGTGCTCGCCGGCGCCGTGCTGGCCGTCGTGGTGCTGGTCGGCTGCCAGCGGTGGGAGAACAGCCGGGACCGCGCGCCGAGTCGTATCTGATATACGAAACTTCGCAAAATCCTTCCAGATTGTGCGAAATGCTGTCACGGTGGTGCTCCCCAGCCCAGGAGGAGCCCCCGTGTCCCTGCCCGCCCGCCGCGTCGCCGCGACCCTCGTCGCCCTGAGCGTCGCCGCCGTGCCGACGACCATCGCGATCGCCCCCGCGCAGTCCGCCGCCCCCACCACTCCCGACCCCGCCTTCACCCGCATCGACATCGACAACTGGCTCGTCGGCGCGAGCTTCTCCTCCGTCGGCGAGCTCGTCCCGGGCGAGCAGGCCATCGTCACCAGCAGCTACGGGACGCTGGACACCCAGGGCAAGCCCAACCGCGGCGGCGGGCTCCAGATCTACCGGCCCGGCGCCTCCCTCACCGCGTGGACCAAGGTGACCGTCTTCAACCACACGGCCAACATCTACTTCCCCAACCAGACGACGATCGTCGACATGGACGGGGACGGCGACAACGACCTGCTCGTGCCGTCCGGCAACTTCTTCGAGACCGACCCGGCCGGCACCGTCCGCAACCGGGGCGCGATCACCTGGTTCGAGAACCAAGGCGTCACCGAGGGCGGTGCCCTGGCGCCGTTCGTGCGCCACAACATCCTCACCGCGCAGCCGTGGGCCTACCACGGGGTGCAGTACGTCGACCTCGACGGCGACGGCGTCCGCGACATCCTCACCGTGGGCGAGCAGGGCAAGGCCGCCGGGGACCCGGCGGACGACGCCCTGCAGATGCAGTTCCTCAAGGGCGTCGCCGGCAGCACGCCGACGTTCCAGAGCCCCGTCGCCCTGTCCACCGTCGGCGGCAGCCTCCCGATCGTCCACGACGTCGACGACGACGGCGACCTCGACATCATCTCGTCGCAGTACTTCGACCTGATCACCCGCACCGGCGCGGCGTCGTTCCTCTGGCTCGAGCGGGTGCACGACGACGCCGTGCTCAGCGCGGACGACTTCGTCACTCACACCATCGCCACGGCGCTCCCCACGGACGCCGATCGCGGCCTCGGCATGGGCTTCCAGATCCGGCCCGTCCCCGGGTTCCGCGAGCCGGGCAAGGTCGCCTGGGTCGGCACCAACCACAACAACCGGTGCACCCACACGTCGCTGCCTCCCGAGCAGGTCGTCGAGTTCACCCCGAAGGCCGACATCACCGAGCAGTGGTCGCTCAACACCCTCTCCAACACCGCGACGACGCCGGCCACGTGCCCGAACGACTACTTCACCGACAACTACCCGGTGCTCGGCGACGCCATCACCTCGCGCTACGGATACGGCCAGGGCGCTCCCGGGGTGTTCGGGTACGGCGACATCGACGGCGACGGCGATGTCGACCTGCTGGTCTCGGGCGACGGCGACCGCCGCCTGTGGTGGATCGAGAACGAGGCCGACGGCAGCACCACGCTGCACCAGCTCACCGCCCCGGGCGAGTACTTCGGCCAGGCCGGCGGCGCGGTCGTCGCGGATTTCAACCGCGACGGCCGCAACGAGCTCGTCTTCAGCTCCTTCGACCGCAACACGGTCGCCATCTGGACCCGCGTCGTACCGACGGTCCCCCAGGACCCCAAGGACCCCAAGGACCCGGTGGTCCCCGTGGTCCCGGTCGTCCCGGTCGCCGCGACCGTCACGGTGCCCAGCTCCCTGCGGGTCGGCCCCGAGACTCGCACGGTGAAGGCCGGCAAGCGGGCCACCTGGTCGGTCCGGTTCACCGGCGCCCCGGGCGGCGCACGCCGTACCGTCTCCGTGCTGTTCGACCCGGCGAAGGGCAAGAGCGTCAAGGTCGGGACGGTCCAGCTCGCCGCGACCAACGCCGACGGTGCGCAGAAGGGCTCGTTCGCCTTCAAGGCCAAGACGAAGGGCCGGTTCGTCGTGAGCTACGCCGGTACGTCGGTGAGCCCGACGCTGCGCGACACCAGCACCACCGACACCGCGCGGGTCCTCATCCGCCGCCGCTGAGGTAGCCACCGGCCACCTGCTGCGCGGCCCGGCGACGGGCCGCGTAGCGGGTGGCGAGCACCAGGTGTACGGCGATGCCGGCGAACATGCCGATCGTCAGGTAGGTGTGCAGCGGCTCGTTGCGGAGGTTGGTCTGCGACGCCCAGATGACGACTCCGAGCGCGTAGCCGAAGTAGATGTGGAACACCTTCAGCGTGCGCCGCGGGCGGACGAACCCGAAGACGTAGACCGACAGCGCGAGATGCGTCGTGTTGAGCACGACGACCAGCACGACGAGCACTCCCGCGAGCAGGCCGCGGTCACCGGGCAGGTAGTGCACGGCTGTCGCGGCGATCATCACCGGCAGCAGCACCCAGCCGACGCGCCGGTTGACGGCACCGGCGCGCTGCCGTCGGCGCAGCGCCACCACCGCCGGGTGCGGCACGCCTGACGTCACGGCCCCTGCCGGCTCAGGACTCGATGAGGTCGTCGCCGAGTGCGTCGACGGCGCGTTCGACCTGACGCCAGATCGAGGTCACGGCGATGACGGCGCTGTCGACGTCGTGGTCCTCGGCCGAGGCGAGCACCGCCGCCTGGAGCGAGCCCTGGAGAGCGAGGTAGTCGAGCGGGTCGAGCAGCCGGACCAGCCGCCGCAGCTGCGGCAACAGGGTCCTCAGCGCACGGGCGAGCTCCCGGCTGCCACAGAGCTCGAGCAGGGCCTCCCCGAACCGGTCGGACTCGGCGAAGGCGGTGACGAGGTCACCGCTGCGGAAGGCGAGGTCGAAGTCGAGCGAGATGCGCCGTAGGGCCGTCACGTCCACCGGCCTCGTCCGCGGCAGGCCCCAGCGGATCACGTGCTCCATCAGCAGACCGCTGACCCGGAACACGTCGGCCGCGTTCGCGCGGTTGAGCGGCGCCACCGTCGCGCCGCGGTTGCGCTGGACGACGACCAGCCCCTCGGACGCCAGCTGGGCGAACGCCTCGCGGAGCGGCGAGTTGGAGACCCCGAACCGCTGCATCACGACCTCGGTCCGCAGCGGCGTGCCGGGTGGGAACCGTCCGGAGACGATGTCCTCGCGGAGGGCGGCCACGAGGTTCTCGCGGAGCGCTCCATGCTCTCGGACGACGGGACTCATGACCGAACCGTACTCACTCGGCCGTCGACTTCGCCCAGAGGTTGATCCCAGCGTCGACCGCGTCCTCGTCGATGGCGCGGAGCTCGTCGTCGGTGAGGTCCGGGAACGCGAGCGCGTCGAGGTTCGCATCCAGCTGCGCGACGCTCGACGCACCGATGACCGCAGAGGTGACGCGCGGGTCGCGGATCGCCCACTGCAGCGCGAGCTGGGCGAGCTTCTGGCCGCGCCCCTGGGCGATCTCGTTGAGCCGGCGTACGTGGCCGAGCTTGGACTCCTCAAGGTGGTCGCCGCCGAGGCTGGAGCCGTCACGCGCCGCCCGGGAGTCGGCCGGGACGCCGTCGAGATAGCGGTCGGTCAGCAGCCCCTGGGCCAGCGGCGAGAAGACGATGCAGCCCATGCCTTGCTCCTCGAGCTCGTCTAGCAGACTCTGTCCACCTTCGGGGGCCTCGATCCAGCGGTTGAGCATGGAGTACGACGGCTGGTGGATCAGCAGCGGCGTCCCGAGCTCGCGGGCGATCGACGCGGCCTCGTTGGTCTTCGCGGCGGAGTACGACGAGATGCCGGCGTACAGCGCCTTGCCCTGCCGCACCGCCTGGTCCAGCGCCATCATCGTCTCCGCGACGGGTGTGTCCGGGTCGAAGCGGTGGCTGTAGAAGATGTCGACGTACTCCAGCCCCATCCGGCCCAGGGACTGGTCGAGCGAGGCGAGCACGTACTTCCGCGAGCCGCCACCCTGGCCGTACGGGCCGGGCCACATGTCGTAGCCGGCTTTGGTGGAGATGACCAGCTCGTCGCGGTACGGCGCGAAGTCGTCCTTGAGGTAGCGCCCGAAGTTCTCCTCCGCGCGGCCGTACGGCGGGCCGTAGTTGTTGGCCAGGTCGAAGTGGGTCACGCCCCGGTCGAAGGCCCGCCGCAGGATCGCCCGCTGGGTCTCCTCCGGCCGGTCGGTCCCGAAGTTCTGCCACAGCCCCAGCGAGATCACCGGGAGCTGGAGACCGCTGCGCCCGGTGTGCCGGTAGCGCATCCCGGTCTCGGCGTCGTATCGGTTGTCGGCTGCCTGGTAGGTCATGTGACCCAGCCTGCCACCCGAGCGTGGATGGTGGTTTCGAGGCTCAGGCCTGGCGGCCTTCGCACCTCAACCACCGATCACGGTGGTTGAGGTGTGAGGCGCGCTAGCGCCGAGCCTCGAAACCACCCACCGCCCCCGCGACACGGTGGTTGAGGTGTGAGGCGCGCTAGCGCCGAGCCTCGAAACCCTCCGACACACCCGCCATCCGCAGAGCGAGCAGCCGGTAGTGGACGGCGACCTGGTCGGGGGTCCAGCGGCCCTCGTCGCGGAACCACCGGGCCACGTCGATCCCGAGGGACAGTACGGCGAGCGCGGTCATGTGGGCGTCCGGGGTGTGGAAGACACCGGCGGCGACGCCCCGGTCGATGACACCGCGGACCTCCAGGTCGATGTCGTGCCGGATCGCGACGATCTCGGCCAGGTGCTCCTCGCTGAGCGCCGCGAGCTCGTAGTTGATGACCCGGGCTCCGGTGTGGGCCACGGCGTGGTCGCGGACGAAGTCCTCGACCAGGGTGCCGAGCTGCTCGACAGGGTCGTCGGAGCGGGCCACCGACTCCCGCACCAACTCCAGCACCCGCTCGTGGCCGAGCCGGGAGAGCTCGTAGAGCAGCTCCTCCTTGGAGCGGTGGTGCACGTAGAGCGCCGCCGGGCTCATCCCCGCCGCGGTCGAGATGTCGCGGGTCGTGGTGCCGTGGAAGCCCCGGGCGGCGAACGCCTCGACGGCGGCCCGGGACAGCCGGGTCCGGGCATCGAGTGCGGGGGTGGACGTGGTCACGAGAGACATGGTAAGCAAGCGCTTAGTCAACGGCAAGGAGCGTGGAACGTGCAGGGACTCGACGGCAAGGTCGCGATCGTCACCGGAGCCAGCCGCGGCATCGGGCTGGGCATCGCCCAGCGGCTGGTGGACGAGGGCGCCCGGGTGTGCCTCACCGCCCGCAAGCCGGAGGCGCTGGAGGAGGCGGTCGCCGCGCTCGGCGGCCCCGACCACGCGATCGCCGTGGCGGGCAAGGCGGACGACCCCGAGCACCGCGCCGACGCCGTACGACGCACCATCGAGGCGTTCGGCAGCCTGGACTTCCTGGTCAACAACGCCGGCATCAACCCGGTCGCCGGACCGCTGATCGAGATCGACCTCGGCGCGGCCCGCAAGATCGTCGAGGTCAACGCTCTCGGCGCGCTCGCCTGGGCACAGGAGGCGTACGGCGCCTGGATGTCTGAGCACGGCGGCGCGATCGTCAACATCTCGTCGGTGTCCGGCGTGAAGCCCGCACCGGGCATCGCGATGTACGGCGCCTCCAAGGCGATGATGATCAGCCTCACCGAGTCGCTCGCCGTCGAGCTCGGCCCGGACATCCGGGTCAACGCGGTCGCGCCGGCGGTCGTGAAGACCCAGTTCGCCAGCCTGCTCTTCGAGGGCCGCGAGGAGGAGGTCTCCCGCGCCTACCCGCTCAAGCGGCTCGGCGTGCCCGAGGATGTCGCGGGCTCGGTCGCCTTCCTGCTCTCCGACGACGCCGCCTGGCTCACCGGGCAGACGATCGTGCTCGACGGCGGCGTGACCCTGACCGGCGGCGTGTGATGAGCGAGCACTTCCGCGACAAGGGCGTCGTCGTCACCGGCGCCGGGCGCGGCATCGGCCGCGCGCTGGCCGCCCGGATGGCCGCCGAGGGTGCCCGCGTCGTCGTCAACGACCTCGACGCCGACAACGCCGCGACCGTCGCCGCCGAGATCGGGGGTACGGCGGTCCCGGGCGACGTGTCGTCCGCCGACGGCGTACGCGCGGTGATCGACGCCGCGACCCAGGCCCTCGGCCGGATCGACGTCTTCTTCGCCAACGCCGGCATCGACGGCGCCGGCGGGTTCGAGAGCCTGCAGACCCCGGACGACGTCTGGGACCGGATCATGGACGTCAACGTGATGGCCCACGTGCGCGCCGCGCGCGAGCTCGTCCCGCGCTGGCTCGACGACGGCCTCGGCGGCCGCTTCGTCGTCACCGCCTCGGCCGCCGGGCTGCTCACGATGATCGGCAGCGCGCCGTACTCCGTCACCAAGCACGCCGCCGTCGGCTTCGCCGAGTGGCTCTCCGTGACGTACGGCGCCCGCGGTGTCGACGTCCACGCCATCTGCCCGCAGGGCGTGCAGACCAAGATGCTCGAGGACGCAGGACCCTTGCAGGCCTTGCTCTCCCGCGACAGCGCCCTCCCGCCGGAGGCGGTCGCCGACGCCGCCGTCACGGCGATCGCGGAGGGCCGGTTCCTGGTCCTCCCCCACCCCGAGGTGGCGGGCTACTACGCCGCCCGCGCCGCCGACACGGACCGCTGGCTCGGTGGCATGCGGCGGCTGCAGCAGAAGGTCGACGAGGCAGGAGCACTGTGATGGAGAAGTCCGACCTCCCGGGCCTCGACCTCGACGCCTTCCGGCACTGGTACGACGCCCAGCGGCCCGGCGAGATCGCCGGCGAGCTCAGCGGCCAGGTCATCGCCGGCGGCCGGTCCAACCTGACCTACGAGGTCACCGACGGCACATCGTGGTGGATCGTCCGGCGCCCGCCGCTCGGCCACGTGCAGGCGACCGCGCACGACATGGGTCGTGAGTTCACCGCGATGAGCGCGCTCGTGCCGACCGACGTGCCGGTGCCCACGACGTACGCCCACTGCGCGGACCCCGACGTCCTCGGGGCGCCGTTCTACGTGATGGAGCGGATCCTCGGCACGGCGTACCGCAACGCCACCCAGCTCGAGCCGCTCGGGCCCGAACGCACGGCCACCATCGCGGGCCGGATGGTCGACGTGCTCGCGGCGCTGCACGCGGTCGACCCGGCGGCTGTCGGGCTGGAGGAGTTCGGACGGCCCGCGGGCTTCCTGGAGCGGCAGGTACGCCGCTGGGGCAAGCAGCTCGAGGGCTCGAAGACCCGTGAGCACCCGGACGCCGAGGAGCTGCACCGACGCCTCACCGCGCGAGTGCCTGCCGACGATCCGGCGGTCGTCGGGATCGTCCACGGCGACTACCGCCTCGACAACCTGCTCACCGGGGACGACGACCAGATCAAGGCCGTCGTCGACTGGGAGATGGCGACGCTCGGCGACACCCGCACCGACATCGCGCTGCTGCTCGTCTACGACCGGCTCGCCGACATGCCGGGCAGCGGCCTGGTGTCCGACGTGAGCACCGCGCCGGGCTACCCGGACACCGCCACCCAGCTCGAGAGGTACGCCGCGGCAAGCGGTCGCGACCTGGGCGACATGGGGTTCCATCTCGGACTCGCCTACTTCAAGCTCGCGGTGATCCTCGAGGGCATCAACTTCCGCTACCTGCAGGGCCAGACGGTCGGCGAAGGATTCGACCAGATCGGCGCCGGCTTCGACCCACTGATCGCCGCGGGGCTCGACGCCCTCGGCGACGACCAAGCAAACGACTGAGCAGAGGACAGACATGGACTTCGGTCTCGACGACAAGACCACCGAGCTGCACGAGAAGCTCTCGACCTTCATGGCCGAGCGGATCGTGCCGTCCGGTCCGGTCTTCCACGACCAGCTCGCGGCGAGTGACGACCGCTGGGCGTGGTCGGAGGCGCCCGTCCTCAAGGAACTGCAGGCAGAGGCCCGCGAGCTCGGGCTGTGGAACCTCTTCCTGCCCAAGGAGCACGCCGACAGCCCGGGGCTGAGCAACCTGCAGTACGCCCCGCTCGCGGAGCTGACCGGCCACGCCGGACACCTCGCGCCCGCCGTACTCAACTGCGCGGCGCCCGACACCGGCAACATGGAGGTGCTCTCTCTTTTCGGCACCCCCGAGCAGAAGGAGCGCTGGCTCAAGCCCCTGCTGGCCGCCGAGATCCGGTCGTCCTTCGCGATGACCGAGCCGGACGTCGCGTCCTCCGACGCGACCAACATCGAGACCCGGATCGAGCGCGACGGCGACGAGTACGTCCTCAACGGCCGCAAGTGGTGGATCACGGGCGCGATGAACCCGCACGCCGAGATCATGATCGTGATGGGCAAGACCGACCCGTCGGCGTCCAGACACCGTCAACAGAGCCAGATCCTCGTGCCGCGCGACACCCCCGGCCTCGAGGTCATCCGGGGCATGACGGTCTACGGGTACGACGACCACGAGCACGGCGGCCACGCCGAGCTGCGGTTCACCGACGTCCGCGTCCCGGTCTCCAACCTGATCGGCGAGGAGGGTGCCGGGTTCGCGATCGCCCAAGCCCGCTTGGGTCCTGGGCGCATCCACCACTGCATGCGCGCGATCGGCGTGGCCGAGGCCGCCATCGAGCTGATGTGCAAGCGCGCGTCGTCGCGAGTCGCCTTCGGCCGGCCGCTGGCCAACCAGGGTGTGGTCCGCGACTGGATCGCGGAGTCGCGGGTGCGCATCGAGCAGCTGCGGCTGCTGGTGCTCAAGACCGCCTGGCTGATGGACACCGTCGGCAACCGCGGAGCGCACACCGAGATCCAGGCGATCAAGATCGCGACGCCCCAGACCGTGCAGTGGATCCTCGACAAGGCCATCCAGGTGCACGGCGCCGGCGGGCTCTCGGAGGACTTCCCGCTCGCCTCGGCGTACGCCGGCATCCGCACCCTGCGGTTCGCCGACGGGCCCGACGAGGTGCACAAGAACTCCCTGGCCAAGACCGAGATCGCGAGGCACACCACCGATGGATGAGACCGAGCTCAAGGCGCGCATCGCCAAGCTCCTCGAGGAGAACCCGCCCGAGACGACCGAGCGGCTGGACTTCCTGCACGCCCGCTTCGACGCCGGGCTGGCGTGGGTGCACTTCCCCGAGGGCCTCGGCGGCCTGGGACTGCCGCGCGGCATGCAGCCGGTCGTCGAGAAGGCGTTCTACAAGGCCGGCGCCCCGGACAACGACCCGCGCAAGATCGGCATCGGCCTCGGCATGGCAGCGCCGACGATCCTGGCCTTCGGCACCGACGAGCAGAAGCAGCGCTACCTGCGGCCGCTGTGGTGCGGCGAGGAGGTGTGGTGCCAGCTCTTCTCCGAGCCCGGCGCCGGGTCCGACCTCGCGGGCCTGTCCAGCCGCGCGGTGCTCGACGGTGACACCTGGATCGTCAACGGCCAGAAGGTCTGGACGTCCTCGGCGCACATCGCCGACCGGGCGATCATGATCGTGCGCACCGACCCCGACCAGCCCAAGCACGCAGGGCTCTCGTACTTCATCCTCGACATGCACGACCCGGGCGTCGAGGTCCGGCCGCTGCGCCAGATCACCGGCGAGGCCGAGTTCAACGAGGTCTTCCTGACCGACGCGCGGATCCCCGACTCCGACCGGCTCGGCGAGGTCGGCGCGGGCTGGAAGGTCGCCAACGCGACGCTCTCCAACGAGCGGGTCGCGATCGGCGGCGGCGCCTTCCCGCGCGAGTTCGGCATGGTCATGAACGTCGCGAAGACGTGGCGCGAGCGACCCGAGCTGCGCACGCCCGAGACCCACGAGCGCCTGCTCCGCGGCTGGATCGACACCGAGGTCGCCCGCATCACGGCCACCCGGCTGCGGCAGAAGATGGCCGCCGGCGTACCCGGCCCCGAGGGCTCGGCGATGAAGCTGTCCTTCGCCCGGATCAACCAGCAGCTCTCGGCCCTCGAGGTCGACCTGCTCGCCGATGACGGCCTGCGCTACGAGAGCTGGGAGATGCGCCGACCGACCCGCGTGGACTTCTTCGGCAAGGACGCCGGCTACCGCTACCTGCGCGCCAAGGGCAACTCCATCGAGGGCGGCACCTCGGAGGTGCTGCGCAACGTGGTCTCCGAGCGCATCCTCGGCCTGCCCACCGAGCACCGCGTCGACAAGGACGTGCCCTGGAAGGACCTCCCCCGATGACTCTCACTCCTCCGGCGGAAGTCGACCTCCTGGCCGACGACGTCGAGACCGACCTGCGCGCCTCGGTGCGCAAGGTGCTCGACAAGCACGCATCTCCCGATCGCGTCAACGCGCTCTACGACGGCACCGATGACGTCACCGCACCCTTGTGGTCGGCGTTCGTCGAGCTGGGCCTGCCGGGTCTGCTCGTGCCCGAGTCGCTGGGCGGTGCGGGCGCGTCCGCCCGCGAGGCGGCGGCCGTGCTCGAGGAGATCGGCCGCGCTGCCGCGCCCTCGCCGTACCTGACCTCAAGCGTGGTCGCCACGACCGTCCTGGTCGCGCTGGGCGACACGACGATCCTGCCGTTGCTCGCCTCAGGTGAGCAGACGGCGGCGCTGCTGGCCCGACCGACGGCGCTGCGTCACGGCCCGGCCGCACTCACCACGGTCGGCCTGCCCGCGGACGTGCTCCTCCTGCCCGAGGGCGACGCGCTCTACGCCGTACGCGGCGCGACCGTCACCCCCGTCGACTCCCTCGACATGACGCGCCCCCTCAGCACGGTCGACCTCGACGGAGCCGAGCGGACGCTGGTCGTTGAGGACGCCTCCGCCGCCATCGACGCGGGTCTCCTGATGGGCGCCGGGCTGCTGGCGGCCGAGCAGGTCGGGGTCGCGCGCTGGGCGCTCGAGACGACGATCGGCTACCTGAAGGAGCGGCGCCAGTTCGGCCGGGTCGTCGGTGGGTTCCAGGCGATCAAGCACCGGCTGGCCGACCTGTACGCCGAGGTCGAGCAGGCCGACGCGGCCGCTCGGTACGCCGCAGCGACGCTGGCCACCGATGACCCCGATGCTCCGATCGCGGTCGCCGTGGCGGCGGCGTTCTGCAGCGAGGCCGCGGTGCACGCCACCGAGGAGGCGGTGCAGCTGCACGGCGGCATCGGCATGACCTGGGAGCACCCCGCCCACCTGCACCTCAAGCGGGCCAAGGCAGACGCGCTGCTGCTCGGCTCGGCCGAGGCGCACCGCGCCGCGCTCGCCGTACTCGTCGACCTGCCTGCACCGACCCCGGGAGCCTGAGATGGACCTGACCCTCAATGAGGAGCAGCAGGCCTTCCGCGACCTGGCCCGCGACTTCCTCGACCGCGAGGCGATCCCGCACCGGACCCGGTGGGACCGCGACGAGGCCGTCGACCTCGACATCATCCCCAAGATGGCCGAGATCGGGTTCTTCGGGCTGACCATCCCGGAGGAGTACGGCGGCCTCGGTGGCGACTACCTCACCTACGTGCTCGGCATGGAGGAGCTCGGTCGCGCCGACTCCGCTCTGCGCGGCATCGTGTCGGTCTCCAACGGGCTGTTCGGCAAGTCGGTGCTGGGGTTCGGGACCGAGGAGCAGAAGCAGGAGTGGCTGCCGCGGATCTCCGACGGCACCGCTCTCGGGTGCTTCGGGCTGACCGAGCCCGACACCGGGTCCGACGCGGGCAACCTGACCTCGCGTGCTCGTCGCGACGGGACCGACTACGTGTTGAACGGGCAGAAGCTCTTCATCACCAACGGCACCTGGGCGGACGTCGCGCTGATCTTCGCCCGCACGAGTGACGACGGTCCTCGCGGCGTCTCGGCGTTCCTGGTCCCGACGGACACTCCCGGCTTCGAGGCGCGCGAGATCAAGGGCAAGCTCGGCCTGCGCGGCCAGGCCACGGCCGAGCTCTTCCTGTCCGACGTACGGGTGCCCGCGTCGGCGCTGCTCGGCGAGGAGGGCAAGGGCTTCAAGATCGCGATGACGACGCTCGACAAGGGCCGGGTCTCGGTCGCTGCGGGCTGCGTGGGCATCGTGCAGGGCTGCCTGGAGAGCTCGGTCGAGTACGCCACCACCCGCAAGCAGTTCGGCAAGCCGCTCGCCGGCTTCCAGCTGGTGCAGGAGCTGATCTCCGACATGTCCGTGGACGCCGACGCCGCGCGGTTGCTGGTGTGGCGCTGCGCCGACCTGATCGAGCGCGGCGAGCCGTTCGGCACCGCTGCGTCGAAGGCCAAGCTGTTCGCGTCCGAGGCCGCCGTACGCGCCGCCAACAACGCGATCCAGGTCTACGGCGGCGCCGGGTACGTCGACGAGCACCCCGCCGAGAAGTACCTCCGCGACGCCCGCGTGATGACGCTCTACGAAGGCACCAGCCAGATCCAGAAGCTGCTCATCGGGCGCGCCGAGACCGGCGTCAACGCGTTCCTCTGAAGGAGATCCCCTTGCCCGTCGACCCGCACCTGCAGGGACTGCTCGACTTCATCGCCTCAGCCGGGCTGCCGCCGATGTCGGCGGGCACGCCAGACGCCGCCCGCCGGCTTCCGCGCGCTGACCGTCGATGCCCGCCCGCCCGAGTCGCTGCCCGACGTCGACTCTGTCGAGGACATCACCGTCCCCGGCGGTGCGGGCTCACGAGCGGCCCGGGTCTACCGCCCGGCTCTGCCCGGTCCGTTGCCGACGATCGTGCTGCTGCACGGCGGCGGATTCGTCATCGGCGACCTGGACACGCATGACCTCACCGCTCGCACCCTGGCCAACGGCTGCGAAGCCGTCGTGGTCTCCGTCGACTACCGACTCGCGCCGGAGGACCCCTGGCCCGCTGGGGTCGAGGACGCGATCGCGGCGACTCGCTGGGCGTCCACATCCCTTGCCACGCTGGGCGGAGACGCCCGGCTCGCTGTCGCCGGCGACAGCGCCGGTGGCAACCTGTCGGCCGTCGTCGCCCAGGCGATGCGCGACGAGGGCGTCGAGCTCGCCGGTCAGCTGCTCATCTACCCCGTCACCGACCGGCGCGGCAGCTATCCCGCCCACGAGGAGAACGGCACCGGCTACTTCCTCGACCTGGACACCATGATGTGGTTCGACCAGCAGTACGTCGGCCACCTCCCCCACGTCGACGTCACCGACCCACGTCTCGCGCCCCTGCACGGCCACCTCGCCGGTGTTGCTCCCACGGTGCTCGTGGTCGCCGAGTTCGACCCGCTCCGCGACGACGGACTCGCCTACGCCGCGGCGCTGTCCGCGGCAGGTGTCCCCGTCGAGGTCCGCACCTTCGACGGCATGATCCACGGCTTCGCCGACATGGGACGTCACTCCCCCGGCGCCCAGGCCGCGGTCGACGAGACCGTTGCCCTGTTCCGCAAGGTCTTGCACGGCTGACACCAGGCAGCGCGGCAGGCAGACTGCACGAATGGCTCTCGGTCGCCCGGTTGGTGCAGTCCTCGTCGCTGCTGTGCTCGGCGCCTTCGCGCTGCCGGGGTCGCAGGATGCTTCCCCGCCCGTGCGCCTCGCCGCCGCGACGACCTGCGCGACCGCCGACGTGTCGCTCGACAACGGCGGCTTCGAGGCGCCCGTCGTCAACCCCGGATTCCCGCGGGTGACGAACGACGACAAGGTCCCGGGCTGGAGCGCCACCGTGACGAACTTCGAGATCTGGCCTCCCGGGGTGACCGAGGGCCCACCCTCCGGCAGCGGTCCGTACACGGCCGCCGAGGGCGACCAGTTCATCGAGCTCAACGCCACCACCCCGGAGGGAGTCTTCCAGCCGGTCGACGGTGCACCCGGGACGATGCTGCTGATCGAGGCCTACCACCGGTCGCGCACCGATGCGACCAACACCGCTCGCATGGCGCTCACCGGTCCTGGTGGGCAGGTGCGCCTGCGCCAAGACCTCACGGACGGCGTCGAGGAGTGGGGACGGCACGACTGGCACTACCGCGTGCCGGAGGGACAGCCGGTCGCGCGGATCGTGTTCTTCCCGCTCACCGGCAGCGGGCCGGACGACTCGATCGGCAACTTCCTCGACGGCGTGCGGGTCCAAGGGGCCGGCTGTGTGGAGTCCCGGCTGCGAGCGCACGTGGTCGGCCCCCACGTGGTCCCGCGGGTCGGCGACACGATCGAGCTCCGCATCGACGTCACCAACGCCGGCGACACCGCCGTCCGAGCCCCGATCGTCCGGGACGCGGCGCCGCGCGGCACGACGTACGCGCCGGGAAGCCTGCGGGTGCTCACCGGCCCCGATCGCGGTCCGCGCACCGATGCATCGGACGGTGACGGCGCCAACGCCAACGGCGACCGGATCAACATCGGCGCCGGCACGACGCTCTCCCCCGGTGCGAGCGTTGCCGTGCGCTATCGCGTCACGGTGTCCGCCTCCGCTACCGGCACTCGGATCGTCGACGACGCCGCCACGGACTACCGGCTCGTCGACCTCGCCGACACCGCCTTCGGGGACGTCGAGGTCGCCCGCACCAACACGGTGTCGCTCGGCCCCGTGCCTGCGCCGCCTCCATCACCCACGCCGTCGCCCACCCCTTCGGCGTCCTCGTCGACCTCACCCTCGGCCGACCCCACGTCGAGCCCGGGTTCGGGCGGCTCGGGCGGCGGCCCGGACGACGGCACGGGTGGACCCGGTACGAGCGGCAGTGGGTCCGACGAAGCGCCGCACGCCCTGCCCGACACCGGTTCGTCGACCCCGCCGTGGCTGGCCCCGACCGGTCTCGCCCTCATCGCCGGCGGCGCCGGTGTCGTCCTGCTTGCGCGTCGTCGTACCTGAGCGCCGGACATGCCGATGGCCCCGCCGGCGGTGCCGGCGGGGTGGTGTCAGTGGGTATGTCGGGTGTGGCGGGTGTCCCAGTCGTAGGAGTACCCGTGCTTGCTGGTCCAGGTGAACGTGGTGGGTCCGGTGCGTACGACGTCCCAGCCCGCATGCGTCTTGTAGCGGTGGTGGCCCCGGCAGAGCGGGGCGAGGTTGGTGCTGTCGGTGTTGTGGCCGTCCCATTCCTCGAGGTGGTCGAGGTCGGCGGATCGTGATGGTCGGCTGCAGTGCGGGTAGACGCAGGTGGCGTTGGTGAGGATCGCCTGTTCGCGCATCACGTCGGTGGGGCGGTAGGCGTCGGTGTGCAGGTTGTTGTTGAGGTCGATGACGGGGCGGATGGTGACGTGGGTGTTGGTGCCGGCGCACCAGTCCTTGACCTGCTCGACGGAGATGGCGGAGCGGGTGTTCTCGACCCCGGCGATACCTGCCACCGCACCATCAGCGAGGTGGACGTAGATCATCAGCTCCCACTTGCGAGCGGGCCGTGATGGAGCGGAGTCGGTGTCGAGGTCGAGGGTCAGCTCGCGGCGGGCGAGGGCCCCGGCGGCCAGGGAGCGTCGTACGTCGAGGGACTCCTCGCACCCCAGGCGTCCGAGCTCGGCAGCGCCGGCGGTGATGGCGTCGTTGAGGTCGAGGGCGTCGGCGAGGTCGAGGTCGGCGTCGACGTGCACGGTGCCGTCGAAGGACACCTGCTGCAGGTCGACGTCGAAGTGCCGGGCGTCGGCGGCTTCCCGGCGGCGCTTGTCGGCCCCGGCGGGGTCGAACAGCCGCAACGCGTCCTCAACGGCGCGGTCGATCTGCGCGAACGAGCACCGGTGCGCCTGATGGGCCAGGTGCCGGTCCACGTAGCCGGCGGCATCGGGACACAGGGACTTGGTGGACTGCGCGATCCGGCGGGCCTTCCACACCGGCACTCGACCCGACGTCACCACCGCCCAGAGCTTGGGGAGGCGGCAGCGGAGTTCGATCGCGTCGCCGAGGTAGGTCCGACCGGCGTCGGTCGACATCCCGAGCGCGAGGGCGAGGTCGGCGACGCAGAACTCCGCGACCAGCGGTGCACCGGGTCCGGCGATCGCGAGCTCGCCTTCGGTGCCGTCGACGGTGGCGGCGCCGTGGTCGATGGACTCGACGGGGTGCATCACCGCCCAGTCGACGGCGAGCCGGAGCTTGTCGATCTCCGCTTGGTTGACTACGAGGTGGCGGTCGTGGAGGGCGGCCAGCACCTGGTCCGGGGAGTCGTGTGACTCTCCGGACTCGTCCCCGAAACCGGGGTGGTGCTGTGCTTCGCTCATGGGTCTAGCCAACCAGGGGCCACCGACAGTGAGGGGCTCAGAACCCTTGTTTTGACCGGGATGTGGACACTATCGAGAAGAATTTCTGAGGAGTTTCAGGTGGTGGTTTCGAGGCTCGCTTCGCTCGCACCTCAACCACCGTGTCGGCCGGAGAGCCGGGAGGCTGCGTCGACCCGAAGCCCGCCGTACCCGCGTTGTCAGCCTGTCGGCGGCCAACCCCAGCGGACCCGCGGCCCGCGCACACCGCCCTGCCCGAGCAGCCGGGGGTTTCGAGACAGGCGCTGCGCGCCGTCCTCAAGCACCGGGACGTGCTCAGTTGTAGCGCAGCAGGAACTCGACGTCCGTGTCGCGGCCACCCTCAGGGTCCTGCGCAGGTTCGACCTCCTGCGACGCGACGGTGTCCTCGAGCTTGACCGGCTCGGGCAGGTGACGGAAGCGACTCTCGGGCTCGGTCATGACGACCACCTCCACCATCTCGGGGAGCCCAGTCTGCCGCAGTCAGGTCCCCTGGGCGAGTACGCCGAGGGTGAGCAGCAGCTTGTCGCGCGGGTCGGAGATCCGCAGCCCGGTGAGCTCCTCGATCTGGCGGGTCCGGTAGATCACCGTGTTGCGGTGGCAGTAGAGCGCCTCGGCGGCGTGCTTGGCCGACCCGTCGTGGGCGAGCAGGGCGGTGAGGGTCTCGAGCAGGGTGTCGGCGACGTGTGGCGGCTGCGCCAGGAGCGGACCGACGGTCTGACTGACCAGCAGGGCAGCGATCTCCGGGTTGCCGCTCAGCAGCACCTCCGGCAGCCTCCGGGTCACCGCCACGACCTCCGGCGACCCTCGCGGCAGGGTGTCGGCGGCCCGAGAGGCCAGCAGGAACGCGGTCGCGAACCCCGCAACCCCCTCTGACGTAGCCGCCAGTCCGACCCGGCCCGCCGCGTACGGCCGCAGCAGGTCGACCAGCCCGTCCTCGGTCGGGAGGTCGCCGGCGAGGAGCCCGAAGTAGAGGCCGCCGCGAACGTGCCAGTGCGACACGATCCGCTGGCGCTCGAGCCGGTCCTCCAGCGGAGCGAGCGGCTCCTCCAGTGAGCCGTCGTACGGCGCGACGACGCACGCGATCGCCTGCTCGGGGCTGATGCCGAGCACGTCGCGCGCCTCGGCCGCGAAGTCCGGGTCGGCGCCACGGCCCTCGACGAGGAGGTCGAGCGTGCTCTGCTGGCGCTGCAGGTCACGCCGGTGGAGTCGCACCGACTCGCGTCGGTAGGCCTCGATGAAGACCGCGTTCTGCACGTCGAGCGCCGACCAGACCTGCTGCCCGGCGACGAGGAGCACCTGCTCGTCGACGTTGTCGCGAGCGCCCTGCGCGAGCAGCGCCTCCCAGAGCACCCGGGTCCCGAGCGTGTAGGCGTTGAGCACCATCTCCATCGGGACGCCCTGCCGAGCCCGGTGACGGCCGGTCTGCCGCCACAGCTCCGCCGTGTTGTGCGTGGCGTTGGCGACCCCCGCCATCGCCTCGATGCCGCGCCGGATGTGGTCGCGAGTGCTCGAGCGCACGTCGACCTGGAACTCCGGACCGAGGCGGTCGTAGGTCTCCGAGTCCTTCTCCAGCAGCGACAGGCAGATGTCGTCGGCGATCGCGTCGGCCTGGCCCAGGACGGACATCCAGGCCTCGGCCACCTGGGCATCGAGGGCAGGCGTCACCTCCCCGGAGAACGGACGCATGCAGGCACCTTCGCACCCGGAGCACAAAAGGCGCTAGGACCCCGGGCGAAACGTGGCGCTCCGCCCGACAGGTGCTGTGCGCACCGCCCAATGCGCAACCTGTGCGCTGCGACCAAGGTGGTGGCCATCACAGTCCGGGCCGTGAGGGAGGTACGCCGATGAGCGCAGCGCGTTCGGGCCTCGCACTGCACGGCGTCACCGTCACCTTCGGTGGGCTCACCGCCCTGTCCGACGTGTCGCTCGAGGCGCGACCGCACGAGGTGCTCGGCGTGATCGGTCCCAACGGTGCCGGCAAGACCACGCTCTTCAACGTCACCTGCGGCTTCGTCGTCCCCGACTCCGGCACGCTGTCGTGGCGCGGCCAGGAGCTGCGCCGCCTCCGCCCCCACGACCTCGCCGGCCTCGGCATCTCGCGCACCCTTCAAGGGCTCGGCCTCTTCGACAAGATGACCGTGCTCGACAACGTCCTGGTCGGCGCCGACCGGGAGGCGACGTCGGGCTTCTGGTCGGACCTGCTGTCACTCCCCCGCTCCGGCCGCGACGAGGCCCGCCTCCGCGACCGCGCGCTCGGCGCCCTCGACGAGCTCGGCGTCGCGTCGTACGCCGGTCGCTACCCGGCGAGCCTCCCCTACGCCGTGCGCAAGAAGGTCGCCCTCGCTCGCGCCCTGGTCTCCGAGCCAGAGCTGCTGCTGCTCGACGAGCCCGCGAGCGGGCTGTCCGACACCGAGATGGAGGAGCTGGGCACCCTGCTGCGCGGCCTGACCGACCGGATGTCGGTGATGCTCGTCGAGCACCACATGGACCTGGTCATGTCGGTCTGCGACGACCTCGTCGTCCTCGACTTCGGCAAGGTCATCGCGACCGGCAGCCCGGCCGAGGTGCGCGACAACCCGGCCGTGCAGGCCGCCTACCTCGGTGAGGCCGTCGCCGATGCTTGAGGTCAGCGAGCTCTCCACGTCGTACGGCGCGGTGCGCGCCCTGCGCGAGGTCAGCTTCACCGCGCCGCGCGGCGAGGTCACCGCGGTGCTCGGCGCCAACGGCGCCGGCAAGACCACCCTGCTCCGCACCATCACCGGGCTGGTTCGCGCGCAGTCCGGCCACGCGACGTACGACGGCCGCGAGCTCACCCGCACGGCACCCGAGCTGATGCCCGGTCTCGGGATCGCCCACGTGCCCGAGGGACGCGGCGTCATCACCGAGCTCACCGTGGAGGAGAACCTCCGCCTCGGCGGGCTCGGACGCGGCGGCCGGGTGCGGCCCGAGGACCTCGAGCGGATCTACGAGCTCTTCCCAGCGCTCGCCGACAGGAGGGCGGCGCTCGCCCACGTGCTCTCCGGTGGCGAGCGCCAGATGCTCGTCCTCGGGCGGGCGCTGATGGCCGAGCCGAAGGTGCTGCTCCTCGACGAGCCCTCCCTCGGGTTGGCGCCGCGCATCGTGGCCCAGCTCTTCGAGCTCGTGCAGTCGCTGGTCGTCGACCAGGGGCTCACCGTGCTGCTCGTGGAGCAGAACGCCCGCAGCGCCCTGTCCATCGCCCACCGCGGAGTCGTGCTCAGCCTCGGCCGGGTCGTCGTCGACGAACGCGCCGACGTGCTGGCCGGCGACGACCAGCTCCGGCACGCCTACCTCGGCTTCTGACGAGAGGAGACCGCCGTGCAACAGCTCGTCAACACGCTCCTGGGTGGCCTGACCCTCGGGATGGTCTACGCGGCGTTCGCCCTGGCCCTGGTGCTGATCTGGCGATCGACCCGGATCGTGAACTTCGCCCAGGCGCCGATGGCGATGGTCACCACGTTCATCGCGCTGCAGATCATCGAGGCCGGCCACTCCTACTGGCTGGGCTTCGCCGCTGCGCTGCTGGCCGGGCTCGTCCTCGGCGCCGTCGTCGAGCGGGTGCTGATCCGCCCCGTCGAGGGGAAGGCCGAGATCAACGCCGTGATCCTCACGCTCGGTCTCTTCATCGTGCTGCACGCCCTGGCATCGGTGGTGTTCGGCAACCGCTACCGCTCCTTCCCGGCGGCGTTCGGCATCCGCGGCATCGAGGTGGGCGACATGACGATCGCACTCACCGGCTTCGACATCTTCACGATCGTCGCCGTCCTGGTCGTGATGGGGCTGCTCGTGCTGCTCTTCCGCTTCACCGACCTCGGCCTGCGGATGCGCGCGGCGGCGTACAACCAGGAGGTGGCGCGCCTGCTCGGCGTACGCGTCGGCCGGATGCTCACCCTCGGCTGGGCCCTGGCCGCCCTGGTCGGGTCGCTGGCGGGTCTGCTGATCGCCGGCGGCAGCCTGGTCCACCCCGGCTACATGGACTCGGTCGTGGTCTACGGCTTCGTGGCCGCGGTGCTCGGCGGGCTCGACAGCCCCGGCGGCGCGGTGGTCGGCGGGTTGCTGCTCGGGCTGTCGCTGAGCCTGGTCTCCGGGTACATCGGGTCGCAGCTGGTCGCTCTCGCGGCGCTGGCCATCCTGATGGTGGTGCTCCTGCTCCGACCGCAGGGCCTCTTCTCTCAGGCCCGCGAACGGCGGGTGTGAGCATGCGACTTCTCGGGAAGCCGTTCGTGCTGGCCGCGCTGGGTGCGGTCGTGATCGTCCTGGTGCTGACCAGCGTCGACGACTTCCGCGCCGTCCAGCTCACCCAGATGGCCTACCTCGGCATCGCCGCCGGCGGCCTGACCGTGCTCACCGGCCTCAACGGCCAGATCTCGCTCGGCCACGGCGCCCTGATGGCGATCGGCGCCTACACGACCGCGCTCCTGCTCCAGGACGACGAGCCGTTGCTCCCCCTTCTCGCCGTGCTCCTGGTCGCCACGATGGTGACGCTGGCCGTCGGCGCGGCGATCGGGGTGGCGGCCGCGCGGTTGCACGGCCCCTACCTCGCCGGCGCGACCCTCGCCCTCGCCGTCGCGGTGCCGGGCATCGCGCTCTACTTCGGCGACACCCTCGGCGGCGAGCAGGGCCTTCGGGTGCGGGTCCCCGACGCACCCGACTGGGTGCTCGACGCGGCGTACTTCGTCACCGGCCAGGACCTCACGCCGAGCAAGTACGTCGCCTTCCTGGGCTGGTTCACCCTGGTCGTCACCTTCCTCGGGCTGGCCCACCTCTCCCGCAGCCGGGTCGGCCGGCGCTGGCGCGCCGTACGCGACGACGAGGTCGCGGCCGAGGTCGCGGGCATCTCCCTCGGCCGCGCACGGGTCTCGGCGTTCGTCGTCAGCGCGGCCGCGGCTGGTGCCGCCGGCTTCGTGATGGCGGTGTCGGTGCGGCTGGCGGCGCCGAGCGGCTACTCGCTGACGCTGAGCCTGACCCTGCTCACCGCCGTGGTCCTCGGCGGACTGGGCAGCCTGAGCGGTGCGCTCGTCGGCGCCGCCCTGCTGACCTTCCTGCCCCAGGTCATCACCGACGCCGGCGTCTCCGCCGGCCTCGACGACATCCGGGCCGCGGAGCTCGCACCGCTCGTCTACGGCCTGGTGCTGGTCGCGGTCATCCTGCTCGCCCCGGCTGGCCTGGTCGGCAGCCTCCGCCTCGCCCGGCACCGGCTGCGCGAGACCACCACCTCGAAGGGAGAACCCAGATGAACTCACGACGCAGGAGGCTGGCCGGCGCGACCGGTGTCCTCACCTCGCTGGTCCTCGTCGCAGCCGCGTGCGGCGCCGGCGGCCGCTCCGACGACGACGGCGATGGCGATGGCGGCGGGGGTGCGTCCGACGTCGGCGTCACCGACGACTCCATCGCGATCGGCGGCACCTTCCCGCTGACCGGCGTCGCCGCTCCCGGGTACAGCGAGATCCCCACCGGCGCGAAGGCCTACTTCGACTTCGTCAACGCCGCCGGTGGCGTCAACGGCCGCAAGATCGACTTCACCGTCAAGGACGACGGCTATGACCCGACCAAGACCAGCAGCCTGACCAACGAGCTGGTGCTCAAGGACCAGGTCTTCGCGACCGTCGGCTCCCTCGGCACGCCCACCCACAGCGCCGTGGTCGACTTCCTCAACGACGAGGAGGTGCCCGACCTCTTCGTGTCGTCCGGCTCCCTCGGCTGGGGCGACGACCCCGGCTCCCGGCCGATGACCTTCGGCTGGCAGCCCGACTACGAGATCGAGGGCAAGGTCATCGGGCAGTACGTCGCCGACAACATGCCTGACGCCAAGGTCGGCCTCTTCCTCCAGGACGACGACTTCGGCGAGGACGCCGAGAAGGGCGTGCGCCAGTTCCTCGACGACCATGTCGTCGAGGTCCAGCGCTACACCTCCGGCAACACCGACGTGGGACCCCAGATCGCCGCCCTGCAGGCCAAGAAGCCCGACATCGTGCTGGCGTTCACGACCCCGTCGTACACCGCGCTGGCCCAGCTGACCTCGCTCACGCTCGGCTTCAAGCCGGACTGGTACGTCTCCAACGTCGGCTCCGACCCGGCCCTGGTCGGCTCGCTGCTCGAGAAGTTCTCCGAGGGCGCCGTCCCGGGCGACGCCTCGGCGCTCAACGGCATCATGTCGTCGGAGTACATCCCCGGCGTCGACGCCCCGGACAACGCCTGGGTGCAGCTGTGGCAGAAGGTCTGGGACGCGAACGGCGGCAAGGGCGAGCTGACCAACTACCGCATCTACGGCATGTCCTGGGCATACACGTTCGTGCAGGCGCTCCAGGCCGCCGGTGAGGACCTGACCCGCGAGGGGCTCGTCGCCGCGTTGGAGGAGGTCGGCTCCTCGCTCGAGGGTCCCAACCTCGCGCCGTACCGCTACAGCGAGGACAGCCACCTCGGCATCTCCGGGATGGAGCTCGTCAAGCTCCAGGACGGCAAGGGCGAGCCGCTGACCAAGGTGCTGACGACCGACATCGGCGACGCCGAGATCGCCGAGGACGACTCCGGTCAGGCCGACGACGCCCCGCCGGAGAGCGGGATCCCGGACGTCGACTCGGTGGGCTGACTCCAGGACCGTGCGTCGCGGCTGGAACAATTCCGGCCGTGACGCACGACTGGGACCGCCTGCTGGCATCGGCAACCTCGGCCTTCGCGGACGTCCTCGAGGACTCAGACCCGACGGACGCCGTCCCCTCCTGCCCTGGCTGGACCGTAGCCGACCTCGTCGACCACCTCGGGGGCGTGCACCAGTGGGCCTGGCACGCCGTCGTCTTCGGCAACCCGGACGGCAAGCCGGAGCCGGCGCCGACCGAGCCCGACGAGCTGGTGAGCTGGTACGCCGGGCACGCGGGCTCGCTCCGCGATGCCCTGGCCGCCGCCGGCCCCGCGGGCGCGGCGTGGACGTTCGGCACCGAGCAGACCGCCGGCTGGTGGCTGCGCCGCCAGACCCACGAGACCCGGATGCACACGCGCGACCTGCTCGAGGCCGGCGGCTGGGTCGACGAGTGGGAGCTCTCCCCCGAGCTCGCGTGGGACGGCGTCCAGGAGGTCGCCACGGAGTTCTATCCGCGGCAGGTGCGCCTCGGGCGGCTCGAGCCGCTCCCCGGCACGCTGCGCCTGGTCGCCGCCGACCTCCCCGACGCCGAGCCCGTGGTGATCGGGGAGAGCGAGCCGGTCGTCGAGGTCCGAGCACCCGCGATCGACGTACTGCTCATGCTGTGGCACCGCCAGGAGTCCGACGACCCGGCTGCCAGTGCGTTGCTGGCGCTGCCGATCGCGCCCTAGAGGAACGCGTCGGCCACGGCACTCAGGGCAAACCCGGTGACGGCGGCGAGCAGGAAGGCCCAGCCACCCGTCAGCCTGGCTTCCGGTCTGGCCGGTGGCCACAGCCGGGTCGCACCGCCGAGGAGCAGGAAGGCCAGCAGCCCGAGCGGCGGCGCCAACCCGAGCAACCAGAACCACGCCCATCTCGTCGCGCGCCACGGCTGGGGACCCAGGACGAGCAGCACGAGCACGCAGAGCCCCACGGCGACGCCCACGAGCCCGGTCCATGAAGGGATCCGCCAGGACTTCAGCTCGGAGTAGCCGTGGAGGTCACCCCCGCGCGTGATGCGCAGGCTCGGGTCCAGCTCGGTGAGTCGGTCGTCGACCAGCCCATCGATGACCGGCGCGTCGAGCGCGGTGTCCGCCACGGCGCCGCGCGAGGTCGTCTCGACCACCTCCGTCACCCGACCGATCGGGCCGCTGCGCCAGTGCACCTCGACGAACGCGGACGACCCGCCCTCGTGGATCCCGCCGACGACGTGGACCTCGTCCACCCGGCCAGCTGCGACGGCCGAGCTCAGGTCGTCGTACGACGTGGTCCGCTCACCGGCGACCACGATCGTGCCGAGCAACAGCAGACAGCCGGCGACCAGCACCCACGCGCCGTAGAAGCGCAGCGTCTGCCGCCGGGTCGCGACCGGCGCCTCGACCGACTCCGTGCTCACGCCGTGACCGTAGCGTCAGTCAGCGCACCGTGTCTCGAGGACGCGGAACCCCTTCGCGCTCGCGAGCCGCTCGGTCGGGAAGCCCTGCTCCCCCAGCCACCGCTGGAGCGAGTCGGCCCCGAGGTTCTTGCCGACCACCATCACGGCCCGGCCGCCGGGCGCGAGCCGCGGCAGCCAGGTGAGCAGCAGCTCGTGGAGTGCCTCCTTGCCGATCCGGATCGGCGGGTTCGACCAGATCTCGTCGTACACCTCGCCGGCCAGCACCTGCTCGGGGCGGCAGGCGATGAACCGACCGTGGACCCCCATGGCGCGGGCGTTCTCGTTGGCGAGGGCGATCGCGCGGTCGTTGACCTCGACCGCGGTGACCGAGGCCAGGGGTACGGCGGCGGCGATCGCCAGGCCGATCACGCCGTACCCGCAGCCGAGGTCGAGGAACCGCCCCTGCGCGGGAGGCTCGGTCTCGCGGAACAGCACGGCGGTCGCGTGGTCGAGGTGCCCTCGGCTGAAGACGCCCGCCCCGCTGACCAACGTCAGCTCACGTCCCCACACCTCGCAGGTGAAGGTCTCCCGCGCGAAGGGCACCGAGGGGTCGGCGGTGAAGTAGTGCTCGCTCTCGTCCTCAGGCATCGGCGGCCACCCGCTTCGCTCTCGTCTGGTCGGCCCGTGCCGCCATCTCGTCGTCCCCCGGGTAGTCCACCCGCTCCAGGGTGAGGCCGTGGGCGTGCAGGACGGTCACGCCCGGGTTGCGCGCCGTCGCACGGAGGATCTCGCCGGCCCAGCTGACGGGCTGCCGACCGTCGCCCACGGCGATCAGGCAGCCGACGAGGGAGCGGACCATGCTGTGGCAGAACGCGTCCGCGACGACCTTGCCGACGACCAGGCCGGCCTCGTCGCGGGCCCAGGACAGCTGCTCGAGCGTGCGGATCGTGGTGGCGCCCTCGCGCTGCTTGCAGAACGACGCGAAGTCGTGCCGGCCGACGAGCGCGGCGGAGGCGGCGTTCATGGCGTCGAGGTCGAGCGGTCGCAGCCAGGCGAGCACCTGCGCCCGCGCCAGCGGGTCCAGTGCCTCGGCGGAGTCGGCGATTCGATAGGCGTAGTGGCGCCGCAGTGCGCTGAAGCGGGCGTCGAAGCCCTCGGGAGCGGCGGTCGCCCGGCGTACCCGGACGTCGGCGGGCAGCAGGCCGTTGAGGCGGCGTACCAGCCGCTCGAGGTCCGGTGGCTCCGCGACGTCGAGGTGGACCACCTGGCCACGAGCATGTACGCCGGCGTCGGTGCGCCCGGCGCACACCACGGAGACCGAGTCCACGCGGAGGATGGTCGCGAGCGCGGCCTGCAGCTCTCCCTGCACGGTCCGCAGGCCAGGCTGAGTCGCCCAGCCGCGGAAGTCGGTGCCGTCGTAGGCGAGGTCGATCCGAAGGCGCACCGCCCAACTCTATTGCGCTCGTCCCTAGGCTAGAGAGGTGCCCAGTCCCTCGATCGTGCTCATCTCCGAGGAGCACACCGACCAGATGCGCGCCGGCTTCGCCCGCTACCAGGCGGAGTACGACGTCCGCGTCGCGCGCTCCTGCCACGAAGCGCTGCAGACCACCCACGACATCGTCGCCGAGGGCGGCACCGTCGCGCTGTTCGCAAGCGAGTCGGTGCTGCCGGACGCCGAGGTCCTGCACTGCTTCCACAAGCTCCGTGAGAAGGTCCCCACCGCGCGGCGGTTGATCGCTGCCCATTGGGACCGGTTCCTCGCCGACGCACCCGGGTTGCGGGCCGGCATGGCCAAGGGCAAGTACGACGCGTTCCTGCTGATGCCCCGCGGGGTGCGTGACGAGGAGTTCCACAACGCGATCACCGACCTGCTCTCCGACTGGGGCTCGACGGTCGCGGACCCGGAGGTCGTGGCGGTCAAGATCATCTCGCCCACCCGCGACGCGCTCACCCTGGGCATCCGCGACTTCCTCGACCGGATGGGCATGCCCAGCCAGGTTTGGGAGCCGGACACCGAGGCCGGGCGCTACGTGCTCGACCACTGGGACGGCGAGCCGGTCTACCCCCTGGTCTGCCGTGGCCACGGCACGGTCATGTCCGCCACCAGCGTCCGCGACGTCGCGATCATGATGTACGGCGCGCCGACCGAGATCGACCTCGAGCACGTCGTCGACGTCGCGGTCGTGGGCGGCGGGCCCGCCGGCCTCGCGGCCGCGGTGTACGCCGCCTCCGAGGGCCTCAGCACGGTCATCCTCGAGGCCGAGGCGATCGGCGGCCAGGCCGGCACCAGCTCGATGATCCGCAACTACCTCGGCTTCCCGCGCGGCATCTCGGGCATGCGGCTGGCCCAGCGCGCGCGCAACCAGGCGCTCCGCTTCGGCGCGCAGTTCTTCACCGGCCAGGTCGTCGACGAGCTGCGGCCGGGCTTCGGCGGCGCCCCGCACGTGCTGTGCACCGACAGCGGTGAGGTGCGCGCCCGCTCCGTCGTGATCTCGAGCGGCGTCGCCTACCGCAAGCTCCGGGTCGCGCCGCTCGAGGCGCTGGTCGGTATCGGCGTCTACTACGGCGCGGCGATGACCGCCGCCCGGGAGATGGAGGGCCAGGACGTGTACGTCGTCGGCGGCGGCAACTCCGCCGGCCAGGCGGCCGTGCACCTGGCGCGGTTCGCCCGCTCCGTCACGATCGTCGTGCGCCGCCCGGACCTGGCCGAGACCATGTCGCAGTACCTGATCGGCGAGATCGAGTACAACTCCCGCATCTCGGTGCGCACCTGCACGGCCGTCGTCGACGGCGGTGGCGACGGGCGCCTGGAGTGGCTGGCGCTCGAGGACGTGCGCACCGGCGAGCGCGAGCAGGTCCCGGCGTACGGCCTCTTCCTGCTGCTCGGCGCCGAGCCGCGCTGCGACTGGCTGCCGCCCGAGGTGTCGCGCGACGAGCGCGGCTTCGTGCTCACCGGCCGCGACGTCCCCAAGGAGCGATGGGCCGACGGCCTGCCGCCCGAGAACCTCGCGACGACCGTGCCCGGCATCTTCGCGGCCGGCGACATCCGCTCCGGCTCGATGAAGCGGGTCGCGTCCGCGAGCGGAGAAGGCGCGTCCGTCGTACCTCTCGTGCACGCGTGGCTGGCGCCGGCTCCCGAGGAGACGTCCGTCTAGCTCTCGAGCTCCGAGCGGTACGGCGGGTCCGCGCCCGGTCGTGACACGGTGACCGCAGCCGCGCGGGCGGCGTGCGCCAGGACGTCCGCGATGTCGTCGGGCGACAGGTCTGCGAGCGGCCCGTGGTCCCACAGCGCGTCGATCATGGCCGCGCCGAAGGTGTCACCCGCACCGATGGTGTCGGCCACCTCCACGGGCAGCGACGCGATGTCGACCATCGCGTGCTCGGCAAACCAGGTCGCGCCGTCGGGCCCGCGCGTGACGACCACCGCCACCGGCCCGAGCGTCAGCAGGCGACGTGCGGCCACCTCGAGGTCGAGATCCGGGTAGAGCGCGGCCAGGTCCTCGTCCGAGGCCTTGACCAGGTCGCTGACCGCGACCATCCGCTCGACCAGCGCGACCACTCCGGCGCCGGTGCCGGTGATCGCCGGCCGGGCGTTGATGTCGTAGCTGATCGTCGCGACGTCGCGCAGCCGGTTCACCAGGGCGACGACATCGGCGGCGCCCGGCTCCAGGACGGCACCGAGCGAGCAGGTGTGCACGACCCGCGGCGACTCCACCTCGACCGGCCCGATCCGCCACTCCAGGTCGAACTCGTACGACGCCGCGCCGTCCGCGCCCAACGTGGCCGCCGCCGTCGCGGTGCGGGTGAGCACGTGCGGGTCGGCCGCGAGCCGTACGCCGGCACGGTCGAGGTGCTCGGCGAGCACCCGGCCGCGCTCGTCGTCTGCCCACGCGGTCACGAACTGCACCGGTCGCCCCAGCCGCGCGAGCGCCACGGCGACGTTGGCGGCGCTGCCGCCGGCGTACTCCCGCGTCGACCCGTCGGCCGCATGGACGATGTCGACCAGGGATTCACCCACCACCAGCACGTCTCGCTCCATAGGACGTCTCTACCATGCGGACATGGAGGTCTACCCGCTCGATGCTGACTCCGCGGTCCCGCCCTTCGAGCAGCTGCGCGCCCAGATCGCGGGCCGGGCAGCGTCCGGAGAGCTGCCGGCAGGCACCCGGCTGCCCACGGTCCGCACGCTGGCAGCCGAGCTGGACCTCGCGGTCAACACCGTCGCGAAGGCCTACCGGGCCCTCGAGGCCGACGGGGTGATCACCACCGAGGGCCGTCGCGGGACGTTCGTCTCGGGTGCGAGCGGCGACGCGCGCGCGGCCGCAGCGGCGTACGTCGCCACCGCCCGGCGCCTCGACCTCACGCTGCCGGAGGCGCTCCGCCTCGTCGAGGAGTCCTGGGACGCATGAGGTACGTCGTGTACGGCGCCGGTGCGGTCGGCGGGGTCATCGCCGCCCACCTCCAGCTCGCGGGGCTCGCGACGACCGTCGTCGCTCGCGGCGAGCACCTCGCCCGCATTCGTCACGGCGGGCTGGTGCTCGACACCCAAGACGGCCGGGTGACGGTCGACCTCGCCGCCACCGACACCGCGGCCCAGGTCGGCTGGACCGACGACACCGTCGTGCTGCTGGCGGTGAAGTCCCATCAGACCGAGGCCGTGCTGGACGACCTGGAGACGCACGCCCCGGCAGGGACGGTCGTCGTCTCGGCTCAGAACGGCGTTGCCAACGAAGCCGCGATCCTGCGCAGGTTCGCCAGGACCTACGCCGTGTGCGTGATGCTGCCGGCCCTGTACCTCGAGCCGGGGGTCGTGGTGCAGAAGTGCCACCCGACGCCGGGGATCCTCGACGTCGGGCGGTTCCCGGGCGGGAGCGACGCGACGGCCGAGGCGATAGCGGCGGACCTGCGGACCGCGGGGTTCGGGTCCCAGGCGCGTCCGGACATCATGGCGTGGAAGTATCGCAAGCTCCTCACCAACGCGGTGGGTGACGTCTCGACGCTGTTCACTCCAGCCGACGGGTCGGCCGAGCTCGCTCGTGAGGTCGCTGCCGAGGGCGACGCCGTCCTCGCCGCCGCGGGCGTCGTCGCGGTCACCGCACAGGAGGACGCCGAACGCCGTGGCGACCTGCTCCGGCAGCGCCCGGACAGCGCCCGGTTCCCCGGCAACTCGCTCGCGCAGAGCCTGGCCCGCGGGCTGGACACCGAGATCCACTACCGAGTCGGCGAGCTGGTGCTCCTGGGCCGCCTGCACGGCGTACCGACCCCGGCGTGCGAACGCGTGCTCCGCGCCGCTCTCGCCCGCACCTGACGTCGACCTGTGGAGAGCACGACCCGGCTGTCGGCGTCCGATGACAGGGTGTGACCACGACGAGAACCCATCGCCCTGGAGGCCGGATGACCACGACCGACGACCCCATCCTCGCCAAGGTGCGCAAGCTGCTCGCCCTCGCCGAGGACCCCGCCGCCACTCTTCACGAGGCGGAGACCTACACGGCCAAGGCCGCCCAGCTGATCGCCGACTACGGCATCGACCGGGCCCTGCTGGCAGCGGCTGACCCCGGCTCCGACCCAGTGGGCGATCGGGTCCTCGACCTCGACGCGCCGTACGCCGCCGACAAGGCCGACCTGCTCTCCACGATCGCCACCCTGCTGCGGTGTCGCGCCGTCACCCGGACCCGGCAGACGGTGGGTGGCAAGGAGCGCTCGATGCACCTCTTCGGGCACGCCTCCGACCTCGAGCGCACCGAGCTGCTCTACACCAGCCTGCTCCTCCAGAGCGCCACCGGACTCGCCCGGACCCCGGTCCCCAGGGGCGAGCACGCCGCTGCGTTCCGCCGTTCGTGGCTGGCGGGCTTCCGGATGGCCATCGGTCGCCGGCTCGCCGCGGCAGAGGCCCGCGCGGAGACCGAGGCGGCGACCAAGTTCGCGGCGGCGGGTCGGTCATCCGGTCTGGTGCTCGCCGACCGGTCGGCGCAGGTGGAATCGATGATGCATGCCGCCTACCCCAAGCTGACCGTGGCGAGGCCCCGGTCGCTGTCAGGCTCCGGTCTCGCCGACGGGTGGGCCGCAGGCCAGCGCGCCGACCTCGGCGGCCGTCCGGTGGAGGAGACGACGAAGGCCCGCCACCTGCAGAGGTGACGGGCCTTCGGCTGACTGCTGGGTGCTACTCGCCCTCGCCGGCCTTCGTGAAGCCAGCGGCGGCCGCGGACTCCTCGGTGTCGAACCAGACCTCGGCAACGGTCTGCTCGAACCACTGGCCATCGGGGGTGTGGTACTTCATCGAGTCCTCGTTGCCCTTGATCGGGAACCCCTCGGGGGCAACGCTGGCGTCCTCGAGCGGCACACTGGATCCGGCGTACTTGCCGGACGTGCCACCCTCGGTCTCCTCGAAGACGTCGGTGTCGACGCCCTCGACCTCGACGACGGTCTCCTCGGCCGGAGCCTCCTCGACCGGGGCCGGGGCGGCGGCAGCCGGAGCGGCCTTCTTCGTCTTCGGCGCCGACGGCTTGTAGGCCTCGGTCACCAGCTCGATGACCGCCATGGGGGCGTTGTCGCCCTTGCGCGGACCGATCTTGGTGATCCGGGTGTAGCCACCCGGACGCTCGGCGAAGGTGGGCGCGATCTCCGTGAAGAGCACGTGGACGACCGACTTGTCGCGGATGGTCTTGAGGACCTCGCGACGGTTGTGCAGGTCGCCCTTCTTCGCCTTGGTGATCAGCTTCTCGGCGACCGGGCGCAGGGCACGGGCGCGAGCCTCCGTCGTCGTGATCCGACCGTGCTCGAAGAGCTGGGTCGACAGGTTCGACAGGATCAGGCGCTGGTGAGCGGCGCTACCGCCGAGGCGGGGACCCTTGGTGGGCTTAGGCATGGGATCTCTCTCGATTCTCCCCGGCCGTATGAGGTACCGGAGTAGATGTTGGTTTGTTGTGGATCACTGAGCGGCTGAGCGTGGAGATGGTGCGTGCATCGCAAGGCGGAGGAGGGAAGGCGGCCCGGGTTTGGCCGTCGACCGACGACAACGCCGCGAGGTGCGTGCCAGCTCTGCGCTCAGTACTGCTCGTCCTCGACGAAGGCGTCGTCCTCGTCGTCGCCGTACGCCGCGAGAGCAGCGTGCGGGTCGAAGCCGGGCGCGCTGTCCTTGAGGGACAGGCCCATCTCGACCAGCTTGGCCTTGACCTCGTCGATCGACTTCGCACCGAAGTTGCGGATGTCGAGCAGGTCCTGCTCCGAGCGGCTGATGAGCTCACCCACGGTGTGGATGCCCTCGCGCTTGAGGCAGTTGTAGGACCGGACGGTCAGCTGCAGGTCCTCGACCGGGAGGGCGAGGTCGGCAGCCAGCTGCTCGTCGACGGGCGACGGGCCGATGTCGATGCCCTCGGCCTCGACGTTCAGCTCGCGCGCCAGGCCGAAGAGCTCGACCAGGGTCTTGCCGGCCGAGGCGATCGCGTCGCGGGGACGGATCGACGGCTTGGTCTCGACGTCGATGACGAGCTTGTCGAAGTCGGTGCGCTGCTCGACACGAGTCGCCTCGACCTTGTAGGTGACCTTCATGACCGGGCTGTAGATCGAGTCGACCGGCATCCGGCCGATCTCGTTGTCCGCGCCCTTGTTCTGGACGGCGGACACGTAGCCACGGCCACGCTCCACGACCAGCTCCATCTCCAGCTTGCCCTTGTCGGACAGGGTGGCGATCTTGAGGTCGGGGTTGTGGACCTCGACACCGGCCGGGGGCGCGATGTCGGCGGCGGTCACGTCACCGGCACCCGACTTGCGCAGGTACATGGTGACGGGCTCGTCGTGCTCCGAGGAGACGACCAGGCCCTTCAGGTTGAGGATGATCTCGGTGACGTCTTCCTTGACGCCCTCGATCGTCGAGAACTCGTGCAGGACGGTGTCGACCTTGATGCTGGTGACCGACGCACCCGGGATGGAGCTCAGGAGCGTACGCCGCAGCGAGTTGCCGAGGGTGTAGCCGAAGCCAGGCTCCAGCGGCTCGATCACGAACCGCGAGCGGAACTCGCCGACGGTCTCTTCCGACAGGGTGGGGCGCTGTGCGATAAGCACTGGTTCTTTCCTTTCCGGACCTACCCGCTATTTGACAGATCCGAATGTGACTGGTGACGGAAGGATGGTTGGCGCCTGCCCCACCGCGAGGCGAGGCAGGCGCCGGGAGTCACTTCTTCGAGTAGTACTCGACGATGAGCTGCTCCTGGACCGGGAGGTCGATCTGGGCCCGGACCGGGACCTGGTGCACGAGGACACGCATCCGCGACGGGATCGCCTCGAGCCACGCCGGGACGACGCGCTCGCCGTGGGTCTCACGAGCCACGATGAATGGGGTCATCTCCAGCGACTTCTCACGGACGTCGATGACGTCGTGAGCGGTGACCTGGAACGACGGGATGTCGACCTTCTTGCCGTTCACCAGGAAGTGACCGTGCGACACGAGCTGACGCGCGTGGCGACGGGTCCGGGCGAACCCGGCGCGGTAGACGACGTTGTCGAGGCGGCACTCCAGCAGCTGGAGCAGGTTGTCGCCGGTCTTGCCCGCGCGACGCGATGCCTCGACGTAGTAGTTGTGGAACTGACGCTCCATCACGCCGTAGGTGAAGCGAGCCTTCTGCTTCTCCTGCAGCTGAGAGCGGTACTCGCTCTCCTTGATGCGCGCGCGGCCGTGCTGGCCGGGGGGGTAGGGGCGGCGCTCGAAAGCGGAGTCGCCACCGACGAGGTCAACGCCGAGGCGGCGCGACTTCCGGGTCATGGGACCGGTGTAACGGGCCATTTCTACAAGTCTCCTGTACTCGGTCGCTGATCAGACGCGGCGGCGCTTGGGCGGGCGGCAGCCGTTGTGGGGCGTGGGCGTGACGTCCTGGATGGTGCCGACCTCGAGGCCGATCGCACCCAGGGACCGGATCGCCGTCTCGCGGCCCGAACCCGGACCCTTGACGAAGACGTCGATCTTCTTCATGCCGTGCTCCATCGCCCGGCGTCCGGCAGCCTCAGCGGCCATCTGCGCAGCGAACGGGGTGGACTTGCGGGATCCCTTGAAACCGACGGTGCCGGCCGAGGCCCACGAGATGACCGCCCCGGTGGGGTCGGTGATCGTGACGATCGTGTTGTTGAACGTGCTCTTGATGTGGGCTTCGCCCACGGCGACGTTCTTCTTCTCCTTGCGGCGCACCTTCTTGGCGCCAGCCGCGGTGCGGCTCTTGGGAGGCATGCAGTTATCTCCTGAAGTAGCTGGTCTGTGAGTGAGTGGCCGGTGGCCGACGGTGGTTGAGGAAGGCGCGCAGCGCCTGTCTCGAAACCTCCGTCAGATCACTTGGCCTTCTTCTTGCCGGCAACCGTGCGCTTCGGGCCCTTACGGGTACGAGCGTTGGTCTTGGTGCGCTGGCCGCGGACCGGGAGGCCCTGACGGTGGCGACGACCCTGGTAGCTGCCGATCTCGATCTTGCGACGGATGTCAGCCTGGACCTCGCGACGGAGGTCACCCTCGATCTTGAAGTTGGCTTCGATCGCGTCACGGAGCTTGACCAGCTCTTCGTCCCCCAGCTCGTGGACGCGGAGGTCGGGGCTGACCCCGGTGGTCTCCAGGAGCTGCTGGGCGCGGGTACGGCCGATGCCGTAGATGTAGGTGAGTGCGATCTCGATGCGCTTGTCGCGCGGGAGGTCAACACCAACGAGGCGTGCCATGTGGCGGTTTCCTTCTCAGTTCCACAGAGGTGTCTGTCGTGACGCGTCCCGGCCCTCGTCGGACGGGCTCCGGCCTTCTGCTCCGGAGGTGATTCGGACCTTGCGGCCCTAAGCGATCACGTTGAGTTTGTTCTTCAGTTGGTGCTGGCTGGCTCCGAAGAGCTCAGCCCTGGCGCTGCTTGTGACGCGGGTTCTCGCAGATCACCATGACGCGGCCGTGGCGACGAATCACCTTGCACTTGTCGCAGATCGCCTTGACGCTGGGCTTGACCTTCACGGGGAGGGCCCTTTCAGTTGGCTGCTTACTTGTAGCGGTAGACGATCCGACCCCGTGTGAGGTCGTACGGCGACAGCTCCACCACCACGCGGTCCTCGGGGAGGATCCGGATGTAGTGCTGGCGCATCTTGCCGCTGATGTGGGCGAGGACCTTGTGCCCGTTGCTCAGCTCAACGCGGAACATGGCATTCGGCAGGGCTTCCGTAATGGTGCCCTCGAGCTCGATCACGCCTTCTTTCTTCGGCATGTCCTCCACAATCTGTCGGTCGGTTGTCTACCGTGGTGCACCGGAGCCGGACTGGGCCGGGACCGGGTCGGACCGGGAACCTCCACCGCTCGGAAGCGGTGGTGGACCTCGTGCAGCCACTCAGAGAACCTCATCCCCGGCACGCCAGCGGACCGCTCTTGCGAGCGATTCGTCCGGCTTCCGGGCAGCCGCGAGGCACCACAGAGCAGACCCACGTTGGGCCGACACGCCAGTTTACGCGGAA
>CAVPRL010000014.1:0-688041 GCA_963707845.1 uncultured Actinomycetota bacterium
GCCGGTCAAGGCGGGCAAGACTGCGGTGAGCCCCCGGTTGGTCGTCAAGGACCGCCCGCTCATCCGACTCGGGGCCACGTGGCACGCCCACTCGGTGACCTTCCGGTTCCGGGTGACCTCGAGGGTGACCGGGAAGGTCGCCCCCGGCACGGTCTGGGTGTCCCTCGGAAATGAGAGCCGGAGTCACATCCGGTTGCGCCACGGACGGGCGACCGTCACCGTCCCCGCCGTGTTCCCGCGCGAGTGGGCGGCGGTGGATCTCGGCTACGACGGATCGCGCCACGTCGCGGCGCACGACAAGCGAAGCATCTATCGTTTCTGACCGTGATCTTCGTCGTCCAGCTGCACCAGGCGACCACCCTGCACTACGACCTGCGCCTCGAGGTCGACGGCGTACTGGCGTCGTGGGCGGTGCCCAAGGAGCCGTCGCTGGACCCGCGGGTGAAGCGCCTCGCCGTACAGGTTGACGACCACGAGCTCGAGCACGCGACGTACGAGGACGACAACAAGTCCATCTGGGACCACGGCACCTACGACAACCTGACCGAGCCGGATGCCGGTACGGCGATCGCCGCGGGCCATCTCAAGTTCGAGCTGCACGGCGAGAGGCTCACCGGCGTCTTCGCCCTGACGCGGACCCGGATGGGCGGCGACGACAGGAACTGGATCCTGGTGAAGGTCAGCCCATCGGCGTGAACGACCCGGTGACCTCCGAGGACTCGGTGAACTGCAGGCCGCGGTCCGCCGCCGTTCCGGTGTAGCTGCCGGAGACACGCGGGACGCTGACCGACAACTCCGAGGTCTGCAGGTCGGCGGCACAGGCGTGGGAGTCGAGCGATGACCAGGTGATGTCAGTCTCGGTTGCCAGGACCTGCCAGGACATCGACGGTGTCCCGGAGCCAGCCGTCGGGTCGAAGTCGCGCAGGGTCAGGACGGCCTGCTGAGCGGTGGGCGTACCCGCGCCCGTCAGGAAGGCGCCGCTTCCGGAGATGGTGCGGCTCGGTTGCGGGCAAGTGAGATCCGTGGCTGCCCCACCGCTCCTGCGCCCGGTGATGCTCCACATGCCTGCACCGTCGTCGCGCCACTCACCCGCTACCCCGGTCGGGACGAGATGGACGTGCATCTTCAGGGTGAACGCCGGCATGCCCCAGTCGAAGGCCCGTCGCGTCATCGTGATGGTTCCCACCAGTCGCGACGGCGAGTCCGTGATGGTCACGTTGACCCGCCGAGTCCTCACGTCAGCCTGACGGGACGTGAGGACGACGACGAACTGCTCGGTGTCCTCGTGCGTCCCGTCACTGACGACCGGGACGCTGATGGTCGCGCTCGTCCGGCCCTTCCTGATCGTCGCGGTGCCCTTTGACGCCGTGTAGTCCGACCCCGCCTTCGCGGTCCCATCGGCGGTGCGCCAACCCACCTTGACCGCCTTCTTCGCCTTCCCCGCCAGCCTGACGGTCATGACGGCCGTCCCAGCGCTCTCGGCGACCGTCGGCGCGATGGCAGCCAGCTTCGGCTTGGGCTTCGGCTTGGCCGCCTCGGCGGCGCCGGCGACGGCCGCGGGCAGGGCAGCAGCGACGACCAGTGACGCTGCAACGAGCAGCGAGGAGCGGGACATGGCGTCACGGTAGGGGAATCCGATGTGCCCGCGTGGGGAATCATCCGTAGACTGGTGCCACAACTCAAGAGGGGCTGATCGGTTTCGACTTGGGACGTTAGTTCCAGGGGAAGCGGGTCGAGAAGCCAACGTCATCTCGTAAACGATCGTTGGAAACCTATAACTGCCAACAACAGTCGCAGTTCCTTCGCTCTCGCTGCCTGAGCAGTGATCGAAGCGTCAGTCCGGGCATCCGTCTCCGTCCCGGGTCCTGGCGTCATCTAGGAGACTTGCTGCTCACTCCGTGTCGCGGAGGGTGAGCGGGACTATTCCGTGACTGAGCCTGTCGGGGACGTGTCCGTGCGAGCCCCGGGGCCGAGAAAAGCGACAACACGGACTGCACCCGGAGAAGACCTGGATCGACGCTCGAGGACGCGGGTTCGATTCCCGCCAGCTCCACACGTTCGCCCTCTTGATGAAGTGTGGTTGGTCCGACTCACCAGGTGAGTCGGACCAACCACACTTCGCTGTCTTGCTAGACGATCCGTCCGTCGACGACGGTCACGAGCTCGTCGAGGGCGTCGCGGTGCACCAGGTCGTGCGTGACGAGCAGGGTGGCGGTGCCGCGTTCGTGGGTGAGCCGCGCGACGAGGTCCATGATCGCGGCGCCGGACTCCTGGTCGAGGGCGCTGGTGGGCTCGTCGATCAGGAGCACCTGGGGCTCGTGGACGAGGGCGCGCGCGATGGCGACGCGTTGGCGCTGACCACCGGACAGCTGCGCGGGCCGCTTGTCGGCGTACGCCGAGAGGCCGACCGCGTCGAGCATGCCGTCGACGCGGGACCGGATCGCGCGGCGCCGGGAGCGTACGTCGTGGCCGCCCAGCTCGGCCATCAGCTGGAGCTGTTCGCGGGAGGTCAGGGACGGCAGCAGGTTCGACTGCTGGAAGACGATGCCGATGCGCTCGCGTCGCAGGTCCGTGGCCTGCGCGGGGGAGAGGTCGGAGGCGTCGACGTCTCCGATCCAGATCGTGCCGGCGTCGGGGCGGATCAGGGTCGCGGCGAGCGCGAGGATGCTGGACTTGCCGGACCCGGACGGCCCCGTGATGCCGGTGACGATGCCCGGCCTGCCGGTGAGCGAGACCCGGTCGACGGCGGTGACACGGGAGGCACCGTCGGGGAACGAGAGGGTGACGTCGTCGAGGGCGATCATCGGTTGCTGCCCAGGGCGGTGAGGGGCTGGGCCTGGGTGACGGTGCGCAGCGCGACCGCAGCGCCGGCGAGCCCGAGCAGCGCCATCGCGGCGGCGGGTACGACGGTGGTGAGCGGGCTGAGGAGGAAGGGCAGTGCGGACCCGGCGACCGAGCCCAGCGCGGCGACCGCGCCGATGCCGACGGCGATGCCCACGCCGAGCACCACCAGGGCCTGCCCGAGCGCGTCGCGGACCAGGGAGCCGGTGCTGGCACCGAGGGCCTTGAGGACCGCGATGTCACCGGCTCTCTGGATGGTCCACACCGTGAAGAACGCGCCGACGACCAGCGCCGAGACGCCGAACAGCATCACGATCATCAGCCCGAGCGACCCCACCTCGGACTTGAACGTCTCGAGGGCGCCCAGGCTCCGGAGCCGCGTGTCCGCAGTGGTGTGCGTGTCGTCGGCGACGGCGTCCCAGTCGGGGTCCCCGCTGACGGCGAGCACGGTGGCGTCACCGGTGCCGCCCAGGTCTCGGTCGACGCCCTCCCAGGCGTCCGGGCTCATCGCGACGACCGGGGTGTGGCTGTACCAGAGATCGCCACCGACCGACGACACGGTGTAGTCGGCTCCACCGATGGTGACCCGGTCGCCGGAGGTCACGCCGAGCTCGTCGGCGGCGCCGGCGGAGAGACCCACCTCGCCGTCACGGGCAGGGGCGAGGTCGGTGACGGGGGAGGACGTCGCCCCACTCTGGGAGAGACCGAAGAGCGCGACGGCGACGGGCTCGCCGCCGCCGGCGGCCCGGCCCTGCGTGATGCCGACGGGCAGGACTTCGTCGACGCCGTCCGCGTGCCGCCAGGTAGCGATGGTGTCCGGGGTGATCGCGGAGTCGGCGAAGCTGGCCCCTCCGGTCGAGGTCTGCTCGAGCACGAGCCGGTCACCCGGAAGCCCCACCACACCCGAGATGTTCTGCGAGGCAAGCCCGCCGGCAAGTCCGGCCAGGAAGCCGACCAGCAGGGTGATGAGTGCGACGACGGCGGCGATCAGCACGAACCGTCCACGGGCGAAGCGGAGGTCTCGCCAGGCCACGAACACGATGATCCTTCCCGGGCCGCGGACCCTCCGCGACGCCACCACCAGCGTCGCCTTCAGTGCTGGCCGGGACATCGGCGTACGGGTTGGTCTTCCGGTCCAACTTTCGGTGGATCCCCGCAGGCGCTGCCCTCCGTAGGGTGGGCAGGACATGTCGCACAGCACCCTGACTCCGGTCTTCATCGGGCTGCGCACCGGCCTGCACGTGCTCGTCGCCGCGCTGCTCGCGCTCGTCGTCGTCCAGATCGCCGTCGACGGTGCTTCGCCGACCTGGCTGGCCGTGCTCCTGGCCGCGTCGTTCGCCGGCGTGTACGTCGCCGGCGTCCGGATCGCCGCCGTCGCCGAGACTCGGCGGGCACTCGTCGGGGCGGTGTGGCTGGCCGCGCTCACGCTGGTGTGGATCGCGTTGCTGGTGCTGGTCCCGGAGGCCGCCTACCTGGTCTTCCCGATGTTCTTCCTCTACCTGCACGTGCTGCCCGGCGCCGCCGGCCCGGTCGCCGTCGTGGTCGCGACCCTGGTGGCGATCGTGGCGCTCGGCGTACACGGCGGGTTCACCGTCGGAGGTGTCGTCGGACCGTTGGTCGGCGCCGGCGTTGCGCTGCTGATCGGCCTCGGCTACCGGGCGCTCGCGCGAGAGGCGGTGGAGCGGGAGGCGCTGGTCGCCGAGCTCGTCGCCACCAGAGACCGGCTGGCGAGCACCGAACGGGAGCAGGGCATGCTCGCCGAGCGGGCCCGGCTCGCCCGCGAGATCCACGACACCGTCGCCCAGGGACTCTCCAGCATCCAGCTGCTCCTGCACGCGGCCGAGCGCGCCGACGCCGACCGACCGGGCATCGAACATGTCCGCCTGGCTCGCGAGACCGCCGCGTCCGCGCTGGCCGAGACCCGCCGCTTCATCCGGGAGCTCAGTCCGCCGACGCTCGAGCAGGGACTGGGTACGGCGCTCAGGCGCCTCGCCGAGACGCAGCGGTCCACGCACGGTCTCGAGGTCGAGGTCGACGCGCCGGACTCCGTGGACCTGCCGATGCCGGTGCAGGTCGCCCTGCTCCGGGTCGCGCAGGGGGCACTGGCCAACGTCGTACAGCACGGGCAGGCGACGCAGGCCCGGATCGAGCTGACGATCGACGACCGACAGGTCCGGCTCACGGTGTCCGACGACGGGGTCGGGTTCGACCCGGCCGCGGTGCGTGCCCGGGCATCGGCGTCGGACTCGTTCGGCCTGCGTGCCATCCGGGAGCGGGTCGAGCAGATCGGCGGCACGCTGCGCATCGACTCCGGACCGGGTCGGGGCACTTCTGTCATCGTGACTGTCAGTCGGGGGCTCAGGTGATCCGCATCCTCATCGCCGACGACCACCCGGTGGTGCGCGCCGGGCTCCGCGCGCTGCTCGCCAGCGAGGCCGACCTCGAGGTGGTGGGCGAGGCGGCGACCCCCGACGAGGCCGTCGATCTCGCGGAGAGGCTGACGCCTGAGCTGGTCCTGATGGACCTCCAGTTCGCGGGAGGCAGCACGGGAGCGGACGCGACCCGGCGGATCCGGGCGATGGAGGCGGCGCCGTACGTCCTGGTGCTGACGAACTACGACACGGACGGCGACATCCTCGGCGCTGTCGAAGCCGGCGCCAGCGGCTACCTGCTCAAGGACGCCCCGCCCCACGAGCTGGTCGCCGCGATCCGCGCCGCCGCCGCTGGCGAGAGTGCTCTGGCGCCCACCATCGCGGGTCGGCTCCTCGAACGGATGCGGTCGCCGCACGTCAGCCTGTCGGCTCGTGAGATCGAGGTGCTCCGTCTCGTGGAGTCGGGAGCCTCCAACGCCGAGATCGGTGCCCAGCTCCACATCAGCGACGCGACGGTGAAGTCCCACCTGGTCCACGTCTTCTCCAAGCTGGGCGTGCCCTCTCGGACCGCCGCGGTCTCAGCTGCTCGCTCCCTCGGCATCCTGCGCTGAGTCGGACGGTTCTCCACCCGCGCGGGGGTGGTCCGTGGCCACCCACGTCTGGGCCAGGCTCGACGCTGGAAGCGCCTGCGCGGAAGGGAGTGCTGGGTGCGAGTGCCGACCGTCGACGAGTCCAACCTGCGGCGGCGCGCTGCGCAGTTCGGCTGGTTGACGGCCGGGCTGACGGCGATGTCCGTAGCGCTGTTGGTCGGGGCGGTGCTGCTGACGGCGAACCGGACGACCGACGCCGAACCCGACCGGGTGGTGCTGCCGCTGAACGTCGAGCTGGTCAATCCCGGCGTCGCGGTGCTGGCGGCCGCCGCCCTGCTGGTGCTGGCGTCGTTCTTCGGGCTGGCCGCCTCGCAGACCGCTGCGGTGATGCGGGTGCTCGACCCGGATCGGCACATCCCGCCGCCACCGCCGAAGCCGGTCCGGCGTGCGCGCCGGGTGCTCCTGGGACCGTTGGCCGAGGAGCTGGCCAGCCTCGAAGAGCTGGCGGCCGGACCGCCGTCGACGGAACTTCCGACGGCAAGCGAGCTGCAGCCCGGCACGCGGGTGCGGTGCACGGTGCTGATCCCTGCGCACAACGAGGAAGCCGTGCTCGGGCTGACCCTCGAGTCACTGGTCGCGCAGACACGTCCTCCCGATCGGGTCGTGGTGCTCGCGGACAACTGCACCGACGCCACCGTCGAGGTCGCGCGTCGACACCAGGTCCAGGTCGTCGAGACGGTGGACAACTCCGAGAAGAAGGCCGGTGCGCTCAATCAGGAGCTGGCCCGCCTCCTCCCCGCTGCCGAGCCCCGCGACGTGGTGCTGGTGATGGACGCCGACTCGACCATCACGCCGGTCTTCCTCGAGAGTGCGCTGGCGCGGCTCGAGGCCGATCCGGGCCTGATCGCCGTCGGGGGCCTGTTCTACGGCGAGGAGGGCGGTGGCCTCGTGGGCCAGTACCAGCGCAACGAGTACGGCCGCTACCAACGCCTCATCGCCCGCAAGCTCGGTCGCGTGTTCGTACTCACCGGCACCGCCTCCGTCGTCCGTGCCTACGCACTGCGCGCGATCGCGGAGCACCGCGGACCGATGCTGCCCGGTCCGGCCGGGAAGGTGTACGACACCTACGCCCTCACCGAGGACAACGAGCTCACCCTGTCACTCAAGACCTTGGGAGCGCGGATGGTGTGCCCCCCGGAGTGCCGGGTGACCACCGAGATCATGACGAGCTGGCGCCATCTGTGGCGACAGCGGCTGCGCTGGCACCGTGGCGCGTTGGAGAACATCGGCGCCTACGGCCTGACCCGGGCCACCGCCATGTACTGGGGTCAGCAGCTCGGCCTCGCGTACGGCGTACTCGCGCTCAACTCCTACCTGCTGCTGATGACCGTCAGCCTGTTGGCGGCCGACAGCATCCGATGGTCACCGTTCTGGGTGACCATCGGGCTGATCTTCGTGGTCGAACGGCTCGTGACGGTCTGGCGCGTCGGGTGGCGGGGGCGGGTGCTCGCCTTCCCGGTCCTCCCCGAGCTCGCCTACGCGGTGTTCTTGCAGGCGTGCTTCGTCACCTCGATCTGGCACATCCTCGGCGGCCGAAAGGCGGACTGGAACGACGTCCCGCGACCGGCCGCGCCGGGACTCCTCGCCCCCTGGTTGGTCGCTTGGGGCATCGTCCTGCCGGCAACGGTGCTGCAAGAGGACTGGTACGTCGCACTGGCCTGGTGGGTCGGGTTCAACACCCTGGTCTTCGCCGGCCTCAGCATCCTGCACATCCTGCCTCCGCTGCACCGACGCCAGCGCGCTACCGGTTGAACGTCGTGGTCGGGAGCTCCGACACCGCCAGCGTCCACCGCGGCGTACGACGCTCGCGCCACGCGGCGGGACCCTCGGCCGCGTCCGGGTGGCCCATCAGGACGCGATGAGCCTGGGTCTCGGCCTCCGCGATCTGGTCGGCGCCGAGGTCCGACCACAGCAGCTCCTTGCTGAGGGCCAGAGCTGCCGGACTCACGTTGGCCGCCACGTCGCGGGCGACGGCCAGCGCCTCGGGGAGCACGTCGGCGGCCGGCAAGGCCTGGCTGGCCAGACCGCGGGCCGCGGCCTCGACGCCCCTGAGGGCGCGACCGGTGAGGAGCAGGTCGGCGGCGACAGCGGTCCCGACGAGGCGCCGCAGGGTGAAGTGGCTCTGTGCGTCGCCGATCATGCCGCGGCGTACCTGCGGGATCGCGAGCTTGGCGTCCTCGGCGACCAGGCGCAGGTCGCACTGCAGCGCGATCGTCAGCCCGATGCCGATCGCGTGGCCGTTGACCGCGGCGATGACCAGCTTGCGCACCTGCCACGCCGGCGGATCCACCGGCGAGGCCGAGAACGCCGCCCCCGGCTCGTCGAACGCCGTCGACCCCGATCCCAGGTCGGCCCCCGCGCAGAACGCGGAGCCGGCGCCGGTGATCACCACGACCCGTACGCCGTCGTCCTCGTCGCAGGACCGGAGCGCAGCGCTCAGGTCGCGACCGGTCTCACGCGAGAACAGGTTGAGGTCGTCGGCGCCGTTCAGGGTGATCAGGGCGATGCCGTCCGCGTCCACGGCCAGGGTCACGTCGGTGCTCATCGGAGGAGTCTCTCAGCGACCAAGCGCCCGACGGTTCTACCCCGCCTGGGGTGGTGCCCCACCACCCAGGTCGTCCCGACGATGGGGCCACATCAACCGGCCAGGAGGTCAATGTGGTCACCGTGTGGGAGTACACCCCAGGAGATGTCTTCCTCTCCATGCTCTGGTTCTTCCTCTTCTTCATCTGGATCTGGCTGCTGATCTCGGTGTTCTCCGACATCTTCCGCAGTGACGACCTGTCCGGCTGGGGTAAGGCGCTGTGGACGATCTTCGCGATCGTCCTGCCCTACCTCGGCGTGCTCGTCTACCTGATCGCGCGCGGCAAGAAGATGGGGCAGCACGCGGCCCACGACGCTGCCCGGCGCGAGCAGGACATGCGCGCGTACGTCCAGGGGGTCGCCGGCACCAGCACGGCCGGGGAGATCGAGCACCTTGCCGAGCTGCAGCGCAACGGCACGATCTCGGAGGCCGAGTTCCAGCAGGCCAAGGCGAAGCTCCTGGCATGACGCCGTGCCGGACCTGGAAGGACCACCGCAGCGCTTCCTGGCAACGCCCGCGTTGTCGGTCTGGGTCTACGACTCGGCCATGGGTGCCGCGGCCGGAGAGGTCCGGCTGAAGAGCCTGCGACAGCGAGGCGCGCTCCGGGTCCACGACGCCATCACGGTGTCGTGGATGCCGGGGGCCCATCAGCCCCGCATCGGCCACCTGCGTCGCGAGACGTCGGCAGGGGCTGCCCGGAGCTCGGTGCTCGGCGGCCTGGTCAGCCTGATCTTCCTCGAGCCGGCAGCCGGGACGGACGCCGGTGCCGGCATCGCGGCCCTGGCGCAGCGGCTGCGGGGGACCGGGGTCGACCTCGGTTTCCTGGAGGAGATCAAGGCACGGCTCCACGCCGAGACCTCGGCGCTGCTGGTGCTCTCGAGCGACGCCGACCTCGACGAGGTTCGCCCCGCCATCGAGCGCGGACTGGTCCGCGGCGATGTGTCCCTCATGCACGCCCTGCTCCCCGGCGACGCTCCCGAGCTGCTGCGTACGGCGGTCCGGGAGCTGCAGGGTGGCCAGGACTGGAGCGAATAGCCCAACGCGCTTGGCAATGGGGTCCACGTGGACCCCATTGCCAAGCGTCTGCCAAGCACGCGTCAGCCGGCGAGCAGCTCAGCCGGCGAGCAGTTTGGCCTTCTGCGCCTCGAACTCCGCATCGGTGAGGATCCCCTGGTCGCGCAGCGCCCCCAGCTTCTGGAGGTTCTCGATCAGGTCGTCGGACGACGCGGCCGGTGCCGCGGCCGGCGGCGGGGCGGCGTAGACGACCTGCTGGGGCGGCGGCTGCTGGTACTGCTGCTCCTGGTAGGCCTCGGCCTGTGCCTGCTGGTTCCAACGACCGGCCTGGCGCCGCGACACCCGGTTCGACACCGCGGTCGCCGTGCCGGCGACGACGGCCGTGCGAGCCATTCCACCAATCAGTCCCATGTCGGACTCCTCACTCTCAGGCTGACTCGAGCGCGTCGAGCGCAGCGATGACGTCGTCGACCGGGATCCGGCCGCTTGCGATGACCTCGGCACCGGCGTTCCGCATGGCGGAGACGAAGGGCCCGGCCCAGGTGTTCTCGTAGAGCAGCAGGCCGACGGCGTCGCCGGGCTTCACCAGCGCGGCGCCCTTGGCGACGTCCTCGTCGTCGAGGAGCCCCGAGCGGACCCCCTCGAAGACCGCCAGGTCGAGCTCGCCGTCACCGTCCAGGTCGGCGAGGGCGACGACGGCGAAGCTCCCGTCCTCCGCGACGACCGCCACGACGAGGTCGAGGATCCGGATGATCCCGCGCTCCGTCAGGTTGACGAGCTCCTTGATGCCCTCGCCGTTGAGCTTCGCTCCGGGGAGCTCCAGCGCGAGATAGTCGATCGGTCCTACGTCCAGCTGGGTCATGCGCGCCTCCTCGGCCGAGATCGTCGTCGCGCGCCACGCGCGCTCCGATGCACGCTCACACGCACCTGGGTGGTTCGGTCCCACCCCGATGCGGGTGGGCGGAAAAGCGGTCCGAAACCGGCCTCCGGTTGCCCACCCCGGGCGGGGTGAGGCGCAACCACCCCTGCCCTCCGGACGATCCAGGTGACGGCGCCGACCGAGCGCGGCCGTGCACCCGACTGGAGGCGAGAGATGTCGACGAACCCCTCTCAGCTGGCCGCCGTACCGGGATCGGTCGATCCTGTGTCCGCCACCGCTGAGGCAGTCGCCCAGGGCCTGGGGGTCGACCCCACCACGGGGCTGTCCGCCGACGAGGTCAAGAGCCGTCTCGCGTCGTACGGCGCCAACCGCCTCGCCGCCGGCAAGAAGGAGCCGGCCTGGCGCGGGTTCGTGCGTCAGTACGAGGACTTCATGCAGGTCATCCTGCTCGGGGCGGCGCTCGTCAACCAGCTCGTCACCGGCGACACCGGCACCACCGTGGTCCTGGCCGGCCTGACCGTCTTCAACGCGGTCATCGGCCTGCGCCAGGAGTCGAAGGCCGAGGAGAGCGTCAAGGCGCTCTCGCAGATGATGAAGACGATCGCGCGCGTACGCCGCGACGGCCAGGCGGTCGAGATCGACGCCGAGGAGCTGGTGCCGGGCGACATCGTGCTGGTCGAGGCGGGCAACCGAGTGCCGGCCGACGGCCGGATCAGCCTGGCCGCGACGCTGGAGATCGAGGAGGCCGCCCTCACCGGCGAGAGCCTCCCCGTCGGCAAGTCCGTCGACCCGGTGCCGGGCGACGACGTCCCGCTCGGGGACCGGCTGTGCATGGCGTACATGAACACGTCCGTCACCCGCGGTCGCGGCGAGATGATCGTGACCTCCACCGGGATGGGCACCGAGATCGGCCACATCGCCGACATGCTGTCCAAGACCGAGACCAGCAAGACGCCGTTGCAGCGCCAGCTCGACTCGCTCTCCAAGATCATCGCCTCGATCGCGGCGGTGGCCCTGGTGCTCGTCATCCTCCTCGGGTTGGCGCGCGGCGAGTCGTTCGACACCCTCTTCATCACCGGTGTGGCCCTCGCCGTCGCGGCGATCCCGACCGGCCTGCCGGCGGTCGTCACCGCGCTGCTGTCGATGGGCACCCGTGAGATCGCCCGGCGCAACGCGATCGTCAAGCGGCTGCCGGCCGTCGAGACCCTGGGGTCGACCTCGGCCATCTGCTCGGACAAGACCGGCACGCTGACGCTCAACAAGATGACCGCCCGCGAGCTGGTGATCCCCGGCCAGAACCGTTACACGGTCTCGGGCGAGGGCTACAGCACGGTCGGCGAGATCAGCCACGTCGGCGGCCAGCGGTACGACCTCGACCCCTACCTGCTGCCGATGGTGCTGTGCGCCGACGCGGTGCTCGACGGCGAGGCGCTGATCGGCGACCCGACCGAGGGGGCCCTGATCGTGCTGGGCGCCAAGGGCGGGCTCGACATCCTCGAGACGCGCGCCGCGCTGCCCCGGGTCGCCGAGGTGCCGTTCGACTCCGACTACAAGTTCATGGCGACCTTCCACGAGATGACCGCGGACGACGGGCGCCCGGTCGTGCGGTGCTACGTGAAGGGCGCGCCGGACGTGCTCATCTCGCGGGCCACGACGATCCGCCACCCCGACGGCACGCTGGTGCCGATCACCGACGACAACCGGCACCTCGCGACCGAGGCCAACGACCAGATCGCCAATGCCGGCGAGCGGGTCATGGTCGTCGCCCAGCGCGACCTGGACCCCGGCGTCGTCCAGGCGGGGGGCGACCTGATCGGACACGTCCAGGAGCTCACCCTGCTCGCGATGGTCGGGATCGTCGACCCACCGCGGCCGGAGGCACGTACGGCGATCGCCGAGTGCCACGACGCCGGCATCCGGGTGCGGATGATCACCGGCGACCACGCGACGACCGCGGCCGCCATCGCCGGCGAGCTCGGCATCGAGGGCCGCGCGATCACCGGCACGGAGTTCGCCGCGATGAGCGACGAGCAGCTCCGCTCCGAGCTCGACGAGATCGGCGTCATCGCGCGGGTCGCGCCCGAGGACAAGGTCCGGCTGGTCCGGCTCCTCAAGGAGAAGGGCAACGTCGTCGCGATGACCGGGGACGGCGTCAACGACGCCCCCGCCCTGAAGACCGCCGACATCGGCGTGGCCATGGGCATCACCGGCACCGAGGTCTCCAAGGAGGCCGCGGTCATGATCCTGACCGACGACAACTTCGCGACGATCGTCGGCGCGGTCTCGTACGGCCGCACGCTCTACGACAACCTGCTCAAGTACCTGCGGTTCCAGATGTCGACCCTGGTCGCCTACATCGCGATCTTCATCGGCGCCGGCATCATCGGCATCGCGAACGGCGCACCGCTCAACCCGCTCCAGATCCTGTGGCTCAACATGGTCGTGGACATCCCGCTCGCGATCGCCCTCGGCTTCGACCAACCGGCCCGCGGGCTGATGAGCCGGCCGCCGCGGCCGATCGGCGCGCCCGTGCTGTCGCGCAACAACTGGGTCCGGCTCTGCGTGCAGGGCGCCGTGATGACCGTCGGGTCGCTCGCGGCGTACCAGATCGGCGAGGACCACGGCGGCGCCGTCGTCGCCGCGACGATGCTCTTGACGACGCTGTCGATCTTCCACCTCTTCGGCGCGTTGCTGAGCCGCGACCAGGTCCACACGATCTTCGACCGTGACGCGATCCCGGGCGTCATGCAGCTGCGGCGGTACGGCGTCGCGCTGATCGCGATCGTGGCGATCACCGCGATCGACTTCCTCGCGCGGATCTTCGACACCACCGGCCTCTCCTTCAACCAGTGGTGCATCTGCATCGCCATCGCCGCCTCGATCGTCGTGGTCGAGGAGGTCGTCAAGTTCTTCGTACGCCGATCCGCCGGCACTGCCGCCGGCACTGCCGCCGCCACCCCCGCAGCCGCCTGAGACCAGGGAGCACACCATGTCGTTCAACCTCCGTCACCGCAGCTTCCTCAAGGAGCTGGACTTCAGCCCGGGTGAGCTGCGCTTCCTGCTGAAGCTGTCCGCCGACCTCAAGGCGGCGAAGTACGCCGGCTACGAGCAGCCCCGGCTCGCCGGCAAGGACATCGCGATGATCTTCGAGAAGACGTCGACGCGGACCCGCACCGCCTTCGAGGTCGCGGCGAAGGACCAGGGCGCGCACGTGACCTACCTCGAGCCCAGTGGCTCGCAGATCGGCCACAAGGAGTCGATGAAGGACACCGCGCGGGTCCTCGGTCGCACCTTCGACGGCATCGAGTACCGCGGCTCGGCCCAGGAGAACGTCGAGATCCTCGCGCGGTACGCCGGCGTACCGGTGTGGAACGGCCTGACCGACGAGTTCCACCCGACCCAGATCCTCGCGGACGTGCTCACGATGACCGAGCACTGCGACAAGCACCTGAGCGAGATCGCCTACTGCTACCTCGGCGACGCCCGCAACAACATGGGGAACTCGCTGATGGTCGGGGGCTGCAAGTACGGCATGGACGTCCGGCTCTGCGCCCCGCGTGAGCTGTGGCCCGAGGACGAGCTGATCGACACCTGCCGCGGCATCGCGGAGGAGACGGGCGCCCGACTGACTATCACCGAGGACGTCGACGAGGGCGTCCAGGGCGCCGACTTCCTCTACACCGACGTCTGGGTTTCGATGGGTGAGGACAAGAGCGTGTGGGCGAAGCGGATCGAGCTGCTGACGCCGTACCAGGTCAACGCCGACGTGATCGCCCGCACCGGCAACCCCCGGGTGAAGTTCATGCACTGCCTGCCCGCGTTCCACAACCGGGAGACGAAGGTCGGCGAGGACATCTTCCAGCAGTACGGCATGGACGGCCTCGAGGTGACCGACGACGTCTTCGAGTCCGAGCACTCGATCGTGTTCGACCAGGCCGAGAACCGGCTGCACACGATCAAGGCGATCATGGTCGCCACCCTCGGGGACTGACGCGCGATGCGGGTCGTCGTGGCCCTCGGCGGCAACGCCCTGCTGAAGCGGGGCGAGCCGATGACGGCGGAGAACCAGCGGATGAACGTCCGCGGCGCCGCACCGGCGCTGGCGGCCGTCGCCAAGGCGCACCAGCTGGTGCTCTCGCACGGCAACGGGCCCCAGGTCGGGCTGCTCGCGCTGCAGGCCGCGGCGTACGCCGACGTCGACCCCTATCCGCTCGACGTGCTCGGTGCGCAGACCGAGGGGATGATCGGCTACGTCCTCGAGCAGGAGCTCGGCAACGTGATGCCGCGCGACGTCCCGCTCGCGACGATCCTGACGATGGTGCAGGTCGACCCGTCGGACCCGGCGTTCGAGGACCCCACCAAGTTCGTCGGGCCGGTCTACACCCGCGCCGAGTCGGAGCAGCTGGCCACCGACAAGGGCTGGGCCTTCAAGCCCGACGGCGACAGCTGGCGCCGGGTCGTGCCGTCCCCGCAGCCGCGGCACATCTTCGAGATCCGGCCGATCCGCTGGCTGCTCGACCAGGGCGTGGTGCTGATCTGCGCCGGAGGCGGCGGCGTACCGACGATGTTCCTGCCGTCGGCGGAGACCACGCTCATCGGGGTCGAGGCGGTGGTCGACAAGGACCTGTCCAGCGAGCTCCTGGCCCGCGAGGTGGAGGCCGACGTGTTCGTGATGGCGACCGACGTCGACGCGGTGTACGCCGACTGGGGCACGCCCCAGCAGCGGGCGCTCGGCCGGGTGAGCGTCGAGGAGCTGCGGGCCATCGACTTCCCGGCGGGGTCGATGGGGCCCAAGGTCGAGGCGGCGTGCCGCTTCGTCGAGGCCACGGGCGGGCGCGCCGCCATCGGCGCGCTCACCCAGATCCAGCAGATCGTCGACGGAGAGGTGGGCACCCAGGTGGTGCCCGGGACGGAGAAGCCATGACGTTCGGAGTCCACTCGGAGGTCGGCCGGCTGCGCCAGGTGATGGTGCACCGGCCGGAGCTGAGCCTGCAGCGGCTGACGCCGACCACCCATGACGACCTGCTCTTCGACGACGTGCTCTGGGTCGAGCGCGCGCAGTACGAGCACGACCAGTTCGTCGCGAAGATGCAGGCGCGCGGGGTCGAGGTCTACCTCCTCCAGACCCTGCTCGGCGAGGCGCTCGCCGCCAGCGAGGAGTGCCGCCAGCGCCTGGTCGAGGTCGCCGCGTCCGAGTTCACCGTCGGCATCTCGATGGTCGACGAGGTTCGCGCCGCGCTCTCGGCGATGACGCCGACCCAGCTCGCGACCCACCTGATCGGCGGCCTCACCGTCGCCGAGTCCGGCCTGGACCTGGGCCGCCTGCGGTCCAGATCGGTCATCGCGGCCGCGGTGGACGACGAGAGCCTCTTCGTGCTGCCGCCGCTGCCCAACACGCTCTTCACCCGCGACTCGTCCTGCTGGATGTACGGCGGGGTCTCGATCAACCCGATGTACTGGCCGGCCCGTCGGCTCGAGGCCTACAACGTGGCCGCGATCTACCGCTACCACCCGATGTTCGCGGCGGCCGACTTCGAGTACTGGTACCCGGAGCTCGGCGAGGAGGGGCGCTTCAACGTCCAGGACTTCGGACGGGCGTCCCTGGAGGGTGGTGACGTGCAGCCGATCGGCAACGGCACGGTCCTGATCGGGATGAGCGAGCGGTCCCAGGCGCGGATGATCGAGCAGGTCGCCCGGTCGCTCTTCGCCAAGGGCGGCGCCGATCGGGTGATCGCGGTCGTGATGACCAAGGACCGCGCCCACATGCACCTGGACACGGTGTTCACGATGCTCGACCGGGACGCGGTCACCGTCTATCCGCGGGTGATGGACAAGGTGCGGGCGATCAGCCTCCGGCCGGGAGTCAACGGGCAGGAGTTCCACGTCACCGAGGAGCCGGGCTTCATGGAGGCGGTGGCCGACGCGCTCGGCGTACCGAAGCTGCGGGTGATCGAGACCGGGGGCGACGCCTACCAGCAGGAGCGCGAGCAGTGGGACGACGGCAACAACGTCGTCGCCATGGAGCCCGGGGTCGTCATCGCGTACGAGCGCAACACCCACACCATCGCGAAGATGCGCGAGGCCGGCGTCGAGGTCATCACGATCGAGGGCTTCGAGCTCGGCAAGGGACGAGGTGGCGGGCACTGCATGACGTGTCCGCTGGAACGGGACCCGCTGTGACCGCGCCCGTCCGCTGGACCGTCGTCGTCGCCAGCGTGCTGCTGGTCGTGGCGCTGGTCGTCTGGGCGCGCGGGGACGAGCACCACCGCGGGGACGACGTCGGGTCCAGCCCCGCCGTCGCGGCCAGGTAGGGCCGTCCGGATGCGGCAGCCACGGGCACCCAGCCTGCTCGACTCGCTGCTCCCGATCGGGGTGCTGATCGGGCTGCTCGCGCTCACCATCGCGCTCTTCGGGGTGAGCGCGACCGACGGGCCGCTCCAGGTCGCGCTCCTGCTCAGCGCGGCGTTCGCGAGCCTGATCGCGTTCAAGAACGGCTTCACCGTGGAGTCGGTCGGCCAGGCCGCCGTCACGGGGGTGACCGCCGCGATGAGCGCGGTCTTCATCCTGCTGGCGGTCGGTGCCCTGATCGGCACCTGGAACATGGCCGGCACCATCCCGACCGTCGTCGACTACGGCATCCGGATCGTCAGCCCGACCTGGTTCTACTTCACCGCCGCGGCTGTCTGTGCCGTCGTCGGCATGGTCACCGGCAGCTCCTGGACCACGGCCGGCACCCTGGGGGTGGCGTTCGTCGGCATGAGCAGCGTGCTGGGCCTCGACGAGTCGATCGCCGCCGGGGCGGTCATCTGCGGCGCCTACTTCGGCGACAAGATGACGCCGCTGTCGGAGACCACGATCCTGGTGCCCAAGCTCGTCGGCGGCGGGCTGACCGTCGGCACCCACGTGCGCAACATGATGTGGACAGCCGTGCCGGCCATGGGCATCAGCCTGGTGATCTTCTTCTTCCTCGGCCGCTCCGCCGACGCCGACGCCGAGGTCAGCACCGACGAGGTGCGCGCCGCCCTCGCGTCGGCGTTCGACATCTCGGTCCTCAACCTGCTGCCGCTCGTCCTGCTCGTGGTGTTCGCGATCATGAAGATGCCGCCGTTCCTCTCGATCCTCGGCTCGGCCGTCTTCGCCGCGATCCTCGCGCCGTTCCTCCAGTGGGACGCCGTCGTCGCGTTCGTGGACGACCCGACGCTGGGCAAGGTCGGGACCGCCGTCAAGGCCGGGTACGCCGCCATGGCCACCGGGTTCGAGAGCAAGTCCGGCGTCCCACAGATCGACGACCTCTTCTCCCGCGGGGGCATGTTCAGCATGCTCACGACGATCTGGCTGGTGCTCGGCGCGCTGTCGTTCGCGGCCGTCATGGAGCACGCGGGCTTCCTCCAGCGGCTGCTCGACCCGATCGTGTCCCGCACCAAGCGACGGGGGTCCCTGATCGCCTCCGTGACCGGCAGCGGCATCGGGCTCAACGTCATCGCCGGCGACCAGTACGTCGCGGACGTGCTCCCCGCGCGGACCTTCCGCAAGGAGTTCGCCAGACGGGGGCTCGCACCCCAGGTGCTGAGCCGGGCGGTCGAGGACTCCGGCACCGTGACCTCCGTCCTGGTGCCGTGGAACACCTGCGGCGCCTACATCTCCGGTGTGCTCGGCGTCGCGACCGCGGCGTACCTGCCCTTCTGCTTCTTCAACCTGCTCAGCCCGCTGCTCGACGTCATCTACGGCTATCTCGGCTTCAAGGTCCCCGACGCCGACCACCCGTGGGAGGACGAAGCCGTGACCGCAGCGATGCCGGTCGTCACCTCAGGAGAGCCCCATGTCTGACGCACCCACGGTCGCCCCACCCGAGCCGAGGCGGGGCTTCAAGCTGCCCACGGCGTACACGATCCTCTTCGCGCTGATCGTGCTGATGGCGATCGCGACCTGGATCGTCCCGGCCGGCGTCTACCTGCTCGACGACAACGGGAGCCCCATCCCCGGCACCTACCACTCCGTCGACTCCCACCCGGCGCGGATCCTGGTCGACTCGCTCACCGCGCCGATCAACGGCCTCTACGGCATCGAGGACTCGAAGGGGACGATCAGCTACTACAACGACGGCACGCTCTTCGGCGCCATCGACGTCGCGCTCTTCATCCTGGTGATCGGCGGCTTCCTCGGCATCACCATGCGCACCGGCGCGATCCAGAACGGCATCGGCCGCCTCGTGCAGAAGCTCCGGGGCCGCGAGCGCTGGATGATCCCGATCCTGATGATCGTGTTCGCCGTCGGTGGTTCGACGTTCGGCATGGCCGAGGAGAGTCTGGCGTTCTACGCGTTGGTGATCACGGTGATGATCGCGGCCGGGTACGACGCGCTCGTCGGCGCCGCGGTGGTGCTGCTGGGCTGCGGCATCGGCACCTTCGGCTCGACGATCAACCCGTTCGCCACCGGCATCGCCTCAGGGTTCGCGGGCGTCTCGATCAGCGACGGGTTCGTGCTGCGGCTGGTGATGCTGATCGTCGGCCTGGCCATCGGCATCTTCTTCGTGCTCCGGTACGCCGACCGGGTCAAGGCGGACCCGTCCCGCTCCGTGATCGCCGCGATGCGGGAGGACAACGAGCGGCAGTTCAAGGCGGGGGAGGCGACGGCCGACCTGACCGGCCGGCAGAAGGCGATCCTGGTCGTCTTCGCACTCGCCTTCATCGTGATGATGTACGGCGTCATCCCGTGGGAGGACCTGAACGTCCCGTTCCCCACCCTGTGGTGGTGGTTTCCCGAGATGACCGCGTCCTTCCTGCTCTTCAGCATCATCATCGGGCTGATCGGCGGGCTGTCCGAGGAGCACCTGACCGGTGCCTTCGTCGACGGCGCCCGCGACCTGCTGGGCGTCGCCCTCATCATCGGCATCGCCCGCGGCATCACCGTGGTCATGAACAACGGGCAGATCACCGACACCGTCCTCAACTGGGCCGAGCAGGCACTCGGCGACGTCGGCCAGGCCGGCTTCGCGATCGTGATGTTCCTGCTCTTCCTGCCGCTGTCCTTTTTGATCCCGTCGTCGTCCGGGCTCGCGACCGTCGCGATGCCGATCATGAGCCCGCTGGCGTCGTTCGCGGACGTCCCGGCCGACCTCGTCGTCACGGCGTACCAGAGCGCCTCGGGGATCATGAACCTCTTCATCCCGACGTCGGCGGTCGTGATGGGTGGCCTGGCGATAGCCCGGGTGCCGTACGGGACCTATCTGCGCTGGGTCTGGCCGTTGCTGGCGGCGCTGGCCGCGCTGAGCGTCGTGTCCCTCGCCGTCGGAGCTCTGATGTCGTGATGAGCACCATGCCGACGTACGACGCCGAGAAGCTCGGCCAGCTGCTCGAGATCCTGCCCGACGTCGATGCCGTCGAGCTCAAGCTCACGGTCCCCGACACTGACCAGCGTCCGCTGCTGCGCGTCCTGGGGATCGACCCGTTGGCGGCGGAGATCCGGCAGGTGGCGTTCTTCGACACCACGGACCTGCGGCTGTCGGCCGCCGGTCTGGTCATCCGGGCTCGGCGTACCCAGCGCAAGCCGGGGGACGTGACGGTCAAGCTGCGCCCGATGCTCCCCGCCGACGCGCCGGAGGGCCTGCGGGAGCTGGCGGGCTTCAAGGTCGAGGTCGACGCGTCGCCGACCGGGTTCACGTGCTCGTGCTCCCTGACCGCCGAGGTCACCGACCGCAAGGCGCACGAGCTGATGCTCGGCACCCGGGCCCTGACCAAGGTGCTGGACGAGCACCAGCGCGACCTCGTCGCGGACCACCTGCCCGAGGACGTGGGCCTCGGCGACCTGCGGGTGCTGGGACCCGTACAGCTGCTCAAGGTCAAGTTCATGCCGGAGGCCCTGCCGCGCAAGCTGGTCGGCGAGATGTGGATGCTGCCCGGCGGCCGCCGGATCCTCGAGCTGTCGACGAAGTGCAAGCCGGGCGACGCCTTCCGAGTCGCCGCGGAGACCAAGGTCTTCCTGAGCACGCGCGGCGTGGACCTGACGGCTCCGCAGGAGACGAAGACGAAGTCCGTGCTCGCCGCGCTCGCGGCCGAGACCTGATTGACTGTGTAGACAGAGGAGTGAGCGATGACGACCTTCACGGTGTGGAAGTTCGAGGACCCCGACGGCGCAGCCCGCGCGGAGTCCTCCCTGAAGTCGGCCGCGGCCGACGGCCTGGTCACGATCGTCGACCACGCCGTCGTGAGCTGGCCGCGTGACGCCGACAAGCCGGAGACCCACCACCACCGCGACGACGCCAAGCGCGGCGCCGGGTGGGGCGCGCTCTGGGGCATCCTCGGTGGTGCCCTGTTCGCGGTGCCGGTCGCAGGTGTGGTCGTCGGCGCCGGCATCGGCGCCCTGGCCAAGGCGACGTCGGGCACCGGGATCACCCAGCAGGACATGGAGCGGATCCGCACCGAGGTCGTGCCCGGCACCTCGGCGCTCTTCCTGGTCACCGACAACGCCGACCTGGACCGCCTCGGCGAACGCTTCCACGGCCGCGACAGCACGCTGATCTCGACCAACCTGACCGAGGCCGAGCGGAGCACGTTGCTGGAGACCTTCGGCGGTGCCTGACCTGACCAAGGGACCCGACCTGCTCGGCCTCCGGCGTGGTGGCGAGGGGGCCATCACCGGCACCGTCGTGTGCGCCGCCGCGATCTCCTACAGCGCCGGACACGTCGACTCGACGCTCCGCCTGTGCCTCACCATCCTCGGCACGGTCGGGGTCTACTGGGTCGCGCACCTGCACGCCGTCACCATCGGCAGCGCGCTCACCCACCGGCACCACCCGCTCACCGCCGTACGCCACGCGCTCGTCGAGACCCTCCCGATCGCCGGCGCCTCGATCGTGCCGCTCGCCGTACTGCTCGTCACCCGGCTCTTCGGTGCCGATCTGCGTACGTCGGCCTGGGCCGCCCTGATCGCGACGATCGTCCTGCTCGCGGCCTACAGCTACATCGCCGGCGTACGCGGCGGCCTCGACCGCCGGGGGAGCCTCGCGTGTGCCGCGGCGGGCGCCGGTGTCGGTCTCCTGGTGGTCGGCCTCAAGGTCGCTCTGCACTGACGACGGTCTCGTCGTCGGCCGAGCCCACGGGCCTGGTCGGCAGCAGCCGGGTCAGGAAGATCGCGAGTGCGGCGATGATCGCCAGGACCGTGAGGCTGGTCCGCAGCCCGGTGAGCCGGGCCGTGGTGTTCTCGTCCACGACGGCGTCCACCTGGGCCTCGGTGAGGTCCGTGTCCGCCAGCGCCTCCTCGAGGTCCTGGTCGGAGACGAACGGGATGCCGGCGGCCAGCTCGACCTGTGCCCGGTCGCTGACCGACTCCGGTACGTCGGGGTTGCCGTCGATCCCGAGGAAGAAACTGGCCGAGAGCGCGCCGATGAGCACCGACCCGGCCAGCGCCGTACCCAGCGAGGCGCCGAGGTTGGTCGCCGTGTTCTGCAGCCCGCCGACCTCGCCGCTGCGCTCGTCGGAGACGGCCGACACGGTCACGGCGCCGAGCTGCGAGGAGAGGGCACCGACGCCCAGGCCGGCCAGCAGCAGCGGGACCGTGACGACCTCGGGCCCGGCGCCCCACTCGAGCGCGCCGATCAGCGAGACGATCCCGGCCAGCAGGCAGGCCAGGCCGCCGGTGACGATCCGGCGCGGCGAGACCTGCGGCCACACCCGCGGGATCCCGATGGCGGCGACCAGCAGCGTCACCGAGAGCGGCAGCAGCCGTACGCCGGTGTCCAGCGCGCTCAGCCCGAGCGCGACGGACAGGAAGAGCGGGATCGTGAAGAACAGCCCCGCCTGCAGCAGGAACTGGAAGAAGAACATGGTGAGACCGCCGACGAGCCGGGCGTTGCGGAGCAGGTCGAGGTCGACGAGCGGCTCGCGGCCCCGCTCCGCCACCCGCGACTCCCACCAGATGAAGACGCGGAGGACGATCACCCCGGTGAGCACCAGCCAGACCGTGGCCGAGATGCCCAGGAGCTCCGGCGCTCCGGGCTTGGGCGTGACCCACCCCCACTCGCCCGAGCGCAGTACGCCGAAGACCGCGAGGCCCAGCCCCAGCGCCGAGAGCACCACGCCGACCAGGTCGAGGCGCGCGCGTACGCCGGGGACCGCGTCCTGGATCTTGCGGGTCATCAGCAGGATGCCGATCACGACGACCACCTCGCCGGCGAAGACCAGCCGCCAGGTCCAGTACGTCGTGACCGCGCCGCCGATGAGCGGACCGGCGGCGACCGCGATGGCACCTGCCGAGGCGACCAGGCCGTAGGCGCGGGGCCGCTCGGCGGCCTCGAAGTTCGAGGCCACCAGAGTCACGATCGCTGGCATGATCAGCGCCGCGCCGATGCCTTCGAGCACGGACCAGCCGAGGATGAGCACCGCGAGGTTGGGGGAGATGGCGGTGGTGAACGAACCGGCGCCGTAGATCACGCACCCGATGGCGAACGCCTTCCGGTGCCCGATCATCGAGCCGATCTTGCCGCCGGTGATCATCATCGTCGCCATCACCAGCGTGTAGAGCGTGATGGCCGTCTGGACGCCGGTGATCGTCGTACCCACGTCCTCGGCGACCTGCGCGATGGACACGTTCATGACCGAGCTGTCCAGGGTCATCAGGAACTGGCCCGACGCCAGCGTCAGCAGGACGGCGCCGGACGCCGCGGCTCGGGTCGACGTGCTCGCGGGGCTGGACATGGCAGGTGCCGCCTCCTGGTCGACGGGGGACTCACGGTGACTCGCAGCGTCTCGTCGGTGTGGGTGGCGACGCCTCACCCCGTCAGGGGTGGTGTGGTGCCACCCGCGAGGCCCCGATGATCGGGGCACGGGGACGACGAGGCCAGCGAGGTGACCACGATGCCGGACGACGCACCGTCGGCGCGCAAGCCGGCGCCGGACCCCGACCTGCTGGAGTACGTCGTGGTCGCGGTGCCGTCCATCGCGGACCTGACCCCGGTCGTCAACGCGGTCGCGGAGCTGGTCGAGGCCGGTCACGTCCGTCTCGTCGACGCCGTCGCGCTGCTGCGTCCGGACCGCGAGGCGGCGGTCGTCGCCATCGACCCGCGGCACGATGCGTCCCTGGCACCGCTGAGGCGGACGCTCGCGGCCGACGGCGTACGACTCACGCCCCACGACGTCGACCTCGCCGCGGCCACCCTGGCCCCGGGCGCGGTGATCCTGCTGCTCCTGGTGGAGGACCGGTGGGCCGCGCTGCTCGCCGCCGCCGCGACCTCGGCCGGGGGGAGGCTGGCGGCGGGGGAGCGGATCGGGCGGGACCGGGTGCTCGGCCAGATCGACCCCGCCTCCGCGGCGGGCAACGGGGCGCGGCCGGACCTGCTCGCGCGCGGCCCGCTGACCGCGTCGTCGGCGGCCGGGTCTGCGCCCGCGGTCGACTCGGCCGCGCAGGTGCGGGAGCTGGCGCAGCTGCTCGAGCGCGGGCTGCTCACCCTGGACCAGTACGAGGCTCAGCGTCGCCGGGTGCTCGACGGCTGACTCGTACGACGCAGGCTCGTCATCGCCCGCGCGGTCTCGGCGGCCTCGGCGCGCGACGTGCAGTTCAGCTTGCGGTAGATGACCCGGAGGTGGAACTTCAGGGTGTTGATCGAGATGAACAGCTCGTCCGAGATCTCGCGGAGGGTCAGCCGGCTGGGCAGCAGTCGCAGCACCTCGAGCTCGCGCTCGGTCAGGGTCTCGACCAGCGCGTGGTCCGGCGAGGCCTGCGCCCCGTCCCCGGGGACCGCCGCCCGACGTAAGCGGTCGAGCCAGGTCTGCGGCGCCTGCCAGGCGAGGCGCTCGACGGCCTCGACGACCTCGATCCCTCCGGACGCCATCGTCTGGACGAGCCCGTGACCGGCGGCCAGACGTACGGCGTTGAGCAGGCACTCCTCGGCCTCCCGCTGGTCGACCGTTGCTCGGGACTGCAGCACGTCGGCCAGGACCCGGTGCCGGATGCACCGGGGCGTCGCGGTCTTCAGGGCCTCGACCGCCTGACCCGGGTCGTCGAGATCGAGCAGGACGCGCGCCGCGGAGATCCCCGTCCAGAACGGGTCCCGGACCTGCGTGACCCACCGTCGGGCGTCCTCCGCGTCGCCGGCCGCGAGCGCGAGGCAGGTGCCGGTGCGCGCCAGCCAGGAGCGCGCGTCGGGACCGGTCAGCTCAGTGTCGACGAGCTCCGCAGCCAGGTCGAAGGCGCGCCGCGCGGCCTCGAGGTTGCCCTCGTCGACCCGCACCTGGGTCAGCTCGAGGTGCGCGAGCAGCTGGCAGTGCGGGGCCGGCTCGATCCGGTCGGCCGCGAGCTCCAGCAGCACCGGGAGCGCCGCGGGCAGCTCGCCGAGCTCGCGGTGGGCGAGCGCCTCGGCGGTGAGCAGCTCGGTGCGCAGGACCGTCAGGTTGCCGACCTCCGACGCCTTCCGCACTCCTGCGGCCAGCCTGAGGGCATCCACCGGTCTCCCCGCCAGCGCCTCGGCGAGTGCCCGGGTTCCTTCGAGCGCGAGCCGCCGATCGGGTGCGACGCCGACCGTGCGCACGACCTGCTGTGCCTCGCTGCCGGCGTCGTCCCACCGTTGGGAGAGCGCGATGTCGCGGGCGACCATGTCCCACGCGAACTGTCCGATCGGATCGAGCCACCACCCGTCGCGGAGCTCCTGCAGGGCCGACCGGGCCAGCGACGCTCCGTCCGTCCAGTGGCCGCGCAGCGTGGCCGCGATGGACTGCAGCACCTCGAGCCGCGCCACCAGGACGGGCCCACTGTCCAGGGAGCTGGCGTCCACCCCGCGGCCGAGCGAGTCGACCAGGGCGACGAACCGGCGCCGGTCGACCAGCAGGTGGCACCAGGCGAACTCCATCGAGGCCACCAGGTCGCCCGACGTGACGCTCTCGGGGATGGCCTCGATCGAGCGCCGGATCGTGTTCTCGTGGCCGCCGTCGGAGAGGGCGGCAACCTCGCTCGCGAGCAGGCGTAGGGCGTCGCGGGGGCGGTCGGCGCGCAGCCAGTGCTCGAGCGCGGTGACCGCCTGCCCGTGCGCCTCGTGCCAGCCGGCCGCCCACCCGTGCAGCTGCCGCAGCCGCTCGGGCCAGCTCCGTGCCAGCACGGAGAGCAGAACCTCCCGCACCAGTGCGTGCATCTCGAAGGCGCCCGTCAGCTCGATGCGGGTGACGAAGAGACCGCGCTCCTCGGCTCTGGCGAGGAGCTCGGCGGCGTCCATGCGCCCCGCGAGGACCCGGGCGAGGTCCGGGTCGACCCGCTCGACCACCGACGAGGCCAGCAGCACGTCCACCAGGTCGTCGTCCTCGGTGGCCAGCACCTCGTGCCAGACGTAGTCCTCCAGGTAGTGCCGGTCGCCGTCCTGGTCCGGGAGGTATCCCACTCCCTGCGCCCGGGCAGAGCGGACCGTGAGGGCGGCCAGCTGGATGCTCGCCGCCCATCCGCCGGCGCGGGCTGCGACCTCGCTCGCGAGGTCCGGCTCCAGGTCCGGCACCAGTCGGGCGAGCATCGCCGCCGCCTCGTCGAAGGAGAAGCGCAGCTCGGCGAAGCGCACCTCGCCCAGCTCTCCGCGGGCCCGCAGCCGGTGCACGGGGAGCCGGGGCTCGTGCCGGCTCGCGATCACGACGTGCAGCCACGACGGCAGGTGCTGCACGAAGAGCGCCAGCGACGCGCTGATGTCCTCCTCCTCGTCGATCAGCTGGAGGTCGTCGATCACCAGCACCTTGGGCTCGTGGTCGCGAGCCTCCAGGTCGTCGAGCACGGCCACGATCGCGTCGGAGAGGCCGCCGGGACGCCGCAGCCGGTCGGCGCCGGCCGCTGCACAGCCCGGTGCGATCCCCTCGAGCGCGGCGAACACTCCGCGCCACAGCTGCACCGGGTCGCGGTCGTCCGCGTCGAGCGAGAGCCAGGCGGAGGGGTACGGCGCAGCCGCGACCCAGCTCCGCAGCAGCGAGGTCTTCCCGGAGCCGGCCGGAGCGACCACCAGCGTCAGCGGAGCCAGCGTGGCCTGGTCCAGGAGGGTGAGCAGCCGCGGGCGCTCGACGAGGTACGCCGGGTTGGCGGCGGGCCGCAGCTTGGACTGGGAGATCGTGGAACGTCCCGCCCGGGACTGCTCGTTGAGCAGCGCGAGGCTGGAGACCGTCCGCGCACGACGATCGTCCTCGGTCATCTGTCCACCTGCCGGTCCTGGCGCGTCCAACTCCCCCCACCGGCGGTCTGCCAGTGTCGCCTTGACTATGGAACCTCGCCTGGATTCCTGGCGCATCCCCCGAACAAGGGGTTGTCCCGAGGAGCATGCCGGGGTAGAACCTCGTTCGCCCGCGCCGCTACCTCCCCGCCTGGTTGCTCTTCAGCTGGTTGCTCAACGCCCAGATGACCAGGACGTTGAAGCCGATGATGAAGGCGCTCCACACGGGGTAGACCGGCAGGAACATGAAGTTCGTCAGCACCGACAGGCTCGCCACGATGATGCCGGTGAACAGCGCCCAACTGGCCCGCATCAGGATGCCGACGGCGACCAGCACGCCGAGGACACCGAGGACGATGTGGACCCATCCCCACGCGGTCAGGTCCAGCTCGTAGAGGTACTGCTCGGACTGCCGGTACAGCTCGTCGTCCGCGACCGCCGACAGCCCCTGCAGGATGTCGAGCAGCGAGACGATCAGCAGCAGGAACCCGGCGAACGGCGAGACGACGTACTCGAACGCGCCGGGTCCTGACCGGTCCGCGCCGTACCCGAACTCACCGGCCACGGGTCACCGGTAGCTCTTCAGCTGGTTGGCCAACGCCCAGATGACGAGGACGTTGAAGCCGATGATGAAGGCGCTCCAGACGGGGTAGATCGGCAGGAACATGAAGTTCGTCAGGATCGACAGGCTCGCCACCATGATGCCGGTGATCTGCCCCCAGCCGGCCCGCATCAGGATGCCGATGGCGACCAGCACGCCGAGGACACCGAGGATGAGGTGCACCCAGCCCCACGCGGTCATGTCGAACTTGTAGAGGTAGTCGCTGCCCTGCGCGTACAGGTCGTCGTTCGCGACGGCGGACGCGCCTTGGAGGATGTCGAAGCCCGAGGCGATCAGCAGCAGGACGCCGCCGAAGGTGGCGGCGAGGTCCGCGACGAACCCCTTCGTCGAGTCGTCGTCGTACCCGGTCCCAGTGCTCACGTGTCCTCCTCGGCAGGCTGAGGCACGAGCGTCTCCCCGATCCGGGTGGAGGCGCCCCACCCCGGGCAGGGTGGACTCCCGGGTCCCACCCCGTCCGGGATGGTGGGCGCCCACCCGGATGGCTGCGATGGTGCGGGCAACCCAAGGAGTCGACATGTCTGACAGCACACCCACCGGTGACGAGTCCATCGTGGCGGCCGTGAGCGACGGTGCCTACACCCTGATCGTCGCCGACTTCGCCGACACGGCGGCAGCCCAGGATGCCTACGAACTACTGAAGTCCCTGGAGGACGGGCACTCGATGGCGATCGAGGGCGTGGTCGTCGTCGAGCGGGGATCGGACGGCAAGCTCGAGGTCAGGCAAGCCACCGACCACAGCACCAAGTCCGGCCTCAAGTGGGGCATCGTCGGCGGCATCGCGCTGGGCGTGATCTTCCCGCCGTCGATCATCGGCAGCACGGCCGTGATCGGCGCGGCCGGGGCGGCCACTGGCAAGCTGCGCCAGGTGCACCACCGCAGCGAGCTCGCCGACGAGCTCGAGGACGCGATCGCACCGGGACACTCCGGGATCCTCGCCCTCGTCTCCGACCCCGGCGTGGTCGAGATCCGCAAGGCGCTCGCCAAGGCAGACGCCATCGTCGAAGGGGCGATCGACCACGTGGCCGGCGAGGAGATCAAGGCCGCGGCAAAGGAAGCCGACAAGGCCTGACTAGCCCGGCGCTGCAGGCGGCTGCGTTCGCCGTACGGCGCCGCTCAGCCAGCTCTACGCTCGACCGTTGTGCCCACGACCCCCACGCGACGGACCGCCACCGCGGCCGCGGCCGCTGCCTTCCTGCTCCTGACCGCTGCCTGCTCCGGCGACGCCTCGGGTGACAACTCCGACCAGCCTGCGGCCCACACCGGTCGCGAGGGCGACGGCTGGACGGTGCTGCACTACTCGATGGCCGACACCAACCTCGAGCCGTTCATGGTCGCGGACGTCAACGAGATCGGCGCCGTCGGCTCCAACGACAACCTGCACGTCCGCGAGCTCATGGACCGCTCGGCCGAGTACGGCGAGGACGAGCTGCTCGACCAGGGCGCGTGGGTCGGTGCGCGGGTGCTGGACATCGGTACAGGTGGCACGACCGAGGTCGTCGAGGACCTCGGCGACGTCGACTCCGCCGACCCGGAGCTGCTCGCGAGCTTCATCGCCGACGGGATCCAGGACAACCGCGCCGGCCACTACGCCCTTATCATCTCCGACCACGGCGCCTCCTGGCCCGGCATCGGACCCGACGAGGGCAGCGACTACGACGTGCTCGACCTCGAGGAGATCACCGGTGCGATCTCCAGCGGCCTCGAGGAGGCCGGGGTCGACAAGCTCGACCTGCTCGGCTTCGACGCCTGCCTGATGGCCAACTACGAGGTGGCCAGCGCCGTCGCGCCGCTCGCCGACCGGATGGTCGCCTCGCAGGAGCTCGAGCCGGGCCACGGCTGGGACTACGGCTCCCTGCAGCTCCTGGCCGACGACCCCGACGCGAGCGCCGACGACTTCGGCAAGGAGATCCTCGCCGGGTTCTCCAGCCAGGCCGAGGAGCAGGGCACCCAGGACCAGATCACCCTGTCGATGATCGACCTGACCAAGATGGACCAGGTCGACGACGCCGTCGGCGGGTTCGCCAATGCGCTGGCGACCGGCGGCGAGGAGGTGGCGCCGGCGGTGGGTCAGTCCGAGGCCACGACCCTCGCCTTCGGCAAGAACCCGGACGAGACCCAGGACAAGCACCTCAGCGACCTGGGCCTGCTCGCGACGGCGATCGGTGCGGCCGCCCCCGACGTAGCGGACGAGGCCGACGCGGTGGTCGACGCGCTGGACGCGGCCGTCCTCGACGAGGTCTTCGGGGTCGCGACCACCGGCGCGACCGGCCTCTCGATCTACCTCCCCCCGGTCCGGGAGCTCGCCGACGGTGCCTACCTCGACGTCCCGAGCGCCCACACGTGGTCCGGCTTCCTGGACACCTACTACTCCGCGGGCGCCGCCATCCCGGACGACCAGCAGCCGGAGTTCACCGATCCCGAGACCGGACCGGACGTCACGTTCGACGACGACGGCGGCATCACGCTGACCGGAGCGTTCGACCCCGCCGCGCTCGACAACATCACCGAGGCCACGATCAGCTACGCGCTGGTCAACGACGACGACTCGATCACCTACTTCGGTGAGGAGATCGCCGACTACACCGACGACGGCGACGCACCGACGGCCTCCGGCAGCTACGACCTGAGCTACCTCCAGATCAGCGACGGGGAGGACTCGGCGTACGCCTACACGGACCTCGACCTCAGCGAGGACCTCACGACGGCGTTCTTCGACGTCCCGATGACCTACTACGCCTCCACCGACCCGGATCACGAGGACCCGAAGGACGCGCTGCTCTCGCTCGTCCTCGACATCGACTCCGCGGAGTTCGTCAGCGAGACGATCTATATCTACGACGATGAGTCCGGTGGGTACGGCGAGCTCGCCCCCGACCCGGAGGGCGTGATCATCCCCGACGTGCTGACCATCGGCGCCAACGGCGAGCAGAGCTGGGACCCGACCACTGACGTCGGCCTCTACTCGGACATCGACAACCTGACCTACGAGTTCGTGCCGCTCGACTCCGGCACCACGATCCAGGCCGACCTGACCCTGACCGACTTCGGCGGCAACAGCAGCACGCTGAGCTCGGTTGTCGAGGTTCCGTAGGCCGACCCTCGCTCGGACTGGTTGAATGCGCGTCGTGCCCGAGCCTCGCGCGCCGTACTCCGCACGCGCGGTCGTGCGTGTCGGCGCGGGCCTGGTCGTGCTGCTGTCCCTCGTCGTCGGGGCGCTCCTGGCCGTGACCGTCGCGCAGTTCGTCTCGGCCCAGGACCGGCTCAGGGACGAGCTGAGCCCGGCCAAGGTCGAGCTCGGCACGATCCTCGCGCTGTACGTCGACCAGGAGACCGCGGAGCGCGGCTACATCCTGACCGGGCGCTCGGAGTTCCTCGAGCCGTACGACGCCGCCGCGCCGCAGATCGACCAGCTCCTGGACAAGCTCCAGGGTCAGGTGTCGACGGACGTCTGGGGACGGCTGGCCGCCATGGACGAGGCACACCAGGACTGGCTGGAGCAGGCGGCGGAGCCCGAGCTCGACGCGGCGCGGAGCGGCGACCGGACCCGGGCCGAGGAGCTGGTGGCGTCCGGGGACGGCAAGCGGCTCTTCGACCAGGTCCGGTCCGCGCACCAGGCGGCCGACGAGGCGATCGCCGCCGAGCAGGGCGCCGCAGCCGATCGGGCCGACTCGCTGCTGCGGCGGCTCTCGCTGCTGCTGGCCTTCACGATCGTCGCCTTCCTCGCCACGGTGCTCGCCGGTGCCGGCGCCTTCAACCGCAAGGTGCTGCAGCCGCTCGCCGAGCTCGGCCGCAGCAGCCGCGCGGTCGCCAGCGGTGAGCTCCAGCACGCCGTGGTCGGCGGTGGCCCGCGCGAGGTCACCGAGGTGGGGGAGGACGTCGACACGATGCGCCGGCACCTGCTCGACGAGCTCGATGCGACCCGCCGCGCCTCGGAGGCGCTGGTGCTGGGCCAGCCCGCCGTACGCGCCCTGCAGTCGGCTCTCTCGCAGCTGCCGCCGGTCGCGGACGGCCTCGAGGTCGCGGCCCAGATCGAGTCGGCCGAGGGCGTGCTGGCCGGTGACTTCCTCGACATCGTCGATCTCGGCGACGGCCGGGTCGTGGTGGTCCTCGGCGACGTCTCCGGACACGGACCCGAGGCGGCCGTGGTCGGCCTGCGGCTCAAGAGCGCGCTCTCGGCGATGCTGCGCACGGCCCCGGTGCCGACGGTCCTCGCGGCCGTCCGGGACGGGCTGGTCGGCGAGTCCGAGCTCTTCGCGACGATCTTCGTCGCCGTCATCGAGCCGGCCGCGGACCGGCTGTCCTACGTCAACGCCGGCCACCCGCCGCCGCTGGTCGCCGCCGGCGGGACGCTCGCCGAGCTCGCGCCGACGGGACCGCTGGTCAGCGGCGTGCTGACGGAGTCCACGTGGGAGGTCGAGATCCGGGACTTCGGGCCCGGGTCGGTGCTCCTGGCGTTCTCGGACGGTCTGCTCGAGGCCCGGGACTCCGCCGGCGAGGAGTTCGGCAGGTCCGGCGTCGAGTCCGTCCTCGGGTCGGGTCTGGGGCAGTCGCCCGAACGCCTAGTCACCCGGATGCGCTCGGCGGTCCGCGACCACGCCGTCTCGCAGCGCGACGACGTGACCATCCTCGTCGTACGACGGCGGTAGTCGACACCCCGCTCCGGGGTTGGCCGCCTCTCGCATGGGAATGTAGAGCGCATGTCGCTCGGGACGATCGTCGGTACTGTTGTGTGCGCTCTTGCGCTCGCCATCGGGCTGGGTGCGCCCGCCGGCGCGGCCACCAGTACGACGCTCACGCTGTCGGCGCCGGCGGCCCCCGCCGACGCGACCACCACCCTCACCCTGGCCCTCGGCGACGAGACCGGCGCCCCGGTGGCGGGCGCCCCGGTGCTGCTCGAGCGCAGCACCGGAGGTGCCTGGCAGCCCGTCGGCACCGTCGTGACCGACGCCGCGGGCCGCGCGAGTGCCGCCCTGGTCGTGTCACGGATCTCCGACGACAACCGCATCCGGGCGACGTACGCCGGCGACGCCAACCACCCGCCCGTCATCCAGGAGGGCAGCCTCCAGGTCCAGCTGCGGCGGGCGTTGGTCACCCTCGGCGGCCCGTCGTCGGTGGTCGACGAGCGCTCGGCCACCCTCCGCATCCGGTGGCGCACCGCCGACGGTGAGCCGCTGGCCGGCGACGTACAGCTCTTCCGCAAGCGCCCCGGCGCCGGGTGGGAGGCGTACGGCGTCGTCACGACCGACGCCGAGGGCCGCGCGACCCTAGCCGTCACGCCCCGCACGGACACCCGGTGGCAGGCGCGGGCGCCCCAGCTTGCCTGGGTCGCGGCCGACCGCAGCGGCGTGCTGCGGATCGACAACCGTCCTCCCGGCCGGCCGGTGCGGCTGCCGAAGGGTGCCCCGAAGCCGCGGATCCACCTGCCGGCCCAGCAGCGCGCCGTCGGCGGCGGCGCCAACGTGCAGGTCACCGCGGTCAGCGACCGGATCTGGCGGCAGATGGCCGGTGTCTCGTGGCACCCGGGCTGCCCGGTGGGTCGCGACGGCCTGCGGATCGTCCGGGTCAACTACTGGGACTACCAGGGCTACCGCCGCCGCGGAGAGCTCGTCGCGAGCGCCGACGCGGCGGGCGCCATGGGTGCCGCGCTGGCGGAGATGTACCGCCGCGAGCTGCCGATCCGCGCGATGTACCGCGTCGACCGGTTCGGCTGGAGCAAGCGCTCCCGTGGCGCCGACGACTACGCCTCGATGGCGGCCGGCAACACCTCGGCGTTCAACTGCCGCGACGTCACCGGGCGCCCCGGCACCCGGTCGCCGCACTCGTGGGGTCGTTCGCTGGACGTCAACACCTGGGAGAACCCCTACCGCTCGGCGAAGGGCCTCGTGCCCAACCACTGGTGGCAGCCGCGCTCGGACCCGCGCGTCGCCTGGCGATCCCGCTCCCACGCCGTCGTCAAGGTGATGGCCCGGCACGGCCTGCGCTGGAGCTTCGGCAACGGCGACACCCAGCACTTCGACTACGCCGGCGCCGGTGGCAAGCGCACGTCCGGCGGGCCGGAGGCCTGCACCCGCTACTGCGACTAGGAGCCACGCCCGAGGGCTCCGCGCCTGGCCTTCCCTGGGTTGGTTGTCGACAACCAACCCAGCGGCCACGCAGCGGCTCACCAACGGCGACCGAGGAGGCGGGGCAACAGGACGCCTCGCCCTAGGCGCGCAGCTCGGTGGTGATCTGGTCCGCGTCCAGGATCCGCAGCATGTCCTCGAGGGTCTCCGAGGAGTAGGTCCCGTCGGAGCGCGCCGCCAACAGCGACTCGCGCATCGCGGCGATCAGCTGCAGGCGCAGCTCGGTGGCCTGCCGGCGCAGCTCGCGGCCGACGGCGTGGTCCTCCTCGGAGGCGGGCATCATCGCGGCCTGCCTGGTGCGCTCGAGCACCGCGTCGTCGTACGCCGTGCCGTCGGGCCGCCGCAGGTCCGGGTCGTCGAGCGCCGCCCGTGCCGCCGCCGACAGCTCGGTGAGCAGCTCCGCCCGCTCCGGATCCGGTCCGTCGTCGGGCGGGGACGCCAGCCCCAGCCGGGACACCAGCATCGGCAGGGTGCCGCCCTGGACGACCAGGGTGCCGGCCGCCACCACGAACGCGATCAGGATCAGCAGCTCGCGCTGCGGGGTGTCCTCGGGCAGCGTCTGCGCGGCCGCCAGCGTGACGACGCCGCGCATCCCGGCCCAGACGAGCACGGTCCCCTCCCGCCAGCCCAGCGGGGCGCCGGCGAGGTAGTCGACGTCGGCCAGGGTCCGGCGGATCCGGGTGCTGAACATCCTCGTACGCCGCTCGATGTGCTGCTCGAGCCGCTCGGCCTCGTGCTCGTTGCGGGGCCGGCGCTGCGGCCTGCTCCGCACCGGCAGCGTCCCGTCGTCGAGCTGAGTCTGCATCGTGGTGAGCTTGTCCCGCGACGCGAGGCTGCGGTCGGCCCGGCGGCGCAGCGCGTAGACCAGGGGAGCGACGTACGCCGCCCGGATCAGCACCACCAGCACGGCGGCGACCACCCCGATCCACAGTGCGGACCACAGGTCGCCGTGCTGCTCGCGGACCCCGGAGACCACGCCGTCCAGCTCCAGGCCCATCAGCAGGAAGACGCCGCCCTCCAGGAGCAGCTCGATGGTGCGCCAGTTCTGCTCCTCGGAGAGCCGGTGCCGTGGGCTGAGGTAGCGCGGCGCGGCCTGGCCCGTGTAGAGACCCGCGGCCACGGCGGCCACCAGACCGGAGGCGTCGAGGTGCTCGGCCGGCAGGTAGGCCACGAACGGCACTGCGAACGAGATCGCGGTGTTGACCGCGGAGTCGCTGATCCGCGCGCGGACCACCAGGTTGAGCCGGCCGACCGCCAGCCCGATCACTGCGGCGATCACGACCGAGACGACGAAGTCCCAGGCCACGCCCCACACCGAGACGCTGACCCCGCCGGCGGCGACGGCGGAGCGCAGCAGGACGAGGGCGGTGGCGTCGTTCAGCAGGCTCTCGCCCTGCAGCACGGTGACCACGCGCGGCGAGACACCGAGCTTCTTCACGATCGTCGTGGCGACCGCGTCGGTGGGGCTGATGATGGCGCCGAGGGCGATGCCGGTCGCGAGGTCGATGCCGGGGACGACCTCGGCCAGGAACGCGCCGACGACCACCGAGCTGACCACGACCAGGACCACCGAGAGGCCGCCGATCGCGCGGAAGTCGCGCCGGAAGTCCATCGCCGGCATCGACACCGACGCCGAGTAGAGCAGCGGTGGCAGCACGCCGATGAGCACCCACTCCGGGTCGATGTCGACCGTCGGCACGCCCGGCAGCAGGCTGACCGCGACGCCGACCACCACCAGCAGCAACGGCGCCGCGACCCCGAGCCGAGAGGCGAAGGCGGTGACCGCCGCGATGCACAGCGCTGCCCCGACCCCGATCAGTGCGATCTCCATGTCAGTAGCCTTTCGTGCATGGCGGCCGGGGTCGAGTGCGTGTTCTGCGCGATCGTCGCCGGCGACCTCGCCGCCGACATCGTCCTCGACGAGCCGGACCTCCTCGCGTTCCTCGACCGGCGGCCGGTCTTCAAGGGCCACGTGCTGCTGGTGCCCCGCGAGCACATCGTCACGCTGCCCGACCTCCCGGCGGCGCTGCGGGATCCGTTCCTGGCCGCCGGCCAGCGCCTCGCCACGGCCGTCGTGGAGGGACTCGGCGCCCAGGGCAGCTTCGTCGCGATGAACAACGTCGTCAGCCAGTCCGTCGCCCACCTGCACCTGCACGTCGTACCCCGCACCAAGGGCGACGGGCTGCGCGGCTTCTTCTGGCCGCGCACGTCGTACGCCGACGGCGAGGCCACCGAGTACGCCGCCCGCCTGCGCGCGGTGCTCTGAGGTTTCGGGACGGCGCCTGGCGGATAGACGTCCGACCGGGACGAGCCTGCGTCCCGATCCTCGGAGGGAACCGCATGACCATCTCGTCCCGTCGTCTCGTCCCGGCGACCGCGCTCGCCCTGCTCGCTTCGCTGCTCGTCGCAGTCCCGGCCCAGGCCGCCGGCACCGGCACGATCTCGGGGGTCGTCACTGCCCGTCCCACCGGCGGCTCGGCGAGCGCGTACGCCGGCGCCAGCGTGGTCTTCGACCGGCAGACGCCGAACGGCACGGTCTCCAGCTCGGTGCAGTCGGCGGCGAACGGATCGTTCACGGCGACCCTGCCGAATGGGACCTACGAGATCCGCACGTACCCCCAGGACTACGGCGAGCTCGGGCAGTACGGCTACGAGTACTACGACGACCGGTCGGGTCCGTACGGCGCGACCGAGGTCGTGGTCACCGACAACGCGACCACGCTGTCCCACCAGATCGAGCTCCAGCCGATCGGCAAGGTGGTCGGCACGGTCCGCAACGAGGCGGGACAGCCGATGCCGGGCGTCAACGTGGGCTTCCTGGAAGACAACGGTGGCGGCTACGGCACGGTCACCGATGCCCAGGGGCACTACGACAGCCTCGAGGGCCAGTGGTCGGGCAACCTGATCCCCGGCGACTACGTCGTTGACGTGAGCTCGGGCGCCTACGGGGTCGACGACCCGCAGTACTACTACGACACCCGACCGGTCACGGTGAGTCCGGGTGCCACCACGGTCCAGGACATCACCATGCGCGAGCGACCGCGGGTGGTCTTCACCGTGCTCGACACCGACGGCACGCCGCTCGCGAACGCCCCGCTCCTCTTCAAGGTCCGCAAGGACGGGGGCGCGTGGGACTGGCCTCAGTACGGACCGAACGAGACCGACGCCCAGGGTCGCTACCGGTTCGTCGACAACTTCGACGAGTTCAAGATCCAGTTCGGGCTCCCGACCGGCTACCAGGGCACCGGAGTGCCGGAGTACTGGGAGGACGCGTACACGTTCGACGCCGCCAAGGTGCTCTCGTTCCCGGACGGCGTGGCGAAGAGCCGCCACTACACCGTCCGGCTCGATCCGCCGACGGTGGTCCCGCCGGTCGTGGACCCGCCGGTCGTGGACCCTCCGACTGTCGTCCCTCCGTTCGTCGTCCCTCCGTTCGTCGGAGTGCTGCGCACGACCAGCCCGCGCGTCGTCGGCGCCGCCCGCCTCGGGAGGAAGCTGGTGGCCTCGGTCAAGCCATGGTCACCTGCCCCCGTACAGCTGAGCTTCCAGTGGCTGCGCGACGGCAAGCCGGTCAAGGGCAGCACCGCGCGCACCTACCGACTCGGCAAGGCCGACGTCGGACACCGGATCAGCGTCCGGGTCGTCGGGCGGAAGGCGTCGTACGCCGCGGCGACCGTCCGCAGCCCGGCCACGGCCAAGGTGCGCCGGTAGCCGCCCCGGAGGGTCGCCCCCGAGGTGCTGCCCTACTGTGAGGTAGTAACCACCACCGACATTGGAGGAGCAGCAGCGATGGGTCGTTTTGACGGACGGGTTGCGGTCGTCACCGGAGCAGCACGCGGCATCGGGTTCGGCACCGCGACGCGGTTCGCCGAGGAGGGCGCGTCCGTCGCGATCCTCGACCTCGACGAGGCCAGTGCGGCCGAAGCCGCGGCGAAGCTGCCGCTCGTCGACGGCGCGAAGGCCGTCGGCATCGGCGCCGACGTGAGCGACACCGAGTCAGCCAACGCGGCGGTCGAGCGGGTCGTGGCCGAGCTCGGCGGGATCCACATCCTCGTCAACAACGCCGGTGTCACCCGCGACAACCTGCTCTTCAAGATGACCGACGACGACTGGGACCTGGTCATGAACGTCCACCTGCGCGGTGCGTTCCTGATGACCCGGGCCGCCCAGAAGCACTTCGTCGCCCAGAAGTACGGGAAGATCGTCAACCTCTCGAGCGTCTCCGCCCTCGGCAACCGCGGCCAGGCCAACTACTCGGCCGCCAAGATGGGCATCCAGGGCTTCACCCGGACCCTCGGCATCGAGCTCGGCCCGTTCGGCGTCAACGCCAACGCGATCGCCCCCGGCTTCATCGCGACCGACATGACCGACGCGACCGCGGCCCGGCTCGGCATCGACGTCGACGAGTTCCGCAAGCTCAACGCCGAGGCCAACCCGGTCCGCCGGGTGGGCTTCCCGGAGGACATCGCGGCCGCGGCGGCGTTCCTCAGCAGCGACGAGGCGTCGTACATCACCGGCCAGACGTTGTACGTCGACGGCGGCGCCAAGCTCGGTTAGGCGTAATCGGCAATACGTGGGCGCGCCTCCCCACGGGGTACGGTCGCGCCTGCACACTTGAAGTCGAGCAAGTCACAAGAGTTTCACGGATCGGAGCGCCATCGTGCGTCGTGCCCCCCTGACCATCATCTCCCTCCTGACGGCGACCGGCCTGCTGCTGGCCGGCTGCGGCGGGGGAGATGACTCCTCCGACAAGCCGAAGGCGGCCTCGCAGGAGGTGGCCGCCAGCGAGGAGATCGCGTCGACGTGGCCGCTGACCGGCCTCCCGGTCGAGGGCGACGAGGACGCCGCCAAGACCTACCCGGTCCTGGTCACCAAGATCGACAACACCTACGCCAGCTCCCCGCAGCTCGGCCTCGGTGAGGCCGACCTGGTCGTCGAGGAGCTGGTCGAGGGTGGGCTGACCCGCCTCGCGGCGTTCTTCTACTCGCAGCTGCCGACCAAGGTCGGACCGGTCCGCTCGATGCGCGCCAGCGACATCGGCATCGTCTCGCCGGCGGACGCCTCGGTCGTGACCAGCGGCGCAGCGGGCCGCACGATCGCCCGGATCAAGGGCGCCGGCATCCAGTTCTTCCAGGAGGGTGCGCCGGGCCTCTCGCGCGACACCAGCCGGAGCGCGCCGTACAACGTCTTCGCCGACCTGACCACGGTGGCCAAGAACGCCAAGACCGACGCCGCGCGTCCCGACGACTACCTGCCGTGGGGCGAGGAGAAGGACTTCCCGGGCGGGCAGAAGGCCACCAAGATCGCGGCCAGCTTCGGCGGTGGGCACACCACGAACTGGACGTACGACGGCAAGGGCTACGTCAACGAGAACACGTACGCCGCCGACGGCGACCACTTCCCGGCCGACACCGTGCTGGTGCTCCGCGTGCAGGTCGGCGACGCCGGCTACCTCGACCCGGCGGGCAACCCGGTGCCGGAGACCAAGTTCACCGGCAAGGGCCAGGCCATGGTCTTCCACGGCGGCAAGCTGGTCCGCGGCACCTGGTCGAAGTCCGACCTGAAGGCGCCGATCGAGCTGTCGACCAAGGCGGGCGACCTCACGGTGCCGGCCGGTCACACCTGGATCGAGCTGGTCCCGGCCGCGAACGGCAACGTCACCTTCACCAAGAGGTAAGGCGCAGCGGCAGTAACCCTCAGGCTTCCTCGGGCAGCTCGCTGGCGGGCAGCTCCACGCCGCTCTCGGCGAGCGCCCGGAAGCCGGCGAGGATGAAGCTGATCGCGGTCTCGACGTTGGTCGCGGCCACGATCGGGTCGGGCGCGCTCGAGACCGACTCGCCGGCCGACGACATCGCACCGAAGAAGATCCGGGCGAAGGTCTGCAACAGGTCCTCGTCGAGCTCCCACTCGCCGGCCTCGAGCACCGAGCGCACGATCTCGAGGACGTTCGCGAAGGTCGAGCGCTCCTCCTGCTCGCGGTAGCGCTCGTAGCCGAGGACGGCCGGGCCCTCCTGGATCACGATCCGCCGGTAGCGCGCCTCCTGCACGACCGTCAGGAACGCCCGCAGCCCGGCGATCGCCTTCTCCCACGGGTCGCGGTGGCCCTTGAGTGCCTGCTGGATGGCGCGCGAGGCGTCGTCCTCGACCCGCTCGAAGACGGACTCGAAGAGCGCCTGCTTGCCGCTGAAGTGGTGGTAGAGCGCGCCCTTGGTGACGTCGGCGCCGGCGACGATCGAGTCGAGCGACGTGGCGGCGTACCCGTTCTCCGTGAAGAGCCCCTCGGCGACGTCGACCAGTGCGCGCTTGGTCGAGGCGGAGTACTGCTGGCGGCGGGTCGCACCGGGCACGCCGGGCACCCGGGGGACGAGCTTGGAGACCGACGACTTGCTCATGGTCACCGGAGCCTAATACCTACCGTCGGTATGCGTGCGCCGGATCACCGGGCGAGAAGGGTTGCGTACCGACGGACGGTTACATACCGTGAGTACGTACTTCCGGTATGCCCCACTCGGGGCGCACCGTCCGTCCCGAAGGAGAGACACCATGACCTGGACGTCCTTCCACCGCCGCGGCGAGATCCTCCGCGACGTCATCGCCAGCGCCAACCGACGCCGCGACGGCCGACTGCCCCTGGATCTGCCCGGGGTCGCCGAGACCTTTGACGACGAGCTCACCCTGCTCGGCGCCCTCCAGCTGCGTTGGCACACCCGCCTGGCCGGCCGGATCGAGCGCGAGCTCCTGGCCGAGCCGCTCGAGCTCGAGGACGCCGTCGTCGCCGCGTGGCACACGGCTGCCGACGAGCTCCCCGGAGTGCGCGCGATCCTCGACCGCGCGCGGACCGCTCCTAGCACCCCCGCGATCTCCGCCGCGATGGCCAAGGCCACCGCCAAGGAGCACGTCCTGCTCGCGATGATGGCCGGCCGGGTCAGCACGCCCGACGCCGCCGCCGCGCGCGTCGGAGCCGAGATCGAGGACCGCGCCCGGACGACGTACCGTCCCGCGCCGGTCGCCGCCCCTGCACCCCACGGTCTCATCGGCCGCATCAAGTCTGTGGTCGCGGCCTGACCCACTGCGCCTACCACGATCTCCGGCATGATGGGGCCATGAGCCAGCCGGTTGCCGGGATGCTGCTGGTGGCGTCGCCTGCGCTGCTGGATCCCAACTTCGCCGACTCCGTCGTGCTGCTCCTCGACGTGGACGACAACGGTGCCCTCGGTGTCGTCCTCAACCGCCCGTCGGGCGTGCCCGTCCACGCCGTGCTGGAGGGCTGGGCCGACGTCGTGGCCGAGCCCGACGTGCTCTTCCAGGGCGGCCCCGTCGGCGCCGACGGAGCCCTCGCGGTCGCGCTGCTGCGCGACCCCGAGGACGTGCCGGTGGGGTTCCGCGCGGTCAACGGCATGCTCGGCTTGGTCGACCTCGACGCCCCCGTCGAGCTGCTCGAGGGCAGCCTCGCCGGCCTCCGGATCTTCGCCGGGTACGCCGGGTGGGGCGCCGCCCAGCTCGACGGCGAGATCGAGGAGGGCAGTTGGTACGTCGTGCCCGGTGAGACCTGGGACGCGTTCCGCACCGACACCACCGACCTGTGGCGCGAGGTGCTGCGTCGACAGCCCGGCGAGATGGCCTGGCACTCGACCCGCCCGGCGGACCCCGAGCTCAACTGATCTGTCTCAACTGATCTGTCGATTACAGTGGGGGCCGTGACCAGCATCGGCTTCTCGACAGACACGGACGTCCGAGAGGACCGCCGTACCGTCCCCACCGATGAGGGCGACCACGAGCGGTTCTCGCACTACGTGGAGAAGGACAAGCTCACCGAGGCCATGGTGATGGGGACTCCCGTCGTGGCCCTGTGCGGCAAGGTGTGGGTGCCGAGCCGGGCTCCGGAGAAGTTCCCGGTGTGCCCCGAGTGCAAGGACGCCTGGGAGAGCCTCAACGACGACGCCGGACCCAAGGAGTGACGGGTCGGCCCGAGGCCGACTCCCTGCCGATCGCGCTGACCCCGGCCTGGCCGGAGCGCGCGGCCTGGGGTACGGCGCCCTCGCTGCGTGCCTGGCAGTCGGCGGCGATGCGGCAGTACTTCGACGAGCAGCCGCGCGACTTCCTCGCCGTGGCGACGCCCGGCGCCGGCAAGACGACGTTCGCGCTCTCGGTCGCGGCCGAGCTCCTCGGCCGGCGCATGGTCGACCGGATCACGATCGTCGCTCCGACCGAGCACCTCAAGCTGCAGTGGGCCGAGGCGGCCGCCCGCGCCGGCATCCCGATCGACCCGACGTACTCCGCCGGCAAGGGCAAGACGTCGCAGGACTTCGTCGGCATCGCCGTGACGTACGCCGGAGTGGCGGTCAACCCGCTGGCGATGCGGATCCGCACCGAGCGGTTCAAGACGCTGGTGATCCTCGACGAGGTGCACCACGCGGGTGACGCGCTGTCGTGGGGAGAGGGCGTGCGCGAGGCGTTCGAGCCGGCCGCCCGCCGGCTCGCCCTGACCGGTACGCCGTTCCGCTCCGACATCAACCCGATCCCGTTCGTCACCTACGCCCCCGGCAACGACGGGGTGCCGCGCTCGGTCGCGGACTACACCTACGGCTACGCGCACGCGCTGGCCGACCACGTCGTCCGCCCGGTGCTCTTCATGGCCTACTCCGGCGAGATGACCTGGCGCACCCGTGCCGGCGACGAGATCGCCGCCCGGCTCGGCGAGCCGCTCACCAAGGACCTGACGGCGCAGGCGCTGCGCACCGCGCTCGACCCGACCGGCTCCTGGATCCCGTCGGTGCTGGCGGCCGCGGACAGCCGGCTCACCGAGGTGCGCCGTCACGTCCCCGACGCCGGCGGCCTGGTGATCGCCTCCGACCAGGACAACGCGCGTGCCTACGCCAAGATCCTGCGCCAGATCACGGGGGAGCCGGCGACCGTCGTGCTCTCCGACGAGAAGGCGTCCTCGAAGAAGATCACCGAGTTCACCGACAGCGACCGGCGCTGGATGGTCGCCGTCCGCATGGTGTCCGAGGGTGTCGACGTCCCGCGGCTCGCCGTCGGCGTCTACGCCACGCGGACCTCGACCCCGCTGTTCTTCGCCCAGGCTGTCGGCCGCTTCGTCCGGGCGCGGACCCGCGGCGAGACCGCCTCGGTCTTCCTGCCATCGGTGCCGTCGCTGCTGGGCTTCGCCTCGGAGATGGAGGTCGAGCGCGACCACGTCCTGAAGCGCAAGATCAACGACGAGGGCGACATCTTCGCCGCAGAGAACGACCTGCTTGCCGAGGCGAACGCCGGAGAAGGCGCCTCCGACGAGCTCGAGATGTCGTTCGAGGCGCTGGGCTCCGAGGCGCGCTTCGACCGAGTGCTCTTCGACGGCGGCGAGTTCGGCCACGCGGGGGAGGTGCACGTCGGCTCGGAGGAGGAGATGGACTTCCTCGGCATCCCGGGCCTCCTCGAGCCCGGCCAGATGCGCGAGCTCCTGCAGCAGCGGCAGAGCGACCGGGCCAAGAAGCAGAAGGCCGCACCCAAGCCCCCGCCCGACCATGGCGCCGACTCGGTCGCCGAGGTGAGCACCCACGAGCAGCTGGCCGTCCTGCGCCGCGAGCTCAACGGGCTGGTCGCCGCCTGGCACCACCGCACCGGGCAGGCCCACGGCATCACCCACGCGGCGCTCCGCAAGGAGTGCGGCGGGCCGGCCGCAGCGGTCGCGACCGCGGACCAGTTGCACGCGCGGATCGACCGGCTCCGCGACTGGGCCACCCGCAAGAGCTCCTGACGTCCCTAGACTCCGAGACGTGCCGGCCGAGATCTCCCAGACGCTGGACCGTGGGTTGCGGGTCCTCGACGTGCTCGCGGCGACGCCCGACGGGCTGACGATGACCGAGCTGGCGGCTCGGATGGAGGTCAACCGGACGATCGTGCACCGGCTGGTCGCCACCCTCGAGGCCCGCGCGTTGGTACGCCGCGACGCGGGTGGCCGGCTGCGGGTCGGGCTGGGCGTGCTCCGGCTCGGTGCCGCCGTGCAGCCGGTGCTGCGCGAGCTCGCCGTACCCCTGCTGCGCGAGCTTGCCGAGGCCGTCGGCTGCACCGCCCACCTGACCGTCGCCGACGGCGAGGAGGCGCTGGCGCTCGCGGTGGTCGAGCCGTCGTGGACCGACTTCCACGTCGGCTACCGGGTCGGGTCGCGGCACCCGATCGGTCAGGGAGCCGCAGGCAAGGCGATCTTGCTCGGCCGCACCGACGACCCGACGCCGTACGTGCTCACCGCCGGCGAGCTGCAGTCCGGCGCCCGCGGCCTAGCGGCACCCGTGCGCGGCGTACCCGGCCTCGAGGCGAGCGTCGGCATCGTCACCGTCGACGCGGACCTCGATGCCGCTGCCGTCGGGCCGCAGGTCGTGCGGGCGTCGGAGGAGCTCGCTGCTCGACTCCGCTAGCCGCACTCCGTGCAGCCCGGGGCGTCGATCGCGGCGACCACGGTGCGGGCCGCGGCGCCGAGCCCGGCGAGCTGCTCCGGGTCGAGCTGGTCGACGACGATGCGGCGTACCTCTCGCACGTGGGTGGGCGCGGCCTCCTCGAGCTTCTGCCGGCCGGCCGGCGTCAGGTGGGCTGCCGTACGGCGCCCCGCCTCGACGCAGGCTCGCCGCTCGACCCAGCCGGCGTTCTCCAGGCGGCTGACCGCGTGGGAGAGCCGGGAGGGGGAGCCTTGGGACATGCCGGCGAGGTCGCTCATCGGCAACGCGCCGTGCGGCGCCTCGGAGAGGGCGGCCAGCACGTGGTACTCGAACATGTTCAGTCCGGTGTCGCGCTTGAGCTGGGCGTCGAGCGCCGCGGGCAGCGCCATCACCAGGCCGACCACCGACTTCCAGTCGCGCAGCTGGTCGTCGTCCAGCCAGGGCTCGTCGGTGGGCTCGTCGGTCACCTGGCCAGCGTACTTACTTGAACATTCAAGTCGAGCGGTTTACCTTGGAGTTGAACATTCAAATCCACCTTCGGGAGAACCCAGTGACCCTGCTCCGCATCGACGCCACCATCCAGGGACCGGCCTCCGCCAGTGCCGCGCTCGCCGACCTGGTGCTCGACGAGTTCCGTACCGTGCGCCCCGACGTGCCCGTCGTGAACCGTCACCTGGCGGTCGACCCCCTCCCGTCGGAGGCCTGGGCGAACGCGATCCACGGCTCGTTCACCCCGGAGGAGCAGCGGACGCCCGCGCAGGTCGAGGCGCTCGCCCTCGCCGCCGGCCTCGCCGACGAACTCCAGGCCGCCGACGTCGTGGTGCTCGCCCTGCCGCTCTACAACTTCGGCGTCTCGCAGCACGCGAAGACCTGGTTCGACCTCGTGCTCGCCGGCGCCCCGCAGGGCACCCGCCTGCTCGAGGGCAAGCAGGTCGTCCTGGTCACCACCCGCGGCGGTGCGTACGGCGAGGGCACGCCGCGCGAGGGCTGGGACCACAGCACCGACTACCTGCGTCGGATCCTGGTCGACATCTGGGGCGCCGACCTGACGCTCATCGAGCGCGAGTTCACCCTGGTCGGCGTCAACCCGGCCCTGGACGAGTTCACCGAGCTCGCCGCGCTGATGAAGAAGGAGGCCGAGGAGGCCGCCGTCACCGCCGGACGCGCGCTCGCTGCTCGCTGAGGCTCGGTACGCCGGACCGCCGGGATAGTCCGTCACCTTCTGGTCGCCGCCATCGGCGTGTCGACCGCCAAAAGGTGACGGACTATCCCGACGTCACGCTCCGGGCCAGCGGCAGGACCCGGTAGGGGACCTGGGTCGCGAGCGCGATCACGGTCGACGAGCGGACGATGCGGGCATCGTCGAGCACGTCGTCGATGACGCGCTGGAGGTCGGCGTTCGAGCGGGCGACGACGCGGACCCACAGGTCGCCGGCGCCGGTGATCGTGTGGGCCTCCAGTGCCTCCGGGATCCGCTCGAGGTGTCGGGCGACCGCGTCGTGGCCGCCGCCGCTCGTCTCCTGGCGGATCTCGAGGGTGAGGAACGCCGTCACCGGGTAGCCCAGCGCCTCGGGGGAGAGGTGGGGTCCCCAGCCGGTGATCACGCCGGTCGCCGCGAGCTTGTCGAGCCGGGCCTGCACCGTCCCGCGCGCGACGCCGAGCCGGCGGGAGGCCTCCAGGACGCCCACCCGGGGGTCGTCGGCGAAGAGGTCGATCAATCTGCCGTCGAGATCGTCCATGGTCGCCTCCGTAGGTGGACAGGTTGTGCAGGGATTCTGTCCACGATTGCACACTCTGCGCTATCCCGGCAGGCTCCGCCCCATGACGACGACCCACCACGCCCTCACCGCCGACGAGCTCAAGGCCGACCTCACGCTGGAGCAGCTCCAGCAGCTGGTCGGGCTGGTGGAGTACGACGAGGAGGGTGACGTCTTCCCGGTCACCGGGTGGGACGCGATCGTCTTCGTCGTCGGCAACGCGACCCAGGCGGCCCACTACTACCAGTCCGCGTGGGGCATGGAGCTGGTCGCCTACTCCGGTCCGGAGAACGGCAACCGCGACCACAAGTCCTTCGTGCTGCGCTCGGGCTCGATCAAGTTCGTGCTCAACGGCGCCGTCGACCCGGACAGCCCGCTCGCCGACCACCACCGTCGCCACGGTGACGGCGTCGTCGACATCGCGCTCGAGGTGCCCGACGTCGACCGCTGCATCGCCCAGGCCCGCAAGGCCGGCGCCCGCGTCGTACGCGAGCCCGAGGACGTCACCGACGAGCACGGAACCGTGCGGATCGCCGCGATCGCGACGTACGGCGAGACCATCCACACCCTCGTCGACCGGAGCCGGTACGACGGCCCGTACCTACCCGGCTACGTCACCAGGTCCAGCTCGTGGGTGAAGCCCGAAGGACAGCCGAAGCGGCTCTTCCAGGCCCTCGACCACATCGTCGGCAATGTCGAGCTCGGCCACATGGACGAGTGGGTGGAGTTCTACAACAAGGTCATGGGCTTCACGAACATGGCGGAGTTCATCGGCGACGACATCGCCACCGACTACTCGGCCCTGATGAGCAAGGTGGTCGCCAACGGCAACCACCGGGTGAAGTTCCCGCTCAACGAGCCGGCGATCGCGAAGAAGAAGTCGCAGATCGACGAGTACCTCGAGTTCTACCGCGGCGCGGGTGCGCAGCACCTCGCGGTCGCGACCAACGACATCCTGGCCTCGGTCGACGCGCTGCGCGCCAACGGCGTCGAGTTCCTCGCGACACCGGACTCCTACTACGAGGACCCCGAGCTGCGCGCCCGGATCGGCAACGTGCGCGTCCCGATCGAGGAGCTGCAGAAGCGCGCGATCCTGGTCGACCGCGACGAGGACGGCTACCTGCTGCAGATCTTCACCAAGCCGCTGGGCGACCGGCCGACGGTCTTCTTCGAGCTGATCGAGCGGCACGGCTCGCTCGGTTTCGGCAAGGGCAACTTCAAGGCGCTCTTCGAGGCGATCGAGCGCGAGCAGGACGCCCGCGGGAACTTGTAGGAGCCTGCTCCCCGCGAATCGCATACCGACGGTCTGTGCTCGCACTAGCCTGCCGCCCATGTCACTGCCTGCCGGCTGGTACCCGGACCCCATCCCGCCGCGCGGCATGCCGCCGGCCCTGCGCTGGTGGGACGGGAGCGAGTGGACCGCTCATCTGGCTCCTGGTGCCCCCGTCGCCCAACAGCAGACGCCCACGCCGTACGCCGGCCCGCCCACGACCCCCGACGGCGCAGAGCTGGCCGGGTGGGGCGTGCGGCTCGGCGCCTACCTGCTCGACTGCCTGATCCTGGTGCCGTTCTACGTCCTGGCGAGCGTGCCGTTCTGGGGTCGGATCGGCGAGGTCTTCGACGACTACCTGGACGAGGTGAGCCGCTCCTTCGACACCAACGGGCCCGCGCCTTCCGCGACGGAGCTCCAGAGCGACCTGGCCCACGTGTTCCTGGCGCTCGGGCTGCTCTGGTTCGCGATCAACCTCTGCTACCACGTCGGATTCCTGATGTGGAAGCAGGCGACGCCCGGCAAGCTGATGCTCGGGCTGCGGGTCCGCCGACGTGACGTGCCCGGGCCGATGCCGCTCGGCACCGTCCTGCTGAGGTGGCTCACGCAGTTCGGTCCGAGCATCCTGGGCTCGGTCCCGTACGTCGGCTACCTCAGCTCGGTGTACTCGCTCCTCGACGGCCTGTGGCCACTCTGGGACAGCAAGCGCCAGGCGCTGCACGACAAGGCGGCCCGGACCAACGTGGTGCGGGTCCGCTAGCGCCCCAGGTCAGGCAAGGTCGCCGACCAGCTCCGCCTCGGCCTCGGCGGGGGAGTGTGACGCCGGGGCGCCGGCGACGAGGGCACGCCCGATGGTGGCGGCACCGGCGGCCAGGATGACCACGCCGACGCCGACCGCGGCCGCGCCGAACCAGAACGGCGCGTGCACGCCGACGTGCTCGGCCAGCTTGAGTGCGACGTACGGACCTGCGGCGCCGCCGGTGAAGCGGACGAAGGAGTACGCCGCGGACGCGACCGGCCGCTCGACCGGAGCGGCACCCATGACGGCCTCGGTGACGAGGGTGTTGATGACGCCGAGGAACGCGCCGGCGACGATGATCGCCGTGGCGACCGCGGCCTCGCTGGTCGTGAAGACCGCCATCGCGACCAGGTCGAGCCCGAAGAGGACCAGCATCGCGAGCAGCGTGGGCAGGGTGCCGAACCTCCGCTGCAGCCGCGGGGCGGCCACCACCGAGGTCAAGGCCAGCAGCACGCCCCAGCCGAAGAAGGTCCAGCCGATCTGCATGATGTCGAAGCTCGGCAGCGCGAACGGGCCGGCGGCGAGCAGCGTGAAGAAGCCCAGGTTGTAGCAGATCGCGACCAGAGCGATCAGCAGCAGGGCGGGGTGCCGCAGGGCGCGGAACGGGTCCGCGAGCGACGTACGACGCCCGGCCGGTGGTGTCGTCGGCAGGAAGAACGCCGTGGCTACCAGGGCGACCGTCATCAGCACCGAGACGCCGAAGAACGGCCCGCGCCAGGACTGCTCGCCGAGCAGGCCGCCGATGAGCGGCCCGGACGCGATGCCGAGGCCGAGCGCGGCCTCGAACAGGATGATCGCCTGCGCGACCGAGCCCTTCGAGGCGCTCACGATGGTGGACAGGGCGGTGGCGACGAAGAGCGCGTTGCCCAGGCCCCAGCCGGCGCGGAAGCCGATGATCGCGCCGACGCTGTTGGACGAGCCGGCGAGCGCCGCGAAGACGATGATCAGGACCAGGCCGGAGAGCAGGGTGCGCTTCGGGCCGATCCGGCTCGACACCACACCGGTCACGAGCATCGCGATGCCCATGATCGCCATGTAGCTGGTGAAGAGCAGCGAGACCTGGCTCGGCGTCGCGTCGAGCTTGGCCGCGATCTCCTTGAGGATCGGGTCCACGAGCCCGATGCCCATGAAGGCGATCACGCAGGCGAAGGCCACGGCCCAGACGGCTCGCGGCTGCTTGAGGAACGAGCCGGTCTCAGCCGCCTCGGTCGTGGAGGTGGGGTGGTTCACGGGGTAGTGCCTTCCTGGAGGATCCCTCGAAGTACGGCGACCGCCGTGGCGAGGTCTTCGGTGGTGAGGCCGGGGTGCGCGGCGACGAGGCCGGCGACCCGCTCGCCATGCAGGCGGCGGACCCGGCGCAGCTCGGCGAGCCCCGAGTCGGACAGGGTGACGACGGTGCCCCGGGCGTCCGCCGGGTTGGGCGCCTTGGTGACCCAGCCCTGCTCGACGAGCTGCGCGACCGCGGCCGACATCGTCGGCTGCGAGCAGCGGTCGAGCTCGGCGAGCTGGGTGATGCCCAGCGGGCCGACCTCGTCGAGGAGCGAGATGATCCGCGTCCCCGCAGGCAGCTCGAGCTCTCGTCGTACGGCGCGCACGAGACGGGCCGCGTGGACGACCAGGTCGCTGGCGAGCTCGGTGTCAGTCACGCTCACCACATTACATAGGGAACCTATGTAAATCTACGTGAGCCGTCCCACAGTTCGACCGTCTTGGCATGATGCGGCGCATGGCGACGTACATCGGCTTCCTGCGGGCGATCAACCTCGGTGCGAAGCGGAAGTTCCCGAAGGCGGCCATCGCGAAGGCTGTCGAGGCGGCCGGTTTCACCGACGTCGAGACCTACATCAACACCGGCAACGTCCGGTTCGACACGAGCCTGCGGTCACGGGCGAAGATCGAGGCGGCGCTGGAGGCGGCGTTCGAGGAGGAGGCCGGCTTCGCGGTGCCGACGATCGTCCTCACCCAGAAGGAGCTGCGAGCGATCGCGGACGAGGCGGCGTCGTACGGGCACGGCGGCAAGCACTACGTCTCGCTGCTCAAGGACGCGCCGTCAGCGGCCGCGATCCAGGCGCTCGAGGAGACGAGTACGGCGGACGAGGTCGCCCGGGTCGGGGGCCGTGCCGTGCACCTGCTGCTCGGCGACAACTACCACGAGGCCAGGCTGACCAACGCCGTGATCGAGAAGCAGCTCGGCGTCGCCACCAACCGCAACCTGACGGTGATCAGGGCGCTGGCGGAGAGGTGGTGCTGACCCGCGGCAGGTCGCGCACCGACCGAGAGAGCAGCGTCAGCAGCGCCACCGCGAGATAGACGACGCCGCCGACCAGCAACACGTCCTGGGTGCCGAAGGCCGAGGCCAATGGGCCGAACGTGAGCTGGCCGATCGGGATCGCCACGAACGAGCCGAGCATGTCGTAGGAGTAGGCGCGCGAGAGCATCTCGTCGGGCACGTTCTCCTGCATCGCGAGGTTCCACCCGAGGGCGAAGACCTCGATGCCCATCCCGCCGACGAAGGCCGCGACCATCACCCACGCCGTCTGCGGGTGCAGCCCCAGCACGACCATCGGCACCCCGAAGAGCGCGACGCCGATCATCCCCCAGAAGAGCGGCCGCTGGAGCGGGATGCGCAGCATCAGCAGGGTCATCGCGAACAGCCCGACGGCCTCGGCCGACATGATCAGACCCCAGCCGTCGGCACCGATGTCGGAGCCCTTGGCGAGGACCGGCCCCAGTGTCAGGAGCCCACCGGCATGGATGGCGTTGAGGACCCCGAACGACAGCACGACGACCCACAGCCACGTCGTACGCCGGAAGAAGTCCCAGCCGTCGGCGAGCTCACGGAGCATCGACGGCTCGGCGCCGGTGCGAGGCCGGGCCGGGAGCCGGACCGGGATCAGCAGCAGCGCGGCGACCAGCCAGGTGACCGCGTCGACCGCGAGCGCCCAGCCCGGGCCGACGGTGACGACCAGGCCGGCCGCGACCGTGGGGCCGAGGATCGCGAGTGCGTTGCGTGACATCGAGATCAGCACGTTGGCCGGCTGGAGCTGCTCGCGCGGGACCAGCGCCGGCACGATGCCGGCGAGCGCCGGCAGGCTCATCGCCGAGAGGGTGCCGTTGACCGCGGACAGCACCACGAAGTGCCACAGCTCGGCATGACCGGAGATCAGCAGCGTGGCGAGCAGGCCCTGGCTGAGCGCGGCGCCGACGTTGGAGAGCTGGATGACGAGCGTTCGGCCCAGGCGGTCGGCCACGACGCCACCCAGGAGCAGGAACACGACCTGGGGGATGCTGTGGGCCGCCAGCACCAGCCCGAGCGAGCCGGCGGAGTCGCTGATGTGGAGCACCGCGAAGGCGAGTGCGACCGGGGCCATCGTCGTACCGGACAGGTTGACCAGCCGCGAGGAGAAGTACCACCGGAACCGCGACTCCCGGAGTGGCGCCAAAGCGGAGGTGAACATCTCGTTGCCGATGATGCCATCACTTGTGCCGGAGCCGCGCACGGGATAGAACGGCAGGGCTCTGAACCGTTCTCGGGAGGAATGTCAGTGTCTGAAGCTATGCCTTCGCGTCGTGCCGTCATCGCCGGTGGTGTCACCGGCACCGCTGCTCTCGCCGTCGCCGGCTACACGCCCTCGGCGTACGCCGGCGGTCACCACGGCCACGGCCACCACCATCGGCCCGACCGAGTGCGGCTGACCGTGCTCGGCACGACCGACCTGCACGGCAACGTCTTCAACTGGGACTACTTCAAGAACGCGGAGTACGACGACGCCGCGCACAACGACATCGGGCTGGCGAAGGTCGCGACGCTGATCAAGGCGCTGCGACGCGAGCGGCGCGGCGAGCCGGTGCTGACCCTCGACGCGGGCGACACCATCCAGGGCACCCCGCTGGCGTACTACTACGCGAAGATCGACCCGATCACCGGCGGCGCCGTGCACCCGATGGCGCGGGCGATGAACGAGGTCGGGTACGACGCCGCCGCGCTCGGCAACCACGAGTTCAACTACGGGCTCGACACGCTGCGCACCTTCGAGGAGCAGCTGGACTTCCCGCTGCTCGGTGCCAACGCGGTCGACCCGGCGACGAAGCGGCCGGCCTTCCAGCCGTACCTGATCAAGCACTACCGAGTCGGCCGCGGCCGCACGCTCAAGGTCGGCATCCTCGGGCTCACCAACCCGGGCATCGCGATCTGGGACAAGGCCAACGTCGAGGGCAAGATGGAGTTCCCCGGCCTGGTCGAGCAGGCGAAGAAGTTTGTGCCGGAGCTCAAGCGGCGCGGCTGCGACCTCGTGGTGATCTCGGCACACTCGGGCGCGGCCACCTCCTCGTCGTACGGCGACGCGCTGCCGTACCCCGAGAACGCCTCGTCCCTCCTGGCGGCCCAGGTGCCCGGCGTCGACGCGATCCTCGTGGGGCACGCGCACGTGGAGATCGCCCAGCAGTACGTCGAGAACGAGACGACCGGCCAGCAGGTGCTGCTGTGCGAGCCGTCGTACTGGGGTCGGCGGCTGGCCGTCATGGACTTCGTCGTCGAGGAGACCCACTCGCGGCGGGGCCGTGGCTGGCGCCTCGTCGCCGCGACGTCGCAGGTGCTCAACTCCAACGCGGTCGCCGAGGACGCGCGGGTGGCGCGGGCGGTGCGCGAGCAGCACGACACCGTGGTCGGCTACGTGAACTCGCCGGTCGGCACCTCGGCCGCCGCACTGTCCGCGGCTCGCGCGGTCGTGGAGGACGTGCCGATCATCGACTTCGTCAACTACGTGCAGGCCGATGCGGTGAAGGCCGGGCTGACCGGCTCCGACGCAGCGCTGCCGGTGCTCTCGATCGCCGCGCCCTTCAACAGGTCGGCGTCCTTCCCAGCCGGGCAGGTCACCATCCGCGACGTCGCCGGTCTCTACATCTACGACAACACCCTGCTCGGCGTACGCGTCACGGGTGCGGAGGTGAAGGCCTACCTGGAGTTCTCGGCCCGCTACTTCAAGCAGGTCTCGGGCACCGGGCCGTTCACGATGGACCAGGTGACGAACGCCGTCACCGACCTGGCACCCAACGGCACGCCCGACTACAACTTCGACTCCGTCGCCGGCCTCGACGCCCCACTGACCTACGACATCGACGTCGCCGCCGCTCCCGGATCACGGATCGTGGGGCTCGCGTACGACGGCGTACCGGTCACGGATGCGCAGCAGTTCGTGCTCGCGGTCAACAACTACCGCCAGTCCGGCGGCGGCGGCTTCCCGGCCGTCTCCACCGCGCCGGTCGTCTACAACCGGCAGAACGAGATCCGCCAGCTGCTGATCGACTGGGTGATCGCGAACGGCACCATCGACCCCGCTGCCTTCGCCTCGGTCGACTGGCGGCTGGTGTCGGCTGGCATCCCGATCACGGTGACCTGAGGGCGCTCACTCGCTCCCGCCGCTTGTAACGCGGGGTTGTGGGTTCTGGTGACCCCGTTCTGACGGGTTCCAAGACCCCACAACCCCGCGTTACAAGCGACGGCGGAGCCACCTTCGGTCCACAGGCCTGGGCAGCGGCCGCGTTGTCCACGGGTCGGCGAACGGGTCGCGCTGGCAGCGGCCCTCCCGGGCGATCGTCGGCTGATGAAGATGCAGCCGCGGTTCGCTCACTACTTCGCCCATCAGCACGGCCTCATCCTGCGACGCCAAGCGCTCGCGGCCGGCATGACACCGGAGCAGCTCAGGACCCTGTTGCGCACCCGCGAATGGGTCGCCGTACGCCGCGGTGTCTACACGACCAGGGCCTACTGGGAGTCGCTGGATCCGTACGTCGGGCGTCCGCGACTCGAGGTCTGGGCGGCGACGTTGACGACGACCACGCCGCACCTGGTGAGTCACGACTCGGCGGCGTACCTCCATGGGCTGCCGATCCTCGAGGCCAGTCCTCGCCTGGTGCACGTCACCCGGATCGGTGTCCTCGGCGGGAGGACGCGCCACGGGATCAAGCACCACAAGGCCCCGGTGCGGACCGAGCAGATCGACTTCATCGACGACCACCCGGTGCTCGACATCTCGCGGACGGTGGCGGATATCGGGCGTGAGCACGGACTGCGGCACGCGATCGTGGCGGCGAACTCTGCGCTGCGACGAGGCGAGTCGCGCCGTGCACTGCAGGATGCTGTTGCCGACATGACGAGTTGGCCGTATGTCACCGTGCCCCGACTTGCAGCCGAGTGGGCGGATGGGCGATGTGAGAACCCGGGCGAGGACCTGACGATGCTGTTGCTCAAGCAGCTCGGGATCGGTCTGGTGCAGCCGCAGTTCGGTCTGCAGGAGCGCGGTCGTGTCGCGTGGGTGGACTTCCGGATCGGTCGCCATCTCGTCGAGTTCGACGGATGGGTCAAGTACCAGCGCGAGGTGGCCGGCGGGTATGCAGACCGATCCACCGACGAGGTGATGTGGGACGAGAAGCGCAGGCAGGACTGGTTGTGTGGCTTCAAGCTCGGGATGTCCCGCATCGTCTGGTCCGAGCTCCAGCCCGACGCTTGGGAGGCGACTCAGGACCGGGTGCTGCGCGAGATCCTCGACACCAATGCCCGTTTCGGGACCTCGATCGACGACTTGGCGCCGTACGTCGTCAGGCGTCGGCGCCGCTGACGGACGGCCCTTGTAACGCGGTGTTGTGGGATCTGGTGACCCGTTCTGACGGGTTCCTAGACCCCACAACACCGCGTTACAGCGAGCGTTGGGCGTCGCTCACTCCCCGCGGAACTCCGGTTTCCGGCCCTCGGCGAAGGCATCGAGCCCCTCGCTGAAGTCACGGGTGGTGAAGAGCGCGCGCTGGCCGGAGTGCTCGCGGTCGAGGGCGTCCTCGAGGTGGGGGAGGGTCGCGGCGTTGACCGCCTTCTTGATGCCGCTCTGGGCGATGGCCGGGCCGGTGGCGAGCCGACGGGCGAGGCGGGCGACGAGGTCCGCGAACTCGGCGTCCGGCGCCACGTGGGTGATCAGGCCGCAGGCGAGGGCTTCGGCGGCCGGCATCGGCTCGCCGAGCAGCGCCATCCGCATCGCGCGGGCCCGGCCGATCGAGGCGGCGACGGTGGCCGACGAACCGCCGTCGGTCATCAGCCCGATGCGTACGAAGGGCAGCAGGAACGCGGCCGACTCGGTGGCCACGATGATGTCGGAGGCAAGGGCCGCCGAGCAGGCGACGCCGGCGGCGATGCCGTTGACGGCGGCGAGGACCGGCTTGTCGAGCCCGACGACGGCCCGGATCACCCGATTGGCGCCGTCCATGGTCTCGACCGGGTGCTCGGGTGCTTGCCGCAGCGCGGCCATGTCGGCGCCGGCACTGAAGCCGGATCCGGTGCCGGTGATGACGACGACGCGTACGTCGTCGCGGGCGCGCGCGCCTTCCAGCTCGGTCGCCAGCGCGACCATCATCTCGTCGTCGACGGCGTTCAGGATCTCGGGGCGGTTGAAGGTCAGCCAGAGCACGCTGTCCTCGAGCCGCACCTGCAGGTGGTCGGGCGAAGGAGTCTCAGACAACGGACACGCCCGCGGCCCGCATCTCGTCGAGCGCCGCCGCCGTCGTCTCCGGCGCGACGCCCGCGCACAGGTCGGCGAGCAGCCGAGTCGCGAAGCCCGCACCGGCCGCGTCCAGGACGGTGGCTCGCACGCAGTAGTCGGTCGCGATCCCGCAGACATCCACCGACGTCACCTCGTGCGACCGCAGCCAGTCCACCAGCCCGACGCCGTCAACGGTGCGGCCCTCGAAGCCGGAGTACGCCGCCGCCTGCTCACCCTTGAGGAAGATCGCGTCGAACGGCTGAGGGTCCAGGTTGGGGTGGAACGCCTCGCCGTCGGTGCCGACCCGGCAGTGCACCGGCCACGACTCGGCGAAGTCCGGCTCACGCGACCAGTGTCCGCCGGGGTCGACGTGGTGGTCCTTGGTCGCGACGACATGGTCGTACGACGGGGCGTCCTGCGCCTTCGCCGACCACGCGTGGAGCAGGGTGCCGATGTCGGCAGCCACCCGCGCCCCGCCCGGGACGGGCAACGAGCCGCCCTCGCAGAAGTCGTTCTGCACGTCGGTCACGATCAGCGCGTGCTTCATGCTTGCGACCCTAACCGTCATTCGTGGACGGTTGGAATGACCGGCTCGCCGCGCGACATCTGCTGGCTCGCCACCGGCAGCTCCGCTCGCGACCGGAGGTGGCGTGCCCGGGCGTCGGCCAGCGACTCCCGTCCGACGACCTCGCCGGCCCGCACGAGTGGCACCAGCAACGCGCGGTCGTCGCCGTCGTCGCTCGGTCGGTGCCCGATCCCGATCACCTCGGCCTCCGCCACGCCCGACGCCGTACGACGACGCAGGGCGTACTTGCGGCCGCCGACCGAGATCTTGTCGACGCTCCTCTTGGCCACCGACATCAGCTCGCCCGCGCCTGACTCGCGCGCGACCAGCTTGTAGACGAACCCGCACGTCGGGTGGCCGCTGCCGGTCACCAGCTCGGTCCCGACGCCGTACCCGTCGACCGGCGCGGCCGCCAGCGACGCGATCGCGTGCTCGTCGAGGTCGCTGGTCACGATGATCCGCGTCCCGGTCGCGCCGAGTGAGTCGAGCTGCGCCCGCACCTGCGTCGCGAGCACGGCGAGGTCGCCCGAGTCGAGGCGTACGGCGCCCAGGCCAGGTCCCGCGATCTCGACGGCGCTGCGCACCGCCGCGGCGACGTCGTACGTGTCGACCAGCAGGGTGGTGTCCTTGCCGAGCGAGGCGACCTGCGCGCGGAAGGCGTCGTCCTCGCTGTCGTGCAGGAGCGTGAAGCTGTGGGCGCTGGTGCCGGTCGTCGGCACGCCGTACCGCTGCCGGGCGGCGAGGTTGGAGCTCGCCGCGAAGCCCGCGACGTACGCCGCCCGCGCGGCCGCCACCGCCGCCTCCTCGTGGGTGCGCCGTGAGCCCATCTCGATGCAGGGCCGGTCGCCTGCGGCGAGCGTCATCCGCGATGCCGCCGAGGCGACCGCCGAGTCGTGGTTGTAGATCGAGAGCAGCACCGTCTCGAGCAGCACCGCCTCGGCGAAGGTCGACTCGACCACCAGCAGCGGGGAGAACGGGAAGTAGGTCTCACCCTCGCCGTAGCCCCAGATGTCGCCGGAGAACCGGTACGACGCCAGCCAGTCCAGCGTCGGGCCGTCGACGACGTCCTCCAGCACGGCCAGGGTCTCGGCGTCGAAGGTGAACCGCTCCATGGCGTCGAGCGCGCGTCCGACGCCGGCGACGACGCCGTACCGGCGTCCTTCGGGGAGCCGCCGGGGGAAGAGCTCGAAGACCGATCGCCGGTGAGCGGTCCCGGACTGCAGCGCGGCCTGCAGCATGGTGAGCTCGTAGTGATCGGTCAACAGTGCAGTCGGCGGGGCGCCGCCAGGCATCGGGGGAGTAGCCACGACCGACAGTGTGCCAACATTGAGGACGTGACCGCGCCCGTCGAGGTCGAGCCGACCACCACACCAGACGAGATCGTCCAGACGGCCAAGCCGTGGGTGACGATCGTCTGGAACGATCCGGTCAACTTGATGTCCTACGTGACCTACGTCTTCCAGAAGTACTTCGGGTACTCGAAGAAGAAGGCCGAGAAGCTGATGATCGAGGTCCACGAGGACGGCAAGTCCGTGGTCAGCCACGGCACCCGTGAAGAGATGGAGCGCGACGTGCAGGCGATGCACGAGTACGGCCTCTGGGCGACGATGGACAAGCAGGACTGAATGACTGGGTTCACTGAATGACTGGGTTCCACCGCCACCGCCGCAGCAAGCTGATCATCGCGAACTTCTCCGGCTTCGAGGCCGACCTGCTGCGATCGCTCGCCGGCCAGCTCGTCGAGCTGTTGCGCAACGAGGCCGCGGTCCCGCGAGACGACGTCGACCCCTTCGAGGCGCTGATGGACTTCTCCGGCCCGACCCAGGAGCCCGAGGACCCGGTGCTCGCCCGGCTCTTCCCGACCGCCTACCCCGACGACGAGGAGGCCGCCTCCGAGTTCCGCCGGTTCACCGAGGGTGGGCTCCGCGACGGCAAGGCGGCCGCCGCGATCGCCATCATCGACGGGCTCGAGGAGGCCGGGCTCCCGCAGGAGCTGACTGAGGACGGGCTGATGATCGACGTCGAGCTCGACGCGCCGACCGCAGAGATGTGGATGCGCTCCTTCACCGACCTGCGGCTCGCCCTGGCGACCCGGCTCGGCGTCGAGGAGGGCGACGAGGCGTACTGGCACTCGCTTCCCGAGGACGACCCGCGGTCCCAGGCGCACGACATCTACGAGTGGGTCGGCTACCTCCAGGAGACCCTCGTCGGGGCGCTGAGCCAATGATGGGGTGCAGCTGATGCCGATCCCGCCGTTCGTCGCCGAGCTGCGCACGCTGATCGGCACCCGGGAGCTCTGGCTGCCAGGTGTCACCGCCGTCGTACGACGGGGCGACGAGCTGCTGCTCACGAAGCGCGCCGACAACGGGGAGTGGTCACCCGTGACCGGCATCGTGGATCCGGGTGAAGAGCCGGGTGTCACGGCTGCGCGCGAGGCACTGGAGGAGGCCGGGGTCGAGGTCACCGTCGACCGGCTCGTCTCGGTCGGAGTCATCCCCGACGTCGTCTACGAGAACGGCGACCGCGCCGCGTACCTCGACCTCACGTTCGCCTGCACGTGGGTCTCGGGTGACGCCCGGGTCGCCGACGACGAGAACATCGAGGTCCGGTGGTGGCCCATCGCGGGCCTCCCGACGATGACCGACTCGATCCGGCAGCGGATCGATGCCGCCCTCGCCGGTGAGACTGCCGCGCGGTTCCACCGCTGATCATCCGCGCCGACAACGTCTGTTGACAGATCGTTCCGCAGCGGAACGTTCTGGCTACAGTCGAAGCATGCCCCGAACGTCTGCCACCCCACCGCCGGTCGACTTGTCGTTCCTGCTCAACCAGGCGTCGTACGCGCTCGCCGCCCAACTCGGCGCCGCGCTCAACGAGCTCGGCATCAGCGTGCGGGAGTACTGCGTGCTGTGGAAGGCCGATGAGCAGGAGCGCTCGCAGACCGTGATCGCCGAGCTGGCCGGACTCGACAAGACGACCATGGTGGTGACCCTCGACGCGTTGGAGCGCGCCGGGTACGCCGAGCGCCGGGTGTCCTCGACCGACCGGCGGGCGCGGGTCGTGGCCGTGACGCCGGCCGGCCGGCAGGTGCTGCACCGGGCGTTCGGCGTCGTCGGGGAGGTGATCGACCGAGTGCTGCTCGACCTCGACGAGGTGCGGCGAGCGGCGCTGGTCGACGCGCTCGAGATTCTGACGCTCGGGTCACTCTCCACGCCGTCGCACACCGCGCCGCAGCGACGCCGGAGAGTTCCTTCCGCTCCGACATAGGTCCGATATAGATAGTTTTGTACGGGATCATTTGTTACGGTTGCTTCTGTGACCGACTCATCCCGTTCCCGCACGTGGGCGCTGACGGCGCTCACCGCCACCCACTGATGGTGATCCTCGACGGCACCGTCGTGAACGTCGCGCTGCCGACCATCCGCACCGATCTCGGCTTCTCCGGGACCGGCCTGGCCTGGGTCGTCAACGCCTTCTTCGTCGCCTTCGCGCTGCTGCTCCTCCCGGCGGGACGGCTCGCGGACCTGGTCGGCGCGCGGCGGGTGTTCCTCGCCGGGCTGGTGGTGTTCACGGCGGCCTCGGCACTCTGCGGCCTCGCCCCGAGCGCTGAGCTCCTGGTCGGGGCGCGCTTCCTCCAGGGCGTGGGCGGGGCGCTCGCCTCGGCCGTCGTCCTCGGCATGATCGCCCGGCTCTTCGAGGACGACGAGCGTCGGCGTACCCAGGCCTTCGGCCTGCTCGCGTTCGTCGGAGCAGCCGGTGCCTCCATCGGCGTGGTGGCGGGCGGGCTGCTCGTCGACCTGGCGTCGTGGCGCTGGGTGTTCCTGGTCAACGTGCCGATCGGTCTGCTCACGATCCCGATCGCCCTGCGCCATCTCGATCCCGCTCACGGAAGCCGGGCTGGCGGGAGGAGCGGCGGCGGCCTCCTGCCGGCCGCCCTCTTCCGCGCTCCCCGCTTCGTGGTCGCCAACGGCGTGCTGCTGACGATGACGATGGCCGGGTTCAGCTTCCAGTTCCTCAGCGCGCTCTACCTCCAGGACGTGCTGGGCCTCGATCCGCTGGCGACCGGGCTCTCCTACCTCCCCGTGACCCTGGCCATCGCCGTCTCGTCCCTGGTGCTGAGCGGCCGCCTCGCGGAGAGGTACGGCGCGGCGCGGGTGCTCGTCGGTGGCCTCGTCCTGTTCGTCGGCGGCCTGTTGCTTCTCGCCCGCACCCCCGCCGACGGCACCTTCTGGACCGACGTCGCACCGGCGTTCGTGGTGATGGGCGCCGGGTTCGGCCTGGCGATGCCGCAGGTGACGTCGCTGGCCATGGCGGACGCGCCGAGCGAGCACAGCGGAGCGGCGTCCGGTTTGGTCACCACCACCCAGCAGATCGGCGGCGTGATCGGGCTGGCGGTGGTCCGCGTCGTCGCCGACGGCGCCGGACTGGGTGCGGGCCTGTTGGTGGCCGCGGCCGTGCTCGCGGGCGGCGCCGGGCTCGCGACGATGCTGCTGCGCACCGGTCCGGGAGCCGGGCGGCTGCCGGACCAGCCGACTGCTGCCCCTACCCTGGAGCGGTGCTGACCATCGACCGCGCGACGTACGACGGCATCGTCGCCCACGCCAAGCGTGACCACCCCGACGAGGCCTGCGGCGTCGTCGCCGGCCCCGAGGGCAGCGACCGCCCGGAGCGGCTGGTCGAGATGGTCAACGCGGCCGGGTCTCCGACGTTCTACGAGTTCGACTCCACGGACCTGTTCCAGCTCTACAAGGAGATGGACCAGCGCGACGAGGAGCCGGTGGTCGTCTACCACTCCCACACCGCGACCGAGGCCTATCCCAGTCGCACCGATATCGGCCTCGCGAGCGAGCCTGGAGCACACTATGTGCTGGTGAGCACGAGGGAGCACGGGAATAACGATGGTCCCGTGGAGTTCAGGTCCTACAGGATCGTCGACGGCGAGGTGACCGAGGAAGAGGTCACCGTCGTGGACGAGCTGCCAGCACGAAGCAACTGAGGAGTCACAACCCATGGCCATCGAGGTCCGGATCCCCACCATCCTGCGCAACTACACGGGCGGCGAGAAGGCGGTCAGCGCCGACGGCGCCAGCCTGAGCGCGCTGATCGACGACCTCGAGGTCAACCACCCCGGCATCAAGGACCGGTTGATCGAGAACGGCGACCTGCGCCGGTTCGTCAACGTCTACGTCAACGACGAGGACGTCCGGTTCATCGGTGGCCTCGAGGCCGAGCTCAGCGACGGCGACCAGGTCGTCGTGCTCCCCGCAGTCGCCGGGGGCTGACACCGTGGCCGAGCGTCGTACCTATGTCCTCGTCGACGGCGAGAACATCGACGCGACGCTCGGCAACTCGCTGCTGGGCCGACGCCCGGCGCCCGAGGAGCGGCCCCGCTGGGAGCGGGTCACCGAGTTCGCCGAGCGCACCTGGGGCCAGCCCGTCACCGGGCTCTTCTTCCTCAACGCCAGCAACGGCAACCTGCCGTCGTCGTTCGTCCAGGCGCTGCTCGCGATGGACTACCGCCCGATCCCACTGGCCGGCGGGTCGGACCAGAAGGTCGTCGACGTCGGCATCCAGCGCACGCTCGACGCGCTGCTGACCCACGACGACGCCGACGTGCTGCTGGCCAGCCACGACGCCGACTTCGTCGACCACCTCGGCGCGCTGCTCGGCGGCGGTCGCAGGCTCGGCCTGATCGGGCTGCGCGAGTTCATGAGCACCCAGCTCACCGGCCTCGGCGTCCCGCTCTTCGACCTCGAGGACGACGTCAACGCGTTCACCCAGCCACTGCCGCGGGTGCGGATCATCCCGCTCGCCGAGTTCGACCCGGAGAAGTTCCTCAGATGACGCGCTACGACAACCTGCTCGCCTCCGTCGGTGGTACGCCGCTGGTGGGGCTCCCGAGACTGTCGCCGAGCCCCGACGTACGCCTGTGGGCGAAGCTCGAGGACCGCAACCCGACCGGCTCGATCAAGGACCGCCCGGCCCTGAAGATGATCGAGGAGGCAGAGAAGGACGGCACGCTGCGTCCCGGCTGCACGATCCTCGAGCCGACCTCCGGCAACACCGGCATCTCGCTGGCCATGGCCGCCAAGCTCAAGGGCTACCGGATCGTCTGCGTGATGCCCGAGAACACCTCCGAGGAGCGCCGTCAGCTGCTCCGGATGTGGGGCGCCGAGGTCGTGTCCTCGCCCGCCGCCGGCGGCTCCAACGAGGCCGTCCGCGTCGCCAAGAAGGTCGCCGCCGAGCACCCCGACTGGGTGATGCTCTACCAGTACGGCAACGCCGCCAACGCGCTCGCGCACGAGCAGGGCACCGGCCCGGAGCTGCTCGCCGACCTGCCGTCGATCACGCACTTCGTCGCCGGACTCGGCACCACCGGCACGCTGATGGGCGTCAGCCGCTACTTCCGCGGCGCCAAGCCCGACGTACGGATCGTCGCCGCCGAGCCGCGGTACGGCGAGCTCGTCTACGGCCTGCGCAACCTCGACGAGGGCTTCGTCCCCGAGTTGTACGACGCCGACCTGATCGACTCGCGCTTCTCGGTCGGCCCGCGCGACGCCGTACGCCGGGTGCGCGAGCTGCTCGAGCTCGAGGGCATCTTCGCGGGCATCTCCACCGGCGCGATCCTGCACGCCGCCCTCGGCCAGGCCGCCAAGGCGGTCAAGGCGGGGGAGACCGCCGACATCGCGTTCGTGGTCGCCGACGGCGGCTGGAAGTACCTGTCGACCGGTGCCTACGAGGGCACCATCGACGACGCCGAGAGCCGGCTCGACGGCCAGCTCTGGGCCTGACGGTGGTTGAGGTGCGAAGGCGCTCTGGCGCCTGAGCCTCGAAACCCCGTCAGCTGACGTCGAGGTCCTGCGCGGCGTCGAGCTCGCTGCCCGGGATGGCCTGCATCCCGAGCAGGTCGAGGGCGAGGTTGCCGAGGTCGCCGTTGCGCACCGGCTGCCGCTTCGCCGCGTACGTCGGGCGCTTGGTGCCCGGGTCGCGGTAGTCGGGGTTGAGGTCGTAGAGGTCACCCGAGCGGACGCCGGCGCCCCAGGCGACGAACGGGATGCGGTAGTTGTCGAGCACCTTCGCCGAGTGCGAGGTGCTCCCGGAGAGGAAGCCGTGGTCGGCGGTCAGCACCACGGCGACGTCGGCCAGGCCCGGGTCGGCGTCGATCGTGTCGAGCAGCTCGCCGAGGTTGCGATCGGTACGGCGCACCGCGGTGAGGTACTGCGCCGACATGCCGCCGTACGTGTGGCCGAAGCGGTCCGGCAACGACATGTGCAGGAACGTGAACGCGCGGTCGGTGGACTCCAGGTCCGCGATCGCGGTGCGCACCAGTCGGGTCTGGCCCTCGTGGACGACGAAGCGGTCGATGCCGCCCCTCCACGTGCGCTTGTAGAGGGCGAACTTCTCCTTGGTCGAGAAGAGCGCCGTCGAGCCGCCGTACGCGTGGACCTCGCTGAAGACCGACTTGACCGGGTGGCCCGCGGCGCGCGTGACGGTCATCCGACGACGGTCGTCGTCCCAGGTCACCCCGTGGCCGCCGCGAGCGCGGTCGATCCGGCGGCTGGTCATCATGCTGGTGTGGTTGGGGAGCGTGACGTTCTGCTCGTACTCCGTGCGCGCGTTGAGCGTGCCCGCGCCCTCCGCGAGGAGCCGGGTGAAGTTCGGCGCGCCATCGGTGCCCAGGCGGGTGATGGCGTCGGTGTTGAGACCGTCGACGGAGATCCCGATGACCCGCGTCGCGCTCGACTCCGGCTCGCGGTGGGCCGGGGCTCCGGAAGGCGCGGACGTCTGTCCGGACGCTGCACCGGCGGGCACGAGCAGGGTCAGGGCGAGCAGGCAGGCGAGAGGTCCGAGACGCGACGACATGCGCCAGACGGTACCTGCCGTCCACGCCGTGATCCGCATCTCCAGTGACGTCGGTCGCTCGCACTGCCGGGCGGGGGTAGGACGCTCTAGCCTTGCGTCCGTGCACGACGTGACCAACGCCGACTTCGGGGCGCTCCCGCGCTGGGATGCCCCCATCGGCATCTTCGACTCCGGCTTCGGCGGCCTGACCGTGGCGCGGTCCGTCATCGACCAGCTGCCGCACGAGTCGATCGTGTACGTCGGCGACACCGCTCGTCAGCCGTACGGCCCCAAGCCGATCGGCGAGGTGCGTGAGTACGCCCTCGAGTGCCTCGACCATCTGGTCGCCCTCGGGGTGAAGGCCCTCGTCATCGCGTGCAACTCCGCCAGCGCCGCCATGCTCCGCGACGCCCGGGAGAGGTACGACGTCCCGGTGGTCGAGGTGATCCTGCCGGCGACCCGGCGCGCGGTCGCCGCCAGCCGCACCGGCCGGATCGGGGTGATCTGCACCCACGCGACCGCCGAGTCGATGGCGTACGACGACGCGTTCGCGGCCGCTCCGCACGTGGAGCTCTTCACCCGGGCCTGCCCGCGCTTCGTCGACTTCGTCGAGGCCGGCATCACCGGCGGCGACGAGCTCATCGGGGTCGCCCACGAGTACCTCGACCCACTCATCTCCGCCGGCGTCGACACGGTGATCCTCGGTTGCACCCACTACCCGCTGCTCACCGGCGTCATCTCCTACGTCATGGGCGACAACGTGACGCTGGTCAGCAGCGCCGAGGAGTGCGCCAAGGACGTCTACAAGATGCTGGTGCGCACCGAGCTGATGCGTCCCGGCGGCGACCCGTCGTACACGTTCCTGACCACCGGCTCTCCCGGGGAGTTCGAGACCATCGGCAGCCGGTTCCTCGGCCCCGAGCTCGGCGTCGCCTCCCAGTTCGTGGGGGGACTCGCATGAGGTTGACCATCGTGGGCTGCTCCGGCAGCTACCCGGGCCCGGAGTCCCCGGCCAGCTGCTACCTGCTCGAGGCCGAGGAGGACGGGCGCACCTGGCGGGTGCTGATGGACTTCGGCAACGGCGCCCTCGGGGCGCTGCACACGTACGTCGACCCGCTCACGATCGACGCCGTGCTGGTCAGCCATCTGCACGCCGACCACTGCCTCGACCTCTGCGGCTACTACGTCATGCGCAAGTACCACCCCGGCGGTGCGCAGCCGCGCATCCCGGTCTGGGGTCCTCCCGGCACCGCCGAGCGGATGGCTCGCGCCTACGACCTGCCTCTCGACCCGGGGATGACCGCGGAGTTCGACTTCCGGGAGTGGTCCGACCCGGTGACCATCGGGCCGTTCACCGTCACCCCGGTGCCGGTCACCCATCCGGTGCCGGCCTTCGGCCTGCGGATCAGCGCGGACGGCGCGACCGTCGGCTACACGGGCGACACCGGGCCCTGCGAAGCGGTGGACGACGTCGCCCGCGACGCCGACGTCTTCCTCGCGGAGGCGTCCTTCCTCGAGGGCAAGGACAACCCGCCCGACCTGCACCTCACCGGAGCCGACGCCGGTGCCGCCGCAACCCGGGCGGGGGCCAAGCAGCTGGTGCTGACCCACGTGCCGCCCTGGCACGACCCCGAGCTCCCGCTGGCCGAGGCGCGTACGACGTACGACGGACCCGTGGCGCTGGCGCGCGCCGGCCAGACCTACGAGCTCTGAGCGGCAGGCTCCTCGGCACCGAGGGATGCCCGTCGGGTGTACAGCCGCCGCGCCAGCCACCCACCGACGAGCGCGCTGAGGACCATGTCGTAGCGGCCCAGCAGCGCGACCAGCAGGTCGAGCAGCACGAAGAACGTGAGCAGGCCGACCACGACACGCACGCCGTCGCTGCCGTACGGGCCGGTCACGGCGAGACGAGGGACCAGGACGAGGCCGGCGGCAACCGGCAGCAGCGCGAGCGCGACGCCGAGCGGCCAGGCGAGTCCCGTCTCCGCGACCGTGTAGGTGAGGACCCAGTGCGCGAGCACGCAGGTGAAGGCGAGCACGCCGATCCCGCGCCGCGGTCGGCGGTCGCCGACCGGGTGCGGGGACGACGCCGGTCGACGCCGGCGACCCACCAGGAACGCGGCCGCCACGATCGCGGCGAGCAGCACCCCCGCTGCCACGAGGACCGGGATCGGCGGACGCTGGTCGAGCTCGCCGTAGATCACCGGTGTCACCGCGAGCACGAGTCCGGCAAGCACCAGCCCGGGACGACCGACCCAGGGGCGGTGCCTCGCCTGCGGGGCGAGCCACTCGACGACGAGCACCGAGGCGCAGATGCTGATCGCGGTGTGGAACGCCGTGAGGTGGACCGCCAGGAGGACGTTGGTGTGCCACACGACGCCGTACTGGCCGATCCCCGAGTCCTCCCAGAAGTCGGGGAAGAACCAGTACCGGTCGACGAGTGCCTCCTCCCACACGGCGTACGCGACGCCGAGCAGGACCAACCCGGAGAACCCCAGGCCGAACCGGTGGGCGACCTCGCGGCACACGAGCGCGCCGCCGCCGTACAGCGCGGCCATGAAGGCGAGGTTCCAGGGCAGCAGCAGATCGAGGGGCGGAGACGAGCCCGACAGGCCCTCGCCGAAGAACGGCGCGATCAGGAGGATGAGCAGGACGGGTCTGGGGGCGACCCGCAAACTAGCTCAGTCCAGCGTCGTGAACGCAGATGGCGATCTGCACCCGGTTGGTGACCTGGAGCTTGTCGAAGAGCCGGGAGACGTGCGCCTTCACCGTGGGCACCGACAGGTAGAGGTCGGCCGCGATCTCGGCGTTGCTCAGACCGCGACCGACGGCCAGCGCGACCTCGCGCTCGCGGTCGGTGAGCCCGTCGAGCATCCGCAGGGCCTGATCGGCCCGCTCCCGGCCGGCGCCCGGGGGCTCGGCTTGGTCCACGCGCAGCCGGCGGATCAGGGTCCGCGTCACCGAGGGCGAGAGCATCGGCTCGTCGTCGACGACCTTGCGGATGGCGGCGACGATCTCCGGGGGCGGGGTGTCCTTGAGCAGGAACCCGTCCGCGCCCGCCGCCAGCGCCTCGACCACGTGCTCGTCGGCGTCGAACGTCGTCAGCACGATCACCCGCGGCGGGTTCGGCCTCAGGTGCAGCTCTCGGGTCGCGGCGAGCCCGTCTAGCCGGGGCATCCGGATGTCCATGAGCACGACGTCGGGGCGCAGCTCGACCGCCAGCCGGATGCCCTCCCGGCCGTCGGCGGCCTCCCCGACGACCTCGAGGTCCGCCTGGCCGCCGAGCATCAGGCCGAGCGCGGAACGCACGAGCGGGTCGTCGTCGACCACGAGGACGCGCGTCGGCGGGGACTTCATGTTCCCCACGGTATCCAGCCGTGCAGCACGAACATGGACCCGTCGCGCCGAGCCTCCAGGCGCCCGCCCCGGAGCTCGGCGCGCTCGGTCAGGCCGACCAGTCCGAGACCGGCGCCCGGCGTCTGGGTGGGCCCGAACCCGAGCGGGTTGCGCAGCACCACGTCGATGCCGTCGTCGCGGGAGCCGGCGATGCGCACCGTGAGCATCGCGCCCGGCGCGTGCTTGCGGGCGTTGGTCATGCCCTCCTGCACGATTCGGTAGATGGTGCGGCCGGCGCCGTCGGGAACCTTGTCGCCCTCGTCGTCCTGGACGACGAGGTCCTCCAGCTCGACCCGCAGCCCGGCGTCTCGAGCCCCGGCGACAAGGCACGGGAGGTCGGCGTACGTCGGCTGCGGCGCGCTGTGCCGCTCACCGGTGTCGTCGCGGAGCACGCCGAGCACGTCGCGGAGGTCGGTCAGGGCTTCGTGCGCCTGGTCGCGGATCACCCCGGCGCTGGCGCGGGTCTCGGCGGGGCTGAGGTCCTCGCGGTAGGCCAGCGCGCCGGCGTACATGGAGATCTGCGAGATCCGGTGCGCCAGCACGTCGTGCATCTCCCGGGCGATCCGGGCGCGTTCGTTGCTGCGCGCCTGTCCGACCCGGAGCTCCTGCTCGGCCTCGGCCCGCTCGGCGCGGCTGCGCAGCGTCCAGATCAGCTCGCGACGGGAGCCGATGTACATGCCCCAACCGAGCATCGCACCGGTCGCGATGGCGTTGGCGGCCAGGATCAGCCAGGCGGGGTCGTCCTCCTGACGGGTGAGGGTGCTGAAGAACTGTGCCGCGGCGAAGTTGAGCGAGCCGACGACGGCGATCTCGCGCCACCGGCGCCGGGTCGCGAGGGAGACGGCGGCGAGCACGGCCGGCCCGCCCGCCGTACCGGAGACCGCGCTGAGGAGGGCGAGCACGATCGCGATGGCGAACGGGTGCCGGCGGCGGAAGAAGACCAGGACGTAGGCGACCACACCGAGCGCCACGTCGAGGGCCCACCACAGCTCGGACCGGTCCGCCTCGACGTCCGCCGCGGGCAGCCACACCAGAGAGCTGATGACCAGCATGAGGAGCACGCGCCACGCGTGGCTCCACCACCACAGCGGCGGCTGGTACTCCTCGGGCGCGGGTCGGTCCACGCCGCAAGGCTAGGCCCGCGCCGACCAGAGCGGAGCGGCCGTCGGTCGCCGGCGGCCCCCTACTTTGGTCAGCGCGACACGAGCCCGGCGGAGCATGTGCGACGTCGTCCCATAGGGCACGCTGGAGCCATGATCACGGTCGAAGGACTCACCAGGAAGTACGGCACGTTCACCGCTGTCGACAACGTCAGCTTCGTCTGCCAGCCCGGGAGGGTGACCGGCTTCCTCGGTCCCAACGGCGCCGGCAAGACGACCACGATGCGCATCATGGTCGGGCTGACCGCGCCGACCGCGGGACGGGTGACCATCGGCGGTCACCTCTACCAGGACATCCCGAACCCCGGCCGCCACGTCGGCGTCCTCCTCGACGCGTCCGCTCAGCACGCCGGCCGGACGGGCCGAGAGATCCTGGAGCTCGGCGCACGCACGATGGGCCTCGACAACTCTCGCGTCGATGCCATGCTCGAGCTGGTCTCCCTCACCCCGGGTGAGTCGAAGCGTCGGCTGCGCAACTACTCCCTCGGTATGAAGCAACGGCTCGGCATCGCCCACGCGCTGCTCGGCGACCCGTCGGTGCTGATCCTCGACGAGCCCGCCAACGGCCTCGACCCGGCCGGCATCCGGTGGATGCGCGGCCTCCTCAAGGGGTACGCCGAGCGCGGCGGCACCGTGCTCCTGTCGAGCCACCTGCTCAACGAGGTCGAGCTGATCGCGGACGAGATGATCCTCATCGGCCACGGCAAGATCGTCGCCCAGGGCGACAAGAAGTCACTGCTGGCCGGCGCTGCCGGCTCCGGTTCGACGTTCGTCACGGCTCTGGACAACCAGGCGCTGGCCGACGCGCTCACCGCCAAGGGCTTCGTGGTCGCCGGTGCCGGCGACGGGCTGAGGGTGGAGACCGAGCCGGTCGAGGTCGGGCGCACCGCTGCAGAGAAGGCGATCGTGCTCACCGACCTGCGCGCCGCCGACGGCGGTCTCGAGGACCTCTTCCTCGAGCTCACGTCGGACACCCAGCGTGAGGGTCTGGCATGAGTGCCACCGCGAACCCCGGCCTCGGTCACGCTCTGGACATCTCCTCGACCTCGCCGACGCCCTTCTCCCGGCTGGTCCGGGTCGAGCTGCGCAAGACCTGGGACACCCGCGCGGGCCTCTGGTTGCTGGTCTGCACGGCGCTGCTCACCGCCGCCGTGATGGCCATCCAGCTGGCGGTCGTGCTCGTCCAGGACCTCAACGTCTCGTACAACGACTTCCTGACCTCCACGAACTTCTCGATCGGGCTCCTGCTCCCGGTCATCGGCATCCTCCTGCTGACCGGTGAGTGGAGCCAGCGCACCGCGATGGTCACGTTCTCGCTCGAGCCCCGGCGGCCGCTCGTGATCGCCGCCAAGTTCGTGGTCGGCATCGGCCTGGCGATCACGGCCGTCATCATCGCGCTCGGGCTCGCGGCGATCTGCAACGCGCTGTACGGCGCACTCGGCGACCAGACGGTCGTGTGGGACCAGAGCGTCGAGCAGACCGCATACTTCGTGCTGCTCCAGGTGGTCGGCATGCTGACCGGCTTCGCGTTCGCGGCCCTGCTGCTCAACTCGCCCGCCGCGATCGTGCTCTACATGGTCTACTCGTTCGTCCTGCCGGGCCTGTTCGGCCTCGGGGCGGCGCTGATCGGGTGGTTCGAGGACATCCAGCCGTGGATCGACTTCAACTACGCCCAGTCCGGTCTCTTCGACGGGTCCGGCATGTCGGGGTCGGAGTGGGCGCACTTCGCGGTCTCGGGGTTCATCTGGCTCGTCGTACCGCTCACCATCGGCGTCGCGCGGGTGCTCCGCGCGGAGGTGAAGTGAGATGAACACCCCACGAAACTGCGAGATTCCCCCGCTTCGCTCCTCCATCTCACACTTCCGCGGGGACCCCGAATGAGCGCGACGGCTCCTGGGCTGGGTCACGCCCTCGACATCTCGACCACGAGCCGTACGCCGTTCGTCCGGCTCGTGCGGGTGGAGCTGCGCAAGTCCTACGACACGCGGGCCGGCTTCTGGCTGCTGGTGACGATCGGCCTGCTCGTGCTGGCCGCCGAGATCATCGCCGTCGCCGTCACCGCCGTGCAGGACGAGCCGATGCAGTTCGGCGACTTCGTCGGCGCCGCGGCGTTCCTCACGTCGTTCCTGCTCCCGGTGCTCGGCATCATGCTGGTCACCACCGAGTGGAGCCAGCGCAGCGCGATGGTGACGTTCGCGCTGGAGCCACGGCGACCGCTGGTGATCGCCGCCAAGGCGCTGGTCGGCGTGCTGCTCACCCTGGCCACCGTGGCGTTCTCCATCGCGGTCGGCTTCATCGCCAACCTCACGTACGGGCTGCTGCAGGGAAGCACGGACTGGACGTTCGGCTGGCCCGACTTCGCCGCGTTCCTGGTGACCCAGGTCCTGGCCATGCTCGGAGGCTTCGCCCTCGCGGCGCTGCTGCTCAACACGGCCGCCGCCATCGTGGTCTTCTTCGTCTACAAGTGGGTGCTCCCGGGGCTGTTCGCGCTCGGCGCGGCGCTGATGGGCTGGTTCGACGACCTGCGACCGTGGATCGACTTCCAGTCCGCGCAGGCCGCCATCTGGGACTGGTCGAGCTCGGGTGAGGACTGGGCGCAGCTGGTCGTGTCCGGCCTCGTCTGGCTCGGGCTCCCGCTCGGGTTCGGGATCCGGCGGGTGCTGCGGGCCGAGGTGAAGTGACCGAGCACTAGTCTCGGCGACATGACTGCACGCGAAGACGGCCGCGCTGACGACGAGCTGCGACCGGTGACGATCACCCGCAACTGGCTCGACCACGCGGCGGGCTCGGTCCTCATCGAGTTCGGCAGGACCAAGGTGCTCTGCGCGGCCTCGGCCTCCGAGGGCGTCCCGCGCTGGCGCAAGGGCTCGGGTCTCGGCTGGGTGACGGCGGAGTACGCGATGCTTCCGGCCTCCACCAACACCCGCTCCGACCGCGAGTCGGTCAAGGGCCGGATCGGCGGCCGCACCCACGAGATCAGCCGCCTGATCGGCCGCTCGCTGCGCGCGGTGATCGACTACCAGGCGCTCGGCGAGAACACCATCCAGCTCGACTGCGACGTGCTCCAGGCCGACGGCGGCACCCGTACCGCCGCCATCACCGGGGCGTACGTCGCCCTCGCCGACGCCGTCGCACACCTTCGCTCGACCGGCGCGCTCAAGGGTGAGCCGCTCACCGGATCGGTCGCCGCGATCAGCGTCGGCATCATCGACGGCGTACCCCGCCTCGACCTGCCGTACGTCGAGGACGTCCGGGCCGAGACCGACATGAACGTCGTGATGACGGGCGAGGGCAAGTTCGTCGAGGTGCAGGGCACCGCCGAGGGCGCGGCGTTCGACCGCAAGGAGCTCGACGCGCTGCTGGCGCTGGCCGAGAAGGGCTGCGTCGACCTCACCCGCCTCCAGCAGGACGCGCTGGCGCGATGAGGGTCTTCCTGGCCTCGCGCAACCTCAAGAAGATCGCGGAGATGGAGCGCATCCTCCGCGAGCACCTCCCCGACGTCGAGGTCCTCGGCATCGACCAGGTCGACGGGTACGACGAGCCGGTCGAGGACCAGGCGACGTTCGAGGGCAACGCACTGCTCAAGGCACGCGCCGGCGTACTCGCCACCGGGCTGCCGTCGCTCGCCGACGACAGCGGGCTGTGCGTCGATGCCCTCAACGGGATGCCAGGCGTGCTGTCCGCGCGATGGTCGGGACCCCCCAAGAGCGATGCTCGCAACAACGAGCTCCTGCTGGCCCAGCTCGAGGACGTGCCCGACGAGCGGCGTACGGCGCACTTCCACTGCGCCGTCGCGTTCTGCCACCCGGACGGCGAGGAGCTGACCAGCGGCACCATGCCCGGCCGGGTCATCCGCGAGGTCCGGGGAAGCGGCGGGTTCGGCTACGACGTGCTGTTCGAGGCGGAGGCGCGCCCGGGCCTGACGACCGCGGAGCTCAGCATCGAGGACAAGGACGCGATCTCGCACCGGGGCTGGGCGCTGCGCCGGATGTCCCCGATCGTCGCCCGGATCCTGCGATGACGCGGCACTTCTTCGTACGCCGCAACCTGGCGCGGCTGCTGCTGAAGCTGTCGCGCTGGCAGACCGTCGGGGAGGTCCCGAAGAAGGGCGTGCTCGTCGGCGCCCCGCACACGTCCAACTGGGACTGGGTGCTGACCATGCTGCTGGCGTGGGACAACAACGTGCAGATCCGGCTCCTGGTGAAGGACTCGTTCTTCAAGGGGCCGGTCGGCGTCTTCATGCGCGCCACCGGTGCCGTCGAGCTCGACCGGGCCAACCCGGGCGCCACGATCCGGACCCTGCTGGCCGACGCCGAGACCGACGAGACCTTCCTGCTCGGCATCGCGGCCGAGGGCACCCGCAGCAAGGGCGAGTACTGGAAGTCCGGCTTCTACCGGATCTCCCAGCAGACCGGCCTGCCGATCACGCTCGCCTTCCTCGACGCGCCGTCGCGCACCGTGGGCTGGGGGCCGACCTTCTCCCCGACGGGTGACGTGGTGGCCGACATGGACCGGATCCGCGAGTTCTTCGCGGACAAGCGGGGCTTCCGGCCCGAGCTCACCACCGAGCCCCGGCTCCGTGAGGAGAACCGTCAGGCCGGCTGAGCCGTCTTGGCCAAGCGCTTGGTGAGCAGCACCCCCCAGAGCGCGGCGAACACGAACATGAAGATCGAGTAGACCGCGGCGGGGATCGAGATCTCGGTGCTTTCCAGCACCTCGACGGCGACGTAGATCGCGAGCGTCGCGTTGTGGACGCCGATCTCCATCGACGACGCGACCGCCTGCGCCTCGCGTACGCCGGTGGCGCGCGGCACGACGTACCCGGTCACCAGGGAGATCGCGCAGAAGAGCGCGGCCGCGAGGCCGACGTCGGCGAGGTAGCCCGCGGCATCCTCGCGCTGGTCGATGAGGACGCCGAGCACGAGGACCGCGAGGATGACCGCCGACCCGATCCGCACCGGCTTGTCCATCCGGCTCGCGAAGTCCGTTGCCTTGGCTCGCACCAGCATCCCGAGCAGCACCGGCACCAGGACGATCGCGAAGACCTCGACGACCTTGACGAACTGGAGCGAGACGCTGTCGCCGAGGTCGTAGTGGTTGATCGCGAGGTTGGTGATCAGGGGCAGCGAGATGATCGAGACGATCGAGTTGATCGCGGTCAGGGTGACGTTGAGGGCGACGTCGCCGCGGAAGAGGTGGCTGAAGAGGTTCGCGCTGGTCCCGCCCGGCGAGGCCGCGAGCAGCATCATGCCGACCGCGAGCAGCGGCGGCAGGTCGAGCGCCTTCACCAGCCCGAAGCAGACCAGCGGCAGCAGGACCAGCTGGCAGCCGAGCGCGACCGCCACGGCCTTGGGCGCGCTCGCGACCCTGCGGAAGTCGGCCGGAGTGAGCGACAGCCCGAGTCCGAACATGATGATGCCGAGCGCCAGGGGAAGCGCGACCGTCGTGAGGGCGGAGTCCATGCGCGGACTCTAGTGACCGCCGTCACATCGTGCGGCGGGGTTCGTCAGATGATGCTGGTGCCGAAGGGGGGATTCGAACCCCCACGCCCTAGGGCACAGGTACCTAAAACCTGCGTGTCTACCTGTTCCACCACTCCGGCTGGCGCGGATCAGTCTAGGGATGACGGCGGCGGCACCACCGGCGGCACGGCGTACTTGCCTCGACTGCGGCCGCTGAAGTTGTCGGTCTGGGTATGACAGTTCGGGCAGAGGTAGCGGAGGTTTTCTGCGAGGTTGTTGTGGTAGTCCCCGTCGATGTGGTCGATCTCGAGACGCAGGGGCAGGTCACGCCATTGGCCCGGGTTGTCGCAGAGTGCGCACCGATAGGGACGGCCAATCTCCCCGAGTGCTCGGCGCAATAGCGGCGGGTTCGTACGTCTCGACCCGTACGGGATCCGTACCAGGATGTCAGCGGCCCTCCGGCGGCGGCCAGCACTGCCGTTCTGATGACGCACGAAGTGGGAGGTATCGATGCCGAACTTCTTGATTGTCCGACTGATGTGGGCGTGCGTTCCGCCAGCTTGATTGAGTCCCAGGTAGCGCAGGACGCCCGCCACCGAGGTCGAATGTGCGACGGCATCACGGAGGATCTCCTCCGTGTACTTGCGCCAGATGCGTCCCATGCCTCGACGCTAGGAGCCGCCGCCGACAGTCGTGGTGGGCCAGACCGCCGTACGGGCTTGGGTGGTTTCGAGGCTCGCTTCGCTCGCACCTCAACCACCGACACGGCTCGCTTCGCTCGCACCCCAACCACCGTTTGCGGGTTGGCTGGTTTCGAGGCTCGGGCCTGGCGGCCCTCGCACCTCAACCAGCGTGCCTTCAGCGAGGCTCTTCGTCCGCCAGGTTGAGCTCGAGGTCGCGGCGCAGCTTGGCGACGTGACCGGTGGCCTTGACGTTGTACTGCGCCAGGAAGACCTTGCCGTCCTCATCGACGACGATCGTGGAGCGGATGACGCCCTCGACGACCTTGCCGTAGAGCTTCTTCTCGCCGAACGCGCCGTACGCCGCGAGCACGGCCTTGTCCGGGTCGGACAGCAGCGTGATGGTGAGGCCGTCGCGCTCGCGGAACTTCGCGAGCTTGGCCGGCTTGTCGGGCGAGATGCCGACGACCTCGTAGCCCGCGGCCTGCAGCGAGGACAGCGAGTCGGTGAAGTCGCACGCCTGCTTGGTGCAGCCCGGGGTCATCGCCGCCGGGTAGAAGTAGACGATCACCTTGCGGCCCAGGAAGTCGCTCAGCGCGACCTCCTCGCCGGCATCGTTGGTGAGCGTGAACTCGGGGGCGGTGTCACCGGGGGAGAGGCGAGCGGGTTGGCTCACGGGGCGAACTCCTTGTCGCAAACGATGTGCAATAACGTAGGGTGAGCAATCTCGGGGCAAGGGCCAACTTATCCCCACCCCACCACCAGCTGAGCAGGAGAGCGCATGCACGTCCCCGACGGCTTCCTCGACGCCCCGACCTCTGCCGCGACCGGCGTCGTCGCCGCGGTCTGCGTCGGCACCGCCCTCGTCAAGGCCCGCAAGGAGCTGGACGACAAGACCGCGCCGATGGTCGGGCTGGTGGCCGCCTTCATCTTCGCCGTGCAGATGCTCAACTTCCCGGTGGGCGCCGGCACCAGCGGTCACCTGATGGGTGGCGCGCTCGCCGCCGTACTCGTCGGGCCATGGACCGCGATCCTGTGCCTGAGCGTCGTCTTCCTGGTCCAGTCGCTGCTCTTCGCCGACGGCGGGATCACCGCGCTCGGCACCAACATCACGCTGATGGGCCTGACCACGGTCGCCGTCGGCTGGCTGGTCTTCAAGCTGTTGCAGGCCGTGCTGCCCAAGCGGCTGTCGCTGGTCCCGCTCCAGGCCGGCATCGGCGCCTTCGTCTCGGTCCCGGTCGCGTCGGTGGTCTTCGTGCTGCTCTACGCGGTCGGTGGTACGGCGGACATCCCGCTCGACACGCTCACGACCGCGATGGTCGGCGTACACCTGCTGATCGGCATCGGCGAGGGCGTCATCACCTTCCTCGCCGTCGGCGCGATCCTCGCCGTACGCCCCGACCTCGTGTACGGCGCGCGCGGGCTGCTCGCGAAGCGTGAGCTCGAGATCAAGCCCTCCTCGACGACGGGAGCCCCCGCATGAAGCACGTCTCGACCAAGTGGGTCGTCCTCGGGATCGCCGTGGCCGCGCTGGTGCTCGCGGGCATCGTCAGCTTCTACGCCTCGGGCTCGCCCGACGGGTTGACCAAGGTCTCGCAGGACAAGGGCTTCGCCAGCACGGAGACCGACCACGGTGCCAAGGACAGCCCGCTGGCGGGCTACTCCGCGAAGGACGTCGGCAACGACCGGCTCGCGACCGGCGTCGCCGGTGTCGTCGGGGTGCTCGTGGTGGCAGGTCTCGGCACCGGCCTCGTCTTCGTCGTACGGCGTCGCGACCACCAGCCAGCGGCCTGACGTGGGCGCGGGGCACGGTCACAAGCTGCACTTCCACGGGCACTCGCCCGTGCATCGCGCGCCCGCGCACCTGAAGATCCTGGCGCTGCTGGCGTTCATGATCACCGTGGTGGCCACACCGCGCGACTGGTACCCGGTCTTCGGCTGCTACTTCCTGCTCATCGCGGTCGTCGTCGTCATCTCCCGGGTGCCCCCCACGTACCTGCTCAAGCGCGCGGTCGTCGAGGTCCCGTTCGTCTTCTTCGCGGTACTGCTGCCGTTCGTGGCGACGGGGCCGCAGACCGAGGTGCTCGGCGTCAGCGTCAGCCAGCACGGCCTCGAGGCCGGCATCGCGCTGCTGATCAAGGGCACCCTGGGCGTGCTCGCCAGCCTGACCCTCGCCGCGACCACGGAGCCGCAGGAGCTGCTGCTCGGTCTCGAGCGGCTCCGGCTGCCCCAGCAGCTCGTGCAGATCATGTCGTTCATGGTCCGCTACCTCGACGTGGTCACCGGCGAGATGCAGCGGATGAAGGTCGCCCGCGAGTCCCGGGGCTTCTCGGCACGCAACCCGAAGCACTGGCCGGTCCTGGCCCGCTCGGCCGGTGCGCTCTTCATCCGGTCCTACGAGCGCGGTGAGCGCGTGCACCTGGCGATGCTGTCGCGCGGCTACACGGGCAGAATGCCCTCCGGAGAGTGAGCAGAGCATGACTACTCCCGTCCTCGATGTCCGCGGCCTGGCCTACGCCTACCCCGACGGCCACCAGGCGCTCTTCGGCGTCGACCTGCACGTCCACCAAGGTGAGCGGGTGGCCCTGCTGGGTCCCAACGGCGCCGGCAAGACCACGCTGGTGCTGCACCTCAACGGCATCCACACCGCCGGCGCCGGCTCGGTGTCCGTCAGCGGCCTCCCGGTCGAGAAGGCCAACCTCACCGAGATCCGGCGCCGGGTCGGCATCGTCTTCCAGGACCCCGACGACCAGCTCTTCATGGGCACGGTGCGCGCCGACGTCGCGTTCGGGCCGGCCAACCTCGGGATCAAGGGCTCGGAGCTCGACCGGCGGGTGATGCACGCGCTCGAGCAGGTCGGCATGGCGGAGTACGTCGACCGGCCGCCGCACCACCTGTCCTTCGGGCAGCGGCGGCGGGTCGCCGTCGCGACCGTGCTGGTGATGGAGCCCGAGATCCTCGTGCTCGACGAGCCGTCGTCGAACCTCGACCCCGCCTCGCGGCGCGAGCTCGCCGACATCCTGCGCTCGCTCGACGTGACCGTGCTGATGGTGACCCACGACCTGCCGTACGCCCTGGAGCTGTGCCCGCGCTCGGTCGTGCTCAGCGGCGGGACGATCGTGGCGGACGGCTCGACGTACGACGTGCTGACCGACGACGCGCTGATGCGGGCCCACCGGCTCGAGCTGCCCTTCGGGTTCGACCCTCGTACGGCGATGCCCCGGCCCTGACCTGGGTACGGCCCGGTTGATAGCCTCAACCCGCACCCGTCGACGGAGGAGAACCAGTGGCTAAGGACGACTCGTTGTCCGCGCTCGAGCGCGAGATCGAGCAGACCAGGGAGCAACTGGCGACGACGATCGATCAGCTCCTCTACCGGGCGCACCCGAAGACCATCGTGAGCCGCGAGGTCAGCAGCATCAAGGCCCACTTCGTGGACCGGCAGACCGGCCAGCCGCGCACCGACAACATCCTCAAGGTCGTCGGTGGCGTCGTGGGTGTGGTCGTGGTGTTCGCGATCATCCGGAAGGTCGTCAACTGAGCTCGTGAACGACTCGTTGGACAGCAAGACCCCGATCAAGATGCTCCACGACCGGGTCCTCGTCGAGCTCGACCGGGAGGCCGGCGAACGCCGCTCCTCCGGCGGCATCGTCATCCCCGCCACCGCCGCCATGGGCGCGCGCCGTCTCGCCTGGTCGAAGGTCGTCGCGGTCGGACCGCAGGCCCGAGCGGTCGAGGTCGGCGACCGCGTCCTCTTCGACGCCGAGGACAAGTCCGAGGTCGAGGTCCACGGCGAGCTGTACGTCGTGATGCGCGAGCGCGACGTGCACGCGGTCGCGGCCGAGCGGGTCGGCGACCAGGCCACCGGCCTCTACCTGTAGCTCAGCGCAGCATGCCGTAGGCGTGGGTCGGCGCGATCCGCACCACGACGCGGCGATCCCGCACCAGGGCGGCTCGGTAGTCCTCCCAGTCCTCGTGCTCGCCCGCGAGCGAGCGGTAGAGCTCGACGGACTCGTCGGCTGCGGCATCGTGGGCGTCAGTTGCGACCTCCGAGATCGTCACGTCGCCCTCGACCACGGCGTACGACCAGAAGCTCTCGCCGTTGACGTGGATCGCCGCCCACGGCGTACGACGGAGGTTGGCGTACTTCGCCCGGTCGGCGGTGGTCGAGATCCGGATCAGCCCGTCGTCGCCGACCCCGGCGAGCACGTTGGACAGCTGCGGCCGGCCGTCCTGCTTGATCGTGGTCAGGACCGCCTGACGGTTGGCGCGTACGGCGTCAAGCGCCTGCTGGATCTCCATGCCTCCAGCATGCTCGTCGGTGTCATCCGCCGTAGCGCCGCACCGCGGCGTACGCCGCCCCGGCCGCGACGACCACGAGGACGGGGATCGCGACTTCAGCCGGGGAGGGGCGTCCGGCGACGGCGCCGTCGGACTGGGATGCCAGGATTCCGCGGTTCGACTGGTGCGAGAGCACGGAGTTGTTGCTCTGGTGCGACAGCACCGAGAAGCGACTCAACGAGGATCCGATGGACAGGAACGATGCGTAGGACCCGACGCTGCCCACCGACAGTGCGGACCCGACGGACCCGATGCTGAGCACCGACCCGTCGGACCACAGCGACAGCACGCTGTTGCGGGACTGGAACGACAGGAGATTCTGCACGGGGACAGCCTAGGACGCACGAAGGGCCGGGAACCAGATCGGTTCCCGGCCCTTCGAGGGTGGTACGGCATCAGGGACTCGAACCCCGAACCCGCTGATTAAGAGTCAGCTGCTCTGCCAATTGAGCTAATGCCGCGCGCTGGTGAAGCGACGTGAACGATACCAGCGGGAAACCGTCGAGAAAATCGAGGGGTGCGACCGCGGGATGTCATGCGGAGAGAGCAAGCGGATGCTCCATCCGCATGACGTCCCGCGAGCGCCGGACGACTCAGATCGAGGCGAGCACGGCCTGCGCCGCACTGTGCCCGCCGAGGCCCGAGACGGCACCGCCGCGCCGCGATCCGGAGCCGCAGACGAGGACCGAGCCGAGGTCGGTCTGGACGCCCCATTGCTGGGCGGGCGTGTCCAGGCGGGCCCGGTTGGGCGCCCAGGGCCACTCCAGGTCGCCGTGGAAGATGTGCCCGCCCGGCATGGCGAGGTCGCGCTCGATGTCCTGCGGGATCTTGGCCTCCAGGCACGGCCGCCCGTCGGCGTCGGTGGCGAGGCAGGACTCGATCGGGTCGACCAGGTGCAGGTTGAGCGACTCGATGGCGCGGGCGACTGCCAGGCGCTTCGCACCCTCCGGGTCGCGGTCGAAGAGCGCCGCTGGGGTGTGGACGCCGAAGTACGTCAGCGTGTGCTGACCCGGCGCAGCGTCGCCGAGGATCGACGGGTCGGTCAGCGAGTGGCAGTAGATCTCACCGGGCAGCACGTAGGGCACCCGCCCCTCCGCCGCGTCGTCGTACGCCGCGGCGAGCTGGCTGTAGTCCTCGCCCAGGTGCAGGGTGCCGGCGAAGGCGACCTCGGGGTCGACGCCCGACCGCAGCCTCGGCAGCCGGTCGAGCAGCATGTTGATCTTCAGCTGGGAGCCCGCTGGCTTCGACGCGGCGTCCTCGGGGCCGCCGAGCAGGATGCGCAGCACCCAGGGGGCGACGTTGGCGAGCACGTGCCGGGCGCTGACCCGGTGGGTGCCGGACCCGTCGTCCCAGACGACCTCGGCCGAGTCGTCCGAGGCGTCGATGCGACTGACACCCGCCCCGGTCAGGATCTCGACGCCGGCCTCGGTGGCCGCGCGGGCGAGCGCGTCGGTGACCGCGCCCATGCCGCCGACCGGGACCCGCCACTCGCCGGTGCCGTTGCCGATCAGGTGGTAGAGGAAGCAGCGGTTCTGCAGCAGGGACGGGTCGTGCATCGACGCGAACGTGCCGATCAGCGCATCGGTCGCCACCACCCCACGCACGGTGTCGTCGGCGAAGCGCGCCTCGATCGCCGCACCGAGCGGGCTGGCGACGAGGTCGCGCCACACGTCGGGGTCGACCTGGTCGCGGATCTCCCTCTCGAGGGGGAGCGGCCGGAGCAGGGTCGGCGCGACCACCTCGGCGAGGCCGGCGACGTCGGCGTAGAAGCGCTTCCAGGCGGCGTACTCGTCAGCGTCACCGGTGAGCTCGCGGAACGACCGCTCGGTGCCGGGGCCCTCGGGGCGCTCCACCAGGAGACCGCCGGCCCGGCCGGAGCGCAGGGTCGGCGTGTACGACGCCACCGACCGCGACGAGAGCTGCAGGTCGAGGTCCAAGTCGGCCATCAGCTGCTCCGGCAGCAGCGAGACCAGGTAGGAGTAGCGGGAGAGCCGCGCCGCATGGCCGGAGAACGCGTGTGCGGAGACGGCCGCGCCGCCGGTGTGGGACAGCCGCTCGAGGACCAGCACCGACAACCCCGCGCGGGCGAGGTAGGCAGCGGCGACGAGACCGTTGTGGCCACCACCCACCACGACGACGTCGTACGAACTCTGTTCTGAAGCCATCCGATCAACCTAGGGCACACCTCGTGCGATCCGACGGCTGCCAACGGGAACCGGCACGTCGCATGCCAGACTGCTCGACGCGCGAGAGGATGAGGAGACCGTGTCGAGGTCGAGCGGACGACTCGGGAGGTGGGGAGTGGCACCGAAGTCGTCGCTGCTGCCTGCTGCCGGACTCCTCGCGATGACCACGGTCTTCGGGCTGCTGGCGCTGTACGGCGCGCCGGACGGCGGCGACGCGATCGGGATCTGGCCGGCGGCGCTCGCGTCGGCCACGCTGCTCGTCTCGAGGCGCTTGTCCACCACCGTGGTGTTGGCGCTGGTGTTCGCCATCGCCTTCGGCACGATCTGGACCGCCCGCCCCGCGGACGTGTCGCTCGGCCTCGCCGTCGGCCTCACCGCGGAGACCTGGGTGGTGTGGTGGATCCTCACCGGCGGCGTCCGCGAGCGGCCGATGCTCTACTCGAACGTCGACCTGGCGCGCTACATCGGCTCGGCCACGATCGGCCACTTCGTCGTGGCCGCCGCGGCCATCGTCACGAGCTTCGTGACCGGGTGGGGCAACCCCTGGCTCCTGGGACTCGCCGTCGGCACGTCGAGCCTCGCGTCGCAGCTGTCGGTGACGCCGTTCTTCTGCAGGATGCGTCCCCACCGCGGCCTCGCGTCCACCATCGAGCGAGTGGCCCAGTGGACGCTGATCCTGACCGTCACGCCGATCGTCTTCCTGCTCGACGACTTCCCCGCCATGGTCTTCACGATCATGCCGGTGCTCGCCTGGGGAGCGCTGCGCAGCGGTGCCTACGAGTCGATCGCCCAGCTCTTCGTGGTGCTCGGGTTCGCGATCGGCCTAACCACCCGTGGGCAGGGCCCGTTCGCGCACGTCGACGAGCGCTACGGGCTGCCCGTGGACGTGCAGGGCATCCTGCTCGCCGTCTTCATCATCGACTGTGCGCTCGTGGTCGTGCCGTTCGTGCTCAGCGTCGGCGAGCAGATCGAGAACGCCCGCCAGGTCGCCGCGGAGCGCGACCGGGTGCAGAGCATCGTCAACGGCACCACGGGTGTGGCCATCATCGGCTCCGACCCGCTCGCCCGGATCACCCTCTTCAACCCCGGAGCCGAGCGGCTGCTGGGCTACACCGCGGCCGAGGCGCTGGGGCAGTCGAGCCGGATGCTGCACAGCGCCGACGGGGTCACCGAGAAGGCAGCCGAGCTGGGAGTAGCCGACGAGTTCGGCGCCGTCGCCGCGGCGATGATCGGGCAGGGCCCCAGCGACATGAAGTTCGTGCGCAAGGACGGCGAGGAGCGCAGCCACTCCATGTCGCTCAACCGCATCGTCGACGACCGCGGCGAGGTCATCGGCTACGTCAGCACCTCCGAGGACATCACCGAGCGGGTCGAGGCCGAGGGGCGCCTGGTCGAGGCACTCGAGACCGAGCGCCAGGCGGTCGAACGGATGCGGGAGGTCGACCGCGTCAAGGACGCCTTCGTGTCCAGCGTCAGCCACGAGCTGCGGACCCCGATCACCAGCATCCTCGGCTACACCGAGATGCTCGAGGACGGCGCGTACGGCGAGCTCGGGGACGACCAGCTCGACGCCGTACGACGAGTGGGTGCCAACAGCGCGCGGCTGCTGTCGCTCATCGACGACCTGCTGACGCTCTCGCGGATCCAGGACGGCGGGCTCGGAATGGTCGACCGCGTGGTCGACCTGCGCAAGGTCATCGCGGCCGCGTGCGCGGTCGTCGCGCCGTCCCTCGAGCGCCGGGCGCTGGAGCTGGACGTCCAGGTCCCCGACGAGCCGACCCCGTTCCTGGGCGACCGCGACATGCTCGAGCGGGTGGTGATCAACCTGGTCGGCAACGCCGTGAAGTTCACCCCGGAGGGTGGCCACGTCACCGTCCGGCTCCTGGTCGGTCCGGAGCACGTCGTGATCGAGGTGGCAGACACCGGCATCGGCATCCCGCGCCAGGAGCAGGACCAGCTCTTCACCCGGTTCTTCCGCTCGTCGCTCGCCCAGGAGCACGCGATCCCCGGCAGCGGCCTGGGGCTCTCGATCGCGCACGCGATCGTCGAGCAGCACGGTGGCTCGATGACGGTGGAGTCCGAGCCGGGCGCGGGGACGACCTTTCGGGTGCTGCTACCGGTCCTGGCCCCGGCCGGCTGACAGGTCCTTCTCGAACCACGCCTCGGCGTACGGGTTGTCGTTGTAGCGCTCGACCGGGAGGTAGCCGGCGCGGCCGTACATCGCGATCGCCTCGGTGAGGGTCCCGTTGGTGTCGAGGACGACCCGCTCGTGGCCCAGTCGTACGGCGAGGGCCTCGAGCTCACGCAGCATCCGCGAGCCGAGGCCGGCGCCACGCCAGTCCTCGTGCACCCACATTCGTTTGATCTCCCCGGTCTCGGCGGAGAGCGCCCGTACGCCGCCGTACGCCACCGGACCGCCGTCACTGGTCGCCAGCAGGAAGGTGCCCGCGTGGTCGGGCTCGCCGGGGTCGAAGCCGCGGGGGAACCGGCGCTGCAGCTCGGCGAAGTAGCGCCCGGCGGCATCGACGGCGGCCGGCTCGGTCGGCTCGACCTCGCGCAGCTGGATCGTGGCGGCGCGCACGAGCAGGTCGGCGGTGGCGAGGGCCGCGACGAGGCGTTCGCGCTGCCGCCCGGTGAGCGGTGCGACCAGCTGCCGGGCCAGGGCCTCGGACCGGTCGTCGAGCTCACGCCACGCCTCGAGCCCGGGACCGGTCAGCGTCGCCACCCGCCGACGCCGGTCCGTGGGGTCGGGCGAGACCTCGACCAGCCCCTCCTCGTCGAGTCGGCGCAGCAGCCGGGTCAGGTAGCCCGAGTCGAGGGCCAGCCGGTCCCGCAGGTCACGTACGCCGGCGCCGTCGGGCCCGATCTCGAAGAGCAGGCGCGACACCCCGAGCGGTCGCCCGGTGCCGAGGAACGACTCGTCGAGCGCACCGATCCGCTGGGTGTAGGTGCGGTTGAACCGTCGCAGGGTCTCGGTGTCGTCCGGCATCCTCTGACCTTAGTCAGAGAAGTGTCATCCGGGAAGGCTCCTCACGATCTCCTCGACCCGGTCCTTCGCGTCGCCGAAGAGCATCTGCGAGTTCTCCTTGAAGAAGAGCGGGTTCTGCACGCCGGCGTACCCGGTGGCCATCGAGCGCTTGAAGACGATCACGTCGCGTGCCTTCCAGACCTCCAGGACGGGCATGCCCGCGATCGGGCTGCCGGGCTCGTCGAGCGCGGCCGGGTTGACGGTGTCGTTGGCGCCGATGACCAGGACGACGTCGGTGTCAGCCAGGTCGTCGTTGATCTCGTCCATCTCCAGGACGATGTCGTAGGGGACCTTGGCCTCGGCGAGCAGCACGTTCATGTGCCCCGGCAGGCGCCCGGCGACCGGGTGGATCCCGAAGCGGACATCGATCCCGCGGGCACGGAGCTTGGCGGTGAGCTCGGCGACGGGGTACTGCGCCTGGGCGACGGCCATGCCGTAGCCGGGAGTGATGACCACCGACGAGGCGTTGGCCAGCAGCTCGGCGGCCGCCTCCGCCTGGATCTCGCGGTGCTCGCCGTAGTCGCGCTCCTCGCCCGAGACGGCGCCGTCGGAGCCGAAGCCGCCAGCGATCACCGAGACGAAGGAGCGGTTCATCGCCTTGCACATGATGTAGCTGAGGATCGCACCCGAGGAGCCGACCAGCGATCCGGTGATGATCAGCAGGTCGTTGTCGAGCAGGAAGCCGGCGGCGGCCGCGGCCCAGCCGGAGTAGCTGTTCAGCATCGAGACCACGACGGGCATGTCGCCACCGCCGATGGCGGCCACCAGGTGGAAGCCGAGGAAGAGCGCGAGCGCGGTCATGATCAGCAGCGGGATGAGCGCGGCGTGGTCGCTGCTCCAGCCGTCGTACGACATGAACCAGGCGAGCAGCGCCAGCGTGGCCACCAGGACCAGCAGGTTGAGCAGGTGCCGGTGGGGGAGCACCAGCGGCGAGGACTTCATCCGGCCGCTGAGCTTGAGGTTGGCGACGATCGAGCCGGTGAAGGTCACCGCTCCGATGAAGACGCCGATGAAGACCTCGACGTCGTGGATGGTCGCCTCGGAGCCGGTGTGCGGGGCGTGTGGGTCGAGGAAGGAGTTGATGCCGACCAGTACGGCGGCGAGGCCGACGAAGCTGTGCAGGATCGCCACGAGCTCCGGCATGCCGGTCATCTCGACGGTGCGGGCCCGCCAGGCGCCGATCGCGCCGCCGGCACTCATCGCGAGCACGATGATCAGCAGGGTGACGCCGACGCCGTTGAGGCTGTCGTCGTAGTCGAGCTCGGCGTTCTGCGAGGCCTTCAACAGCGTGGCCACGAGGGCCAGCGCCATGCCGGTCATGCCGGCGATGTTGCCGGTCTTGGCGGTCTCGTGCTTGGACAGGCCGGCCAGTGCTCCGATGAAGAGCACGCCGCCCACGATGTAAAGGCCCTGGATCAGACCGTCGAGGTGTTCCCAGGTCAGGACGTCAGACATGTCGCTCAGTCCTTCCGGAACATCTCGAGCATCCGGAGGGTCACCAGGAACCCGCCGAAGATGTTGATGGACGCGACGAGTACGGCGAGCGTCGCCATGATCGCGATGGCGGGGTTGGTCGACCCGACCTGCAGGATGCCGCCGACCAGGATGATCCCGGAGATGGCGTTGGTCTCACTCATCAGCGGCGTGTGCAGGGCGTGCGCGACGTTGGAGATCACGTAGTAGCCGACGAAGACCGCCAGGATGAAGACGGTGAAGTGGCCCAGGAAGCTGGGCGGGGAGTACGTCGCGGCCAGGATGAAGAGCACGGCTGCCGCGGCGCCGACGTACAGCTTGCGGCGTGGGTCCGGCGGCGGCTTGGGTGCGGCGGGCTCGAGTGTCGCCGCTGTCGGGGCGGGGGCGGCGGAGACCTGCACGGGGGGCGGCGGCCACAGCGAGCCGCCCTGGTGGGCGACCGCGATGCCGCGCACGATGACGTCGTCGAGGTCGAGCGTCAGCACGCCGTCCTTCTCGGGCGTCATCAGCTTGAGCAGGTTGACGATGTTGGTGCCGTAGAGCTGGGAGGTCTGGGCGGCCAGGCGTCCGGCCAGGTCGGTGTAGCCGATGATCGTCACGCCGTTGTCGGTGACGACGACCTCGTCGGTGCGCGTCAGCTCGGTGTTGCCGCCGTTGGCTGCTGCCATGTCGACGATGACCGAGCCGGTGCGCATCCCGGCGATCGTCTCGGCCGTGACCAGCTTGGGCGCCGGGCGCCCCGGGATCAGCGCGGTGGTGATCACGATGTCGGCGGCGCGCGCCTCCTCGTCGTACATCGCCGCGGTCGCGGCGACCTGCTCGGCGGTCATCTCCTTGGCGTAGCCGTCGGTCGAGACCTCCGACTCCATGTCGACGGTGACGAACTGGGCCCCCATCGACTCGACCTGCTCGGCCACCTCGGGGCGGACGTCGAAGGCGCGGACGACCGCGCCCATGCTGCCGGCGGCGCCGAGCGCCGCCAGGCCCGCGACGCCGGCGCCGACGACGAAGACCTTCGCCGGAGGGACCTTGCCAGCGGCGGTGACCTGACCCGTGAACTGCCGCCCGAAGGCGTGCGCGCCCTCGATGACGGCGCGGTAGCCGGCGACGTTGGCCATCGAGCTCAGCACGTCCATCGACTGGGCGCGCGAGATCCGCGGGACGGCGTCCATCGCGAGCGCGGTGACGCCAGCGGTCGCCAGTGCCTCGACCAGCTCCGAGCTGCGGGCCGGTGCCATCATCGAGATGATCGTGGTGCCGGGCCGCAGCCGGGCGATCTCGTCGGTGGTCGGTGCGTTGACCTTGACGACGATGTCGCTGGACCAGACGTCGTCCGCGCTGCCGACCGGGATCTCGGCCGCGGTGAACGCGGCGTCCGGCTGGGCGGAAGCCTCGCCGGCACCGGACTCGACGACCACGTCGTACCCGAGCTTCTGCAGCTGGACCGCCGTCGTGCTGGTCGCCGCGACCAGGGTCTCGCCGGGCCGTGACTCGCGGGGGATACCGATGCGCACAGGGTGCTCCTTGTTCGGGACGGTGTGGACGAAGACTGTCAGGAGCCGACCTCCGCCGCCTGCAACAGGTCGGCGAGGCGGACGAGCTTGCTCCGGGGCCGCCCGTCCGCGCTGCCCAGGGCGCGCTCGTGAGCGTCGATGTTCGTCCACCCTGACCCGTCGAGCCGCTCGGGCCGGCGTACGTCCAGGAGCTGGATCAGGTCGGCGCGACCGCCGGCGCCGGCGGTCAGGACGCCGTCGTTGAAGTCGGCGACCAGGGCGTCCACGGTCTCGGTGGCGTCGACCCGGTTGGACCCGATCCCGCCGGTCGCCCCCCGCTTGAACCAGCCGGTCGCGTAGATCCCCGGCTCGGGCTGGCCGCCGGTCTCGCGGAGGACGCGCGCGCCGTCGTTGGGTACGACGCCGCGGCGGTCGTCGAAGGGGACTCCCGGGAGCCGGCGGGCGACGTACCCGATCGAGCTGAGCACGAGGGAGGCCTCTATCAGCTCGATGTCGTCGGTCGGCCTTGCGCGCAGCGCACCGTCGTCCTCGACCAGCTCGTTGCGGACCAGCTCGACACCGGTGACCCGGTCGGGTCCGGTGACGGCGGCCGGGGACTGGAGGTAGCGGAAGACGATCCGCCGAGCCGCGCCGGAGGCGGGCTGCGCGGCGTACTCCTGGGCGAGCTCGACCTTGAGCTCGGCCGACAGCTCGAGCTCACCGGACGACACCAGCCCCTGGCTGTGCGGGTCCAGCACGACCTCGGCCGGGTCGATGATGACGTCGACGCCGTCCAGGTGTCCGAGCGCCATGAACTCGCCGTTGGTGTAGCTGGCCTGTAGCGGCCCGCGCCGCCCCAGCAGCACGACCTCACGGAGGTTGCTGTGCCGGAGTGCCTCGAGCGCGTGCGGCGCGATGTCCGAGGTGGCGAGCGCCTCCGGCGACATCGTCAGGATTCGGGCGACGTCGATCGCCACGTTGCCGTTGCCGACGATCACGGCGCGCTCACCTGACAGGTCGAACTCGAGGTCCGCGTAGTCGGGGTGCCCGTTGTACCAGGCGACGAAGTCGGTGGCGGTGTGACTGCCGGGCAGGTCCGACCCGGGGATCTCCAGCGTCCGACCGGTCGACGCTCCCACGCCGAGGACGACTGCGTGGTGGTGGTCGAGCAGCTCCTCGACCGAGACGTGGGTGCCGACCTCGACGTTGAGGTGGTAGCTGAAGGCGGCCGACGCGAACGGGCGGTCGAAGAGGTCGGTGAGCCTCTTGGTGCTGAGGTGGTCAGGCGCGACGCCGGAGCGCAGCAGTCCCCAGGGTGTCGGCAGCCGGTCGAACATCTCGACCTCGACGTTCTTGCGCGCCAGGAGCTCCTCGGCGACGTACGCCGCCGCCGGACCAGCGCCGACGATCGCGACCCGGAGCGGGCCACGCTCGGCGTCCGGCTTGGCCCGCCGGGGTGGGAGACCGGAGGGCTCCAGCGGGTTCCGCTCGAAGTACCTCGCGTTGATGTCGGTGAACCGGGCGAACGCGTCGGGCAGGTCGCTGTCGGGGAAGACGGCGTCCACCGGGCACGCGTCCATGCAGGCGCCGCAGTCGATGCAGGTGTCGGGGTCGATGTGGAGCATCTCGGTCGAGCCGAACGCACGCTCGTCGGGGGTCGGCCGGATGCAGTCGACGGGACACTCGAGGACGCAGCTGGCATCGCTGCAGCACCCCTGCGTGATCACGTAGGTCATCGGGACTCCTCTCGGGCAACCGGTGGGCCGCCGTCCGGCCGAGCATAGACAAGTGTCTGGACACTGGTCCAGGATGTGGGGAGTGACCTGAGCCATCCCCTGAAAGCAGGAACGCAGTGACCGACGCCGTCATCGTCTCTACCGCCCGTACGCCGATCGGCCGCGCCCGCAAGGGCTCGCTCGCCGGAGTGGACGCCTTCCAGCTCGCCGAGGTGGCGGTCGGCGCCGCCCTCGAGCGCTCCGGCGTCCGCGCCGCAGACGTCGACGACCTGGTGCTGGCCGAGAGCTTCCAGGGCGGCGGCGTCATCGCCCGCAATGTCGCCGTACGGCTCGGCCTGGACTCGGTCCCCGGCGTTGCCGTCAATCGGCACTGCGCCAGCGGCCTCTCCGCAGTCGCGATGGCAGCCGCGTCGGTCCGGACCGGCATGGAGCACCTGGTGCTGGCCGGCGGCACTGAGAGCATGAGCACGCAGCCGGTGTCCACGAAGCCCGGCCCCGACGGCACCCCGTCGTGGTGGATGTCGGAGCCCAACCCGAGCACGCCGGAGGCTCCGGCCTTCGACATGCCGGTCACGGTGGGGGAGAACACCGCCCGGCACCTGGGCCTGACCCGCCGCGACGTGGACGAGTGGGCGGCGTACAGCCAGGCGCGGGCGCTCGAGTCGATCGACAACGGCTGGTTCGTCGACCAGATCGTCCCGGTGGAGCTGGCGTCCGGGACGTTCTCGGTCGACGAGCACCCACGGCGCGGTACGACGGTCGAGTCGCTCGCCGGGCTGGCGGTCCTGCGTCCCGACGTCGCCGACGCGACCGTCACGGCGGGCAACTCCGCGGGCCTCAACGACGCCGCCGCGGTGGTCGGTGTGGCCAGCAGCGACTTCGCGTCGGCGCACGGGCTGGCGCCGCTGGCCCGGATCCGCTCCTGGTCTGCCGTCGGCGTACCAGCGGCACTGACAGGCATGGGGCCGACCCACGCCATCCCCAAGGCGTTGGACCGGGCCGGTCTGACGCTCGCGGACATCGACCTCTTCGAGATCAACGAGGCGTTCTGCTCGGTCCCCGTCGCGACCGTGCGCAGCCTCGGTATCGACCCGACGATCGTGAACGTCAACGGCAGCGGCGCCAGCCTCGGCCACCCGATCGCGGCAACCGGGGCCCGGATGCTGATCACGATGATCCACGAGCTGCGCCGCCGCGGCGCCACGGTCGGCTGCATCTCCATGTGCGCCGCCGGCGGCATGGGTGCGGCGATGGTCGTCGAGGTCGTCTGACCGACGGTCTGGGCGGCGGGATTCGTGGAGACGCTTGCGCGAGGCGCGTCGTTGGGACATGCTAGACACATGTCCAGCCACGTGTCTGCCCAGCCTCGCCAGGGCCTCAACGCCCGGCAGGCCGAGACGGTCGAGCGGCTCCTCGCCGCCGGCCTCGAGGAGCTGCGTGCGGTCGGCCACGAGGCCCTGACGGTCCGCACGGTCGCGACCCGGGCAGGTGTCTCGCCGGCGACGGCGTACACCTACCTGGCCTCCAAGAACCACCTCTTCGCCGAGCTGTTCCTGCGGTTCCTCGCCGAGGACGGCGACCGTGAGCCCGAGGGCACGGGGCCCGCCGAGCGGCTGCAGTCGGTGACCCGCCATCTCACCACGCGGCTGGCAGGCGCGCCGGAGCTGGCAGCCGCCGTCACGCCCGCACTGCTCGGCACCGACCCGGACGTCGCGAGGCTGCGGCTGCGCATCGGAGGCGAGTTCGTCCACCGGTTCGAGACTGCGCTCGGTGCGGACGCGAACCCCGACGTCGTCGAGGCCGTGACGCTGGCGTTCTCCGGCGCGCTGCTGCAGGGCGGCATGGGGCTGATGACCTACACCGAGATGGGCGACCGGCTGGACGCGGTCGTCGCCGTGATCATGAAGGGCAACGAAGCATGAGCATTGATGTCGACGCGGGACCGATCGTCTTCGACCCCTACGACTACGCGTTCCAGGAGGACCCCTATCCCGTCTACCGGCGCTGCCGGGACGAGGACCCGCTGCACCACAACGCGGAGCACGACTTCTGGGTGCTGACCCGGCACGCCGACGTCCAGCACGCCGTACGCACCGAGGGCGTCTACTCCAACGCGATGGGCGTCTCGATCGACAAGAGCGCCTGGGGTCCGGACGCCCACAAGGTGATGTCGTTCCTCGGCATGGACCCGCCCCGGCAGAAGCGGCTGCGGTCGCTGGTGTCGAAGGGCTTCACCCCGCGCCGGGTCACCGAGCTGGCGCCGCGGATCGAGCAGCTCACCGACCACTACCTGACGCAGTGCCTGGAGATGGGCAGCTTCGACTGGATCACCGACTTCGCCGGCCGCCTCCCGATGGACGTCATCTCCGAGATGATGGGGGTGCCGGAGGCCGACCGCGTCGAGGTACGCCGCCTCGCCGACCTGGTCGTGCACCGCGAGCCCGGCGTACACGACGTGCCGCGCGCCGGCATGGAGGCGAGCCTCGACCTCGTCGTCTACTACGCCGACATGGTCGAGCAGCGGCGCAAGCAGCCGACCGACGACCTGACCAGCGCCCTGCTGGCGGCGCGGAGAGCAGCGACGGCGACCGGCTGACCGACGAGGAGATCATCGCCTTCCTCTTCCTCATGGTCGTGGCCGGCAACGAGACGACCACCAAGCTGCTCGGGCACGCGCTCTTCCACCTGACGCGGCACCCGGAGCAGTACGACCAGGTCTTCGCCGACCCACTCAGCCTGACGACCTCGTCGTGCCGTGGATCGAGGAGACGCTGCGCTACGACACGTCCAGCCAGATGGTCGCCCGGCACCTGCTCCAGGACGTCGAGCTGCACGGCAAGGTCGCGCCGGCCGGCTCCAAGCTGCTGATCGTCCTCGGCTCGGCCAACCGCGACGACCGGGTCTTCAGCCGGCCGGACGACTACGACATCTTCCGCGACAAGGACGAGGTGGCGCAGCTGCTCAGCTTCGGCGGCGGCCGGCACTTCTGCCTGGGCGCCAACCTGGCCCGGCTCGAGGCGCAGATCGCGCTGCGCGAGGTCGTCCGCCGGGTCGGCCGCGTCGAGGTCGACCACGACGCCTGCCAGCGGGTGCACTCGATCAACGTCCGCGGCTTCGCCTCGGTGCCGGTTCGCATGGAGGTCCGCGATGAGCAAGTACGCCCAGCCCGACCGCCGCCCCGCCGTCGTCACCGGCGCCTCGTCGGGCATCGGCGCGGCGACCGCGCTCGCGCTGGCGGCCGCCGGCTACCCGGTGGCGCTGGGCGCCCGCCGTACGGACAAGTGCGAGGAGGTCGCGACCGCGATCCGCGACGCCGGCGGCGAGGCCATCGTGCACGCGCTCGACGTCACCGACGACGACTCGGTCGCCGCCTTCGCCAAGGCCGTCACCGCCGACCTCGGCGACATCGAGATCGTGGTCAGCAACGCCGGCGCGGTCGCGCCCGGCACCGTCCACGAGGTCGACACCGAGCGGTTCGCCCGCGAGATCGACCTCAACCTGGTCGGCGCGCACCGGCTGGTGCGGGCGTTCGTGCCCGGCATGGTCGAGCGCCAGCGCGGCGACTTCGTCTTCGTCTCCACCGACGTCGCCGTGCGGGCCCGCCCGTTCATGTCGTCGTACGCCGCCGGCAAGTGGGGCCTCGAGGGCATGGCGCACGCGATGCAGATGGAGCTCGAGGGCACCGGCGTCCGCGCCTCGATCGTGCGGCCCGGCCCGACCTGGAGCGAGATGGGCACCGACTGGGACGTCGACGCAGGCGGCCTTCGTGCTCAACCAGTGGGTCCGCTTCGGGCTCGCCCGCCACCCGCACTTCCTCAAGCCCGCGGCCCTCGCCGACGCGATCACCACCGTCGTCAGCGCGCCGCGCGGCGTGCACCTCAACCTGATCGAAGTCTCACCCGAAGCACCCGTGGAGGACCGATGAGCAACATCCCCGAGGTCTCGTACGTCGTCGAGGACGACGGCCACGGCCACCTCGCCGAGATGCGGGTCGACCCGATCGGCCTCTTCGAGCGGGTGCGCGCCGAGTGCGGCGACATCGGCCGGTTCCGGCTCGCCGACAAGGACGTCGTGCTGGTCTCCGGCGCGGAGGCCAACGAGCAGTTCTTCCGGGCGCCGGAGTCGACGCTCGACCAGGCCGCGGCGTACCCCTTCATGACGCCGATCTTCGGCAAGGGCGTCGTCTTCGACGCCTCGCCCGAGGAGCGCCAGCAGATGCTGAAGAACCAGGCGCTGCGCGGCGACATGATGCGCGGCCACGCCGCGACGATCGAGGCCGAGATCAACCGGATGGTCGCCGACTGGGGCGACGAGGGCGAGATCGACCTGCTCGACTGGTTCGCCGAGCTGACGATCTACACGACGTCGGCCTGCCTGATCGGCAAGCCGTTCCGCGAGGAGCTCGACTCGTCGTTCGCGCACTACTACCACGAGCTCGAGCGCGGCACCGACGCGCTCGCGTACGTCGACCCCTACATGGACATCGAGTCGTTCCGGATCCGCGACGCCGCGCGCGAGAAGCTGGTCGAGCTGGTGCAGGGGATCATCGACAAGCGCAAGGAGCGGGGCAAGGTCGCCCGCGAGGACCGCGACCTGCTCGACGTGCTGATCTCGATCGACATGACCGCCGACTACATCACCGGCATCTTCATCTCGATGATGTTCGCCGGCCACCACACCTCGTCGGGCACGGCGTCGTGGGCGCTGATCGAGCTGATGCGCAACCCCGAGGTGATGACGGACGTCGTCGCCGAGCTCGACGACCTGTACGCCGACGGCTCGGAGGTGTCCTTCCAGGCGCTGCGCTCGATCCCGCGGCTGGAGGCGGCGCTCAAGGAGACGCTGCGGCTGCACCCGCCGCTGATCATCCTGATGCGCGTCGTCGCCGAGGAGATCGAGCTGGCCGGCCACCTGATCGCGCCGGGCACGGTCGTGGCCGCGTCGCCGCGGGTCTCGAACCGGATCGCCGAGGACTTCCCGGAGCCGGAGAGCTTCGACCCGTCGCGCTACCTCGACCCGCGCCAGGAGGACCTGCAGAACCGCTGGACCTGGATCCCGTTCGGCGCCGGCAAGCACCGCTGCGTCGGCAACGCGTTCGCGATGATGCAGATGAAGGCGATCTTCTCGGTGATCCTGCGCGACTACGAGTTCGAGATGACCCAGCCGTCCGAGTCCTACCGCGACGACATCTCGAAGATGGTGATCCAGCTCGCAGCAGCCGTGCCGGGTGAAGTACCGCCGGCGGCAGCGTGAGCATGAGGGTCGTCGCCGACCTCGGGCTGTGCCAGGGGCACCAGATGTGCAAGGGCGAGGCGCCGGACGTCTTCGGCTTCGACGACGACACCGACCAGGTGGTCGTCACTCCAGGAGCACCCCGACGAGTCCCTGCGCCCGCAGGTCGAGTCGGCCGTCAAGTACTGCCCAGCCATGGCGCTGGCCATCGAGGAGGAACGACGTGAGTCTGACCCGTGCCGAGATCGAGGAGTTCTGGGAGACCTGGCTCGACATCAACCGCAAGGCCGAGGCCACGGGCGACTGGCGGCCGATGGCCGAGTGGTACGCCGAGGACGCGACGTACGGCTGGATGTACAGCCCCGACGAGCACTTCATGGCCGTCGGTCGCGACCAGATCCGGGACTGGGCGATCGGCATCGAGATGGACGGCCTCGACGGCTGGCACTACGACTACCAGGTCACGATGATCGACGAGGCCAAGAGCATGGTCGTCGGCTTCTGGAAGCAGCGGTCCGGGATCATCAACGACGAGACCGGCGAGGAGTACGAGATCCTCGGGCTCGGCGGCTCCTGGTTCGGCGTCGAGCGCCAGGTCGGCGGTGCCGACGACGGGCTGATCAAGTTCGCCTGGCAGCGCGACTGGTTCGACATGCCGTCGACGGCGCACACCTTCGTCGAGATCCTCAAGGCCGACAAGGCCCCCGACACGCTGCTCAAGCGGATGTCGGTCAGCGGTCTCGACGTGCCCGGCCACTACCGCTACCAGGACATCCCGTCCAGCGTGTGGCCGCCGCCGGTCGAGCGCGGCGACTACATCACCCAGAAGGCCCCGGAGGCGACGGCATGACGATCACGACACCCCCGGCCCAGCAGCTGATCGACGGCAAGCTCGTCGGATCGGCCGACGGCGCGACGTACCCGATCCTCAACCCGGCCACGGGTCTGGAGATCGGTCAGGCACCGGACGGGACGGCAGCGGACGTCGAGGGGGCGATCGCTGCAGCCCGTCGGGCCTTCGACGAGACCGACTGGTCGACCAACGCGGAGTTCCGGGTCCGGTGCCTGCGCCAGCTGCACCAGGCGCTGCTCGACAACGCCGACGCGTTCCGCGACCTGACGACCGCCGAGGTCGGCATGCCCGGCTTCATGATGGGCGCTGCCGGCTTCGACGTGCCGGTCGAGGGTCTCAAGTGGGTCACCGACCTGCTGGAGTCCTACGAGTTCGAGAGCGACCTCGGCGTCGCGGCGCCGATGGGGATCAAGAGCCGGCGGACCGTACGCCGGGAGCCGGTCGGTGTCGTCGCCGCGATCACGCCGTGGAACGTGCCGACCCAGATCAACCTCGCCAAGGTCGGCCCGGCGCTCGCCGCCGGCTGCACGGTCGTGCTGAAGCCGGCACCCGACACCCCGTGGGTGGCCTGCGAGCTGGGCCGGCTCGTCGCCGAGCACACCGACATCCCGGCCGGTGTCTTCAACGTCGTCACCCCGCTGTCCAACGAGGTCGCGGCCGTCCTCTCGACCGACCCGCGCGTCGACATGGTGTCGTTCACCGGCTCGACGCAGGTCGGCCGCGCGATCATGGCCGCCGCTGCGCCGACGCTGAAGAAGGTCTTCCTCGAGCTCGGCGGCAAGTCCGCCGCGATCGCGCTCGACGACGCCGACGTCTCCGCGGTCGCGGGCGCCACGGCCTTCACCGCCTGCATCCACGCCGGCCAGGGCTGCGCGATCACGACGCGGCTCGTGGTGCCCCGCGAGAAGTACGACGAGGCCGTGCAGGTCGCCGCCGCCACGATGGAGTCCATCGGGGCCAAGGACCCGGCCGACCCGGGCGCGATCTGCGGCCCGGTCATCTCGGCCGTCCAGCGCGACCGGGTGGAGGCCTACCTCAAGCTCGCGATCGAGGAGGGCGGCACCTTCGCCACCGGCGGGCACGTGATCGACCAGGACGGCTTCTGGATCGAGCCGACGGTCATCGCCGGCCTCGACAACTCCTCGCGCCTGGCGCAGGAGGAGATCTTCGGCCCGGTGCTCGTCGTCATCCCGCACGACGGCGACGACGACGCCGTACGGATCGCCAACGACTCGGCGTACGGCCTCTCCGGGTCGGTGGACTCCGGCGACGTCGAGCGCGCCAAGGCCGTCGCCGCGCGGATCCGCACCGGCACCATCGCCGTCAACGGCGGGGTGTGGTTCAGCCCCGACGCGCCGTTCGGCGGTTACAAGCAGTCCGGCATCGGCCGGGAGATGGGCGTCGCCGGCTTCGAGGAGTACCTCGAGACCAAGACGGTCGCCGAACCTGCATGACCCCCGTGGTGGTTTCGAGGCTCGGCGCTAGCGCGCCTCGCACCTCAACCACCGTGACGGTGGTTGAGGTGTGAAGGCCGCCAGGCCTGAGCCTCGAAACCACCACCAACCAAGGAGAGACATGAGCAAGCGTTTCGAGAACAAGGTCGTCGTCGTCACCGGCGCGGCACAGGGCATCGGCGAGGCGTACGCACGCGCACTCGCGGCCGAGGGTGCCTCGGTCGTCGTGGCGGACCTCAACGTGGACGCCGGTCAGAAGGTGGCCGCCGACATCGGTGGGCTCTTCGTCCGCTGCGACGTGTCCTCGCACGAGGACGCGGCGGCGCTGGTCGAGGCCACGGTCGCGGCGTACGGCGGGATCGACGGGCTGGTCAACAACGCCGCCATCTACGGCGACATGGCGTTCGACCTGCTGATCAGCGTCGACTGGGACTACTACAAGAAGTTCATGTCGGTGAACATGGACGGCGCCCTCGTCATGACCCGCGCGGTCTACCCCGAGATCCAGAAGCGCGGCGGCGGCTCGATCGTCAACCAGAGCTCGACCGCGGCGTACCTCTACTCCGGCTTCTACGGCCTGGCCAAGGTCGGGGTCAACGGCCTGACGCACCAGCTCGCCCACGAGCTCGGCGGCCTCAAGATCCGGGTCAACGCGATCGCTCCCGGCCCGACCGACACGGCCGCCACCCGCACGCAGGCCGGCGACGCCGCCAAGGACCTGGTCAAGGGCCTGGCCCTGAAGCGGATGGGCCAGCCCGAGGACATGGTCGGCGCCTGCCTCTTCCTGCTCTCCGACGAGTCCTCGTGGGTGACCGGGCAGATCATCGCCGTCGACGGCGGACAGACGTTCCGAGCATGAGCACACGAGTCGGCTTCATCGGGCTCGGCAACATCGGCAAGCCGATGGCGCTGCGGCTCGCGGCCGCCGACGGCATCGAGCTCACGGTGTACGACGTCGCGCCGGACCCGGTCGCCGAGCTGGAGAAGGCCGGCGCGACGGCCGTTGACAGCGTCGCGGCGATCGACGCGGACATTGTGTGCGTGATGGTGCGCGACGACGACCAGGTGCGCTCGGTGGCTGCGGAGATCCGGCCGGGCTGCGTGATCGTCGTGCACTCGACGGTCGCACCGGGGACGCCGGCGGAGCTGGCAGCCCAGGGGCTGAACGTCCTCGACGCACCGGTCAGCGGGGGCGCGATGGGTGCCGCCGACGGCTCCCTGGCGATCATGGTGGGCGGCTCGGACGAGGCGTTCGCCGCGGCCCGCCCCGCGCTCGACGCGATGGGCTCGCTGGTCACGCACGCCGGCCCGATCGGGTCCGGCACGAAGTTCAAGCTGGCTCGCAACCTGATGCACTTCGTCGCGTTCACCGCGGCGACGGAGGCGCAGCGCCTTGCCGAGGCCGCCGGTCTCGACCTGGTCGAGCTCGGCAAGGTGGTCCGTCACACCGACGCGATCACCGGCGGACCGGGCGCGATCATGCACCGGGCGACCGCGGCGCCGATCGCCACGGACGACTTCTGGTACGGCGTGTTCGAGCACGTCGTCGCGCTGGGAGAGAAGGACCTCTCGTTCGCGATCGACCTGGCCGACGACCTGGGCGTCGACGTACCGCTGGCGCAGCTCGCGCTCGACCGACTGGCAACGGGCCTGGGCGTGCCTGCCTCCACCCCCACGAAGGACTGATCACCCATGGGCAAGTTCGACGACCTCCCCGAGACCCGCCGCCGCGGCCTCGAGAAGATGGAGCAGGTCTACGGCTTCGACATGACCGACGGTGCGGGCGACTTCTTCGGCATCACCGCCGACCACCTCTTCGCCGAGATCTGGAACCGCCCCGGTCTCTCCGACCGTGACCGGCGCCTGCTGCTGATCGGGCTCCTCGCCGGCAGCGGCGGCCACGACGTGCTGACGATCCAGATCCCCGCGGCGTACGCCGCCGGCGAGCTCGACGACGAGCAGCTGCGCGAGATCGTGATCTTCCTCTGCCACTACGCGGGCTGGCCCAACGGCGCTCGGATCAACTCGATCGTCGAGGACACCATCGCGAAGGCGGAGCGGCGCAAGCGGAAGGCCGAGAGCCAGGCCGACAGCCAGGGTTGAGCGTTGTCGGTCACGAGGTTGTCGGCATGGGAAGGCCCAGGTCGACGACCTCGGCTCCGGTCGCAGCGAAGTCCTTGGCGTTGAAGGTGTAGAGCGGCAGGCCCTCACTGATGGCGACTGCGGCGATCATGGCGTCGAACGCGCGAGCCGTCGGCTTCCTGCCGGCTGCGCGCAGAGCAGCGGCAATGGGGCCGAACGCTCGCGCAGCGGCGGCATCGAAGGGCAGCGGGTCTCCGAAGTCTGCCTCCGCCTGTTGGAGGTGCTGCTGCCGCGCAGCTCGGTCGGCCGGGTCGACGGCGAGCAGAGGGCCGACGGTCAGCTCCGCCAGTGTGACGGTGGTGATGACGGACTCGGTGGGGAGACGCTGCGGATCGACCTCGCCGAGCCGAATGACCGCATTGGTGTCGAGGACCCCCCGATCATGCGGGCGCGTGGTCACAGGGACTGATCGAGGATCGAGTCGACGTCGGCCCGCAGCGCATCGGCGTCGACCGGAGGGAGGCTCTTCCTGCGAGCCACCAATTCGGAGGCGGAGCGGCTGCGCCGGGGGAGCGGCCGTAGCTCTGCGACCGGAGCGCCATCGCTGGTGATGGTGAGCGTCTCGCCGTGCTGCACTCGCGCCAGGACGTCGCCTCCGCGGTTGCGGAGGTCGCGGACGGAGACCAGGCGATCTGCAGCGGTGCTCACGACCTCAATGTATCACCCGTGAGACAGCCCAGGGCGCCGCAGAAATGCATCGAGCCCCTGACCTGTCAGTACAGGTCAGGGGCTCGCATGACTGGGGTGAGTAACGGGACTCGAACCCGCGACATCCGGCGTGAGTTCACCTATACCCAGGTCGGAGCATGTCTCCCTGTGCAGTCTTGTGTGCTCTTCGGTGGGCGTACGTCTCACCTCCGGACATGACGAACGAACGCCCGGGTCATGTGGCTCCGGGTGTCTGGTTGAGGGTGCACTACTTGCCTTTGTCGATGGCGAGACGATCTCACGGCAGGGACGTGTGGGGGGCGTGTGGGTGAGCGTGCCATGTGAGCAAAAGGCGGCAAGGCCTCTGGCCTTGAAATTGCAAGGGCTCTAGACTTACCCTCATGAAGAGGCGAGACCTGCTGAAGACGCTGAAGGCCGAGGCCAAGGCTCGCGGCGTCGAGATGGAGGTGGTCGAAGGTGGCAACCACACCAAGGTCATCATCGGCGACGTTCAGACCGTGGTCCCGCGTCACAACGAGATCAATGAGATCACCGCACGGGCGATCTTGAAGCAGATGGGGGTGGATCGATGAAGGTGACGGCAGAGGTCCAGCGTTCCGGCGACTGGTGGGCCATCGAGGTCCCCGAGGTGCCGGGCGTCTTCACTCAGGCCAAGCGCCTAGAGCACGTCGCGTCGACCGTTGCAGACGCCGTGGCGACCATGCTCGACGACGTCGAGGCCGACGACGTCGAGGTTGCGATCCAACCGGTCTTCCCAGGAGGTGCTGGGAAGCACCTCGCGGCAGCGCTCCTGCTCGTGGAGGAGGCGAAGGCCATTCAAGCTGCGGCGTCGTCCGCCATCCGTGCGACGGTCGCCGAGCTCCACGGCGAGCTGGACCTCAGCTACCGCGACATCGGTCTGCTTCTAGGGGTGACTCACCAGCGGGTGTCGCAGCTCATGGCCCACGATGCCCAGCGTGACGAGGAAGCCGCTGCTGCGCACATTGATGTCGCCCGATCGGTCAGGGCCTACAACGCGCTGGTCGTAGCACACAACCTCGACCACGACCCCGGTGCGGCCAGGTGTCTAGCCGACCACGGCTTTGGCGATGACTGGAAGGTCAGCGTCAACGCCATCAGTTCGGGCGCCATTATCGGCCGAGCTGTCACCTTCTTCCGTGACGGCCACGAGGTCGAGCACGCGATCGGTGACAAGGTCGTGGTCGGCCCCCGTTGACTAGCCCGGCTCCGAAGGGTCGTCCACGTACACCACGGCGGTGTCGCGTGGAGTCGGCCCGTCGAGCTGGTAGTCGAACTCAGCGAGGTAGAGCGCCGTTTGCACCACGAAGTCTCGACAGAACTCGAATTGCTCGCTGCTGGGTTTGGGCCCTGCTGCCACGATCGTGCGTTTGCCGCTCACCATGCGAGTCACGCGTGGGACGAGCGACCTGAACATCCCGTATCGGCGGATGTCGACGCCGAGGCCGACGAGGGTGACGGTCTCGTCCAAGGCGATCACAGATTCTTCGACCGCTTGCTGCCACCGCTCCATGTCGCGATTCGGTTGGACCCCTGACCCTCGGTTCGGGCGTGTGCGGTGCCACGTGTTGAAGGGGTTCTCCAGGGGACCGACAGAGGTGAAGACGCTGGACGCAGTTCCTCGACGTTTCGACGCGACGTAGTCCCGAATCACATGGTCGAACGCTTCGCTGAGGTCGGCCATTGCGCGATCCGATTCGTCGCGGCCCCACTCGTCCTCAGCCTGAGTGAGCGACTTGGAGGCCGCCTCAGACGTCACGAACACCGCTAGCGATGCCGCGCTGAGCTCGACGCCGAAGACTTCTGGTGTCTCGTCGGTCAGCAGGCTGCGCACGGTGGCTGTCGCGGCCTTCACCTCCTCCGGCGCTGGCTCGATGCCGTAGTGCTTCAGGTTGATCCGCGTCTTGTTGAGGCGGGTCATCTGCACCTTGTAGGCGAGCGGTCGACCCAGACCCTTCTCTAGTTCCGGCCAGTAGGCCATGAACTCTTTCGGGATCGACAGGCCCGTAGCCTCCACGGCGAGCGCGAGCCACATCTCAGCGACGTCGTGGGCCCTGTTGATCGCGTCGGTGCTGTACGGCGCCGGCTGCTTCGCGGCGTCCTCGGCGCGGCCGAGGAGGAGACGGATCAGCGCGAGCCTTCGCATGACACCCGGGTCGACAGACACGCAGACGAGCCTAGAGGTCGCCGGGCTGCTGCGTTCGGCGATCCCGCTCGGAGCGGTGGAGATGGCCCGCGGGAACGATTGGGCGTCGCGAACTGCCCTCACCGCCGTTCCATCTGCTCTAGCCTCGTACTCCTCTAGCGGAGACGGGGGTCGACGATGGCGACCGGCACGGCGGGCGGGTTACTCGATTCGGCGAAGGCGACGTCGGTCTTCAAGCACGAGATCCTGCGCCAGTACGTACCGCCCTTCGTTGCGAAGGTCGCCTCAACCGCGGACAAGAACCGCGTCATGCTGGTGGACGGCTTCGCGGGTCGCGGGCGGTTCGACGACGGCACCAAGGGATCCGCCGAGTACTTCCTCGCCGCGGCTCGCGACCAGCGCCAGGCGAAGACTTCGGTACGGCTCTTCGAGGTCAACAAGGTGGATGCCGATCGGCTCGCGAGCGTTGTCGCCGAGTACCGCGAGGCGGGAGTCGATGCGATGTCGGAATGCAGCGATATTCGCGATCGGATCGACGTCGTTGTCCGCGAGGCCGAGGGCATACCCCTGTTCATCCTCCTCGACCCATGTGGGCAGAACCTGCCCTATGAGCAGTTGGTGACGCTCCTCCGAGACCAGCGGCCTGATCAGAAGCCTTCGACGGAGGTCCTGCTCAACCTCAGCGCGGACTTCACTCGACGCATCGGTGGAACGCTGCGAGCCGGACTGACCGACGCCAGGGGCCTGCTCACGATGGACGCGATGATGGGCGGGGACTGGTGGCGAGCACTGGCCTTAGACACCCACGCCGCAACCGCCGACGGGTCGTGGGGCGCCGCTGCGGACGCGGTCGCCGACGCCTACACCCGCCGCCTCGCATCCGAGGCTCGTATGGGCGGAGCCTTGACGCCAGTCCGCCGGAGGCCGGAGAACCAGCCGACCTATCACCTCGCGTATCTGACGCGGAACAACGAGGGCCTCTGGGTCATGGCGGCAGCAATCGCCAAGGGTCGTCAGAAGTGGCTCGAGTTCAACGGGCCTCAGGACGACGACACGCAGTATGCGCTCTTCGACTCTGACCCAGTGGGGGACCTGATCGCGGACGAGCAGGAAGCGTGCGCGCATCGCCTGCGGGACCGCGTACTGACCATCGCCGCACGACGAACGCCTTTCCGGCTGGTGGATCACACGATCGAGGTGCTGGGCGACGACTACGGCACGACCACGGAGTCGACGGTCAGCCTGGTCATGAAGGAGATCGTCAAGGAACGTCGTCTGACGCGGCGACCTGGCGACAAGTTGCACCAGGCCTTGTTCAGCCCAACCGGACTCGTCAAGCCGTAGCTGCCACCCTCGGCATCTCGTCCCAGGTGCGCCCCTCGAGGTGGCGGCCGTTCGCCTTCGGGGTGCGGCCGCCCCACTGCTTGAAGAAGAACGCGCACGCCGGCTGCGACGCACTGGTCGCGGATGTCCAGCGCCCAGTCGCGGATCCATGCGGCCGGGCTCGTGGACCGGACTCGCCGCCGACGATCACCCAGTCGATGCCGTCGAGGTCGATGTCCGGCGAGCGCGGCCGAGCAGCGGCTCGCAGGACAGGAACCGCACCGCGGCCGGGACGGCGCGCAGGTGGTCGATTCGGTCGACGGCGTCGACGGTCTCGACGGAGACGCCCATCCAGAGGTTGTCGGGCCAGTCGAGCTCGTCGGCGAACCGCGCCATGCCGATGCGCTCGCTTCGTGAGGACCTGGTAGGTGTGCTGCGGGGTCTCGCGCGATGACGTCGAAGACGTCGCGCGACGAAGCTCGATCGGGACCTTGGCGTGGAACAGGTCGCTCATCGAGTTCACGAAGACGACCTTCGGCGTCCGCCACTCGAGCGGCTGCGTCAGGGCGAGCGGGATGGATGGTGACGCCGAAGCCCGGTCCGGAGGTGCGCGGGTCGCCGTCGTTCTGGTACTTCGGCGCGCCCATCGCCTTCAGGCGCTTCGCGAGCGCCAGGGCGTAGCAGTTGTCGCAGCCGGCGGCGACACGGTCGCAGCCGGTGACCGGGTTCCAGGTGACCTCGGTCCACTCGATTGACGAGTTCGTGCTCATGCTTCCTCCACGACCCAATCAGGCGACCCTTGGGCGACGCTCACCGGGAAGAACGACCGCCGTTGGGGTCAGGCTAGCCTGACGGCGTACGCCACGCCGACGAATGAGGCTTGGGTAGTCACGATCGCTCTGCGAGCGCGAGGTAGTCGATCCTGGTCCGGTCGTCGACGCGAGTGATGTCCTCAACGTGGTACGTCAGCGCTTCGCACACGGTCGGGACGTATCCGCTCGAGCGGGTGTCCTCGCGGTCGCGTAGATCGATCGCGCTCGATGCCGAACTCCGTTCGAGCAGCCGAGATGAAGACATTCGCGGCGATCGCGGTCGGGAAAGTCTCAGTGGTCTGGCCGCCGTTGACCGGTAGGCGCACGCGCCAGGTGATCGACCCATCGGCCTTCTCGTGGGTCCCGCCTGGGGCGCGAGTCTGCGTCCCACGGGTCCAGGATGTGCACACGAAATGTGACCACGGCGTGCAGAAAGGCTGCTGCCCTCGCGTTTCGCGAGGGCAGCAGCCTTTCGTCTGGGGTGAGTAACGGGACTCGAACCCGCGACATCCGCCACCACAAGGCGGCGCTCTACCAGCTGAGCTATACCCACCAGGTCGGCCCCAGTGGGACCGAGGAGAAAGTGTAGGGGAACTACTTGCCGTTCGTGGAATCGACCCCGGCGGGTGAGACCTCGTCGCCGGTCAGGCCGGTGAGGGCGCCGCCGTGGCGGGCCGCGATGGCGCGCGCGACGTCGCTCTCCGGGCCGGGCGAGGGCACGAAGACGGCCTCGCGGTAGTAGCGCAGCTCCTCGATGCTCTCCTGGATGTCGGCGAGCGCGCGGTGGTTGCCGCGCTTCGCCGGCGCCTGGAAGTACGCGCGAGGGAACCAGCGCCGCGACAGCTCCTTGATCGAGGAGACGTCGACGATCCGGTAGTGGAGGAAGGTCTCCAGGGTCGGCATGTCGCGGGCCAGGAAGGCGCGGTCGGTGGCGACCGTGTTGCCGGCGAGCGGCGGGCGGCTGCCCTCGGGGCAGTGCTCCTTGATGTAGGAGAGGACCCGCTCCTCGGCCTCCTCGAGCGTCACGCCGAAGTCGAGCTCACGGGTGAGCCCGGACTTCTCGTGCATCTCGCTCACGAAGTCGTTCATCTGGTCGAGCGCCTCCGGCGGCGGCTTGACGATGATGTCGATGCCCTGACCGAGCACGTTGAGCTCGAAGTCGGTCACCAGGGCCGCGACCTCGATGAGCGCGTCGGCGCCGAGGTCGAGCCCGGTCATCTCACAGTCGATCCAGACGAGTCGGTCATTCACGAGAGGTCACCCTACGCCGGGAGCCCTGCGGCCGACCGGCCGCAGGGCTCCCTGACGTGCTGCAGAACGAGCGACTACCGGTAGTAGACCTCGGCCCGGCGGTTCTTCCAGGCGGTGTCGCTGACCGGCTGCTGCATGGCCATCGCGACCTCCGAGACGGCCTTCGCCTTCACGCCGAGTCCGTCGAGGAACTCGACGCTGACCCGGGCCCGCTTGGCGGCGAGGGCCCGCGACGCCGGGCTGTTCTTGCCCGGGCCGTAGGTGTGGCCGTAGACGACCACCAGGTCGGCCTTGCGCAGCATCGGGGCGACCTTGCGCAGGGTGGCCTTGCCCTCGGCGGTCAGCCGAGCCGAGTCGAACGCGAAGTAGACGGTGGCGCCGATGTCCATCGAGTGCTTCGGGGCGCCGGCTTGGCCGGCACCGAGACCTTGACCTTGTCGGTGCGGACGACGTCGCCGCCGGACCGGACCACGACTCGGCACACGCCGCCGTCGATCAGGGCGACGTCACCGTCGGTGGCGCGGCAGACGTCCGCGGGGCGTGGCGACGACCTTGTACGACGCCTCGCCCTTGCCGAGCACGGGCAGCACCTGGGTCGAGCGCGCCTTGGCGGGCAGGGACGGGAAGGACCAGACCGGGAACGACGCGGTGGCCGCGTCGGCACCGGCCTGGGTGGCCTGCAGGCGGCAGGCGCCGGCCTTGACCAGCTTGACCGAGCCGGTGTGGGACGCGGCAGACGTTCGGCTGGGACTGGAGACGACGTCGCCCGTGCCGTCGAGGTCGCCGCGACCTTCCGGTGCCGGCCGAGAGTGGCAGTCCGGCGGGAGCGGTCAGCGTGAGCTTGGGCGCGATCGTCGTGGCTGTTGGGAGCACCGGGTCGCCGGCTGGAGACGTCCGGCAGCAAGGTCAGCACGGCTGGCAGTCCGGCGCCTGCCGCCTTGTCGGTGGCTCGGCGCGGGATGCGGTAGTCGAGGACCGTCTTCGCCAGGACCACCGGGTTGCCGCCGGTGGCCAGGCCGCGAGGCCCGCGTAGGGGATGGGACCGGACGAGGTGTTGCCGAGTCGGCTGCGGCGCGCGGCGACACCGTTGATCGACACGATCCGTGTAGTACTCGAGGTCCCAGTCGACGTCGATGGGCGCCTGGGTGACCTGCCGGGACCGATGGGGCCGGGACGAAGCTGAGCGTGCAGCCCGAGGAGGCGGTCGCCGTCGCGGGCGCTGGCCGCGACGGTCAGCGCGCCGGCGCCGATGGCGACCACGGCGGCGACGGACAGACCCCGCGCAGGCTGGCAGGGAGAACCGAGGCATACGAAACACTTTCTGGTCGGAGTGGAATGGGTGCGCCGAAGTTCCGTGCAACGACGCAAGGGATCCATCGACTGTGGCGCGGAGCCTGAGAACTCGGCAGGATTCGGGACCTTCGCCTCTCAGACACGACTCAGGCAGAGCCCCTAGGGTCGGGTCTGTGAAGGAATGGGTTGGCCTGGTGCTGCGCGTCGTCGTCGGCGGGGTCTGGATCGTCGCCGCGGGGCTCAAGGTGACCGACCCGGCTCAGAGCGTCGCCGCCGTCCGCGCCTACCAGCTCCTGCCCGCCAGCCTGGTCACCCCGGTCGGCCAGCTGCTCCCGGTGATCGAGATCGTCGTCGGCGTGATGCTGGTGATCGGCCTGCTGACCCGGGGCGCGGCCGTGATCTCGGCGGTCCTGTTCGTGGCCTTCATCATCGGCATCGCCTCGGTCTGGGCGCGCGGGATCAACATCGACTGCGGCTGCTTCGGCGGCGGCGGTGCCGATCCCGACGCCGCGTCCCAGTACCCGTGGGAGATCGCCCGCGACGTCGCGCTGCTAGCGGCGTCCGTGTTCCTGGTCTGGCTGCCGTCCACCAAGCTCTCGCTGGACTCCGTCCTGTTCCGCCGTACGCCCGTGTCCGAAGGATCCTGATGTCGAAGAAGAACCGCACCAATGACCGCGCCAGCCGCGCAGCCGCCGCGCTCGAGGACCAGCAGCGGCAGGAGCGGCGCCGGCGCAACCTGATGGTCGGGGGCGTCGTCGGCGTCATCCTCCTGATCGTGCTGGGCGGCTACCTCATCTCGCGCAGCCTCGACACCACGACCGACGTCACCGCCGACGCGCCCAGCTCGAGCAGCGAGTTCGGTGTCACCATCGGGCCCGACGACGCCCCCAACAAGGTCGTCATCTACGAGGACTTCCTCTGCCCGTACTGCGGCGAGCTGGAGAAGCGGACCCGCGACGACCTCGCCCAGCTTGCCGACGACGGCAAGGTCCAGGTCGAGTACCGGCCGTTCAACCTCCTCGGCGGCGACGACGAGACGAGCTACTCCGTCCGGTCCGCTGGGGCGTTCTCCATCGTGCTGGACAAGTCGGACCCTGCTGTCGCGAAGAAGTTCCACGACCTGCTCTACGAGAACCAGCCGGAGGAGACCGGGCCGTTCCCGGAGAACTCCGAGCTCGCCGACCTCGCTGTCGAGGCCGGCGCCGACGAGTCCGCCGTACGGGCACCGATCGAGAACAACGAGGGTGTCGACTGGGTGACCAAGGCGACCCAGGCCGCCAGTGACGCCGGAGTCCAGAGCACGCCGACGATCCTGCTCAACGGTGAGGTCTTCCAGTCGGGCACCACGCTCGACGACCTTGCGGACGACCTGATCGCCAAGCTGCAGTAGTCCCTGCGATCATCGCCTGATGCTCTCCGACTTCATCGCCAAGCTGCCCAAGGCCGAGCTGCACGTCCACCACGTCGGATCGGCGTCGCCTCGCATCGTCTCCGAGCTTGCCGAACGGCACCCGGGGACGGTGCCCAGCGACCCGGAGCAGCTGCGCCGGTTCTTCGAGTTCCGCGACTTCGGGCACTTCATCGAGGTCTACCTCGCCGTCGTCGGCCTGATCCGTACGCCGGAGGACATCCGCTACCTCACCCACGAGGTCGGCCGCGAGATGGCGACCGAGCAGGGGTTGCGGTACGCCGAGCTCACGTGCACGCCGTACACCTCGGTGCGGCCCGACAGCGACGAGCTGGGGATGCCCATCGAGGCCTACACCGAGGCCATCGAGGATGCCCGGGTCGCGGTCGAGCGTGACTTCGGGCTGGTGCTGCGCTGGATCTACGACATCCCGGGGGAGTCGGGCGTGCCGTCGGCCGATGCGACTCTCGACTACGCGCTCAACCACCGCACGGACGCCCTGGTCGGTTTCGGCCTCGGCGGTCCCGAGGTCGGGGTGCCGCGGCCGCAGTTCCAGCCGCACTTCGAGGCCGCCCGTGCTGCCGGCCTGCACAGCGTCCCGCACGCCGGTGAGACGACCGGGCCGGAGACGGTCTGGCACGCCATCCGGCTGCTCGGAGCGGAGCGGATCGGGCACGGCACGTCGTCGGCGCAGGACCCCGCGCTGCTCGCCCACCTCGCCGAGACCGGCATCGCGCTGGAGGTGTGCCCGTCGTCGAACATCGCGACCCGGGCCGTCGCTCGCCTGGAGGACCACCCGATCCGCGCGTTCCGCGACGCCGGGGTCACCATCACCGTCAACTCCGACGACCCGCCGATGTTCAACACGACGCTGAACCGCGAGTACGAGATCGCGGCCGACCTGCTCGGTCTCGACGAGGCCGGCGTGGCCGACCTGGCTCGCAGCGCCGTACGTGCGTCCTTCGCCGAGGACGCGGTCAAGTCCCGGATCCTCACCGAGATCGACGAGTACGCCGGGAAATGATTGTGGCCCCGCGAGCTCATACCAAGCGGGGCCGTGTCCTTTCTATCCCTCAACGGTGCGGCTCACGCGCATTGGCGCGCGTGTCGGGGGCATAAGGTGAACCACATGTCGCCTCGCCCGATCCGGGTCGCGATCGTCAACGACTACGAGATCGTCGTCGCGGGCGTCGCGGCCATGCTCGCCCCGCACCGCGACCGCGTCAGCGTCGTGGAGCTCGACTCCAGCCTGCCGGTGCTGAGCGACGTCGACGTGATCCTCTACGACACCTTCGCCGCCATCCAGGGCGACGGCGTCGACCTCGACGACCTCGTGCACGGCGGCGACGCGAAGGTCGTGATCTTCAGCTGGAACCTGGACGAACAGCTCGTGCGCGCCGCGCTCGAGCGAGGTGCTGCCGGCTACCTCTCGAAGGGGCTGGACGCCGAGCAGGTCGTCGCCGGGATCGAGGCGGTGCATCGCGGTGAGACCGTGACTCCACCCGAGTCGACGGATTCGGGGCAGCGCACCGCCAACGGCGAGTGGCCCGGGCGCGAGTTCGGGCTGAGCGCCCGTGAGGCCGAGGTGGTCGCGCTGATCACCCAAGGGCTGAGCAACCAGGAGATCGCCCAGCGCACCTACCTGTCGATCAACTCGGTGAAGACCTACATCCGCACGGCGTACCGCAAGATCGAGGTCAGCCGGCGGGCCCAGGCGGTCGCGTGGGGCATGCGGCACGGTTTCGAGCCGGACCGGGTCCGCAGCGTGGTCCCGCACTCCGAGCGCTGACACTCACTGCACTGATCCTCACTGAAGGCGGCGCAGGTAGCCGGCGGCGTACCTGACGTCGCGCATGCGGTGCTCCCAGGTGATGCCGACGACGGTGAGCAGGGTGCCGGCGGTCCCGATGAGCGCCCACTGCGGCACGGCCCCGGCGTACGGCGCCAGCTCGCGCAGCACCAGCGCTGCGCCGACCGCTGACCCGACGACGAGCGGCGCGCCCCAGCGGAGCCGTACGCCGACCAGGACGAGCGCGAGACAGCCCGCCCCGAGGAGTACGGCGCGGGTCGTCACCGGATCGACCAGGACCCACAGCAGTGACGGCACGGTTGCCAGGACCAGACCCGGGCCGAGTGCCCGTGCGGAGGAAGTCGTCTGGTCGCGGCGCAGCCGCAGGATCCCGAGCGTCAGCAACGCCGCGGCGCTCGGCAGGGTGTAGGCCTCGGGAGCCTCGATCCCGAGGTCGGCGAGCCGCACCCACGTGGCGGCGGTGAGCAGGGCGCCACCGGGCCAGCCGAGGTAGCGCCGGTCGGCGTGGATCAGCGAGCTGGCGGTGACCAGGGCGCCGGCGACGGTGAGGTGCAACGCCAGGGAGGTGGCGGTGTCCGCGGCCACCGCGACCGCGCCGGTCGCGGCGACGAAGGCCGCCAGCGCGGAGCCGAGCTCGACCTGGACCTCGGCGAGGACGACCGCCAGCAGGCCGACGACGACCAGCACCGGCAGGCCGCGCCACTCGGGGGTCACGCCCACAGCGGCAAGGCCCGACCAGACGAGCCCGCCAGCCGCGAGCGGGAGGAGCAGCCCTCCCGCCTCACGGGCCATCGGGAAGGCGCCGCGCCAGCGGACCGCGACCGCTCCGGCGACACCCAGGGCGGCGACGGCCGCGGTCAACCCGGCGCTGGGCAGCGCCACGGTGAGAGCGGCCACCAGCAGCACGCCGCCGGCCCCCGCCTCGAGCGGACCGATCGCGTCCGCGCGGCGTACGGCGTCGACGACGAGCGCAGCGGCGATGACGGCGAGCCCGGTCGACACGGTCCACACCGGGACCGGGTGGAGCGCCATCGTGCCGACGAGGCTCGCCGCGACGAGGGGGCCGCCGACGAGGAGCAGGGTCGGGGTCCGCCTCACGTGCGCCGCGACGGCACCGACGAGCGCGGCGACACCGATCGCGAGGAGGAGCGGCGCCGCGACGGGGTCGGCCTCGTCGAGGCGCAGGCCGATCGTGGCGGTGAACGGGGGAGCGGTGTCGATGGCGTCGACCGTCGCCTGGACCGCGAGTGTCGTCGCGACGGCGAGGAGTGGCATGGCGCCCAGCGCCATTGAGACCATCGGCACGATCCGCCAGTGCGTGGGGACGACGACGGAGGCCGCGGTCCAGGCGGTGAGCACTGCCAGCCCGACGAGTGCCAGGGTCGTCGCGCCCTCGTCGACGGCAGGCGCCGCGACGCTGATCGTCAGCAGTGCGGCCGAGACCGTGGCGAGTGGCTGGACCACGAAGTCGTGCCTGCGGTCGACGAGAAGCGGGAGCAGCACCAGCAGGGACGCAGTGAGCAGCGCGTATCCGTGGCCGTCGAGCCACAACGAGCGCCAGGTGGCGTTGCTGGTGGCATCGACGAGTCCCAGGAGGGTGAACCCGGCCCACCACAGGCTGCCGCCGACCAGAGCGGCGATCCGGAGGATCATCAGCGAGGCGGGTCGGGCCAGCACGGCCAGGACGGCGTACCCGACCACGACGAGTACGGCGACGGACCGCCACCGCTCGGTCACGCCCAGGAGCCCGAAGCCGACGCCGGACAGGGCGAGGACCGCGACCAGCTGCGGCGCACCGAGGCGAGAGGTCGCGCTCAGCGCCAGCGCGGCGGCCAGGACCACGCCGCTGGTGACGGCGACGAGGACGCCGTCGGACGGGTCGCCCAGCCACCCTGCGTGGTCGGCGCCGACCACGTCGAGCGCCAGCAGCCCGAGCGACACGGTCGTCAGTGCCTCGGCTGCCACCCGCAGACCGCGCCGGCCCAACGTGACCCCGAGGCCACCGCTCACGAGGGTGAGTCCCACGAGCACCGCCGTACGCCCTCCGACGCCGAGCCAGGTCCACGCGACCGCCAGGAAGATCACCGCGGCGACGAGCAGGCACAGGGCTCCGAGCGAGAGCAGGATCCGCGGCACCGAGGCGCCGCTCAGACCCCGTGGTTGTCGAGGAGCAGGCATCGGGGCCGGGTACGGCGTCCGCTCGGTCGTCGAGGTCGTGGGCTGCTCCGCGGACGCGGTCCGCAGCCGGGCGAGCAGGTCGTCGGCGGTCCGCAACGTGTGCAGCAGCTCGGAGGCGAGGGGACTACGCAGGTCGATGCGACAGCTCGGGCACCGGGACACGTCGATGGGCAGTCGGGCCCTGCAGTCGGGACAGGAGAAGGGGTCTGCGTAGCGGGCCATGCGGCCATTGACCCATCGGGCCGCGTCCGCTGTCGTGAGTACGCAGACCCAGATGGCGCCCCCGGCAGGACTCGAACCTGCGACCAGCGGATTAGAAGGCCGCTGCTCTATCCAGCTGAGCTACGGAGGCCGGAGGTCGGTGAAGACCCCGCGCAAGGATAGACGGCGACTTCCGACCGAAGGCACTCACCCGGGCGGCAGTTCTGCCGATCTGTGGACGCGTACGGCGTCCGGAGCGCACCCTGAGACGTCCGGACCCTGAGTCCTGGAGGTCGTCCGATGCCCGTCAGCCGTCTCGGTCTACGCCGTACTGTCACCTGCCTGCTGACCCTCGCCTGCGCGTCGTACGCCGTCGCCTCGGCCCAGGTCGACCCGCGGGCGACGGCGTACGCGCGGGCCACGCTCGCGCCGTCGACCGAGGTCTGGCAGGCGGCGGAGGCGCCGTACGACGAGAACCCGTCGAACCCGCTCGCCAACCGGGTCTGGGGCGTCTACCAGGGGCCGCAGGACCAGGTGTCGGGCCCGTTCCTCGCCTCGCACGGCAAGAAGCGCGAGCTGCTGGCGAAGATCGGGCTACGTCCGAAGACCAAGTGGTTCGGCTCGTTCGTGCCCGACAACGGCATCCGTACGGCGGTCCAGAGCCACATCGCGGTTGCCCAGGCGGGTGACCCGGACAAGCTCGTCCAGGTCGCGGTCTTCCGGATGAAGCCGTGGGAGCGCGAGGCCTGTGAACGACGCTCGACGCCGCGAGAGAAGCGCAGCTACAAGCGCTGGATCAACGAGCTGGCCGCCGGCATCGCGGACACCCCGATGCTCGTGGTGATGCAGCCCGACGGGCCGTTCCTCTGGTGTGCGCCGGACCGTGCAGCGAAGTCGCGGCTGCTGACGTACGCCACACAGACGCTGTCCGCGCTGCCCCGCACCAGTGTCTACATCGACGCCGGTGCCGCCGACTGGTGCGAGAACGGTCGAGGCAACGACCCCGAGCGATGCGCCCAGCTGCTCATGCGCACCGGCATCGAGTACGCCCGCGGGTTCGCGCTCGACTCCACGCACTACACCGGACCAGCCGACAACATCGCCCACGGGACGAGGATCGTGTCGGTCCTGCAGCAGGCCGGCTACGGGACCAAGCACTTCATCATCGACACCGCGAAGAGCGGTCGTCCGACGTTGTGGGCCGACATGGTGCCGGAGCACAAGTCGGACCTGAGGAACAACGCCCGCGTCTGCCGGACCGCGACCCAGACCCGGTGCGTCACCCTCGGCATCCCGCCGACCGTGCACACCGCCGACCCGAGGTGGGGGCTGTCGGAGGGCGACCGTGCCCTGGCACGGCGCTACGTCGACGGGTTCGTCTGGTTCGGGCGACCCTGGCTCTACAACCAGGCCAACCCCTTCGTGATGAAGCGGGCCCTCACCATGGCGAGGTCGACCCCGTGGCCGGGACCGCTCACGATCCCGTGAGGGGATCGAAGATGTGCACGGTGTAGGAGGCCGTGCGGGCGGCCGCACCCCGGATTCCGGTGACGGTGACCGTGTAGTCGCCGGGGCCGACAACGCCGTCGATCTCCCAGGCGATCGTCGGCATCCCGAAGTCGGGGACGAACGGGTGCCGGTGCACCTTGACGCGCGTCCCGTTGCGCCGGACCTGCACGCGGGCTCGGGACAGGTCCGCACTCGCGCTTCCGGACGCCAGCGACCACCGGCCGTCGGGCTCGAGGTCGGACGGGAACCAGCCTGCGGTGGGCCAGGACACCCAGGCCGGGTTGGCGTTGTGGGTCGAGGTCGGCCCGACGACGTACAGCGCGTGGCTGGTCGACGTGAGCCCGCTGCCGAAGGCGCTCGCAGCCGGGTTGAGGATCCACCGGCGGTGGCCCACCGCGACGTTCGCGGAGCCGCGGTCGCTCAGGTACGCCGGCACGACGTCCTCGGGCTTCAGCGCTCGTGAGCCGTAGTAGAGGTTCGACCTGCCGGCCGCCGCGGCGCCCACCCGCGACCAGCAGTTCCAACTGCGCGGCACATGGTGGCTCAGCGCGTGGTTCGCCGTCATGATCAGGGCCGCCTGCTGTGCCTTGTCGGACAGCGACCTCTGGAACCGGACCGGTGTGAGACCCGCGAGGTTGCGAGCGAAGTTGATCCCGTCCAGGATCGTCCGCGCCGACTCGTCGGAAGCTCTCCCGGGGCGGCAGCCGTCGGGGCGTCCGGTCCAGCTCGTCGCGGCCCCTTCTCTCGACTCGATCATGGCGCGCCAGGCATCGAGCACGGCCGCGCGGTCGGAGGTGTCGATTCCGGAGACGCGCGCTGGAGCCGGGACAGCATCCGGTGCGGCCGCCAGGGTGGACTCACCCGTCACCGTCAACGCGGCGACCAGGAGCCCGGCGACGACGGTGCGTCCCCAGGCGGATGGAGCAGGTCGGTTCGACATCCGCAGCCTCCTACCCGTCGCCAGGCGGGCCTATTCGGCCCGGGTGCGCGGACGCTATCGGCGCGGCGTGCAGCCTGTCCGAAATACCCAAAAATGCTGACCGAATGGCCGACACGGGGGCTGAGCGCCCGATGTCGGGGCCGTCAGGCGATCGCCTGGGTGCCGATCAGGGCGGTGACGGCGGAGGTCAGGGCGGTCGTCGCGACGATGAAGCCGGCGGTGGCGACGAGGCCGACGAGCCGGCGGGCGCGGGAGCCCTCGCGGGGGAAGACCACGGCGCGGACCCGGGAGAGCCCGTGGCCGAGGAGGCCGAGGGCGTGCCGGGCCCACTCATACTCGAGCGCGAGCAGCGCGAAGCCGAGGGCGATCACGACGAGCCCGGGGCCGGGGAGGACCAGCATCGCGATGCCGGCGACGATCAGGAGCGGGCCGCCGACTGTGACGAGCACCTTCACCATCACGGCCCGGAGCGGCCCGGCGTTCGACCACGCCTCGACGCGGGTCAGCAGGGCGTGGGCACGCGGGGAGAGGGAGTGGTCGGGCATGCCCCAGGGTCCCAGCCCGATCTGAGAGGCAACTGAACGATTTTGGATGGGCGCAGCATCCGACCTACCGTCGAGGAGTCCCGGCAGACCGGGGCCGCCCGCCGCCACGCCGAGCCCCGTCCGGCAGTGGGTGACTCGAACACCGAGGACGGGGACGGGGGACCCACGTCTCCGGGTCGTACGACGACCCTTGGGGTGCAGCCGCCACGCGCGGCCGGGCAATCTCCGCCCGAACCCGACAGCTAACTCCGCAGGCGTCGAGGAGAAGTCATGCGCATGCGCACTCTGGTGTCCGCTGCCGCCCTGACGGCGACCACGCTCGTCCCGGTCGTCGCGATGGAGGCACCCGCCCACGCTGCCCCGACCCGCACCTGGGACCGGATCGCCCACTGTGAGTCCGGCGGTCGCTGGCACATCGACACGGGCAACGGCTACTTCGGTGGCCTGCAGATCAGCAAGTCCACCTGGGACGGGTACGGCGGCCGCAAGTTCGCCCGCTACCCGCACGGTGCCACCAAGCGGGAGCAGATCCGGGTCGCCGAGCGGATTCAGAACGGCCAGGGCTGGGGCGCCTGGCCCAGCTGTTCGTGACGGAGCGTCCCTGACCGATCGAGGTGGGATGGGTCAGCCGCGCAGGCGGCCCATCCACTCCTCGACCTCGGTGGAGGTCCGGGGGAGCGCGGCGCTGAGGTTGTCGGAGCCGCTGGCCGTGATGAGGATGTCGTCCTCGATCCGGATGCCGATGCCGCGCAGCTCCTCCGGCACCAGGAGGTCGTCCTCCTGGAAGTAGAGCCCGGGCTCGACCGTCAACACCATGCCCTCGGCGAGGGTGCCCTCGGCGTACGACTCGGGTGCGGCCTGGCCGCAGTCGTGCACGTCCATGCCGAGCATGTGGCTGGTGCCGTGCAGGGTCCAGCGGGCGTAGACCCGGCTCTCGGGGTCGAGGGCCTCCTCGGCGCTGACCGGCAGCAGCTTGAGGTCCTCGAGCCCGTGGGCGAGCACGTCCATCGCGGCGTTGTGGCCGACCCGGAAGGTCTCGCCCGGCTTCAGTGCCTCGATGCCGGCCTGCTGGGCGGCGTACACGAGGTCGTAGAGCTCGCGCTGCAGGTCGGTGAAGGTGCCGTTGACGGGCAGCGTGCGGGTCACGTCGGCGGTGTAGAGCGAGGTGTTCTCGACACCCATGTCGAGCAGCACCAACTCGCCGGGCGTGATCGGCCCCGAGTTCTCGATCCAGTGCAGCGTCGTGGCGTGCTTGCCGCCGCCGACGATCGAGTCGTAGCCGATGTCGTTGCCCATCGCGCGGGCGCGGCGGAAGAAGGTGCCCTCGACCCAGCGCTCGCCGAACTCGAGCACCCGGTCCCACTCGCGGACGACGTCCTCGAAGCCGAGCGTCGTGATGTCGCACGCCTCCTGGAGCTGCGCGACCTCCCAGTCGTCCTTGATCAGCCGCAGCTCGGAGGCGACGCGCGCGAAGTCGGCGTCGCGCGTCTCGTCGGCGGCGACCATCCGGTCGACGTGGCTCGACAGGCCGCGCAGCACGCGGGTCTTGCCGGTGCCCTGCAGCATGGCGTCGAGCTGGTCGATGTGGCGGACCTCGAGGCCGAGCGAGTCCGACATCTCCTTCAGCGACGGGCGCCGGCCGGCCCAGAGCTCGCCGTACTGCCGGTCGCGGAAGAACTCGTCGGTGTCGCGCGACGAACGGGGCCGCGCGTAGAGCACGGACTCGCCGTCGGCGACGACCAGGACGGCGTCGCTGGTCTGGTTGCCGGAGAAGTAGGTGTGGGCGGTGTCGGGCCGGAAGCGGTAGTCCGTGTCGTTGGAACGCACCTTGAAGCCGCCGGCCGGAAGCACCAGTCGCTCACCGGGGAACGCCTCGGCGAGCCGCGTACGGCGCCGCGCCGCCGGGCCTGCGACCGCAGCGGCGGGGAGGTCCAGCTCCCGGTCTCCCCAGCCCTCTCGCATGAACGCGGCGTACGCCGCTGGGACGGCCGGGTCGTGCGTCTCGGTCTTGGGATCGGTGCCGGTCTCGTTCTCGCTCACCCGGCCACTGTACGCCGCGTTTCCGGGCGTCCCGAAGACCCCCGATAGGCTGCCGCCCATGCCCGGAGCCCGCCGTGTCAGCGCCGCGTCGTCGGTCGCGTTCACGGTCGTGGTGACGGTACTGGTGGGCGTCGGTGCACTCGTCATCTTCGCCATCGTCGCCTTCTCGGGCGCACCGTCGAGCATCGCCCTCGCGACCCTGCTCGCGGCGGTCCCGGTCGGCCCGATCGTCGCCTGCTACCTGTGGCTGGACCGCTACGAGCCCGAGCCCCGCATGCTGCTCGCGGCCGGCCTGCTGTGGGGATGCTTCGTCGCCACCGCGGCCGCGATCCTGCTGCAGGGCGTCGGGGGCCTGGTCGGCGGCTTCACCGAGCGGGAGACGCTCGAGCTGGTCGCGCCGGTGACCGAGGAGGCCTGCAAGGGTCTCTTCCTCTTCCTGCTGCTGTGGTGGCGTCGCTCGGAGCTCGACGGCGTCCTGGACGGCATCGTGTACGCCGGGATGGTGGGTGTCGGCTTCGCCTTCACCGAGAACATCCTCTACCTGGCGGCGGCGTACAACGGCACCGACGGGCTGGGGCCGGGTGGCACCGAGGCGGTGACGACGACCTTCGTGCTGCGGTGCCTGGTCAGCCCGTTCGCGCACCCGCTCTTCACGACCTTCACCGGCATCGGGGTCGGCCTGGCCGTGAACTCGCGGAGCCAGATCGGGCGGGTGGTCTGGCCGTTCCTCGGCTACGTGTGCGCCGTCATCGCGCACGCCGTGTGGAACGTCTCCACGTCGTACGGCTTCGGGCACTTCGCCGTCGCGTACCTCGTCTTCATGACCCCGGCCCTGATCGCGCTCGTCAGCCTCGCGGTCTGGTCGCGGCGCTCCGAGCGCCGGATGCTCGCCTCGGCGCTGAGCGACGCGGCGTCCCGCGGGCTGGTCCCGGAGACCGACATCGGGTGGGTCGTGGACCTTTCCGCGCGCCGTCGCAGCAGGGCCTACGCGCGCCAGGTGGGGGGCCGCAGCGGAGAGCGCGCGATGCGCGACTACCAGCAGGCTGCTATCGAGCTCGGGTTTCTCCACTACCGTTACCTGCGAGGCACGCCGCCACCCGACTACGCGGCTCGCGGCCAACAGTTCCTCCAGAGGATCGACGCGCTCCGTCCGTCGATCGCGTTCCCCGGACAGGTGGTACCGACCAGATGACTCACCCCGTGACGGTGCCTCCCGACCACGACTCGCGCATGCTCACCGCTCTGGTGCAGTTGCACGACGCGCTGAAGGCCGCGCCGCTCGCCCTCGACGTACCGGGTGCGGCGGAGCTGCGCGTCGCCCGGCAGCAGCTGATCAGCCAGCTCGAGGACTACGTGCTGCCGCGTCAGATGACGGTCGAGGCACCGCTGCTCGCGGTCGTCGGCGGCTCCACCGGCGCCGGCAAGTCGACGCTCGTGAACTCGCTGGTCGGTCGCCGGGTGACCGCCCCCGGCCTGCTGCGCCCGACGACCCGCTCGGCGGTGCTGGTGCACCATCCCGCCGACGCCAAGTGGTTCGGCCAGGATCGTCTGCTGCCCGAGCTGGTCCGGGTCGAGCAGCCGACCGACGACCGGCACTCCCTGCAGCTGGTCGCCTCGGACACCCTGCCGCCCGGGCTGGCGATCCTCGATGCCCCCGACGTCGACTCGGTCGAGGAGGGCAACCGCCGGCTCGCGACCCAGCTGCTCGCCGCGGCCGACCTGTGGCTGTTCGTCACCTCGGCGGCGCGCTACTCCGACCAGGTCCCGTGGGAGCACCTCAAGACGGCCGCCGAGCGATCGACCTCGGTCGCGATCGTGCTGGACCGTACGCCGGCCTCCGACGTGCGCACCGTCTCCGCGCACCTCGCCCGGATGCTCGCGAGTCGTGGGCTCAAGGACTCCCCGCTCTTCACCGTCGCCGAGGCGCCGGTCTCGGAGGACGGCCTGCTCGACGCGAGGGTGGTCGCCGACGTGCGCGCCTGGCTGGTGTCGCTCGCGGAGGACCCAGGCGCCCGGTCGGCCGTGGTGCGCCAGACGCTCGACGGCACCGTGCGCTCCCTGGCCCGCCAGGCGCACGGGCTCGCCGACGCGCTCACCCAGCAGCTCGGCGCAGCAGAGGCCCTGCGCGAGGCCGCCACGACGGCGTACGCCGCGGCGGAGCAGGGTGCTGTGATCGCCGCGACCGACGGCACACTGCTGCGCGGCGAGGTCGCCGTACGGTGGCGCGAGTTCGCCGGCACCGGTGAGCTGCTGCGTTCGCTCGAGGGCCGGGTCGGGTTGATCCGCGACCGGCTCGTCAACGCGGTCAAGGGCTCCGGCCAGCAGGCCGAACGGGTCGCGGTCGCGATCGAGTCGGCCGTCGAGCTGATGGTCGTCGACCACGCCGAGGGCGCGGCCACGGCGACCGCGGCGGCCTGGGCGGAGCTCGGCACCGCCGGCCCGATCCTGGCGGTCACCGACGACGACCTCAGCCGTGCGTCCGGCGGCCTGCGTCGCAGCGTCGAGGGCGAGGTCCGGGCCTGGCAGCAGCAGCTGACCGACCTGGTGAAGGCCAACGACGTCGAGCGTCACACCTCCCGCTACCTGGCGTACGGCGCCCGCGGGCTGGCCGTGACGCTGGCCGTCACGGTCCTCGCCGACACGGCGCCGGGCGAGAGCGGTGCGGAGGTCGGCCGCACCCTGCTCGACGCGGTCTTCGGCGCCGACCACTCCGCCACCCTGATCGCTCGCGGCCGCGCCGACCTGGAGCGCCGGATCGGCAGCCTGATCGCGGCCGAACGGGCCCGCGCGATCGGGCTGCTCGACACCCTCGGCCTCGACGAGGAGGCGAGCCGGCAGGTGCGCGCCGCCGCGCGGCGGGTGGACGACCGGCGCTACGAGCAGAGCCGCCCCGGGGACGAACCTGCGCCCTGATCCCATGGTCCGGGTCGTCAGGCCCTAGGGTGGTCACGAACTGTTCGACGGTAAAAGCGCCCTGCTCCGGGCAGGTCGAGGGAGAAGATGACGTCCTTGCTCGAGGGGACCGACCGCATGGTCACCCGCGGTACCGACATCGGTGCCCGCATCGACGGCCTCGACGGCGCCGCCAAGGCTGCCCGTGGCCGCCTGGATGACGGGCTCGTCGACGCTGCCATCGACGTGGTCGACCGGGCCGCCGGGAGGCTGCGCCTGTCGGCGACGCACACGGTCGTGGGGATCGCCGGAGCCACCGGTTCCGGCAAGTCCTCCACCTTCAACGCCCTGACCGGGCTCGAGCTCTCCGCCGTCGGCGTACGGCGTCCGACCACGTCGTGGGCGACCGCGTGCGTGTGGGGCCGCGAGGGTGCCGACGAGCTCCTCGAGTGGCTCGGGATCGCGCCGCGGCACCAGACGACCCGCGACTCCATGCTCGACAGCGGGCGGCGCGAGCAGCAGGCCGAGCTCGACGGCGTCGTACTGCTCGACCTGCCCGACCACGACTCCACCGAGGTCGCCCATCATCTCGAGGTCGACCGGCTGGTCGGCCTCGCCGACCTGCTCGTGTGGGTCGTTGACCCGCAGAAGTACGCCGACGCCGCCATCCACGACCGCTACCTCAAGCCGTCCGTGGAGCAGCAGGACGTGCTGCTCGTCGTGCTCAACCACATCGACACCGTGCCCGAGGAGCGTCGCCAGTCGATGCTCGACGACGTCCGTCGCCTGCTCGACCAGGACGGCCTGGACCGGGTGCCGGTGATGCCGATCAGCGCGCGTCTGGGCATCGGCATCCCCGAGCTGCGCGCCGAGATCGCTCGCCGGTCCGCCGAGAAGCAGTCGACGCGCACGCGCATCGACGCCGACATCCGTGCGGTCGCCGGCAAGTTGGCCGAGGCCAATGGCGACGTCCCGACCCGCGTGGCAGAGCCGGCCCGAGTCGCCGCGCTCGACGACGCGTTCGCCCAGGCTGCCGGTGTGCCGGTGGTCGTCGAGGCACTCGAGCGATCGCTGCGGGTGCGTGGCAACCGCGCGACCGGCTGGCCGGTGATCGGCCTGCTTGCCGGCCTCAGGTCCGACCCCCTCAAGCGCCTCGACCTCGACCTCGGTGAGGACGGCCGGAGGCTGAGCGGCCGGACCCGTGCCGCGCTCCCGGAGGCGACCCAGGTCCAGCGCGCCCGCGTGGACGACGAGGTGCGGCTCTTCGCCGACAACCTGACCTCTGACATGACGCCCGCGTGGGTCGGCGCCGTACGCCGGGCCGCTGGATCGCGCCTCGACCAGCTCGGCGACCGGCTCGACCAGGCCCTGGCCGACACCGATCTCGGCGCGGCTCGACTGCCGGCGTGGGTCGGCCTGGTGCGCGTGCTGCAGTGGCTCCTGCTGCTGGCCGCCGTTGCCGGGCTCGGCTGGACCGCGGCCCTTGCCGGGCTGGGTCAGCTGGATGACCCCGCCACCATCGAGGTAGGCGGGGTCGCGCTCGCGATCGTGCTGCTGGTCGGTGGAGTCGTGATCGGCCTCGTGCTCGGGCTCGTCTGCCGGCTGCTGGTGGCGCGGATGGCCCGCAACCGGGCGGCCCGCGCGGACGAGCGGCTCCGCGACGGAGTCAACGCGGTGACCCACGAGCTCGTCGTCGAGCCGGTCGAGGTCGAGTTGGCGGCGTACGCCACCGTGCGCGACGGTCTCGCTCGCGCCCGCGCCTGACCCGCTTTTCGTCCACAGGCAGGGCCCGCGACAGCGGGTTCCCCAGCCCGGTGTCGCCTTGTGCTCTGCTGTCGGTGGCGGAGCCGAGTCTCGATCTGTCCACCCGGATCGAGACAAGGAGACAGAGATGTCCGACAGCATGATCACCATCCGCGGCTGGCTCGGCGCCGACGTGACGCTGCGCGAGGTCGGCGAGGTGCCGGTCGCGAGCTTCCGGCTCGCCTGCACGCCGCGGAAGTTCAACCGCCGTACCGAGACGTGGTCCGAGGGCCTCACGCAGTGGTACACCGTGACCGCCTGGCGGGCCCTCGCCCAGAACTGCGCCGCATCCTTGCGCCGCGGCGACCCCGTCGTCGTGCACGGGAGGCTCGACACGCGCACCTACGTCAACGGCAACGACGTGGAGGTGCTCAGCTTCGAGATCGACGCCGTCCACGTGGGCCACGACCTCAGCCGCGGCACCAGCGCCTTCACCCGCACCCAGCGCGAGGCGGCAGCGCCCGCGAGCGAGGGGGTGAAGGCCGAGGCGGCGGCGTGAGCCCCACCTGCCTCCCCGGTGGAGGCCCGTCACCCTACAGACGCGGGACGGCCCCGATCAGGTCTCATCCGGGTCCGCCAACTAGGCTCGGACCATGGCGGAATATGTGTTCACCCTGCGCAATGTGCGCAAGGCCCACGGCGACAAGGTCGTCCTCGACAACGTGACCCTGTCGTTCCTGCACGGAGCGAAGATCGGGGTCGTCGGCCCCAACGGCACCGGCAAGTCCTCACTGTTCAAGATCATGGCCGGGCTCGACAAGGCCAACAACGGCGACGCGATCCTCGACCCGGCCGCCACGGTCGGGATGCTCCAGCAGGAGCCGCCGCTGACCGAGGGCAAGACGGTCCTCGAGAACGTCGAGGAGGCGGTCGCCGAGATCAAGGGCAAGATGGCCCGGCTCGACGAGCTCTACATGATGATGGGCGACCCGGACGCCGACCAGGACAAGGTCGCGGCCGAGGCCGGGGACCTCCAGACCGAGCTCGACGCGGCGAACGTCTGGGACCTCGACAGCCGTCTCGACCAGGCGATGGACGCACTCCGCTGCCCGCCCCCGGACGCGATCGTCGACAACCTCTCCGGAGGCGAGCGCCGCCGGGTCGCGCTCTGCAAGCTTCTGCTCCAGCAGCCCGACCTGCTGCTCCTCGACGAGCCCACCAACCACCTCGACGCCGAGTCGGTGCAGTGGCTCGAGGGCCACCTCAAGGACTACCCGGGCGCCGTGCTGGCGATCACCCACGACCGGTACTTCCTCGACAACGTCGCCGAGTGGATCCTCGAGCTCGACCGTGGCCAGACGCACCCCTACGAGGGCAACTACTCGACGTACCTCGAGACCAAGCGGGACCGCCTCAAGATCGAGGGGCAGAAAGACGCCAAGCGCGCCAAGATGCTGGAGAAGGAGCTCGAGTGGGTCCGCTCCAACGCCAAGGCGCGGCAGACCAAGAGCCGCTCGCGTCTCGCGCGCTACGAGGAGATGGCGGCCGAGGCCGACCGGATGCGCAAGATCGACACCTCCGAGATCAACATCCCGGCGGGTCCGCGACTCGGCGACATCGTCCTCGAGGCCAAGGGCCTGGCCAAGGGCTTCGAGGGACGCACCCTCATGCACGACCTGACGTTCAGCCTGCCCCGCGCCGGGATCGTCGGCGTCATCGGCCCGAACGGCGTCGGCAAGACCACGCTCTTCCGGATGATCACCGGCGGCGAGCAGCCCGACGCGGGTGAGCTCAAGGTCGGCACCACGGTGAAGCTGTCGTACGTCGACCAGAGCCGCGGCGGCATCGACCCCAACAAGAACGTCTGGGAGGTCGTGTCGGACGGGCTCGACTTCATCAAGGTCGCCAACTTCGAGATGAACTCGCGGGCGTACGTCGCGTCGTTCGGCTTCAAGGGACCCGACCAGCAGAAGAAGGCCGGCGTGCTCTCCGGCGGTGAGCGCAACCGGCTCAACCTGGCGCTGACCCTGAAGATGGGCGGCAACCTGCTGCTGCTCGACGAGCCCACCAACGACCTCGACGTTGAGACCCTGTCCTCGCTCGAGGACGCGATCCTCGACTTCCCGGGCTGCGCCGTCGTGACGTCCCACGACCGGTGGTTCCTGGACCGCGTCGCCACCCACATCCTCGCCTGGGAGGGCGACGAGGAGGACGAGGCGAAGTGGTTCTGGTTCGAGGGCAACTTCGCGGCGTACGAGGAGAACAAGATCGAGCGCCTCGGCATCGAGGCCGCCCGACCGCACCGGGTCACCCACCGCCGCCTGACCCGCGACTGATCAGTCCCGGTGGTTGAGGTGCGAAGGCGCGCTAGCGCCTGAGCCTCGAAACCACCCACAGCGACGTAGGGCGGCGACCATGGTCGCCGCCCTCGTTCGTCTCACCGGGTCTCGACACGCCGGTCGCGACTTCGTTCCTCAGTCGCGCGGGCTTGCTCGACCACCGCTGATCAGGTCCGCTGCGCGTCCCTGATCTCCATCTCGGGGTGCGCGGCGATCAGGTTGTCGGAGACCGCGTCCATGACTCGACCGAGCGCAGCGAAGTCCTCGCGGCTGGCCAGGTCGACCAGGTGCTCGCGGACGCCGCTGACGTGGATCGGCGCCATCCGGACCAGCAGGTCGTAGCCCGAGTCCGTCATGCTCGCTACGACGCCACGGCCGTCCTCGGGTGAGCTGCTGCGCACCACCAGGCCGGAGCGTTCCATCCGGGTGATCGTGTGCGTCACGCGACTGCGGCTGTGCGCCAGAGCGTCGGCGAGCTGCGCCATGCGCATCTGTCGGCCGTCGCTCTCCGAGAGCCGGACGAGGATCTCGTACTCCACGAGGGACAGGTCGCAGTTGCGGCGCAGGTCGTCGTCCAGGCGGTCGAGGAGGAGAGTCATCCCCATGATCAGCGCGCGCCATGAACGCTGCTCACCCTCGTCCAGCCATCCGGTCTGGCCGTCTCCCGAGTCGGTCACCCGGGCAGTGTAGGGCGCACTGTCCGTGCTGTGGCGGACCATAGGGGCATGTACAGCCCACGGAGTCGCCGATGAGTACGCCGACCGTCGTCACCCGTGAGCAGGTGCTCCGGCACCGGGTCGCGGCTCACGAGCTCAGTCGAGCAGGCGACCACGACGATGCCGCTGTGCTCGATCTCGGCGTCCAGGACACCGGTCCGGACGGCGCCCGGTGGGCTCTGGAGATCCGCGGGACGCGCGTCCGCGACGAGGACCTGTTCCTTGCCTGGACGCTCCGCGGGGCGCCGCACGCCTACCGGCGGGCGGAGGCGGCCCAGGTGGCGGCTGCGGTCGCGCCCTGGAGCGAGGCCGACGCGGCCAAGCGGATCTTCGACGCGTCCCGGCCGCTGAAGAAGGCCGGGATCCCGGTGCTGGACGCCCTCGACCACATCGCCGCCGAGATGCGCGAGGTCGCCGCCGAGCCGGTCGTCAAGGGCGAGATGTCGGGTGCGCTCACCGAGCGACTCGACCAGCCGTACCTCCGCTGGTGCAACCCGTGCCAGGCGACGCACGCCTACGAGCAACCGTTCCGGCTCTCGGCATTGCAGGCAGGCTTGGAGCTCGAGCCGGGCACCTCGCCGCCGGTGCTGCGCCGGCTCCCGCGCTGGCGGGGCGCCGCCAAGACGGCGCCCGCCCACCTCGACCCGGTGCGGGCGGTGCTGCGCTTCCTCGGGCCATCGACGCCCAAGCTGGTCGCCGGATACATCGACAGCCCCGTCCGTGAGGTCAAGGAGCGCTGGCCCGAGGACGTCGTGCCGGTGGAGGTCGACGGAGCCACCCTCGACGTGCTGGCCGACGATCTCGACGCGCTGCTCGCGCCTCCGGAGGCGGGCGCCGTACGCCTCCTCGGACCGTTCGACCTCTTCCTGCAGGGTCGTGACCGCGAGCTCGTCGTCCCAGGCGCCGATGCCCGGAGGGACCTCTGGCGCACTCTCGGCAGACCCGGGGGAGTGCTGGTGGGGCACGAGCTCGTCGGCTCGTGGCGACCGCGCAGCAAAGGCAAGCGGCTGCAGGTGGCCGTCACCGTCTGGGACGGCGGCGAGGTGCCGGACGGAGTGATCGAGCAAGCAGAACGCCTGGCCGCATTTCGCGGCCAGGCGTTCGCAGGGTTCTCCGAGGCGTGAGGGTCAGATCCGACGTCTCGACACGCCGGTCGCAGCTTCGTTCCTCAGCTGCGCGGCTCGCTCGACCACCATCAGCGGATCTCGCGGTCGCTTCGCTCGCGCTAGATCCGCTCGAGGATCAGCGCCATGCCCTGGCCGCCACCCACGCACATGGTGATCAGGCCGGTGGTCTTGTCGTGCCAGTCGAGCGAGTTGAGCATCGTGTTCTGCAGCCGCGCGCCGGTCATGCCGAACGGGTGGCCGACCGCGATCGCACCGCCGTTGACGTTGAGCCGGTCCAGGTCGATGCCGAGCTCCTGGTACGACGGCACGACCTGCGCCGCGAACGCCTCGTTGATCTCGACCAGGTCGATGTCGCCGATGCTCATGCCGGCGTACTTGAGCGCGTTCTTGGTGGCCTCGATCGGGCCGAGGCCCATGATCTCCGGCGAGAGCCCGGAGACGCCCGTGGAGACGATGCGGGCCAGCGGCTTGAGGCCGAGCTCGGCCGCCTTCGTGTCCGACATGATGACCACGGCGGCGGCGCCGTCATTGAGCCCGCAGCAGTTGCCGGCCGTGACCACGCCGTCGGGGCGGAAGACCGGCTTGAGGTCCTTGACGCCGTCGTACGTGACACCGGCCCGCGGGCCGTCGTCGGTGCTGACGACGGTGCCGCCCGGGGTGGTCACCGGGGTGATCTCGCGGGCCCAGAAGCCGTCGTTGATCGCCTTCTCGGCCAGGTTCTGGGAGCGTACGCCGAACTCGTCGAGCTCCTGGCGGCTGAGGCCGCGGATCTTGGCGACGTTCTCGGCGGTCTGGCCCATCGCGATGTAGACGTCGGGCAGCTGGCCGTCCTCGCGCGGGTCGTGCCAGCCCTGGCCGCCCTCGGCGGCCTGGGCGCTGCGGGCCTTGGCGTCGTCGAACTCGTGGTTGTGGGTGTCGGGCCAGTGGTCGGAGGTGCCCTTCGCGAACCGCGAGACGGTCTCGACGCCCGAGGAGATGAAGACGTCGCCCTCGCCGGCCTTGATGGCGTGGAAGGCCATCCGCGTGGTCTGCACCGAGGAGGAGCAGTAGCGGGTGATGGTCGCGCCGGGGACGGCGTCGAGGCCGTTGAGCACGTTGACCACACGGGCCATGTTGTTGCCGGACTCGCCGCCCGGCAGGCCACAGCCGAGGTAGTGGTCGTCGATCGTGTTCGGGTCGAGTGCCGGGATCTTGTCCAGGGCCGTCTTCACGATGAAGGCGGTGAGGTCGTCGGGGCGGAACTCGGTCAGCGACCCCTTGTTGGCGCGCCCGATGGGGGTGCGGGCTGCGGAAACAATGACTGCCTCGGGCATGAAGAACTCCGTTTCAAGGGGTCGGTGCTGCTGCGGAAGCCACAGTAGACCGTGTTCTAGTTCCGGCCCGTGCGGCGTTCGTCACTCCCCGGCGCTGCCGGCCAGGGCCGTGCCCAGCAGCTCGAGCGAGCGGGCGAGGAACTCTCGCCGGGCCGGTGCCGGTTGCAGCAGCGCGGCGAGGAGGATGCCGTCGTACGACGCCACCATCGCCTCGGCCCGGGCCGCGCCGTGTTCCTTGCCGGCCGCGGTCATGATCTCCTCGACGATGCCGATCAGCCGGGCCCGGTGGTCGGCGAGCAGCTGCGCCAGCTCGGGGTCACGGGTGGCGGCCATCGTCAGCTCGAGCCGGGCCACGAGCAGCTCGCGCTGGTCGAGCCACCGCAGGAACAGCTCCAGGGTGGCGGCCACGCTGGCCTGCTCGTCGTCGGGTCCGCAGACGCGGATCTGCTCGGTCAGACCGTCGACGTCGGCGAGCAGGGACGCGGCGACGTACTCCGTGAGGGCGGCCTGCAGGGCGTTGCGGGTGCGCCAGTACGCCGAGCAGCTGCCCTCCGGCAGGCCGGCCTGCCGGTCGACCGCGCGATGCGTCAAACCCTTGAGCCCCTCGTCCGCGATGACGTGCCGGGCCGCGTCGAGCAGCTGGCGACGACGCGGGGAGAGGGGGGTGGTGGCCGCGGCGGGCGCCGCGTCCGACATGGCGTGGGGCATGAGGTCCTTCGGTGGGCTGTGACTGGAGACACTACCTCGGCGCTTGCCTCGCGATCGGGGTCGGCGTACCTTCTACATACGTAGAGATCTTACAGATGTAGAAGGAGTCATCGTGACCCTCGTCAGCACCTCCGTCCTCGTCCTGGCCGTCGTCTTCCTGGTCGTCGCCGCCATCGCGGCCGTGGCCTCGATCGCCACCGTCGGGCAGTTCGTCGTCACCAACCGCCGCGCCCGCCTGGCCCGCCACGAGTCGATCCGCAGGTACTACTCCGGGTTCGCTCTCACCCACTGATCCACTGGCTGCCCGCGGGTTCGGCGTCTGGCAGCATCTAGGCGTGCGGCATCGCTACGAGTGCCCGATGCGGTGGGCCGACATGGACCTGCTCGGGCACATCAACAACGTCGTCTACGTGGACTACCTCCAAGAGGCCCGCGTCGACATGTTGCGCACGCACGGGCCTGCCGCGCAGACGGGCGAGCTGCCCGGAGGCACCGTCGTCGTGCGCCACGAGGTGACCTACGTGTCCCCGCTGCGGTTCGGGTTCCGACCGGTCAGCATCGAGTGCTGGGTCACCCAGGTACGCGCGGCATCGTTCACGGTCGCGTACGAGGTCTTCCACGAGGACGCAGACGGGGTCCGCGAGGTCTATCTCCGGGCCAAGACCGTGCTGACGCCGTACGTCTTCGAGACCGAGCGACCGCGCCGGCTCAGCGAGGCCGAGCGCACCGCGCTCGCCTTGTTCCTCGAGCCCGAGGGCGCAGCGCCCCGGATACCGTTCCCCGCCGAACGTCCCGCGTCGGCCCTCCGTTACCCGGTCCACGTCCGGTTCTCCGACGTGGACGTCTACAAGCACGTCAACAACGTGAAGTACTTCGAGTACTTCCAGGAGGCGCGCATCTCCGGCATCGCGCAGATGTGGGAGGGCCTCGACCAGATCACGCTCGTCGTCGCCCAGACCGACGTCGACTACCGGGTGCCGATCCTCTTCCGCCCGGAGCCGTACGACGCTTGGTCGTGGGTCTCCCGCGTCGGCCAGCGCTCGGCGACCATCGACTCGATCATCTGCGACGGCGACACCACGCTGTCACGTGCCCGGGTGACGATCGTCTTCTTCGACCAGGCGACCCAGCGCTCGACGGTGCCGCCCGAGATCTACCTCGACCGGCTGCGAGCGCTCGAGCTCACCTGACGGGCAGCGTCACTCGCGTGCTCACTCGAACGAGTTGACCATGAACTGCGCCGCGTGCGTGACGTAGTCCCAGAACTGCTGGTCCTGCTCCGGCGTCAGCGCGACCTCGTCGAGCCCGGCCCGGAAGTGCGTCAGCCAGTGCTCCTTGGTCTCCGGCGTGACCGCGAACGGCGCGTGCCGCATCCGCAGGCGCGGGTGGCCGCGGTTGTCGGAGTACGTTGTCGGGCCGCCCCAGTACTGCACCAGGAACAGCAGGAAGCGCTCCTCGGCGGGGCCGAGGTCTTCCTCGGGATACATCGGGCGCAGCAGCGGGTCCTCGGCGACGCCCTCGTAGAACTTCGCGACGATCCGCCGGAACGTCTCGAAGCCACCGATCTCGTCGTAGAAGGTCGTCACTGTCCCATTGTGACGACGCCCCGAAGGACGGCCGACACCGGCGTGCCAGACTCGCGATCACGAGTCTTTCCGAGCAACGCATGAGGAGTGATCCGCACATGGCTACGACCCGCAACGCCAGCACGCACTGGGAAGGCACCCTGTTCGAGGGCGCCGGCAAGGTCACGCTGGAGTCCTCCGGCACCGGCACGTACGACGTCTCCTGGGCCTCGCGTGCCGAGGACGCCAACGGCAAGACCAGCCCCGAGGAGCTGATCGCCGCCGCGCACTCGTCGTGCTTCTCGATGGCCCTCTCCAACGGGCTGGCGAAGGCCGGCACGCCCGCGACCTCGCTGGACACCAGCGCCGCCGTCGACTTCGTCCCCGGCACCGGCATCACCGAGATCCGGCTGACGGTCAAGGCCGTCGTCCCCGGCATGAGCGAGGAGGACTTCGTCGCCGCTGCCGAGGGCGCGAAGGTCGGCTGCCCGGTGAGCCAGGCGCTGGCCGCCGTACCGATCAAGCTCGAGGCCTCGCTCGCGTAGGAGGCCAGCAAGTCCGCTCCACCAACGAAGTGCCTGCCCAGTCGAGGATCTTGGACCGCAGCCGGTCCGCGTTTCCCTTGCCGGGCAGGCACTTTCGTCTTCGGGCGGAGGTCCCGGACGCGACGGCGCTGCCGGAAACAGTTGTCGGTGCCTGGCTCTAGCTTCGGTCTGTGGACATCATCGGGTGGCTCGGTTGGGCAGCTGTTCTCGTCGTGACGGTGTTCACGTTCTGGATGCTCTTGATAGGAGCAGTCGCCTTCCGTTCGCCGTCCTGGGACACAGCGATGTATACCGCGGGTCTAGATGAGCTGGCGGCACGAGGCTTCCAGAGTCGTCGGCTCTCCGTCGGGGAGATCCGTGCCGTCGACGACCTCCTCGGACCCAGGCCGAAACCGATCGACCACGACGCGGATTCCCGCCTGATCGAAGCGATCCGCGCCCTGACTGACGCCGCCGAGGTCGACTTCGACAAGCTCATCCGGCGTCGAGAGGAGATCCTCCGTGCCGCGATCACCAAGCAGCGTGAAGCAGTCGCACGAGTCACGGTGCCCTGGCTGCTCGTCAAGGTCTGGAAGGTACGTCGCGCCATCAGTGCGGTCAACGCGGCTGCCGCTGGACTGGGGTGGTTCGTGCCGCGCTTCGTCGTACGCGCGCGGCAGGTCTGCGAGAAGTTCGTCGCGACAGCCACGTTGATCGGTGTTTGGCTCGGCCCGCTGTGCTGGGCGGCGATCTCTCTGAGCAACGGCCGTGCTCCGACCGGAGCATGGCTCCCGCTCGTCGGCACGGTCGCAACGCTCGGTGGCGTGATCGGCCTGGTCGCCGCGATGGGCAAGCAGATGACCGAGGTAGCGGTCGCTTGGTGGGGCCAGCCACGGGGCTGGACGTTGCGGGGGATGTTCACCGCGGTCGTGGCGACCGCCATTTTTACGGCGCTGTTGGCCGTGCTCGTGACGGGGACACTCCTACGCGTATCGAACATGTTCAGCGCGTGGCTGCTCGCCTGGCTGGACAGGTCCGGTGCCTCCCATGCAGTCGGCGCGGTCATGATGCTTGCCATCGTGCTCTACCTGTTGCGCCGGGCGATCTCCTTCGCCCGAGACGGGCACGTCACGACGACGAGCCGCGTCGCGATGGGCATCGGCGCCATCTTGTTGGCGGCCTTCGCGGCAGCCGTCCTTGCGTTCGCGCTCGATGTGCCAGAACCGTGGAGCGCCGTGCCGCTGTATACGTTCGGCGTCGCTCTGTTCGGTGGCGTCGCGCTCCTCGGGCTGATCGCCGTCGTCGGGCTGGTCCGCCGCTACCGCGCTCTGCCACGAGCGGGCTGAGCAGGCTCGCGCGCTGCGGGTACGGTCCTCAACCGCCCGTGACGGGCTCTTCCTCTTCGGGGGAGGGGCCCGTCGGCGCGTCCGGGGTCGGCTCCTCGCGGTGCCACACGACCCGCTGCGGCAGAGCGATCTCGATGCCCTCGTGGTCGAGGCGGGCCTTGATCCGCTGGCGCAGCGTCCGCGCGACCCCCCACTGCTCCATCGGGGCGGTCTTGATCAGCACCCGCAGGGTGACGCCGTCGGCGGTGAACATCTCGACGCCGGTGACCTCCGGCTCCTCGATGATCAGCCCGCGGAAGTCGTCGTCGTCCCAGAGGTCGTGGGCGACCTCGCGGAGCACGCGCTCCGCGCGGGCGAGGTCCTCGTGGTAGCCGACGGTGATGTCGACGACCGCCCGCGACCAGTTCTGGCTCATGTTGCCGACCCGCATGATCTCGCCGTTCGGCACGTACCAGACGGTGCCGTTGAGGTCGCGCAGCCGCGTCACCCGCAGGCTCACCGCCTCGACCGTGCCGCTGGCCTCGCCGACGTCGACCACGTCGCCGACGCCGTACTGGTCCTCGAAGATCATGAAGATGCCGGAGAGGAAGTCCTTCACCAGCGACTGGGCGCCGAAGCCGAGCGCGAGCCCGATGATGCCGGCGGAGGCGATGATCGGGGCGATGTTGACCCCGAGCTCGCTGAGCGCCATCGTCCCGAAGATCGCGATCAGCAGCCCGGTGACCACGCTCTTGAGCAGGTCGCCCATCGTCTTGGCGCGCTGCACTCGGCGGGTGGCGGTCGCGAGGTCGCGCGCCTCGGCGGCCTTGCCGCTCTTGCTGAACCGGCTCATCCGGTCGGGCAGTACGCCGTCCTCCGCGCGGGCGACGACGCGGTCGATCAGCCGGTGCAGGATCCACCGGACGACGAAGAAGAGGACCAGCAGCCACAGCAGTGCCAACGGCTTGCCGATGAGGATGTCGGAGGCGTTGGCGAGCTTCTGGTTGTCGGTCCAGCTGAAGACGGCCTTGCAGAGCGCGTCGGAGCCGTCGCAGGACGTGTCGTCGAAGCCGAACATGGGCCCCATGTCTACCGCACGGCGCAACCGTGGACGAGTCGGACAGGCCTGTCCCCGTGGGGCGTGTGACCTATCCGACCCGATACGATTCCCCCGTGACCACGAAGCTCGCCCGCCGCGCCCGTCGTACCTCCGTCGTCCTGCTTGCCGGGGCGGCGCTCGTCGTTGCCGCCGGCGGCCCGGCCGGCGCGGACGTCCCGGAGGGCTGGAGCAACCCCTCCGAGGTCGACCCGGTCGAGGCCGTGCTGCTGCTCGTGGGCGTGCCGCTGCTGCTCTTCCTGGTCATCACGGCGCTCGTCGTGATCCCGGGCGTCATCAAGGGCGAGCGGTTCACGCCGGGCGGCCAGGCCACCCAGGACCAGTGGTTCGGCGGCCCGAGCAAGGGCACCACCGAGCTGCCCGCTCCCGACAACGATGAGTCGAAGGCCGGTGGCGCAAGTGGGCGTTGGTGAGTTCAACAGCGCCGAGCGGTTCCAGATCGACGAGGCGATCCGTGGGGCCGAACAGGTCTCGCGCTTCGAGTTCAGCGTCTTCGTCGGTCGCTCGGGTGCGGACCCCCGCGCCTTCGCCACGCAGCTGCACAACTCCCTTGTCGCCCCCTCTCGCAGCATCCTGATCATGCTCGACCCGGCCTCCCGGGTCCTCGAGATCGTCACCGGCGGCACGGTCCGCCGCAACATCACCGACCAGGAGGTCGAGCTGACGACGCTGCAGATGCAGTCGTCGTTCGCCGCCGGGGACCTGGTCGGCGGCCTGCGTCGCGGCATCCAGATGCTCGCCGACCACGCGCGTGCACCGGAGACCCTCCACGCCGACTGACGGTTGAATCGAGAGTTCCGTCGGTCGAGTCGAGACTTCCGTCGGCCGAATCTCTCGATTCAACTGACGGAAGTCTCGATTCAACTCAGGCTTGTGCGTCCTTCGCCTGGGCGGCCAGGGCGCGGGCGACGTCGGCCCGGCCCTCGTTGACATACCGTACGGCGCCCTTGGGCGCGTCGCTGGCGGCCAGCCAGGCGTCCACGCGCTCGATCAGCTCGGGGGAGCCGAGCGCCTTCGGGAAGCCGTACTCCAGCACGACCGAGCCCTTGTGGAAGCCGAGGGCATCGATGGCGGTGTCGGCCGCCTCGAGGTACTGCTCGAGGTACGGCGCGATCACGTCCTCCTGCCCGTAGCGGAAGATCGACAACACCATCTCGCGGCTGGTCTCGTTGGGCGTGCCGGGATCGAGGATCGCCCGCCAGCCCTCGGCCTTGGCCTCAGCGGTCGGCTGCGCAACCCGGGCGGCGGCGGCCTTCTCCTTGCCCGCGATCGTCTTGTCGGTCTCAAGCTCGGCCGCGATCAGCGCCTCGCCCGAGCGACCGGCCGCCGCGAGCGCGGTGACGAGCGCCCAGCGCAGGTCCTGGTCGACCGCGAGGCCCTCGACCGTCCAGGTGCCGTCGAGCAGCCCCTCGAGGTCGGCGAACGCCTGCGTGGTGTGCGAGACCGCGGCGTAGCAGCGCGCGAAGGTCAGCTGGTGGTCGCTGCCCGGCTCGGCGGCGAGCAGCAGGTCGCGGAGACCGGCCTCCCACTCGGCCCGCAGCCCGGCCCGGTGCTCGGGGGCGCTGTAGGCGTTGACCGCGAGCGCGGCGTACGTCGGGATCCGGGTGACGCCCCACGAGTCGGTCTCGGCGCCGATGTTGGCGAGCACGAGGCGTGCGAAGTCGGTGGCCGACATCTCGGCGTCGCGGGTCATGTCCCAGGCGGCACTCCACACGAGCGCGCGGGCGAGCGAGTCGTCGAGCTTGGAGAGTCCGGCGGTCACGGTCGCGAGCGAGCGCTCGTCGAGACGGATCTTGGCGAACGCGTGGTCCTGGTCGTTGAGCAGCAGCAGGTCCGGCTGCTGCTTGCCGGCCAGCTCCGCGACGACGGTCTCGGCGCCCTCGACGTCGACCTCGACGTACTCGCGGCGGACCAGGCGACCGTTCCCCCCAGAATCGGGCACAGCGTCGTACAGGCCGATGCCGAGCCGGTGACGGCGCAGGGTCGGCTGCTCGGGGGCGGCGGTCTGGAGGATCCGGAAGGCGTCGTACGTGCCGTCGGCGCCGAGGTCGAAGGACGGCGTGAGCGTGTTGACGCCGGCGGTCTGGAGCCACTCCTGGGCCCAGCCCTCCAGCTCGCGACCGGAGGCTTTCTCGAGCGCGGCCAGCAGGTCGGCGAACCGGGCGTTGCCGAACTCGTGGTCCTTGAAGTACTGCCGCAGGCCCGCGAGGAACGGGTCGAGCCCGACCCAGGCGACGAGCTGCTTGAGCACCGACGCGCCCTTGGCGTAGGTGATCATGTCGAAGTTGACCTCGACGGCGTGCAGGTCGACGTTGTCGGCGGCGATGGGGTGCGTGCTCGGCAGCTGGTCGGCGCGGTAGCCGGTCTGCTTGCGGGCGTTGGTGAAGCCGGTCCAGGCGTCGGTGTACTCGGTCGCCTCGGCCTCGCACCAGTAGCAGGCCCACTCGGCGAACGACTCGTTGAGCCACAGGTCGTCCCACCACTGCATGGTCACCAGGTTGCCGAACCACATGTGCGCCATCTCGTGGGTGATGACGGAGGCGCGGAACTCGTAGAACGAGCGCGGCTGGCGGCTGCGGGGGAGGTACTCGTCGCGCAGCGTCACGCAGCCGGCGTTCTCCATCGCGCCCATGTTGTACTCCGGCACGTAGAGCTGGTCGTACTTGCCGAAGGGGTACGGGTAGTCGAACTGCTCCTCGAAGAAGGCGAAGCTCTGCTGCGTCAGCTCCACCAGCACGTCGACGTCGAGGTGCTCGACCAAGGACTGGCGGCAGTAGTGGCCGAGCGGGATGTCGCCGTGCTTGCCGTTGTAGACGTGCTGGACCTCGTGGTACTCGCCGGCGACGACCGCCGTGATGTACGTCGACATCGGCTGCGTCGGTGCGAACCGCCACACGGCCTTGCCGCTCTCGCCGTCCTCGTCCAGCGGCTCCGGCTCGGGCGAGGGGGAGTTGGAGACGACCTTCCAGTGGTCGGGTGCGGTCACGTTGAACGTGAAGGGCGCCTTGAGGTCGGGCTGCTCGAACGTGGTGAACACGCGACGGGCGTCCGGCACCTCGAACTGCGAGTAGAGGTAGACCCGGCCGTCGACCGGGTCGACGAAGCGGTGCAGGCCCTCACCGGTGTGCGAGTAGGTGCAGTCGGCGCGGACGACGAGCTCGTTGTCGGCCTGCAGGCCGGTCAGCCTGATCCGGCTGTCGGCGTACGCCGTCGCGGGGTCGAGCGACTCACCGTTGAGCGTGATCTCGTGGACGATCGCATCCACGAGGTCGGCGAAGGTCTCGGCACCCGGCTCGGTCGCGGTGAACCGGATCGTGGTGGTCGAGCCGAAGGTCTTGTCGCCCGTCGTGAGGTCCAGGTCGATGGAGTACGACGTGACGTCCAGGAGGGCGGCGCGGGTGGCGGCCTCGTCCCTGGTCAGGTTGGTTCCAGGCATGCGAAGCATCCTGCCACCCGGCCCCACGCCGACGAAAAACGCGCGGGAATAGTGAGCCGGCCGGCGGGTTTGCACTCATATGACCTCCGCGACGAAGACCAACGCTGACTTCTGGTTCGACCCGGCCTGCCCGTTCGCCTGGATCACCTCGCGATGGATCCTCGAGGTGGAGAAGGTGCGCGACATCGAGGTGACGTGGCACATCATGAGCCTCGCCTACCTCAACCAGGACAAGGACATCCCGGACGAGTACCGGGAGTTCCTCAAGACCGCGTGGCAGCCGGTGCGGGTGCTGATGGCCGTCGAGCAGAAGCACGGCAAGGAGGCGCTGCTCCCGCTCTACACCGCGATGGGCAACCACATCCACCTCGAGAAGCAGGACAAGGACCGCGCGATGATCGAGGCCGCCCTCACCGAGGCCGGTCTCGACGTGAGCTTCGCGGACGCGATGGACGACTCGTCGTACGACGAGGCGATCGCGAAGTCGCACCACCTCGGCATGGACCAGGTGGGCAACGAGGTCGGTACGCCGACCATCGCGTTCGAGGGCCACGCGTTCTTCGGGCCGGTGATCAGCAAGGCGCCGCGGGGCGAGGACGCGGGCCGGATGTGGGACGCGTTCATCACGCTGTCGGCCTTCGAGCACTTCTACGAGCTCAAGCGCAGCCGCACCGAGGACCTCGACTTCAGCTAGTCGCCGCCGTGGTGGCCGCGGTCGACGCGGCCACCGCCGCAATGGCGGCCGTCGACGCGTTGATCGCGTCCCGGACCGCCTTGGCGGCCCAGGCGCCCTCGCTGATCTGCTTGGCGCGCTTGCGCACGTCGCGGGACGACATCCCCTGGTGGTCGACGACCTTGTGCGCCTTGTCGATGGCGGACAGCACCGCGATCAGGGCGGCAGTGCGCTGGTCCGGCTCGGCGCCGCTGACCAGCACCGCGGTGAGCGAGCGCCGTACCTGCTCCTCGTGGGCGCGGTCGGCCGTCGGCCACCGTTTGCGCGGGAACATGCCGAGCACCTTGTCCTCACGCCGCTCCAGGAGGCCGCGCTCGACCAGCCGGTCGGCGAGCTGCTCCTTGAGCCCCTTGCCGAGCCGGTCCACGAGGTCCTGGGCGCCGCGGTCCTTCTCCGCGACCAGGTCGTAGCCGGTCCGCAGCACCTCGTCCTCGGGGACGGCGCCCGGGGCCGGACGCACCATGGCGGACTTCCACACGCCGGACTTCTCCTCGATCTCGACCGCGCCGGTGAGAGCAAGCTCGATCAGGAGCGCGCCGCCCAGCGCGGGCTGCGGGTACGACGTCCCGGTGAGCTTGCCGCTCGCGTCGTCGAGCATCAGGAGGAGCAGATCCTCCGCGATCAGGGTGGCCATGAGAGCGACGCTAGTCGAGGGCAATGGTGGTTTCGAGGCTCGCCGCTAGCGCGGCTCGCACCTCAACCACCGTGACGGGGGTTGAGGTGCGAAGGCCGCCAGGCCTGAGCTTCGAAACCACCACTCTGCGACCGCGGTCAAACCACTCGCGTCACATCCCTAGGATTGCCTCATGAGCAAAGTTCTGTCCGCCGTCGCCTGGCCGTACGCAAACGGCCCGCGCCACATCGGCCACGTCGCCGGTTTCGGTGTGCCCTCCGACGTCTTCAGTCGGTACATGCGGATGGCGGGCCACGACGTGCTCATGGTCTCCGGCTCCGACGAGCACGGCACCCCCATCCTGATCGCCGCCGGCGAGGCCGGGATGACGCCGCAGGAGCTGGCCGACCAGAACCACCGGATCATCGCCGAGGACCTCGCGTCCCTCGGCCTGACCTACGACCTGTACACCCGGACGTCGGCGCTCAACCACCACCACGTCGTGCAGCAGCTGTTCCTCGGGGTCTACGAGAACGGCTACTTCGTCGAGCAGACGACGTACGGCGCGATCTCGCCGTCCACCGGCCGCACCCTGCCCGACCGCTACATCGAGGGCACCTGCCCGATCTGCGGGTACGACGGCGCACGGGGCGACCAGTGCGACAACTGCGGCAACCAGCTCGACCCGCAGGATCTGATCAACCCGAGGTCGAAGATCGACGGGCAGCCGCCGGAGTTCATCGAGACCCAGCACTTCTTCCTCGACCTGCCGGCCCTGGCCGACGCGCTGGGGGAGTGGCTCGACGAGCGCGCCGCGTCCGAGACGTGGCGCCCGAACGTGATCCGCTTCAGCCAGAACATCCTCAAGGAGATCCGGCCGCGGGCGATGACCCGCGACATCGACTGGGGCATCGCGATCCCGCTCGACGGCTGGCGCGAGAACCCGACCAAGAAGCTCTACGTCTGGTTCGACGCGGTCATCGGCTACTTGTCCGCGTCGATCGAGTGGGCCCGCCGCACGGGAGACCCCGACGCCTGGCGTCAGTGGTGGAACCCTTCGACAGGCTCAGGGACCGAAACAGCGCTGTCCTACTACTTCATGGGCAAGGACAACATCACCTTCCACAGCCAGATCTGGCCGGCCGAGCTGCTGGCCTACTCCGGCAAGGGCGCCAAGGGCGGCACGCTCCACGAGTACGGCGTCCTCAACCTGCCGACCGAGGTCGTCTCGAGCGAGTTCCTCACCATGGAGGGCAAGAAGTTCTCCTCTTCCAAGCGGGTCGTGATCTACGTCCGCGACCTGCTCAGCCGCTACCAGCCCGACGCCTTCCGCTACTTCGTCGCGGCGGCCGGACCTGAGGCACAGGACTCCGACTTCACCTGGGCGGAGTTCGTACGGCGCACCAACGACGAGCTGGTCGCCGGCTGGGGCAACCTGGTCAACCGCACGGCCACGCTGATCTCGAAGAACTTCGGCGAGCTCCCGAAGACCGGCGAGCTCACCGCCGAGGACCAGACGATCCTCGACAGCGTCGCCGCAGCGTTCGACACGGTCGGCGCGCTGATCGCCCGGCACCGGCAGAAGCAGGCGATCACCGAGGCGATGCGCACGGTGGCCGAGGTCAACAAGTACGTCTCGGACTCCGAGCCCTGGAAGATCAAGGAAGACCCCGAGCGGCTCGGCACGGTGCTCGCCGTGATGGCGCAGTGCGTGGCCGACCTCAACCTGATCCTCAGCCCGTTCCTGCCGTTCGCCGCCAACGAGGTCGACAAGGCCCTCGGCGGTGCCGGCGACATCGCCCCGATGCCGCGCATCGAGGAGGTCGAGGATCTGGACGGCGGTGCGCCGTACCCGATCATCACCGGCGACTACTCCGGCTTCCCGGCCTGGGAGCGCAAGCCCCTGGTGCCCGGCACCCCGGTCGGCAAGCCGTCGCCGATCTTCACCAAGCTCGACCCCTCGATCGTGGACGAGGAGCTCGAGCGGCTGGCCGCCAACGGTGGCTGAGCTGGTCGCGCTCCTCGGCGAGGACCGCGGGCACCGCAGTCACCAGGAGCTCAACGCGCTGCGTCCCCAACTGGGGTTCGACACGGTCTGGGTGCCTTCCGACTCCGGCTTCGAGATCAGCGAGTACGACGGGGTCTGGCTCGTGCCCGGCTCGCCGTACGCCGACGACGACGCGGTGCTGCGTGCCCTGACCGTCGTCCGCGAGCGCGGCATCCCGTTCCTCGGCTCCTGCGGCGGCATGCAGTACGCCGTCCTGGAGTTCGTGCGCAGCGTCCTCGGCGAGCCGGCGACCCATGCCGAGTCCGACGGTGAGTCCGACGACAACGTCGTCTCCGCGCTCGCCTGCAGCCTGTACGGCGAGGAGCGTGCGGTGACGCCGGTGGCCGGGACCCGCTTCGACGGCTGGGTCGACGGCCCTTTCACGGGGATGCACTTCTGCAACTACGCGCCGACGGCCGCGGTCGTCGAGCGGCTGGAGCGGGCCGGGGTCGTCGTGGGTGCGACCGCGGACGATGCCGGTGCCGAGGTGCTGGACTTCCCGGACCACCCGTTCTACGTCGTGAGCATGTTCCAACCGCACATCGGCGCTCTCGCTGGTGCGCCCGTGCACCCGCTCGTGCGCGAGTTCGTGGGGGCTGCGCGCACCTGCTCGCTGCGGTGACCGGCCTGGTCGTCGAGAGCAGCTAGGTCAGCACTCCTACGCCTCGTCGGCAGACGGTGGCTCGCCGCTGCGTGGGCACGCTCGCCAGGTTGGTTGTCGACAACCAACCTGGCGAAGGCATGGGGCGGGCGCCCAAGGGCCTCAACTGGTCAGCGAGCGCCAGGACGCGACGTCGTACTCCGCGACGTCGGCGCCGGTGACCACGGCCCGCTGGTCGTCGCCCGGGCCGCTGCCGCGGAACGCCTGGACCGCCTCCGCGGACTCCCAGCGCTCGACGACCACGACCCGGCCGGGGTCGAGGAGATCGGCACACACGGCGAACTCGAGGCAACCGGGAGCCCGACGCGCTGCCTCGACCACGGCGACGCATCCGGCGAGGTACGCCGGTCGCGCGGCCGCGTCCATGCTGAGGTGTCCGCTGACGATGATCATGGGTCGCGCACCCTTCCGCGCAGCGACTTGGTCGCACCGCGCTGCTTCTTGGCGTCGAGCCGCCGCTCCTTCGAGCCGCGGGTGGGCTTGGTGGGCCGTCGCTGGGGCGGCGGCGGGGCGAGTGCGGTCCGCAGCAGGTCGGCCAGGCGCTCGCGGGCGGCGACCCGGTTGCGGTGCTGCGAGCGGTGCTCGGTGGCGACCACTCGGATCACCGGCGACGGCAGCCGGGAGAGCAGGCGGGCCCGCTGGGCATCGGTGAGCGCGGTCGAGGCAGTGACGTCGTACTCCAGCTCGACCCGGCTGTCGGTGGTGTTCACCGACTGGCCGCCCGGGCCGGGGGAGCGGCTGAACCGCTCGACGAGGTCACCGTCCGGGATCACCAGCCCGTCGGGGAGGCCCGGCCCCGAGGCCACCCGGAGGTCGTCCACGTCAGCCCCGCCTGCGCCACTCGATGGCCGGGCAGGTGTCCATCACCATCGGTACGCCGGCCGCCGTGGTGCGCGTGAAGGCGTCCTCGTCGATGACGCCGAGCTGGAACCACACGGCCCGAGCACCGACCGCGACCGCCTGGTCCGCGAACTCGCCGGCCGCCTCGGATCTCCGGAAGACGTCGACCACGTCGATCGGGAAGGGCACGTCTGCCAGCGTCGGGTAGCCCACCTCGCCGAGCACGGTCGTCGCGGACGGATGGACGGGGACGATCCTCTTGCCGCGAGCCTGGAGCAGCTCCGCGATCGAGTACGCCGTCCGGGCCGGGTTGCCGGAGAGCCCGACGACGGCCCAGGTCCCACAGTCGTCGAGCATGAACCGGACCGCTGCCGGGTCCTGCCACTGCGTCATGCCCCGAGCCTAGGCCGCCCCACTCGATCCTCTGGAAAGGCGCAGATTAGGCGGCGTTTTGCTTTCCGGCGCCGAATGTCGGTTACTGTGACCGCCGTCTCTGCTACCGCCTGGTAGTGAAGTCCTAGTTGCTCGGGAGGGAGCACATTTCATGAATCTTCGTCGTCTCGCCGCACGCACCGCCGTCGTCGGCCTCTCCACCACTCTCGCCGCAGGCGCCCTCGTCGCCGGTGCCACCATCGCCGCGAACGCCGCCGGCGGCACCGCCACGTACTCGTGCGTCTCTGCCCTGGCCCCGAACCAGCCGATCCCGGTCAAGGTCACCCTCAGCGCCGACACCAGCTTCGTCCCGGCCCTGCCGACCGGCTTCAAGGCTCCGGCCGGCACGCTGAGCATGCCGTTCACCTTCTCGATCGACGGCAACGCCGCCCGGGGCATGGCATCCGGCATCAAGGCGACCAAGATCGGCACCAGTGCCGTGTCGTTCTCGCTGCCCTTCGGTGACGCGAACATCCCGCTGAACGGCCTCGACCTGGCCCAGGCCGCGATCCCGGCCACGGGCGACTTCAACCTCGCCGTGCCCGGCGCCGGTGCGTCGCAGGGCGAGTTCGCGCTGCCGAGCCCCGGCACGAACATCCCGGTCACGATGCCGACGACGTTCCCGATGACCGTGGTCTCCGACTCGCCCATCGCGCCGTCGATCCCGGTCACCTGCACCATCCAGGGCACCTCGCCGACCCTGGCCACGCTGACTGTCACCAAGCAGGGCTCGACCATCGGCAAGCTCAAGGCGCCGAAGTCGGTCAAGGCCGGCAAGAAGTTCTCGATCGTCGCCAAGGTCGCGGGCAGCAACGTCCCGGCCACCGGCAAGGTCGTCGCCAAGGAGGGCAAGAAGGTCCTCGGCAAGGGCACGCTGAAGAACGGCAAGGCCTCGATCGTCGTCAAGAAGGGCATCAAGAAGGCCGGCAAGCACACCATCACGATCTCGTACGCCGGCGACAAGAAGACCAACGCCGCGTCGAACCCCTCGACCGTGGCCGTGACGGTCAAGGCCAAGAAGTAGTCGCAACACCGCTCAGCACGACCGAGCAGCGTTGAAGCCCGGCCGGGTTCTGCCCCGGCCGGGCTTCCGCATTTTGCGGCGTATGACCGTTGGTCTCACCACCCCGGCCCGGCGACGGGGGAGCGGTTACCTCCGCGTAGATTTGGGCCCATGAGTTCCGACTTCCCCATGTTCGCCCTCTCCGAGGAGCACCAGGCCGTCCGCGAGGCGGTCCGCGCGATCTGCGACGCCAAGGTCGCGCCGTACGCCGCCGACGTCGACGAGAACGCCCGCTACCCGCAGGAGGCGGCCGACGCGCTGCTGGCCGCCGACTTCCACGCGCCGCACGTGCCCGAGGAGTACGGCGGTGCCGGGGCCGACGCCCTGATGACCGTGATCGTGATCGAGGAGGTCGCCCGGGCCTGCGCGTCCAGCAGCCTGATCCCGGCCGTCAACAAGCTCGGCTCGCTCCCGGTGCAGCTGGCCGGCTCGGAGGAGCTCAAGAAGCACTACCTCGGCAAGCTGGCGGCCGGGGAAGGCGGCTTCTCGTACTGCCTCTCCGAGCCCGACGCCGGCTCCGACGCCGCTGGCATGAAGGCCCGCGCCGTCCGCGACGGTGACCACTACGTGCTCAACGGCGTGAAGCGCTGGATCACCAACGCCGGCGTCTCGGAGTACTACACGGTCATGGCCGTCACCGACCCCGAGAAGCGCAGCCGCGGCATCTCGGCCTTCGTCGTGGAGAAGTCCGACGAGGGTGTCTCCTTCGGCGCCCCCGAGAAGAAGCTCGGCATCAAGGGCAGCCCGACCCGCGAGGTCTACCTCGACAACGTCCGGATCGCCGCCGACCGGATGATCGGCGCCGAGGGCACCGGCTTCGAGACCGCGATGCGGACCCTCGACCACACCCGCGTCACGATCGCCGCCCAGGCCGTCGGCATCGCCCAGGGCGCCCTCGACTACGCGCTCGGCTACGCCCAGGAGCGCAAGCAGTTCGGCAAGTCGATCTCCGACTTCCAGGGCCTGCAGTTCCTGCTCGCCGACATGGGCATGAAGGTCGAGGCGGCCCGCCAGCTGACGTACGCCGCCGCCGGCAAGTCCGAGCGCGGCGACAAGGACCTCACCTTCTTCGGTGCCTCCGCCAAGTGCTTCGCCTCCGACATCGCGATGCAGGTGACCACCGACGCCGTCCAGGTGCTCGGCGGCTACGGCTTCACCCGCGACTACCCGGTCGAGCGGATGATGCGCGACGCCAAGATCACCCAGATCTACGAGGGCACCAACCAGGTGCAGCGGATCGTGATGGCGCGGCAGCTGCTCGCGGGCGTGCAGTCCCAGTTGTAAGCACCAGATTCGCCAATCCTGTGTGGGAGCCGAGATCGTGCCTTGTAGCGCTCCAAGTGAGACTGGGCTCTGAATGTGTCACCCGTTCGTAGCATCTAGCCGCAAGCCGCCAAATAGCAGTCAGGCCGTTGCGACGCACGTGTGACAACTGCGGTGGTTCTTAACCCTCACAGACGAGACTCGGACATGAATCTCGAGGTCGTCTTTGGTCGCGTCTCCGCCGCATGCGCCGTCCGACCTGTGCGCGAACGGCCTCTCGCGATTCGGTCCGGATCTACTCCGGGTGCACTAGCGTCGCAGGCGTGCTGAGGTTCGGAGGTGGAGGCATGAGCCATCCGGCACAGAAGTGGTCTCCCGATCCGGCGGATTCGACGTCCGCTGTTGGGACGATTCCCACTCGACGGACCATGTTGCCGACGCCGCGGCTCAGATCGCATCGCTCATCAAGGGGAATCGCATCGCACGCGGCCGCCCACCCTGACCCCAGGGTTGGTTCGAGGCCCCTATGAGTGCCTCTGGTGCCAACGAGCAGGCAATCTGGGAGCGGGAATGAGGACGAGATGAAGAACGGACGGCGCTGGCATCGACTGCGCAGAGTGGCGCCTGACACCGGTCACACCACTCCTGTTCCGGTCCGTCCACCGGATGGATGGTGGGTCGAAGATCCCATCGACGACCCGCTTCGCGACGACTTCAAGCGAATCCCCTTCGCGCGGCGCGTAGTAGCTGTGTTTTCAGAGGTTGCCAGTTCGCCGAGCAGTACCGTCGTAGGAATCGTCGGCCCATGGGGAAGCGGAAAGACGAGCACCTTGAAACTGATCGAGGCGGTGCTGAAAGAGGTCGGTGAAAGTGCCCGGTCTGGCCAGATGTCGACTCCCGCGAGCCTGCCGTGGAGGACGGGATGGCTGAATCCATGGCTGCTTTCGGGTCCCGAGTCGATCGTCGCCGAACTCATGAATTGCATTCGTGATGCGCTTCCTCCCGGATCCGGGGGCGATCGAGTTCGCGACAGCCTTTGGAGGTACTCCGGCTACGTGCTGCCGGTCGCGGCCGGTCTCCCGGTCGTTGGCGCCGCTGCGGGTATGGTCCATAGAGGTCGCGAGGCTTGGGAGAAACAGCAGACGCTCAGTAGGGCAAGCGAGACCCTTGCGAAGGAGCTTGCTGATCTCGACGCGCGAATCTTGATAATCATCGACGACATCGACCGGCTGCAGCCAGATGAGCTGCTGGTGCTCCTCAAGTGTGTACGCGCGGTCGGCCGGCTTCCGAACGTTCACTACGTGCTGGCGTATGACCAGGCGACACTCATCGACGTCCTCATTCGGACGCCTCTCGCATACGACAACCCGCCAAGGGCGCTTGCGTACCTCGAGAAGATCGTGACGGTGCGACTCGACCAGCCGCCCACGCTTCGCTCCAGGATTGACGAGATGCTTCGGGTTGGGATCGACCGAGCGCTTGACAGTGCTGGGACGCGGATCACTGCCGATCAGGCGAATCGCCTGGCTGTTGAGCGTGAGTGGCTCCTAGGGCCGCAACTCGCAGAGCCGCGTCAGGTTAAGCGATTCCTCGCACAACTTCATGCATACCTGCCGCTAGTTGGCAACGGCGAGATCGACGCGGTCGATTTTGTCGTCCTCACCCATCTCCGTCTGTCGTTCCCCAGTGTGTATGCGCTCCTGAGCCGCAATCGTCGAGATCTGTGTGCGGCCGATCCCGCCGATGAGTCGCTGGAGTCTTGGCGGTCGGCAGTCTTGGCTCCGGTCTTGAATGCGATCGACCGCGGCCCAGCCGAAGCGATCGGCGCGGGACTCGATCGACTTTTCCCTGTCCTGGCTGCTGAGGATTCGGTGCTCAATCGGCTCGAACGGGGGCAGCGGCAGCGTGGCAAGCGCGCGAGCGACCTCGACTACGTTGATCGCTACTTCGATCTCAACATCGAGGCGGAGGACTGGCCAGACGCCGCACTGACGGCCGCGCTGACGGCCTGGGCGCTTGGTGACGCCGAGTCCGCAGCTGGTCTCGGGCTCCTGCCGTTCATCACCACGCTTGACGAGGCGGCTGCCGACCAGGTCCTCCCAGTCCTGCGCCGCCTCATCGGCCATGTCGACACTCTCGAACCAAGGGAGGCGCAGGACGTCCTCAATGTGGTTCTTTCCCACATCCCACCAGATGTGGCTGACCCGCTCAGCGCCATATCCACAAGGGTCCTTCTAGCGACGCTGCTGGCAACACTTCTCGACCGTGCCGAAAGCGCATTGGATGTTGGCGACCTTACCAATGGAATCGATACCGCTACGCAAGGTGGACGACAACGCCTGACCATCTTGATTGAATCCATGCGGCAGGTAGGACCGCGGTCAAAGGGCGAGCGGGCGGCCGCCATTGAAGCGCTCACGGTCGAGTTGGCGGAGGCGGCTTGGAGGGGGCTTAAGTTCTCTATTGTGACCGGACCAGACGACACCCTTGATGGTTCGTTGGAAGACTTCGGCACCCTGTGGCGCTGGGTTGAGGATGTTCTTGGCGGTGACGAGTTGGATGCTCGGCTGCGCGAACTGGCGGGGAGCGGAGTGAGTCTCATCGCGATTGCCAGCCACTTCGTTGAACTTGGTCGTACACCGTACGGGCGGGTCGAAATCATGAACTTCGACGTCGATAAATTTGTGGGGAGGGTTCGCCCGGGCGCCGTACAACGCGGCGAGTGGGAGCTACGGGCCCAGCCGGAACCACCTGACAGGGGCGACGATGTAGATGCAACCTGGCCATCTCGTCGAGAGACCGCCTGCCAGTTGCTTGTCAGATGGCTAGACAGTCCCAAGAGCCGAGGTTCGCTCATCCCCGCGTTGGTGCCACTCAGGAATCCGACCATCTCCGGTCCGCGGAACACAGTCATGATGTCTGGGGGTGTCGGTGTCCCCGACCTCGAGATCGGCGTCGGCTTCCTAATTGGGAACCGGCCGCCGGCGCAGTTGCGTGATGCTGGCTCGTCGCGGGGCGAAGCCAGTGAGACCGTGCTACGGCTCGTACGGGCATCACCGCTCGACGCGTGGCTCAGACGCGCGGCCCCAACGTGGCACTTGACGGACCTACAAGGGTGGTCCGTCGAGGATTCAGACGGAGCTGGCATCTGGTCCCTCCGCTTCGATGCACAGTCGTCAGTCCGTGTGGGTGCGGAACGGCGGCTGCCCGTCGAGGCTGCGCTGCGGGTCGCCTATGGGCCGTCGGACAACTATTCGCCCGCCCTTGAGGTATCGGCCGTCGTGCGTTTTGCGCTCGATGAGCTCCAACAGGACCGGCTGCATGCAAATCGACGATTCTCGGACGGCGTCTTTCCAGCGCGACTGTCCATAGAGGAGGCGCTCGATCTTCTCGAGGCCCTATTGCGGTCTCGGACGATCGTTGATTCGCTGTGGGCCGAGTGGGAGCCCGACAATGAGCGTCGTGCAGAAGTTCAGACGCAGATCGTCATGCATTCGCCCGGGGGCATGTTCCGCGTGATCGACATTGGTGCGCCCGACGTCAACAAGCCGACTGTTCAGCCAACGTTCGAGGTCTCCTACTTGAGCGTTGAAAACTCCAACAGTTGGGGACCGCCACGGTTTGAGCCAGATGACCTCGGCGCGGCTGCTGCGGCTCTTCGGCAGTGGGCTAGGAACGAGCGACGTTGGATCGACGACCAGATTGAGGACGCCCTGGAGACGCAGCGTCGATCGGACTGAAGAGGCGATGCGGTCGGAAGCGCTCCGGTCGGGCGTGCGTCGACCTCGCACGTTGATGACGTCGACCCGTCGGGGAATCGGCCGGAGCAGACCTCGGCGACCCTTCCTCGTCGCGCTAGCGTCGCGGCCATGGGACAGACGATCCAGGTCATCACGCCCGACGGCACCGCCGACGCCTACCTGACGGGGGAGCCCGGCCAGCCCGGGGTGCTCTTGTACGTCGATGCGATCGGGTTGCGGCCGCAGATCGAGGAGATGGCGGACCGGATCGCGTCGTGGGGCTACGTGGTGCTTGCGCCGCACGTCTTCTACCGCGACGGCATCGCGGCCGAGTTGGCGCCGAAGGGCGACCTGCGTGATGCCGGAGCGCGGGAGGAGTTCTTCGGGGGCGGGGTGATGGACCGCGTCGCGGGCCTGACGCCGGATCTTGCCAAGGCGGACGCCGCGGCCTGGGTCGCCGAGCTCGAGAAGTACGCCGGGGACTGTCCGATCGGGGTCACCGGCTACTGCATGGGCGCGCGGCTCGCCGTACGCACCGCCGGGTGGTTCCCCGGGACGGTCGCCGCCGTCGGTGGGTTCCACGGTGGTCGCCTGGTGACCGACGCCGAGGACAGCCCGCACCTCTCGATCGCGGGCTCGACCGCGGCGTACGCCTTCGGTCACGCCGACCAGGACTCGTCGATGCCGATCGAGCAGGTCGAGGCGCTCGAGCAGGTCCTGCAGGACGCCGGGGTCGAGCACGTCAACGAGATCTACGAGGGTGCCGGACACGGCTACTCCATGGCCGACACGTCGGTGTACGACGAGGCCGGGACCGAGCGGCACTTCCACGTCCTGCGGGATCTCTTCGGACGCACCCTCTAGCCTGACGAGATGGCCGGCGAGGTCCCCTCCCTCGACCGCGGCGAGCTGGAGGCGCTCCAGCTCGACCGTCTGCGGAGCACTCTGCGCACGGCGTACGACGCGGTCCCGCACTACCGCCGCGCGTTCGACGAGGCGGGAGTGCACCCGGACGACCTGGCGTCGCTGGCCGACCTGGCGCGGTTCCCGTTCACGACGAAGGCCGACCTGCGGGCCAACTACCCGTTCGGCATGTTCGCGGTGCCGCGCGAGCAGGTGGCGCGCGTGCACGCGTCCAGCGGTACGACGGGCAAGCCGACCGTGGTCGGCTACACCCAGGACGACCTCGACACCTGGGCGGAGCTGATGGCGCGCTCGATCCGGGCGGGCGGCGGACGGCCCGGGGACCTCGTGCACGTCGCCTACGGCTACGGGCTCTTCACCGGCGGCCTCGGCGCCCACTACGGCGCCGAGCGGCTCGGCTGCACCGTGGTCCCGGTCAGCGGCGGCATGACCGAGCGACAGGTCCAGCTGATCGTCGACTTCGGGCCGCGCGTGATCATGGTGACGCCGTCGTACTTCTTGGCGATCCTCGACGAGATGGACCGGCAGGGCGTCGACCCGCGTCGCACCGCCTTGGAGGTGGGGATCTTCGGCGCCGAGCCCTGGACCGACGAGATGCGGCGTGCCGTCGAGGAGCGCTCGGGCATCCGTGCCGTCGACATCTACGGGCTCTCCGAGGTGATGGGGCCGGGGGTGTCGCAGGAGGCGGGGGAGACGCAGGACGGGCTGCACGTGTGGGAGGACCACTTCCTGCCCGAGGTCGTCGACCCGGTCACGCTCGAGCCGGTGCCGGACGGCGAGCGCGGCGAACTGGTCTTCACCTCGCTGACCAAGCAGGCAATGCCGGTCGTGCGCTACCGCACCCGCGACCTCACCCGGCTGCTGCCGGGCACGGCGTACCCCGCCTTCCGCCGGATGGAGAAGGTCACCGGACGCACCGACGACCTGATGATCGTGCGCGGCGTCAACGTCTTCCCGAGCCAGGTCGAGGAGCAGATCCTCGCCGTCGAGGGACTCGCGCCGCACTACCTCTGCGTGCTGACCCGGCCCGGCAGCCTCGACGAGCTGACGGTGCAGGTCGAGGCCGTCACGGAGTCGTACGACGAGGGGGTCGGCGGCCTGCTCGAGGAGCGGATCAAGCAGCGGATCGGGGTCACCGCCCGGGTCGAGGTGCTGGCGCCGTACGGGCTGGAGCGCTCGCTCGGCAAGGCGAAGCGGATCAGTGATCGGCGGCCGGGCTGATCGTGGCACCGTCGGGATAGTCCGTCACCTTTTGGCTGCCGACACGCCGTCCGGGCCAACCAAAAGGTGACGGACTATCCAAGCGGATCAGTGATCGGCGGCGCGCAGATACCGGTCGGTGACCCGGGTCTGCACCGCACGGGACAGCGGTCCGCCGAGGCGCGCCAGCCTGGTCGCCGGTCGAGAGAAGGCGGTGAGCGTGAAGGTGATGCGGCCGTCGCCGAGCCGCGACAGCAGGAAGAGCTCCTCGCCGGTCTCGGGGTGGCCCGGCAGGGTGCCGTAGGCGAACCCGGCCCGGTCGGGCTCGTCGACGACGTACACGATCCGGCACGGGATGCGCAGGGCCAGCGGGCCGACTCCGAAGCGCATGTCGACGACGGTGCCGGTGTCGGCGACCGGCCCGCTCGCCGCGACCCACAGTCCGGCCCGCTCGTGCACCCGCCAGCGCATCAGGTCCTCGACCGCGCCGTCGAAGTCGCGCCGCTCAAGGACCGCCCGCCGGTGCGTCGGGCGGTAGCCGTCCGGCAGGTCACCGGCGGTCGCGCCGACGGCGGCGTACGTGAAGGGCGCGGCGCGCAACGAGCTGGCCCGTGCTGGCTCCAGGCGCTGCACCATGGGTCAGAAGACGTCGGGCAGGTCGGTGACCGAGCTGGTGAAGACCGGCGGGCGCTTCTCCAGGAAGGCGGCGACGCCCTCCTTGCCGTCCCCGAGGGACTGCCAGTACATCGCGAGCGAGTCGGACAGGTGCGCCTCGAGCGGGTCGGCGGCGGCGCTGTTGCGGTAGAGCAGCCGCTTCGCGAGGCCGAGCGCGACGGGGGAGCGTTCGACGACGAACGACCGGGCGAGCTCCTGGGCCGCCGACAGCAGGTCGTCGGGATCGTGCACACTGCGGACCAACCGGCCGGCGAGCGCCTGGTCGGCGGTGAGGATGTCGGCCGAGTAGACCCACTCGAGCGCCTGCTGGATGCCGACGATGCGCGGCAGGAACCAGCTCGACGCCGCTTCCGGGACGATGCCCAGCCGACCGAACACGAAGCCGATCCGGGCCTTCGTCGAGGCCAGCCGCAGGTCCATCGCGAGCGTCATGGTCGCGCCGATCCCGACGGCCGGCCCGTTGATCGCGGCGATCACCGGCTTGGGCAGCGCGTGGATCGCGAGCGTCACCTTGCCGCCGGTGTCGCGGACGCCGTCCTGGTACGGCGCCTCGTCGTACGCCGCGCGGAACTCGGCGGGCGTGGGGGAGAGCGACTCGTCGAGGCCGAAGACGTTGCCGGTGGCGTTGAGGTCCATGCCGGCGCAGAACGCCCGGCCGGCGCCCGTCACGACGACCGCGCGTACGGCGTCGTCCCACGCGTCCTCGCGGAACACCTGCTCGAGCTCGCCCGCCATGGTCAGGTCGAACGCGTTGAGATGGTCGGGCCGGTGCAGGGTCAGGGTGGCGACGCCGTCGGCGTCCACCTCCCACTGAAGGGTCTGGAAAGTCATCCCGTCACGCTCTTCGGAAGGCCCGTGGGCGTGCAGAGCCCCTTCGGGATGTCGTCGGTCTTGTCTTCCTTGATGTAGTCGAACATCTGCTGCGACCGCTCGGCGTCCCAGTGCACGGCGAGGTCGGAGATCGGCACGCCGCAGGTCAGCCCCTGGTCGCCGTTGACCCGAGTCATCGCCATTGCCCAGCGGGCGGCGCCGAAGGGCGACATCCCCTCGCCGAACTTGAACGTGTCGGGCACCGCCATCATCACGTCCCAGTAGCGGAACGGGTTGATGAAGGTCCACGGGGACATCACCTCGGCGCCGACTGCCGAGACGACCTCGCGCTGGTGCTTCGCGCGGGTGATGTCGCCGAACCGCGGGTCGGTGTGCCGGGACCGCGCGTACGCGAGGGCGACCCGGCCGTTGGCCTCCTGGCAGCCCTTCTTGATGTTCAGGCCAGCGAGCGGGTCTTTCATCCGGAAGGTCGGGCAGATCTCGATACCGCCGACCGCGTCGACCATGCTGACGACGCCGCCGAGGCCGACCTCGGCGTACTGGTCGACCCGGATGCCGGTGTTGTGCTCGATGGTCTTCACGAGGAGCTTCGGGCCGCCGTACGCGTAGGCGGCGTTGATCTTGGTGGTGCCGTGTCCCGGCACCTCGACCAGCGAGTCACGTGGGATCGACATCAGCAGGTTCGGCCCGGAGCCGGTGTGCAGCAGCATGATCGTGTCGGTGCGCTTGCCGGCGGCGTTGCCGGTGGCGTACTCCTTGCGCTGCTCCTTGGTGAGGCCGGCGCGGGAGTCGCTGCCGACCATCAGGTACGTCGTGCCGGGCTGCTCGGCCGGGCGGTCGCCCTTGGGCTCGAAGTTGACCTTGTCGACCTTGCCCCACGAGATGAGTGGTACGGCGACCAGGTAGGCCACCCACAGCAGGAGCAGCACCAGCACGATGCGGAAGTAGAAGCGCGGGCCGCGGCGGCGTGGAGCCCGTTCCTTGCCCGGGCTCGGTGCCACCGGCGGCGGGGTCGGCGGCGATCCGGCGCGGCCCTGCGGGGCAGCGGGTCGTCCCGCGGGCGCGCCCGCCGGCTGCTTCGTCGGCCGCGACATGGCCGGCATCACCCGGGTCTCGTCGGGCTTGGGACCTGCGGGGTCGGCGCCGCCGCCGTATAGCCAGCGGTACTCAGGGGTGCCCTCCGCGGGCTCACCGTCGCCGCGGGGACGCTCGTTCATGCGGCGACGGTACCCGGTCGCACCTGGCCTCCCCGGATCGCCCGGCGCGTCGTGTCGGGTGTTGCGCCTGTGACTGGTGATACTGACGGGGCAGCACTCTTCCCCCGTACGACGTTCTCGAGAGAGGCATCTCGATGCCGCCCGCACCTTCCCCCGGGTCGGGGGCCTCGCGCTTCACCCCAGGTGAGCGCGCGGCTCGCGTACGGTTCCGCCGGGCCGTCGCCCTGATGCTGATGACGCTCGTGCTGCCGGGCTCCGCGCAGCTGGTCGCCGGCAACCGGAAGGTCGGCCGGATCGCCCTGCGGATCTGGGCGGTGCTCCTGCTGAGCGCGTTCGTCACGCTGGTCGCCGGCGTGATCTGGCACGGCCTCTTCTTCCGGCTCGCGTTCGACACCGCCGCCCTGCTCTGGCTGCGCGTGCTCCTGACCGGGCTGGCGATCGGCTGGGCCTACCTCTTCATCGACGCCTGGCGGCTCGGTCAGCCCCTGACGCTCAACATGGCGCACCGTCGGGCCGCGATCGGCGTCAACGGCGTGCTCTGCCTGTCGATCGCCGCGGCCCTGCTCTTCAGCGCCCACCTGGTCGGGGTCCAGCGCGACTTCATCCTCGCCATGTCCGGGAACGGCACTGTGTCCGACGCCCACGACGGCCGCTACAACGTGCTGCTGCTCGGCGGAGACTCCGGTGCCGACCGCTGGGGCCTGCGGCCGGACTCGATGACGGTCGCCAGCATCGACGCCGACACCGGCCGGACCGTGCTGATCTCGCTGCCGCGCAACATGAAGAACTTCCCGTTCGCCAAGGGCTCGGTGATGCGCGAGCAGTTCCCCGACGGGTTCGACGCCGACTACCTCAACGGCGTCAGCACCTGGGCGGGCGACAACACCGAGCTCTTCCCCGACTCCGACAACCCCGGCGTCGACGCCACGGTTGAGGCGATCGAGGGCATCACCGGACTGAAGATCAACTACTGGGCGATGGTGAACATGCGCGGCTTCACCGACCTCGTCGACGCGGTCGGTGGCGTGACCCTCAACGTGCGCCAGCCGATCCCGGTCGGAGGCCTCGGCTCCAACGTCACCGGCTACATCGAGCCCGGCGTACGCAAGCTGGACGGGCACGACACCCTCTGGTTCTCCAGGGCCCGCGACGACTCCGACGACTACTCGCGGATGGCGCGGCAGAAGTGCGTGATGGGCGCGATGCTCGAGCAGGTCAGCCCGCAGACCGCCGTACGCAACTTCGCCGACATCGCCGACGCCAGCTCGGCGATGGTGTCGACCAACATCCCGGCCGGTGAGTTCTCCCGGTTCGTCCAGCTCGCCCTGGAGGCCCGCGGCCAGAAGGTCTCCACGCTGTCGCTGGTGCCGCCGATGATCAACACCGCCGACCCCGACATCAAGCTGATCAGGCACAAGGTGTCCGAGGCGATCGACCGGGCCGAGGGCAAGGCGCCGGCGAAGAGCACGAAGCCGAAGAAGTCCGACCAGACCCAGCAGGCGCAGACCGTCACCGGTGGCTCGGTCGGCTCGTTGAGCAGCGGGTACGCCGCCAACGAGGCCGACGACCTGGGCTCGGCCTGTTAGTTCGGGTCGGGTGGTTTCGAGGCTCGCTTCGCTCGCACCTCAACCACCGGCCTCGGTGGTTGAGGTGCGAAGGCCGCCAGGCCTGAGCCTCGAAACCACCACGGGTAGCTGGGCGGGACGCTACGGTCGTGCGACCGCGAATCGGCCCGCACGGGGCCGGCGCAAGGAGAGGCGTCGTCGATGAAGCGTGCTGCCCTGTTCCTCCCGGCCCTGGCGCTGGGCCTGGCCCTCACGGGCTGCGGTGGGTCCGACGGCTCGGTCTCGGACTCGGACGCCGCCTCGGAGGCGGCCGTGCCGGCCATCAGCCACGACGACTTCGTCGAGCAGGCCAACGGGATCTGCACCGACGCCAACGCGGACCTCGATGCTGCGGGCTCAAAGCTCGCGGAGACTCCGACGGAGGACGAGCTGGTCGCGTTCATCACCGACACCGCGATCCCCAACTTCCAGGGCCAGCACGACGCCATCGCCGAGCTCGGCGCGCCCGAGGGCGAAGAGGATGACGTCGAAGCTCTTCTCGCCGCGATCCAGGACGGCATCGACACCGTCAGCGACGACCCCGTCGCGTTCACCGAACCGGACGTCGACCCGTTCGCGGACGCGAACGCCGCGGCGACCGAGCTCGGGCTGACGGTCTGCGCCGCCAGCTGACGGAGAGGGTCGGTGGTTTCGAGGCTCGTCGCTGGCGCTCCTCGCACCTCAACCACCGGCACGGTGGTTGAGGTGCGAAGGCCGCCAGGCCTGAGCCTCGAAACCCTTGGGTTGAGGTGCGAGCGAAGCGAGCCTCGAAACCACCATCCGCCGCACCGTTCTCTAGGGTGTACGCCGTGCCCCGTGACGACGCCCGTGTGATCGCTGTCGTCGTCACGTTCAACCGGATCGGTCTGCTGCGCACCCTGCTGGAGCGCCTCGACCAGGTGCCGGAACTGGCCCAGATCCTGGTGCTCGACAACGCCTCGACCGACGGCACGGGGGAGTGGCTGGCCGGTCTCGGCGGGCGGGTGCACGCTCGGACGTTGGCCGAGAACGGCGGCGGTGCGCGCGGCTTCCACGACGGCCTGGCCTGGGCGCTCGAGCGGGGCGCCGACCTGGTCTGGTTGATGGACGACGACGGCCTGCCGGACCCGGGCTGTCTCGCGCGGCTGCTGCGGGAGCCCGATCTCGACTTCTGGGGACCGCTCGTCGTGGACGAGGCCGACCTCGGCCGGCTGGTCTTCCCGATCCGGCTCCCGGGCGGCACCCGCGTCGTACACGAGCTCGCCGACGTCCAGCGGGCGGCGACAGCAGGCCGGCTCGACGACATCGTGATCCCGTTCAACGGTGTCCTGGTGACCCGCGAGCTGGTCGAGCGGATCGGCCTGCCGCGCGCCGAGTACTTCATCTGGGGCGACGACCACGAGTACCGCCTGCGCGCCGAGGCCGCCGGCGCCCGGATCGCGACCGTCGTCGACGCACAGGTCCGGCACCCCTCTGTCGGCGACCTCGGCACCCCGATGATGTTCGGCCGGACGACGTACAACCACAGCCCGAGCGAGCTCAAGGCCTACTGCATGGCCCGCAACAACACGGTGAACCTCCGGGACTACCGGGGCTGGCCGCACGTGCTCATGTTCTGGGCGAAGACCGTCTGGTTCTACCTGCTGACCCGGCGCCAGCCATCCCGCATCGCGCTCAGCGCGCGGGCGGCGTACGACGGCCTGCGCGGCGACTTCACCGGACACCAGAGGTACCTGTGATGACCGAGACCGTCGCCGTCGTCGTCGTCACCTACAACCGCGCCGACCTGCTGGAGCGGATGCTGGTCGGCCTGGCCGCGCTCGAACGGCTGCCCGAGGCGGTGATCGTCGTGGACAACGCGAGCTCCGACCACACGCCGGCCGTGCTCGCGGCGGCGAACAACCCGGGGCTGCAGGTCATCCGCACCGACGACAACCTCGGCGGCGCGGGCGGCTTCCACCTGGGCGTGCGTACGGCGTACGAAGGTGGCTTCGACCGGATCTGGCTGATGGACGACGACGTGGTGCCGGCTCCGGACTGCCTCACGGTGCTGATGGCGCAGGACGAGGACTGCCTGATGGCGGTCCGCGAGGACACGGCCGGCCGCCTGGTCGAGAAGGCCGCCACCCGCTTCGACCTGCGCAACCCGCTCTCGATCCGCCCCAAGAAGGGGATGGTGGAGACCGACTTCGGCAGTCGGCAGCGGATGCCCGACCTGGTCGAGGTCGAGAACGTCGCCTTTGAGGGCTTCATGGCCCGGCGCACCGTCGTCGACGCGATCGGGCTGCCCGACCCGTCGTACTTCATCTTCTATGACGACGTCGACTTCGCCGTCCGCGCCCGGCGGGCCGGGTTCCGGATCTGGGCGGTCCGCGACGCGGTCCTGGTCCGGCAGCTCGACTTCGACCAGCAGCACGACCTGAGCGGCTGGAAGGGCTACTACATGTACCGCAACCTCTTCGTGGTGCATCTGCGGTACGGCGAGAACGTGCTGGTCCGCCTCAAGCCCTGGCTGATCACCGCGGTGGTGGTGCTGCTCAGCCCGGTGCGCGGCGGACGGGCCGAGGCACGCAATGTGATCCGGGCCATGCGCGACGCGCGGGGAATGGGTGCCATCCCCACCCGATCCGTAGACTGACCAACCGTGTCAGCCCCTGATCTTGTCGTCGTCGGTTCCGGCTTCTTCGGCCTCACCATCGCCGAGCGTTGCGCCACCGAGCTGGGCCTGAAGGTCCTCGTGCTCGAGCGCCGCCACCACCTCGGGGGCAACGCCTACAGCGAGTTCGACGAGGAGACGGGCATCGAGGTGCACGTCTACGGGACGCACCTCTTCCACACCTCCAACAAGAAGGTCTGGGACTACGTCAACCGGTTCACCGACTTCACGGGCTACCAGCACCGGGTCTTCGCGAAGTACCAGGGGCAGGTCTACTCGTTCCCGATGAACCTCGGGCTGATCAACGAGTTCTTCGGCAAGAGCCACACGCCCGACGAGGCACGGGCGCTGATCGCGGAGCAGGCCAGCGAGATCGCCACGGGCGACGCGACCAACCTGGAGGAGAAGGCGATCAGCCTGATCGGGCGCCCGCTCTACGAGGCGTTCGTCAAGGGCTACACCGCCAAGCAGTGGCAGACCGACCCGACGGAGCTGTCGGCCGACATCATCACGCGGCTGCCGGTGCGCTACACGTTCGACAACCGCTACTTCAACGACACGTACGAGGGCCTCCCGGTCGACGGCTACACCGCCTGGCTGCAGCGGATGGCCGACCACCCGAACATCGAGGTGCGCCTCGACACCGAGTTCTTCGATGTCGCCGAGGAGTTCAAGGGCAAGGTCCCGATCGTCTACACCGGCCCGGTCGACGAGTACTTCGGCAACGCCGAGGGCCGCCTGTCCTGGCGGACCATCGACCTCGAGCGCGAGACGGTCGACGTCGACGACTACCAGGGCACGGGCGTGGTCAACGCCAATGACGAGGACCTGCCCTACACCCGCACGCTGGAGTTCAAGCACCTCCACCCGGAGCGCACCTACCTGCCCGGCAAGACCATCGTCGTGCACGAGTACTCGCGCTTCGCCGAGGAGGGCGACGAGCCCTACTACCCGGTCAACACCGCCGACGACCGGGCGAAGCTGCTCAAGTACCGCGAGCTGGCCAAGCAGGAGCCGATGGTGCTCTTCGGCGGCCGCCTCGGCACCTACAAGTACCTCGACATGCACATGGCCATCGGCTCGGCCCTCTCCATGTTCGACAACAAGCTGCGCCCGCACTTCGCCGAGGGTGCGCCGCTCACCAGTGGAGGGGTCGACGAATGACCGCCAGCTCTAACGCAGGGACCGTACGCCGCGTCCTGCAGCGCCAGATCATGCCGGTCGACCGCGACCTGGACGTGCTGCCGCTGTACGTCGACCCGGACCCCGCCGTACTGGACGCCGACAAGTACAACGTCGGTGGCGACAAGGGCGCCAAGGAGCTCAACAAGGCGTCGCTGCGCCAGTCGGTCAGCTCGGGCACCACGGTGCACCCGGACCAGATCGTCGACCGGCACGCGATCCGCATCGAGCAGGGCGAGCGGCTGTCCTTCGGCAGCTACTTCAACGCGTTCCCCGCGTCGTACTGGCGGCGCTGGAGCATCGTCGACGAGATCCGCCTGACCGTCGAGCTTGCCGGCACCGGTGCCAGCGTCACCGTCTACCGCTCGATGGCCAACGGCCGCTCGCAGCGCGTCGACTCCCGCCAGGTCGGGGACGGCGAGACCAGCGGCTCCTTCGAGTTCGAGCTGCCGCTGCGGCCGTTCGCCGACGGCGGTTGGTACTGGTACGACGTGACCGCGGGCGACGACGACGCCGTCGTGACGGCGACCTGGGATGCCGAGGTTCCGGCCGACCGCGCCGAGTCCGGCACCGTCACCGTCGCGATCACCACCATGAACCGTCCCGACTTCTGCGCCAAGCTCGTCGGCCAGCTCGGCGAGGACCCGCTCGTCCTGGGCCTGCTCGACGAGGTCCTGGTCATGGAGCAGGGGACCCAGAAGGTCGTCGACTCCCCGGACTTCCCGGCGGCCGAGAAGTCCGTGCAGGGCAAGCTCCGCATCATCGAGCAGGGCAACCTCGGCGGCTCCGGCGGCTACGCGCGCGGACAGCTGGAGGCCGTGAAGGCCGCCGTGTCGACGTACGTCCTCTGCATGGACGACGACGTGGTGTGCGAGCCCGAGGGCATCCTGCGCGCGGTCACCTTCGGCGACCTGGCCCGCCGGCCGACGATCGTCGGCGGCCACATGTTCAGCCTCTACTCGCGCTCGCGCCTGCACAGCTTCGGCGAGATCATCCAGTCGTGGCGCTGGTGGTGGATGTCGCCCGAGCACGTGCTGTCCGAGTGGGACTTCGCGGCGCGCAACCTGCGCTCGACGCGCTGGCTGCACCGCCGGGTCGACGTCGACTTCAACGGCTGGTTCATGTGCCTGATCCCGCGCCAGGTGCTGGAGGACGTCGGCCTGTCGCTGCCGCTCTTCATCAAGTGGGACGACAGTGAGTTCGGCGTCCGCGCCAAAGGCGCCGGCTACCCGACGGTGACCTTCCCGGGTGCCGCCGTGTGGCACGTCCCGTGGACCGACAAGAACGACGCCCTCGACTGGCAGGCCTACTTCCACCAGCGCAACCGGCTGATCGCCGCACTGCTGCACTCGCCGTACCCCCACGGCGGCCGGGTGATCCGCGAGAGCCTCAACCACACGATCGCCCACCTGGTCGGGATGCAGTACTCCACCGTCGAGCTGCGCCAGCTCGCGATGGAGGACGTGCTCGCCGGGCCCGACGGCTTGCACGCCCAGCTGCCGACCCGGCTCGCCGAGGTCAACGCGATGCGCAAGGAGTACGCCGACGCGCAGCTCAGCGCCGACCCCGACGCGTTCCCGCCGGTGCGGCGTACGAAGCCGTCGCGGCGTGGCCACGACGAGCTCGAGGTGCCCAGCAAGCGCAACCAGATCATCACCGCGGGGCTGATGCCGCTGCGCCAGCTGCGCAAGCCGCGACCGCTGTCCCGGGAGTTCCCGGAGGCGGAGATCGCCGCGATGGACGCGAAGTGGTACCGCCTGGCGCGCTACGACTCGGCCATCGTCTCGATGCCCGACCAGACCTCGGCCGCGCTCTACACTCGGGACCCTGAGCTGTACCGCGACCTGGTGAAGCGGATCGCCGACCTGCACCTGAAGCTCTACCGGCGCTGGCCGGAGCTCGCTGCGGAGTACCGCGCCAAGCTGCCCGAGATCACCTCGCCGCAGGCGTGGGAGGAGACCTTCCGACCGTGGACCGATGCAGAGGCGGCCGATGACTGACGTGACGGAGCCCCCCAGCGCGGTCGCGCCGCGCGAGGTCCGCCACGTGGACGCACCGCTGCGGTCGCCCGCGGCGGGCACCGGCCTGCTCGAGGTCTTCCGCCGGCGCTACCTGCTCAAGCTGCTCGTACGCCGCGAGATCTCGGCGCGCTACCAGGGCTCGGTCCTGGGGCTGCTGTGGTCCTACATCAACCCGCTGAGCCAGTTCTTCATCTACTACGTCGTGATGGGGGTGCTCTTCAACCTCCACGAGGACGTGGAGAACTTCGCCATCCACATGTTCTGCGGCATCATCATCGTCCACTTCTTCAACGAGACCTTCAACGCAGGCACCCGGTCGATCGTGCGCAACAAGGCACTCGTGCAGAAGATGGCGATGCCGCGCGAGATGTTCCCGGTCGCCTCGATGCTGGTCTCCGGCTACCACGTGGTGCCGCAGGTCGTGATCATGGTGATCGCCTGCATCCTGCTCGGCTGGACACCGACGCTCGTCGGGATGGCCGCGCTGGTGACGGCGCTGGTCATCATCATGGTGTCCGGCACCGCGATGGCGCTGCTGTTCAGTGCGGCCAACGTCTTCTTCCGGGACGTCTCGAACGTCGGCCAGATCATGACGAACTTCGTCCGCTTCGGCGTACCGATGATCTACCCGTACACGATGGTGCAGGACCGCTTCGGTGACTTCGCCCAGTACTACCTGCTCAACCCGGTCGCCGACGCAGTGCTGCTGTTTCAGCAGGCGTTCTGGGTCGGCACGACCGACGACCCGGCGGCGACGGCGGCCAAGCACCTGCCCGCCAACCTGTGGGCGTTCTCCGGGCTCGCGGTGGTGATGTCCGTGATCCTGCTGGGCATCGGCCAGCTCGTCTTCTCACGTCTCGAGAACAAGATCCCGGAGCGCCTCTGATGAGCGGCACCGAGTCGATCGTCGTCGACCACGCGACGAAGAACTTCACCCTGCGCTACCACCGCACGTTCAAGCAGATGACCGTCGCGGCCCTCAAGCGCCAGGACATCAGCGACACCTTCAAAGCCGTCGACGACGTGTCCTTCACGATCGAGCAGGGGGAGTCGGTCGGGCTGATGGGCCTCAACGGCTCCGGCAAGAGTACGCTCCTCAAGCTGATCAACGGCGTCATGCGGCCCGAGGGCGGGACCGTCCAGACGCGGGGCCGGATCGCCGGCCTGATCGCGACCGGCGCCGGGTTCCACCCGCAGCTCACCGGCCGGGAAAACATCTTCCTCAACGCCGCCGTGCTCGGCATGAGCGAGGCCGAGACGCGCCGCAAGTTCGACGACATCGCCGAGTTCGCCGAGCTCGGCAAGTTCCTCGACTCCCCGGTGGGTCACTACTCGTCCGGGATGAGCTCGCGGCTGGGCTTCTCGGTCGCCATCCACGTCGACTCCGACATCTTCCTCGCCGACGAGGTGCTCGCGGTGGGGGACAAGCCCTTCAAGCAGAAGTGCCTGGAGAAGATGCAGGAGATCCGCCAGAGCGGCCGGACCCTCGTCTACGTCAGCCATGCGGCGGGCTCCGTGCGCAAGATGTGCGACCGGGTGATCGTGCTCGAGCAGGGCAAGCTCGGCTTCGACGGCGACGTCCGCGCCGGGATCAAGTACGTCAAGTACGACTCCGGCGACGAGACCCAGGAAGAGCTGGAGTCCGAGGACGACGACCTCGGCGCTGACATCTAGCGGAGCGAAGCGGAGCTAGATAGCCGCCGAGTCGGCGCTAGTTTGCCCCCGGCGCGCAGCGCCCGCAGCGAAAACTGGCGCCGACTCGGCGCACCCACGGCCCGCAAGCCATGCGGCGACGGCCGTGCGAGGGGCGATGTGCACCGACCTGTGGGGAAATTACAAGCCTGTAATTGATTGACAAATCTCAGATTCATCGGCGTGTCGAGTGGAAATTACACTCTTGTAGTTACTCACGAGACCTTCCGTGACTCCTGTGACGCGTGTGAAAGTTGCTCACTGTGTGAACTTCCCCCGCACTGGAGTAACGCCTCATGCCACCCAGCAAGATCCGCTTCGTCACGGCCTGCCAGCAGCTGCTGGCGCTCGGTCTCGTGGTCGCTGTGCTCACCCCTGCGGCGAGCGTCATCAGCCTCGACGTCGTGCACGACCGCCCCGACGACACCGCCGCGAGCGGCCTCGCCGCCGACCTCAGCGCCTACGTCCGCGAGTCCGCCCGCACCTCGACAGTGCCGGACCAGGTCGTGGACCCAGCCGTCACCGAGTACGACCTGACAGCGTCCTCCACGGCGCCGCGGGCCGCCCGCACCAAGGCCGACATGCTCGCGGCCCAGCACGCGACCGACGACGCGGTCACCAGCGTCCCCGAGCCGGTCGAGGGGTACGGCGCCGTCGGCGTGACCTGGGAGCCCGGCACCCAGGTCGCCGAGGACGACATCGCGCTGCAGGTCCGCACCCGGACGGGTGAGACCTGGTCGCGCTGGATAGACCTCGAGTACCACGACGACCACGGCCCCGACCCGGGGACCGCGGAGGCGGGGAAGGCGCGCCCTGGCACTGACGCCCTGCTGGTCGGCGACGTCGACGACGTCCAGGTCCAGGTCGAGTCGACGACCGGCGACCTGCCGCCCGACCTGAAGCTCGCGGTCGTCGACCCGGGCGCCGCGGCCAAGACCGCCGTCGAGGCGCCGGCGCTGGACACCAACGGCACCGAGCCCACGACCCCCACCAGTCCCACCGCCCCCGCAACTGGCGGCACCCTCGCGACCGAGCCGGGCGCCGGCGACGACGGCTCCGACCAGATCGCGCTGCAGGCCGCGGCCTTCACCCCGAAGCCGCAGATCTACTCGCGGGCCCAGTGGGGCGCCGACGAGTCGATGCGCGGCACGAACTCGCTGCACTACGGCGAGGTGCACGCCGGCTTCGTCCACCACACGGTGAACGCCAACGACTACACGCGCGACGAGGTGCCGGGCATCCTGCGCAGCATCTACGCGTACCACACCAAGAGCCGCGGCTGGTCAGACATCGGCTACAACTACCTCGTCGACCGGTTCGGTCGCATCTGGGAGGGCCGGTACGGCGGCATCGACCGCCCGGTCGTCGGCGCTCACACGCTGAACTACAACGACTACTCGTTCGCGATGTCGGCGATCGGCAACTACGACATCACCCAGCCGTCGAGCGCGATGATCGAGGCGTACGGCGCGCTCTTCGCCTGGAAGCTCTCCCTGCACGGCGTCAACGCCGCCTCCACCAACCAGCAGGTCGGCAAGAAGGCCTTCCAGGCGATCAACGGCCACCGCGACGCGGCCTCGACCGCCTGTCCGGGCAAGTACCTCTACGCGCGGCTGGCGGACATCCGGCGCCTCGCGGCGGAGGCGCAACTCGGGTGGGCGGGGCGCGAGCTCGAGTCCGACATCGCCTCGACCCCACACCCCGACCTGGTGGCCCGACGGGTCAGCGACGGCCAGGTGTTCGTGATCCCGACCGGCGGGCTGACCAACCTCGCTGGCCCGGTCGCGGCCGCCACCGGTCTGGCCGGGACGGATCGCGCCGTCGGGTCGCCCGACCTGACCGGGGACGGCATCCCCGACCTCGTCGTACAGCCGGCGAAGGGAGGGGCGAAGGTGCGTCCGGGCACCAGCGCCGGCACCTTCGGTGCGCCGGTCGCCAAGATCGGACGGCTCAAGGGTCATGACCTGGTCACGGCGGTCGGAGACGTCAACCGCGACGGCCGCAACGACCTGGTCGCCCGGGTCCCGTCGACCGGTCGCCTCGACGTCCTGCTGAGCCGCAGTGGCGGCGGGTTCGCCGTACGGCGTCTCTCCGCTGCCTGGGGCCGCTACAACCTGCTCACGAGCGTCGGCGACGTCAACGGCGACGGCCGGGCCGACCTGCTGGCCCGCGACACCGCAGGCAAGCTCTGGATGCACGCGGGCAACGGCAAGGGCCGGTTCCGCAAGGCGGTCGCGCTGCCCGGGTCGTGGAAGGCGTACTCCTCCATCGCCGGCCTCGGTGACTTCACCGGCGACGGACTGCCGGACCTCTTCGTGCGCAAGCGCGGCAACGGCTACGGCTTCGTGCTGCCGTCGCGCGGCAACGGCCGGTTCGGGCACCGGCTCGGACCGGTGACCGCCACCAAGGCTGGCCAGGTCGTCGGCGTCGGCCAGCTGGTCCGCGACGGGACACCCGACGTGTTGGTGCGCTCCGGCGGCACGGTCTCCGTGCTGGGCAACTACGGCGGCACCGAGACCCGGACGCCGATCGCCAGCGGCGTGATCATCCCGGACGCGACCGCGCTGCTCAACGCCGGCGACTGGGACCGCGACGGCCACGGCGACATCATCTCCCGCACCGCGGACGGCCAGCTGGTGCTCCGCAGGGGCGACGGCACCGGCCACTTCGCGGAGCCGCTGGTTATCGGGACCGGCTTCGCCGCGGTGAGCCTGCTGGCCGCCGCCGGCGACGTGACCGGGGACGGCTGGCCGGACCTGATGGGCCAGCCCGCGGGCGGCGCGATGCAGATCTACCCCGGCAACGGGCTGTCCGGGCTGCAGCCCAGCTACGCCGCGTACGCCGCGATCAGCGCGACCGGACAGGTCCCGGTGGGCCGCTGGAACGCCGACGGTGCCCCCGACACGATCTTCCGCCAGGGCACGAAGGCGATCCTCTACGCGGGCAACGGGCCCGGTGGCCTGTCCGGCAAGCGCGGGCTGGGCCTGGACCTGACGCCGTACGACTGGGTCATCGGGATCAGCGACATCGACCTCACCGGCCACCCGGACCTGGTGGTGCGCAAGAAGTCGAACGGTGTGCTCTTCCTCCTGCCGGGCACTTCGTCCGGCTTCGGTAAGCCGCGGTTCCTCGCGCAGGGGATGGGGGGCTATGACCTAGCCGGCTAGGACCGGCCAGACGTGGTGCTGCTCGCCCTCAAGGGAAGCGAGCCGTGGCGCGCTCCGCGACGTACGTCGCCGCGAGCCGCTCCGGTTCGGAGTGGACGACCAGCACCAGCGAGCCGCCGCGTGCGAGCGGCTCGGTGAAGGAGGCGAGCCCCGGTGGGGAAGCCGGGTTCGCCTCCGAGAGAAGGCGGCCGCCGTCGGACAAGAGGCTCCCGACGGCGGCCGCTCTCCACGTCTCGGCGTGCGTGCGGTCGCCGAAGACGCCGGCCGCGGCGAGATCCTCGGCTCCTGGCGGGTCGTAGGACACGAACGCATCGGGCTGGCCCCAGACCTCGATGCCGACGTCGTGCACGCCCACCGGGACCGGCTCCGCGAACCGGACGCCGAGCGGCAGCAGCGAGCAGGCCAGCACCGGCAGCTCGTCGGCACGCGCCGCCCATCGGGCCACGGAGTCCGGGCCGCAGACCACGGCGTCCGCATGGTCCTCGGGCCCGACGACCGCCAGTCCGACCGTCCAGGCAGCTCCGAGGAAGACCGGGCCGAGCCAGTGCGCGGGCAGGTCGACCGCGAGGCGCTGTCCGCGCTCGAGGTCGTGCTCCTCGGTCAGCAGCGACGCGGTCTTCGCCACCCAGTTCGCGTACGTCGTCGCGGACAGCTCGACCCGCTCTCCGGTGGCCTCGTCGTAGAAGGTCACCAGTGGTCGGCCAGGATCCGTCCGCAACTGGCGCGCCAGCACGTCGCTGAAGGTCGTCACGGCCCTAGGCTCCCACCATGTCTTCGATCGACCACTTCTGGGCCGTGATCCCCGCCGGTGGCGCGGGCACCCGCCTCTGGCCGCTGTCGCGCTCCTCGGCCCCCAAGTTCCTGCACGACCTGCGTGGCGAGGGCCGCACCCTCCTCCAGGAGACCTACGACCGGCTGGCGCCGCTGGCCGACGAACGCGTCGTCGTCATCACCGGGCAGGCGCACCGCGAGGCCGTGCTCGCCCAGCTCTCCGAGCTCGGCCCGGACGCGGTGATCGCGGAGCCGTCGGCCCGCGACTCGATGGCTGCGATCGGCCTTGCCGCCGCCCTGCTCGAGCGGTCCGACCCGGACGCGGTCATGGGCTCCTTCGCCGCCGACCACGTGATCACCGACCCCGAGGTCTTCGCGGACGCCGTACGCCGGGCCGTCGACGTCGCCCGGGACGACTGGCTCGTCACGCTCGGCATCGAGCCGACGTTCCCGTCCTCGGCGTTCGGCTACGTGCACGTCGGCGAGCCGCTCGCGGGACAGCCCGGCGCGGCCGTCGTCGCGGAGTTCGTCGAGAAGCCGTCGGTCGCCACGGCCGAGGCCTACCTCGAGACCGGCCGCTACCGCTGGAACGCGGGCATGTTCGTCGTACGCCCGACGGTGCTGCTGGACCTGCTCGGTCGCTGGCACCCGGAGTTCGCGGAGACCCTCCGCACGATCGCGGCCGAGCCGGACCGCCTCGACGAGCTGTGGCCGGCACTGCCGAAGATCGCCCTCGACCACGCGGTGGCCGAGCCCGCCGCCGACGCGGGCCGGGTCGCGGTCGTGCCGTCGTCGTTCCACTGGGAGGACATCGGCGACTTCGACGCCCTCGCCACCTTGTTGGACGAGGCCGGGGTCCCGGTGTCCGTGCTCGGTGACGCCGGCTCGGTGCTCGGCGTCGACAGCACCGGGCTGGTCGTACCCGGCAGCGGGCGGGTCGTCGCCGTCGTCGGCCTGGACGACGTGGTCGTCGTCGACACCCCGGACGCGCTGCTCGTGACCACCCGGGCCCGCGCCCAAGAGGTCAAGCAGGTCGTCGCCGCGCTGAAGGAGTCCGGGCGCTCCACCTTGACCTGAGGCCGTCTCTCGGCCGACTGGGTTTCGAGACGCCGGTCGCGACCTCGTTCCTCGGTCGCGCGGCTCCTCAACCTGGCGCCTGGTCGACTCCCGAGCAAGCTCGGGAGTCGGGCGCTCAAACCTGGCGCCTGGTCGACTCCCGAGCAAGCTCGGGAGTCGGGCGCTCAGCTCACATGGCGCCGGGCTCGGGCGAGTCGGTGTAGGGGTACTCGTCCATGAACTTGCTGAGGGCGTCACCGCTGACCTCGGAGCAGTACTGGAAGACCCCGACCTGCTTGGTGGTGTCGGTCTCGCCGTCACCGCCGGCCGACCAGTGCGTGAACGCGACGTGCTTGCCGCCGGGGATCTTGGCGCCGTTCTCGTCCTTGGACGTCCACGGTGCCGCGATGAACTTGTCGCGCTGGTCGTCGCTGCCGTCGAACTTGCGGGCGATCGCCTCGACGTCGTCGAGCGCCTTCGGGTCCTTGGCGATGGTGTCGTCGTACCAGAGGATCGTGTAGCCGTGCTCGAGGTTGTGCACGAGCGCCTCGAGCGCCGGGCGGTCGTCGGCGGCGTAGAACTTGCGCGAGAACGCGGCGGGGGCGAGGCCGGCCTGGTTCCAGTGCGCGCCGAAGGCCGGCGGTGCGTCGGGGTAGTCGACGAGCGTGTCGACCGACACGTGCTGCTGGTTGCCGTCGGCCGGCTTCGTGGTGACCTTCTCGCAGGTCGACGCGGCGGCCCCGATCTTGTCCAGGGCGACGCTGTCGAGCTTCGAGTCCTCCCGCTTGTCGAGCAGGATCGGCACCACCGCTGCGGCGACGATGCCGAGCGCGGCCAGGACGCACACCGTCACGATCACGGTCCCGCGTCGCCGGTCGGCGCTCTTCTGCTTCTTGCGCATCTCTTCGATGACCGCCTGGCGGTCGGTCTTGGCGGGCTTGGCCACGTCGTGTTCCTCGGTCGTGCGGGGCGATGCGATCGCGATGGGTCGGGGTCGACGGGGAGTCTACGGGTGGGTGTCACACAGACGCAGGTCGTAGCCGTAGTTCGTTGGGATGGTCGGTCGAGCCGACCGTCCAGCCGAAGGCGAAGGTCAGGGCGGTCAGCGGGCGGATCAGCCCGCGCGGACAGGTCACCATCAGCGCTCCGTCGTCGGCCCCCGTGTCGGAGGGGACCAGGCCGATCACGTCGCGTACGGCGGCGGCCAGCTCCGGCTTGGAGGCGGCCGCACCGAACGGGCGCTGGTCGGCGGGGTCCGCTCGCAGGGCGCGTACGACGGCCTCGCGCGCGCCGTACCCGAAGAGGTCGGCGCCGTCCGCGCGCACCAGCGACCTGGCGCCCGGACCGTGCTCGCCGACCGGCAGCACCAGGTCGGCGCGGCCACGCACGACGGCGAACGGACGGCCGCCGAGCTTGCCCGTGACGAGCTCGGCCGCTCCGGCCAGCTCGTCGGCGACCGCGGGGAGCGTGACCGCGAGCTCGTTGCCGTGGGTGTCGGTCCGCCCGGCGTAGTCCTCGGCGACGACTAGACCAGCCGCGCCGATCGCGATGTCGGTCTGGCCCTCGCGCCAGGCCCGGCCTGCGGTGTCGCTGACGATGACGGCCACGTTGACGCCGGCGCGCTCGCGGATGCCCTCGCGCAGCTCACGGGCCGAACCGTCCGGGTCCACCGGCAGCAGCACGATCTGCCCCTGCGGCACGTTGGAGTTGTCGATGCCTGCCGCGGCCATGGTCAGGCCCAGGTGGTTGCGGACGATGGACGTCTCTCCGCGGCGCGCGACGACCCGCGCCGTCTCGCCGGGGAGCGCGTCGTCGCGGCTGCCGCGGCGCAGGCGGCCCTCGGCCTTGCTGACGACCTTGCTGGTGACCACCAGCACGTCGCCGTCGGCGAGCGTCGTCATCAGCAGCGCGATCGCGACCAGGTCGTCCCCGGGCTCGACCTCGGGCGTGCCGTCGGGAGCCGTGATCTCTAGTCGGCTCATCGTGCGGCCAGTTCCACCGCCGCCGCCGCCATGGCGGCCGTGGCGGCGGCGTCGGTCATCATCAGCGGTACGGCGCGGCAGGGGAGGCCGCCGGCCTCGACCCGGGCGACCTGGTCGCTGTCGACCTCGTCCACGAGCCAGCCGTCGAGGATGCCGCCGTTCGCGCGGGACCCGTAGTGCAGCCCGACCCCGGCCGCGCTCACCTCGACCCCGATCGAGTTGAGCAGCTGCTCGGCCATGCCGCGCACGTGGGTGCCGCCGACGATCGGGGACAGGCCCACGACCGGCGCCTTCGTGGTGGCGAGCGCCTCGCGGACGCGCGGGACCCCGAGGATCGTGCCGACCGAGACGACCGGGTTGGACGGCGGGACCAGCACCAGGTCGGCGTCGGTGATGGCGTCGATGACGCCCGGGCCGGGGGAGGACTCCTCGAGCCCGACGACCACCACGGTCTCGGCCGGGACCTGGGCCCGCAGCCGGACCCAGTACTCCTGGAAGTGCACGACCCGCCGTCCGCTCGGCGACTCGGGGTCGGCGATCGCGACGTGGGTCTCGACCCGGTCGTCGGTCATCGGCAACAGGCGTACGGCGTCGCCGTACGCCGGGGTGAGCCAGCGCCGGCACAGCGCGGTCGTCACGTCGGACAGCGGGTAGCCGGCGTCGAGCATCTGCGTGCGGACCAGGTGGGTCGCGATGTCGCGGTCGCCGAGTCCGAACCAGGTGGGCTCCACGCCGTACGCCGCGAGCTCGTCCTTCGCGGACCAGGTCTCCTCGCGCCGGCCCCACCCGCGCTCGGGGTCGATGCCGTCGCCGAGCGTGTACATGACCGTGTCGAGGTCGGGGCAGACCTTCAGTCCGTGGACCCAGATGTCGTCGGCGGTGTTGGCGACGACGCTCACCCGCGCGTCCCGGGACACACCGGGCAGGAGGCCCCCGGCGATGCCGTGGAGGAGACCCTGGAGGAAGCGGGCGCCGCCCATGCCCCCCGACAGCACCGTGATGTTCTGCATGGAGATACCTTGCCGCACGGCCGATGACCGCGTTGCGCCGGACTCAGTCCGTCCGGGAACCGGTCTAGGGCGAGCGGGTGCCATAGCAGATGCGGGGTTGACTTTCGGGGTACGACAGGCATGTAATTCCCACAGTGTCGTTCACGTTTTCCACGCAGTGAGGCCCGGACCGAATCTTCCCAGTCTTTTGTTCGGGCCGAGCTGCGGGTGGACGCGGATGTGGGAGCAAATACCGGGTCGAAAGGGCGAGTGCCGTGAGAGAACTTTTTCTCCTCGACGGGGACGCCGAGGAAGCGGGTTGGCAGGATCGTGCGCTGTGCGCACAGACCGACCCCGAAGCGTTCTTCCCCGAAAAGGGAGGGTCCACGAGGGAGGCCAAGAAGGTCTGCCTCACGTGCGAGGTGCGCGACGACTGCCTCGAGTCCGCGTTGATGAACGACGAGCGCTTCGGCATCTGGGGCGGTCTCTCCGAGCGGGAGCGTCGCAAGCTGAAGAAGCGCGCAGTCTGACCAGAGCGACGTCCAGAGCAGCGACAGAGGGAACCATCGCCGAATCCGGCTGGCCATCACCCGGCCGTTAGGGTTCGGGATCGTGGTTCCCTCCGTCGCTGCTCTGCTCGTCAGTCATGACGGTGGCCGCTGGTTGCCCACCGTCATCGACGGGATCCGGGCGCAACGGGCACCGCTGTCCACCGTGGTCGTCGTCGACACCGGCAGCAAGGACGACAGCGCCGACCTGCTCCAGAACGCCTTCGGCGAGGTCCTCCGGGCACCCGGCTCGACGTCCTTCCCGGCCGCCGTCGAGCTCGGCCTCGAGGGGCTGCGCGAGCGTGGCGAGGCACCCGAGTGGATCTGGGTCCTCCACGACGACGCGAACCCCGATCCCGGCGCCCTGGCCGCCCTCCTGGCGGCGGCGGCCGCCGACCCCGACGTCGACATCCTCGGCCCCAAGCTCCGTGAATGGCCCTCGCTCAAGCGCCTGCTCGAGCTCGGCGTCACCATCAGCGGCACCGGCCGCCGCGAGACCGGACTCGAGCGCGGCGAGTACGACCAGGGCCAGCACGACGAGGTACGCCGGGTGCTCGCGGTCAACACCGCCGGCATGCTGGTGCGGCGTACGGTCCTCGAGGCGCTCGGCGGCTTCGACCCCCAGCTCCCGATCTTCGGCAACGACATCGACTTCGGCTGGCGGGCCGCGGCCGCCGGGCACGCGACCCTGATCGTCCCCGACGCGGTCGTCTTCCACGCCGAGGCGGCCCACCGCGGTGCCCGGCGTACGTCGCTGACGGGTCGGCACACCCACTACCAGGAGCGCCGCGCCGCGCTCTACACGCTGCTGGCGAACGCCCCCGGCCGCAAGCTGCCGTGGCTGGTGGTGCGCCTGGCCTTCGGCACGCTGCTGCGGATGCTCGGCTTCCTGGTCGTCCGGTCGGTGGGGGAGGCGCTCGACGAGCTCGCCGCGCTGCTGTCGCTCTACACGCATCCCGGCCAGGTCCGCGCCGCGCGGCAGGCGCGACGCGAGCAGCCGCGCGCCGACCTGGACCGCGCCGGGCCGCTGCTCTCACCGTGGTGGGTGCCCTACCGGCACGGGCTGGACTTCGTCGGTGACCTGGTCGCGGCCGCGACCAACCAGGCGCAGGACGTCGCCGAGCGCCGGCGCGCCGCGGCCGCCGAGCGTGCGCCGGCGAGCTACGCCGCGCGGCCGAGCTCGGACGACGAGGACACCCTCGGCGCCGACACCGGCTTCCTCGCCCGTTTCCTCACCAACCCGGTCGCCCTGCTGCTCACCGTCGTGGTGGTGCTCGCGCTGGTCGCCGCGCGTACGGCGTACGGCTCGATCGCCGGCGGCGGCCTCTCGCCCGTCCCGGCTGGCGCCGGCGACTGGTGGCGGCTGCAGGTGGAGACCTGGCACCCCCTCGGCACCGGTACGGCGGTGCCTGCCCCGGCGTACGTCCTGCCGATGGCGCTGCTCGCGACCGTGCTCGGCGGCAGCCCGTCGGCCGCGGTCTCGGTCGTCTTCGTCGCCGCGGTGCCGGTCTCGTTGTGGGGTGCGTGGCGGTTCCTGCGGGTGGTCGGGCGGCTGGTCGTCTTCACCGGTGCCTCGCGGTGGGTGCTGCTGTGGGGAGCGACGACGTGGAGCCTGGTGCCGGTCGTCTGCGGCGCCTGGGGCGGTGGCCGGCTAGGCCTCGTCGTCGTGGCCGCGATCCTGCCGTGGCTCGCGCACGCGGCCCTCGGCTTCGCCGACCCCGCCGCCGACCGGCGCTGGCGCGCCGCCTGGCGCGTGGGCCTGCTGCTGAGCCTCGCCGCGGCGTTCGCGCCGGTGCTGTGGGTGCTCGCCGCGGTCCTCGGACTCGTCGTCGTCGCGGCCGCGGCGCTGGTGGTGCGTGGCGCGATCCGGGACCGTTCGGTCTGGGGCCCGCCCGCGGCCGCGATCGGCCTCGTGCCGCTGCTCCTCTCTCCGTGGTGGATCCCCGCGATCCAGCGCTCGGCTGCGGAGTGCCTGCTGCTCGACACCGGCCGGCTGCCCACGCCGACCGCCGACACCCTCGACCTGATGAGCGGGCGGCTGGACGGGCTCGGCGCCCCGGTGTGGCTCGGTCTCGTGCTCGCCGCGCTCGCACTCCTCGCCCTGCTGCCGCGGGCCACCCGGATCCCCGTCCTGGTCTGCTGGGTCGTCGCGCTGGTGACCAGCGTGCTGGCCGCCGTGCTCGGCGCACTCTCCTTCGACCTCGCCGCCGTCACCGTCGATGCCGGCCTGGGCGTCCTCGTGGTCGTGCTCCAGGGCACCCTCGTGGTCGCGGCCGCGATCGGCGCCGTCGGGCTGGGCGCCGAGCAGGTGCCGTGGCGCCGGGTCGTCGCGGGGGTCCTGGTGGTCGTGGCCGCCGCGGTGCCGATCGGCGGCTTTGCCTGGTGGCTCGGCTCCGAGCCCGCGATCGCCGACGGGATCGACACCGACATCCCGGTCTACATGGTCCAGAGCTCCGAGGAGGGGCCGGAGCACGGGATCCTGGTGATCCGGGGCACCGTCGAGGACGGCCTGACGTACACGATCCGACGCGGCGACGGCGTCACCCTCGGTGAGGACGAGATCATCAACCTCACCAAGGAGGACGCCGCCTTCAGCGCCGACGTCCGTGCCTTGGTGTCGCGGCCGACGACCGAGCTGGTCGACGCCCTCGGCGCGAGCGGGATCGAGTACGTCGTGCTGCCGTCGCCCGCTGACGGCGACGTCGCCGCGGTGCTCGACGCGACCACCGGCCTCGTGCAGGCCAGCGCCGAGGAGCGCACCACCCGGGCCTGGCAGGTCGACCGCCCGCTCGACGCCACGTCCCTGGAGGGGCCGGCCTCGTGGCTGCGGATCCTGCTGCTCGTCGTGCAGGGCGCCGGCGTGGTGGTGGTTGCCGTGCTCTGCCTGCCGACGACCAACCCGAGGCGGTCCGAGTCATGAGCCACTCCCAGACCCCGTCCTCGGCCCCCGGCAAGCGCGCCGGTCGTCGTACGGCGACGCGGCGCAACCGGGTCAACCTGACGACCGTGCTCGCGGTGGTGCTGCCGGTGCTGAGCGCGGCGGTGCTCCTGCTGGTCCGTCCGGACGCGCCGCCGGACCCGACGTACCCCCCGACCAGGACGACCCTGACCGCTGCGACCCTGATCTGCCCGGCGGGACTGCCCGACTCGCCCGAAGTGGCGCTGACGACGGTGTCCGACGACGTGGACGGCCAGGTCGCGGTCGGCCTCGGCGACAACGCCAAGGATGCGGCCCTGGTGTCGGGCCGCGTCACCACCGTCGACGACGGCGACGCGCTCGCGGTCTCGGGGGAGGACGACGAGGCTCCCGGTCTGGTCGCTGGCCGGGCGAGCGACGGCGAGGAGGCGGTCGCGAGCTGCCTGCCGCCGGCCGCGGTCCGGTGGTTCACGGGCGTCGGCGCCGGCGCCAGCCACCGTTCGGTCCTCGAGCTCACCAACCCGGATGCCGGCACCGCCGTCGCCGACGTCACGGTGCTGGGTCGCGACGGCGTGGTCGACGCCTCCCGGCTGCGCGGGGTCTCCGTGCCGGGCGGCAGCAGCATCCGCCTCGACCTCAGCTCGGTCCTCCCACGGACCGACGAGCTCGCGATCGAGGTGGTCGCCGCCCGCGGCCGGGTGGGCGCGACGCTGCTCGACCAGGTCGACCGGGTCGGCTCCGCGCCGGTCACGCAGGACTGGCTGCCCGGTCAGGCTGAGCCGGCCACCGACAACGTCCTGCTCGGGCTCGCGCCGGGATCCGGGCGCCGTACCCTGGCGATCGCGAACCCCGGCACCGACGAGGTCCGCGCCCAGCTCAAGGTCATCGACGCCGAGTCGGTCTTCGCCCCCGACGGCGTGGACGAGATCCGGGTCCCGCCGCAGAGCGTGGTGCGGGTGCCGGTGACCGCAGTCGTCGACCAGGCGGTCGCCCAGGGCGCGATCGGGGTCGCGGTGACCGCGTCCGGACCGGTCACGGCGACCGTGCGCTCGTTGGTGCGCGGGGACCTGTCGGTGACGACCGCCGGCACGCCGATCGACGCCCAGGCGACCGTGCTCCTGCCCGAGCTGCCCGACCGTGGCGCGCAGGCAGCCACTCGTCGGGTCGTGCTCGCCGGCGCGACCACGGCCGGGACGGTGACGGTCGTGGCGCGTGCCGCCGACGGCTCGAAGCTCAAGGAGACCAGCATCGACGTCGTGCCCGGCCGTGGCGCCGTCGTCAAGGTGCCGGCCGCGGCGCGCCAGCTCGACGTGACGCCGGCGCGGACGACGGTCACCGGATCCGTGGTGACCAGCGGCCCGGGCGGTACGTCGGTGCTGCCGCTGACCGTTCCGGTGCGCAACGGACTGGTGCCGCACGTGCGGCCCGGGTTGTCCTAGTCGGGTCGTCTTAGGGCGACTCATGTCGGGGGTCTGCTGTGATCCCCAACCCTCAGCCGACACCATGCCTTCCGCGGTTGGTTGTCGACAACCAACCCGGGAACGCGGCCCAGCAGCAGCGCGCGACCGTCGACCGAGGAGCGCTAGTCCCCGCCCTCGTAGCGCGGGTCGACGTCCTCGGCGTCGATGCCGAGCAGCTCCGCGATCTGCTCCACGACGATCGTCAGCAGCATGGCCTCGAGATCGGTCCGGGTCTCACAGCGGTGCTCGATCGGCCGGCGGAAGAGCACCAGCCGCGTCGGCGTGGCGCCGGTGCCGCGCACCAGCGACGACAGCGGCACCGTGCCCGAGGTCCAGTCGTCGGGGATCTGCGGGGTGTCCTCGACGGCGTACTCCACCAGGCCGAGGCGGTCCTGCCAGCGCCGGTCGATCTCGGTGACGATGCCGAGTGCGAGGTCGTCGAAGCGCTCGCGACCGGTGGGGCGCTCGGGGTGCCCCGGCACGGACGGCGCGACGGCCGGACCCCGCATCCCGCGGCCTCGGCGGTCCCTGATCCGCCGCCGGCCCGGACCACCCGACGTACCCGCGTCATCCACGCCGCGAGCCTAATCGGCGCGGTCGTGGTTCGGCGGTACCGTCTGCGGCGTGAGTCCTGCCCGCCGCTGTTCGCGCACGGCCTGCGGTCGAGCCGCGGTCGCGACACTGACGTACGTCTACGCGGACCAGACGGCGGTCCTCGGCCCGTTGGCCACCTACGCCGAGCCCCATGCCTACGACCTGTGCGCAGAGCACAGCGAGCGGCTCTCGGCCCCCCGGGGCTGGGAGGTCCTCCGGCTCGCGCGCGACCCCGCCGACCAAGGCCCGTCGAGCGACGACCTGCTGGCCCTCGCCGACGCGGTCCGCGAGGCCGGTCGCCCGGTCGCGCCGCTGCGGGTCGCTCCCGCGGACGAGACCGGTCGCGAGACCACCCGGCGTGGACACCTGCGCGTCCTGAGCAACGACTGACGCAGCCGCCCCACTAGTCTTCGGGGCATGGCCGACACCCTCGACCCCGCGAACCTCCATGCCGTCTTCAAGGCGTACGACGTCCGCGGCACCGTCCCCGACCAGATCGACGAGCACCTCGCCAGGGCGACGGGGCGCGCGTTCGCCCAGGTCGTCGGCGCCGAGACCGTGGTCGTCGGCCACGACATGCGCCCGAGCTCGCCCGGCATGGCCGGCGCGTTCGCCGAGGGTGCGAGCGAGGCGGGCGCCGACGTCGTGATGATCGGCCTGGCGTCGACCGACCAGCTCTACTTCGCCTCCGGGCACCTCGGGCACCCCGGCGCGATGTTCACCGCCAGCCACAACCCGGCGCAGTACAACGGCATCAAGATGTGCCGCGCGTACGCGACCCCGGTCGGCATGGAGACCGGGTTGGCGGAGATCCGCGACCTGGTGGCCGAGCCGAAGCCGGTCGTCGGGCCGGCCGGCAGCATCAGCGAGCACGACGTCCTCGAGGCGTACGCCGCGCACCTGCTCAGCCTCGCCCCCGTCACGGGCCGACGGCTCAAGGTCGTCGCCGACGCCGGCAACGGCATGGCCGGGCACACCGCGCCCGCCGTCTTCGGCCGTCTGGGTGACCAGGTCGACCTGGTCCCGATGTACTTCGAGCTCGACGGCAGCTTCCCCAACCACGAGGCCAACCCGATCGAGCCCGCCAACCTGGTCGACCTCCAGAAGCGGGTGCTCGCCGAGGGTGCCGACATCGGCCTGGCCTTCGACGGCGACGCGGACCGCTGCTTCATCGTCGACGAGCGCGGCGAGGCGGTGTCCCCGTCGACGCTCACCGCGCTGATCGCCTCGCGTGAGCTCGCCAAGGAGCCTGGCGCGACCGTGATCCACAACCTGATCACCAGCCGCTCGGTGCCCGAGATCGTCCTCGAGCTCGGCGGCAAGCCGGTGCGCACCCGGGTCGGTCACTCCTACATCAAGGCCACCATGGCCGAGACCGGCGCCATCTTCGGCGGTGAGCACAGCGGGCACTTCTACTTCCGCGACTTCTGGCGCGCCGACTCCGGCATGCTCGCGGCGCTGCACACGCTGGCCGCGCTCGCGGAGACCGAGCGTCCGCTGTCGGAGCTCCTCGCCGAGTTCGACCGCTACGTGTTGAGCGGCGAGATCAACTCCGAGGTCGCCGACCAGGCCGCCGTGTCGGCCGAGATCGAGGCGACGTACGCCGCCCAGGACGGCGTCACGACCGACCGGCTGGACGGCCTCACCGTCAGCCACGCCGACTGGTCCTTCAACGTCCGACCGTCCAACACCGAGCCGCTGCTCCGCCTCAACGCCGAGGGCCGCGACGAGGAGACCATGGTGCGCGTCCGCGACACCGTGCTCGCCCAGATCAGGAGTGACCGATGACCGAGCTCGACCCCGCCCTCCTCGAGATCATCGTCTGCCCGGCCTGCCGCGCCGACCTCGCCGTGGTCGGTGACGAGCTGATCTGCCAGGGCTGCGGACTGGCCTACCCCGTCCGCGACGGCATCCCGGTGCTGCTCGTAGACGAGGCCCGCAAGCCCTCCTGAGGCACGGGAGGACAGCGCGATGACCACCTGGTTCGACGAGTCCCGTCTCGACGACGCCGCCGTGCTCGAGGCCGACGACCACGTCCTCCGGCAGCTCGCTGAGTCCGGCGCGCGGGTGCGCCGTACGTCCGGAGAGGCAGCCGAGGCCACCGCCCAGGCGGTCGCGCGCGCCGAGGACCTCGGCCGTCCGCGGGCCGTGATCGCCGCCGGTCCGGACTCCCGCCTCCTGCGTGCGGTGCTCGAGCCGTGGTGCCCCGTGCCGTTCGTCGCTTGGCCCGCCCCCGGGCTCCCGGGGTGGGCCGGCAGCCTGGACCTCGTCGTCGTGCTCGCTCCCGATGGCGCTGACTCCGGCACCGCGTCCGCCGTCGCGGAGGCCGTACGCCGGGGCTGCCAGCTCGTCGTCGCCTGCCCGCCGACGTCCATGGTCGCCGAGCATGCTGCCGGACGCTGGAGCACCATCCTGCCGACGACCGCGCGCGACCAGCTGGCCACGGCCGTGGCACTGCTCGAGTACCTCGACCGGGTCTCGCTCGGCCCGCGCGCCGACGCCGACCAGGTCGCCGAGGCGCTCGACGCGGTGGCGATCGCCTGCTCGCCGCACCGCGACCTCGCGGTCAACCCCGCCAAGATGCTCGCGATCGCGCTCGCCGACGCCAACCCGGTGGTCTGGGGCGGCTCGGTGCTCGCCGCGCGTGCCGCCCGACGGGTCGCGGAGTCGATCCGCCGCTCCACGGGGCGCGGCGCGCTCGCCGGCGACGCCGAGCACCTGCTGCCCGTCATCGAGGCGGCCCGGCAGCGCAACGTCTTCGACGACCCGTTCGGCGACGACGCGGGGGAGCGGCGCCCGATGCTGCTGGTCCTCGACGACGGCTCCGAGGACGCCGTCGTACGCGCGCAGCGGGGTCGCCTGCTCGCCGCGGCCGCCGAGCGCCGCGTTCGGGTGGAGACGGTCACGGCGGACGCCCCCACCGAGGTGGCGCGCTACGCCTACCTGTCCCTCAGCGGTGCCTATGCTGCGGAGTACCTGAGAATCGGCTTCGTCGAGGACTGATCGCGGCAGACACCGGGTAGACCGGAAGGGTGCCGACCCCGACCTCGACGCCCGTGACGCCCGCGCCACCGACCGGCCGCGACCCCTGGTTCGACAACGCCAAGATGCTCCTGGTGACACTGGTCGTCGTCGGGCACTCGTGGGTGCTGCTGCCCAACAACGCGGTCACCGACCACTTCTACGACTTCCTCTACGCCTGGCACGTGCCGGCGTTCGTGTTCGTGACCGGCTACCTCTCGCGCACCTTCGTCTACAGCAAGGTGCGCCTCTGGCAGCTGTTCCGCACGGTCGTCGTGCCGTACGTGATGTTCGAGTGCGCCCTCGCGCTCTTCCGCGTCTATGTCGGCGGCGAGGAGATGCAGCACCTCTTCCAGGACCCGCACTGGCCGATGTGGTACCTCGCCGCGATGTTCTTCTGGCGGCTGCTCACCCCGATCTTCCGGCCGATGTGGGGCGGCCTGATCGTCGCGATCGGCATCAGCCTGGTCGCGGGCCTGTACGCCGGAAACACCCTCGACATGGCGCGGGTGCTCGGCCTGCTGCCCTTCTTCGTGATGGGGCTCAAAGCGACGCCCGAGCGGCTCGAGCTGCTGCGCCGTACGCCGTCGCAGGTCGCCGCCGTCGGTGTCCTCGTCGGGATCTGGATCCTCACCACCTGGACCGACGTCTGGGCGAGCACCGAGTGGCTCTACTACCGCTCGCGCTACGACGAGATGGGGTACGCCGACGACGTACGCGCCCTGCTGACGCGGACCCTCGTGCTGGCCATCGGCACGCTGGGGGCGTGGGCGTTCTTCGCGCTCGTGCCGCGCGTCGGCGGCTGGTTCGCCCGGATGGGCGCCGCGACGCTGGTCGTCTACCTCTTCCACGGGTTCGTGGTGAAGGGCGCCGGCTACGCGGGCTGGGGCGACTGGGCCGACCAGCATGCGGTCATCGCGTTCGGAGTGACCACGGCCGCGGCGGTGCTGTTGTCGCTGGCGCTCGCGTGGCAGCCGGTGTCGTCGCGGCTCAACCACCTCGTCGACCCGCTGGGGTACGGCGAGCGGCACCTCAAGCACGCCGTCGCCCTCACGGCGGCCAAGGACCAGGTGCAGCCGGACGTCCAGGCGGAGATCGAGGCCGGGGTGGACGCCGGCCTGCACCACCGGGCCGCCTCCGCCGTCGGGGAGCGCACGGTGGCCCGCTAGCCTTCGAGCATGGCTGGAGGGCTCTTCGCACTGCTCGATGACGTGGCTGCCCTCGCCCGGCTGGCCGCCGCGTCGATCGATGACGTCGGCGCGGCCGCGGGCCGCGCCACCACGAAGGCCGCGGGTGTCGTCGTCGACGACACGGCCGTGACGCCGCAGTACGTCCACGGCGTGACCGCCGACCGCGAGCTCCCGATGATCAAGCGGATCACCATCGGGTCCCTGCGCAACAAGCTGGTCATCATCCTGCCGATCGCGCTGCTGCTCAGCCAGTTCCTGCCGGGGCTGCTCACGCCGATCCTGATGGTCGGCGGTGGCTACCTCTGCTACGAGGGCTTCGAGAAGGTCTGGGCCCGGATCCGCGGCCACGACCACCACCCGGTGCCGGTCGGTGCCGTCGGCGAGGACGCCGAGAAGGCGATGGTGGCCGGCGCGATCCGGACCGACCTGATCCTCTCCGCCGAGATCATGGTGATCGCGCTCAACGAGGTCGCTGACGAGCCGTTCCTGAGCCGCCTGGTGATCCTGTTCGTGGTCGCCATCGCCATCACGATCGCGGTGTACGGCGTGGTCGCGATCATCGTGAAGCTCGACGACATCGGGCTCCTCCTCACCCAGCGTTCCTCGGGCTTCGGCGCCAAGATCGGCCACGGGCTGCTCGTGGGCACCCCCAAGCTGCTCGCCACGATCTCTGTCGTCGGCATCGCCGCGATGCTCTGGGTCGGCGGCCACATCGAGATCGTCGGCCTCGACGAGCTGGGCTGGCACGCGCCGTACGAGCTCGTCCACCATCTCGAGCACGAGGTGCACCACGCCATCGGCGGGACGTTCGGCAGCATCGCGGGCTGGCTCACCAACACCCTCGCGTCGGCCGTCTTCGGCCTGGTCGTCGGTGCGCTCATCCTCGGCGTGCTGCACCTGATTCCGCGGCGTACCAAGGCCGACGCCGCGCACTGAGCGCGGCGCGGGCGCTCACACGCTGGCGAAGGCGATGACGAAGCCGCCCGCCTTCGGCGTGACCTGGATGGTCACGTCGCCGTCCTGGGCGACCACGATCGACCGACCCAGGCCGTCGGTGTCGCGAGACGGCGAGTACGCGCTCAGCGCGCTCTCGTAGCCGGCGAGGACCTCGTCCGCCGACGCCCCGGTCGCGTACGACGCGGTCTCCTGGCTGTTGTCCACCGTGGAGGTGGTCAGGCACAGGATGGCCCCGAACGGCGGCTCGGGGAAGCCGTCCGGAGCCAGCGTGACCTCGGCCAGGTCGGGCTCGGTGAAAGCCTGGGGGAACGGCTTGGCGCACGCCTTGGGCACTCCCGCTGCCTGGTCAGGAGCCGCTGCGGCGGTGCTCTCACCGTCCGGCGACACGTCGTCGCTGCCCGAGCAGGCGGCGGACCCGCCGACGGCGGCGGCGAGGAGGGCGGAGGCGACCAGCCGGCGGGCACGGTCTCGCGTGGATGTCATCGGCTTCTCCTTGATGTGGTTGTGGCGTCATCGCCGGACCCGCACGACACGACGGCGTACGTCGCGATGTGGGCATGGCGACAGGCTCGTGCTCCGGGTGTCCCGGGCATCAGGGCGGGCGGTACCGACATTCCGGGTTCTCCGACCGGGACGCGGGCCGTGCGGCCCGCCCGTCGGGGGTCCCGGGCGGGGTGCGTCGAGGATTCTCTGGTTGGGCGCGCCGCGTTCTAACCTCGGATTCCCGGCAGCATCCCCTCGCCAGACCCCAGGAGCAGACGATGGACTTCAAGGTCGCCGACCTCAGCCTGGCCGACTTCGGCCGTACCGAGATCCAGCTCGCCGAGCACGAGATGCCCGGCCTGATGGCGATGCGCGAGCGCTACGGCGCCGAGAAGCCGCTCGCCGGCGCTCGCATCGCAGGCTCGCTGCACATGACGATCCAGACCGCCGTGCTCATCGAGACGCTGGTCGCGCTCGGCGCCGAGGTGCGCTGGGCGTCGTGCAACATCTTCTCGACCCAGGACCACGCCGCCGCCGCGATCGCGGTCGGCCCGAACGGCACTCCCGAGGACCCGCAGGGCGTCCCGGTCTTCGCCTGGAAGGGCGAGACGCTGGAGGAGTACTGGTGGTGCACCCAGCAGATCCTCAACTGGCCGGCCGGCACCTTCGCCAACATGATCCTCGACGACGGCGGCGACGCCACGATGCTCGTCCACCTCGGTGTCGACGCGGAGAAGTCCGGCCAGGCGCCTGACCCGGCCTCGGCCAAGAGCCACGAGCAGAAGATCGTCTTCGACGTCCTCAACGCCTCGCTCGCCGAGAGCAAGGACCGCTACACGAAGATCGCGGGCGAGCTCAAGGGCGTCACCGAGGAGACCACCACCGGCGTGCTCCGCCTCTACGACATGATGAAGGAAGGCTCGCTGCTCTTCCCGGCCATCAACGTCAACGACTCCGTCACCAAGTCGAAGTTCGACAACAAGTACGGCTGCCGCCACTCGCTGATCGACGGCATCAACCGCGCCACCGACGTCCTCATCGGTGGCAAGGTCGCGGTCGTCTGCGGGTACGGCGACGTCGGCAAGGGCTGCGCCGAGTCGCTGCGCGGCCAGGGCGCCCGTGTCATCGTCACCGAGATCGACCCGATCTGCGCGCTGCAGGCGGCGATGGACGGCTACCAGGTCTCCACCCTCGACGACGTGCTCGACGTCGCCGACATCATCGTCACGGCGACCGGCAACAAGGACGTCGTCACCGTCGAGCAGATGTCGAAGATGAAGCACAACGCGATCCTCGGCAACATCGGTCACTTCGACAACGAGATCGACATGGCCGGCCTCGAGACCTTCGAGGGCGTCGCGCGCAAGAACGTGAAGCCGCAGGTCGACGTGTGGACCTTCCCCACGGGGAACGCCATCATCGTGCTCTCCGAGGGTCGCCTGATGAACCTCGGCAACGCGACCGGCCACCCGTCGTTCGTGATGTCGAACTCCTTCACCAACCAGGTGCTCGCGCAGATCGAGATCTTCACGAAGCCCGAGGAGTACCCGGTCGGCGTCTACGTGCTGCCCAAGCACCTCGACGAGGAGGTCGCCCGGCTGCACCTCGACGCGCTCGGCGTCAAGCTGACGACCCTCAGTGACGAGCAGGCGCAGTACCTCGGCGTCGACGTCGCCGGCCCGTACAAGTCGGACCAGTACCGATACTGATGAGCGCCCCCAGCCCGAGCTTGCGAGGGCTGGGACCCAGGCGCCAGGTCGAGTAGCCGCGCGAGCGAGGAACGAGCTCGCGACCGGCGTATCGAGACCACGGTGAGCTGGGCAGCGACACCGAGGGTCTCGATACGCCCGGCACGGCTTCGTTCCTCAGCCGCGCCGGGCTACTCGACCAACCAGATGGACCCGACTGTCATGATGGAAGACATGAGCGAGCCCGCCGGAGCGCCCTCCGGCCCCCCGACCGACCAGTCGACCAAGGGTCGGATCCTCGTCGTCGACGACGACGCCTCGCTGGCCGAGATGCTCACGATCGTCCTGCGCCAGGAGGGCTTCGAGAGCCGGATGGTCACCCGGGGTGACGAGGCGGTCGAGGCGTTCCGCTCCTACCGCCCCGACCTGGTGCTGCTCGACCTGATGCTGCCCGGCAAGGACGGCATCGACGTCTGCAAGGAGATCCGCGCCGAGTCCGGCGTCCCGATCGTGATGCTCACGGCCAAGGGCGACACCGTCGACGTGGTCGTCGGCCTGGAGTCCGGCGCCGACGACTACGTCGTCAAGCCGTTCAAGCCCAAGGAGCTGGTCGCCCGGATCCGGGCCCGGATCCGCCGCTTCGACGAGCCGACGCAGGAGAGCCTCACGATCGGCGACCTGGCGATCGACGTCGCCGGCCACGCCGTCGTACGCGCGGGTGTGCCGATCAGCCTGACGCCGCTCGAATTCGACCTGCTCGTCTGCCTGGCCCGCAAGCCCTGGCAGGTCTTCACCCGCGAGGTGCTCCTCGAGCAGGTCTGGGGCTACCGGCACGCCGCCGACACCCGCCTGGTCAACGTGCACGTGCAGCGGCTCCGCTCCAAGGTCGAGCACGACCCGGAGAACCCCGAGATCGTCGTCACCGTGCGTGGCGTCGGCTACAAGGCCGGGACGGCCTGAGGACCCGCCATGCTGCACCTGCGCCCTCGCGGGACGCGCTGGCTTCCTGAGCCGGTACGCCGGGCCCTGACGTTCTGGCGCCGATCCATCCAGGCGCGCGTCGTGGTGAGCACGGTGCTGCTCTCGGTGGCGGTCATCAGTGTGGTCGGGTGGTACCTGCTCCAGCAGGTGCAGGACGGGCTGCTCGACCACCGCGTCGACGCCGTCGTCGCGGAGGCCAACGACGAGACCGCCGAGACCCGGGACAGCCTCGAGGCGGTCCTCGGCACCGACACCGACGTAGCCGGCCAGAAGGCGGACCTGGTCGACCCGATCATCGTGCGCGGGGCCTCGCGCGGTTTCTACGTCGTGCTGGCCGGGCCGACCGGACCGGGTGGGCGGATCGCCGACGGAGGCGTGAACTCAAGCCCGTCGCTCGACACGAGCAGCGTCCCGCTCTCCCTCGAGGAGCACTTCGACGAGGAGGCGCCGACCGCCTGGACGTACACGACGATCCGCACCACGGACGCCGAGGGCGTCACCTCGTCCTCGCGCGGGATCGTCGTCGGCTCCCAGGTGCTGCTGCCGGCGGACGCACGCACCTACACGCTGTACTACCTCTTCCCGCTCGACGAGCAGGAGGAGACGATGGCGCTGGTGACCCGCGCCCTGCTCACGGCCGCCGTGCTGCTGGTCGTCCTGGTCGCCGGGACGACCTGGTTGGTGACCCGTCAGGTGGTCACCCCGATCCGGATGGCCCGCCGGGTGGCCGAGCGGCTCGCCGCCGGGCAGCTCCAGGAGAGGTTGCGCGTCTCGGGTGAGGACGACCTGGCTCGCCTCGCGACGTCGTTCAACCAGATGGCCAGCAACCTCCAGCGCCAGATCCGCCAGCTCGAGGAGCTGAGCCGGGTCCAGCGCCGCTTCGTCTCCGACGTCTCCCACGAGCTGCGGACCCCGCTGACGACGGTGCGGATGGCAGGCGACGTCCTCCACGACGCCCGCACCGACTTCGACCCGACGACCGCGCGCGCCGCAGAGCTGCTCCAGACCGAGCTGGACCGCTTCGAGACGCTCCTGGTCGACCTGCTCGAGATCAGCCGCTTCGACGCCGGTGCCGCCGTGCTCGAGCTCGACGACATCAACCTGATCGACGTCGCCCACCGCATCGTCGACGCCACCCGGCCACTCGCCCGCCAACGCAACGTCGAGGTGGTCGTGCAGGCGCCCGACCATCCGTGCCTGGCGGAGGCCGACGTACGCCGGGTCGAGCGAGTCGTGCGCAACCTGGTGACGAACGCGATCGACCACACCGGCAGCCAACGGGCAGGGGGCGACATCGTGGTCCTGGTGGCGGGCGACGACCACGCGGCGTCGATCGCCGTCCGCGACTACGGCATCGGGCTGGCGCCGGGGGAGGCCGCGATGGTGTTCAACCGGTTCTGGCGCGCGGACCCAGCCCGAGCCCGCACCAGCGGCGGCACCGGGCTCGGTCTGTCGATCTCGCTCGAGGACACCCACCTGCACGGTGGCTGGCTGCAGGCATGGGGGCGTCCCGGTGAGGGGGCCCAGTTCCGGCTGACGCTGCCTCGCCGGGCCGGCGGGGTGCTCCGCCACAGCCCGCTGCCGCTCGTGCCCACCGACGTCTCGGAGCCCGTCACATGACCCGCACCCGGCGCTGGCCCCTGACCGTCGCAGCGGTCCTGGCGGCCGCCGGTCTGCTCACCGGCTGCGTGTCGATGCCCGACTCGGGGCCCGTGGTCGAGACCCAGTCCCAGGGTGGCGTCTCGCTCGACCAGGGCCCCTTCTTCAGCCCCAGGCCGCCGCAGGAGGGCGACACCCGCGCCGACATCGTCCGCGGCTTCATGGTCGCGATGACGGCGACCCCGATCCAGGCCAACACCGCCCGGGAGTTCCTGACGAAGGACGCCGGCGCTGCCTGGTCACCCGACGCGACCGTCACGTACGCCGACTCGCCGCGGGTCGCGGAGACCGCGGCCGGGGTGTCGGTGACGCTGGCGGAACCCGATCACCTCGACCCCCAGGGCGCCTGGCAAGGCCCGCTGCCGAAGTCGCAGCGCACCATCGACTTCCCGATGGCGTTCGAGGACGGCGAGTGGCGCATCGACGAGGCACCCGACGCGCTGATCGTCCCCGAGACCTGGTTCGCCCGGCGCTTCCGCCAGGTCTCGCTCTACTTCTTCGACCCGACCGTCGGGATGCTCGCCCCGGAGCCTGTCTACGTCCCGATCGGCAAGCAGCTGGCGAGCGCTCTGACGCAGGCTCTGCTCCTGGGACCTAGCGCCGGCCTCGACCGGGTCGTCAGGACGTTCGTGCCGCCCGGACTGACGATCGCTCCGTCCGTGCCCATCTCCAAGGGTGTCGCCGAGATCGCACTCAAGGGTGACGAGGGCCAGCTGTCGTCCGAGTCGATCGAGCTGATGATGGCGCAGCTGGCATGGACCCTGCGCCAGGACCCCCGCATCGAGGCGCTCCGGGTGTCGATCAACGGCGACGCCGTACCTCTCCCGGGCGGGGTCAGCGTCTACCGGGTCGACGGCGGGGCGGAGTTCGACCCCGCCGGGTTCCAGGCGAGCCCGCTGCTCTACGGGCTGCGTGACGGTTTGCTGTCCTCCGGTGCCGGCGGCAACCTGGTGCCCGTCAGCGGACCCCTCGGCAGCTCCGAGCTCGGGCTGCGCAGCGTGGGGGTCAGCCTGACCGCAGACCTGGCCGCCGGGGTGACCGCTGACGGCCAACGCGTCGTCGTCGGACCGGTGAGCGGCAGCGACGGCGACGAGACCCAGACCGTGGTGACCGGCGCGCGCGACCTGCTGAAGCCGGCCTGGGACTTCTTCGACCGGATGTGGCTCGTCGACCGCACGGCCGGCGGTGCCGAGGTCTCGTGGGTCACGGGCGACAAGCGCCACGTCCTGGACGTCCCGGGCATCTCGGGGACCCAGGTGCGCAGCTTCGTGGTCTCCCGGGACGGCACTCGCCTGGTCGCCGTGGTCCGTCGTGCCGCCGGGGACGAGCTGGTCGTCAGCCGGATCGCCCACAACCGGAGCGGCCGGGTGCTGTGGGCCACGCCCGCGCGGTCGATCTCGAACGCTCCCGACGGCGACCTCCCGGTGCGGGCGATCGCCTGGCGAGGCACGACCAGCCTGGCGATCCTCAGCCCGTTCACCGGCACCGGCTCGCTGGCTCAGCTGCAGGGCGCCTCCATCGACGGTTCGCCGGCCTCCGACAGCTCGACGACCGTCGGCGGCGGTCCCCGGGCGCTGCTCGGCTCGCCGGCCTCTGACGAGCCGCTCTTCGGCTTCAACCGCCGGGTGTTGATCAACCTGTCCGCGAACCCCCGACGCCTGGTGCCGGTCACCGAGGGCACCACGGGCTTCACGTACGTCGGCTGAGCGCGCCCTCCACAGGCGTACGCCGACGGCTTGAGTCGGTCCCCTCACCGGTGGTGCCATCGAGTCGTGCTGCGAGACACCTGGGGCGAGCTCGCCGACGCGGCCTCCGACCTGCTGCTCGGCGGCCGCTGCGCCGGGTGCGAGCGTCCGGGACGAGTCCTCTGCGCTGCCTGCGCGGACGTCCTACCGGCAGACGGCCGACCGGCGTGGCCCGACCCGGTCCCGGCCGGCCTCGCTCCGCCCTGGGCCGCGGGGGAGTACGCCGGGCCGCTGCGTGCGCTGGTGATCGGGCACAAGGAGCGGCGTCTCCTCGGTCTGCGCGGGCCGCTCGCCGAGCTGCTCGCCCACGCGGTCCGCGCCGCGCTGGCGGAGGTGCCGCCGGGCCCGGTCGTGCTGGTGCCGGTGCCCTCCCGGCCCGGGGTGGCCCGGGGTCGCGGCCACGACCCGACCGGACGGATCACCTCCCGGGCGGCACGTCTGCTGCGGCGCGACGGCACCGACGTCATCGCGATGCCGCTGCTGCGCAGTCGGCACGGGGCCGTGGATCAGGCGGGACTCGGCGCGGCCGCCCGCGCGAGCAACCTCGCCGGGTCGATGCACTGCCCGACGGAGCTGGTCCGGAGGCTGGTCGCCCGGCGTACCCACGCGCACCTGGTCGTGTGCGACGACGTGGTGACGACCGGGGTGACCCTGCGCGAGGCTCAACGTGCCCTCGAGGCGGTCGGACTCGACGTGGTCGCGGTCGCCGCGGTGGCGGCGACGCGCCGTCGGATCCCTACCGGACGGGGCCGCCCCCTTTCTTCGGGGCACCCTTCGGACTAACGTCTCATCATGGAGTCCGTCCGGGTCCGTGGTTGCGTCGTTCAGGTGCCTCGGTCAAACCGGGCGCCCGGTCGACAAGCCGATGCCAGTCGCAGGCGAAACGGTCCACGTAAGACGGTCCGCCCCGCACTGCGGAGCGGCCGACGATCACGGTGCGGCTTAGTGGTAAGTCCTGCCTCGGCCCCGTCGTCAGATGCGACGGCGGTCGGGAGAAGGTCAGTAGTGGCAGAGAAGCTGCGAGAGCCTCAGCAGGCGATTGTGGGGTCGAAGACCAGGTCGGCCGGACGGACTCCTCTCTGCGGCGTATCCGATCGAGGGCGCGCCCGGAGCTGACCGCCGAAACACCGAGAAGCAAGCTGTGCAATCGGGAGGTTCACATGGAAGTTGTGGTCACGGGTCGACACTGCGAGTTGTCGGATCGGTTCCGCAGTCACGTCGAGGAGAAGCTGGCGCGGCTGGAGAAGCACGATCATCGGATAATCCGGGTCAACGTCGAGGTCGAGAACGAACGCAACCCGCGTCAGGCCGACCGCGCCGTACGCGTCGAGCTGACCGCCCTCTCGAAGGGGCCGGTCATCAGGGCCGAGGCGTGTGCCGCCGACAAGATGGCCGCGCTGGACCTGGCCCTCGACAAGATGGCCGCGCAGATGCGCCGCGCCTCCGACCGGAGGCGGGTCCACCACGGACGGCACGCCCCGGTGTCGGTGGGGCAGGCGCTCGCCAACGGCACGCCTACGCCGGAGACGATCGTCGACGAGGTGGTGACCACCGAGCGCAAGGTCGGCCCCATCGACGTGACCGGCGACGGGCCACTCGTCGTACGCGAGAAGACGCACGCGGCCGACCCGATGACGCTCGACCAGGCCCTCTACGAGATGGAGCTGGTCGGCCACGACTTCTACCTCTTCGTCGACAAGGAGAGCGACCGTCCGGCGGTCGTCTACCGCCGCCGCGGGTACGACTACGGCGTCATCTCGCTCGACCTCGAGGCGACCGTCTGACCCCTCTCGGGACCTGCGCATACGACGGGATGGCCCGGACGGGCCATCCCGTCGTTGCGTCTCGTCACCCGGATGAGAGCGCAAAAGGGTCCGGTCGTGCCATGATTCCCCCGTGGCCGAGCCGATGACTGACGCGGGACGTGAACCGATCCGCGTGCTCGTGGTCGACGACCAGGAGCTGTTCCGGCGCGGACTGACCATGTTGCTGGGCGTCGAGCCCGGTGTCGAGGTGGTCGGTGAGGCCGGTGACGGCATCGAGGGCACGGCCCTCGCCGAGCGCACCGCGCCCGACGTGGTGCTCCTCGACATCCGGATGCCGAAGCGCTCCGGGATCGAGGCCTGCCTCGCGATCAAGGAGGCCGTGCCGACGGCCAAGATCGTGATGCTCACCGTCTCCGACGAGGAGGCCGACCTGTACGAGGCGGTCAAGAGCGGCGCCGCCGGCTACCTGCTCAAGGACTCCTCGATCGAGGAGGTCGCCCAGGCGGTCCGGGTCGTCGCCGACGGCCAGTCGCTGATCAGCCCGTCGATGGCGGTCAAGCTGATCGACGAGTTCAAGCAGATGTCGCGCCCCGAGCGCGACCACGCCTCCGGGCTGCGGCTGACCGACCGCGAGCTCGAGGTGCTCCGCCTGGTCGCCAAGGGCATGAACAACCGGGAGATCGCCAAGGAGCTCTTCATCAGCGACAACACGGTGAAGAACCACGTGCGCAACATCCTCGAGAAGCTCCAGTTGCACTCGCGGATGGAAGCCGTGATGTACGCGGTCAAGGAGAAGCTCTTGGATCTTCCCTGACGGGAAGATGTCGGAGGGCTCCTCTAGCCTCGCGCCATGGAGTCGATGAGCGTCGCCCAGGCGCGTCGTACGGCGCTGGCGGCGCAAGGCTTCCTCGACAAGCCGCACGCCGAGCCGACGATGCGCACCTTCCAGCGGACGCTGGAGCGCACCGGGGTGCTCCAGGTCGACTCGGTCAACGTCCTTCAGCGCGCGCACTTCATGCCGCTCTACTCCCGGATGGGTCCGTATGACGTCGACCTGCTGCGCCGAGCCGCCGAGCAGCGGCCCCGCCGGGTGGTCGAGTACTGGGCGCACGTGCAGGCCTTCATGCCCGTCGAGCTGTGGCCGGTGATGCTGCACCGGATGGAGGACTACCGCGCCACGCGCGGCAAGTGGGGCTTCGTCGCAGCCAACGACGCGCTGGAGGCCAACCTGCTCGCCGAGCTCGCCGACAGAGGAGCCTCGACCGCCCGGGATCTCGATGCCGGGCTGCCGCGGGCCAAGGACAACTGGGGCTGGAACTGGTCCGAGACCCGCCGGATGCTCGACTACCTCTACACCTCGGGGCAGGTGGCCATCGCCGGCCGCAACAGCCAGTTCGAGATCCGCTACGACCTCCCCGAGCGGGTGATCCCCGCCGAGGTGCTCTCGCGGCCGACCCCGACCCGCGAGGAGGCGGGCCTGGAGCTCGTGCGCCGGGCCGCGCGCTCCCACGGCGTCGCGAGCGTGCAGGACCTGCGCGACTACTACCGGATGTCGGTGGCCGACACCGCGGCCGCGGTCGCGACCCTGATCGAGGAGGGCGACCTGCTCCCGGTCTCCGTGGCCGGCTGGCGGCGACCGGCGTACCTGCACCGCGACGCCCGGCTGCCGCGCCGGGTCGGCGCCCGGGCGCTGCTCAGCCCGTTCGACCCCGTGGTGTGGGAGCGGGCGCGCACCGAGGCGCTCTTCGACTTCCACTACCGCATCGAGATCTACGTCCCCGCCGACAAGCGGGTGCACGGCTACTACGTGCTGCCGTTCCTGCTCGGCGACCGCATCGTCGCCCGGGTGGACCTCAAGGCGGACCGCAAGCTCGGCCACCTGCTCGTCAAGGGCGCGTACGCCGAGCCCGGCGCCCCTCACGAGACCGCCGACGAGCTCTCGGGCGAGCTGCGCCGCCTCGCGGGGTGGCTCGGGCTGTCCGAGGTCGTGGTCGCACCGCGCGGTGACCTGGCGTCGGCCCTGCGCCCGTGAACCCTGTCGTGTGGAGCGGACAAGTACCGGTGTGACCTCCCTCGACGAGCCGCTGACGGCGAGCCCGCCGCGCTCCGACGCCGAGCTGTTCCAGGCATCGGTACGCCGACCCGAGCTGCTGGCCGAGATCTTCGACCGGCACGCACCCGGCCTCCTGCGCTACCTGGCTCGACGGATCGGGCCGCACGACGCCGAGGACCTGCTCGGTGACCTGTTCGTGGTCGCCCTGGAGCGACGGGGCTCCTTTGATCCCGGTGCCGGCAGTGCCCGACCGTGGCTCTACGGCATCGCCAGCAACCTGCTGCACCGGCACCGTCGCGACGAGGTGCGCTCCTGGCGGGCGCTGGCGCGCGTCGGTGACGACGCCGGCGTCGCGATCTTCGATGACGAGGTCGCGGCCCGCCTCGACTCGAGCGGCGCCGTCCGTGGCCTGGCGGGGGCGCTGGCGGAGCTGTCGCCCGGTGACCGCGACGTGCTGCTGATGGTGGCCTGGGCGGAGCTCACGCACGACGAGATCGCGACCGCGCTCGACATCCCGGCCGGCACGGTCAAGTCCCGGCTGCACCGCGCGCGCCGCGTGCTGCGCGCACACCTCCCGAACGCGAAGGACGACGAGTGATGGACGAGCTGGACCTCCTGGAGCGCGTGCGCGCCGACGTCGAGATCGACCCCACCGCGCTCCTGCGCGCGCGTCGTCGGATGCTGCGCCAGGCGGTCGCTCCGGCGCTGCGTCGTCGGGGTACGGGCCGCCGGCGTACCGCCCGTCGGATCGTCAGCGTGGTGGCGGTGGCGGCCTCGGTGGCGGCGCTCGCCGTCCTGGTGCTCCCCGGCCCGCAGGGTGCCGAGCCGGCGGCCGCGGCGGTGCTGAGCCGCGCCGCCCGCGTCGCGGCGGCCGAGCAGGTGGCCGGACCGGGGGAGTGGCTCTATGTGCGGCACGAGACCACCCGGGCGCCGGGCAACGTGGAGACGTCGTACGTCCAGGAGCACTGGGTGCCGGGTGACCCGGGGGCCGCCGAGATCGTCCTGGACGCCGACGACCGCTGGACCAGTCCGGTGCAACGGCCCGCGATCTACAGCGACACCGACATCTCGGTCGACGACCTCTACGCCTGGCTCCGTCGGGACAACGGTGACCTCCGCGGCGACGACGCCGCGTTCGAACGGGCCGGCGAGGTGCTGAGCGACTCGGGGGTGCCCGCGGGGTTCAAGTCCCGGTTGCTCGAGGCGATCGTCCTGATCGACGGGGTGCAGGTGGTCGCCGACGGGGCGCAGTTCCACGGCCGCGACGCGGTGGTGGTGGGCCGCGAGGAGGGGGACTTCGAGACCCGGTTCGTCTTCGACGACGAGACCGGGATGCTGCTCGGGTTCGAGGGCGTCGGCCAACCCGCGTCGATGGACTACTCGACCCTCGTCACCAGCAACGTGGTCGACACGTTGCCCCGGCGAGCCGCGCCGTAGTCCTGGCTGGCGGCGCTGGGTAGAGTGGCGCCGCTCAGCGATTTACGCGACTCAGGGAAGTTGGACCACGTGCCTGCCATTCTCGACAAGCTCCTCCGCATCGGCGAGGGCAAGATCCTCCGTCAGCTCGAGGCTGTCACCGCGGCTGTCAATGCCATCGAGGATGACTTCGTCGCGATGAGCGACGAGGAGCTGCGCGCCATGACCGCGGAGTTCAAGGAGCGGCTGGCCAACGGGGAGTCGCTCGACGACATCATGCCCGAGGCCTTCGCCACCGTCCGCGAGGCCTCGCGCCGGGTGCTCGGCATGCGCCCCTTCGACGTGCAGGTCACCGGAGGCGCCGCGCTGCATATGGGCAACATCGCCGAGATGAAGACCGGTGAGGGCAAGACGCTGGTGGCCGTGCTGCCGTCGTACCTCAACGCGCTCTCCGGCAACGGCGTCCACGTGGTCACCGTCAACGACTACCTGGCGAAGTACCAGTCGGACATGATGGGCCGCGTCCACGGCTTCCTTGGCCTGACCGTCGGTGTGATCTTGCCCGACATGCGCCCGGACGAGCGTCGCGAGGCTTACAACTGCGACATCACGTACGCCACCAACAACGAGCTGGGCTTCGACTACCTGCGCGACAACATGGCGGGCTCGATCGAGGAGTGCGTGCAGCGCAGCCACAGCTTCGCGATCGTCGACGAGGTCGACTCGATCCTCATCGACGAGGCGCGCACCCCGCTGATCATCAGCGGCCCCACGCAGGACGACGTGCAGTGGTACGCCGAGTTCGCCAAGATCGCGCGCAAGCTCGAGAAGGACGTCGACTACGAGGTCGACGAGAAGAAGCGCACGATCTCGGTCCTCGAGCCCGGCATCACCAAGGTGGAGGACCACCTCGGCATCGAGAACCTCTACGACTCGGTCAACACGCCGCTGATCTCCTTCATGAACAACTCGATCAAGGCCAAGGAGCTCTTCCGCAACGACAAGGAGTACGTCGTCATGGAGGGCGAGGTGCTCATCGTCGACGAGCACACCGGCCGCATGCTCGCCGGTCGTCGCTACAACGACGGCCTGCACCAGGCGATCGAGGCCAAGGAGGGCGTGGAGGTCCGCGAGGAGTACCAGACCCTCGCCACGATCACGCTCCAGAACTTCTTCCGCCTCTACGACAAGCTCTCGGGCATGACCGGTACGGCCATGACCGAGGCGTCGGAGTTCGACAAGATCTACAGCCTCGGCGTGGTCCAGATCCCGACCAACCGGCCGATGGCCCGTGTCGACCAGGCCGACCTCGTCTACCGCACCGAGGAGGCGAAGTACGACGCCGTCGTCGACGACATCGCCGAGCGCCACGAGAAGGGCCAGCCGGTCCTCGTCGGCACCGTCTCCGTGGAGAAGTCCGAGCACCTCTCCACCAAGCTGCGCAAGCGCGGCATCCCGCACTCGGTCCTCAACGCCAAGGTCCACGCCGACGAGGCCAAGATCGTCGCCATGGCCGGCCACAAGGGCGCGGTCACGGTCGCCACCAACATGGCCGGCCGAGGCACCGACATCATGCTCGGCGGCTCCGTCGAGTTCCTCGCGGACCAGGAGCTGCGCAAGCAGGGCCTCGAGCCCGGCGGCGAGACCGGTGACCAGTACGACGAGGCCTGGCCGACGATGGTCGAGCGGATCAAGGAGCAGGTCGGCAACGAGCACGACGAGGTGCGTGAGGCCGGCGGCCTCTACGTCGTCGGCACCGAGCGGCACGAGTCCCGCCGCATCGACAACCAGCTGCGTGGTCGCTCCGGCCGTCAGGGCGACCCCGGCGAGTCGCGCTTCTACCTCTCGCTCGAGGACGAGCTGATGCGGCTCTTCAAGTCCGAGTGGGTCGACCGCGTGCTCCAGGTGCTGAAGATCCCGGACGACGTCCCGATCGAGAACAAGCGGGTCACCAGCGCGATCGCCAACGCGCAGGGCCAGGTCGAGTCGCAGAACTTCGAGTCCCGCAAGAACGTCCTCAAGTACGACGACGTCATGGACCGCCAGCGCAAGGTGATCTACGCCGAGCGGCGTGAGGTCCTCGAGGGCAAGGACCTCGAGGAGCAGATCCGGGGCTTCCTCGACGACACCGTGGCCGGCTACGTCAACGGCGCCACCGCAGAGTTCGCCGAGCAGTGGGACCTGGACGCGCTGTGGACGGCGCTGCGCCAGATCTACCCGGTGACCGTCGACCAGGAGGCGATCCTCGAGGAGTCCGGCGGCCTGGAGGGGGTCGACCGCACCGAGCTCGTCGAGACCCTCAAGGCGGACGCCAACACGGCGTACGACCAGCGTGAGCAGGAGGTCGGCGAGCCGGTCATGCGCGAGCTCGAGCGCCGGGTCGTGCTTTCGGTGCTCGACCGCAAGTGGCGTGAGCACCTCTACGAGATGGACTACCTGCGCGAGGGCATCTACCTGCGTGCGTACTCGCAGCGTGACCCGCTGGTCGAGTACCAGCGTGAGGGCTTCGAAATGTTCACCGCGATGATGGACGGCATCAAGGAAGAGGCGGTCGGCTTCCTCTTCAACCTCGACGTCCAGGTCGAGGAGGAGGACGACGAGAGCGAGGTCGACCTCGAGGTCGAGGAGACCGTCGAGCCGATGGCCCGGGCCCTCCCGTCCGCCGAGCAGCCCACCATCCGCGCCAAGGGCCTGGAGCGGCCTGCGGCCCCGCAGAACCTGTCCTACTCCGCCCCCTCCGAGGACGGCGAGGTCGCGGTCAAGACCGAGGCCGCTGCCGACGACGAGTTCTCCAAGGTCGGGCGCAACGACAAGTGCCCGTGCGGGTCGGGCAAGAAGTACAAGATGTGCCACGGCCGCCCGGGCGGCCCGACGGGCCTGACCGCTCGCATCAGCTGACAGCACGGAGGTTTCGAGGCTCGCTTCGCTCGCACCTCAACCACCGACACGGTGGTTGAGGTGCGAAGGCCGCCAGGCCTGAGCCTCGAAACCACCTGAGTCGACGTACGGCGGTGATCTCGCGATCACCGCCGTTTGTCGTCTTACCGGGTTTCGACGCGCTCGCGCGACTTCGTCCCTCAGTCGCGTCGCTTGCTCAACCTCGTCTCGCGACGCGGACCGCTCCTTCGTCGCGGTCCACTGCTCGCTTGAGCTCAGGCAAACTCCAGCGCCGTGCAGCGCCACCGCTGGTCCCGGGTGCGCTCGAACCGCGCGGCCAGGGCGCGGGAGCGCTCGCCGTACCGCACGTGCGTGCTGACCTCGACGACGTCGCGGTTGATGAAGCAGGGGTGGACGCCGAGCACCCGTGGCCGGATCGGCTGGAACCGGCCCTGACCGGGTTGGTGGCGCCCGGCGCGGGCGACGAGCTGCGCGCGGCGCTGCAGGTCCTCGTAGACCTCGCGTGAGCTCCACCGGAGCAGCTGGGTGGCCGGGCGGTCGCCGCCGACGATCTCGACGGCGGCCTGGGCGTAGCGGCGGGCCCACTCCTCGAAGGGCCGGCGGATCCGGCCGTCGATCGGCAGCACGTCGGCGACCGCCCCGGACCCGCTGGTGGCCGGCGGCCAGGGCGGGTCCTGGCGCGGCTCCAGGTCCAGTGCCAGCGTGCCCTGCACGCTGGCTAGCGGCACGGGTCGGCGCAGGGGTACGACGTCGTGGGGGCGGTGTTCGGTCATGGCAGTACCTCCAGTCGCTGGGCGGGTCGGATCAGGTCGGGGTCCGGGCCGATGACGGCCCGGTTGAGCTCGTGCAGGCGTCGCCAGCGCTCGTCGATCTCGGCGGCGCTCGCGTCCGGCCCGAGGCTGCGGGCAGCGATGGCCCACAGCGAGTCGCCCGGAGCAACCACGACCGTCGTGCGCGCCGGAGACGGCGCCGGAGGCTGCGCTGGAGACGGCGCCGTGGCCCGGTCAGGCAGTGGGAGACCGGCCAGGACGACCGGGTCCGCGACCCGGTCCTCGTGGGGCCGCCCGGGTGTCGCGTGCGCCGGGCCGACCACCAAGCCGCCGGTGAGCGCCACCCCGCAGGCGGCGAGCACGGCCCGACGCAGGGGCGCGGGTACGCCGACGGCGTACCGTCCCCGGCCGCGGAGGGCGCAGATCACGGTGACCACGGTCGCTAGCCACATCCAGCCGGCCACGACGACCGCCAGGCCGGCGCAGAGCCGGACCAGGGCCGCGTCGAAGGTGCCGCCGCCAGCCTCGAGCGTCACCGGCAGCAGCCAGCCGACCAGGAGTGCGCAGCCCGCCGTCGCGGCGGCGAGCACGACAAGGCAGCGGGTGAGCGACACCTGCGGGCTGCTGATCATGGTCCGAGACTCCGGGATCGTTGCGTTTGCTTCCGTTTACGTAAGAAAACACTGATTTACATACAGAGTCAACCGTTCATCCACAAGGCCGCAGAAGTCGAGCTGTGTCAGTTGTCGGGCGAGAACTAGCCAACAATCCCCTCTAAACTAAATAAGCAGGCCATCGATTAGTATGTTTTGAGGCAAACTTGGGAGGTTTCGTGGAGTCGTTCGTTGATCTCGATCGCTGCCTGGGCAGTGTGCCGGGTGCCGTGGTGACCAAGCTCGCCCGGGTGGACGTCGGCCGCGGCCGCGAGGAGCTGTTCCGCAACCAACTGCCGGCACTGCTGAGCGAACTCGCCAACCGGGCGCGAGTCGCCAGCATCACCGCCTCGTCAGCGCTTGAGGGCGTGGTGGTGCCGGATCGGGCCCGAGCAGCGGCCATCATCAGCGGCAAAGCAGCCGTACTCCGCACTCGCAGCGAGCAGGAGCTCGCCGGATACCGCGCCGCCCTGGACTACCTGTTCGGCAACGACTGGCGCCCGCTGAACGTCGGCCTCCTGCTCCACCTGCACCGCGAGCTCTTCGCCAAGACAAAGGCGCCCGGTGGATACTTCAAGGAGAGCGACACCCTCGTCGTCGACCGGTCCGCGGACGGCGCCGTCGAGGTCCGGTTCGTCCCGGTGTCTGCGTCTCGCACCGAGTACTACACAGCCGAGCTCGTCGACCGCTACCGCGAAGCCTTGGCCGCCGGCACTCACCACCCGGTGCTCCTGATCGGGCTGTTCGTGCTGGACCTCCTGACGATTCACCCCTTCGGTGACGGCAACGGACGTGTCGTCCGCGCGCTCACCAATGCGTTGCTCGACGACGCGGGGTACACGGTCGGCAAGTACGTCTCCCTTGAGCAGCTCATCGCCGAAACCGCCGATCTCTACTACGCGGCGCTGCTCGAGTCCACGCATGGGTGGCACGAACGCACCAACGACCCGTGGCCCTGGTTGACCTACTTCGTCATGATCCTCTCCCGCGCCTACGAACGGTTCGAGCAGGGCGCTGCGGCACAGCGCTCGACCGGCACGAAGCAGGACAGGGTCCGCGAGTACGTAGCCCAGCACGCGCCGCGGATCTTCAAGATCGCCGACATCCGAGTCGCCCTGCCCGGCGTCAGCGACCCCACCATCAGGCTCGCCTTGGACCGGCTCAAGCAGGAAGGGTCCGTGCGGCCAGAAGGAACCGGAAGAGCCGCGGTCTGGGTCAAGACAAGCCGCGACGGTTAGTCGTCATGAGCCGACCTGGGCCGAAAGCCAGCCGAGTTCTCGGGGCCTGGCCGCGCTGCTCAGGCGGATGTGCTGGGCCAGATGTCGGTGAGCTCGGGAGGGGCCCACGATGGCCAGTGCACCGAGCCGACGGGGATGCCGGAGGCGAGCTGGGCGACGATGACGGGCCGGTTGTGCGGGGAGCTGTCGTAGACGTTGCTGCTGTCGGCCGCGATCATCGCCTGGCGAACCAGGCCCCACAGACGCTGGTAGCGGTTCCGGATCTTCTCCTCGGGCACGGAGTGCCCGCCGGAGGCGACCCGCCGTTCGACACGCAGGACCGTGAGCTCCTCGGGCACCAGGAGCACGTGCAGGGCAACGTGGAACCCGGCGGCGTGCGCTTCGGTGATGAGGTCGAGCTTGGAGCGGTGGGAAAACACCGTCTCCGCGACAAAGGGCCGACGTGCCTGGATGAGCGCGTGCCTGGTGGCAGCCGCGACCTCGGCGGCTTCGTACGACCTGCCCTCGGGGTCCTCGGGCCACCGCTGCCGGGCGATCTCGTCGGCGTTGACGAAGGTGGTGCCGGCTGGTGCGTTGGGGAGGATGACCTTGCGAACGAGTGTCGTCTTGCCGGCGCCGTTCGATCCGACGACGAGGTCTAGACGCACGGCTGGCGGCTCTCCCGGTGCGGGGCCGGTTCAGATCTCCGCCAGGATCACGCTCGTGCCGTCAGGGCGGTGCTCGACGAGGTTGCCGTCCGCGTCGAGTGAGACGGTAGTGATGCCCTCGGCGGCGAGCTCATCCCCGAAGTCGACCTGCGCGAGACGCTCCTCGATGCCCGCAGAGATCTCGGCGTTGACGACGATGCTCTCCTCGCTGGTCAGTGCGCTCATCGGAAGGCCACCGGCCAGGGCTGCTTCGACGCGGGTGCGCTGGGACGAGGAGACGCTCGAGACGGCGCGCCCGACGCGCACCCAGTGGGCGAGCTGCTGACGCGCCGAGCGAGACTGGCGAGCGCCCTCGGCCGCGGCAGCCGCGACGAGATCCGCGTCGAAACGAGTCACCTTGTCCTGGACATCAACCATCGGCTGCCTCCGTAGCACTCTGAAACAGACAGTAGCACTCTGCTACAACGGGGACGCGCTGTCCTCGCTACTCCGGGCCGAATCCAGGTTGAGGCCCCAGTCCCGCCTTCAGCCGCACCACCTCCATCAGGTCCAGTACGTCGACGCGGGCGAGCTCGCGGAGATCTGTCGCGGCGCCGATGGTTCGAGGGTCGCGATGGATGCGGGCGATGAGCTTGTCCTTCGTACGGCGTGTGGTCGGCTGCTCGGGGCCTGCCTCGAACACGTACCAGATCTCGAGCTGACGGCGATCAGCCGCCGACCACCAGGTCAGATACTCGTCCTCGACGCGTTCGAGGAAGTGGTCCAGCGCATCGAGGTAGGCGTCCGGCACCCCGTTCGTGGGGCCACCCCCGACGGTCCGGATGGACGGCTCGTCGGGGATCGACCGGGTGCCGGTGATCGTCACCGGCAGTGCCGGCCCGGCTTGCCCGTCGTCGGGGTCGAGCGGCTCGAGCGGCACCACGCCCATCGTCGGGTCGAGACGCAACTGACCTCTCGACTGGCCGAGCGTGTCGATGTAGGGGACGACCTCGACCGCGCCGTCCGACCACTTCAGCGTCCGTACGCTCCGCTCGAAGCCGATAGGGGAGGTGTAGGCGAGCGCCTGGCCGGAGCGCGCGAGCAGGTGCTCGGTCTTCCGGTCCCGAATCTCCAGGACGACGCGCCCGTAGCCGTCATCCGCCAGACGGAAGAACGCCCGTGCCTGCAGCTTGCGGTCCGGACTCGACTTCCACGCCGAGGCCCACTCGAAGCGGAGATGACGGCCGAGCACCTGCTCGCGGACGGCGGCGACCGTCGTCAGCGGCCAGTCGCGGTGAGGGGCGAGCTCGGTCACGGCAGCGTGGATCACGTCGAGGACCAGCCGACCACGCGCCGCCGCCGACAGCCGCACGACGTGGGGCGGCACGCACACCCCGGCCGACTCCCAACCGTCCGGGCGATCGAGCAGCACCTCGACCCGTACGGCGTCGCCCTCGTCTTCGGCGGGGACGGTCATGAACCGGAGCGATCCGACCGGCCCGCGCAGGTCGACGGCCCGCAGCGCTTCGCCGTACAGCTCGCAGACGCGCCGGGCGGACTTCACCCACACGTCCGTCTCGGGGTCGTCAGTCCACGGGCGGTCGGGATGCCCGACTCCCGGCCAGAACTCGATCTCGCGGAACCTCGCCACCCGCAACCTCCCCATCCGGACTGGACCAGCTCAACGGCCAGTTTGCGCCGTGACCCTAGCGCGACCGCGGAGCGGCGATCGTCCGAATGAATTCTTCGGGCCACGTGCAACGTCGGGCGGTGCTTGCGCGTCCTAGGGTTCGTGTCCATGGATGGCGTGCAGAGCCGGCCGCCGCAGCTCGCACCGGCAGCGCGGGTCGACGACTTCGAGGCGTTCGTGGTGGCGCGCGGCGATGCGCTCCACCGAACCGCCGTCCTGCTGTGCGGGGACCGGCACCTCGCCGAGGACCTCGTCCAGACGGCCCTCGCGCAGGCGTGGCGGAACTGGGACCGCGTCTCCTCCTCGCACGAGGGATTCGTCCGCCGGACGATGGTGAACACCTACATCAGCTGGTGGCGTCGGCGGTGGAACGGGGAGCGTCCGAGTGATCGGCTGCCCGAGCGCCCCGGCGAAGGATCGGACCAGGACGCGGGGATGGACCTGTGGGTGGCCGTGCAGCGGCTGCCCCGTCGGCAGCGCGCCGTGATCGTGCTCCGCTACTACGAGGACCTGCCCGACCGTGAGATCGCCGACCTGCTCGGCTGCGCGACCGGGACCGTGCGCAGTCAGGTGCACCGCGCTCTGGCAGCGTTGAGCGCCGACTCAGGACTCAGCTACGACCTCGAGGAGGACCGATGACCGACCTCGAGGAAGAGCTGCGCCGCAGGCTCCCCGAGCACGCCGTAGGACAGTCCGCCTCGAATCCCGGGCGGGCGTCGGCGGTGCGTCGCCGGGTCGTGCGGGACAGACGCCGACGCGTCACCCTGGTGGCCGGGGCGGCGGTCCTGGCCGTTGCCAGCGGCGTCGCGGTCGTCTCCGGCGGCGGACTGGATCGCGCCGGAGATGGTGTCGACCCGGCTCACGGACGAGGCGACAGCGGGCTCCACGAGATCCTCCAGGGTGCGACCCTGCCCCCGGACTTCGACGAGGCCGTGCTGGCACCGCTGGCAGACGAAGCCCGGGTGCCGCAGGTCGAGGGCGCCGCTCAGGCGGTCACCTGTGCCTGGGTGAGCCGGTGGCGAAGCGCCGAGCTTCGTGCCTTGGCGGAAGACGCGGCGGCGGCCGCGGAGAGGTTGAGCCAGGAGACGGCGACCTCGCCGTCCTCGCCGACCTCCGCCGGACCTGCGTCCGTGAATGCGGCGGAGATCCTTGCGGTGCTGCGCGGCAGCGCCGACTGGGTCATGCTGCAGGCGATCGCGGAGGACACCGACTATCCGCGCCAGGTCGCGCTGATCGTGGCGCAGCTGGACCTCGACCAGCTCAGCCCGGACTGGCAGGCGACGCTGGGGTGTGACCGCTTCCCGGGCAACTCCAACCTCGACGACGGGACTCGGTAACGGGGTTGTGCGGCTCCACATCGTGGAAGCATGCCGCCATGGCGTGGGAGGACGAGCTGTTCTCGCTGCTCGACGACCTCGAGCAGCAGGCGGAGGCGCTGTACGACGCGGAGCGCGGGCTCGAGCTCGCCGACCGCAGCCGGGCCGAGTACCAGCAGGTGACGCTCGCCAGCCGGCTGATGGCATCGGTCGGGTCCGACGTCGGGCTCGACGTCCGGGGGATCGGCGCGCTCGGAGGAGTGCTGGAGCGGGTCGGCACCGGCTGGTGCCTGGTCAGCGGCAGCGGTCAGGACTGGATCGTGCCCCTGGCCGCGGTCGTGGCCGTTCGTGGTGCCTCGGACCGCTCGACACCGGAGGTGGCGTGGTCACCCGTAGCCAGGCTGGGCCTGGGCTCGGCGCTGCGCCGGCTCGCGGATGCAGGGGAGCGGTGCGTCTTCCGGTGCACCGACGGCCGGGTGCTCGACGGCGCCGTGCACCGGGTGGGCGCGGACTTCGTCGAGGCCCGGGTCGGCGAGGACGGTCACACCGTGCTGGTGCCGTTCGACGCGCTCGGAGCGGTGCAGAGCCGGTGAAGCGGGGTCAGGTCGCGTCGACGTCGTACGGCGGGGTCTCGCCGTCCTCGAGCGGGCGCTGACCTCGGCGGGTACGCCGCACCGGCTGGTCGTCCTCGTCGTCCTCCATCGCCTCGGTGATGTGGCGACGCACGATCTCGCGGGGGTCGAGGTCGCGCAGCTCGAGATCGGCGTACTCCGGGCCGAGCTCGTCGCGCAGCTCGTCGCGGGCGTTGTTGGCCATCCGCTTCACCTGACGGGCCATCCGGCCGGCCTGGCGGGCGAGGTCGGGCAGCTTGTCCGGGCCGAAGACGAAGATCGCGATCACCGCGATGACCGCGAACTCCGGCAGGCCGACTCCGAACACGAGGCAGAACCTACTGCGTCAGAACTTGCTGGTGGGCGTGAGCCCGAGCTGCATACCGGCGAGTCCCCGGCCGCGGCCGGCCAGCCGGGCGGCGATGTCGGTGAGCGCGACGGCGCCCGGCGCGGTCGGGTCGGAGTCGACGATCGGCTTGCCGACGTCGCCGCCCTCGCGCAGCGAGGTGTCGATCGGGATCTGACCGAGCACCGGCACGTCGTACCCGAAGCGCTCGGAGAGCGTCGTCGCGACCCGCTCACCGCCACCGTTGCCGAAGATCTCGAGGCGGTGGTCCTTGCCCTCGGCGGTGCAGTGCGGGCAGGGCAGGAAGCTCATGTTCTCGACGACGCCGACGACCCGCTGGTGCATCATCGAGGCCATCGTGCCGGCGCGCTCGGCGACCTCGGCGGCGGCCTCCTGCGGGGTGGTCACGACGACGACCTCGGCACCGGGCAGGTGCTGGCCGAGCGAGATGGCCACGTCGCCGGTGCCCGGGGGCAGGTCGAGGAGCAGCACGTCGAGGTCGCCCCAGTAGACGTCGGCGAGCATCTGGACCAGGGCCCGGTCGAGCATCGGGCCGCGCCAGGCGACGACCTGGTCGCGGCGCGGCTTGAGCATGCCGATCGAGATCACGGAGACGCCGCTGGGCGTGGGGACCGGCATGATCAGGTCGTCGACCTGGGTGGGCCGGTGGTCGGCGACCCCGAGCATCGCGGGCACCGAGTGGCCGTAGATGTCGGCGTCCACGATGCCGACCTTGAGGCCCAGCTTGGCCATCGCCAGCGCGAGGTTGACGGTCACCGAGGACTTGCCGACGCCACCCTTGCCGCTGGCGATCGCGAGGACCTTCGTCAGCGAGCCGGGCTGGGCGAACGGGATCTCGCGCTGCGCCTGGCCACCCCGCAGCGTCTGCTGCAGGCCGGAGCGCTGCTCGGCCGTCATCACGCCCAGCGTCAGGTCGACGCCGGTGATGCCGGGGACCCGGGTGACGGCGGCGGTCACGTCGCGGGTGATCGTGTCCTTGAGCGGGCACCCGGCGACCGTCAGCAGCACGTTGATGTGGGCGACGCCGTCGGCGCCGACCTCCACGGACTCGACCATGCCCAGCTCGGTGATCGGTCGCTTGATCTCGGGATCGTTGACGGTCGCGAGAGCGGCGTTGACCTGCTCGACAGACGGGGTACTCACGAGAGTCGAGTCTACGTGGGCGGGTTGTCCGGATCCGGCGGGGTGGGGTGAGCCTGCCCACGCTCCGCGTCGGACGCGAGGTCCTGGTCGCGGGCGTCCTGCTCCCGGGCCTCCTGGTCGCGGGTGTCCAGCTCGCTGAGCAGCGTGCGCAGCTCCGAGCGCAGGAAGTCGCGGGTCGCGACCTCGCCGACCGCCATCCGCAGCGAGGCCACCTCGCGCGCCAGGAACTCCATGTCGGCGTGGCCTCGCGCGTTGGCCTGGCGATCCTGCTCGGCGATCACCTTGTCGCGCTGCTCCTGGCGGTTCTGCGCGAGCAAGATCAGCGGAGCGGCGTACGACGCCTGCAGGCTGAGCGCGAGCGTCAGGAAGATGAACGGGAACTCGTCGAACTGCCAGTCCTCGGGCGCCAGGGCGTTCCACAGCACCCAGATGACGACGACGCCGGTCATCCACATCAGGAACCGGGCGGTGCCCATGTAGCGGGCGAACTGCTCGGCGAAGCTCCCGAAGGCGTCGGAGTTGTACGACGGTCGCCGCTTCAGCAGCGGCTGCCGGCGGGTCTCCCGGGGAGTGTCGAGGCGCGGGCTGCGGTCGCTCATCGCGACGCCTCCTGCGGCTGGTCGGTGCCGGAGCGGGCGCGGTCACGCCAGCCCTCGGGGAGCATGTGGTCGAGCAGGTCGTCGACGGTGACGGCGCCGACCAGGTGCCCGTTCTCGTCGACGACCGGGGCGGCCACCAGGTTGTACGTCGCCAGGTGGGCCGCGACCTCGTCGATGGTGGCCTCGGGGCGCAGCGTCTCCATGGTGACGTCGAGGGCGCCGGCGACGAGCGTCGAGGGAGGCTCGCGCAGCAGCCGCTGGATGTGGGCCACGCCGAGGAACTTGCCGGTCGGCGTCTCGAGCGGCTGCCGGCAGACGTAGACGAGCGCGGCCAGCGCGGGCGTCAGCTCGGGGTTGCGCACGTGCGCCAGGGCGTCGGCGATGGTCGCGTCGGGGCCGAGGATGACCGGCTCCGGCGTCATCATGGCGCCGGCGGTGTTCTCGACGTACGACATCAGGCGGCGTACGTCCTCCGCCTCCTCGGGCTCCATCAGGCTGAGCAGGGTCGCCGCGGTCTCGGGCGGCAGGTCGGCGATCAGGTCGGCGGCGTCGTCGGGCGACATCTCCTCGAGGATGTCGGCGGCGCGCTCGGAGTCGAGCAGCTCCAGGATCTCGACCTGGTCCTCTTCGGGCAGCTCCTCGAGCACGTCGGCGAGGCGCTCGTCGCCGAGGGCGGCGACCACGGCCATCCGGCGCTCCCGCGGCAGGTCGTGCAGCATGCTGGCGGCGTCGGCGGGCCGCATCTCGTTGAGGGCGGCGATCAGGTGGGTCGCGCCCTGCGACTCCTCGCGGCCGATCAGCCCCTCGACGTCGCGCCACTCGAAGACGTGGGTCTGGCCGCGCCGGCGCAGTCCCTTGGTGGGCTCCTGGATGGCGACCCGGGACAGCACCCAGTCGCGGTTGCGCGCCTGCTCCATCGCCACGTCGTACACCGTGCCGACGACGCCGGTGCTCGGGATCCGGACCGTGCGGTCGAGCATCTGGCCGATCACGAGCGTCTCGGTCGGCCGCTGCTCGAAGCGGCGCATGTTGAGCAGGCCCGTCGTGTAGACCTGCCCGCTGTCGACGTTGGTCACCCGGGTCATGGGCACGAAGATCCGGCGGCGCCCGAAGACCTCGGCCACCAGCCCCAGGACGCGCGGCTGATGGATCTCGGACCGGACGGCGACCACGAGGTCGCGGACCTTGCCGACCTGGTCCCCCTGGGGGTCGAAGATCGGCAGCCCGACGAGGCGGGCGGCGTACACGCGGACAGGGGTGGTGCTCACGGAGGCGACGCTACCGGCCCGGGGCCTCGGTCGATGCAGGGGACGCGGGGTTCTCCGGTAGAGTCGCGGCAATTCTGCCGGGCCACTGCGACGCCCGGGCCAGCAGATCGCACTCGGGCTGCGGGAGGGTTTCACCGGATGTCGAAGCACGCCGCCGAAGGGCGCCCCCGTCGGGAGCGCATCGGCGCCCTCGTGGCGACGATCGGTGTCGTCGGGGTCTTCGGTCTGGCGATCGCGATCATCGCCGGCCTGCGCGCCGCCGACGTGGGCGACGCGGACGCCGCGGCCGGCGATGCGGCCAACGTCGCCGCCCACGCCCGGCCCGCGACCGGTACCGGCGCCTCGGGCGCGGACCGCGGATCGTCGCGGACCGCACCGGAGCCGCAGGAGATCGTCACTGCACAGCCGCTGAAGCTGGACCCGGTCGTGGTCGTGCGCGAGCGAGCCGAGCGGAAGGCGAGGGTGCAGGCGCGGCGCGAGGCGGCCCTGCCGAAGACCTCCGCCTTCCGGATCGGCACGCTCAACATCCTCGGCAGCCAGCACACCCAGGGCAACGGCGGCTACGGCCCCGGACCGGTGCGTGCGGGCATCAGCGCCGGGCTCATCCGGTCCCGCGGCATCGACGTCGTCGGGTTCCAGGAGGTCCAGGACGACCAGATCGCGCCGCTGCAGAACCAGCTGAGCGACTACGGCATGTGGCCGGTCCAGGCGCTCGGCAACAACGGGCAGCGCCTGCAGGTGATGTGGCGCGAGTCGCAGTTCGAGCTCGTCGACACCGGCTCGGTGTCCTACGTCTTCGCGAGCCAGCGCATCCCGCTCCCGTGGGTGCGGCTGCGCGACCGGGAGCACGGCGGCGAGTTCTACGTCATCACCACCCACAACTCGGCGGGCGGCCTCGAGGGGGAGCGGGACGCCGCGACCACCGTCGAGGTCGCGCTCATCAAGCAGCTGCACGCCACCGGTCTTCCGGTGATCATCACCGGCGACATGAACGAGCACGAGGAGTTCTTCTGCCGGGCCGCCACCGAGGCCGGGATGGTCGCCGCCAATGGCGGCAGCGGCGCCGGCGGCTGCCAGCTGCCCCCGTCGCCGCGCCGGGTCGACTGGATCATGGGCACCACGGACATCGGCTTCTCCGGCTACGTCCAGGACGGCGCCTCCCGGGCGGCCGCCTCCGACCACTACCTCCTGTACGCCGACGCCGGGCTCGACAACAAGAGGCCCGACAACAAGGGTGCTGGCCGCTGAGTCCGGGCCGCCGGCGCTCGGGGTGCGTTAGCGTGGCGGCATGGCTGTTGTGGTTCGTACGTTCGGGTTGATCGTCGCCGCCACGCTCGTCGTGGGTCTGTCCGCCGGGTGCGGGTCCGACGACGGCTCCGGCGACGGGGTCGCGACCGAGAGCTCGGCCACGCCGAGCGCGTCCGAGTCGGCAGCGTCCGAGACCCCGGCCCCCGACGAGAGCTCGGCGGCCGCCGAGCCGAGCGAGACCGCGGCGCCGGCGTCGTGGTCGACGTGCCCCGAGGTCTGGAGCGAGGGCGCGGTGCTGCCGAAGCCCTATCCCGGGTGCTCGCTCGATGGCCTGGCGGTCCCGGCGGAGTCCATCCACTGCTCGATGGGCGCGCTGCTGGTGACGTACGACGACACGTTCTGGGGCGTCCCGGGACACGAAATCTCGCGCGCGGACGGCAAGCTGGAGAAGGATCCGGGGTTCCAGCAGGACCGCGCGACCTGCACCGCCTGACCTGCCGCCCGTCGTCCCACCAGTCACGGGCGCACCACGCGCACCGGGCGCGGCGATTCGGATCGGCCTTGCCCGTTAGTTACAGTGACCCGGCGGGGACTGCGCAAATGTGTGGGGTGCTGCCCTCGTGTCGAGCTACCGCTCCGGCACGAGTCCCGCGGCTCGAGACTCACGGTGCTGGGCGTACCTCGGGCTGAACAGTCGGAGTGGAGTCTCATTTTGCGCCATCAAGTCCTGCGGAAGATCACCCTCGCGCTGGCCCCGTGCCTGCTGGCGAGCGTGCTGGTCGCTGCGCCCTCGACCGTCGCACCGACCGTGGCCTCGGCCGCGCTCGCAGCCAAGCCGAAGCCCGACAAGCCCAAGCCCGACAAGCCGAAGAAGTACACGCCGTCGGCCGGCCCGACGTTCAACAACCCGTACGGGACCGAAAAGTCCCGGCGCGCGATCATCCGCAAACTGCTCAACACCATCGACGCCGTCCCGAAGCGGGGCCACATCCGGATCGCGTCGTGGAACATCCGCAGCGCCAACATCACCGATGCGCTGCTGCGTGCCCACAACCGCGGTGTCTCCGTGCAGGCCGTGATGGACCGGTCGAACTGGAACGAGCAGAACCCCAACCCGGACGCCGCGAGGCTGAAGGCGGGCCTGAAGGCGAAGCACAACAACAAGCGCAAGGCCGACCACAAGAGCTGGCTGCGCCAGTGCCGTGGCGCCTGCCGCGGCCCGCACGGCATCGCGCACACCAAGTTCTTCCTCTTCAGCAAGGCCGGCAAGGCCAAGGACATCGTCATCTACGGGTCCAACAACGCCACCGAGTTGGCCGCCGAGATCCAGTGGAACGACGTCTACACGCGCCTGAACAAGCCCGACGAGTACGCCGAGTTCGAGTCGGTCTTCCAGGAGATGGCCAAGGACAAGAAGCCCAAGGGCGGCGGCTACCGGTCGTTCACCCACGGCAAGTTCCAGACGATCTTCTACCCGTACGCCGGCAAGGACGCCCCGACCTCGGACCCCGCGCTCGACGTGCTCAACAAGGTCCGCTGCACGGGTGCGACCGGCGGCCGCGGCTTCAAGGGCCACACCAAGATCCGGATCGCCCAGACCGCGATGTACGGCGACCGCGGCATCGCGATCGCCAAGCGGCTCGCCCTGATGCACCGCCGTGGCTGCGACATCCGGCTCGTCTACGCGATGTTCGGCAACGAGGTCTTGCGCATCCTGCGCCAGGAGGCCGGCAAGCCGATCCCGATGACCCACCTCGCGTGGGACCGGGACGAGGACGGCATCTACGACCGCTACGTCCACATGAAGACGCTCGCGATCAGCGGGGTCTACGACGGCAAGACCGACGCGACAGTCACGATCAACGGCTCGGCGAACTGGACGCCGGTCTCGCTGCCCAGTGACGAGGTCATCGGTGTGCTCCAGTACCCGAAGGCGACGCGCGAGTACATCAACTGGATCGACTACCTGTACAAGCACCGGCCCACGTCGTGGGGCGCCGAGGGAGCGATCGGAGACACCGCCGGCGGGGTGGAGCGTCGCGGTACGACCCACGTCGATCCCTACGCCCTGATCAAGCAGGAGATGTAGCCATGGGGACACGTCATCTCGGGAAGTTCGGAGTCACCACCACGGTGACCTTGGCATTGACGGCGTCCCTCCTCGCGGTGGCGACGTTGCCCGTCGAGTCCGACGCGCAGCCTGCCGCTGCTAGCACCCGGTCCGCGGCCCGGATGTCCGCGTGTGCGGACGTGCTCGTCGTCGGGGTGGACGGCAACGGGGAGCGACCTGCGCGGGGCAACACCTTCGGGCACACCGTGCAGGCCTTCGCCGGCACGTACGTGCGTCAGCTCTCCGCCGGCCGCTCGGTCAAGACGAAGCGGGTCGCGCTGCGCACCCCCGGACTCGCCACGCTGACCGCCAAGCACCGGTCCGGCCGCACGGCGGTCTCCTCGATCCGCGCGACCTCGTTGCGGCACTGGGAGGCGCCGGTCCGTCTGGGCACGACCAAGCTGATGAAGCTGCTCGACTCGGCCGCGACGAGCTGCCCGGAACAGCAGTTCGTGCTCGTCGGCTACGCGCAGGGCGCCAAGGTCGTGCACCTCGGCCTGATCAAGGCCGCCACGCGCTCGTACGCGAACCGGATGACCGCCGGCGTACTCATCTCCGACCCGTCGCGGCGCGGAGGCATCGAGGCCCGCCTCGGCAAGCGCACCCCCGATGCGGTGCCCACGACCCCGACCCTCGGCGTCTGGGGGGTGTGCAGCGGAGGCGACCTCGTGTGCGCCCCCGGCAAGTCCCGCCTGGGTCCGGCCACGGCGAAGGCGCACAGCTACCGCGGCACGTCTGCCGCCATCGTGTCGGCACGCGCCGGCGCCCTGGACCGGGCCCGCCGCTGGCCGGCGCCCGCCCCCGCCGTACGGCTGACCTCTGCCCTGGTCAGCCAGCCGATCAGCCTGCCGCTCGCGGCCGACGTGACGGACGAGTCCCGCGCGGGAGCGCAGTGGGCGGCGACCAGCGTCCTGCCCCCGGGCATCACCCTGTCGTCGACCGGTCTGCTCAGCGGGACCGTCGAGACCAGCGGGCAGTGGACGATCGAGTACGTCGTCGCCGGCACCTCGCCCGCGACCACCCCGCACTCCGGCCGGGTGATCCTCACCGTCGGGGCGGGTGCCACCGGGGTGAGCGCCGGAGGCCAGGTCAGCTGCAGCACCGACGGCAGTGGCATCGCCAGCTGTCGCGGCGCCAACCAGTTCGGCCAGCTCGGCGACGGCACCACCACCGGCCGCAGCACGCCAGCGCCGGTCAAGGGCACCGACTGGCAGAGCATCAGCACCAGCGGTGCGACCACCTGCGGGATCAAGACCGGCGGCACCCTGTGGTGCTGGGGTCTCAACAACTTCGCCCAGCTCGGCATCAACACCTCCTCGCCGCGCACCAAGCCCGTGGAGGTGGCGCCCGGCCAGACCTGGAAGCAGGTGGCCACCAGCTGGTTCAACACCTGCGCGATCGACACCACCGGCACGCTCTACTGCTGGGGCCAGAACCTCCGCGGCGCGGCTGGCATCGGCAGGACCTCCCGCTACGTCGGCACCCCGCAGCCCATCGGGTCGTCCACCGACGGCTGGGTCGACGTGAGCTCCGGCGGCTGGCACACCTGCGCCGTACGCGGTGACGGCACGATGTGGTGCTGGGGCCAGAACTCCTTCGGCCAGGTCGGCAGCGGCAAGGAGGGCATCCAGGCCGCACCTGTCCAGGTGGGCACCGGCAGCAGCTGGCTGAAGGTCAGCACCTCGTGGGGGCACACCTGCGGTGTCACCACCACCGGTGAGCTCTGGTGCTGGGGGCTGAACAAGGACGGCCAGATCGGTGTGGGCACCCGCGACGACGTCTGGGCGCCGCAGCGGGTCGCCCCGGGCATCCTCTGGACCGCCGTGGCCGCCGGTGATGCCAACACGTGTGGGCTCGACAGCGGCGGGCAAACCTGGTGCTGGGGCGGCAACCGCTACAGCCAGCTCGGTGCCGGAGCCGGCCCGGGCACCACCGTCCCGACCCAGGCGACGGCAGTCCCGGCGCTGACCTCCATCTCGGCGGGATGGATGCACGGCTGCGGGCTCTCCGGCTCGGTGCCGACCTGCTGGGGCAGCAACGAGGCGGGCCAGCTGGGCACCGTGACCGCGCGGACCGGTGCGGCGGCCGTGTCGAGCGGCGACCTCGGGCGCCAGGGCGACGCCGTACGGCGGGGCCGGGTGTCCCTGCGTCTCTCGCCGGCGGCGCAGATCCGCCGCGAGCTCGCCGACCGTCCGAAGGTGTCGGCGGCCGCGCGCAAGAAGAAGGAGCCGTTCACCACCAAGGTGATGACCTTCAACCTGCTCGGCAGCCAGCACACCACCGTGGCCGGGACCCGACCCGACTGGGCGCCCGGCCGGGTCCGCTCGGAGTGGGCGTCCTCGCTGATCGAGGCGCGTGGCGGCTCGATCGTCGGGGTCCAGGAGATCCAGCCGGACCAGGTGGCCTCCCTCGCCGTCGCGACCGACGACAAGTACGACATCTTCCCGGGCACCACGATGGGCTACGCGGGTGCACCGCAGTCCGTGATGTGGCTGAAGTCCGACTGGCAGCTGGTCTGGAAGAAGACCATCACCATCCCCTTCATGCGGACCCAGCCCCGGCCGCAGCCGATCGTCCGTCTGCGCCACCGAGCCACGGGCCGTGAGGTCTACGTGATCAACGCGCACTTCTCGCCGGGCAAGATGGAGTCCGATCGCCGCAAGGCGACCGCGCTCATCATCAAGGCGATCAAGACGCTGAAGAAGGACGGCCTGCCGATCCTGCTCACCGGGGACTTCAACGACCACAACCGGGTGTTCTGCCAGGTCACCAGCAAGACCCCGCTGCGGGCGGCTCTCGGCGGCAAGAGCAACAAGAAGACCTGCAAGCCGCCGCCGGCTCGGCGGGTCGACTGGATCTTCGGCTCCGGTGGCTCCTTCGGCAAGGTGAGCATCAGCCAGGGCGCCCAGGTACGTCGGACCACCGACCACGCCGTCCAGGACGTGTCCTTCTCGGTGGAGTAGAGTGCGCGCGATCCGAACGTCGAGCCGAGGGATGTAGTGGGGCGAGGAACCAAGCGGTCTGCCGTGCGTGTCGACGACGCCGGCATCCGCCTTCCCCGCGGCTTCAGCGGCTCCGCTGACGTCGTCTTCGACGGGCGCCGGGTCTGGTCGTTCTCGGTCGACAAGCCGTCCGCGGAGCCCGAGACCGTCGTCTGGCCGAAGCGGATGAAGCGGATGCTCGACGGTCGCGTCGAGGTCCGGATCGTCGCCGCCGAACGCGAGATCTTCGCCGAGGAGCGCCAGTTCGGCACCAGCAGCGAGCGGATCCGGCTGGTCGACTCGCACGGCACTCCGATCGTGGTCGACAAGTGGGGGTTGATCCAGCGCCCGTTCGAGGGCCGGGACCCGCGGGTCATCGAGGTGATGACCGACAAGGCGATCGAGATCCTGCGCGTGATGCGCGAGGACTGCGGCTTCGAGGGCTGGATCGCCTTCGGCAGCCTCCTCGGCGCGGCCCGCAACGGCCACGCCATCGGCCACGACTCCGACATCGACCTGTGCTTCCTCAGCACCGCGACCACGCCGGCCGGCATGGCTTCGGACCTGTGGCGCATCGCCCGGGCGCTCCGGCGTGCCGGGATGCGGGTGACCCACGCCAGCGCCAGCTTCGTGACCGTCCGGTTCCGTGGCCCCGACGGCGGTGCCGCGGGCATCGACATCTACATCACCTTCTTCCTCGACGGCCTGTTCTACGAGACCGCCACCGTGCGCGCCCCGGTGCCGCGCGAGGCACTGCTCCCGCTGCGCGACATCGAGTTCGAGGGCCGGATGCTTCCGGCGCCCGCCGACCCGGCGGCGCTGCTCGAGGTCTCCTACGGCCCGAACTGGCGAGTGCCCGACCCGTCGTTCCAGCACCAGCCGGGGCCCGAGATCGTCGAGCGCTTCCACGGCTGGTTCGGCTCGTTGATGCACGGGCGGCGCGACTGGCGCCACGCCAACGCCGCCGCCGCGAGCTCCGGCGCCGGCCCGTCGCCGTTCGCCGAGTGGGTGTGCGGACACCTCGCTCCGGACAGCAACGTCGCCGAGATCGGCCCCGGCGGCGGCGCCGACCTGATCCGGTACGCCGAGTCCGCACGACGGGTCGTCGGGCTCGACTACGCACTGCCCGGGACGCTGGTCGGGGCCGTGAAGCAGGTGCGCGGCGCGAGCGTCGACACGCTGAACCTCTACGACCGCCGTGACGTCCTGGTCCGCGGGGCCTGGCTGGCGCGGCGACCCGGCTCGCGGGTCCTCACGGCGTACCGGCTGCTCGAGACGCTGGAGCCCGAGGGGCTCGAGGCGTTCTGGCTGCTGGCCGGCATGGCGCTGCGCGGCGGCGGGCGGGCGTACGTCGGGGGTGTTACCCGGCACCGAGCCGCCGCGAGCGAGTGGGCGCAGCGGCACGGCGCCGGTAAGGTCTTCCCGTTCTCGCCGACCAGTGTCGAGCAGCAGGTGCTGGCCGCCGGGGGACGGATCGTCGAGCGGTCCGGGTTCGAGCGGGCCGACCGGGCTCGCCGTGGCGGGCCGGCCGCCGAGTGGAGAATGATCGTCGAGTGGCCCGAGCGCGGGTCCGCCGGCGCCGGGGAGGTGACGCAGTGACCGAGCGCGTCTATCTCCACGTCGGCACCCCGAAGTCCGGTACGACGTACCTTCAGCGAGTCCTCGACCAGAACCGGGAGCGGCTCGCCGCCGCCGGGGTCCTGGTCGTGGGGGACGAGCACGTCGACCGGGTGCACGCCGCGCTCGTGGTGCGCGAGGACCCCCGGGTCCGCACGCTGCCGCCACGCCAGACGCGCAGCTGGGACAAGCTGGTCGCCCAGATCCGGGCGTGGAAGGGTCCCTCGGCCGTGCTCAGCTATGAGCTGTTCTCGGCGGCGACCCGGGAGCAGGCCGAGCGGGCGCTGGCCGACCTCGCCGGCCTCGACGTACACGTCGTGATCACCGCACGCGACTTCGGCAAGATGGTGCCGTCGGCCTGGCAGGAGCGGCTGAAGTTCGGCCTGACGACCCCGCTCGGCCAGTGGCTCCCGGCGCGGGAGAAGGCCGATCCGCGACGGGAGTGGGGCTGGCGCACGATGGACCCCGCGAGCGTCGCCGAGCGCTGGGGTGCGAACCTGGCCCCGGACCACGTGCACGTCGTCACGGTGCCGCGGGAGCGCCGCGACCCCGACGAGCTCTGGCACCGCTTCGCCGCCGCCTGTGACCTGACCGCGACAACGGACGACCTGAACCTGGGAGTGGGCCTCGTGAACGAGTCGCTGGGAGTGACCGCGGCCGAGCTGTTGCGGCGCGTCAACGAGCGGATCGGCCCGCCGATCGAGGGTAGCCGCGAGCAGGCCAAGTGGCTGCGCGACACCCTCGCCCACGGGGTGCTCGCCGGGCTGGGCTCCGAGCCCATCCAGATCAACGACGACCAGCTGAGCGACGCCCAGCGGCAGGCCGCCAGGTCGGTCCGCCGCGTCGGCAAGGCCGGGTACGACGTCCGCGGCGACCTCGAAGACCTGGCTCCGAGCCGCGGTGGCGGCCGTTCGCCGGAGGACGTCACCGACGCGGAGCTCCTCGACACCGCGCTGGACACGATTGTGCAGCTCCTCCTGATGGTCCGCGAGCGCTCGCAGAGCGGCGCCTCGGCCGAGGGGGGCGTCGAAGGCGGACGGCTGCGTCGGGTCGCCCGGGCGACCGCGCAGCGGACCAGTGCGCCGTACCTCCGACACCGTGCGGCGGCCAGCGAGCGCCGGATCGCGGAGCTGGAGGAGATCGTCGCCGCCGACCGTGCGCTGCACCTGCGTGTCGCCGCGCTGCAAGACGTCGTCACCGAGCTGCTGCTCCCGCTGGGCGACCGCGACGCCGAGGTCACCGGCCCGGCGTTGAAGCGCTACCACCGGGACTCGGTGTGAAGAGCCCGGCCGGCCTCCTGCGGCAAGCGGCCGACGGCACCGGGCTCACCGACGCGCTGCGGCAGCGTCAGACGGTCGAGTCGCTGGCGGTCGCCGTCGACGAGAACGCACGCCTCGCGGACCTGCTCGAGGACCAGGTCGCCGACCTGGAGCGCAGCCTGGTCCCGCTGCTGGAGGCAGACCAGCGGGCGAGGCAGCGATGAGGGACGTGAGCGGGCACGCGGTCGCGCTGTCGGTCGTCGTGCCCTGCTACAACGAGGAGGAGTCGCTCCCGGCGCTGGTGAAGGTGCTCGGCGAGGTGCTGCCGGGCGTGGCCGAGACGTTCGAGGTCATCCTCGTCGACGACGGCAGCCGGGACCGCACCCTCGAGATGCTGCGTGAGGTCAACGCCGCGGACCCGCGCTTCCGCTACCTCGCCTTGAGCCGCAACTTCGGCAAGGAGTCGGCGATGCTGGCCGGCTTGAGCCAGGCCCGCGGTGCCGCCGTGGCGATCATGGACGGCGACCTCCAGCACCCGCCGCAGCTCCTGGAGCAGATGGTCCCGCTGCTCGACGAGGGCTACCACCAGGTGGTGGCGCGCCGTACGCGCGAGGACGACCCGGTCTTCCGCACGTTCCTGTCCCGGCTGTACTACCGGATGATCAACCGGCTGATCGACGTCGAGCTCGAGGACGGGGTCGGCGACTTCCGGGTGCTCAGCAGCGAGGCGGTCCGCGCGCTGCTGTCCCTGGGGGAGACCAACCGGTTCTCCAAGGGCCTCTTCGCCTGGATCGGCTTCCCGACGGCGGTCGTCGACTACGAGAACGTCTCGCGTGAGGCCGGCACCACCAAGTGGCGGCTGCGCGACCTGTTCAACTACGGCCTCGACGGCGTCATCTCCTTCAACTACCGCCCGCTGCGGCTGTCCATCTGGTTCGGACTGTTCGTGATGGCGGTCGCGATCGGGTACGCCGCGTGGGTGCTCTGGGAGGCGGCGCTGCACGGCAACAGCGCGCCCGGCTACGTCACCATCATCTGTGCCGTGACCGGCTTCGGCGGCGTCCAGCTGATCCTCCTCGGCGTGATCGGGGAGTACCTCGGCCGCATCTACGCCGAGACCAAGCGCCGCCCGCTCTTCCTGCTCCGCGAGAGCAGCGAGGGGCCGCGCCGGACGCCGATCACCGTTGAGCTCGGTCCTGACCACGACGCCCACCTCCACGAAGAGCGCTGATGACGACGACCGAGACCGAGAAGGTGAAGCGCGCCCCCGCGCGCCGGGCCGCGACCGTGAAGCGCAACCGACGGTGGCTGTGGCCGCTGGCGGTCGCCCTGGTGACGGCGGCGTACGCCTGCATCCCGTACCTCGCGCACCCCTACTTCTTCCAACGCGGCGACACGGCCGCGCAGTTCGCCCCGACGTGGTTCAACCTCGGCGAGATGGTCCGCTCCGGCCAGTGGCCGCCGTGGCTCGACCCCGACGCCTGGGCCGGCGGCAACTACGCCGCCGAGGCGCTCTACGGCATCTACAACCCGCTCAACATCCTGGTCTGGCTGTGGATGTCGGCGGCGTCGGACCTGATGTTCGCGACGTTCGTCGTCAAGCTGGTCGTGCTCGTCGCGTTGGCGCTCGGCGCCTACCTGCTCGCCCGGGAGTACGGCGCGAGCGACTGGGCCGCGGCCGTCGTCGCGACCGCACTGCCGTTCAGCGGCTTCACGCTCTACTGGGACGCCGGGTCGTGGCCGTCCGGCCTGATGGCCTTCGCCTACGCTACCTGGTTGTGGTGGGTGCTGCGGCGCTGCCTGCGCGGCGTGACCAACCCCTTGTGGGGCTTCCTCGTCGGCGTCCTGACCGTCACCCAGGGCAACCCCTACGGCACGCTCGCCGTGGTCGTCGTCGGCTTCGGGCTGGTGGTCGAGGGATGGCTGAGCCGCAACCGCGAAGGCGTGGTGCGACTGGTGCTGACCGGCCTGTGCATCGCCGCGTTCCTGCCGCTGGTCTACCTGCCGCTCGTGGAGACCGCCGACCTCGCCGTGCGCTCCCAGGGCGCGCTGATCGAGAACAGCGGCAAGCTGCGTCCCGGCATCGGTGACCTCCTCGGGCTGAGCTCGCCGACCTTCGTGCCCGACATCAGGGCCATCACCGGTCCGATGCGCGTGCCCGCGACGTACCTCTTCTGGCTGGTGCTCCCGCTGCTGCCGTGGCTGCGGTACGCCGTGCTGCGCGAGCGCGCGCGGGAGCTCAGCGGGCTCGGGGTCATCACCGCCATCTACCTGGCGCTCACCGTCGGCCCCTCGAAGCTCTGGCTCTTCCGGTGGCCGCTGCGGTTGGTGGAGTACACCTGGCTCGGGCTGGCCGTGGTCTTCGCCGTCCTGCTCAGCCAGGGCCTGCAGCGCACCCACCTCCGTGCCCGGGCAGCCGGGTCGCTCGTCCTGGTCCTCGCCTCCGGCTACCTGGCCTGGGCGCAGCGACCCGCGGCCGCCCACCAGGCCGCAGCCGCGGTCATGCTGGTCCTCGTGCTCGTCGCCGCGGTGCTGGCCTGGGCGCACTGGCGCGAGAAGGCCACCGCCGGGCTCGCCGCGATCTGCATCCTCGGCACCGGAGCGGTGCTCGGCCTGCAGGTCCACGCCTTCGGCGAGAACGCGTCGTCGCGCTACTGGCACCTGCCCCACGACGTCGCCGCGATCCAGGATCGGTTCGGCGACAGGGACGGCCGGGTGATGCAGTTCGCCGACCTCAAGCCGCTGCAGCAGAAGCACCCGCGCGAGCTCACGCGCGCCTGGAACAACTTCCTGCCCGGCAGCATGTACCAGGTCGCGGGCGTCGACGCCGTCAACGCCTACACCGGCATGGGCATGCGCGTCTTCAACCGGCACTTCTGCATGGAGTACGACGGCCTCACCCAGCCGTGCGGCTACTGGGCCCTCTGGAAGAAGTCCGCGGTCGCCGGCGTCCCGATCGCCGACCTGATGAAGGTCGACACCGTCGTCGTACAGCCCGAGATGGCCATCGGCGAGCTGCCTGAGGGCTGGAGCATCGAGAAGCAGACCGATGCCGTCCTCGTCCTGACCCGCGACGAGCCGCTGCCGTGGCCTGACTCGCGGCTCAGCTGGGCCGCCGACGACATCGAGGTCGAGTCGGCCGAGACAGTCGAGCCGCTGCACGAGCAGGTCGAGATCTCGGACTCCGGAGACGGCGGCCAGATGATCTTCGCCGCCCTCGGCTGGCCGGGCTGGCGAGCCGAGCTGGACGGCAAGGAGGTCCCGGTCTCGCGCACCAAGATCGGCATGCTGATGGTGGACGTCCCCGCGGGTGCCTCCGGCACGCTCGACGTGACCTACCGCCCGCCGGGACTCAACGTCGGCCTCGCCGCGGCGGGTCTCGGCACGCTCGGCGCGCTCGCCCTCGGTGTGGTCGACTGGCGGCGTCGCCGCCGGCCGCGCCCCCAGGAGGGTGCGATTCCTCACGTGGTCGAGGGCCCGCCGAGCGAGTAAGTTACCGGTGAGTTTCGCCGTCGACGAGGGGAAGACATGGGCCGCCTGTGCCAGACCGAGGGACTGAACGAGGACCAGGCCGAGATCATCAAGGCCGTCCGGACGTTCGTCGAGGAGAAGATCCTCCCGGTCGCGACCGAGCTCGAGCACGCTGACGAGTACCCGACCGAGATCGTCGAGGGCCTCAAGGAGCTCGGCATCTTCGGGCTGATGATCCCCGAGGAGTACGACGGCCTCGGCGAGTCGCTGCTCACCTACGCGCTGTGCGTGGAGGAGATCGCGCGCGGCTGGATGAGCGTCTCCGGGGTCATCAACACGCACTTCATCGTGGCCTACATGCTGATGAAGCACGGCACCGAGGAGCAGAAGCAGAAGTACCTGCCTCGGATGGCGACCGGCGAGGTCCGCGGTGCCTTCTCGATGTCGGAGCCGTCGCTCGGCTCGGACGTCGCGGCCATCAAGACCAAGGCCACGAAGACAGATGAGGGCTACGAGATCACCGGCCAGAAGATGTGGCTGACCAACGGCGGCACCTCCACCCTGGTCGCCGTACTGGTGAAGACCGACGAGGGGAACGACTCGGTCTACAAGAACATGACGACGTTCCTGGTCGAGAAGGAGCCCGGCTTCGGGGAGACCGCCCAGGGCGTCACCGTGCCCGGCAAGATCGACAAGATGGGCTACAAGGGCATCGACACCACCGAGATGGTGTTCGAGGGCCACCGGATCTCGGCCGAGCAGATCCTCGGTGGCGAGCCCGGCAAGGGCTTCTACCAGATGATGGACGGGGTCGAGGTCGGCCGCGTCAACGTCGCCGCCCGTGCGGTCGGGATCGCCAACCGGGCCTTCGAGCTCGGCGCGGCGTACGCCCAGCAGCGCGAGACCTTCGGCAAGCCGATCGCCGAGCACCAGGCGATCCTCTTCCGGCTCGCGGAGATGGCGACCAAGGTCGAGACCTCCCACGCGATGATGGTCCGCGCGGCCCGCAAGAAGGACGCCGGCGAGCGCAACGACGTCGAGGCCGGGATGGCCAAGATGGTCGCCTCGGAGTACTGCAACGAGGTCGTCCAGGACTCCTTCCGGATCCACGGCGGCTACGGCTACTCCAAGGAGTACGAGATCGAGCGCCTCTACCGCGAGGCGGCGTTCATGCTCATCGGCGAGGGCACCTCCGACATCCAGAAGATGATCATCGGGCGCAGCCTGCTCAAGGAGTACAAGCTCAAGGGCTAGGGCTTCTGCTTCTCGGTGCCGAAGTCAGGCAGGCAGACCTTGCCCGAGGAGTCGAGGCCGAGCCGGGCCCAGAGTGCCCGGTGGTCGGACACGTTCGGGGTCAGCACTCGCATGTCCTGCGGCACCAGGCCGGACTGGAGCAGGTAGTCGATGCGGCGACGCGGGTCCACCCGGGGCACGGTGAGCCCCGGCCCGACGCCGACGGCCGTCCAGGTGTCGGACGCGAACGACCGGGCCATGCCCATCACTGCCGAACCCGGGATCGTGTTGAAGTCACCGCCGATGATCTTCGGCAGCGGGTCGGCGGTGACGATCCGCTGGATCGCCCTCATCTGGCTGAGCCGGGCGGTCGCGGACGAGTGCTGCAGGTGGACGACGTACGCACTGAGCCTGGTGCCGTCGACGTCGAGGACCGCGTGCAGCAGGCCGCGCGGCTCGTCGCCCGCGCGCCGGGGGAGTCGGGTGTTCTCGACGCTCAGGATCGGGTAGCGCGACAGCAGGGCGGTGCCGTACTGGCCGCCCGACCTGGTGGCCAGGTTGGCCCCGAACGTGGAGTAGAAGCGGAGCTTCTGCCCGAGGTACGCCGGCTGGTCGACGCGCCCGGTCCGGAGCTGGTTCTTGTCCACCTCCTGCAGCAGGACCAGGTCCGGCTTCCAGGAGGCCAGCGTCGAGGCGAGCAGGTCCAGCTGGACGGTCCCGTTCGCGCCGTGGCCGGACTTGATGTTGAAGGACACGACGGTGAGGCCGGTCGTGTTGCCGGGCACGCAGGTCTCGCCGCTGGCGGTGGGCAGCGGCCCGGGCGTCGCTGACCCGGTCGGGGCGCTCGGGATCGCGTCGCTCGGCCCGGTGGGGCTCGGTCCGCTGGGGAGGACCCGTCCGGGCTCGTTGCCCCCGTCCGAGAAGTAGCCGTAGCCGACCACGACGACCGGCACCGCGACGAGCAGGAGGCCGATGGCGACCGAGGCCGCGGTGTGGACCCAGGCAGGCCAGGGCTGCTCCAAGCCGTCGTCCCCCATGGCGAGGAGGATACGTCTGGCCCGACGCTAACCGGTCGACGCCCGCCCACCGGCGTGCTTGGCTGGACCCATGACGGACTCCAACGGCAGCAACGAGGACCTCAAGGCCAAGATGCGCGAGGCACTGGACCGGAAGAACTCCAAGGAGAAGGGCGTCCACCAGGACGGCCCGCTGCAGGAGAAGGCCCACGGCTCCGAGGTCTCGGACAACGCACCCAAGATGCACCGGCGCAAGGCCGGCGGTGGGGGCTCGTGACATTACCCACCCGTAACAACGGGTGCGCAACGGCTCGCTGACAGGCAGCATGGGCGCATGCAGTTCGGACGCAGCTACGAAGAGTTCGAGGTCGGCGCGACCTACAAGCACTGGCCCGGCAAGACGGTGACCGAGTACGACGACCACCTGTTCAGCCTGCTCACCATGAACCACCACCCGTTGCACCTCGACGTCAACTACGCGACGGAGACGACGCAGTTCGGCAAGAACGTCGTGGTCGGCAACTACGTCTACTCGATCCTGCTCGGCATGAGCGTCCCGGACGTCTCGGGCAAGGCGATCGCCAACCTCGAGGTCGAGTCGCTTCGCCACGTCGCGCCGACGTTCCACGGCGACACGATCTACGGCGAGACGACGGTCCTCGACAAGACCGAGAGCAAGTCGAAGGACGACCGGGGCGTCGTGTACGTCGAGACCATCGGCTACAACCAGGACGGCACGATCGTGTGCATTTTCCGGCGCAAGGTGATGGTCCCGAAGGCCAGCTACCTCGAGGCGCGCGGCGGCGAGCAGCCCGGGCGCCCGGTCCCGCAGCCGGACAAGAACTGGAGCGGCCCTCAGTAGGTCTGATGTCGCCTGAGGGCAATTGGTTGTACGGCGTCCTCTCGGATTGGCTGAGGGTTCTCGGCGTCAAGCCCACAATTCATCCTGCGGCCGGACTGCTCCGGGCCGGCGGCTGCCACAGATGCGTGCAGCAGTCCCCGAAGCTCGCGCGATGGGCTCGAGGACCGTGCTACCTGGTTGTCCCGGCTAGCTTTCGACCCCGCGGCGGCGCCATCGGGCGCAGCGACGCTCCTGCGGGCTGTCTGCTGAAGGCGGTCTGAGGACGGCGGTCATCGCCTCCGGGTTCTCCTTTAGCCACCGCGTCTGCCCCACGTACACCCCGTGGAGCTTTCGTTCGTGCCCCCGGATAACCACCGACATCAGCACCACCCATCCCGCGCCGGTCCAGGCGACCATCAGGTTTGCCTGTCCCAGGACACTTTTGTCTTCTGCTGCGTAGACGAGCAGCGACACGACGATCGGGACGATGAAGAGCAGCCCGGACGTCGCCGAGTGGAACCGCCTGCGCTTGCGGGTCTTCTCCGGGTCGATGCCGTAACCGCGCACATACCGATAGATCCAGTAGCCGAAGCAGACGGCCATCCCAGCCGCTACCAGCCCCCGGCGCACGTCGCTACCCCAGGCGTCGATGATCGTGGTGAGATTGGGTGTCACCATCACGACGAGCCCGGCGAGGTAGATCAAGGTTGACCAACGCACGAGGTCGCGCCACACGGTTCGCCCCATGCGCGTCGCGGACTCACGGCTCTTCTCGGCTGACCTGCGCTCGTAGCCTTGGCTGATCACGAGGGAGAGCATGAAGCTGACGATGAGGGTGGCCGCGGCGATGAGCCGTGGCCATTGTGTGCCGTGATCGACGGTCGGCCCGTAGCTCAGCAGCGACGCGCCGAACACCAGGTAGGTCGCGATGCCCAGGGCGAGAATCATCTCCAAGCCGATCCGGTACATCGATCCCATGTAGAGCGACCGGTTCCGCGTATTGCTTGGCATCTTCGTGTTGAGCAACAGCAGGTAGGCAGTCAGGATCTCCGACGGCTTGACGTCGGGGAACTCCCGCTCAAGATAGTCCGTGGGCTGGTTCTCGTTGAAGGCGGCAGATCGAGCGGGGATGTCCCAGAAATACAGGAACAGTCCTATCGCTAGCGCCGACACGAGACCTACGAACGCATCGCTGGCGAGGCCGAGATCCTCATCGGGAGCGATCGTGGTGAATGTGGCCACTCCGGTGGCGAAGGTCACCAGGCCGGGGATGACGATTCGAATGCCCTCGTAGCTATCGAAGGAGCCCGGCGCCACTTCTCCGATGGTCGACATCAGAGCAGAGACTCGACGTCGGGCAGCGGCACGCTGCCCGTTGCATCTACCGCTCGCCGGTCAAGTGCTTGGACTGTCGCTTCGGTGGCCGCGGTCTGCATCGAACCTGGGAGTTCGTAGCCGAGGTCGATGAAGGCAGCGACGGCCGCGCGATGGTCCCGGACGCCTTCTGGGCGATTCAGCAGATGCAGCACCGTTGTGTGTCGGTGGACCGCGAGGAGGCGGACAAGGAGTCCCCACAACAGCGACGAGTCGGTAGTCGCGGCCCGGTTGCTGATGACGCTCAGGGCACTCTCGTCGAGGTTGATTCGGCACAAGAGCGGAACGATCCGCATCAGCACCCAGTCCGAGACCGCAGGGTCGACACTCAGGGCACGGATACGTGTGGCCACGGCGGCGTCGGACACGAAGACGCTGAGATAGTGGGCGAGCCGCGGGGCGTCGATGCTGCCAGCGTGCAGAGCCGCGAACGCGTAGTCGATCGCGGCCGGGTCGAGTTCTCGCGCCAGTCGGGGGAGGACGAACCGCAGTCGCCGGCGATCGCCCGTGGAGACCGCGCCAATGAACACCGAGCGCAGTGCTGCGCGAACGGTGTCCTCCGGCTCGTCTTGGGGGTGGTAGACGCTGTCCAGCGGGACCCCGTGCCGGATTCGGCGATACTCCAGGGTCGGCATGATCTCGAGCTTCGTATCCTTCAGCTGCAGGTCGAACTGCCCGAGTGCGTTCCGGAGCGATCGGACCACGCCGTCGGCCTCGGCCTTGGTCGAGGCGAAGATTCGATAGTCGTCTATCCATCGGGTGAACGGAGCGCCGAGGGCTCGGTCTACGGGGGCAAGGACGGCGTTGGCGATGAGCCGGGCGTCGCCGTATCCGGCCGGCAGGCCAGCGACCCCCCTGGCCCGCAACTGGTGGAGGAGATCGACGATCGGGTCGATGGCCGGCTCGAAGTCGTGGCGCAGCGCGAGGCGGACCGCATGCGGGGATACCGAGTCGAAGAAGTTGCTGACGTCGGCGACGACTACCCACGAACTCTCCTCGCTCAGTGCCTCGGCGAATGCGCGGAATCGGCGGTACTCCTCGCTGTAGGAGACGGCGCCGGTCGCGCCGACCCGGTAGCCGCAGACGGCCGGGTCGAGGATCTCGTCGCTGATCTGTCGCAGCGGTTGGACCGCGCTCCTCAACGCGCTGAGCGCTGAACCGCTCAGGACGGGTGCTCGCCGCACACCCCCGTCGGCGCGTGGGACGTCCACAAGCCGCACGTCCTCCTCGTCAACACGCGGGTCCCGGATCGCCTCGTCGAGGTCGACGTCGGCGATAACGTCCGGCACCCACCGAGTCGCCAGATCCTCGGCGAGATCGACCCTGAGGTCAGAGTGTCCGCGTCGTTCGATCAGCCGCATACCGGGAGCCTACGACCCGCGACCGACAGTGGGACGGATGTAGGGCGCGTCGGACCCTGCGCCATCGTCGCCGACGAGACCGCGTGCGTCATTCACAGGGCATCGTTCGCTCGGTCGGCCGGGCGAGCCTCGGAACCGCCCGCGCAGGCACCTGGAGGGTCGGCAACCTGAAGGTCGTCGCTACGCCGTCAACTGGCTGATGGCCGTGGGGGTGCACTGACCGCGGCCGCGATCTTCGGCACGAACGCCGGGGCCAGCGGGATGATGCCGAGCACCAGGACCATCGGCACCGCGAACCCGATCCGCAGGTCGCCGCTGCCCACGAGTCCGGTCATCACCGAGCCGAGCAGCGCACCCATGTAGTTGAACTGGTTGAAGCGGGCGATCACCGCGTCCACCCGGGCCTGGCGTACGGCGGGCGAGAACTCCACCCCGTCCTCCGCCGCGCCCGCGATCCGTGCCGCCGCCGAGAAGCTCAACGGGGCGACGACGGCCACGCCGGCGCCGAGGATCGCGAAGCCGCCCACGGCGATCTGCCAGGTCGGAGAGAAGACCACGACCGCGAGCCCGCCCGCGCCGACGACCGCGCCGACCCGGAGGATCAGCACGACACCGAGCCGTGAGACCAGCTTGTCCCCGGCGATCCGGACCGCACCGCTCGCGAGCAGATAGGCCAGCGCCGAGAGCGCGACGTACCGCTCCGGGGTGGTGAAGGTGTGGTCGAGGAAGAGCGGCCCCCAGGTCTGGACGCCGGTGTCGACCATGTAGAAGAGCACCATCGCGATGCCGACCAGGATGATCGGGCGCCACGGCACGGCGACCTCGGTGGCCAGCTCGGTCGGCCCGTGGTCGCGGGGCAGGAACGGCCCGAACGCCACGATCAGCGGGATCAGGCCGACCAGCGCCGTCACCTCGATCGACATCTCGGCGGTGGCCAGCCCGATCACGGCGCCGATCACGCCGCCGAGCGTCCAGGCGCCGTGGAACGACGGCAGGATTGGCCGGCCGTAGCGGTGCTCCAGGGCGACGGCCTGCATGTTGGTGCTGGCGTCGACGATGCCCAGCCCGATGCCGTAGCCGGCCATGCCGGCGACGTACACGGCGGTGGTCGGCGCGAGGCACAGCACGGGTACGGCGACCGCGATGAGCAGCAGCCCGGAGCGCAGCAGCAGGGCGCTGTCGCGGCGCTTGGCGAGGGTCTCGGCGACCACGGAGCCGACGCCGGCGAGCAGCACCATCATCAGCAGGACCAGCGACAGGGTGACGTCGGACAGGTGCCACTTGTCCTGGAAGTCCGGGAGCCGCGTGGTGAGGCTGAGCAGGATCAGCCCCTGCGTCATGAATCCGGCGGCGGTGGCGACACGGGCCCGCGAGTTGCGCATGGCGCATCGTGACATGCCGTGCGTTCGGGTGCCCCGGCAGTTCCCCCGAAACCCGTGCTCAGATGTCCTCGGTGCGCGACGATTCTCCGAGACACTGAGACGTGGGGGGATCAGATGGCACGCACGGGCCTACAAGCACGCCAACGCACGGCCAGGGCGATGGGGGCGCCGACCGAGAGGGCGATGCCCGCACGACGCCGGCACCTCGAGGAGCCCAAGCTCGACGAGAAGCTGCGCTACTGGTTCGACAACAGCATGTCGCGGGGGACGCCGGCGCTGATCGCGTGGCTGTGCATCGCCACGGTCGCGCTGATCGTCGCGTTCTCGCTGATCGTCACCGTCCTCGGGCTCCGCAACGACGACAACGAGGTCGGTGGCTTCGGCCGTGAGCTGATCCAGAACCTCTTCCACGCGCTCGACCCCGGCACCGTCGCCGGCGACGGCGAGTTCCAGTGGCGCTACCTGCTCACGATGCTGCTGCTCACCATCGCCGGCCTCTTCATCGTCAGCGCCCTGATCGGCGTGATCGCCACCGGCATCGACGCCAAGCTCGCCGACCTGCGCCGCGGTCGCTCCACGGTCCTGGAAAAGGACCACACCGTCATCCTCGGCTGGTCGGACTCGATCTTCACGATCGTCCGGGAGCTGACGCTCGCCAACGAGAGCCGCAAGAAGCCGGTGATCGTGGTCCTCGCCGACCGCGACAAGGTCGAGATGGAGGAGCTCCTGCGCGCGAAGGTCCCCGACCTGCGCGGCACCCGCGTGATCTGCCGGTCCGGCTCGCCCATGGACCTCGACGACCTCGCTCTCAGCAGCCACCCGAGCGCCAGGTCCGTGATCCTGCTGGCCCCGGAGACCTCCGAGGACCCCGACAGCGAGGTCATCAAGACCCTGCTCGCGCTGACCCACGCCGGCCCCGACGGGCCGCGCATCGTCGCCGAGATCCGCAACCCCACCAACCTCGAGGCAGCCCGGCTGGTCGGCGCCGACCGCACCGTGCTGCTCGACATCCGCGAGACCGTCGCCAAGCTCGTCGTACAGACCTCGCGGCAGTCCGGCGCAGCGGCCGTCTACACCGAGCTCTTCGACTACGGCGGCGACGAGATCTACTTCCTCGACGGCCACGCGCTGCCCGCGTCCGCGACGTACGCCGACGCGCTGCTCGCCTACGAGCTGGCCGGTGTGATCGGCGTGATCTCCGCGGACGGCCCGAAGCTGAACCCGCCGCCGGACACGCCGATGGCCGGCTGCACGCTGATCGTCGTCGCCGAGGACGACTCGACCCTGCGCGGCGAGCCCGATGCGCTGGTCCGCCCGGACCCGACCCGGCTGGGGACCTCCTTCGGCTTCGAGGAGTACCCGACCCGGGCGGTGCTGATCGGCTGGAACGAGCGGGCACCGATCGTGCTGCGCGAGCTCGACAAGTACGCGCCGCCCGGATCGGGACTGACCGTCGTCACGTCCTACGGGCCTGAGCAGCTGCCCCCGATGACGAATCTCGACGTCCACGTCGTCAGCGCCTCGACGACCGACCGGGCCACCCTCGAGCGGCACGTCACCGGCGACCTCGACCAGGTCATCGTGCTCTGCTACTCCGACGACCTCGAGGCGCAGGCGGCCGACGCCCGCACCCTGGTCACGCTGCTGCACGTGCGCGACATCCTGGCCAGGATGGACGCGGCCACCCCGGTCGTCAGCGAGATGCTCGACGACCGCAACCGGGTGCTGGCCCAGGTCGCGCACGTCGACGACGTGGTCGTCAGCGGCGAGATCGTCAGCCTGCTCGTCACCCAGCTGTCCGAGGACCACCGGCTCGAGGCGGTCTTCAGCGAGCTGCTCGGCGACGAGGGCAGCGAGATCTACCTGCGCCCCGCCGAGTGGTACGTCGAGCCGGGGGCCGAGGTCGACTTCGCGACCGTCCTCGCCGGCGCGACCCGCCGCGGCGAGACCGCGATCGGCTACAAGTCCGAGGCGCTGTCGGACGGCACCAGCGGCTTCGGCGTGCGAGTCAACCCGGCCAAGTCGGAGACGTTCCGGGTCATCCCCGGCGACCGGGTGGTCGTGCTCGCGGAGGACTGAGCGCGCTAGGCAGCGCCCACTAGTTTTGCGGACATGCTCTTCCCTGAGTCGCGGCGCGCCCTCGAGCTGGCCGCTGGTGAGACCCCGGTCTGGACCGACGGTTACGACATCGAGGCGGCGCGGGCGCAGCACCGGGCCGCGGCGGCAGCCGAGCTGCGTGAGGTCGTGGCCGAGGTGCGCGACCTGGACGCCGACGGCGTGCCGGTGCGTCTCTACCGCCCGTCGTCGGACCGGTCGCACGCGGTCGTCGTGCACCTGCACGGTGGCGGGTTCGTCTTCAACGACGTCGACGTGCACGACGCGGCGGCGCGCCGGCTCGCGAACCGGACCGGGATATCGGTGCTCAGCGTCGACTACCGACGGCCGCCGGAGCACCGGTTCCCGGCCGCCCCGGACGATGTGTCGACCGTCATCCGGTGGATAGAGCGGAATCGGAACGTCGCCGACCTTCGGATCCACGGTCCTCTGTACGTCCACGGCGACAGCGCGGGTGCCAACCTCGCGCTGGTGGCCGCCCTGCGCCATCCCGGCCGGTTCGCGGCGGCCGTGCTGATCTACCCCTTCCTCGACCCGCGGGCGGGCTTCGACAGCTACCGCACCAGCGCCGACGGCTTCGACCCGCGTGAGGCCGCCTGGTACTGGGAGCAGTACGCCGCGTTGCCCGCCGACCTCGATCACCCGGACCTGGCGCCGCTGCTCTCCGACCGGCTCGCGACCCTCCCGCCGACGCTGGTCGTCACGGCTGAGCACGACCCGCTGTGCGGCGAGGGCGAGCACCTCGCCGGCCTGCTCGCGGAGGCCGGCGTCGCGGTCACCGCGACCCGCTACCTGGGGCAGCTGCACGGGTTCTGGCGGCACACCGCGGTCTTCCCGGCGGCGGAAGCGCTGCTCCGCCAGACCGATGGGTTCCTCAGGCAGCACTGCTGAGAAGATAGGCAGCATGCGCGTGCACCTCGGCTGTGACCATGCCGGACTCGACCTCAAGGACCACCTGACCGCCTGGCTTACCGAGCACGGCTACGAGCCGGTCGACCACGGCCCGTTCTGGTACGACGCCGAGGACGACTACCCGGTCTTCTGCCTCCGCGCGGCGACCGCCGTGGCCGAGGAGCGCGCCGCGGGCCAGGACAGCCTCGGCGTCGTCATCGGCGGCTCCGGCAACGGCGAGCAGATCGCCGCCAACAAGGTCGCCGGTATCCGCTGCGCGCTGGCCTGGTCGGAGGAGACCGCACTGCTCGGCCGCCAGCACAACGACGCCAACGTCGTCGCCGTCGGCGGCCGGATGCACTCGCTGGAGGACATGACCCGGTTCGTCGAGCTGTTCCTCGCCGAGCCGTTCTCCGGCGCCGAGCGGCACCAGCGCCGGATCGACCAGCTGACGGCGTACGAAGGCACCGGGGCCCTGCCGCCGCTGCCCGCGCGCCCTGCTGACTCGGCTGGCGATGCCTGAGGGGCACACCCTCCATCGTCTGGCTGGTGAGCTGACCGCGACGTTCGGCGGTCGGGTGGTCGAGGCGAGCAGCCCGCAGGGCAGGTTCGCCGGGTCCGCCGCGCTCGTCGACGGCCAGGTGCTCGTCGGTGCCGAGGCATGGGGCAAGCACCTGTTCGTGGAGTTCCCGGACGACCGGTTCGTGCACGTCCACCTGGGCCTCTACGGCAAGTTCGACGTGTACGCCGACGTGCCCGCCGTCCCCGAGCCGGTCGGCCAGGTCCGGCTCCGGCTGGCCACCGACACGGCGTACGCGGATCTGCGCGGCGCGACCGTCTGCGAGCTACTGTCCCGTGCCGAGCGCGACGTCGTCGTCGCCCGCTCCGGGCCGGACCCGCTCCGCGCGGACGCCGACCCGGGCATCGCCTGGGAGCGGATCCGGCGCAGCAAGGCGCCGATCGGCGGGCTGCTCATGGATCAGACGGTGCTTGCCGGCGTCGGCAACGTCTACCGCGCGGAGGTGCTGTTCCGGCACCGGATGGACCCCTACCGACCGGGCAACACGCTCCGGGTCGGGCAGTGGCGAGCGATCTGGGACGACCTCGTCGAGCTCATGCAGGAGGGCGTGCGCACCGGGCGGATCGACACGGTCCGACCCGCGCACCTGCCTGAGGCGATGGGCCGGCCGCCGCGTCGCGACGACCACGGGGGCGAGGTCTACGTCTACCGGCGCAACGGGATGCCCTGCCACGTGTGCGGCCGCGCCGTACGCACGGCAGAGCTGCTGGGCCGCAACCTCTTCTGGTGCTCCCAGTGTCAACGCAGGTACCGCTCGCGAGCACTACAGTGAGCCCACCCCAGGACGAGGATCGACCGACCATGACCGCTCGCAGCGACGCGGACCGGGCCGCCCGCCCGTCCAAGCCGAAGATCGCGCGCCGGCGTCGGCGGCTGGTCCCGCGCGGCAACGGCACCCTGGTGCTGCTCCTCGCGCTCACGATCGTCGTCACAGCGGTCGTGCTGATCTGGCCGAAGACCGCCCCGATGACCGTGCTGATCGTGCCGCTCCTGCTCGGCAGCCTGTTGCTCGGCCCGCGTCAGCTGCCGTGGTTCGTGGTGTTCGTGATGGTGATGCTGATGCTCGCCATCACGCGCCAGAGCCCGGTCACCTCGCGGATCGTCCTCGCGATCACGGTCCTCTACGTGCTCTGCTTCATCGTGCTGCTGACGTCGTTTCGTCGCACCCGGCTCGGCGTCGCGGGCGTGCAGGGGGAGTCGATGCTCGTCGACCTCCGGGACCGGATCCTCAGTCAGGGCGTGATCCCGGAGCTGCCGGACACCTGGCTGACGGAGACGGCGCTGCGCTCGGCCGGCGGTACGCCGTTCGCCGGTGACTTCATCGTCTCTGTCGGTACCCCCGGCGCCGACCGGCTCGAGATCGTCGTCGTCGACGTGTCCGGGAAGGGCGAGCAGGCCGGCACCCGGGCACTGCTCCTGTCGGGCGCCTTCGGCGGGCTGCTCGGCGCCCTCCCGCCCGTGGACTTCCTGCCCGCGGCCAACGAGTACCTGCTGCGCCAGGGCTGGGAGGAGGGCTTCGCGACGGCCGCCCACCTCTCGCTCGACCTGGTCACCGGAGCGTTCGAGGTTCGCACCGCCGGACACCCGCCGGCCGCCCAGCTCGACGCGGGCTCGGGGCGCTGGACCTTGCACGAGGGGGAGGGCCCGGTCCTCGGCCTGATCGAGGACGCGGAGTTCCTGACGATCACGGGCGTGATGCGGCCCGGCGACGCACTGCTGCTCTACACCGACGGCATGGTCGAGACCCCGAAGCGCGACATCAGCCTCGGCATCGACCGGATGCTCGGCCAGGCCGAGAGCCTGCTGCGCGGGGAGTTCGACGGCGGGGCCGACCGACTGGTCGACTCACTCGGCTCTCGCAACGACGACCGGGCCCTGGTGCTGGTCCACCGACGCTGAGCCCGGACCGAGCGACGGTCGTCCCGGTTGGGGTCAGGACCCTCCGATGTGGCACGATTGCACCCGCTCTGGGGCCGAGGCCCCGGGCTCGCGGATGTAGCTCAATGGTAGAGCTCCAGTCTTCCAAACTGATTACGCGGGTTCGATTCCCGTCATCCGCTCCAAGCAGGGTCCTGGGCGTGCCCACGTGCAGGCGCAGGACCCCACTTGGCGGGGCGTAGCGTAGTGGCTAGCGCGCCTGCTTTGGGAGCAGGAGATCGCAGGTTCGAGTCCTGTCGCCCCGACTGAACCAAGCACCACCTCCCCCAGCACCATCACCGAAAAGTAGGAGAAAGCCTGTGAAGAGCGCCGTCGAGACCTTGAGCCCGACCCGGGCCAAGCTGACCGTCGAGGTGCCCTTCGAGGAGCTCAAGCCGAGCCTCGACGCGGCGTACAAGAAGATCGCCAAGCAGATCAACGTCCCCGGCTTCCGCCGCGGCAAGGTCCCGCCGGCCGTCATCGACCGCCAGGTCGGCCGCGGCGCGGTCCTCGAGGAGGCCGTCAACGAGGTCGTCCCGCAGAAGTACATCGAGGCGCTCCAGGCCAACGACCTCCAGCCGCTCGCGCAGCCGGAGATCGAGGTGACCAAGTTCGAGGACAATGAGGCGCTTGAGTTCACCGCCGAGGTGGACGTGAAGCCCGAGATCAAGCTTCCGACGTACGACGGCGTCACCGCCTCCGTCGAGGCCATCGAGATCAGCGACGAGGACGTCACCGAGCAGGTCGAGGCGCTGCGTGAGCGGTTCGCCACCCTGATCGACGTCGAGCGTCCGGCCGCGGACGGCGACTTCGTCGTCATGGACCTGAAGGCGACCAAGGACGGCGAGGTCGTCGACGGCGCCGAGGTGTCCGGCATGTCCTACCGCGTCGGTCGCGGCGGCATGATCGACGGTCTCGACGAGGCGCTGGTCGGCCTCGCCGCCGGCGACGAGAAGATCTTCACCTCGCAGCTCGTCGGCGGTGACCTGGTCGGCGAGGGCGTCGACGTCGCCGTCGCCGTCACGCAGGTGCAGGAGCAGGAGCTGCCCGAGCTCGACGACGAGTTCGCCCAGCTCGCGTCGGAGTACGACACCGTCGCCGAGCTCACCGAGGACGTCCGGGAGCGGCTCGGCCGCGGCCGCCGCCTCGAGCAGGCCGCCGCCGCGCGCGACGCCGTCCTCGAGGCGCTGCTGGAGTCGGTCGACATCCCGCTGCCCGAGACGATCGTCGCCGACGAGCTGACCGCCCGGCGCCGCAGCTTCGAGCAGCAGCTCGCGTACGCCGGCGTCACGATGGAGAAGTACCTCGAGGACGAGTCGCAGACCATCGAGGAGTTCGAGGCCGACCTCGAGCGCCGGGTCCGCGACGCCGTGACCGCGCAGTTCATCCTGGACGAGATCGCGCAGGTCGAGGAGTTCGGCATCGACCAGCAGGAGCTCTCGGAGCACATGGTCCGCAAGGCCCAGCAGTCCGGTGAGGACCCGCAGGAGTTCGCGAACCACATGTTCGAGCACAACCACATCCCGGAGCTGGTGCAGGAGATCCTGCGCGGCAAGGCGCTGGCCCGCATCGTCGAGTCGGCCGTCGTCACCGACGCGTCCGGCAACACCGTCGAGCTGAAGAACCTCCGCCCCGACGGCACCATCGGTGAGCCGGAGGACGAGGTCGAGGCGCCCGCCGAGGAGGAGAAGGCCGAGGCCTGATCCCCGCGCCCGCTTCCGGGCACGTCGTACGCCGGCCCGCCAGGTCTGACCTGGCGGGCCGGTGTCATGTCGAGGGCTCGCCACCGCGACATACCGCGAGTATGGTCACGGCATGACGCGCGCATCCGGACCCGGCGTGCTCGACGCCCTGTCCCTCCTGACCGAGGTCACCGACGAGCTGGTGGTGCGCGGGGTCCGCGACACCCACGACGCCTGGGCGGACCGCTTCGGCGGCTACCCCGGGCGGGCGATCACCAGCGCCGTGTGCGCCGGGGTCGGGCTCGGGCTGCGCGCCGCGGCCGCCGGGCTCGACCGGGCGGGTGCCGCCGGGATCGGCCCGCGCCTGGACCAGGGTCCGCGTGGCCGGTTCGTCCGGTCGGCCGTCAACGGGCTGATCGGCGACAGCCTGGCCGTCGAGCGGCCGCGGCTGGCGATCACGATGGCGGTGCGGGTCGACGGGCACGACGTCGAGCTGACGCCCGAGGGCCTGGCCGCGGCCTTTCCCCGCGCGACCGGTCGCGTCGCCGTGCTCCACCACGGGCTGTGCGAGAACGAGTCCTACTGGGAGCACGGCCGCGAGCGTGTCGGCTCGACGTACGCCGAGACGCTGGTGGAGCTCGGCTGGACGCCGGTCTTCCTGCGCTCCAACACCGGTCTGACCGTGCGCGAGAACGGCGCCGCGCTGACCAGCCTGATGGACCGGCTGGTCGGCGCCTGGCCGGTCCCGGTCACGCGGGTCGCGCTGGTCGGGCACTCGATGGGCGGCCTGATCGTCCGGGCGGCCGGGGCGGTCGCCAGCGACCACCCGCAACCGTGGACCGAGCTCGTCACCGACGTCGTCACGCTGGGTACGCCGCACCTCGGTGCGCCCGTCGCGCGGGGGATCGGGCACGGCGCGCGGGGGCTTGCTCGGCTCCCGGAGACGGCGGCGTTCGGTCGTGTCCTGGACCGGCGCTCGGTCGGCGTCCACGACCTGGTGGACGGCTTGGCCGACGACGTACCGCTGCTGCCCCGGGCCCGCTACCGGCTCGTCGCCGCCACGCTGACCGAGAGCGAGCGGCACCTGGTCGGTCACGTCGTCGGCGACCTGCTGGTGCGCCCGCCGTCGGCGTACGGCCGGGACCGGCGCGGCGGCGAGCTGTTCCCGGGCGCGGACGTGCTGCACCTCGGCCGGACCGACCACTTCGGCCTGCTCAACCACCCCGAGGTCCACCAGGCGCTGCGGGAGTGGCTCGCGAGCTGAAATCCGCTGTTGGCGAACAGGGGGTGGTTGGCCGTGGAACTGTCGGCTCTTGCGGCTAGGGTCGCTTCCGTGACCCAGTACTCCAGCTCCTCCTCGCACCAGGGGACTCATCAGCCGCAGGCCAACGGCGGCGGCGGGATGAACGGCCTCGACGACCACATCTACCAGCGCCTCCTGCGCGAGCGGATCGTCTTCCTCGGCTCCGAGGTGCGCGACCAGAACGCCAACGCGATCTGCGCCCAGCTGCTGCTGCTGTCGGCCGAGGACCCCGAGGCCGACATCTTCCTGCACATCAACAGCCCGGGTGGCTCGGTCGACGCCGGCATGGCGATCTACGACACCATGAACTACATCCCCAACGACGTCGCGACGGTCGGGATGGGCCTGGCCGCGTCGATGGGCCAGTTCCTGCTCTGCGCCGGCACCAAGGGCAAGCGCTACGCCCTGCCGCACGCGCGGATCATGATGCACCAGCCCTCCTCGGGCATGGGCGGCTCCGCGTCCGACATCAAGATCCAGGCGCAGCAGTCGCTGCACATCAAGAAGGTGCTGCTCGACCTGATCGCCGAGCACACCGGCCAGCCGATCGAGCAGGTCATCGCCGATGCCGACCGCGACCGCTGGTTCACCGCCGAGCAGGCGCTCGAGTACGGCCTGGTCGACCAGGTCGTCAAGAGCGCCCGCGAGGCCGCAGACGAGGGCCGGCCCGCCCGGCAGAAGGACTGACGCATGAACTACTACATCCCCCAGTGGGAAGAGCGCACGTCCTACGGCTTCCGCCGCATCGACCCCTACGCCAAGCTGTTCGAGGACCGCATCATCTACCTCGGCACGCCGATCTCGGACGACGTCGCCAACGCGGTGATCGCCCAGCTGATGTGCCTGGAGTCGATGAACCCCGACCAGGACATCCAGATCTACATCAACAGCCCTGGCGGCTCGTTCACCGCGCTGACGGCGATCTACGACACGATGAACTTCATCAAGCCCGACGTGCAGACCGTGTGCATCGGCCAGGCAGCCTCGGCGGCGGCGATCCTGCTGGGTGCAGGTGCCCGCGGCAAGCGGCTGGCGCTGCCCAACAGCCGGATCCTGATCCACCAGCCCTACACCGAGGGCACGTTCGGCCAGACCTCCGACATCGAGATCCAGGCCAACGAGATCCTGCGGATGCGCGAGCTGCTCGAGAAGATGATCAGCGACCACAGCGGCCGGTCGGTCGAGCAGGTGAGCCGCGACATCGAGCGGGACAAGATCCTGACCGCCGCGCAGGCCGTGGAGTACGGCCTGATCGACGCCGTGGTCGAGTCGCGCAAGGCCGCCCCAGCGCTCGCCTGACCCGGACGACGCCCGTGTCCATCCCCTGAACGGGGGTGGCACGCGGTACCGTCAAGGGGGCCCTCAGGCCCCGGACCCGCACAACTGCTGCACCAGCTCGAAGTAGGGCTCGACTTACCGGAGGATGACCGCCCGTGGCACGTATCGGTGACGGAGGCGACCTGTTGAAGTGCTCTTTCTGCGGGAAGAGCCAGAAGCAGGTCAAGAAGCTCATCGCCGGCCCCGGCGTCTACATCTGCGACGAGTGCATCGACCTCTGCAACGAGATCATCGAGGAGGAGCTCAACGAGGGGACCGAGGTCAGCCTCGACGAGCTGCCCAAGCCCCGCGAGATCTTCGAGTTCCTCAACTCGTACGTGATCGGCCAGGAGCAGGCGAAGAAGTCGCTCGCGGTCGCCGTCTACAACCACTACAAGCGGGTGCAGGCGGGCATCCAGCCGCTGTCGGGCAAGCACAGCAAGGAGGAGGTCGTCGAGGTCGCGAAGTCCAACATCCTCGTGATCGGACCGACCGGCTGTGGCAAGACCTACCTCGCACAGACGCTGGCACGGATGCTCAACGTCCCGTTCGCGATCGCTGACGCCACCGCGCTCACGGAGGCCGGCTACGTCGGTGAGGACGTCGAGAACATCCTGCTCAAGCTGATCCAGGCCGCCGACTACGACGTCAAGAAGGCCGAGACCGGGATCATCTACATCGACGAGATCGACAAGGTGGCCCGCAAGGCGGAGAACCCCTCGATCACGCGCGACGTCTCGGGTGAGGGCGTCCAGCAGGCGCTGCTGAAGATCATCGAGGGCACCACGGCCTCGGTGCCGCCGCAGGGCGGTCGCAAGCACCCGCACCAGGAGTTCATCCAGATCGACACCACCAACATCCTCTTCGTGGTGGGTGGTGCCTTCGCCGGGCTCGAGCACATCGTCGAGCAGCGGGTGGGCAAGAAGACCCTCGGCTTCACCGCCGAGGTGCGTGGCCAGGTCGAGCGCGACGCCGAGGACCTGCTCTCGCAGGTGCGGCCCGAGGACCTGACCAAGTTCGGCCTGATCCCGGAGTTCATCGGCCGGCTCCCGCTGATCGCGAGCGTGACCAAGCTCGACCGCCCGGCCCTGGTGCAGATCCTGACCGAGCCGCGCAACGCGCTGGTCAAGCAGTACCAGAAGCTCTTCGAGCTCGACGGGGTCGAGCTCGAGTTCACCACCGAGGCCATCGAGGCGATCGCCGACAACGCGATGGAGCGCGGCACCGGCGCCCGCGGCCTGCGCGCGATCATCGAGGAGGTCCTCCTCCACGTGATGTACGACGTGCCCTCGCGCGGCGACGTCGCCAAGGTGATCGTGACCGGTGAGGTCGTGACGGACGGCGTCGCGCCGACCCTGGTGCCCCGCGAGTCCGAGGCCAAGAAGAAGAAGTCCGCGTAAGCGGACGCGCCAGCGGCCGCGTGACCAACCCGCGGATGACCTACCCGAGGTTGAACCTATGCCCCGTGGGTCATCCCGGTGACCAGCCCACCTAGCCCATCTGGGCCATTTGTGGCTAAAACAGGCCCAGGGGTTTGGCGACAGCGGTCCAGACCGGAAAACTCTGACGCGAAGCGTCCGTTTCTCGGCGGGCGCGCCGTTCCGGGAGGGTCTGAATGCGGTCTGAGCACCGGGCACCGTTGGTCGCCTCGATCGTCGTCGTGCTGGCGTGCATCGGCGTGATGGCTCACGCCGTCCGCACCGACGCACTCGGCGGGTTCGCCCGGCACACCCCGATGGGACTGATCGCCGGCACCGTCCTGCAGCCCAAGCCGCAGGTCGCCCCCGACGCCGCGCCGGTGGTCCCCGTGGCCGAGGAGGCCACGAAGGCGCCGAGCGCCCCTGCCGCCACCCCGACCGCGCCCCGGCGCCCCGCGAAGCAGGGCCACGCCACTGCCGCCGTCCAGGGCGGCACCCAGGGCCACGCGCACGGCCAGACGAAGGCTCACACGCAGACGAAGCCGGCGCCGGGGACCCACTCCTCGGCTCCGAAGCCGCCGGCCACCCCGGCTGCCCCCGTGACCCCGACGCCGGTCCCCACGCCGACGCAGACGCCGACCCCGGTCTCAGCCCCGACGCCGACCCCGGCGCCCACGACGCCGACCAAGCCCGGCCGCGGTCCCTCGTACGGGCAGGGCCCCGGACGCGACCTGGGCAACGCCATCGTCTCGGCGATCACCGCCGCGCTCACGAACGCCCGCGACAGCGAGCACGGGTCGCGGGACTACGGGTCCGACGACTCGTACGAGTACGGCTACGGCCACGACGACGACCGTGACGACGACCGTGGTGGCCGCGGCGGTCACCACAGCTGGCGCTGATCCGGTCCGGGGCGCTCAGCCCCGGTGCTCAGCCCTCGGTGCTCAGCCCTCGGGGACCGGCGCGAGCTCGGCCTCGACGGTGATCTCGGTCGCGCCCTCCACGGGCGTGAACACCAGGTCTCCGACGATCCTGCCGGTCTTGCGCAGGTCGTCGGCCGCGAGCTCGGCGGCCGCGACCAGGGCCTGGGGCCCACGGACGTCCACGCGGGACAGCTCGGCGCGCATCGAGACCTTCGCGGTCGACTTCGCTCCGCGGATGCCGACCAGGGCGGCGGCGACCGCGTCCAGTGCGACGGCGTCGGTCGCGGCGGCCGAGCCCAGCTCGGTGACGGTCGGCCAGGCGGCGAGGTGGATGGAGCCTCCCCCGAACTCAGCAGAGCGCCACCACGACCAGACCTCCTCGGTCACGTAGGGCAGGAACGGCGCGAGCAGCCGCAGCTGCACGTCGAGCGCGATCGCGAGCGTGGCCTTGGCCGAGACGGTGGCGGTGCCCCCGTCCTCGTCATACGCGCGCGCCTTGACCAGCTCGAGGTAGTCGTCGCAGAACTCCCAGAAGAACTTCTCGGCGGTCTCGAGGGCGCTGGTGTAGTCGTACGCCTCGAACGCATCAGTCGCTGCCCGGACTACCTCGGCCAACCGTCCCAGCAGGGCGCAGTCGACGGGCTCGGAGACCTCGAACGGGTTGACGCCGGTCGCGCCGACGCCGCCGAGCACGAACTTCGAGGCGTTGAGGACCTTCATCGCGAGCCGGCGGCCGACCTTCATCTGGGTCTCGTCGAACGGCGAGTCCAGGCCCGGTCGGGCCATCGCGGCCCGCCACCGGACGGCGTCCGCGCCGAACTTGTCGAGGATCTCGGTCGGGACCACCACGTTGCCCTTGGACTTGGACATCTTCTTGCGGTCCGGGTCGAGGATGAAGCCGGAGACCAGCGCGTGCGACCAGGGCGCGGCGTGGTTCTCGAAGTGCGCGCGGACGACCCGGGAGAAGAGCCAGGTGCGGATGATGTCGTGCGCCTGGGTGCACAGGTCCATCGGGAAGACCCGCTGCCACAGGTCGTCGTCGGACTCCCACCCGCCGGCGATCTGCGGGGTCAGCGAAGAGGTCGCCCAGGTGTCCATCACGTCGGGGTCGCCGATGAAGCCGCCGGGCTTGCCGCGCTGCTCCTCGGTGTAGCCGCCGGGGGCGACCGTCGACGGGTCGATCGGCAGCTCGTCCTCACGGGGGAGGAGCGGGTGGTCGTAGTCGGGCTCGCCCTCGGCGTCCAGCGGGTACCAGACCGGGAACGGGATGCCGAAGAAGCGCTGCCGCGAGATCAGCCAGTCGCCGTTGAGGCCGCCGACCCAGTTGTCGTAGCGGTGCTTCATGTGCGCTGGAAGCCACTGGATCTCGGCGCCGCGGTCGATCATCTCGGTGCGCAGGGCGGCGTCGCGGCCACCGTTGCGGATGTACCACTGGCGGGTCGCGACGATCTCGAGCGGCTTGTCGCCCTTCTCGTAGAAGTTCGTCATCCGCTGGGTGGGCTTGGGCTCGCCGTCCAGGTCGCCGGACTCGCGCAGTGCGGCGACGACCGCCTCGCGGGCGGAGAAGGCGGTCTTGCCCTTGAGCTCCTCGTACGCCGCCGCGGCGGTCGGGGCGCTCAGCCAGTCCGGCGTCTCGCGCGACATCCGGCCGTCGCGGCCGATCACCGTGCGCACCGGCAGGTCGAGCTCGCGCCACCAGGTGACGTCGGTGAGGTCGCCGAAGGTGCAGCACATGGCGATGCCGGCGCCCTTGTCCATCTCGGCGGCCGCGTGCGCGCGCACCGGGATCTCGACGCCGAAGACCGGCGAGGAGACCGTGGTGCCGAAGAGCGGCTGGTAGCGCTCGTCGTCCGGGTGGGCGATCAGCGCCACGACCGACGGGATCAGCTCGGGGCGGGTCGTCTCGATGTAGACCTTCTCGCCGTCGGGCTTGTGGAACGCGACCCGGTGGTAGGCGCCGGCGTACTCGCGCGCCTCGAGCTCGGCCTGGGCGACGGCGGTCTGGAAGGTGACGTCCCAGAGGGTCGGCGCCTCCTGGAGGTAGGCCTCGCCGCGGGCGAAGTTGCGCAGGAACGCGCGCTGGCTGACGGTCTGCGACTTGGCGCCGATCGTCGTGTAGTGCTGCTTCCAGTCGACCGAGAGGCCGAGGGTGCGCCAGAGCTGCTCGAAGACCTGCTCGTCCTGCTCGACGAGCTGCTCGCAGAGGGCGATGAAGTTCGGCCGGCTGATCGGGATCTGCTTCTTGGCGTCAGGCTTCTCGGGCGGGGTGAAGTCCGCGTCGTACGGCAGCGAGGGGTCGCACCGGACGCCGAAGTAGTTCTGCACCCGGCGCTCGGTCGGCAGGCCGTTGTCGTCCCAGCCCATCGGGTAGAAGACGGACTTGCCGCGCATCCGCTGGAAGCGGGCGATCAGGTCGGTGTGGGTGTAGCTGAACACGTGGCCGACGTGCAGGCTGCCGCTCACCGTCGGCGGCGGGGTGTCGATCGAGTAGACGCGCTCGCGCGGCTGGGTGCGGTCGAAGGCGTAGGTGTCCTGGGCCTTCCAGCGCTCGCTCCAGGTGGCCTCGAGGCCCTCGAGCGCAGGCTTGTCGGGTACGACGACGGCGCGTCGATCGGCGCTGGTCGTCTCCGTGGCCTGGCTCTGCGTGTCGGTCATGGTCGAAATCCTAGGGCGCGGGCGGCCCGCCGGAGAAACCGGTTGTGACGGTGGGCACCTGGGTGGCTGACTTCGGGCATGGTCTCCCGTATCGACTTCACCGACGACCCGGCCCGTTTCCTCGCCGAGACGGGGGCGCACCTGGCGGCCGAGCCGGTCCTCACGACCGTGATCGCGTCGGTCACCGCCCGGTTGGCCAAGCAGTTACAGGGGGCTGGCCCTGTCGGAGACCTGCCGCACCGCTGGTGGGCCATCGCCCGCGACGAGACGGGTGCGGTCGCAGGGGTCGCGATGCGTACGGCGCCGTTCGCGCCCTACCCGGCGTACGTCCTCCCGATGCCGGAGGACGCCGCGCTCGCGCTGGCCCGGGCGTTGCACGAGCGCGGGGAGGCGCTGGGCGGGGTCAACGGCGCGCTGCCGGCCACCCGGGTCGTCGCGGAGGAGACCGCCCGGCTGTCCGGGGGCGCGGCCTCGGTGCACGAGCACCTGCGGCTCTTCGAGCTCGGCGACCTGCTGCTGCCGGTGGCGCCGCCCGGCCGGCTGCGCCCGGCCACCCGCGACGACGCCGAGCTATGCCTGGCGTGGTTCCGGGACTTCGCGACGGCCGCTGCCGAGCAGGCCGGGAGGATCGAGCCGCACGCCATGGAGGAGTTCTCCATGGAGGAGCTGCTCGGGCGGATCGACGACGGCATCGTCTGGCTGTGGGAGGACGAGACCGGCGAGGTCGTGCACCTGACCGGCGCCAACCTGCCCGCCAACGGCGTCACCCGGATCGGCCCGGTCTACACGCCACGGGACCGCCGCGGCCGCGGCTACGCGAGCCGGGCGGTCGCCGAGATCTCGCAGCGGTACGTCGAGCAGGGGGTGCGCTGCTGCCTCTTCACCGACCAGGCCAACCCGGTCTCCAACCACATCTACGAGGCGATCGGCTACCGCCCGGTCGTCGACACGGTGAGCCTGGTGGTCACCACACCAGGACGGGCTTGACGACCTTCCCGGAGACGACGTCGTCGATCGCGGTGTTGATCTCGGTGAAGGGGTACGTCGTGACCAGGCCCTCGAGCGGGAAGTCGCCCGCCGCGTTCAGCCGGAGCATCCGCGGCACCATCTCCTGCGGGTCCGAGTCGCCCTCGACCGAGCCGCGGATCACCTTGCCGTTTTGCAGGATGTCGATCGCGTCGACCGGGAACTCCGGTCGGTTCATGTCGAGGCCCAGGACCACGAGCGTGCCCTGGACGGCCAGGGCCTGAGCGGCCTCCTTGATGACCGAGGGGACGGCGGTGGTCTCGACGCCGTACGTCGCGCCGCCGCCGGTCAGCTCCTTCACCTTGTCGACCACGGACGTGTCGCCGAGCTCCGACGGGTTGACCCCGACGGCGCCGTACGCCGCGGCGGCCTCGAGTCGGCTCGGCATCAGGTCGACCGCGACGATCGTGGCGGCACCGCTGGCCTTTGCGGCGGCGACGGCGGCCAGCCCGACCGCGCCGACGCCGTACACGACGACGCTGTCCTCGGGTCCGGGCTTGAGCACGTTGAGCACCGAGCCGGAGCCGGCCATGAACCCGCAGCCGTACGGCGCGAACAGCGTCAGGTCGAGCGCCTTGTCGACGACCACCACGCTGCTGGCCAGCGCGACCGCGTGCTGCGCGAACGAGGACTGGCCGAAGAAGTGGCCGTAGACCGGCCCGGCCTCACGGCTGTACGACGTCGAGCCGTCCATCCGGAAGCCCATGTAGTTGAGCATCATCGTCTGCTCGCAGTAGGCGGCCCGGCCGCTCCGGCAGTTCGCGCAGGTGCGGCAGGAGGCGAGGCTGAGCACGACATGGTCGCCGACCGCGATGCCGGTCACGTCCGCGCCGACCTCCTCGACGACGCCCGAGCCCTCGTGCCCGAACACCCGCGGGAACATCTCGGCCGGCAGGGTGTCGCGCAGCGAGATGTCGGTGTGGCAGAGCCCGGTGGCGACGATCCGCACCAGCACCTCGTCGGCGCGCGGCCCGTCAACCTCCACCTCCTCGAAGACGAACGGCTCTCCGGGGGCGTTGACGACGGCGACGGTGGTCTTCATGACGACAACCTAGAACCCGTTCCACTTTCGGTCACTGCGGCGTCCATCCCTAGACTCGACGCACGATGAGTGAGACTCCCGACGTACCCCGATCGGCCCCGCGACTGGCAGAGACCTTCGACGAGGTCGAGGAGGCACTCCTGTCCCGCTGGCCGGAGACGAAGCTCGAACCGTCCCTGGACCGGATCGAGGCCTTCACCGAGCTGCTCGGTGACCCGCAGCGTGCCTACCCGGTGATCCACCTGACCGGCACCAACGGCAAGACCTCCACCTCCCGGATGATCGACACCCTGCTGCGCGCGCTCGACCTGCGCACCGGCCGGTTCACCAGCCCGCACGTCGAGCGGATGACCGAGCGGATCTCCATCGACGGCGAGCCGCTGTCCGACGACGAGTTCGTGCGCGCGTTCAACGACGTCGCGCCGTACCTGGAGCTGGTCGACCGCGACCAGGACCACCCGATGTCGTTCTTCGAGAGCGTGGTCGCCATGGTGTACGCCGCGTTCGCCGACGCCCCGGTCGACGTCGCCGTCGTCGAGGTCGGCATGGGCGGTTCGTGGGACGCCACCAACGTCGTGGATGCCGCGGTCGCCGTCGTGCTGCCGGTCGCGATCGACCACGCCAGCTACCTCGGCGACACCGCCGTCCAGATCGCCTACGAGAAGGCCGGGATCATCAAGCCCGGCTCGGCCGTGGTGCTCGCGGAGCAGACCCCGGACGTCGCCGCCGTGCTCCAGGAGCGGATCGCCGAGGTCGGCGCGAGCGCCGTGCGCGAGGGCATCGACTTCGGCGTCGCCGCCCGTACGCCGGCCGTCGGCGGCCAGATGCTGTCGCTGCAGGGGCTCAGGGCTCGGTACGACGACGTCTTCCTGCCGTTGTACGGCGCGCACCAGGCGCAGAACGCCGCCATCGCGCTGGCCGCGGTCGAGTCCTTCCTCGGCAGTGGCGAGCAGGAGCTCGACGCCGACCTGGTCCGGGCGGCCTTCGCCGAGGTCACCTCGCCGGGCCGTCTCGAGATCGTCCGGCGCAGCCCCACCGTCGTGCTCGACGCCGCGCACAACCCGCACGGTGCCGAGGCGTTGGGCGCGGCCCTCGAGGACTCCTTCACGTTCAACCCGCTGATCGGGGTGGTCGGGGTGATGGCGGACAAGGACCAGGAGCAGGTGCTGGTCGCCCTGGAGCCGCATCTCGCCCACATCGTGTGCACGCAGAACTCCACCGACCGCGCGCTGCCCGCCGAGCAGCTGGCGGCGGTCGCCCGCGAGGTCTTCGGTGAGGACCGCGTCTCGGTGACGCCGGTCCTCGGCGACGCGATCGAGGCGGCCGCCACCCTGGCCGAGGCCGGCGCCGCCTTCGGCGAGGGCGTCGGGTCCGGTGCCGTGCTGGTCACCGGGTCGGTCGTCACCGTCGGCGAGGCCCGCAGCCTGCTGGTGCGTCGCCGATGAGCGAGGAGCAGGGCAGGTCTCCCCGCCGCGGCATGTGTGCGGCCGTGCTCAGCCTCGAGGCGATCACGCTCGGCCTGACCACGCCGGTGATGATCACGATCGCCGACGTCAGCGCTGGGACCGCGGTGGCCGTGGGTGTCGGGCTGGCCGTGGTCTGCCTCCTGCTGGCCGGCATGCTCCGCGCCGAGTGGGCGTACTCGCTGGGCTGGGCGGTGCAGGTCGCCGCGGTCGGGCTGGGCTTCGTGATCCCGCTGATGTTCGTGCTCGGTGGGATCTTCGCGCTGCTGTGGGGCTCGGCGTACTTCCTCGGGCTCAAGATCGAGCGCGAGCGGGCCGAGGCGTTCGCGGCGTACGACGAGAGCGGGTCAGAGGACTGAGGTGACGGCCGCGAGCGCGCGGTCGAGCTCGTCGTCGGTGACCCCGCCGAACCCGAGCACCAGCCCGGTGAGGCGCGCCGTCCGGCAGTAGTCGGAGAGCAGGTTGACCTCGAATCCCGCCCCGCGCGCGGCCTCGCGCGCCCGCAGCGCGTCGGCCTGGGGGAGCAGCCAGGTCGAGTACATCCCCGCGAGCGGACCCGCCAGCTCGGCGTACGGCGTGAGCGCGGCCGCGACCCGAGGCGCCCGTTCGGCGTACACCCGGCGCGCGGTGCGGACCACCTTGTCGACGTACCCGTCGCGCAGCAGGGCGAGGAACGCGCGCTGCACCGGCCACGGCGCGCCCTCATGCGTGACCACCCGGCGTGCGTTGACCGCGTCGAGGTACGCCGGGGGCGGGACCATCCAGCCGAGGCGCAGCGACGGGGCGACCGCCTTGGCCGCGGTGCCGAGGTAGGCGACGCGGTGCCGGTCCAGGCTGGCGAGTGCCGGGACCGGCGCGACGTCGTAGCGGAACTCCGAGTCGTAGTCGTCCTCGACCACGACCGCGTCGGCGGTGCGGGCGGCCTCGAGCAGGGCCACCCGGTCGGCGGCGGGCAGCACCCGGCCGAGCGGGTGTTGGTGGGCGGGCGTGACGTACGCCGCGACGACCCCGCTCAGGTCGGTCACCCGCTCCAGTGCGGGCAGGTCCCGGACCTCGCGGGCGAGGCCGCGCACGGTCTCGACCGCGGCCCGGTAGCCGGGGTCCTCGAGCGCGACCGCGCCGGGCGGCAGCACCGACAGCAGGTGCCGCAGCCCGTCGGTGGTGCCGCTGGTGACGACGACCTCGTCCGGGTCGACGGCCAGGCCGCGGGTCCTGCCGATCCGGTCGGCGAGCGCGGCGCGCAGCTCGGGCAGCCCGCGCGGATCGTCGTACCCCCGCGGCGGCCGGGCCGTCGACACCTCCCGCCAGGCGCGCCGCCAGCCGGCCGCGTGCCGTGGGTCGATCCACGGCGTCCCGGCGTCGAGCCGGACCAGGTCGCGCGGCGGAGCCGGGGTCGCGCGCCGCGGGATCGTGGTCGAGGTCGCCCCACCGGCAGCGACGTACGTGCCCGAGCCGCGCCGCGCCTCGAGCCAGCCCTCGGCGAGCAGCTGCTCGTAGGCGTGCTCGGTCACCGAGCGGCTCACGCCGAGGTCGGTCGCGAGCGCCCGGCTGCTCGGCAGCCGGTCGCCGCGCGCGAGAGTGCCGGCGACGACCAGCTCGCGGATCGCCCCGGAGAGCTGGACGCCGAGCGGTCCGGGAGCGGTGCGGTCGAGCACGACCGGGAGAGTGGCCACGATTGTCCTGTCCAACTGGTGCCGGATTGGCCCGTGCGTGCAGGCCACTTCTGGGTCAGGCTAGACCCATGACGCTCACCGCCCTGTCCCCGACGCCCCGCACCACGGTCGGCCGAGGCCGCAACCGGATGGTCGACGAGCGCGCCGAGCTGCACCGGCTGCTGCAGGACGCGCTCATCTGCCACCTCGGGGTGACGGTCAGCAGGGGCGGGGTCAGCCACCCGCTGGTGCTGCCGTCGGCGTACGCCGTGGACCTGGACGGACCCGACCTCGACGGCACGCTCTACGTGCACGGGTCGGTGGCCGCGGGCTGGCTGCGGACCGCGACCGACACCACGGTCTGCATCACGGTCACCGAGCTGGACGGCCTGGTGGCTGCTCGCTCGGCCTTCCACCACTCGATGAACTACCGCTCCGCGGTGGTCATCGGTGCCGCCCGCCTGGTCGACGACGAGGAGGAGCGCGGACACGCCCTGCGCCTGATCGTCGACCACATGATCCCGGGGCGGTCGGCGACGCTGCGCGCCAACACCCGCAAGGAGCTGGCCGCGACGGCCGTGCTCGCGGTGCCGCTGCACGAGGCGTCGATGAAGTCGCGCGGCGAGGGTCCGGTCGACGACCTCGAGGACATCGAGGCCGGAGTCTGGGGCGGCGTCATCCCGGTGCGGCGGGTGGCCGGCGATCCGGTCCCGGCCGAGGACGCCGCCGGTCCGGTCCCGGCCGACGTCGTACGGCGGGCGGCGTCTCTATAAGGTCGGGTCCATGACCCAGCGCACCCTCGTCTTGCTCAAGCCCGACGCCGTCAAGCGCGGCCAGGTCGGCGAGATCATCCGCCGCATCGAGGCCAAGGGTTATGCCCTGGTGGCGCTCGAGCTGCGGACCGCGACGCCTGAGGTGCTCGCCGAGCACTACGCCGAGCACGAAGGGAAGCCGTTCTACCAGCCGCTCGTCGACTTCATGCTGTCCGGCCCGGTCGTCGCGATCGTGCTGGAGGGCGAGCGCTGCATCGAGGGCTTCCGCTCGCTGGCGGGTGCGACCGACCCCACGGCGGCCGCACCGGGCACGATCCGCGGCGACCTCGGCCGCGACTGGGGCCTGAAGGTCCAGCAGAACCTCGTGCACGGCTCCGACTCTCCCGAGTCCGCGGAGCGCGAGATCGGGATCTGGTTCCCCAGCCTCTGACGAGTGCCGCGCAGGTCGACCTGCCGCTTGTAACGCGGTGTTGTGGGATCTGGTGACCCGTCCTAACGGGTTCGTAGACCCCACAACACCGCGTTACAAGGGCCAGCCCGCAGGCCCGACGGTTACGGGGGAGTGCCTCCGGGCAGCCTCCCGTCATGGAGCTCCAGTCTCGGGATGCGCCGCTCCCACCGGTCTTCGCTGCCGTACGGCGCCGGCATCCGGACGTCGACATCGTCCTGCTGCCGCCCGAGCGGCCTTCCGCAGAGCCGGTCGGCCAGGCCATGCCGGCGACGGAGCAGCGGCTCGCCAACGCCTTCGACCTGACCACCGGCACCGCCACCCGGGCGTGGGCCGAGGCGGTCGGGGACGGCCAGTTGCCGGACAGCCGATTCGCCTTCGGTCCCGACGAGACCACCGTGACGGTCCGCGCCCGGGTGTCGGCGCGGCTCGACGCCTCGCCCCTGGTGCTGCTGGCGGCGGCCCTCGCGCCGAGCGGGTGGGAGATCGGCCAGCGACCCGGCGACGTGAGCCAGCTCTGCGCCCACCGCGCGACGATGCAGCTGGTCGCGTCGTACGCCGCGGCGAGCGGTGCGTTCGTCCTCACCGCGAGTTCGACACCGCTCGCCGTAGGGGGTGACCGGGCTGTGCTCGCCGACGAGGGCGCTGCCCGGGCCGCGGCGTACCAGGTCGAGCTGGACCGGCGGATCACCGACCTGATGGCCGAGGAGGCGGCCGTCCCGGCCGTCGATGCGCTGGACTCGACGCCCGGGCCGGGTGCGCCCACCCGCGAGGTGAACCGGTGGTGGGACGCGCTCAGCCGCGACCAGCAGCTGTCGATCGTTGCCGCCTCTCCGGGCTCGATCGGCAACCGGGACGGCATCCCGCCCTGGGCCCGGGACGCCGCCAACAGGGTCGCCCTGGACCGAGACCTTGCCGGCTGGGGCAGCCTTGAGGACCAGGGCCTGTTGTCCGATGTCGAGCGTCAATGGCTCGCCAACGCCCGTGCGGCGCAGGACGCGGTCGCCGCGATCGAGCGAGGGATCGACCCGCAGACCCTGGACGACGTCACGTCCCAGCTCTATCTCTACGACCCGACGGCCGGTGACGGTGACGGGGCCGTCGCCGTCGCTGCCGGCGATCTCGCGACCGCCCGCGACGTCGCGGTCACCGTCCCGGGTGACGGCGCGGACGCGCGGAGCGCTCCCTTCCAGGCCGACCGCGTGCTCGACCTCTACGAGGCGACCCGCTGCGTCGACGGCACCGGCGTGGCGACCCTGTGCTGGATGGGGTACGGCGCCGACCGGCTGGCCGACCTGGTCGACGGGCTGGTCCACGGGCCCGGCGACTCGCGCGACGGCGACCTGGCGCACCTCACGGTGATCGACGTCGGTGAGCACTCGAAGGCCTTCGACCACGGCAGCCGCTCGCTCGACGACCTCAGCCAGATCGTCAGCGGCAACCGAGCCGCCGGCTGAGAGCGCCACCGGTCGAGCCACTGAATTGCCAGGTGGTGCCGCGTGTCCTCCCCGACGGGCGCGGTCCGGCTTCGTAGCCTGTTGTCACTTCTTCCCCACCTGCAACAAGGCGACACGATGGCTAACAGCTTCATCGGCCGCGACATGGCCGTCGACCTCGGCACCGCGAACACGCTGGTCTATGTCCGCGGCAAGGGCGTCCTGCTCGACGAGCCGAGCGTCGTGGCGATCAACGACAACACCGGCGAGATCCTCGCCGTCGGCCACGAGGCGAAGCGGATGATCGGGCGCACGCCCGACAACATCGCCGCGATCCGGCCGCTCAAGGACGGCGTGATCGCGGACTTCGAGGCCACCGAGCAGATGCTGCGCTACTTCATCCAGCAGGTGCACAAGCGGCGCTACTTCGCGAAGCCGCGGATGGTCATCTGCGTCCCCAGCGGCATCACGGCCGTGGAGCAGCGCGCGGTCAAGGAGGCCGGCTACCAGGCCGGCGCCCGCAAGGTCTACATCGTCGAGGAGCCGATGGCCGCCGCGATCGGCGCCGGGCTCCCGGTCCACCAGGCCACCGGCAACATGGTCGTCGACGTCGGCGGCGGTACGACGGAGGTCGCGGTGATCTCCCTCGGCGGCATCGTCACCAGCCTCTCGATCCGCACCGCCGGCGACGACCTCGACCAGGCGATCGTCGCGTGGATGAAGAAGGAGCACGCGCTGATGCTCGGCGAGCGCACCGCCGAGGAGGTCAAGATGACCCTCGGCTCCGCGTTCCCGATGACCGACGAGCCGGAGGCCGAGATCCGCGGCCGCGACATGGTCTCCGGGCTGCCCCGCACGGTCGTGGTGTCGAGCGCCGAGGTGCGCCAGGCGATCGAGGAGCCGCTGCACGCGATCGTCGACGCCGTACGCTCCACCCTCGACCAGACCCCGCCCGAGCTGGCCGGCGACATCATGGACCGCGGCATCGTGCTGACCGGCGGCGGCGCGCTGCTCCGCGGCCTCGACGAGCGGCTGCGCCACGAGACCGGGATGCCGGTGCACGTCGCGGAGGACCCGCTCACCTCGGTGGCGATCGGTGCCGGCAAGTGCGTCGAGGAGTTCGAGGCGCTGCAGCAGGTGCTGGTGAGCGACCGCAGGCGGGTCGGATGACCCGTCGTGAACGTCGGTGGCGCGGGTCCCACAACGACCAGCAGGGTCCCTCCCGGGGGCTGCTGGTCGCTCTGGTGCTGGCCTGCCTCACCGTGATGAGCCTCGACTCGCTGGACTCGTCTCCGGTCGACCCCGCCCGCCGAGCGGTCGGTGAGGTCTTCGGGCCCGCCGAGGTCGCGTCTGCCGCAGCGGTGCGCCCGTTCACGGCCGTGCCGAACTGGTTCCGCTCCAAGGACTCGATGCAGCAGGACCTGCTCGACCTGCAGGCCGAGAACTCCGACCTGCGCTCGAAGGTCGCGACCCAGGACTACGACCGCAACCGCCTCGAGGAGTACGACGGCCTCACCGCCGCCGCGCAGAGCCTCGGCTACTCGTTGGTCCCGGCCCGCGTCGTCGGCCTCGGCCCCTCGCAGTCCTTCTCCCGCACCGTCACCATCGACGCCGGCTCCGACGCGGGCGTGCACCCCGACCTCACCGTGGTCAACAACGACGGCCTGGTCGGCCGGGTCCTGCGCGTCACCCGGACCACCGCCACCGTGCTGCTGATCGTCGACGCCGACTCCGTCGTCGGTGGCCGGGTCGGGCGCAGCATGGAGGTCGGCTTCCTGCACGGCCGTGGCGTCCTCGGCAACGACGGCCGCCTCGACCTCGAGCTCGTCGATGACACCGCGGTCCCCGCCAAGCACGACACGGTCGTCACCTGGGGGAGCGAGGCCGGCGGGCCGTACGTCGCCGGCGTGCCGGTCGGCAAGGTCACCACCGTCTACAGCAGCCTGCGCGAGACCGCGCAGCGCGCGGTCATCGACCCGTTCGTCGACTTCGGCGCGCTCGACCTGGTCGGCATCGTCGTACCGACCGGCACCGCCAGTGACCGCGCGATCATCGAGGCCGACGGAGGCCTGCGATGAGGTGCACATCATGACGGCGATCCGCGCCCTCGTCGCCGCCGCGGCGGTCGCCGTCGCCCTGATCCTGCAGGTCACGTTCTTCCCGCACCTCGCGTGGGACGGCATCGTCCCCAACGTCTGCCTGCTCGTGGTCGTCGGCGCGGCACTCACCCGCGGCCCGCAGTTCGCGATCGTGCTCGGCTTCGCCGCCGGGCTCGCCCTCGACCTCGCCCCGCCGGCCGACCACCTCGCCGGCCGCTGGGCGCTGGCCCTCGTCGTCGTCGGGTACGTCGCCGGCCGGGTCCGCCGCGACGCCCAGCCCACTGCCGGGACGGTCGTCGCGACCGTCGCCGCGTCGTCGTTCGTCGGCACCTCCGTCTTCGCGCTGACCGGGCTGGTCTTCGGCGACCCGATCGGCATCCCGCAGATGCTCGAGGTCGTGCTGGTCGGGGTGCTCTGGGACGTGCTGCTCACCCCGCTGGTGCTGCCTCCGGTGATGGCGATGTTCCGTCACCTCGAGCCGGACCGGTCCCTCGCCTGATGTCTCCCCAGAAGGCCACGCAGCGGACGGGCCGCCTGCGGCTCTACGTGATCCAGGCGTTGGTGTTCTCGCTCTTCGCCACCCTCTTCGTGCGGCTCTACTACCTCCAGGTCGTCGGCGGCGAGGAGTACCACGCCCAGGCGACCTCGCAGTCGGTCCGCGAGGTCGTCGTCCAGCCGCAGCGCGGGCTGATCGTCGACGACATGGGCCGCCCGCTGGTCGCCAACCGCACCTCCTGGGTGGTCTCGATCGACCGCTCGGTCCTCGCCAAGCTGACCGAGCACCAGCAGGGCGTGCTGCTCGAGCGGGTGGCCAAGGTCGTGGACGTGCGGGCGCCGCGGATCCGCAAGCTGCTGGTCACCTGCGGCGAGGACGGCTCGGAGTCCGGGGTCTGCTGGAACGGCTCGCCGTACCAGCCGGTCCCGGTCGCCGAGGACGTCAAGAAGGCCGTCGCCCTGCGCATCCTCGAGCAGCCCGAGGACTTCCCGGGCGTCATCGCCGACCAGCAGAGCGTCCGCGCCTACCCCTCGCCGTACGGCGTCAACCTCGCGCACGTGCTCGGCTACCTCAGCCCGATCACCGAGGAGGAGCTCGACCAGTCCCAGGAGGACAAGGACACCTCGGTCAACGGTGCGTCATCGGTCGGTCGCGCCGGGATCGAGAAGGCGTACGACCGCTGGCTGCGCGGCATGCCCGGCTACAAGAACGTGGCGGTCGACTCGATGGGCCGGGTGCTCGGCGACGACGGCGAGGTCGCCGGCGAGCCGGGCAGCACGCTGGTCACCAGCATCGACGCCAAGGTCCAGGGCACGGTCGAGCGGCAGCTCGCACAGACCATCGCCACGGCGCGGCAGACCTACGACAAGGTCACCCACAAGAACTACGTCGCGGACTCGGGTGCGGCCGTCGTCATGGAGGCCAAGACCGGCCGGATCGTGGCGATGGCCAGCCAGCCGACGTACGACCCCGAGACCTGGGTCGGCGGGATCACCAAGAAGCAGCTCTCGCGCCTCTACTCCGCCGCGGCCGACAACCCGCTGCTGAGCCGCGCGACCCAGGGCCAGTTCGCCCCGGGCTCGACGTGGAAGCCGATCATGACCGTTGGCGCGCTCAACAACGGCTTCACGCCGAACACCCGCCTGGACTGTTCGTCCGGGCTGCAGGTCGGCAACCGGTGGTTCAAGAACTACGAGTCCGCGTCGTACGGCTCCATCGGCTTCGACCAGGCGCTGCAGCTGTCCTGCGACACCTTCTTCTACCGGGTCGGCCTGAGCTATTGGCAGCGCTACGGGTCCGACCCGACCAACGTCGACGCGAAGGACCCGCTGGTCGACGAGGCCAAGAACTTCGGCTTCGGCGACGAGACCGGCGTGGACCTGCCCGGCGAGGCCAGCGGGCGGATCGCGGACCGGCACTGGAAGCTGGACTACTGGAAGTCCATGAAGTCCTACTACTGCAAGATCGACGAGGACGGCTCCGGCACGTCCGACTTCCTGCGCCTCTTCGCGCACGAGTTCTGCCTGGAGGGCAGCTACTACCGCGCCGGCGACGCTGTGAACTACTCCATCGGGCAGGGCGACACGATCGTGACGCCACTGCAGCTCGCCCGGGCGTACGCCGCGCTGTCCAACGGCGGCACGCTGTTTGCGCCTCGGGTCGCGAAGGCCGTGGTCAGCCCGGACGGCAAGACCGTCAAGAAGATCAAGCCCAAGGTGCAGGGGAAGGTCGACGCGTCGGCCGCCAGCCTGCGCTACGTCGACCAGGCACTGCTCGGCACGCCGAAGGTGGGCACGCTCGCCTGGAAGTTCGGCGGCTTCCCCCTCGACAAGGTCCACATCCGCGGCAAGACCGGCTCGGCCGAGGTCCAGGGCAAGCAGTCGACCTCGTGGGTCGCGACGTACGACGAGAACTACGTGGTCATCATGATGCTGACCCAGGCCGGCACCGGCTCCGGGACCACGGGCCCCGCGGTCCGTGCGATCTGGGAGTCGCTCTACGGCGTCAACGGGATGACCGTCGACCCGAGCAAGGCAGCGATCGCGGGCACGACGCCCCCGGCCGGGCTCCCGACATTCATGCGCGACGGCACGATCCTGCCGCCGTCGGCGGCGAAGGAGGACTGAGATGAAGGTCCCTCGGCTCGACTGGATCCTGATGGTCGCCGTCCTCGCGCTGCTGACCCTCGGGACGCTGCTCGTCTGGTCCGCCACCAGCCACCGGGCCGACCTGACCGGCGGCGACACCACGGCGTACCTCCGCAAGCAGCTCGTCAACGTCGTGATCGGGCTGGTGCTGATGGTGCTGGTGCTCGCCACCGACCACCGGTGGGTCCGGATCGTCGCGCCGTTGGTCTACCTCGGCTCGATCGCGGGGTTGGTGCTCGTGCTGATGATGGGCAGCACCGTCAACGGGTCGCGGTCCTGGTTGCAGCTCGGCGGGATGTCGATCCAGCCGTCGGAGTTCGCCAAGCTCGCCGTGGTGATCGGGATGGCGCTGTGGGTCGCGGAGCGGGCCGACGTACGCCGTATGAACGGTGCCGGCCCGCGCGGCAGCGGCAGCCTCGGCGACGTCATCGGGATGCTGGCGATCGCGGCCGTGCCTGCCGTCCTGATCCTGCTCCAGCCCGACCTCGGGACGATGCTCGTGCTGTCGGCGACCGTGCTCGGGGTGGTGGCGATCTCCGGTGCACCCCGGCGGTGGCTGGCGCTCCTGGCCGCGGGCGGCGTCACTGCGGCCGTCGCGGCCGTCGCGGGTGGGTTCCTCAAGCAGTACCAGCTCGAGCGCTTCCTGGCCTTCACCAACCCCGACCTCGACCCGCGCGGGGCCGGCTACAACGTCGAGCAGGCCCGGATCGCGATCGGCAGCGGCGGCCTCACCGGGGAGGGGCTCTTCAGCGGGTCCCAGACCCGGGCGGGCTTCGTGCCCGAGCAGCACACCGACTTCGTCTTCACCGTCGCGGGGGAGGAGCTCGGCCTGCTCGGTGCCGGCCTGCTGATCGCCCTGCTCGGTGTCGTCATCTGGCGTGCGCTCGCGATCGCGAGCCGCACCGACGACGTCTTCGGCCGCCTCGCCGCGGCTGGCATTGCCTGCTGGTTCGCCTTCCAGGCCTTCCAGAACGTCGGGATGTGCCTGGGCATCATGCCGGTGACCGGCGTACCGCTCCCGTTCGTGTCGTACGGCGGCAGCTCGATGTTCGCGGGCCTGCTCGCCATCGGGCTGCTGCAGAACATCCACCTGCGCGCGAACGCCGCCCCGGCGGCCCGCCTGGCTGCGCCGCAGCGGGTCCTCGTCTCGCGCTGACGCCGTCTGTTGGGGTGGTTTCGAGGCTCGCTTCGCTCGCACCTCAACCACCGTGATCGGTGGTTGAGGTGTGAAGCCCGCTAGGGCTGAGCCTCGAAACCACCCCGACCCATCGGTGGTTGAGGTGTGAAGCCCGCTAGGGCTGAGCCTCGAAACCACCACGCCAGCGGCAGCTACGGATTGATCGCCAGAAACACGAAGGCCGCCAGCAGGGACAGGTGCACGAACCCCTGCAGCGACTTCGAGCGACCGGGGACGACGGTGAGGATCGAGACGAGCACCGACACCAGCAGGAGCACCATCTGGGTGGGCTCCAGGCCGAGGACCAGCGGCCCGTCGAGCCAGATCGACGCGATCGCGATCGCCGGGATCGTCAGGCCGATGCTCGCCATCGCCGAGCCGTAGGCGAGGTTCAGGCTGGTCTGCACCCGGTTCTGGGCGGCCGCCCGGCCGGCTGCGATCGACTCGGGCAGCAGCACGAGCAGGGCGATCACCACACCGACGAAGGAGTGCGGGAAGCCGAGGAACTCGACGCCGTCCTCGATCGGGTAGGACTCGACCTTCGCCAGCCCGACGACCGCGACGAGTCCCAGCAGCAGCAGGACGAGGCTGGCCAGCGCCGCCCGGTCGCTCGGCGGGTCGGCGTGCCCGTCGCCGTCCTCGTCGACCGGCCCGGAGACAGGCTCGACACTGCCCGACCCGGGCGCGGTCGAGACGGGCAGGAAGAAGTCGCGGTGCTTCACGGTCTGGGTGAAGACGAAGATGCCGTAGAGGCCGAGCGACGCGACCGCGGCGAACGTCAGCTGCGCGGCCGAGAACTCCGGTCCGGGATGGCTCGTCGTGAACCGCGGCAGCACCAGGGTCAGGGTCGCGAGGGCCACCACCGTCATCAGGGCCGAGCCGGCGCCCTCCGGGTTGAAGACGGCCATCCGGTACTTCACGGCCGCGATCAGCAGCGAGAGCCCGGCGATGCCGTTGAGCGTGATCATCACGGCAGCGAAGACCGTGTCCCGGGCCAGCGCTGAGGTGTCGCTGCCCCCGAGCATCAGCGTGACGATCAGGGCCACCTCGATCACGGTGACGGCGACCGCGAGCAGGAGGGAGCCGAACGGCTCCCCGACCCGGTGTGCGACGACCTCGGCGTGGTGGACGGCGGACAGCACCGCGCCGATCAGGAAGATGCCGATGGCGACCGCGGCGACCGTGCCCGGGTGCCGGCCCCACGCCAGCGCCAGCACGACCATCGCGGCGACGGGCGCGAGCGTGGTCCAGCTGAGCCAGGGAGACTTCGTGTTGCTCATGCGCGCAACCCTACGGACCCGCAGGACTCACCCGCGTCGGGTGAGACACCCGCGGACCCGGAGCCCTAGCCTCCGGATGGTGACGACCGCTCCTGCTCCCGCACCACCGGCGATCCGGTGGGACGGGGCGAGTGCCTTCCGAGGGCTGCTCCTCGGGCTGCCAGCCGCAGTGATGGCCGTGCACGATGTCCAGCTCGCGGCCCTGCTGGCCGTGGGTGTCATCCCCGCCGCGATCCTGCCGCTGGCGCCGCGCCGCCGTGGGCGCTTCCGGGCTGCCGTCGTCGGCTACCTCGCCGGCATCTCCATCGTGCTCGGGTCCGCGCTGGCAGGCTGGCCGCCGCTCGCGGTCGTGGGCATCTTCGTCATCGCGGTGCTCGCGGGGCGAGTCGCCGCCGACCGGCCGGCGGGCGCGCTGGTGCTCAGCCTGTGCCTGCCGCTGATGGGCGCCGGACTGAGCTATCCCGGCGTCGAGAACTCGTGGGACCTGGGGCTGACCCTGGTCGCCGGCTCGACCTGGGCGCTGCTGCTGTCGATGTGCTGGCCCGAGCGCCTGCCGTCCGAGGCGCCCGCGTCGCCTCAGGGGCCGCCCCGCGCCGTCATGGTGCGCTTCGGCTACCTGGCCGGTACGACGGGGGCGCTCTGCGCGGCGATCGGATTCGGGCTGGACCTCGAGCACGTCGGCTGGCCGGTGATCGCCGGGCTGATCGTGATGCGCCCGGTGCCGGCCGTGCAGCGGATGCGCTCGGTGGACCGGATCGCGGACGTGGTGCTCGGAGCGCTGCTCGCGATCGCCCTGGTCGCGACCGACGCACCCGGCTGGGTCTTCGGCGCCGCGATCGCGCTGGTCGTCGTGGCGGCCACTGCGACCGCGGCGAGCCGGTGGTACCTCACGCCGACGTACACGACGTTCCTGGTCTTCGTGATGCTGCTCGCGAACGACCCGGACGACGCCCGCTCCCGCTTCTGGGAGCGGCTCCTCGAGACGGCGCTCGGCATCGGCGTGGCCGCGGTCGTCGTCTTCGCCATCGCTCCGTTGATCACTCGGCTCAGGAGGCCAACCACATGACCGACGTACTCCCGTCCTGGCGCTACGGCGCCACTCGACAGGCGATCCTCGACTTCGTCGCGGCCGTGACCGAGGGGCCGGACGCCGTACCCGAGGTCGAGCGGGTCGCGGTCTTCGACAACGACGGCACGCTGTGGACCGAGAAGCCGATGCCGACCCAGCTGCACTACCTGCTGCTGAGCTGGGCGGCCGCGGCCAAGGCCGACCCGAGCCTCGCCGAGAAGCAGCCCTACCTGGCCGCGTCGACGGGCGACCTGGCGTGGCTCGGAGGAGCCGTCGACAAGCACTACGCCGGCGACGACAGCGAGCTCAAGCTGATGATCGGCGCGATCCTCGCCGCAACCGCGCACCAGAGTGTGGAGGAGTACGACGCCGCGGTGTCGGCCTTCTACCGCGACGCGCAGCACCTGACGCTGCACCGCCCCTACTCGGCGGCGACGTACCTGCCGATGGTGGAGCTGCTCCGCTACCTCGAGGCGCACGGCTTCACCTGCTACATCGTCTCCGGCGGCGACCGCGACTTCATGCGCCCGATGACTCATCCCTACTACGGGATCCCGCCGGAGCGGGTGATCGGCTCGGCGACCGGCCTGGAGTACGACGCGGAGAGCAACGACGTCCGGTACGGAGCGAGCTTCTCCTTCATGGACGACGGGCCGGAGAAGCCGATCCGGATCTGGACCCGGATCGGCAGGCGCCCGTTGCTGGCCGGAGGCAACTCGAACGGCGACCTTCAGATGCTGCGGTTCGTGCAGAAGCACCCGCGCAGCCTGAGCCTGCTCGTCCACCACGACGACGACTCCGGCCGCGGGGATGCGCCGTACGACAAGGGCGCGGAGGATGCGCTCGCCGCCGCGGGCAAGCACGGCTTCACGGTGGTCAGCGTGAAGGACGACTGGTCGACGGTCTTCCCTGCTGCTGATTGAGAGGATGGGCGCATGCCCGACTACGGCCAGGACCTCCAGTTCGGCACCTTCCTCACGCCCGACGCGGCCCGCGCCGACCGGGTGGTCGAGCTCGCCCTGCTCACCGAGGCGGCCGGGCTCGAGCTCGCGACGATCCAGGACCATCCCTACCAGCACCGCTTTCTGGACGCCTGGGCGCTGATCGCCACGATCCTCGCCCGCTCGTCGTCACTGCGCGTCACCACCAACGTGAGCAACCTGCCGCTGCGTCCGCCGTACGTGCTGGCGAAGACGGTGGCCAGCCTGGACGTGCTCAGCCGCGGTCGGGTCGAGCTCGGCATCGGCGCGGGTGCGTTCTGGGACGCGATCGTCGCCGCCGGCGGACCACGCCGTACGCCGGGGGAGACGCTGGCCGCGCTGGACGAGGGCATCGACGTGATCAAGGCGGCCTGGGAGTCCGGACCGGCACCGTTGCACGACGTCGAGATCTGGATCGGTGCGATCGGGCCGAAGATGCTGGCGCTGACGGGCCGGGTGGGCGACGGCTGGCTGCCCAGCCAGTCCTATGTGCCGCCGGAGCAGCTGGCCGAGCGCAACGCGCGCATCGACGAGGCGGCGCTGGCCGCCGGGCGCGACCCGTCGGTGGTGCGCCGGCTCTACAACGTGAACCCGTCCGACGACCCGGCCTGGGCGGAGTGGCTGGCCGAGCTGACCCTGACGCACGGCATCAGCGCGTTCATCGTGGCCGGCGACGACCCCGGCACCATCCAGCGTTTCGGCACGGAGGTGGCCCCGGCGGTGCGTGACCTGGTGGCCGCTGAGAGGGCGGGCACGCCCCGGCCCGCAGCGGCGCCGGCGGTCGAGGTGCGCCCCGGCGGGCCGGCTGTGCAGCCCACGGTCGACGACGGCGTACGGCGCAGCAGCGAGTCGCCCTGGGACGAGTCGACGCGCCCGACGTACGACTCACCGCATCCGCCGCTCGCCTGGACCGCGCAGGAGCGCGCCGCCGGACAGCACCTGGTCGACGTCCACGACCACCTGCGCTCGGAGCTGGCCCAGCTCTTCGACCTGATCTCGCAGGTGGAGGCGGGCACCCTCGAGGCCGGCGCCGCACGGTCGCTGATCAACACCATGACGATGCGGCAGAACGACTGGGCGCTCGGCGCCTACTGCCAGTCCTACTGCCGGGTCGTGACGACCCACCACACCATCGAGGACACCTCGATGTTCCCGCACCTGCGTGCCAGCGACACCGCGCTGGTGCCGGTGATCGACCGGCTCGAGGACGAGCACCACGTGATCGCCAGGGTGCTCGACGGCGTCGACCGCGCGCTGGTCGCCGTGGTGTCCGAGGAGGGTGGCCTGGTGCGGCTGCGGGAGGCCGTCGACCTGCTCTCGGACACGATGGCCTCGCACCTGTCCTACGAGGAGACCCAGCTGGTCGAGCCGCTGGCCCGCTACGGCTTCTACTAGCCTGCGGCCATGACCATCACGCGGCCCGGCTGGCAGCTCGACGAGATCTCCTCCATCGGCCGCGAGAACCTCGACGCGGAGCACGTGGCGAGGTACGACGAGAAGGAAGACGCGGGGGCCCATCTGGAGGTTGAGCTGCTCCGGTCACTCGGCTTCGGGCCCGAGTCGGTCGTCGTCGACCTCGGGGCCGGGACGGGCCAGTTCGCGTTGGCGGCCGCCGAGTCGTTCGGCCGCGTAGTGGCGGTCGACCCGTCGCCGGTGATGCTGGCCCGGCTGCGCGACTCGGTCCGGCAGCGGGGGTCGAGCCTCGAGGTCGTCGAGGGTGGGTTCCTCACCTACGACCACGAGGGCGCGGCTGCCGACGTCGTCTACAGCCGGTGGGCGCTCCACCACCTGCCCGACTTCTGGAAGTCCATCGCGCTGCGCCGGATCCGCGCGATGCTCCCGGTCGGCGGTCTGCTCCGCCTGTCCGACGTCGTCTTCTCGTTCGGCATCGACGAGGCGGAGGACCGCATCGAGGGCTGGTGCGCCGCCCTCGGCGCGGACGACACCGACTGGACCCGCGAGGACGCCGAGGAGCACGTGCGCGACGAGCACTCGACGTACTCGTGGCTCCTGGAGCCGATGATCGAGGCGGCCGGCTTCGAGATCCGCGCGGCTGACTACAGCGAGGACCGCTTCCTGGCCGAGTACCTGCTGACCGCTATCCCCGGCGCTCGCTAGCCCACAGCCGGAACAAGAGGTACGCCGAGGCGGCGTCGAGCAGGTGCCAGGCGGCGTGTCCCTGGAGCAGGGAGTCCGGGTCGCACCACACCGACTTGGTGACGTTCCAGATCGCGAAGGCGACCAGGATCGCGCCGAGCGCCCCGGCTCCCCACCACAGGTTGGTGCGGGTGCCGCCGCGACGCCACAGCCGGACCTCGGTCACGACGGCGACCAGGAGCAGAGCCGCGAAGGCGATGTTGCCCGCCTGCTCGACAACCGGCACCGTGCCGTCGTACAGCCCGACCAGCTCGCAGGCCGCGACGAACAGCAGGAAGAGCTGTGCGAAGAGCACCCGCCCCTGCCGCACCCACCGCATCAGCGCATAGGCGGCGGCGAACGCGGCGACGAGATACATGCTCAGCAGGTCGAGGTCGCCGCCGTGCTCGGCCTGGGTCGCGTGCATCGCCGCGCTCGCAGGCCCGAGGAACACCACGACACAGGCGTACGCCGTCGCCAGGCCGTCGTGCTGGGGGAGGACGTCGCCCAGATGGTCGCGTCGCCCGGCCCGCCAGGCGACCAGCAGGCCGGCGACGACGAACCCGAGGTTGGAGAACGAGTTCGCCGGCTGCTTGACCCACCCGTCGCGCGCGGCCTCGCAGAAGTTGGCGCCGCGCCCCACATCGGGCCCCAGCCACCCGTTGCCGACAGCGAGCACGAGAAGGCCGGTCGACACCACCGCCGTGAGTGCGGCGTACGCCAGCGGGCGCAGAGACCGGGTCGGCATGTGCCGACCCTAGGGCTGGACCCCGGTGGTTGAGGTGCGAGGCGCGCCAGCGCCGAGCCTCGAAACCACCCACCCCCCCGAGCCACTTTCTGTCCACAACACCTGTTGCGACCGTGTTCTCCACCGGCCGGGATCGACCGGATGCGGGCGCCGGTGGGAACGGGTTGGCTGGACCCATGACGGCGATGACCACACCCCGCCACCAGGTGGCCTCGGCGACCGCGCACCTGCGTGACGTCGCCGAGACCCTGGTGGACGCGTCGGTGTGGTCCATGACCGCTGCGGAGGCGGCGGTGACGTTGGTGGAGCTGACCCGGCTCGAGTCGCAGGTGGTGGAGCTGAGGTCCCGGGTCGCCGCGCGCGCCGATGAGTTGCAGGTCGGCTCAGACGTCGGCGCCACGAGTACGGCGAACTGGCTCGCCCACGCTACGAAGGTGACCCGGCCGGACGCGGCCCGCACCGTCCGGCTGGGGTACGACCTGGCCACCCACGACCTGGTCCGTGACGCGCTCGCCCGCGGTGACCTGCGGGTGGACCAGGCCGGTGTGATCATCCGTGCGGTCAAAGCCCTGCCGGACGACCTGGACTCCGACCTGCTGATCCAGGCTGAGCGGCACCTGGTCGCCGCGGCCGCCGAGCACGACGCGTGCACCCTGAGCATCCTCGGGCGACGGTTGTTGGAGGTGGTGGCGCCCGACCTGGCCGACCAGCACGAGGCCGACCTTCTCGAGAAGGAGGAGGCAAAGGCGGCCCAGGCGACGCGGCTCACCATGACCGACGACGGGCACGGGAGAGTCCACGGCAGGTTCACCCTGCCCACGGTGCAGGCGGCGATGCTGAAGAAGATGCTTCTCGCGATCGCCGCCCCCAAGCACCAGGCAGCAACCCAGGGTGCGGGTGTTCAGCGGCGGCCGGATCCGGAGCGGATGGGCCGCGCGTTCGCCGAGCTCATCGAACGCATCCCCGCCAAGCGCCTGCCGAAGGTCGGCGGCCTCGATGCCACCATCGTGGTGAAGATCGACCTGGACACCCTCACCGGGAGACTTGAGAAGGCCGGGGTCCTCGACACCGGCGAACGCATCAGCCCAGGACTAGCCAGGCGGCTGGCGTGCGCCGGCCGGGTCATCCCCGTCGTCCTCGACGGCGCCTCGCAGGTCCTCGACGTCGGACGCGCCCGACGCTTCTTCACCAGGGCCCAGCTGCTCGCCATGTCCCTCCGCGACGGCGGCTGCGTCGCCGAAGGATGCGACTGGCCAACCTGGCTCTGCCACGGACACCACTGGATCCGCTGGGCCGACGGAGGACCCACCGACCGCCAACGGCGGACTCCTCTGCCCGAGACACCACGCGAGAGCCCACGACCCGACGTACGAGACAACCCGACATCCGAACGGCGGAGTCAGCTTCCACCGCAGGACATAGGCCCGAAATGGCGTCGTCTCAGACAGCCTGCGGTGAGTCAGGAGGCGTGCGACGATCGCCCGCGTGAGCGGTGAGGACGAGAAGAGCTGGTTCGCTGTCCGCTGCGTGTTCGCCAGCGGCTGGCCCCCGGGACGGGAGACTCCGCTGTACGAGGAACGCATCACGATCTGGCTCGCCTCGTCGGGTGAGGAGGCCATCGAGCGAGCCGAGGCCGAGGCGGTCGAGTACGCCGGCGCCATCGAGGAGTCACCCGACACCTACCTCGGGCTCGCCCAGTGCTACCGGCTCTTCGACAGCCCGGGCGACGGTGCCGAGATGTTCTCGTTGGTGAGGCAGAGCGAGCTCGGGCCCGACGACTACCTGGACGCGTTCTTCGACACGGGGACAGAACGAGAACAGTCCGTCGATTAGGACGTCAGCTGCCGCCGGAGATCTTCTCGATCAGGGCAGTCGTCGAGATGGCCGGCGTACGGGTCAGGTAGACGACCTCGCAGATGTCCTTGAACTCGTCGAACCGGCCCTCCCAGTCGTCGCCCATGACGAGCACGTCGGCGCCGTACTGCTGGATGTACTCGCGCTTGAGCTCGAGGCTCTCCTCGACGAAGACCTCGCTCACCGGCTTGAGCGCGGCCACGATCGCGAGCCGCTCGCCCTGGCTGAAGACCGGCTCGCGACCCTTCTTGCGCATGTTGAGCTCGTCGGCGGATACCCCGACCACCAGTCGGTCGCCTAGCGCGGCCGCTCGCTCGATCACCCGGAGGTGCCCGACGTGGAACACGTCGAACGTGCCGAAGGTGATGACCGTGCGTGACATGTCGCAGATTCTTTCATGCCCACTCCTAGGGAAGGATGGCGGGAGATGGCTGCCACCCTCACGATGATCACGCCCGACTCCGGTGCCGACGAGCGCCGGCGCCGGGGGCTGCGCCGGATGCGCTCGCTCGCCGTCGGGCTGCTGGTCCTGGCCGCGGTCGTGTACGTCGCGACGATCGGCCAGGACGGGTTCTGGGGCTTCGTCAACGCCGGCGCCGAGGCCTCGATGGTGGGCGCGATCGCGGACTGGTTCGCGGTCACCGCGCTCTTCAAGCACCCACTCGGGCTGCCGATCCCGCACACCGCGCTGATCCCGAAGCGCAAGGACGAGCTGGGCCGCTCCCTCGAGGAGTTCGTGGGGGAGAACTTCCTCCAGGAGGAGATCATCCGCGACCGCGCCGCCGCCGCGACGATCTCGCTGCGGGTGGGCCGCTGGCTCGCCGTACCCGAGCATGCCCGGCGTGCCGTCGACGAGGTTGCCGAGGTCGCGGGCGACGCGCTCGGCCGGATCCGCGAGGACCACGTCGAGGAGCTGGTGCGCGACGTACTCGTCCCGCGCTTCCACGCCGAGCCGATCTCGCCGCTGATCGGGAGCCTCCTGGAGGAGACGGTCCGCGACGACCTGCACCACGGGCTGGTCGACCTCGCCCTCGACGAGCTCTACGCCTGGCTGGTCGCCAATCCCGAGGTGGTGGCCGAGATCCTGGGGGAGCGCGCGCCCTGGTGGGCGCCGACCCGGGTCAACGACGCCGTCATCTCCCGGCTGCACCGCGAGCTGGTCAACTGGGTCGAGGACATCCGCGCAGACCCGCGCCACCACGCGCGGCAGGCACTGGACTCGATGCTCGCCCAGCTCGCCGACGACCTGCTGCACGACCCCGAGACCCAGGAGCGCACCGAGCGCCTCAAGGAGCGGCTGCTCGACCAGCCCCAGGTCGTCGCCTCCGGCGTCTCGCTCTGGAACGCCCTGCGCCGCAGCCTCCAGGCCTCCCTCGCCGACGCCGAGGGCCCGCTCCGCACCCGCCTGGTGGCCGAGACCACCGCCTTCGCCGAGCGGCTGCTCGTCGACGACAAGCTCCGCGCCCGCATCGACGGCCTCGCCGCCGACGCCGCGGTCTACGCCGTCGACAGGTACGGCGCCGAGCTCACCGCCGTCATCACCCACACCGTCGACCGCTGGGACGGTAAGGAGGCCGCCAGCCGGATCGAGCTCCAGGTCGGCCGCGACCTCCAGTTCATCCGGATCAACGGCACCATCGTCGGCGGTCTCGTCGGCGTGCTGATCCACACGGTGTCCGTGCTGATCAACTGATCCCGGTGGTTGAGGTGTGAAGGCGCCCTGGCGCCTGAGCCTCGAAACCACCGTCGCCGGTGCGGGTGGTTTCGAGGCTCGCTCCGCTCGCACCTCAACCACCGACGCGCGCATGGGACGATGAGCCCATGCCCGAGCCGTACGACGTAGCCATCCGCGACCAGTCGATCCGCCTGGGTCAGTTCCTCAAGCTCGCCAACCTGGTGGAGAGCGGCTCGGAGGCCAAGCCGGTCATCCAGGACGGGCAGGTGACGGTCAACGGCGAGGTCGAGACGCGGCGCGGACGGCAGCTGGTGATGGGTGACGTGGTCACCCTCGGCCCGCAGTCCGCGCGCGTCGCTGACGAGAGCGCGGACGACGGGTTGCCCTGGTAGCTGTGCGGGTAAGGCGTCGTCCTGCGGGATGCCCGGCAAGGCGGAGGAGCGAAGGCGGCCTTTGAGCGGAGCGGCCGTCGAGCGACGACAACGCAGCCGGGCGCCCGCAGGGCGGCGCCTAGCTGACGCCGATCAGGTCGACGACGAAGATGAGCGTCTCGCCGGGCTTGATGGCGCCACCGGCGCCACGGTCGCCGTACCCGAGGTGCGGCGGGATGACGAGCTTGCGGCGGCCGCCGACCTTCATGCCCTGCACGCCCTGGTCCCAGCCGGCGATGACCTGGCCGACGCCGAGGCGGAACTGCAGCGGCGCGCCGCGGTTGTACGACGCGTCGAACTCCTCGCCGGTGGAGTGGGCGACGCCGACGTAGTGCACGGAGACGGCGGAGCCGGCGGTGGCTTCGTCGCCGTCACCCTCGGTGATCTCGGTGACGACCAGGTCGGCGGGCGGGTCGAAGTCGGGGAAGTCGATCTCGGGCTTGTCCATGGCCTCACCCTAACCAGCCACGGCCTCACCCGTTGGGGTGACCCGGGCGCCTGGATCGCGGGTTGTCGGGTCGCCGTGACACCGGGACTGCCACACTTCGGGGGTGAACCCCCTCCCACATCCGGGTCGCCTGGACCTCGGACTCGTCAGCGGCTTCTCGGTGCTGGCCGTCCTGACCTTCATCTCGGTCACGTGGGACATCCAGCTCACGACCGCCATGGTCGCGGCGCCGATCGTGGCGTCGTTCATGACCAACGCGGCCCGGACCGCCATGGTCGCGGCTGCTGCGGTGGCGCTCTCGGCGCTCGGTGGCAGCTGGCTCGGTGTGCCGTACACGTTCGACTACTGGTTCCGAGTCGCCATCTGCGCGTCGCTCGCAGGGCTGGCGGTGCTGTCGGCGCTGCTGCGTGACCGTCGGGAGGCCCGGCTGCAGCGGATGACGGTGATCGCCGAGACCGCCCAGCGCGCCGTTCTGCGGGCGATGCCGAACTCCATCGGCTCGGTCGGCCTCGCCGCCCGCTACGTCTCCGCGTCGGCCGAGGCGTTGGTGGGCGGAGACCTCTACGAGGTCGCGGCCACGCCGTACGGCGTCCGCGTCATCGTCGGCGACGTCCGCGGCAAGGGCCTCGAGGCCGTGCAGACCGCCGCCACCGTGCTCGGTGCCTTCCGGGCCGCCGCCTTCACCGAGCCCGACCCGGCCGCGCTCACGAGGAGCATCGACGAGACGCTGTCGCGCCTGCTCGACGACGAGGAGTTCGTCACCGCGATCGTGGGGGAGTTCCAGGGCGACCGGGTGACCATCGCCAACTGCGGCCACCACCCGCCGATCCTGGTCGGGGCCGACGGTGCGGCCGAGATCTCCACCGGCGAGCCGACGCTGCCGCTCGGCCTGGGCTCCGCGCCGGAGCTCAGCGAGCACGCGTGGCCGGCGGGCTCCCGGATGCTCTTCTTCACCGACGGGCTGGTCGAGGCCCGGGACCAGACCGGCGAGTTCTTCCCGCTGACGGCGTACGCCGACGAGCTCGGCGACGGCACGGTCGAGGAGGCCCTGGACCGGCTGGTCGCGCGACTGCTGGCGTATGCCGGCCAGGAGATGAACGACGACATGGCGCTCGTCCTGGCCGAGCGGACCGGGGCGTAGCGCACCGGCGCCTAGGTCTGGTGCACGTAGCTGTCGAGCTGGTCGCGCTCGAACTCCAGCTGGTCGATGCGGTGCTTGACCACGTCGCCGATGCTGATGATCCCGACCAGTCGCCCGTCGTGCACCACCGGCACGTGCCGGATCCGCCGCTCGGTCATGGTCTTCATCAGCTCGTCGAGGTTGGCGTCCGGGTCGCAGGTCTCGACGGTCGTGGTCATGATCGCGGCGACGGTGTTGTTGACGACGGTGCCGTCGGTGTGGAGGTGTCGGACGACGTCGCGCTCGCTGACGATCCCCTCGAGCGTGGTGCCGTCGGTGCTGACGATCAGCGCGCCCACGTTGTGCTCGGCGAGCTTGGCGACCAGCTCGCGGACGCCGGCGTCGGGACTGATCGTCACGACCGCGTGACTGGGCTTGGCGTTGAGCACGTCACCGATTCGCATGTGGTGACGGTACTCGTGACCGGGGTCACACGTATAGATCAGTCGCGGCGGTGCAGCCGGAGGTCGGACACCGAGCCGGGGCCGGTCCGTCGCGAGTCGGGGTCGTCGTCGTCATCGGGCAGCGAGCCGAGGAACGAGAGCGCCGCCTCGTGCAGGTGCCCGTTGGACGCCAGCGCGTTGCCGCCGAACGGACCGTCGGTGCCGTCGAGTGAGGTGAACCGGCCGCCGGCCTCGCGCACGATGATGTCGAGCGCGGCCATGTCGTAGACCTCGAGCTCGGGTTCGGCGGCGATGTCGACGGCGCCCTCGGCGAGCAGCATGTACGACCAGAAGTCGCCGTACGCACGGGTCCGCCAGCAGCGCCGCATCAGCGACTCGAAGTCGTCGAGGCGGTCGCGCTCGTCCCAGCCGGACAGCGAGGAGTACGACAGCGACGCGTCCTCGAGTCGGCGTACGTCGGAGACCTGGCAGCGGACCGCCTTGAGCAGCGACCGGCCGGTCCAGGCGCCGTTGCCCTTCGACGCCCACCAGCGGCGCTGCAGCAGGGGCGCGGAGACGACGCCGAGCACGACCTCGTCGTCAACGGCGAGGGAGATCAGGGTCGCCCAGACCGGGACGCCGCGGACGAAGTTCTTGGTGCCGTCGATCGGGTCGATGATCCAGCGACGCTGGCTGTGCCCGCTCGAGCCCTGCTCCTCGCCGGTGATGGCGTCGCGCGAACGGGCCCGCGACAACGTACGGCGGATGCTCTCCTCGACCGCCTGGTCGGCGTCCGTGACCGGCGTGAGGTCCGGCTTGCTCATCACGTGCAGGTCGAGTGCCTTGAACCGGCTCTCGCTGATCGAGTCGGCGTCGTCGGCCAGGACGTGCGCGAGGCGCAGGTCGTCGGTGTAGTCCGTCAATTTGTTCGGCACGGCCTCACACTATTCTCATCAACCTGGTGCAACCTTCACCTATGGAGATCAACGGACTCCCGTTGCACCCGCTGGTGGTGCACGCAGCGGTCATCTTCGGCCCGATCGCGGCTTTGGTGGCGCTGGCGTTCCTGGTGCCGCGATGGCGGCTGAAACTGCGCTGGCCGATGGTCGGGCTGGCTCTGCTGGCGACCGCGTCGATCCTCGCGGCGTACTTCTCCGGCAACGACTTCCTCGACCACAAGCCGGAGCTGCGCACCAGTCCGCAGGTCCAGACGCACGAGGACCGAGCCGGCCAGCTGCTCTGGGTGACCATCGCGTTCGGCGTGATCGCCCTGGCGTCCGGCTGGTTCGCGACGCGCACCGGTGCGCTCCGGGTCGTGCTCGACGTGCTGCTCGGCGTCGCGGCGATCGCCCTGCTCGTCCTGGTGTTCCTCACCGGTGAGGCCGGCGCCCGCGCCGTCTGGGGCTAGGTTCGGCCACGTCCGACTCGAGTAGCGGTTTCCGGAATCTCGCAGTCATCCGCCTGCGGCCGCCGTCCTTCGACGCCACGCCTAGGGCTCCGCGCGATGCTCCCGGGTTGGTTGTCGACAACCAACCGGGAGACACCGCCCACACAGCAGCTCGCCACCGTCGACCGAGGAGGTGACGGGCGTTCAGGACCTGGCCAGGGCCGCGACCGACTTCCGCAGGCGGCGGCGGCGGAAGACGCTCGCCAGCCGGCGCGGGCCGTACGCCGTCCTCGGTCTCGGCACCGGTTGAGACATCGGTGCCAGTGCGATCGCGATCCGGGCGGCGGCCGCTAGAACGATGACCCTGGCGGACACCGGGTCGCCGGCGACGGCAACGGGAGCCATCGTGATGATCGTGGCGGCCGCGAGCCCCCAACCGAGGATGCCGAAGCACCATCGCCATCCGCCGAGGTCCGGCGCAATGGCGAACGCGATCACGAACGCGAAGATCGTGAAACCGATATCGAGGTAGAAGAGCCACCACGTCCAAGAGATCACGTCGTCTATGGGCACGCTGTTGCGCAACACGACTGCCACGACGCCGGCCACGACGGTCGTGGCAATGGGGCGACCGACGAACGTCCACACGAAGTGTCGGGCGCGTGGGCAGATGATCGGCCAGTCGTCCAGTCGCTTGTGGAGCCGAGACAACGACCGCTCCCGTCCGTAGCGGGCTACTGCCTCATGGGAGTCCGCAGGAACCGCGCTGGGTGGTGCGGCGACGGCGGCGAAGATCAGGCCCGCCAGCAGGGCACCGATGGCAGTCGCGATATTGCTCCGCTCGATGCACGCCGAGACGACCGTCATCCACGACGCGGTGACGGCCAACGTCGCAACGACGAGGACAACCCCGGCGTACCACAACGTAGTCGCGGTCGCAGCGTCACGTGAGCTCGAGCCCGCGCTGTCTGGCCGCACCTGTTGGGTGAGGACCACGATGCCGAGCAGCACGGCCCCGGCGATGCTGAACACGAAGGCGGTCGTCCCTTGGAACGCCGAGAGCCACTCATGCGCAAGATTCACCAGGGCCCGGTGTTGTGGGACCGGCCCCGGAAGCATCCACGCCTGGAACTGGACTGCTGCGGTGAGGAGCGCACCAAACAGCAAGATCATGGCGAAGCGGACGCCGATCCTTTGCAGCTGTGCGGTGGTCGCAGCGCCGAAGTCGAAGTCGGCGGGCGTGTGTGGGTCCGATGCCATGAGCGGAAAGTAGTGTCCCGCACCGACAACGCCACGCCGCGTGCGGATCGTCAGTAAAGAGGCTCGCTGCGGGCCGCCAGCAGCCGCCGGAACGACTCCACTCGTAGCGGGTCAGCCGTCCCGGCCTCGATCGCGTCGTCGAGCCCGCACTCCGGCTCGTCGGTGCCGTGGGTGCAGCCGCGCGGGCAGTCCTCGGTCATCTCGTCGAGGTCGGGGAAGGCCTCGATCAGGCGTTCCGGCTGCACGTGCGCGAGCCCGAAGGAGCGGATGCCGGGGGTGTCGATGATCCAGCCCGCATCATCTGGCAGCTCCAGCATGAAGGCCGAGGTCGAGGTGTGCCGCCCGCGCCCGGTGACCGCGTTGACGTGCCCGACGTCGCGATAGGCGGTCGGCACCAGCGCGTTGACCAGCGTCGACTTGCCGACCCCGCTCGAACCCACGAGCACGCTGATCCGGCCGTGCAGGCGCTCGCGCAGCTCTGCCAGGTCGCCGCCGCGCTGGGTGACCACCCATGGGACCCCGAGGGAGCGGTAGGTGACCAGCAGCGTCTCCGGGTCGGCGAGGTCCGACTTGGTCAGGCACAGCAGTGGCTGCATGCCCGCGTCGTACGCCGCCACCAGGGCACGGTCGATCAGCCGGGGCTGGGGCTCGGGGTCGGCGAGGGCGGTCACCACGACCAGCTGCTCGGCGTTGGAGACGATGACCCGCTCGACCGGGTCGTCGTCGTCCGCCGTACGGCGCAGCGTGGTCACCCGCTCGTGGACCTCGACGATGCGCGCCAACGAGCCGTCGTCACCCGTCGTGTCGCCGACGACCCGCACGCGGTCGCCGACCACGACGCCCTTGCGGCCCAGCGGTCGTGCCTTCATGGCCATCACCTTGTGGCCGTCGAGGAGCAGCGTGTAGCGGCCGCGGTCGACGGTCACGACGACACCGTCGACGGCGTCGTCGTAGGTGGGGCGGTCCTTGGTGCGCGGACGGGTACGCCGGCGGGGACGGTCGTAGTGCTCGACGTCCTGGTCGGAGTACCGGCCTGTCATCGGCGCGCGCTCATGGGGTGACGAGCCCCGACCAGAAGCCGGCGAAGTCGGGGAAGGTCTTGGCCGTGGTGCCGACGTTCTCGACCTCTATCCCGTCGACGGCCGCGCCGATGATCACGGCGGCGTGGGCCATCCGGTGATCGGCGTACGTGCGGAACACCCCGCCGTGCAGGGGAGCGGGCCGCAGGCTGAGCGCGTCGGCGTGCTCGGTCACGTCCGCGCCGAGGGCACCGAGCTCCGTGGCGAGCGCGGTGAGCCGGTCGGTCTCGTGGCCGCGGATGTGGCCGATGCCGCGCAGGTACGACGGCGACTCGGCCAGCGCGCAGAGCGCGGCGATGGCCGGCGTGAGCTCGCCGACGTCGTGCAGGTCGACGTCGATGCCCTGCAGGACGCCCGAGCCGGTGACCCGCAGCCCGTCGTCGTCGAGCTCGACCGTGCAGCCCATCTCGGCGAGGATCCCGCGCAGCGCGTCGCCGGCCTGGGTCGTGGTGTGCGGCCAGTCGCGCACGGTCACGTAACCCCCGGAGACCGCTGCCAGCGCCAGGAACGGCGCGGCGTTGGAGAGGTCGGGCTCGATCAGGTGGTCCACCGCCTTCACCGGACCCGGTGCCACTCGCCAGCGGTTGGCGTCCTCGTCATCGACCTCGACGCCGTGCTCGCGCAGCATTGCGATCGTCATATCGATGTGGGGGAGCGACGGGACGGGCTTGCCGTCGTGGCGTACGTCGACGCCCGCGTCGTACCTCGCCCCGGCCAGCAGCAGCGCGGAGATGAACTGCGACGACGCAGAGGCATCGACGACGACCGTGCCGCCAGCGACCGAGCCCGAGCCGCGGACCGCGAACGGCAGCGCGTCCCCGTCGACCCCGACTCCCAGGGTGCGCAGCGCGTCGAGGATCTCGCCGATCGGGCGGTTGCGCATGTGGGGGTCGCCGTCGAAGGACACGACACCCGTGGACAGGCCCGCGACCGGCGGCACGAACCGCATGACGGTGCCCGCCAGACCGCAGTCCACGACGGCATCCCGGTCGAAGGCGCCCGGCGTCACGACCCAGTCGTCGCCCGAGGTGTCGACGCTCGAGCCGAGGGACGTCAGGGCCGCCGCCATCAGCGACGTGTCGCGCGAGCGCAGCGCCCGGCGTACGACGGACGGGCCGTCGGCGAGGGCCGCCAGGATCAGCGCCCGGTTGGTGATCGACTTGCTGCCGGGCAGGGTGACGACGGCGTCCACGGGGTGCAGGGCGCGCGGGGCCGACCATAGGTCGAGGCTGTTCGTCACCCGCGACAGCCTAGTGGTGGCTTCAGCCGATCCGAGGCTCAGCCGATGCGAGCCCTGGCCAGCTTGGCCTCGCGGCGGGCGTCGTGCGCCAGCCGCTTGGCCTCGCGGCGGGCGTCGCGTACGCCGTGGCGTGCCCGCCAGGCGACGCCCGGCTTCCCCTCGGTGTCACCCGCGGCGATGATCAGGCCACCCACCACGGAGACGTTCTTGAAGAAGTGCAGCTTCTGCTGGGTGCGCTGGGCGGGGTCCTCCATCTCCCAGAACCGGTGCCCGGCCGCGGTGGTCGGGATGAGCGACGCGGCGAGCACGGCTGCCGACAGGCGCGGGGCGCGGCCGGTGGCCAGGGCGAGACCGGCTGCGATCTGCACGCCGGCGTTGATCTTGACCAACGTCTCGGGGTCGTCGGGTAGCGGGATGCCGGCCTTCTGGGCCAGCGGCACGATCTTGTCGGTGACCGGCGCGGCCTTGGACGCCGGCACGGAGGCGTTCTTGAGGGCGGTGGCGGCGCCGACGATGAAGATCGACGCGAGCATCGGGCGGGCGATGAGTCTGCTGACGGTCATGCTTCGTGTTTACCCCGCAGGTGGCAACGGCACGCCCACGGTCGTCTTCGGAATGATCGAGATGCCGGCCAGGCCGAGCCCGATCTCGACCTCGACGCCGCCGGGACCCGCCGAGACGCTGGCACTCAGGTCGACCAGCGGGGGCCGGGACGGCAGGGTGACCGGGGACTGGCTCGGCGTCACCGGGGGAGCCGGAGGCGCGGTCGTGGGCCCAGTGGTGGGCTCGCTCGACGGCGGGGAGCTCGGTCGGGCCGTGGGGCCGTCCGACGGCGGGTCCGACGGCAGGGTGGACGGACGCTTCGACGGAGCGGCCGTCGGCTGGCTCGACGCCGGCGCTCGGCCGTCGACCTCCCGGACCACGGTGCCGGCAGCGGTCCGGGCATGGCGCGGCGCGCGCTGCAGCGGTCGGTCCCCGGCCGGCCGGATCGACTGCTTGTCGGTGATCGCCGGCGGCGCGTCCGCCGAGGGACCGCCGCCGCGGTCCTGGTTGAAGGTGACGACCGAGCCGGCGACGACGGCCGCCGCAGCCGCGCTCGCGACGGCGGCGGTCGGACCGTGGGCGAGTACGGCGTCGCGTGCCCGCCCGAGGAGCAGTCCGATCCCCGTCGCTGCGACGCCCCCGCTCGACGCGACGTACGCCGCCGCTGCGCCCCCGAGTAGCAGTGGCGCCAGCACCGCGCGCAGGTTGGCGTTGACCTCGGTGAGCTCGAGGTAGAGCGCCGTACAGGTGCGGCACTCCTGGAGGTGGTCCTCCACGCGGGCGGCGTCGCGGCGGGAGAGTCCGCCGCGGACGTAGGAGCCGAGCTCGGCGCGGGTGCGCTCGCAGTCGTCGTCGTCGTCGTCGGCGGCGTGCATCGTCAGGTACGCCTGGCGCAGACCCTCCCGGGCCCGGTAGGCGAGGGCGGAGACGGCGTTGGGAGTCATCCCGAGCAAGGGAGCGACCTCGGCGGGCCTCTGCTCCTCGACCTCGGTGTGCCACAGCACCAGCTGCCAGCGCTCCGGGAGCGAGGCGAAGGCCCGCGCGGCGGCCGCGCTCTCGAAGCCCTCGACCGCGGTGTCGCGGAACGGCACCCCCGGGTCGAAAGGCGTGAGGTCGTCGGTCGTGTGCAGCCGGGCGGCCGAGCGGATCCGGTCGACGTGCAGCCGGCGTACAGCGGTGAGCAGGTAGGCGCGGAAGGCCAGGTCAGGCCCGCCGCCGCGCTGCAGGACGCCGAGCACCTTGGTGAACGCCTCGGAGACGAGGTCGTCGACGTCGGGGCCGGGGACCAGCTGGCGGCCGAGCCTCCGGGCGGCCTCGACGTGGCGGGCGAAGAGCTCGCCGTACGCCGCGACGTCGCCCGCGCGAACGGCCGAGATGAGCTCGGCGTCGCTGCGCTCGTCCAGGGTCGAGACGGAGGGTCCCATGTAGGCACAACGCGCGAGCGCGCGAAAGGCGACGGATCTTTTTGCACGGGATCTTTTTGCACCGGGTCGCGTCATGGCCCGATGCCGGCCCCGTCACATCGTCGGCAAGACCGGAACCGAGGGGGAGCCACCGTGGACTGGAGCGCGACGCGCAGGCGTGGCACGACCACGGGCGGTCCCGAAGCAGGGCAGGAGCTGTCACCGGAGCTGCGAGCGGCACTGCCGCCGCGTTTCGAGGCAGTGGGGGAAGCCCTTGCTTCGGGATCGGGTTCGGTCGCCACCTGCGAGGTCCTCGGCGGCGTGCTCGCCCGAGACGGCGTCTCGCTCGCCGAGGCCCTCGACGACCTCGCCGTCACCTGGCGGCTGGTCCGCGGCGTCGAACCGGCCCACGTCGAGCTCCGCGCCCTCGCGGTGGCGTGGAGCGACGCGACGCTCGGCTACGTGCACGGCCTGTCGTGTGCCGACCCGCTCACCGGGCTGGCCAGCCTGGCCCACCTGCGGACCTGCATCGGTGACCTCTTCCGGGCCGGCCCCGCGCACGAGTCGCATGTGCTGGTGGTCGTGGTGCTCGACGTCGCCCGCGACGTCGAGCAGCTCGGCGAGCCGCTGGCCCGGGCGATGGAGGACGCCCAGGTCGGCGCGACCGTCCGGGGTGTCTTCCCCGGCCGGGAGACCATCGGCCACATCGCGCCTGGTCGCCTCGTGGTGCTGGCCGACCGCGACCTGCTGTTGCTGCGCCGCGTCGACCTGTTGATGCGGATGCTCGAGGGCGGCGAGCCGCCGCGACCCCGGGTCTGGATCGAGGGCTTGCCCGACTCCGACCGCGCCGCCGCCGTACTGCTGGACGAGCTCACCCGCCTCTGAGGTCGGCGGCAAGCGTTGAACATTTGCCGTTCGCGCCCCCTCACGAACTCCGGTTCGCCATCCTGGGGCCGTGGTTCGGTCCAGAAGCGCGTCTCGCTCGGCGCGACGCCTGCGCATCGCACGGGTCCGGCTCAGCCGTAGCCTCCTACCCGTGGTCGGGGTGCTCGCACTGCCGCTCGCAACCGCGGGCTGCACGGTGCCCATGGGGGCAGTCACGGGTGTAGGCGTCAACGCGGCGGGCGGAGTCGTCGGCTACCTCCAGGTCTGCGACGACCACATCGACGGCGCGACCCTCTACAGCGACAGTGAGCACGAGAGCGACGACAAGAACAAGCGAGGCAGTTGGTCCGCCCCGAAACCTGTGACGAAGTCCGCCACCTGGACGCTGTCCGAGCCCGTCCCCTGGGCGACGGACCTGCCTCTCGCGGACCTGGACTCGGACGTCCAGTACGGCCTCTACGGGTGGACCGAGGACAACTCGTCATCGGCAGGACCAGTGATGTTCTCGCTCGAAGACCTCGCGTCGCTCAAGCCGGGGCAGGTCCTGTACGGGGGTTATGGCACCAGCGGAGACGGGGATGCGCACAACGTGGTGGTGACCGAAGCCGACTTCAAGCACAGGGCCTGCGAGATGGTCGAGTAGCAGCCCAGCTCCGGTCGCGATCGCCTGTTCTCGAGGCGCCGCGCGCCGGCCACGCGTGCAGCCGGGCTCACGCGTCTCTGACCACCTCTAGAGTGGCCGCATGTGCGGCCGCTACGCGTCGAGTCGGCGCCCGGAAGACCTCCTCGACGAGTTCGACATCGTCGAGAGCCGCATCCAGGACGCTCTCGAGGCCGACTACAACGTGGCGCCCACCAAAGAGGTGTACGCCGTCGTGGAGCGGCCCCCCTCGAAGGACAGCCCGGAGCCACCCGAGCGTCAGCTGCGGGTCCTCACCTGGGGCCTGATCCCGTCCTGGGCGAAGGAGGCCTCGATCGGCAACCGGATGATCAACGCCCGGATGGAGACCGTCGCCGAGAAGCCGGCGTACAAGCGGGCGTTCGCGAAGCGGCGCTGCCTGCTCCCGGCCGACGGCTACTACGAGTGGTACCCGACCGAGGAGCACACGTTGGCGGGGAAGCCGCGCAAGCAGCCGTTCTTCATCCGGCCCCAGGACCACGGCGTGCTGGCGATGGCCGGCCTCTACGAGATCTGGCGTGACCCCGACAAGGCCGAGGACCACCCCGACCGGTTCCGCTGGACCTGCACGATCATCACCACCGACGCCGAGGACTCCGTCGGCCACATCCACGACCGGATGCCGCTCATGGTCGAGCGTGACCGCTGGGGCGCCTGGCTCGACCCGCGCGCCGAGGGCGACCAGCTGCTCGACCTGCTGGTGCCGGCGGCGCCGGGCACGCTGGAGGCCTACCCGGTATCGACGCTGGTGAGCAACGTCCGCAACAACGGACCCGAGCTCCTCGACCCGCTGCCCCTGGAGGAGTCGTGACCACCGACGAGCGCCGCATCGAGACCCCGCACGGCGAGGCCCGGATGGTCGTACGCCGGGCCCGCGGCGCCGTCGCCACCCTGCTGCTCAGCCACGGGGCCGGCGGTGGCATCGACAGCCGCGATCTCGTGGCGCTGGGCGACGACCTGCCGCGCAACGGCGTGACCGTCGTACTCCTCGAGCAGCCGTGGAAGGTAGCCGGCCGCAAGATCGCGACCCCGCCGGCCACGCTCGACGCCGGTCTCGTCGCCGCCGCCAACAAGCTCAAGACCCGCACCCCGCTGGTCGTGGGTGGCCGGTCCGCAGGAGCGCGGTCCGCGGCGCGCTGCGCCAAGCAGCTTGGTGCCTCCGGCTGTCTCGCGCTGGCCTTCCCGCTGCACCCGCCCGGCAAGCCGGAGAAGTCGCGGCTCGACGAGCTGCGCGGCGCCCGGGTGCCGACCCTGGTGGTCCAGGGGGAGCGCGACACCTTCGGCCGGCCCGAGGAGTTCCCGACCGACCTGGACCTGGCCGTCGTACCGGCCGCCGACCACGGCTTCAAGGTCCCCGCCCGCTCGGGTGTGACCGAGGCGGAGGCGATGGCGATCATCGTCGAGTCCACGCTCGAGTGGATCCTGCGTGAGGTCACCGGCACCGGACCGTAGGGAATGGCAGGGGCGTGTGTCGCGTTCCATGAGCATGCAGGCAGTGCTCGAACGCCCCACCGGGCTACTCTGGGAAGCGATGACAGACCCCACTGTGACGACCCCGGAGGTCGTCGAGCCCCCCGTTGACGTGGCCACCGAGTCCGAGGCCGACCGCTCGGCCCGCTTCGAGCGGGACGCGTTGCCGTTCCTCGACCAGCTCTACAGCGCCGCGATGCGGATGACCCGCAACCCGGCCGATGCCGAGGACCTGGTCCAGGAGACGTTCGCCAAGGCGTACTCCTCCTTCCACCAGTTCCGCCCGGGCACCAACCTCAAGGCCTGGCTCTACCGCATCCTGACCAACACGTTCATCAACAACTACCGCAAGAAGCAGCGGCAGCCGCAGCAGTCGATGTCCGAGGACGTCGAGGACTGGCAGCTGCACCGTGCCGAGACGCACGCCTCGACCGGCCTGCGGTCCGCCGAGACCGAGGCGCTCGAGCACCTGCCTGACTCCGAGGTCAAGGACGCGCTGCAGCGACTGCCGGAGGAGTTCCGGCTCGCGGTCTACCTCGCCGATGTCGAGGGATTCGCCTACAAGGAGATCGCCGAGATCATGGAAACCCCGATCGGCACCGTCATGTCCCGGCTGCACCGGGGCCGGCGCCAGCTGCGCGACCTGCTCTCGGACTACGTGCGCGACAACGACCTCCTCACCGTCGGCCGCGACGGGGGCAAGTCATGAGCCACGACCACAGCACCGGACCCGGTGCCGAGCGCAGTATTGCCGAGCCCAGTGCGAGCGACTGCGCCGAGTTCCTCGACCGGATCGTCTACTTCATCGACAACGAGCTGGACGAGGCCGACTGCTCCGCCGTCCGGGTGCATCTCGACAGCTGCAACCCGTGCCTGGAGAAGTACGACCTCCAGCGCACCGTGAAGTCCGTCGTCGCCCGCTCGTGCACCGAGGTGGCGCCCGACGACCTGCGGCAGCGGGTGCTCTTCCGGATCCGCGAGGTCCAGGTCCAAATCCGCGAGGGATGAGAGCTCCATGAGAGTTGGGTGCTCGCCCTTCTCTCACGACTGACGTACGGCGCAGCATGGGGTAAACCCACCCTCTCGGGAGGCCCCTCATGCGCGCTTCACACTCCGTCCGTCGTGGCGTCGCCCTTGCCGCCGTGCTCCTGATGGCCTCGGTCGTCCAGGCGGCGTCGCTGGCACCGGCGGACGCCGGCCGAGGGCACGGCCATTCCGCTGTGCCCGATCGGATCGAGCTCCCCGACGGCTGGCGGCCGGAGGGCATCACCACCGATGGCAGACGGCTGTACGTCGGGTCGCTCGCCGATGGCGCGATCTGGGTCGCCGACCCGCGCTCGGGTGACGGCGAGGTGCTGGCCGAGGGGAGCGCCGGCCGAGTCGCGGTCGGTGTCGACTACGACCGGCGCCGCGACGTCCTCTGGGTCGCCGGCGGCGCCACCGGAGAGGTCCGTGCTCACGACGCGGACACCGGAGCAGTCCTGGCGACGTACGCGTTCCCCTCGCCCGATGCGACGCCGCGGTTCCTCAACGACGTCGTCGTGACTCGGCGGGCCGTCTACGTGACCGACTCCCGGCACGCCGAGCTCGCGGTCGTGCCGCTCGGGCGCCGGGCCGCTGCCGCGCGGGTGCTGCCCTTGACCGGAGACCTCGTGCTCCAGGAGGGCAACAACCTGAACGGTATCGTCGAGCTCGACCACTGGCTGGTCGCCGTCCAGAGCAACGCCGGCAAGCTCCTGCGCATCAGTCCCCGCACCGGCGACACGAAGCAGATCGACCTGGGTGGCGCGAGCCTCGTCAACGGTGACGGACCGGAGCCCGGCGGACACGGGGTCTACGTGCTCCGCAACCGCGACAACCTGGTCGTCCCGGTCCGTCTCCACCGTCGAGCGACGGAGGGTACGGCGGGGGCGGCCATCACCGACCCAGGTCTCGACGTGCCGAGCACTGGTGCGCGCCTGCACCACTCGCTGTACGCCGTGAACGCCCGCTTCACCACGCCGCCGACGCCGACGACGCCGTACTGGATCACGCGGGTGGACCTGCGCTAGACACAGAAGAACCCCCGAACCGGAAGGTTCGGGGGTTCTGTCATGTGGTGCGCTCAGGCGTTGGGACGCTTGCCGTGGTTGGCAGCCTTCTTCTTGCGAGCGCGACGCTTGCGGCCGGTCTTGCCCATGATTTTCCTCCTGATCGAAACGAATCGGCCCGGAGGCCAAGGGTCATCCTCTCAAACGTGCGGCCGTGCGGGAAATCGGGCCCGCGGATCGCCTCAGGAGCACCACTTCCCAGGCAAAGCCGTCACTTCTCAGGCGATGCGTTGCCCAGGAAGTGACGGTTTCCCCGGTGCACCGGGGAAACCGACGCACGCCGGACCGGTCACAGCCGCGACAGGAACCGCTCGGCGTCGACCACGACCCGGGTGATCTCGCCCGTGGCGACGACCCTCCCGGGCACGTTGCGCGCGGCCACGGTGAACCGGTGCAACCGCCCGTCGACGTACGTCGAGGACGCGGTCACCTCGACCTGCTGCCCGACGGCGCTCGCGGACTGATGCTCGAGCTCGACGCGGGTGCCGACACTGGTCGAGCCGGCGGGCAGGGTCGGGTCGATCGCCGCACAGGTCGCCGCTTCGCACCACGCCAGCAACCGGGGCGTGCCGAGCACCGGCAGGCTGCCGGAGCCGACCGCGACGGCGGTGTCCTCGTCGGTGACGGTGAACGTGAGGGTGGACTCCATCAGAGCTCCTTCGCGAAGGCGATGAGGTGGACGCCGGGTTGGGGCGACCAGTCCCGGTCGGGGATCCGGCGGTAGCCGAGGCGCTCGTAGATCCGGTGGGCCGAGCTCATGCTGGCGAGGCTCGAGAGCACGATGCTGCGGAAGCCGAGCTCGTGGAACCGGTCCACCACGAGCCGGGAGAGCGCGTCCCCGACCCCCAGCCGGCGGGCGTCGGGGGAGACCGCGAGCATCCGGAACTCACCCTCGTCGTCGGCACCGATCTCGCGCCACGGCGAGCCCGGCAGTGCGATCGTCACACTGCCGCGGACCACGCCGTCGACCTCGGCGACCCAGAGCTCCGCCTCGCGGTCGCGGCGCGCGGCGTCGCGCAGCAGGCCGAGGTAGTAGTCGTCGGGACCGTCGGTGAACTCGGCGTACGCCGCCACGGTGATCTCGCCGACGGCCTCGAGGTCCTCGGGCCGGGCGCGCCGGACGAGGACGTCAGACACCGAAGCTGGAGCGGGGGTAGGCGGCCTCGACATCGGTGACGATGTTGACGAGGTAGGGCACGCCCGACGCGAAGGCCCGGTCCAGTGCCGGACCGATCTGGCGCGGGTCGGTCACGGTCTCGCCGCCACCGCCGAGCGCACGCACGACCCCGTCGTACGACGTGGTGGGGGAGAGGTCGGCGATCACGTCGTAGCCGTAGAGCATCTGCATCGGGCCCTTCTCCAGGCCCCAGGCGGAGTTGTTGCCCATCACCATGACGACCGGCAGGTTGTGCCGGACCAGGGTGTCGACGTCCATCAGCGAGAAGCCGGCGGCGCCGTCGCCGAGCAGCAGCACCACCTGCGAGGAGGGCCGGGCGATGCGGGCGGCGATGGCCGCGCCGAGACCGGCGCCGAGGCAGCCGTAGGGGCCGGGGTCGAGCCAGCCGCCGGGACGCTTCGGCTCGACGAACTTGCCGGCGAAGCTGACGAAGTCGCCGCCGTCCCCGATCACGACGGCGTCGTCGGCGAGGCGGGGGAGCAGCTCGCCGTAGATGCGGGCCGGGTGGATCGGGTCCGCCTCGGCGCCGAGCAGCGCCCGGTCCCGTACGACGGCCGCGGCCACGCCGGCCTGGAGGTCGCCCACCCAGGCGGACCAGTCCGGACGTCGTACGGCGTGCTCGAGGCTCGCCTGCAGGCCGTCGAAGACCGAGGTCAGATCGCCGGAGACCGAGGCAGCCAGCGTCGCGTGTGTCGAGACCTGGCCGGGGGAGTCGGCGACGTGCACGACCTGCGCGTCGCCGAAGACGCCGTACCCGAGCCGGAAGTCCAGCGGGGTGCCGACGACGACCACGAGGTCGGTGCCGCCGAGGGCGGTGCTGCGGGCCTTGGTGACCAGCAGCGGGTGTCCGCCGGGCACGATGCCCCGGCCCATGCCGTTGGTGATCGTCGGGACGCCGACGGCCTCGACGAAGCGCAGCGCGGCCTCCTCGGCGCGGTCGGCCCACACGTCGGTGCCGAGGATCAGCACCGGCCGGGTGGCGGCGGCGAGCAGCGCGGCGATCTCGGTCACCGCGTCGGGGTCGGGGTCGGCGCCGCGGAGGGGAGCGACCGGCGGGACCGCGCCCGTGGCGCTGTTGAACAGCTCGTCCATCGGGACGTCGACGAAGACCGGTCCCCGGTGCGACGACCCGGCCGTGACGAACGCTTCGTGCATCCCGTCGAGCACGTCGCCCGCGGTCGGGATGGTGCGCGCGAGCTTGGAGACCGGCGCGAAGATCGGCGGCTGGTCGAGCTCCTGCAGGGCGCCGGTGCCCCATCGGCCCTGCGGCGCGCGGCCGCCGACGACGACCATGGGCGAGCCGGCGAACTGGGCCTGGGCGACCGCGCTCAGGCCGTTGGTCACGCCCGGCCCGGCGGTGAGTACGGCGAGCCCGGGGATCCGGGTGAGCTTGCCGGTCGCCTCGGCGGCGAAGGCCGCCGTCTGCTCGTGGCGTACGTCGAGCAGGGTCACCGGGTCGGCGGCCTTGACGGCCCCGTCGTACAGCGGGAAGACGTGCGCCCCCGACAGCGTGAACAGGGTGTCGACGCCGTGGGCCTGGGCGACCGCGATCGCCAGCTCGCCGGCGTGGCCGGTCACGTCAGTGGTGTTGTCGGGCATCCCCGAAGGTTACTCACCCGTAGCGGTGAGGTACGCGTGGTTGGTCGACTTCAGCGCGTCCACGACGACCAGCAGCAGGTCGGAGCGCACCTGCGGCGGCCGGGCGCCCAGCGACAGCTGGAGATAGAGCGCGCGCAGGAACGCCTCGGCGTTGCCGCCGGCGAGGTAGGGGTCGCGCTCGTCGTACGACGAACGGGTGCCGGCCGAGGCCGCGATCCGGGCGATCCACGGCTCGAGGACCCGCAGCGGGACCACGTTGCGACGCAGGATCGCGACCGTCGCGAACGCCAGCCGGTCGCCCTCGCCGCTGCTGAAGAGCCGGTCGACGGGCAGCAGCAGTCGGTCGGCGACCACGTCGAGGAGCACGGTCAGCTCGGGGGTCGCCAGGTGCGGCGACCGGGCCAGGATCGCCATCGTGTCGGCGCCGTGGGAGACCGCGTGCGCCCAGCCCTTGCCGGGCACCCAGCCGCGCAGGTCGCGCTCGCGCAGCAGCCAGGTCGTCAGCCGGTCGCCCCACTCCAGGATCTTGCCGCCCGGCAGCAGCGGCCGGTCGTTGTCGCGGGCGATGCACTCGCCGAGGACCAACGCCGAGAAGCTGCGGCGGAAGACGCTGTCGGTGTCCCGCTCGCCGACGCCGACGAGCAGCCCGGAGGCCATCCCGTCGCCGAGCCCGGCCAGCAGGTCGTCGTACACGCCGCGCTCGATCCAGGTCGTCAGCGCCGGGTAGGCGGTGCCGTCGCGCAGTGCCGGGTCGGGATCGCCCAGCATCCGGGTGAGCTCGGCGGTCAGCTCGTCGAGCGGGCGGTCGGAGGGGACCGCGAGACCCTCGGCGTGGACGTGCCGCCAGTATGACCCGGACATGGGGGCCATCCTGCCAAAGCCGGTCTGGACGTCTAGTGGGGGTCCCGGTGTGCCGAGATGCCGCTCACCTCGACTCGTCGCCGGTTGCGGGGCGGAGCGTCGGACGCGCCCTACCCTTACGCTTGTGCCCTCCCTCAACGACCTCGTGCGCAGCCACACGGAGCTCGACGCGGACGACGTCGCGTGGCTCCAGCTGCTCCAGGCGGACTGGCAGATCATCGCCGACCTGTCGTTCGCCGACCTGGTGCTGTGGCTGCCGGACAAAGAGGGCAAGGGCTTCTGGGCGGCGGGCCAGATGCGCCCCACCACCGGCCCGACGGCGTACGTCGACGACGTGATCGGCACCTTCGTGCCGGTGGGTCGACGGCCGCTGATCGACGCGGCGTACGCCGAGGGGCGGCTGGTCCGCGAGGGCGACCCGGAGTGGCGCGACGACGTGCCGGTGCGGGTCGAGACGATCCCGGTACGCCGCGCCGGCCGGGTGATCGCGGTCGTGGCCCGCAACACCAACCTGCTCGGCGTACGCACCCCGAGCCGCCTGGAGCTGTCCTACCTGCAGTCCGCTGCCGACCTCACCCAGATGATCGCGCACGGGTACTTCCCGGCCGCCGTGCAGCGCAGCGACCACGCCGACACGCCCCGGGTGGGCGACGGGTTCCTCCGGGTCGACGCGACCGGCCGGGTCGTCTACGCCAGCCCCAACGGGCTGTCGGTGTTCCGCCGGCTCGGGCACTCGGGCGACCTCACCGGCCTGTCGCTGGCCGACACGACCCGCGAGCTGGTGCCGCCCCGGCGCCGGCCCGACGAGGAGACGCTGAGCGCTGTGCTGGGTGGTCGGGCACACCGCGACACCGAGATCGGCACCGACGGGGTCTCGCTGATCGTGCGCTCCATCCCACTGCGTCCGCAGGGCGACCACATCGGTGCGCTGGTGCTGGTCCGCGACGTCACGGACCTGCGCCGGCGCGACCGGGAGCTGGTCACCAAGGACGCCACCATCCGCGAGATCCACCACCGGGTGAAGAACAACCTGCAGACGGTGGCTGCGCTGCTGCGGCTCCAGGCGCGCCGGATGGACAACGAGTCGGCGCGACTGGCCCTGGAGGAGGCGGTACGACGGGTCGGGTCGATCGCGATCGTCCACGAGATCCTCAGCCAGGCGGTCGAGGAGCGGGTGGACTTCGACGAGATCATCGACCCGCTCGGCCGGATGGTCACCGAGGTGAGCGCGGTCGGGAGCCGCGTGCGAGTCCGCCGCGTCGGCACGTTCGGCGTACTGCCCTCGGAGTCGGCGACCGCGTTGGCGATGGTGCTCACCGAGCTGCTGCAGAACGCCGTCGAGCACGGCTACGACCCAGGCGAAGCCGGGCTCACGGGCTCGATCGTGCTCACCGCCCGTCGGCTCGTCGGTCGCCTCCACGTGACCGTGGACGACGACGGCCGGGGGCTCCCGGAGGGCTTCGACCTGGACGCCTCGAGCAGCCTGGGCCTCTCGATCGTGCGCACGCTCGTCGAGTCCGAGCTCGGCGGCCAGCTGGAGCTGGGGCCGCGGCCGGACGGCGCGGGCACGCGAGCAGGGCTCGACATACCTGTCGACTGAGAACTGTTCGTCAGGCGGTGCGGACCCGGGCTCGGGCGTTGCGGCGCTTGAGCGCGCGGCGCTCGTCCTCGCTGAGGCCGCCCCACACACCGTGGTCCTGCCCGGCCTCGAGCGCCCACGCGAGGCACTGCTCGCGCACGTCGCAGCGTCGGCACACCTGCTTGGCCTCCTCTATCTGGAGGATGGCCGGACCGGTGTTGCCGATCGGGAAGAACAGTTCCGGATCCTCATCGAGGCACGCAGAACGGTGGCGCCAATCCATGGCTCGGGGGCCTTCTTTCAATCGATAGTCAGGGGTGTCGACCGTGGGTGTCGGACGTCAGCAGCATGGGCATGACGAAGCCGGCTCGTCGTCGAGCACTGCGTCAAGACTGGCAACCTTTTGACCGTTAAACAACCCCTTGACATGGTCTTGTCCGTCACAGCCCTGATCTCACTGGTGGCGGCCGTCGGGGTCGGTGCCGGGTCTTTCTATGCTGACTTCTAGGCTGCTCGAGTGAGCCTACGCCCTTCGGTCAACCGTCCGGCACCCCTTGTCGTCGCCGCGTCGCTGGTCGCCGTCGAAGGGCTGTTGCTGCTCGCCTTTGCCGTGCTCGAGCTGGCCAGCCTCGACTCCGACCGGCTCGCGATGGGTGCGACCACCAGCATCTTCTTCCTGGCGTACGGCGCCGGCCTGCTGCTCTGCGCGTGGTCGCTGGTCCGCGGTCAGTCGTGGGCGCGGAGCCCGGTGGTGCTCACCCAGCTGATCGGACTGGGCGTCGCCTGGAGCTTCCGGGGCGGGGACACCACCGCCGTCGCGGTGGCGATCGCCGTGGTCGCGGTCGTGGTGCTGGTCGGGCTGTTCCACCCGGCGAGCCTGACCGCGCTCGCCGATGACGGCGAGCAGAACTCGCTGCCCGACTGATGGGTGACTAGCTCTCCTCCTCCAGGGAGGTGCGCAGCTGCTCGAGGGTGCGGTTGAGCAGCCGGGAGACGTGCATCTGCGAGACGCCGATCTCCTCGGCGATCTGCGACTGCGTCATGTTCTTGAAGAACCGCAGCAGCAGGATCTTCTTCTCCCGTGGGGCCAGCCGGTCCAGCAGCGGCTTGATCGACTCGCGGATCTCGACGTGCTCGAGCCCCTCGTCGTCGACCCCGATCGCGTCGAGCATGCTCGCGGCGCCGTCGTCGCTGTCGTCGCTGGCGTCCAGGGAGAGCGTGGAGTAGGCGTTGCTCGACTCGATGCCCTCGACGATCTCCTCGACGGTGCACCCGATCGCCTCGGCGAGCTCGCGCGGTGTGGGGGAGCGGCCCAGGCTCTGGGTGAGCTCGGCGCTCGCCGTACCGATCTGCATCCGCAGCTCCTGGAGCCGCCTCGGCACCCGGATCGCCCAGCCCTTGTCGCGGAAGTAGCGCTTGATCTCGCCGATGATCGTGGGGGTCGCGTACGTCGAGAACTCGACCCCGCGCTCGGTGTCGAAGCGGTCGACCGACTTGATCAGGCCGATCGTGCCGACCTGGACCAGGTCCTCGAGGGGCTCGCCGCGGTTGCGGAAGCGGCGGGCGCAGTGCTCGACGAGCGGCAGGTGCAGGTGCACGAGGCCCTCGCGGGCCGCGGCGTGGCTCGCCTCGGAGCCCTCCTCGTCCCGCAGGATCACGAACAGGTCTGCGCTGCGCTTGCGGGTCAGCTCGATGCCGGTGAGGCCATCGTCCGCCCCGTCGTCCGAGTTCGTCATGTCAGAGACCAGGCTCCTGGTGGATCGCCACCGACGAGGTCATCGACAGGGTGATCGTGAACGTGGAGTCCGTGGCGTCGGCGCTCGCGCTCGTCGCCAGGGTGGTCAGCACCTGCCAGGCGAAGCTGTCGTAGTCGGGCTCGATAGCGCCGTCGACAGTGCCCGCCACGCTCACCGTGAGCTCCCCGGGCTGCTGGAGGAAACCACAGATCAGGTCGGTGCCCGGCTCGGCCTCCTCGAGGACCATGGCGCAGGCCTCGCCCACGGCGATGCGGAGGTCCTCGATGTCGTCGATCGGGAAGTCCAGGCGGGCGGCCAGGCCGGCCGTGGTGGTGCGCAGCACGGAGGCGTACGCCCGGTCCGCCGGGACTCGCAGCTCGACATCGGCCCTGGGGCCTCCGTCCGTCGCGGTCGGGCCGGAGGTCGCGCCGATCGGTGCCATGTGTCGTCCTTGCGCTGTCGAGGTCGGGGGTCCGAGACCGGTCCGGAAACAGTAGCGGGACCAGCCCCCGCGGGTGTGTGTACCCGGGGACTGGTCCCATTAACCGCTGTTGTCCGCCACGAGCCGGTTCCCCTGCGCCGCCGCAGAACCTAGTCTCGTCCCCGGAGGTCAGCACTGGTCAACGGGAGGCCGCGCCATGGGAACCGACTACGCACCCACCAGGACTGGTCGTCGGCAACCAGCAGTCGCAGCGGCGGCACCCGCACCGGTCTCGGTGCCGGAGAGCCCGGTGCCGCTGGCACTCGCCTCTGCCCCGAGTTGCCCGGCGATGCCGGTCGGGGAGGAGGCACCGCGTCCCGGCGCGCTCGCCAACCTGCGGCGGTTAGAGAGTGGCGACGCGAGCGCGGCGTCACGCTCGGCAGCCGGATCAACCGCCCAGCTCCCCTTCATCGACAAGATCCAGACCGCCTTCGGGCACCACGACCTCGGGGACGTGCGCGCCCGCCTCGACAGTGCTGCTGCATCCGAGAGCCGGGCGTTGGGAGCGAAGGCGTTCACGCTCGGCACCGAGGTGGCCTTCGACGGCCGGCCGGACCTGCACACCGCCGCACACGAGGCGGCCCACGTGGTGCAACAGCGCCGTGGCGCTGTCACGGGCGCGAACGAGCGAGCCCTCGAGGACCAGGCAGACGGGATCGCGGACCGGGTCGTCGCCGGTCAGTCGGCGGCGGAGATGCTCGACCGGGTGCCCGGGACCGGGACGCCGGTCGAGCGGGTGCAGCGCAAGACGTCGGACGTCCTGCCGTTTCAGACCACCTTGACCGCCAAGCTGTCGGCGCTGGGAGCTGCCATCTCTAGTCACGCGGACATGGCGCGGTTGTTCGTCGAGCTCTTCCCGGAGGGGCAGGTCGACCAGCTTCCAGCACTGCTTGGTCTGGATGGCCTCCTGTCTGTCGACAAGGAAGACTCGACCACCACGATCTTGTTGGATCGCAAGGCGGGCACTGGGCGCCTCGAGATCACGGTCACCCACCCCTTCTTTCACATCTTCCTCAACGATCTCTACTGGACCGAGGACGCTGAAAAGCCCGCCCCCTGGCTCTTCCTCCACAAGTGGGACCGCGACACGAAGTACGGGCAGCAGGGAGTCGGGCTAGCGGTGTTCCGCGGCATGCGCACCGCCGCCGCGGTGCTCGGGATGAGCCAGATCAACTGTGACGCCATCGGCGACCCCACCACCGGAGTCAATCCCGAGAATGGCTACTACACCTGGGCGAGATTCGGGTTCAACAACGACCTGAGCATCGACACGTTCCGCACCCGGCTGAGCACGCTCGACGGGGAGATCGCGACCCTTCCTGCGGAGCTCGAGAAGCTCGAGAAGCTCGAGAAGCTCGCCGCAGAGCACGGTGTGGAGTCGTTGACGATGACGGACGAGGAGCGATCAGCCGAGCTGCTGACGTGGGAGAACCTGATCAAGCAGGGTGACAACCCCGATGAGCGGACCCAGGCCAGCATCGACTTCCTGCGCCAGTGGACGGCGGTCCGGAGGTTGAAGGCCGCGAAGCTGAAGTACGGCGAGGCGCTCGACTACGCCTTTTCGATCGTGGGCCCTGACGACACCCTGAACGACCTGTTCACCAAACCCGAGACCAAGGAAGGGCGACGGATGATGGCCAATCTGTGGCAGGGCTTCGGCTCGACCGTCATGAACGCATCCTTCACCGTCGCCGAAGGCAGTGCCTCGAACAAGGTCCTGCAGGACTACATCGACGACCGCTCGTGACCTGCCCGGCCGAGCTGACGCGGCCGCAACGTGCTCGACGCCGCCCTCGGTCCGCATGGGACCGAGGGCGGCGTCGAGTGCGTGGGGCGGAGTGCCCTCCGCTGCGCTCAGGCCTTCTTCGTCTCCCAGAAGATCTCCGCGATCTCGTCGATCTTCGCGAGCAGCTCGTCGGCCTTGCCGGCGTCGAGCTCACCCTTGGTGCCGCCGGCGCCGGCGAGCTTGGTGGCCTCGTTGACGAGGGTGTGCAGCTGCGGGTACTTCTCGAAGTGCGGCGGCTTGAAGTAGTCGGTCCACAGCACCCAGAGGTGGTGCTTGACGAGCTCGGAGCGCTGCTCCTTGATCAGGATGGCCCGGGTGCGGAAGTCGGGGTCGTCGTTGTCCGCGACCTTGGCGATGATGGCCTTGATCGACTTGGCCTCGATGCGGGCCTGCGCGGGGTCGTAGACGCCGCAAGGGAGGTCGCAGTGGGCGGAAACCTCGAGGGTGGGGGCGAACAGTCGCGCGAACATGCGGGTCCTCTCGTTCTTCGGTTGTCCTTCGTTCGACTGCGAGACTACTCCGCGTGTCGGGTCCTGCACGAGACGTGTCTCCAGGCGAGAAACGGGTACCCCCGTTGGGGTTTGCCGTCGTCCGCGGTGCGTCCATGACGCCCACGCTGGCTGACGGGGACCGGCTGCTCGTGTCCTACCGGCGCGCCGTCCGGCCCGGCGATCTCGTGGTCGCCCGCCTGGCGGACGGGACGGTCGCGGTGAAGCGCGCGACCGAGCGGCGTACGACGCGCGACGGGTCGCCGGCGTGGTGGCTGCTCAGCGACAACGCGGCCGAGGGCGTCGACTCGCGGCACCGCGGACCGGTCGCCGACGACGACGTGATCGCCGTCACCGTGGCCAGGCTGTGGCCACACCCGCGACGGCTGTGACCCTGTGACAGACTGACCGCGGGGAAGATCCCCCGAGGCCTGACGAGTTCCGCGCACCACCCCTGCGCGTCGAGCTAGGCCCCTCCCCGTCGTACGTCTCCCTCTCGGAACCAGACCTGAAAGTCAGAGCTGTCATGGCTGATGCACACCCCTTTGCGGGCGACCCGGTGTTCGACCTGCACGTGGCCGGCAAGATGGAGCTCCGGTCGACGGTCGCCCTCGCCGGCGCCGACGACCTCTCCCTCGCCTACACCCCCGGCGTAGCCCGGGTCTGCGAGGCGATCGCCGAGGACCCCTCGATGACCCAGCACTACACCTGGGTGCCGAACGTCGTCGCCGTCGTCTCGGACGGCACGGCGGTGCTGGGTCTCGGCGACATCGGGCCGGCGGCCGCGATGCCGGTGATGGAGGGCAAGGCGGTGCTCTTCAAGCAATTCGGCAACGTCGATGCCGTCCCGATCTGCCTGGCGACCACCGACGTCGAGGAGATCATCGAGACCGTCGTACGGCTGGCGCCCAGCTTCGGCGGCATCAACCTCGAGGACATCTCGGCGCCGCGCTGCTTCGAGATCGAGGACCGGCTCAAGGCGCTGCTGGACATCCCGGTCTTCCACGACGACCAGCACGGCACCGCCGTCGTCGCCCTCGCGGCCCTCAAGAACGCGCTGACGCTGACCGGTCGCAGCCCGGAGTCGACTCGAGTGGTGATCTCGGGCGCCGGTGCCGCGGGCGTCGCGATCGCGAAGATCCTGCTCGAGGCCGGCATCAGCGACCTGGCGGTCACCGACCGCAAGGGCGTCGTGCACTCCGGTCGCCACGACCTGACCCCGGTCAAGCGCGAGCTGGCCGAGATGACGGCTGACAAGACCGGCCGCACCGGGACGCTCGCCGAGGCGCTGGACGGCGCCGACGTCTACCTCGGCGTGTCCGGCGGCACCGTGCCGGAGGAGGACGTCGCGCGGATGGCCGACGACGCGATCATCTTCGCGATGGCCAACCCGAACCCCGAGGTGCACCCCGACGTCGCCCACCGGCACGCCCGCGTGGTCGCCACCGGCCGGTCCGACTTCCCCAACCAGATCAACAACGTGCTGGCGTTCCCGGGCATCTTCCGCGGTGCGTTCGACGTGCGCGCCACGTCGATCACCGAGGGCATGAAGCTCGCCGCGGCCGAGGCCATCGCCGACCTGGTCGGCGACGCGCTGTCCGAGGACTACGTCATCCCGTCGCCGTTCGACCCGCGCGTCGGCCCGGCGGTCGCGGCGGCGGTCTCCGAGGCCGCACGTCGAGACGGGGTCGCGCGCAGGTAGGTTCGAGCAATGTTCGCCGTCTACGCCGACCAGTTCTCGAAGGACGACCCGCTCTCCGCCCTGCAGGTGGGGGAGCGGCCGGACCCGGAGGTCCCCGACGGGTGGACCACGGTGACGGTGAAGGCCGCGTCGCTCAACCACCACGACCTCTTCTCGCTGCGGGGCGTCGGGCTGCGCGAGGAGGCGCTGCCGATGATCCTCGGGTGCGACGCCGCCGGCCTCGACGAGGACGGCAACGAGGTCGTCGTCCACGCGGTGATCAGCGATCCGTCGTGGTCGGGCGACGAGACGTTCGACCCGAAGCGGTCGCTGCTCTCGGAGCGCTACCAGGGCACGTTCGCCGACAAGGTCGCCGTGCCCCGCCGCAACGTGGTGCCGAAGCCCGCCTCCCTGTCGTTCGAGGAGGCGGCCTGCCTGCCGACCGCCTGGCTGACGGCGTACCGGATGCTCTTCACCCGCGGCGAGCTGCGCGCGGGCGAGACCGTGCTGATCCAGGGTGCTGGCGGAGGCGTGGCCACCGCCGCGATCGTGCTCGGCCGCGCGGCCGGGCTGCGGGTCCTGGTCACCAGCCGCGACGAGGCCAAGCGGGCGCGGGCGCTCGAGCTCGGGGCGCACGACGCCTTCGAGTCCGGCGCCCGGCTGCCGGTGAAGGTGGACGCCGTCATCGAGACCGTCGGCCGGGCCACCTGGTCGCACTCGATCCGGGCGCTGCGTCCGGGCGGCCGGATCGTCACCTCGGGTACGACGTCCGGGCCGAACCTCGACGACGCCGAGCTGACCCGGATCTTCTTCCTGCAGCTCAGCGTGATCGGCTCGACGATGGGCACCCGCGAGGAGCTCGCCGGCCTGGTGTCGATGCTCGACGCCACGGGGGCGCGGCCGCTGGTCGACCGGACGATCCCGATGACGGATGCGCGGGACGGGTTCGCGGCCATGCTCGGTGGCGAGCAGTTCGGCAAGATCGTCTTCACCCGATGAGGCATCTCCTCACCGGGGCCGGCTCCGGCATCGGCGCCGTACTCGCCCAGCGGCTGCTCGACCGGGGGGACGAGGTCGTCGTGCTGGCCCGCTCGGCCGAGCGGGCCGACGAGATGGCGGCGGACCTGCCGGGGGCCGACGTCCTGGTCGCGGACCTCGCCTGGCCGGAGTCCGTCGAGTCCCTCAGGCTGCCCGACGCCCTCGACTCGGTCGTGCACGTCGCCGGCATCGTCGAGCTCGGGCCGGTCGCGGAGCTGAGCATCGAGGACTGGGCCTCCCAGCTCCGGGTCAACCTGGTCGCCCCCGCGGCGCTGACCCGGGTCGCCCTGCCCGCGCTCCGCGCGGCCCGCGGCACGGTCGTCTTCGTCAACTCGACCGCCGGGCTGTCCGCCAGCCCGGAGTGGTCGGCGTACGCCGCCTCCAAGCACGGCCTGCGGGCGCTCGCGGAGTCGCTGCGCGGCGAGGAGGCCGCGGCCGGCGTACGCGTCACCACGGTCTACCCGAGCCGCACCGCCACCCCGATGCAGGAGAAGGTGCACCAGCAGGAGGGCAAGGCGTACGACGCCGGCGCCTGGATCCGCCCCGAGACCGTCGCCGACGCGATCCTGCACGTCCTCGACCTGCCCCGTGACGCGACGATCCCGGACCTCACGGTGCGTCCGGTCTAGACCTCATCGTCAAGGTTTGGCCGAACACCTACTCCCGGTGCGGCCGCTTCCTACCGTCTGACGCACATCAACAGACGGGGGAAGCTCATGAAGCGAGCAGGGATGGTCATCGTCGTGCTCACGGTGGCACTGGCGGGACTGGCCGGGTGCGCGCAGGACGAGGGCCCGGCTGGGACGGTTTCGGCGGCGGTCGCGCAGCCTGTCGTGGCGGTCGCCAGCGACGACGGCGAGGTCGAGCCCGAGGTCACCTACGAACGGGAGCGGAAGAGCATCGCCCTCCCGAACCGGACGGTGACCCGGCAGACCGCGACGCTCAAGAAGGGCGTCACCAAGATCGCCCAGCAGGGGCGTCCGGGGCTGCGGGTCAAGGTCTTCCGGGTGACGCTGGAGGACGGGGTCGAGGTCGACCGCAAGCTGGTCAGCGACTCCGTGCGCCGCAAGCCGGTCAACCGGATCGTGCTGAAGGGGACCAGGGTTCCCGAGCCGACGCGCCAGTGCGACCCCAACTACGGCGGCTGCGTGCCGATCGCGTACGACGTCGACTGTGCGGGCGGCAGCGGCGACGGGCCGGCGTACGTGTCCGGTCCGGTCCAGGTCATCGGCAGCGACATCTACGACCTCGACCGGGACGGCGACGGCTGGGGCTGCGACTGACGGCCGACGTCACTCGTCCAGGCGCCGCGCCAGCTTCTGCGGCGCCTGGAACCGGTAGGACTCGGCGACCAGCTCGGCCACCTCGGTCCAGTCGGTCTGGTCGTCGAGCACCATCCCGACGATCGTCGGCGACCACGGCGGTCGGTAGAACGGCCAGCCGGCGTGGGTCAGCGCGAGCAGCTCGTCGCCGGTGGCGCGGAAGGTCAGCACAGTGCGGATCGCGTCGTCGCCGGTGATGTCGCGGTACGCCGACTCGTAGCCGGGCTGGGCGACCATCACGTGCGCGAAGGTCGCCGTCCGGACCCGCCAGCGCACACCGGTCCAGGCGTCCTCCTCGACGACCTCGGGGAGCCGGGTCGCGATCGCGGAGATCCGGCGTACGACGTCCGCGTCGGGCTCGATGCGGCGTGCCATCGGAGGAATCAGCCGAAGGACACTCAGCCGAAGGACATCCGGAAGTCCGCCTGCCGGAACGACGCGAGCTGGCGGGCGCCGCGCATCCAGCCGAGCGGGCCGTCGGCGGCGAAGTCCCAGCGGCCACGGCACGGCAGCGCCTTCGACGAGCCCTGCAGCGTCGCGGTGCGCTCCTCGCCGCCGGTGTCCTCGATGCCGGGCTGCCAGGTGGTGCCCTTGAACGGGATCCGCACCATCGCCCGGCTCACGTCGGTGAAGGACGCGCTCGCGATCGGCCGGCGCTCGACCGAGGTCGACCAGGTGGTCGACGCGAGCGGACCGCGGTGGCTGGTGTCGAGCTCGAAGTCGCACAGCCCCTTCGGGATCGCCCACAGCTCGCGGCCGCCGGCGACCGAGGCGGGTGAGTCGACCCAGATGTCGGTGATCGACACGCACTTGCCGTGCTGCTCGGTCGGCACGAGGCGCGCGACGAGGAGCTCGGAGTAGGTCAGTGGGCTGCCGGGCTCGTACGAGACGAACGCGGCGCCGTACGTGCCGGCGGGGCGGAGCTCGTCGACGCCCTCGCGCAGCTTGAAGATCGAGAGCCAGAGCTGCCCGACCATGTGCCAGGGGGCGTCCGGGTACTCGATGGACGGGGGCGTGGGTGTCGACTCGGTCGTCTGCTCGGCCATGTGCGCATCCTGCCGTACGACGCGGTCGGAGAAAAGTGTCAGTTGAGTGACAGATTGTGGTTGCGCGACTAGCGTGCCGCCGGTGAGCACCCAGCGGATCACCACCCGTGTCGAGACCTCCGAGCCGCGCTTCGTGCCGTACCCGAAGCCCGGACCCGACGCCCCCAACGTCCTGATGGTCGTCCTGGACGACGTCGGCTTCGCCCAGCTGGGCTGCTTCGGGTCGGGGATCGCGACCCCGAACATCGACCGGCTGGCTGCTGAGGGGCTGCGCTACAACCGCTTCCACGTGACCTCGGTCTGCTCGGCCACCCGCGCCGCGCTGCTGACCGGCCGCAACCACCACGCGGTCGGGATGGGCGTCACCCAGGAGGCGGCGCTCGGCTTCCCGGGCTACACCGGACGGATCCCGAAGTCGGCCGCCAACCTCGCGCGGGTGCTGCGCGACAACGGCTACAACACGCTCGCGGTCGGCAAGTGGCACCTGGCGCCGAAGAACGAGTACTCCGCCTCGGGCCCGTTCGACCGGTGGCCGCTGGGCCAGGGCTTCGAGCGCTACTACGGCTTCCTCGGTGCCGAGACCAGCCAGTGGGCGCCCGAGCTGGTCCGCGACAACACCCACATCGAGCCGCCGTACACCCCGGAGGAGGGCTACCACCTCACCGAAGACCTGGTCGACCAGGCGATCCGGATGATCCAGGACCAGCAGCAGGCCGAGTCCCGCAAGCCGTTCTTCCTCTACTTCGCCCCGGGCGCGGCGCACGCCCCTCACCAGGTGACCGAGGAGTGGGTGGCGCCGTACGCCGGGCAGTTCGACGACGGCTGGGAGGCGTGGCGGCGGCGCGCCTTCGAGCGCCAGGTCGCCGAGGGGATCATCCCTGCTGACACCGAGCTGCCCGAGAGGCCGCCCTGGATCCCCGACTGGGAGACGCTGCCGGCGGACCAGCGGCGGCTCTTCGCGCGCTACATGGAGGTGTTCGCGGGCTTCGTGACGCACACCGACCACCACCTCGGGCGGCTCTTCGCCGACCTGGAGCGGCGCGGCATCGCCGAGGACACGATCGTGATGCTGTTGTCAGACAACGGCGCCAGCGCGGAGGGCGGTACGACGGGCACGCTCAACGAGGCCGCCGGCTGGCTCGGGATGGGGGAGGACGTCGAGGAGTCGATCTCGCGCATCGACCAGATCGGCACCCACGACGCCTACAACCACTACCCGTACGGCTGGGCCTGGGCGGGCAACGCGCCGCTGCGGCTGTGGAAGCGGTACGCCTGGCTCGGCGGCGTACGGACTCCGCTCGTGGTGCGCTGGGGTGACCGGTTGGCCGAGCGCGGCGGCGTACGGCCTCAGTTCGTGCATGCCGTCGACCTCTACGCGACCGTGCTCGACGCGGCCGGGATCACGCCGCCCGAGACCGTCGACGGGGTTACCCAGCAGCCAGTGGACGGCACCTCCCTGCTGCCGAGCTTCGCCGCGCCGGAGGCTGCCGAGCACCGGCTGGTGCAGTACTTCGAGATGTTCGGCTCCCGCGCGATCTACCAGGACGGCTGGATGGCGGTCACCGACCACGTCGCCAACCAGTTCGACGAGCGCTCCCACCTGGTCGGCAGCTTCGACTTCGACACCGACCGCTGGTCGCTCTTCGACCTCGCCGAGGACTTCTCGGAGTCGCGCGATCTCGCCGACGAGCACCCCGAGCGGGTACGCCGGATGGAGGCGCTGTGGTGGGCTGAGGCCGGGCGCAACCAGGTGCTGCCGCTCTTCGAGTTCCCGGGGTCGATGGCGCACATGCACCCCGGCGAGTTCCCGCCGCCGACGCTCGGGCGCTACTCGCCGGGAGGCGGCCCGGTGCAGGAGAGCCAGCTGCCGTCGCTGATGGGCGGCTTCGAGCTCACGGCGTACGTCGTGGTGCCGGACGGCGGAGCTGCCGGGATCATCACCGCGGTGGGTGACCGGCACGGCGGGTGGGCGACGTACCTCCTCGACGGTCGCCTGGTCGCCACCGTCGCCATGCTCGACCGCACCACTCGGCTCATCTCGCCGGACTCGGTGCCGTCCGGGGAGCACGTGCTGAGCGTGCGCTACGAACCCGGTCGCGAGCCCCGTCTGGTGCTCGCCGTCGACGGCACCGACGTCGCCGAGTCGCCGCTGCCCGGGCTGATGTTCTTCCCCAACCTCGGCTCGTCGGGGGCGGGGATGCTCGTGGGCCGCGACCGGGGGATCGCGGTGAGTGCGGACTACCGCCCGCCGTTCGTGTTCACGGGCACGCTCGAGCGGGTCGAGCTGCGCAGCGGGCGGCCGGGTGCGCGCCCGGACCGGAGCGCCGAGCTACGGGTGGCGCTCGCCGGTGACTGAGCTGCTCATGGGCGTGGGGCGGCGCGAGCGGCACAAGCAGGACACCCGCGGCGCGCTCGAGGAGGCGGCGCTGCGGCGTTTCGCCGTGGACGGGTACGACGAGACGTCGGTCGACGCGATCGCCGCCGACGCGGGGGTCTCGGCGCGCACGTTCTTCCGCTACTTCGCCACCAAGGACGAGGTGCTCGACATGGGCCGCGAGGAGCGGCAGGCCGGGCTGCGCGCCGAGATCCGCAGCCTCGCCGCGTCGGACCTCGCCGGCCTGGACGTGGTGCGCTGGGCCGTCGTCGACCTCGCTCGCGGCTTCGAGACCGACCGCGAACGCGTCCAGCTGCGCCAGCGCGCCGCCGCTACGTCGCCGGTGCTGCGTGGGCGTCTCTACGACACCTTCGCTTCGTGGGAGTACGTCGTCGCGCGCGAGCTCGGCGGGGACGCGGACGCCCGGACGGTCGCCGCGGTGGGGTTCGCCGTCTTCCGTGCCTCGACCGCTACCTGGCTGGCCGAGGGCGGCTCGCTGCCGGAGATCGTGGAGCGCGGCTTCGCCGTACTCGGGTCGTCCGCCTGACAGGTAGCTATAGCTAGCCGAGAGGCGGACGACCCGTTCAGGTCAGCGGCAGCGCCTTGGTCATGAACAGCTCGTCCCGGCCGTCGCGCACGTGCTCACGGGATCCCGTGAACTCGTAGCCGAGGCGGAGGTAGGCGCGCCGACCGCGAGGGTTGTCCTCCATCACCCCGAGCGCGACCGTGGTCGCACCGGCGTCCTGCGCCACCGACTCGCAGGCGTCGACGAGGGCCTCGAGGACGCCCGTGCCACGAGCGGCCGGGGCGAGCCACATGCCCATCACGGACCACCCGTCGTCGAACTCGTAGACACCAGCCATGCCGACATCGGCGTCGTCGCGGGAGGCGAGGAAGGTGGCAGGGCGTGCGGCCCGGCGGCGCCACTCCGCCTCGTCGAACGACTGCTCCTTGGCTAGCGTCGACCCGAACATGTCCGGTGACTCGGCCAACGCCGCCAGGCGTACGACGCGCAGGCGCTGCCAGTCCTCGGGATCGACCCGGGTCACCACGATCACGTCAGGGCGACCGCTCAGTCCTCGGGGTCGTCGAGCCGCGCGAGCCAGGTCGCGAACCGCTCGACGGCGGTCTCGAACTCCGGGTGCGAGTCGACGAAGCCCTGCAGCTGCTCGGCGAGCCAGGCCAGGGTGACCTCTTCGTCACCCCGGCGCTTCTCGAGCTCCTCGATGCCGCGGTCGGTGAAGTACATCAGCTCTCCTTCCGGCGTGGTGGTTTCGAGGCTCGCTTCGCTCGCACCTCAACCACCGTGACGGCTCGCTTCGCTCGCACCTCAACCACCGTGACGGCTCGCTTCGCTCGCACCTCAACCACCGAAGACGCTGGTTGAGGTGCGAGGAGCGCTAGCGACGAGCCTCGAAACCATCGTCACTCACGCAAAGGCCCTGGCGACCAGGTCCTTCTGCTCCTCCGTGTGCCGCTTGACCGTGCCGACGGCGGGGGAGGACGACTCCGGGCGGGAGACGACCTCGACCTGGGCATCGACGTGCGGCCACACGTTGAGCTGATAGTGCGGCCACGGGCCCATGTTCTGCGGCTCGTCCTGCACCCAGCGCACGGCCTTCAGGTGCGGGTAGCGGGCGATCTCCTCGCGGATCTCGCTCTCCGGGCGCGGGTAGAGCTGCTCGATCCGCGCGATCGCGAACCGGTGACCGTCCTCGCGCTTGGCGCGCTCCACCATCAGGTCCCAGGTGACGCGGCCCGAGCACAGCAGCAGCGTGTCGACCTGGCCTGCGTCGGCGGCGGCGTCACTGATGAACGGCTTAAAGGTGCCCTCGGTGAAGTCGCTCGGCTGGGACGCGGCCTCCTTGCGCTTCAGCATCGACTTCGGCGTGAAGACGATCATCGGCTTGTGCTCCTCGCCGAGGGAGTGCCGGCGCAGCAGGTGGAAGTACGACGCGGGCGTGCTCGGCTGCGCGACCACGAACGCCTCGTCGGCGGCCATGGTCATGAAGCGCTCGATCCGTGCCGAGGAGTGGTCGGCACCCTGACCCTCGTAGCCGTGCGGCAGCAGCAGCACGACGCCGGACTGCTGGTTCCACTTGCTCTCGCCGGAGCTGATGAACTCGTCGATGACGGTCTGCGCGCCGTTGACGAAGTCACCGAACTGCGCCTCCCAGAGGACGAGCGCCTCGGGCCGCGCGACGGAGTAGCCGTACTCGAACCCGAGCGCGGCGTACTCCGAGAGCAGCGAGTCGTAGACGTAGAACTTCGACTGGTCCTCGGTGAGGTTGGACAGCGGCGTCCACTCGTCGGCGTTGCGACGGTCGATGATCGTCGCGAAGCGGGACACGAACGTGCCGCGACGCGAGTCCTGCCCGGCCAGGCGGACCGGGCGGCCCTCCATCAGCAGCGAGCCGAAGGCGAGGATCTCGCCGGTGCCCCAGTCGATCGGGCCGTCGGCGATCGCGGCCGAGCGACGCTGCAGCTGCGGCATCACCTTCGGGTGGACGGTAAAGCCGTCCGGCGGGGTGACATAGGCATCCGCGATCCGCTTCATCACGTCGTCGGAGACCGCCGTACGGGTCTCGCCCGCCGGCTTGTCCGGGTAGTCCGGCACCGTCGTCCACTCGGACGGCTGGGTGCTCGCCTCACGGACCTCGGTGAAGACCCGCTCCAGCTGCTGCTGGTAGTCGCGCAGGACCTGCTCGGCCTCCTCGATCGTGATGTCGCCACGACCGATGAGGGACTCGGTGTAGAGCTTGCGGACCGAGCGCTTCTGCTCGATCAGGTCGTACATCAGCGGCTGGGTGTACGACGGGTCGTCGCCCTCGTTGTGACCGCGACGGCGGTAGCAGACCAGGTCGATGACGACGTCCTTGTTGAACGCCTGGCGGTACTCGAACGCCAGTCGCGCGACCCGGATGCAGGCCTCGGGGTCGTCGCCGTTCACGTGGAAGATCGGCGCCTGCACCATCCGGGCGACGTCGGTGCAGTAGAGCGAGGAGCGCGACGACCCGGGGGAGGTGGTGAAGCCGACCTGGTTGTTGACGACCAGGTGGATCGTGCCGCCGGTGCGGTAGCCGCGCAGCTGGGAGAGGTTCAGCGTCTCCGCCACCACGCCCTGGCCCGCGAACGCCGCGTCGCCGTGCACGAGCAGCGGGAGCACCGGGTACTCGGCACCGCGGTTGAGCACGTCCTGCTTGGCGCGGGCGATGCCCTCGAGCACGGGGTCCACGGCCTCGAGGTGCGACGGGTTCGCGGCGACCGAGACCTTGATCTCTGCGCCCGACCCGGCGACGAACTCGCCCTCGGCGCCGAGGTGGTACTTCACGTCGCCGGAGCCCTGGACCGTGCGCGGGTCGATGTTGCCCTCGAACTCGCGGAAGATCTGGCTGTACTTCTTGCCGACGATGTTGGCCAACACGTTCAGCCGGCCACGGTGAGCCATGCCGATCGCGACCTCGTCGAGGTCGGCCTCGGCCGCGGCCTCGCAGATCTCGTCGAGGACGGGGACCGTGGTCTCGCCACCCTCGAGCGAGAAGCGCTTCTGGCCGACGAACTTGGTCTGCAGGAAGGTCTCGAACGCCTCGGCCTGGTTGAGCTTCAGCAGGATCCGCAGCTGCTCCTCGCGGGGCGGCTTCACGTGCGGCTGCTCGACCCGCTCCTGGATCCAGCGGCGCTGCTCGGGGTCCATGATGTGCATGTACTCGATGCCGGTGGTGCGGCAGTACGAGTCGCGCAGGATGCCGAGGATCGAGCGCAGCTTCATGAACCGGCGGCCCTCGCCGCCGAAGGAGCCGGTCGCGAACTCGCGGTCGAGGTCCCACAGGGTCAGCCCGTGCGACTCCACCTCAAGGTCGGGGTGGCTGCGCTGGCGGTACTCGAGCGGGTCGGTGTCGGCCATCATGTGGCCGCGCACCCGGTAGGCGTGGATCAGCTCGAGGATCCTGGCCTGCTTGCTGATCTCGTCGTCGTGGGACGTCGAGATGTCGGCGTTCCAGCGGATCGGCTCGTAGGGGATGCGCAGCGAGCGGAAGATCTCGTCGTAGAAGTCGTCGCCGCCGAGCAGCAGCTGGTGCACCCGCTTCAGGAACTCACCCGACTGCGCGCCCTGGATGACGCGGTGGTCGTACGTCGAGGTCAGGGTCATGACCTTGCTGATGCCGTTGCGGGCGATCGCGTCGGCCGAGGCGCCCTGCCACTCGGCGGGGTACTCCATCGCGCCGACGCCGATGATCGCGCCCTGCCCCTTCATCAGACGGGGGACCGAGTGCGTGGTGCCGATGCCGCCGGGGTTGGTCAGCGAGATCGTGGTGCCCTGGAAGTCCTCGATGGTCAGCTTGGCGTCGCGCGCCTTGCGGACGATGTCCTCGTACGCCGTCCAGAACGCCGCGAAGTCCATCTTCTCGGCGGCCTTGATGCTCGGGACGAGCAGGGTGCGCGAGCCGTCCTTCTTCGGGACGTCGATCGCGAGGCCGAGGTTGATGTGGGCCGGGGTGATCAGGTTGGGCTTGCCGTCGACGACCTCGAAGCCGACGTTCATCTCCGGCATCGAGCGCAGCGCCCGGATCAGCGCGAAGCCGATCAGGTGGGTGAAGGAGACCTTGCCGCCGCGGGCCCGGGCGAGGTGGTTGTTGATGACGGTGCGGTTGTCCCAGAGCAGCTTCACCGGGACCGAGCGGACCGAGGTCGCGACCGGCACGTCGAGCGAGGCGTCCATGTTCTGGACGGTGCGGGCGGGGGCGCCGCGCAGCACGGTGTAGGTCGGCTCGTCCTTGGCCGGCTCGGGTGCGGCCGGGCGGGACTCCTTGGGGACCGGGTTGGTCGTCCCCTTGGCGGGCTCGGCGGCCTTGGTCTCGGGGCGCGGCTTCGCGACCGGGGCCGGGGTCGGGGTGGGGTCCGGCGCGTGCTCCTGGGCGGGAGCGGCGGGCTTGGTCACCGTCGCCGTACCGTTGCCGCCGTTGGCGTGCCCGTTCGTCTTGAAGTAGGTCGCCCACGTCGCGTCGACGCTCCCGGGGTCACGCTGGTACTGGTCGAACATTTCCTCTACGAGCCACTCGTTGGCGCCGAAGTCGGCGGACGGGAGCTCGGACTGGCCTGGGGACTGCGGCACGGGTTGATTCGCCTCTTCCGATACGTGCGCGGGGGGAGTGTCAGTCGTCAAGGCTAGACCCCCGCACCAGCAAATGCCCGACCGCCCGGGCGGTTTGCGGCGTGGTGTGCCAAGGGCCACAACCTCGTCTTGCAGACTTCCTCCAGATCGGCACCGGCGAGGGGGAGTTTCGGAGTTATGAGGCAACGGACCAGACACGGGTCCTGGGTGGTCGCGACGCTGGTCGTCGTCGGTCTCGCGACCGGCGGATGCAACGACGGCAACGACGGCGAGCCCGGGGAGGCGGCCGCGACGTCCAGTGCGTCCGCGGCGCCGGCGGGGGTGGTCACCGCGGCGTCCATAGGCGAGCTGGCCGGCCGGCTGCCGCAGGCACGGCGCGACCAGCTCGTCGGAGAGGTCCAGCAGGTCGTCGACGGCTGGATCGACGCGGCGTACCTCTCGGGCGACTACCCGCGCACCGACTTCGCCGGCTCCTGGCCCGGGTTCACCGCCCGCGCGCAGGCCAAGGCCGAGCGCGACGGCGACCTGATGAGCAACCGCGACATCGGAGCGTCGATCGCCGGGGTCGAGCCGGAGAAGCGGCAGGTGACCCTCGACGTCCTGAGCATCGACAAGCAGGCGGTCGGCGTCACCGCGCGCGTCGTGCTCCGGTTCGCAACCACGGGCGACACGGTCAAGGACGTCCGGGTCGCCGGGCGGCTCTACCTCACGAAGGGCAAGCAGGGATGGCAGGTCTTCGGGTACGACGTCAGCAAGGTCGACCTATGAAGAGGCGACTCATCCGCATCCTGACCGTCGGCGCCGTACTGGCGCTCGCGGCGCTGCTGGTGCCCGACTCTGCGGTGAAGAGCACCGAGGTCGAGCTGGTCAAGGTCAACCGGGCCGAGACCGTCGATGTCAGCCCCGACGTGGTCTGGATCCTCGCGGTCGGCTCCGACGCGCGCCCCGGCGAGGACATGACCCACACGCGCGGCGACGCGCTGCAGCTCGTCGGCATGAACACCGCGACCGGTGCGGCGACCGCGATCGGCATCCCGCGCGACTCGTGGGTGCCGATCCCCGGGCACGGCACCAACAAGATCAACGCCGCCCTCTACTTCGGCGGACCTCAGCTCCTCGGCCAGGCCGTCGGCAACCTGGTCGGCGTCCAGCCCGACTACGTCTTCGTCAGCCGCTTCGAGTTCTTCGAGGACATGATCGGCGACATCGGCGGCATCGACGTCAACAACCCGATCGCGTTCGCCGACGACTTCATCAAGCCGAAGGGCTTCAAGAAGGGGCGCATCCACATCGGTGGGTACGACGCGCTCGCGTTCGCCCGCATCCGGCACGACCTGATCCGCGGCGACTTCGACCGGTCCGCCAACCAGCAGCGCGTGCTGCGCGGCATCCAGTCGACGGTGCGGGCCAAGGCGGACCAGCCGGGCTTCATCGAGCGCGGCGTCTTCAGCGTCATCCAGCACATGCGCACCGACCTGTCGCCGGTCGAGCTCTACCGCCTCGGTCAGGCGGTGGCCCAGGTCAACCCGGGCAAGGTCACCACCTGCGTGGTCCAGGGCAGCATCGGCAACATGGGCGGCGCCAGCGTGGTCCTGCCGTACGTCGACCAGGCCCGCCGCTACGGCGACGACGCGCGCAAGGACGCGACGATCAAGCGGTGCTGAGGAAGACCCTGCCGTTCGTCGCGCTCCTGGCGCTGACTGCGTTCTACCTGATCCGGGGCTCGGCGTCCGGCGACGACGTCACGGTCGCGCCGGTCCCGGTGGGTACGCCGCAGGAGGCGGTCCGACAGCTCGACGCGCTCGAGGTCGGGCCGCGTACGCCGTCCGGCCCGCGCTACGACCGCGAGGCGTTCGGCCCGGCCTGGGCGGACACCGACGGCAACGGCTGCAACCAGCGCGACGACGTACTCCTGCGGGATGCGGTGCCCGACTCGGTGACGGTCGCGGACCAGGGCACGTGCGACCACGACGTGCTGGGCGGCACCTGGGTCGATCCCTACACCGGTCGCACCTTGACCTTCGACGACCTCAAGGACCCCCGGCAGTCCCAGGCGATCCAGATCGACCACGTGGTCCCGCTCGCGGAGGCCTGGCGCTCCGGCGCGTCGTCGTGGTCGGACCGCCGCCGCGGCGCGTTCGCCAACGACCTGTCGGTCCTGCTCGCCGCCGACGGCCCGACCAACGGGGCCAAGGGCGATGGCGACCCCGCCGCCTGGCTCCCGCGCCGGGCCTACCAGTGCGAGTACGCCGTCCGCTGGGTCGCCGTGAAGGCGGACTGGTCGCTCACCGTCGACCGCAGCGAGGCGCGGGCGCTCCGGGGGCTGCTCGCCGCCTGCTAGAAGTCGAGCGACCGGCCGAGGCCCCGCTCGAGCGCGATCCGGTGGACCACCGAGGCGGCGGCGACGTCGAAGGCCGCGTGCCCGGTCGACTTGAAGAGCGTCAGGCCGTCGAGGTCGGGAGGAGCGCCCGAGCCCAGGACGGTGCCGATCAGGCGGACCCGGTCGGAGGGCAGCCCCTGCAGCTCGTGGGCTCCCGCGGGCGGTGGCTGGTCGGCCGCGCCGCGCCACTCGACGTACACCTCGGCGGCGGCGACGGTCGCGGCGTCGACCTCGTGTCCCTGCGAGCCGCCGACGGAGCTGACGTGGGCGCCGGGCGCCAGCCAGCCGAGCTCGATCACGGGCTCGGTCGCACCGGTGCAGCAGAAGACGACGTCGGCATCGCGGACGGCGTCGCGGATCGGGGCGACTTCGGTCCTGGGTGCGCTCGCGGCCAGGGTGCTCGCTGCGTCGAGGTCGCGCGCGCCGATTACCACGTCGGCCGTCGTCCCGAGTGCGGTGAGCAGCGCCAGCTGGGCCCGCGCCTGGACACCGGTGCCGACGATCGCGATCCGTCCCGGGTGAGGTGCCAGTGCCTGCATGCTCAGGGTCGCCGCGGCAGCCGTACGGACAGCGGTGATGCGACCGCCCTCCATGATCACGAGCGGCCGTCCGTCGGTCTCGTCGAAGAGGGCCACGAGCCCGAAGTGCGTGCTCCGGCCCCGGTGCCCGTCCACGCCGGGGGCGTCGAACACCGAGACCAGCTTGGCGGCGAGCCCGACGCCCGGCACGTATGCCGGCATGCAGCCGAGGATGCCCGCCGGCGTACGGGCAAAGATGCGCGGTGGTGCCGAGACGGCGTCGTCGCTGATCGCGACCAGGGCGGTGCGTACGGCGGACATCACCTCGACCGGGTCGAGTGCGGCGCCGGTCTCGGTGCCGTCGAGGACGAGGACGGAGGACGTGCTCATGCCGGCTCGCCGACGCGCTGGTTGATGACGCCCGCGAGCTCGGAGGTCGCCCGCTGCAGCGCGTCGCGCAGGGCGGGGAGTCGGTCGGTGCCGAAGTCCGGTTCGAGCCCGACCAGCGTCAGGGCGCAGACGGGCGTGCCGCGCAGCGAGAGGACGGCACGGCTCAGGGACGCGATCAGCCGCTGGTGCCGGCCACGCTCCAGGGCGAAGCCGTCGGCGGCGGTCTCATCGAGCTCGGCCCGCAGGGCGCCCTTGTCCTCGGCGGCCCGGAGGTACGGCGTGCGCGCGTCCTCGTCGAGCATCGCGACCAGCGCCAGCGGCCCGGCGAAGCGGTCCAGGCTCAGCGTCTCGTCGCGCAGGTGCGCGATCATCAGCAGCCGGGCGGGCTGGACGACCTCCACCACCCGGGTGCCGTGGCCCTCGAGGACCTGGAGGTTGACCATCAGGTCCGTCTCCTCGCACAGCGCCTCCATCACCGGACGGCACAGAGTGGCAAGGGAGTTGCGGGCGGCGCCGTCGGACACGCGCAGCTGCGCCGCGCCGGGGAGGTAGTGATCGCCGGCGCGCAGCACCCATCCGCGTGCCACAAGGTCGACGAGCACCCGGTGAGCGGTCGCGCGGTGCATGCCGACCCGAGCGGCCAGCTCGCTCAGGCGCTGCGGGCGGTCGCTGTCGGCGATCGCCTCGACGAGGTCCAGCGCCTTGTCGACGGCGGACGTCGCGGATCCGGGCACCCGCACCTCCTGGTGGTCGCTTGTGGATGGTGTTGCTACATTCGAGACAAGTGTTACTCAGGGTGAGAGTACCCGCATCGCATGAGGCAATCACACGAGGAGAGTGGATGGGCACCGTCGTCTACCGCGACGCGACGATCTTCGACGGGACCGGTGCCGCAGCTGTCGGCGGCAGGTCCCTCGTCGTCGACGGCGATCGGCTCACGCAGGTGGTGGCGACCGACGACCTCGTCGTCCCGGACGGCGCCGAGGTGGTCGAGCTCGCCGGAAGGTTCGTGATCCCCGGTCTCGTCGACTCGCACCAGCACCTGGCCACTCCGCCGGACCGGGTCCAGGCCGAAGCCTGGCTGCGCCGGATGGTGTACGGCGGCGTCACGGCGATCCGCGACATGGCCGACGACCTGCGGCAGATCGCCGACCTCACCCGCGCCTGCCGGGTCGGCGAGATCCCCGGCCCCGACATCCACTACGCCGCCTTGGTGGCCGGCCCGAGCTTCTTCGACGACCCGCGCACCTGGCAGGTCTCCCAGGGCGAGACGCCCGGGACCGTGCCGTGGATGCAGGCGATCACCGACGAGACCGACCTCGTGATCGCCACCGCGCTGGCGCGCGGCACCCATGCGAGCGCCATCAAGATCTACGCCGATCTCTCTGCCGACCTGGTCGCCGCGATCACCGCCGAGGCGCACCGGCAGGGAGTGCCGGCGTGGGCGCACGCCTCGGTGTTCCCGGCTCTGCCGCTCGACGTCGTGCGCTCGGGTGTCGACGTCGTCTCGCACGTCACGATGCTGGCCTGGCAGACGCAGGTCGACGGCGCGCCGACGTACAAGACCAAGGCGGCGATCGACCCGGACGCGATCGACCCGGACGACCTGCGGATCGCCGAGGTGCTGGCCGCGATGCTCGAGCACGGCACCATCTTCGACGTGACCGCAAGCATGTGGGAGGGCGACGAGATTCTCAACGAGGCCGAGGGCGACCCGGCCGCGCTGGCCCGGGCGCACGGCAACGCACGCCTCGCGGCGGCACTGACGGCGCGCGCCTTCGCCGCCGGCGTGCCGATCTCCGCGGGCAGCGACTACGAGACCGCCGCGGACGACCCCTTCCCGGCGCTGCACCGGGAGCTCTACTTCCTCCACGACCGGTGCGGGATGCCGGCTGCCGAGGTGCTGCGCTCCGCCACCCAGGTCGGCGCGCGCAGCGCCGGCGCCGAGGACGACCTGGGCACGCTCGAGCCCGGCAAGCTCGCCAGCTTCGTGGTCCTCGACCGGGACCCGCTCGCCGACCTGCGCAACCTCGCCAGCGTCTGGTGCACGGTGAAGCGCGGTGTCCGCTACCTCCGCACCGACTACGACGGGGGCAACTGATGACCCACGACCTGACGATCGTCAACGCGCTCGGGATCCTGGACAACCCGAACTCCGAGCACTCGTTGGCGGCGGCGACCCAGCTCAACCCGAGCAGCGACCAGCTCACCATCGACGAGCGGACCCTGGCCGACGCGCATGCGTCCGGGCTCACGGCGGTCAACGTCACCCTCGGCTACACGATGGGCACGATGGAGCCCTACCCGCACACGCTGCGGGAGATCGCGACCTGGGACCGGCTGGTCGCGGAGCACCCGGGCGACCTGGTCAAGATCCTGACGGCGGCCGACATCGACCGGGCTCGAGTCGACCGCAGGATCGGGGTCATCTACGGGTTCCAGAACGCCGTCGCCGTGGGCGACGACATCACTCGGATCGATGAGTTCCAGCGCCTCGGCGTACGCGTCATCCAGCTGACCTACAACCAGGCCAACCACCTCGGCGACGGCTCGATGGCCCCGGACAACCGCGGCCTGTCTGCGATCGGCCGCGATGTCGTCGCGGCGCTCAACGACGCCCGGGTGATGGTCGACCTCTCGCACAGCGGCGAGCGGACTTGCCTCGACGCGATCCGCACCTCGCAGGCGCCGATCTCGATCAACCACACCGGGTGTCGTGCGCTGTCCGACCTCCCGCGCAACAAGACCGACGCCGAGCTGCGGCTGGTCGCCGACAGTGGCGGCTTCGTGGGCATCTACTTCATGCCGTTCCTCAACCCGACCGGACACGCCACGGCCGCAGACGTGGTGGCTCACCTCGAGCACGCCATCGACGTCTGCGGCGAGGATGCCGTCGGCATCGGCACCGACGGGACCGTCACGGGCATCGACGACCTGGACGCCTACCGGATCACCCTGGCCGACCACGTCGCGGAGCGGCAGGCCGCCGGCGTCGGCGCTGCGGGGGAGCGGGCCGACACCTTGCCGTTCGTGCTCGACCTCAGCGGCGTCGACCAGTTCCACCGCCTGATCACCCTGCTCGAGCAGCGCGGCCACTCGTGGAGCCGGATCGAGAAGGTCATGGGCCGCAACTTCATCGACTACGCCCGCCGCATCTGGGGCTGAGCGCCCCCGGCCAGTAGCGCCGCACCCTACGACGCGGAGGTGGCGATCGGTGTCGCCACCTCCGGGTCGTACGGTGGTGCCGGTTAGCAGCCGGAGGTCGTGTCTCCGGTGTCGATGGTGCAGGTGTCGGAGCCGAGGCCGCCGTTGGCGGTGTCGTCGCCGGCGCCGTCCTGGACGTTGATGGTGTCGTTGCCGAGGTTGCCGCTCATGGTGTCGGTGTCGCCCGGGTCGGTGTCGGAGACGACGTCGTTGCCGTTCTGGCCGTCGAGGTCGTCGTTGCCGGGTCCGCCGTAGATGTGGTCGTTGCCGTTGTCGAACAGGTACAGCAGCGAGCCGAGGAGGGTTTCGCCGTAGTTGGTGTCGTTGCCGGCTTCGCCGTAGAGGTAGTCGGCGCCGTTGCCGCCGCCCATGATGTCGTCGCCGTTGCCGCCGTAGAGGATGTCGTCGGAGTTGCCGCCGTCGACGGTGTCGTTGCCGGGTCCGGCGTAGATGGTGTCGTTGTTGTTGCCGCCGTTGATGGTGTCGTTGCCACCGAGGCCGCAGATCACATCGGCGCCGTTGGTGCCGTTGAGCGTGTCGTTGCCGGACGTGCCGGTGATCGTGCAGCCGAGGTTGTTGTTGACGGTGGTGTTTTCCGCGTCGGTGTTGTTGGCCGAGTTCGCGTCGGTTTCATTGAGGGTGGCGACCGCGGTCGCGGTGATCGTGCCGGTTGCGTTCGGGGTCACCGTGACGGTGATGGTCGCCGTTCCGGACGCCGCGAGGCTGCCCAGCGAGCAGGTGACGGTGGAGCTGGCGGTCGAGCACGATCCCTGGCTGGTCGACGACGACACGATCGACGATGACGCGCCGGAGAGGGTGGTCGCGACGCTGACGCCGGTCGCACCGGCGGTCCCGGTGTTGGCTACGGCCGCGGTGTAGGTGACGTTCGCGCCGCCCAAGGAGACGGGGTCGGCGGAGTCGCTGAGGGCCACCGAGACGTCTGCTGCCGCAGGGGGTGTCACGACGACATTGAGATCCAAATTGCCAGAACTGGCGCTGGAAAAACCGTGGTATCCCCCGGCCTGGATCCAGTAGGTGGTCGACGCGCTGGCGGTGAAGGTCACCTTGGACGTCAGGTCGGTTGCGTCGTCGTCGTCGTCGTTGCAGCCGACCTCGGTCAGCGAGGTGAGGTTGGCGCCGGTGTAGACCGCTAGGACCGTATCGAAGTCTGAGCCGAGTGTGTCGGCGGAAACCTCGGTACCGGCGCTGATCGTCAGCCCATACCAGACCGTGTTGCCGATGTCGGGATCTGCCTGGGAAACACAGCTGAGTGCCGTTGGCTCGCCCGTCTCCACCGTCGCGTCCACGTTGCTGAGGCTGTCGGTGAACGAGGTGGTGTGGGTTTGGGCGTTGGCGAAGTTGTCGTTGGATGGCGGAGCCGCCCAGCTTGGCGCGGCGGTCATTGCTACGAAACCAGCTACCACAGCGACGATCGTGACGACGGTCCGGATCGGCGCCCATGTCCATCGGCCGGCCCGGCTGGCGGGATGTCTACTTGCCACACTGGTCATCTGTTTCCTCCGAGCACTGTGGACCAGGCCGCCTGCCAGCCCGGACTAGGTGGGATTCAAGTGAGGAGCAGGCCGATCCAGCAAACGGCAGCAGGCGACATGACCACAACAGAGTGTTCCGGCAGGCGGCACACCAATTTCGCGAGAGATCGCCTACTCCACGGAACACTCGCGCCGTGCGAGTTGGGTTAGTGGGAGAACTCGTTGACGAAGGTGCCCTGGACTTGGGTGACGCCGCCGAATAGGCAGTTGCCGCTGGTGGGTGCGGCGACGAGGACTGAGGTGTAGTCGTCGCCGAGGAACTTACCGGCGATCACTTCGCCGGTGATGGTGATGGTGAGGACCCCGACGGCGTTGATTCCGACGAGGGACGAGATTGCCATGGTGCTGGTCTCGGTGGTGTTCCAGGTGATGGTGGTCTGGCTGTTGAACGAGGGCATGGACAGCCCGCAGTTGATCGTTATCTGCCCGGCGGAGGTGTAGCCGCCGGAGGTCACGTTCGGGTCGCCGGTGCAGTTGACGGCTGCGGTCGATGAGTAGGAGACGGTCTGCGGGGTGAAGGTGAAGCCGGGGCTGTAGGCGGTGGTGACCGTTCCGGCGCAGGCGTTGTCGATGGTCAGCGCGCTGGCCGATGAGGGGAACAGCGCCTGCGGGGCGACGGTCGCGAGTATGAGTGCCGCCAGGGATACGGCTGTGGCTGCCAGTCGCGGATACCTGCGTGTTGGGGATGTGCGTTGTCGCATGGTCCGTTCTCCTTGGTCGTGTCGTCTGTCCGGAAGGGCCGGACAGGTTGGGGTGGCACGTCGCCAGTGGACCTCGCCCGGCTCGCGCAACGAAAGCAGTTGTTCCGCGCAGCGGAACACTTTCTTGCCCGCGCAGGCCAAAATAGTGTTCCGCGTAGCGGAACACTCGGTGGCGTGGTGTGCCCCGCCGGGTGGAGCGTGCGGATTACGTCTGTCGTTGTCACCAGGACGCGGCGGGCGCACTTTGGAGGGAGCCCCACCTTGTCCATCACTATCGATCGACCGCGTCGCAGTCTGCGGCGCACGCTGGCCAGCACAGCCACGATCGCGCTTGCGGCCGCTGCGATCTGCGTCGCCGTCGCCGCCCCAGCGGCTGCCCACCCGGTCCTGAACATCTCCGCGAGCCCGACCACTGTGGTGGCCGGGAACACGGTCACCGTGACCATCTCGGGTACCTCGAACGGCAACTACACCAACGCCCGTATCGAGGTCTTCGCCAGCACACCCAGCTCGGGTGCCACGACCGGGAGTCTCACGTCGTTCACCAGCAGCCCGAGCTGCGGCGGGTCTCCCGGCACGGTGACCTGTACTGAGATCACCAACCGGTACAAGATCGGCAACATCAACCTGACCAACAGCCAGGCCTTCTCCTACACCGTCACGTTCACCGTCGACTCCGCCACGGCGGCCGGGACGTTCACGTCGAAGGCCCAGTTCTACAAGTCCGACAACACCACCGACGGACCTACCACCGGCCCACTCATCACCGTCACCCCCGCCACCTCCGACCTGGCCCTCAGCAAAGCCGGCACCGACTCCGATGCAATCCGCGTTTTTGACTTCGACGTCGTCAACAACGGCGCTGCGGCCACGACCACCCCGCTGGCATACTCCGCCACGGTGACGCCCGCCGGGCTCTTCGCCGACTACGACTCCGCATGCGGGTCCGGCTCTGGGCAGAACTTCTCTTGCAACCTGACCGACACGTTCGCACCCAGCGGAACTGGCAGCTACGAGACAATTTACCACTACTCGCTGCTCGCCCTGGGCAACTACACCGTGACCATCACCATGCTGCCTCCCAACGACGGCAACACGGCCAACAACACCGTCGTCTGGAACTGCACCGCCCTCACCGGACTCATCGTTACCTGCACCTGACCCACTAGGGGAACCCACGCCGTCTGGCTGGACCTTCGCCGGCCAGACGGCGTGCGCCGCCCACTCAAGTGCCCCACGCCAGCCCGCCGAGGATCGAGAGTGGCCAGCCGCTAGTTCTACGAAGAAAGCCACATTTCTTGGGCAACGACGCGACGTTGGAATCGCCTAGTCGAGACGAATTCGTCGCTGCTATGTGTGGCTTTGGCGGCCGTTCGACAATTCGCTGCCGGCCACTGTTGTGCAGGGGATCGAGCCGCTGGCAATATGCGACACGACCGCTCGGTCTGTCTCGGGATTGGAGGCCGAGCATGCAGGTGGACGATTCGGTCGGGTCCGGATCGGGTGGCTCCTTCGAAATGCTGCGTCGCGTGATTGCGGTAATCGAGGAGGTATCCCTGGCCCGGGTGCCTTTGGGCGTATCGGCGTTGGCGCGCACCAATCAGATGCCGAAGTCGACGGCGTACCGACTGTTGGAGGCGCTGGTGACGCACGACCTGCTCGCCCGGCAGGGGCGGGGCTACGTGCTCGGCGACGGAACGCGTCGGCTTGCCAGGTTGGTCGACCACCGGTTGCCGATGGAACTACGACAGCTGATGGTGCCGTTCGCCGTCGACCTGTACGAGCGGACGGGTGACATGGTCATCGTCAGCATGCTCGACCGCGACGAGCTCGTGATCTTGCACGAGGTTCGCGGCCATCGGCACGACCGGTTCATGGCGCTGCCGGACCGTGTTCCTGCCCATTGCTGCGCGGCGGGGAAGCTGCTCCTCGCCCAGCGGCCCGATCCGGTCGTGCTTCCTCGGCCGTTGACGGCGTGCACTCCCCACACGATCACTGATGTCGCGGCGTTGATCGCGGAGCTGCACGCGATCCGCCGACAGGGCGTGGCGTACGCCGACGAGGAGCAGCAGATCGGCCTAGTCGAGGTTGCACACCTCATCTACGGCCGCAACGGGGCCTTGGTCGCGCTGTCGCGCCTCCACTCGTCCAGCCAACCCCTGGACGTCGACGACGACAGATCGGCACACCGGGAGATCGCCTCGGCCGCCTCCGCGGTCGCACGCCGCTCGCCGAGACGCCCGTCGCCGCCCCGTCAGTCCTCTGCCCTGAAGCCGTAGACACAAACAATCCGAGCCTGGATTTGCACTCCTGCACAGACCAAGGCCAACGCCCCAGAAACACTGGGACGCCCTACCGGTCCACAGGCCACACGCGGATGTGTCCTACGCCATGATGGCTCAGGGTGCCCGCCGCCGGACAGGCCGGGCCGGTACGGCGGCGGGCAGATCGGCTCAGGCCTGCGAACAGGTGCCGATCAGTGAGGTCACCAGGGTGCAGGTGGTGACGAGGGTGTTGTTGCTGGTGTTGATGTCAGTCGGGCTGCTGATCGTGTTGGTGATCACGTAGGTGCCGAGCGCCAGCAGGTTGAGGTCGATCACATGATCGATGTAGGCCTCGTCGCTGGGGTTGAAGGTGGTCGTCAGCGTGCAGGTGGCGTCGACGCCGGTCGTGCCGCTGCAGCTGAAAGCCTCGATCCCGTCTTCGACCCTCGCGAGCGTGCCCACGCCGGAGCGGTCGATCGTGATGCTGATGGTCGCCGAGGTGGCTGCTCCTGGACCCGCGTTGTGTACGTCGAAGAGGTTGTCCAGTTCTCCACCCGAGATCCCGCTGCCGTACGGCACCAGGCTCAGGTCAGACGGTGCCAGCACGGTGACGACCGATCCGTTCTTGGGGCCGTCGGTGGTGTTGTCGGACTTGTAGAACTGGCCCCGTGAGGTGAACGTCCCCGGCGACGTGCCAGCGTCGACGGTGAGCGTGATGGTGTAGCTGAAGGCCTGGTTGTTGGTCAGGTTCGGCAGGGCCATCCGGTAGACCGAGCCGACCTCCGAGCAGGTGACCCCGCCGCCGCAGGACACGAAGGTGGTGTACGACGGCAGGCTGCCGGTCGTACCACCGGTGCCGCTGACCGCGGACACGTCGATGCGGGCTCCGGTGTAGTTGCCGTTCGACGTGCCGGACACGGTGATCGTGACGTTCTGGCCGGCGTACACGGTGGTGGGGCTGGCGGTGACGGTCAGGACAGGGTGAGCGGACGCGGGCGCCGCGACCACCAGCGTGGTGGCGGCCGCCAGGATCGCGGCCATGCCGATGCGCACGGCCCTACGGCCGCGTCTGTAGTGGAGCAACCTGAGCATGAGAACCTCCTCGGTCGGGCGGCCCGTCGGGTGGCAGGACGCATTCCTCCCATGCAGCCTGCGCCGAGCCCGCGCCGGGGCACAGTGTGTGTTCCGCCCCGCGGAACACTTTTTGGCAGCTCGCGCCAAAGCCAATCGCAGAGGAACGCAGGTCGATTGCGGCTGTTGCCGCACCGGAGTGGCGGTCACCCGGTCCTGCACATCTCCGGCACCTCGAAACGGCAACTACGCGCACGTGGGCGGCCAGTCCATCTACACCACGGTCGGCGCCGTAACCTCGCCTAACCATTAGGGCGCTACCGGCCGGTCGCCCCCGGGCGCTGCGGATTTCGATCTGTGCCCCCGGCAGGATTCGAACCTGCGGCACCCGGTACCGGAAACCGGTGCTCTATCCCCTGAGCTACGGAGGCATCGCCCGCGGCGGTGATCCGCAGGCTGCGCGTCACCCTACAACCGACGCGCGAGGGGTTGGCAATCGGCCCACCCATCCCACAGCCGATATCGATGCGAGGGCCGAGACCTCGCGCCGATACCCTTGCCGGGTGACTCCCGAGCAGCTCTCCACCGCGATCGTCGACGTCCTGACGACGCTGTCCACCGAGGGTGCGATCACCCTGCCGGACGGTGTCCCCACGAACGTGACGGTGGAGCGACCGCGGCAGAAGGGTCACGGCGACTACGCCACCAACATCGCGCTGCAGCTCGGCAAGAAGGCGGGGATGAACCCCCGTGCGTTCGCCGAGCTCGTGCAGGCGCGCCTGGCACAGGTCGACGGGATCGACGGCGTCGACATCGCGGGTCCGGGCTTCCTCAACATCACGGTCTCAGCCGGCGCCCAGGGCATCGTCGCGGCGCAGATCGTCGACGCGGGCGCGTCGTACGGCGGCAGCGACGCGTTCGCCGGCGAGAAGATCAACCTCGAGTTCGTCTCGGCCAACCCGACCGGCCCGATCCACATCGGCGGCGTGCGGTGGGCGGCCGTCGGCGACGCCCTCGGCCGGATCTTCGAGATGACCGGCGCCAAGGTCACCCGCGAGTACTACTTCAACGACCACGGTGCCCAGATCGACCGGTTCAGCCGGTCGCTGCTGGCCAGCGCGAAGGGCGAGCCCGCTCCCGAGGACGGGTACGGCGGCGACTACATCCACGAGATCGCGGCGGCCGTCGTGGCACGCACGCCCGAGGTCAAGGACCTTCCCGACGCCGACGCGCAGGAGGTCTTCCGCGCCACCGGCGTCGAGATGATGTTCGAGGAGATCAAGCAGAGCCTCCACGACTTCGGGGTCGACTTCGACGTCTACTTCCACGAGAACAACCTGCACCGGACCGGCGCGGTCGACCGGGCCATCGCTCGCCTCACCGAGCTCGGCAACACCTACGAGCTGGACGGCGCGCTGTGGCTGCGCACCGAGCAGTTCGGCGACGACAAGGACCGGGTGATCGTCCGGTCCAACGGCGAGCCGGCGTACCTCTCCGGTGACCTCGCCTACTACCTCGACAAGCGCGAGCGTGGCTTCGACCGCTGCTTCATCATGCTCGGCGCCGACCACCACGGGTACGTCGGCCGAATGAACGCGATGTGCGCTGCGTTCGGCGACGAGCCCGGCAAGAACCTCGAGATCATGATCGGCCAGATGGTCAACCTGCTCCGCGACGGCCAGCCGCTGCGGATGTCCAAGCGGGCCGGCACCGTCGTCACGATCGACGACCTGGTCGAGGCGATCGGCGTCGACGCGAGCCGCTACGCCCTGACCCGGTTCAGCGCGGACTCCAACATCGACCTCGACCTCGACCTGTGGGCGAGCCAGTCCAACGACAACCCGGTCTACTACGTGCAGTACGGCCACGCCCGCACCTGCCGGATGATGGCCAACGCGGCCGACCTGGGCATGTCGCTGCCCGAGGACTTCGACCCGTCGTTGCTCTCGCACGAGAAGGAGGGCACCCTGCTGCGCGCCCTGGCGGAGTTCCCGCGAGTGGTCGCCAGCGCCGCCGAGCTGCGTGAGCCGCACCGGGTCGCCCGCTACCTCGAGGACACGACCGCGATCTTCAACCGGTGGTACGACACCCGGGAGTGCCGGATGCTCCCGCAGGGCGACGAGCCGGTCGCCCCCGTCAACGAGGCGCGCCTGGTCCTGGTCGCCGCCGCCCGCACGGTGCTCGCCAACGGTCTGGGCCTGCTCGGCGTCTCCGCCCCGGAGCGGATGTGAGCCACGAGGCCGGCTGGGCGCACGCGCCCGGAGCGATGCGCGGGCCTGCCTGGCTGACTGCTCCCGCCGACCCCAACGCCCTGATCCCGCACCTGTGGTCGTCGACTGCCCACAAGGTCGGCGGCGAGCTGCACGTCGGAGGCCTGGCGATCCCCGAGCTGGTCGCCAACGTCAACACCCCGGCGTACGTCCTCGACGAGGCGGACTTCCGCGCCCGTGCCCGCGCCTTCCGCGACGCGTTCTCGTCGTACGACGTCTTCTACGCCGGCAAGGCGTTCCTCTCCATCGCCGTCGCGACGTGGGTGGCCGAGGAGGGGCTCTGCCTCGACGTCTGCTCCAACAGCGAGCTGACGGTGGCGCTGCGGGCCGGCTTCGACCCGGCCCGGATCGGCTACCACGGCAACAACAAGTCGCTCATGGAGCTGCGCCGGGCGTTGGACGTCGGAGTGGGGCGGATCGTCGTCGACTCCTTCGACGAGATCGAGCGCCTCGAGTCCATCGCGGTCTCGACAGGCTCGACCACCGGGGCCCGCGCTCGGGTCATGATCCGGGTGACCGCCGGCGTCGAGGCGCACACGCACGAGTACATCGCGACCGCGCACGAGGACCAGAAGTTCGGCTTCTCGATCACCAGCGGCGACGCCTTCGCGGCGGTGCAGCGGGTGCTCGCCGCGCCGGGCCTCGAGCTGCTCGGGCTGCACTCCCACATCGGCAGCCAGATCTTCGACTCCTCCGGCTTCGAGGTCGCGGCCCGCCGGGTGCTGGCCCTGCAGGCACGGATCAGCGAGGAGCTCGGCGTCACGCTGCCGGAGATGGACCTCGGCGGTGGCTTCGGGATCGCCTACACGACCCAGGACGACCCGGCGGACCCCGCGCAGCTCGCGACCGAGATGAGCAAGATCGTCGAGCACGAGTGCCGCGCGCTGGGCATCCCCGAGCCGCGCCTCTCGATCGAGCCCGGCCGGGCGATCGTCGGGCCGGCGATGTGCACGGTCTACACGGTCGGCACGGTCAAGCAGGTCCACCTCGACGGCGGCGCGGTCCGCACCTATGTCTCCGTCGACGGCGGGATGAGCGACAACATCCGCACCGCGCTGTACGACGCCGACTACTCCTGCACGGTCGCGTCGCGCGCCTCCGAGGCGGTGCCGGTGCTCGCGCGCGTGGTCGGCAAGCACTGCGAGGCCGGCGACATCGTGGTGAAGGACGAGTTCCTCCCCGGCGACGTACGCCCCGGCGACCTGCTGGCGGTCCCCGGCACGGGTGCCTACTGCCGCTCGATGGCCTCCAACTACAACCACGCGCTGCGCCCGCCGGTGGTCGCTGTGCGGGACGGGGTCGCGCGCGTCGTCGTACGCCGCGAGACTGAGGACGATCTGTTGGCGACGGACATGGGTGATCAGTAATGGAGAGCGACAAGCCTCTGAGAGTGGCCGTGCTGGGTTGCGGCTCGGTGGGGTCCCAGGTGGTGCGACTGCTCGGTGAGCAGGCCGGCGACCTCGCGGCTCGGGTGGGCGCCCCGGTCGAGCTGGTCGGCGTCGCCGTACGCCGGCTGGACGCGCCGCGCGACATCGAGGTGCCCGACGGGCTGCTGACGACGGACGCCGAGTCGCTCGTCGCGCGCGACGACGTCGACCTGGTCATCGAGGTGATCGGCGGCATCGAGCCCGCCCGGACGCTGATCCTGTCGGCACTCGAGAACGGCAAGTCGGTCGTCACCGCCAACAAGGCGCTGCTCGCCGAGGACGGGCCGACGCTGTTCGAGGCGGCGGAGAAGGCTGGCCGCGACCTCTACTACGAGGCCGCCGTCGCCGGCGCGATCCCGATCCTGCGCCCGCTGCGCGAGTCGCTCGCCGGTGACCGGGTCACCCGGGTGCTCGGCATCGTCAACGGCACCACCAATTTCATCCTCGACAAGATGGACACGTCCGGCGCCGGCTTCGCCGAGGCGCTGGAGGAGGCACAGGAGCTCGGGTACGCCGAGGCCGACCCGACCGCCGACGTCGAGGGCTTCGACGCCGCCGCGAAGGCCGCGATCCTGGCCTCGCTCGCATTCCACACCCGGGTCACCGCCGCCGACGTGCACCGCGAGGGCATCGCGGAGGTCACCGCCGCCGACGTCGCGTCGGCGCGGGAGATGGCGAGCGTCGTCAAGCTGCTCGCGATCTGCGAGCTGCGCGAGAGCGACGACGGCCAGAGCGCCGTCGCGGTCCGGGTGCACCCGGCGATGATCCCGAGGTCGCACCCGCTGGCCTCCGTGCGCGAGGCCTACAACGCGGTCTTCGTCGAGTCCGAGGCCGCCGGGCAGCTGATGTTCTACGGCCCCGGCGCGGGTGGCTCGCCGACCGCGTCGGCCGTCCTCGGTGACCTGGTGACGGTCGCCCGCAACCGGCGGGCCGAGACCCGCGGACCTGGCGAGTCGGCGTACGCCGACCACGCGGTGCTGCCGATGGGGGAGACCCGCACCCGCTACCACGTGGCGATCGACGTCGACGACCGCGCGGGTGTGCTGGCCGCCGTCGCGACCGCCTTCTCGGAGCACGGGGTGTCGATCCAGACCGTCCGCCAGGAGGGCCGGGACGCCGACGCCCAGCTCGTCGTCGTCTCGCACGAGGCGACCGACGCCCAGCTCGCCGCGACGGTGGAGACGCTGCGCGGCATGGACACCGTCCGCGAGGTCACCTCGGTGATGCGCGTCGAAGGAGTAGCGGAGTGAGCACCGACAAGATGGCACGGACCCACCAGTGGCGCGGCGTCATCGAGGAGTACCGAGCCCTGCTCGACATCCCCGACGGCACGCCCGCCGTCACCCTGCGCGAGGGTGGTACGCCGCTGGTCTTCTCGGAGTGGCTGTCCGGCCTGACCGGGGCCGAGGTCTGGCTCAAGGTCGAGGGCAGCAACCCCACCGGCTCCTTTAAGGACCGCGGCATGACCGCCGCGATCTCGGTCGCGAAGCACGAGGGTGCGCAGGCCGTGGTCTGTGCGTCGACCGGCAACACCTCCGCGTCGATGGCGGCGTACGCCGCGAAGGCAGGGCTCAAGCCGCTCGTGCTCGTGCCGGAGGGCAAGATCGCCGCCGGCAAGATGGCGCAGGCGCTGCTGCACGGAGCCCAGGTCGTGATGGTGCGCGGCAACTTCGACGACTGCCTCGGGCTGGCCAAGGGCCTCGCCTGGGACTACCCGGTCGCGCTGGTCAATTCGGTCAACCCGGTGCGCCTCGAGGGGCAGAAGACCGCCGCCTTCGAGATCGTCGACTTCCTCGGCGACGCCCCCGACTACCACCTGCTGCCGGTCGGCAACGCCGGCAACATCTCGGCGTACTGGCTGGGCTACACGCAGTACGCCGACGCCGGCATGGCCACCAAGAAGCCGGTCATCCGGGGCTTCCAGGCCGAGGGTGCGGCGCCGCTCGTCACGGGTGAGCCGTTCCCCGACCCGGAGACCCGGGCGACCGCGATCCGGATCGGCAACCCGGCCTCGTGGAAGCTCGCCGAGGCGGCGCGCGACGAGTCCGGCGGTGCGTTCGCCTCGGTGACCGACGACCAGATCCTGGCGGCGCAGCGCGAGCTCGCGTCTCGCGACGGTGTCTTCGTCGAGCCGGCCTCGGCCGCCGGCATCGCCGGGATGCTCCAGGAGCTCGCGGGCGGTACGTCGTACCGCGGCAGCACCGTCGCGATCACCGTCACCGGCCACGGACTCAAGGACATCGCCACCGCGCTCGAGGGTCTCGCCGAGAGCGGGCGCCCGATCGTGGACACGGTGATCGATGCCGACGTGGCCGCTGCCGCGGCCGCCGCCGGGCTCGCCTGAGACCGGCATGACGACCTTCGTCGAAGGCCCGGTGCGGGTCTCCGTCCCGGCGACCTCGGCCAACCTGGGCCCGGGCTTCGACTCGCTCGGGCTCGCCCTGTCGATGCGTGACGAGCTGGTCGCCGAGGTGACCTCGAGCGGCCTCGAGGTCGAGGTGACCGGTGCCGGCGCCGACGGGGTGTCCCGCGACGAGAGCCACCTGGTGGTGCGTGCGATGCGCGCCGCCTTCGACCTGATGGGCAGCCAGCCTCCGGGGCTGCGGCTGTCCTGCAGCAACGTCGTCCCGCACGCCCGCGGCCTCGGCTCGTCGTCCGCGGCGATCGTCGCCGGCGTCGTGCTCGCGCGTGGGCTGGTGGCCGGGGGAGCCCTGCTCGCCGACGACCAGGCGATCTTCCGGCTGGCCGCCCGGATCGAGGGCCATCCCGACAACGTCGCGCCGGCCTTCTACGGCGGCTTCACGATCTCCGGTCGCGACGAGGACGGCGAGTTCTACTCGGTCGGATCGCCCGTCGACCCGCGGGTCCAGGCGGTCGTCTTCGTGCCGCCTACGGGGGTCTCGACCGAGGTCGCCCGCGGTCTGCTGCCCGCCGAGGTGCCGCACGCCGATGCCGCGGCCGACGCCGGGCGGACCGCCCTGCTCGTAGCGGCGCTCGCGGGCCAGCCCGAGCACCTGCTGCGTGCGACCCGCGACTACCTGCACCAGCAGTACCGGCGACCCGCGATGCCCGACTCCCTGGACCTGGTCGACCGGCTCCGCGCCGACGGCGTACCGGCCCTCGTCTCCGGGGCCGGACCGACGGTGCTGGCGTTCACCGACGCGGCCGGCGCCGACCGCCTGCTCGCCCGGTGCCCGGACGGGTGGGCGGGCCACCGGCTCGAAGTCGAGACCGCGGGAGCCCGGCTCTCCTGACGGGTGTATCTTGAGCACGCGTCGAGCTTTCGGCGTGGCACCGCCGGCCGTGATGCCGGCATCGTGCACCCTCTTCCTCGTGATGCGGCGGCGTCTTGTCGCGCAGCGGCCCGACGGCCTCGAAACCGAGCGCCACGGCGGGCGGGGAAGCACTGACCAGTACGCCGCCGGCCCGAGGCCGGATCGGCACTGAACGTGGGAAGGACCTCACGTGACGGAAACCATCGAAGGCACCACCAAGCCGACCAGCTCTGAGTCTGGCGCGGGCGCTGAGAAGCCCGCCAAGAAGCGCGGTGGCGGCCTCAACTCCATGCTCCTCGCCGACCTGAAGTCGATGGCGGCGGGCATGGGCATCGCGGGCGCGGGCGCCATGAAGAAGGCCCAGCTCGTCGACGCGATCAAGGCGCAGCAGTCCGGCGGCCCCCGGCAGGAGAAGCCGGCGCAGGACAAGCCGGCGCAGGACAGGCCGGCCGACGACAAGCCGGTGGTCCGGACCCGGCCCGCTCGGGCTAAGGCGCCGGCCGAGGACAAGCCGGCCGAGGACAAGCCGACCCGGGAGCAGGCCCCAGCCGAGGAGAAGACGGCCGAGGAGAAGCCGGCCGAAGAGAAGCCGGCCCAGGACAAGCAGCCGCAGCAGGAGCGCCGCCAGCAGCGTGAACGGCAGCAGGACCGCCAGCAGGACCGCGCCCAGCAGGACCGCGGCCAGCAGGACCGCCAGCAGGACCGCGGCCAGCAGCCCAAGCAGGAGCCGAAGCAGGACCGCCAGCAGGGCCAGGACCGCCAGCAGGGCAAGGGCAACCAGGGTCAGCCCCAGGCTCAGCCCAACCCGAACCAGCAGGACCAGCACGACGACGACGCGGACGGCGACGGCGAGGGCAGCCGGCGCAACCGCCGCCGCCGTGGCCGGGACCGTGACCGCACCCCCCGCCCCGCCACCAGTGGCGGTGGCGGTGGTGGCGGCCAGCGCAACGAGCCGGACACCACGATCCTCGAGGACGACGTGCTGGTGCCGGCCGCCGGCATCCTCGACGTGCTCGACAACTACGCGTTCGTCCGGACCAGCGGCTACCTGGCCAGCTCCGACGACGTCTACGTGTCGCTGTCGATGGTGCGCAAGTTCGGGCTGCGCCGCGGCGACGCGATCGTCGGTCAGGTGCGTCAGCCCCGCGAGGGTGAGCGCAAGGAGAAGTTCAACCCGATGGTCCGCATCGATGCGGTCAACGGTGCCGACCCCGAGGTCGCGAAGAACCGGGTCGAGTTCTCGAAGCTGACCCCGCTCTACCCCTCCGAGCGCCTGCGCCTGGAGACCGGCGCGGACAACCTGATCGGCCGGGTCATCGACATCGCGGCGCCGATCGGCAAGGGCCAGCGCGGGCTCATCGTGTCCCCGGCGAAGGCCGGGAAGACGATGATCCTGCAGTCGATCGCCAACTCGATCACGACCAACAACCCCGAGTGCCACCTGATGGTGGTGCTGGTCGACGAGCGGCCCGAGGAGGTCACGGACTTCGAGCGCTCGGTCAAGGGCGAGGTCATCTCCTCGACGTTCGACCGGCCGCCGGCCGACCACACGACGGTCGCCGAGCTCGCGATCGAGCGGGCCAAGCGGCTCGTCGAGCTCGGCCACGACGTCGTGGTGCTGCTCGACGGCATCACGCGCCTGGGCCGCGCCTACAACCTGGCCGCGCCGCCGAGCGGCCGGATCCTGTCGGGTGGTGTCGACTCGGCCGCGCTCTACCCGCCGAAGAAGTTCTTCGGCGCCGCGCGCAACATCGAGGACGGCGGCTCGCTGACCATCCTGGCGACGGCGCTCGTCGAGAGCGGCTCGAAGATGGACGAGGTGATCTTCGAGGAGTTCAAGGGCACCGGCAACATGGAGATCCGGCTGCGCCGCGACTTCGCGGACAAGCGGCTCTTCCCGGCCATCGACGCCATCCAGTCGGGCACCCGCCGCGAGGAGCTGCTCCTGAGCAAGGAGGAGCTGGCCATCATCTGGAAGCTCCGACGGGTGCTCTCGTCGACCGACGGGCAGCAGGCGCTCGAGCTGTTGCTGGAGCGTCTGAAGAAGTCGCAGACCAACATCGAGTTCCTCATGCAGGTCCAGAAGACGACCCCGACCGTGTCCGCGCGGGAGGAGTAGACCAGCACTCGCGACGGGCCCTTCCCGAGACGGACGGGCCCGTCGTACTCGATCCGGGTCAGCTGCGGCTAGGCTGCCCGCACATCAGCATGGGAAGGGGACCCGCGTGGCTCGGATCCTGGTCGCGGACGACGACGTCGACATCCGCGAGCTCGTCGAGTTCAAGCTCTCGACTCTCGGCCACGACGTGGTCGCAGTGGCGGACGGTGCGGCGGCGATCGAGGCCTGTCAGGCCGAACGCCCGGACCTCGCGGTGCTCGACGTGATGATGCCGGGAGTGTCCGGGCTCGACGCGATCCGCGCGATCCGCGCCGATCCGGCGTTGGCCGACCTGCCGGTGATCCTGCTGACCGCGCGAGCGCAGGAGTCCGACGTCGAGACCGGCTTCGACTCGGGCGCCGACGACTACATCACCAAGCCCTTCAGTCCCCGAGAGCTCGCCTCGCGGGTCCAAGCGCTGCTCAGCCGCTCCACGTAGCCACGCCCGCCGTAGTCGCCCCGGAGTCGCAAGGTAGCCGCAAGGTCGCCGTTCGAGCGCGCCTCCAGCCGTAACCCGGGGGTAACCTCCTGGTCGGGGAGGGGTGCCCTGGTCGCGCCCCGTGAGGTTTGGCTGGACTGGACACGGGGGGTGTTCTGAGTCGTGACTGGTCGTCCGGTGGCGCGCGTCGTCGCGTCCGTGCTGGGGCGGATCGGACTTCTCGGTGCGCTGGCGACTGCGGTCGCCGTCGTCGGGGTCGTCGTCTCGGCCGTCGCCGTCAGTGACCTGACCGACGAGCTGTCCCCGGCCGCCGCCGCCAACCAGGCCGTCTACCAGGACCTCACCGACATGTCGGCCGCCGCCGAGGCCTGGGCGAGCGCCGGGCTGCCCAGCGCGGCCGACGACTACCGACAGGCCTCGCTGCGCTTGGGCGCGCACGAGCAGGAGGTCAGTGCGTACGCCGAAGGCGACCGGTCCCTGCAGATCGCCGTCGAGCGCCAGGAGGCCGCAGCACAGGCCTGGATCGACGGGTACGCCGGGCCGCGGATGAGTGCCGAGGGTGGCGTCGGCGCGCGCCCGCGGGACGTCCGGGCCGGCAACGCGGCGTTCGACGCGATCCGCTCCGCGCACCAGACCACGACCCAGGCGTTCGACAGCCGGGTGCGGTCGGCCAGCGACGGGGTGTCGATGCGGCTGCGCGGCACCGTGCTCGCCGTGATCCTGATCGCGGCCGCCGCGGCCGCCCTCATGGCTCGGTCGCGCCGCCGGCTCCTCGCCGAGCTGTCCACCCCGCTGCTGGCCCTCGAGAAGGTCGTGCAGCGGATGGCCCGCGGCGACCACGACGTGCGTGCCGCGGCAGCCGGGCCCAAGGAGGTCCAGGCGGTCGCCCAGGCGTTCAACGAGCTCGCCGAGGCGCAGACCCGGGCGCGCGCCGTCGAGCTCTGGATCCAGCGCGAGCTGCGCACCCTGGACACCGCGAAGGACGACTTCGTCGCCAACGTCTCCCACGAGCTGCGCACCCCGTTGACCACGATCAGCGGCTACCTCGAGCTGGTGGCCGAGGAGTTCGAGGGACAGATGGAGCCGCGGCACGAGCGGATGCTCGACGCCACGCGTCGCAACGTCGCCCGGCTCAAGATGCTCATCGACGACCTGCTCACCCTCCAGCGCGCCGAGGGCAGCAACCAGCAGATGGAGCCGGTCGACCTCCCGGCCTTGGTCCGCGACGTGGTCATGGACGTGAAGCTCACCGCTGCCCGCCGGAGCATCCGGATCGGCGTGCGGCTGCCGCAGGTCGACGTCTCGGTGCTCGCGGACCGCGCCATGCTGCACCGGGCCTTCCTCAACGTGGTCACCAACGCGGTGAAGTTCAGCCACGACGACGGGATCGTCGACGTCGCCGTCACCTCCAGCCGCGGCCAGGTCGAGGTCGCGGTCACCGACCGCGGCATCGGCATCCCGGCGGCCGAGATCGACCGGCTCGGGACCCGCTTCTTCCGGGCGTCCAACGCGGTGTCCAACGAGATCGCCGGCACCGGCCTCGGCGTACGCATCATGCAGACGATCGTCGACCGGCACGCCGGCGCCGTCGTCATCGACTCCGAGGAGGGTGTCGGCACCACGGTGACCGTGCGCCTGCCGGTGCAGGCGCCGCCGTCGCAGCTGGCGGTCGTGACCCCGCCCGCGGTCCTCTCCCTGGCCGAGAGCCAGCCCCAGCCGGAGCCCGCTCCCTAGAGCCCCCTGCTGGGGGAATGTTGTCGATTACCCAAGCGTTGGGACCCGTGGCAGAATCGTCTGTCGGCTCCGGTTCACGCCTCCTCGTAGGGAGTGGGCGACCCGGCGGCTATCGAGAGGACATCAGCATGAAGAAGGACATCCACCCGGACTACATCGAGACCCAGGTGACCTGCACCTGTGGCTCCACGTTCACGACGCGCAGCACCGTGGCGTCGGGCGTCATCAAGTCCGACGTCTGCTCGCAGTGCCACCCGTTCTACACCGGCAAGCAGAAGATCCTCGACACCGGCGGCCGCGTCGCCCGCTTCGAGGCCCGCTACGCCAAGAAGGCCGCTGCCGCCGAGAGCAAGTAGCTGCCTCCGAGCGCCGGTCCCCGCCACGTGCGGGGACCGGCGCTTGTCATTTGTCCGGAGTAGCCAGCACCGTCATGCGAGGGAGAGCCGATGTTCGAGGCAGTCGAGGGGATGCTCGCCGAGCACGCCGAGATCGAGACGCGCCTGGCCGAGCCCGAGACGCATGCCGACGCCCGGCTCGCCAAGCAGCTCAACCAGAGGTACGCCGCGCTGTCGTCGATCATCGGTGCCTGGCGGGACTGGCAGACGCTCGGTGACGACCTCGGCGCCGCCCGCGAGCTCGCGTCGGAGGACTCGGCGTTCGCCGAGGAGGTCGAGGCGCTCCAGCCGCGGATCCACGCGGCCGAGGAGCGGCTGCGCCGGCTGCTCGTGCCCCGCGACGAGGCCGACGACAAGGACGCGCTCCTCGAGGTGAAGTCGGGGGAGGGTGGCGAGGAGTCGGCGCTGTTCGCCGGCGACCTGCTCCGCATGTACACCCGGTACGCCGAGGCGCGCGGCTGGAAGGTCGAGGTCCTCGATGCCGCCGAGTCCGACCTCGGCGGCTACAAGTCCGTCACCGTCGCCGTGAAGGCGAAGGGCACGCCCGAGCCGGGGACCGCGCCGTACGCGCTGCTGAAGTTCGAGGGCGGCGTGCACCGGGTCCAGCGGGTCCCGGTCACCGAGTCGCAGGGCCGGGTGCACACCAGCGCCGCCGGGGTGCTGGTCTTCCCCGAGGCCGAGCAGATCGACGTCCAGATCGACGACAACGACCTGCGCATCGACGTCTACCGCAGCAGCGGCCCCGGTGGCCAGAGCGTCAACACGACCGACTCCGCGGTCCGGATCACCCACGTGCCGACCGGGATCGTCGCCAGCTGCCAGAACGAGAAGAGCCAGCTGCAGAACCGCGAGCAGGCGATGCGCATCCTCCGGGCCCGGATCCTGGCCGCCGCGCAGGAGAAGGCCGACGCCGAGGCCGGGGCGGCCCGCCGCAGCCAGGTCCGCACGGTCGACCGGTCCGAGCGGATCCGCACCTACAACTTCCCGGAGAACCGGATCTCCGACCACCGCACCGGCTACAAGTCCTACAACCTCGACCAGGTGCTCGACGGCGACCTCCAGCCGGTGCTCGACTCCTGTATCGAGGCCGACCTGGCCGCCCGGCTCGAGGCGCTCGAGCAATGACGCCCCGGCGGGCCGTGCTCTCCGCCGCCGTCGACCGGCTCCGCGAGGCCGACGTCGCCAGCCCCGAGCACGACGCCGCGGAGCTGCTCGCCCACGTCCTCCGTACGACGCGCTCGCGGCTGCCGCTGGTCGACACCGTTCCCGACGACGCATCGGCGGCGTACGACGCGCTGATCGCCCGACGGGCGGCCCGGGAACCGCTGCAGCACCTCACCGGCACGGCGTACTTCCGCCACGTCGAGCTTGCCGTCGGGCCCGGGGTGTTCGTGCCGCGGCCCGAGACCGAGCTGCTCGCCGGCTGGGCGATCGAGCAGGCCTCCTCGCTGGACCGGCCCGTCATGGTCGATCTCTGCACCGGGTCGGGTGCCGTCGCGAAGGCGATCGCCGACGAGGTCCCGGCGGCGACCGTCTACGCCGTCGAGCTCGACGAGGCCGCGCTGCCATGGGCGGAGCGCAACCTCTCCGGCACCGGCGTCGACCTGCGCGAGGGCGACATGGCGACCGCGTTCGACGACCTCGCAGGCACGGTCGACGTGCTGACCTGCAACCCGCCGTACATCCCGCTCGACGCCTGGGAGTCGGTGGCGCCCGAGGCACGGGACCACGACCCGCACCTCGCGCTCTTCTCCGGCGCCGACGGGCTGGACGCGATCCGGGTGCTCGAGCGCCGGGCGGCGCTGCTGCTGCGGCCCGGGGGAGTGGTCGGGTTCGAGCACGCAGACGTGCAGGGCGAGTCCGCGCCCGCGGTCTTCACGGCGACCGGGCGCTGGAGCGACGTCAGGGACCACGCCGACCTGGCAGGGCGCGCACGCTTCACGACGGCTCGGCTGGCACGATGAGCCCCAGAAGGAGGTCACTGTGACGAGCGAGCGTTATCCGACCGGGACCGACGAGGAGCGCGAGGCCGCGGTCGAGGCCGCAGCCCTGGCCGTCCAGCAGGGCGAGCTCATCGTGCTGCCGACGGACACCGTGTACGGCGTGGGCGCCGACGCCTTCGACCCGGTCGCCGTCCGAGGACTGTTGGCGGCCAAGGGCCGCGGCCGCAACATGCCGCCGCCCGTGCTGGTCAGCTCGGCCACGACGCTCGACGCGCTCGCCGTCCGGGTGCCCGGCTACGCCCGGGCCCTGGTCGAGGAGTTCTGGCCCGGCCCGCTGACCCTGGTGTGCCACCAGCAGAGCTCGCTGCAGTGGGACCTCGGCGACACCCGCGGCACCGTGGCCGTGCGGATGCCCGACGACGAAATCGCCCTCGCGATCCTCGAGCGGACCGGCCCGCTGGCCGTCAGCTCCGCCAACAAGACCGGCATGCCGGCCGCTACCGACGCCGACCAGGCGATCGAGATGCTCGGCGAGGACGTGGACGTGGTCGTCGACGGTGGCACCTCTCCCGGAGGTGAGGCCTCCACGATCGTCGACGTCACCGGCTCCCAGGGACGGGTGCTCCGGCAGGGCGCGCTCAGCCTCGAGCAGCTCAACGCCGTCCTCGAGCCGCTCGGCGCGACGCTGACCGACGGGGTCTGAGCCCTTGCGGGAGTACCTCCTCGTCTTCCTCGTCGCCGCGGCGACGACGTACCTGCTGACCGTCATCGCGCGCGAGATCGCGCTGCGGACCGGCGCGGTCGCCAAGGTCCGCGACCGCGACGTGCACGCCGTGCCCATCCCGTACTTCGGGGGCCTGGCGATGCTGGGCGGACTGGTCGCGGCGTACGCCGTGGCCCGGCAGCTGCCCTTCCTCTCCCTCAGCGGCCCCTTCGTCTTCCGCGACGCCGGGGTCGTGCTGATCGCGGGTGCCTTGATCTGTGCCGTGGGCGTGCTCGACGACCTCTTCGAGCTGGACGCGCTCACCAAGCTGGGCGGGCAGGTGCTCGCCGCGGGCTTCCTGATCGCCTTCGGCATCCAGTACGTGTTCTTCACCGGCAGCGACGGCACCCAGTTCCTGCTGCAACCCGCGCAGGGGGCCCTGCTGACGGGCTTCGTGGTGGTAGCGACCGTCAACGCGGTCAACTTCGTCGACGGCCTCGACGGCCTCGCGGCCGGAGTCGTCGCCATCGGAGCGCTGGCCTACTTCGTCTTCTGCTACCAGCTGGCCAACATCAACAACGTCCCGCTGGCCACGACCGGGGCGCTGCTCAGCGCCGCGCTCGCCGGGGCCTGTCTCGGCTTCCTGCCCCACAACTTCCACCAGGCGCGGCTCTTCATGGGCGACAGTGGCTCGATGCTGATCGGCCTGGTGCTGTCGGCGAGCGCGGTCACGCTGACGGGACAGTTCTCGCCGGACCAGATCAGCGAGGGCGGGGCCGGCACGCAGGCGAGCCTGGTGCCGACGCTGCTGCCGCTCCTGCTGCCGGTCTCCATCCTGATCGTGCCGATCCTCGACCTCGTCCTCGCCGTCGTACGACGCACCCGCGCGGGCCGATCGCCGTTCGCGCCGGACAAGCAGCACCTGCACCACCGGCTGCTCGAGATCGGCCACTCCCACCGGCGCGCGGTGCTGATCATGTACCTGTGGGCCGCGCTGATGGCCTTCGGGACGGTGCTGCTCAGCCTCTACAGCGGCAAGGCCTTGACCTGGGTCGCGGTGGGGTCGATGGCCGCCGTGACGGTCGGCGCGACCTTCCTGCTGCCCAAGCTGCACCGCCCCGAGCTGCCGCCTCCGGACCCGGGCGCGGACGGTGAGGGGACCCCCGGTCAGCCGCTCGCCGAAGGCGCCTGAGAGACTGCTCCTCGTGCCCCGGGAACGGGCGGTTTCGTCCGTCCGGAACGCTTGTGCTAGTTTTCACAAGCACCCTTCAGCACCGCCCGCACCAGCCACGAGAGAACGGCCGCCGACAATGACGACCGCGACGATCCGGACCCCGGCAATGCGCCCGGAGTTCGGCCTGTCTGGCTGTGGTAGTTTCGCGCAGTCGCCGGGTGCCACGAGGGCTCGAGCCCGTGGTCGCCTCTCTGGCGTCTTCACGCCTGCCGATGCCGGCAAGGGAAACAGTGCCGATGAATGGGACTTGGGTGGATGGTCGATGAGCGTTCCGACGCTGGCCCCGACGCGGGGCTGCGCGGCCGCGACCTCATCGGTCTCGGTGGCCTCCTGGCCGGCTGCGTCATCGTCGGTATGGTCGTCGGCCTGCTCGTCGACGACGCTGCGGGCAGTGAGCCGGTCGGCGTCCTCGTCGGCATCGGGCTCGGCGTCCTCCTCGGTGCGGTCGCCTTCGTCGTACGGGTGCGTGCAGCCCTCCGGGGGTGAGCACCGTTGAGCATGACGGAGATGAGTAGTGCGATGAGTGACGTCGATCCGCCGGCCAAGCCGTCCCTGTGGCGGGTCCTGAAGGACCAGCGCAAGATCGACCTGGTCGCTCTCGGCCTGATGGTCGCCAGCTTCTGGCTCGTCGGCCAGCTCGGCGAGTGGCGGCTCGCCGCGTGCATCGCCGGTGGCGTCCTGCTCGGGCTGGTCAACCACCTGGCCACCGAGTACTGGCTGCTCAAGACGATCTCGTCCGGTGAGCAGCCGACCCGCAACCAGATGATCGCCTCCACGATCCTCCGCCTGACCCTGCTCACGGCTGTCGCGATCGGCGTCGCCGTGATCTTCTGGCCTGACGGCATCGGCCTGCTGCTCGGCCTCGCCATCTTCCGGCTCATCGCCCTCGTGATGACCACGATCCCGCTGCTCAAGGAGCTGAAGAACCCATGACCGGCCTGTTGTCCTTGACGGCTCTCCTTCCGTTCGCTGCCGAGAGCAGCGAGGAGGACGAGCCCGCCATCCAGATCGGCCACCACGTCACCCGTGAGTTCCTGGGCATGACGTTCAACATCGACACGATCATCTCGACGATCGTCGCGGGCGCCCTCGTGCTGATCCTCGGCTTCTGGGCGACCCGCTCGCTGACCAAGGACACCAAGGACCACGTCCCCACGAAGGTCCAGATCCTGTGGGAGACGGTCGTCGGCCAGGTCAACAAGCAGGTCGAGGACAACCTCGGCAAGGTGCACCCGTTCGTCGCGCCGCTGGCGATCTCGCTGTTCTTCTTCATCCTGTTCGCCAACTGGCTCGAGCTGGTGCCCACCGAGCTCAACGAGGGCACGCACCTGCTGCCGGCTCCCACCGCCGACACCAACCTGACCTACGCGCTCGCGGCGGTCACGATGGTCAGCGTGTGGACCTACGGCATCCGGCAGAAGGGTGCGAAGGGCTACTTCAAGCACTTCGCCGAGCCGTTCCCGGTGCTGCTCCCGCTCAACGTCCTCGAAGAGCTAATCAAGCCGATCACGCTGGCGCTGCGACTCTTCGGCAACATCTTCGCCGGCGGCATCATGCTGGCGCTGATCGGGATGATCCCGCTGTACGCGATGTGGGCCCCGAACATCCTCTGGAAGGCCTTCGACATGATCATCGGAGTCATCCAGGCCTTCATCTTCGCGCTCCTGACGGTCCTGTACTTCGCGATGGCCGGAGCCGGCCACGCGGAGCACGAGATCCACGAGGAGTACGAGGAAGAGGAGCGCCGCAAGAAGGACGAGGCCGCAGCAGCGGACAAGTCCGTCCCCGCACCAGCGCACTGACCCATCCGGGTCGGGCGTCGACAGAGGTAAACAACAGCGCCGCTCCTGGCGCTAAACCTGAGGAGAAAAGATCACAATGGCAGTAACTGATGACGCCGTGACCCTTGCCGGCGCCTTCGTCGGCGGTGGCATCGCCCTTGCGGGCGGCGCGATCGGTGCCGGTATCGGTGACGGTCTGGCCGGTTCGTCCTACATCGAGGGTGTGGCTCGCCAGCCCGAGGCGCAGGGCCGCCTGCAGACCATCTTCTTCCTGACGGTCGGTCTGGTCGAGGCGATGTTCTTCATCAACCTCGCCTTCATGGCGCTGTTCGTCTTCGTCCTCGGCTGATCTGGGGCACCCGCCCCTTCTGTAGGAAGCAAGCAAAGGAACCCATCGATGGCAAGCGTTGCGATCACTCCCATGGAGAGCAACTTCCTCGTTCCGAACGCCACGTTCTTCGTCGAGCTGGCCGCGTTCTTGGTGCTGCTGTTCCTCCTGGCCAAGTTCATCATCCCGCCGATCAACCGCGCGATGACGGCCCGGCAGGACGCGATCCGTGAGCAGTTCGCGGAGCTGGACGAGGCGAAGTCCGAGGCCAGCGCGGCCGAGGAGGAGTTCAAGGCGCAGATCGCCGACGCGCGCCACGAAGCGGCGCGCATCCGCGAGGAGGCCCGTGAGCAGGGTGCCGCGATCATCGCCGAGTTGCGGGAGCAGGCACAGGCCGAGGCTGCCCGCATCGTCGAGCACGCCCACGTGCAGATCGAGGCCGACCGCAAGTCCGCGGCCGCCTCGCTGCGCGGTGAGGTCGGCACGCTCGCGACGACCCTGGCCGGGCGCATCGTCGGGGAGTCCCTCGACGACCAGGCTCGCCAGAGCCGCGTGGTCGACCGCTTCCTCACGGAGCTGGAAGGCGCCAACTGATGGATCTGCGTGGAGCATCGGCCGAGTCCCTCCGGGAGCTCAGCGCCGAGCTGGACGAGGCGCTGGGCGGTGGTGCCGACGCCGCGCGCGTGGGCCGCGAGCTCTACAACGTCTCATCGTTGCTTCGGGCCGAGCCGGCACTGCGCCGGTTCGCGACCGACGCCTCGCTGCCGGCCAAGGCCAAGCAGGGTCTCGTGCAGGACGTCTTCGCCGGCAAGTTCGACGACGTGACGCTGGCGCTGGTCACCAGCGCGGCGGGACGACGCTGGACGGCGACCCGCGACCTCGCCGCCGCGACCGAGCGGCTCAGCGAGCTCGCCGCGGTCGCGTCGGTCGGCGCGGACGCCAACCGGCTGGTCGACGAGCTGTTCGTGCTCGGGCAGACGCTCAGCGCCAACCCCGACCTGCGTGACGCGCTGGCCAACCCGGCGCGCTCGACGGACGACAAGGCGGCGCTGCTCGACTCGCTGCTCGACGGCAAGGCGCTCCCGGCGACGGTGACCCTGGCCAAGCAGGCGCTCGGCGGCACCTACCGGACGCTGACCGCAGCGCTGGCGGCGTACCGCCAGGTCGCGGCCGAGGCGAGCGGCGAGGCCGTGGCCACGGTCCGCGTCGTGCAGCCGCTCGCCGACGGCGAGCGGGAACGGCTGGCCGCGGCGCTGTCGCGGCAGTACGGCAAGCAGGTCCACCTCAACGAGATCGTCGAACCCGGCGTGCTCGGCGGGATGCGGGTCGAGATCGGTGACGACGTCATCGACGGCACCGTGTCGGGCCGGCTCGACGACGCCCGGCGCAAGCTGGTCGGCTGACCGGTCCGACCACCGCCCAATTCCGAAGACTTCAGTAGAGAACCAAGAGAGTAGGGACGAAGATGACGGAGCTTTCGATCCGTCCGGAGGAGATCCGCGACGCGCTGCAGAAGTACGTCGCCGACTACCAGCCCGAGGCAGCGAGCAAGGAAGAGGTCGGCACCGTCGCGACCGCCGGCGACGGCATCGCTCGTGTCACCGGTCTGCCTTCGGCGATGGCCAACGAGCTGCTGGAGTTCGAGGACGGCACCCTGGGCATCGCCCTGAACCTCGACACCCGCGAGATCGGTGTCGTCATCCTCGGTGACTTCGACAAGATCGAGGAAGGCCAGACGGTCCGCCGTACCGGCGAGATCCTCTCGGTCCCCGTGGGCGACAACTTCATGGGCCGCGTCGTCGACCCGCTCGGCAACCCGATCGACGGCCTCGGCGACATCGCGTCCGACACCCGCCGGGCCCTCGAGCTCCAGGCGCCGACCGTGATGCAGCGCAAGTCGGTGCACGAGCCGCTCGCGACCGGCATCAAGGCGATCGACTCGATGACCCCGATCGGCCGCGGCCAGCGCCAGCTGATCATCGGTGACCGCGCGACCGGCAAGACCACGATCGCGATCGACACGATCATCAACCAGAAGCAGAACTGGGAGTCGGGCGACCCGACCAAGCAGGTCCGCTGCATCTACGTCGCCATCGGCCAGAAGGGCTCGACCATCGCCTCCGTGCGTGGCGCCCTCGAGGAGGCCGGCGCGCTGGAGTACACCACGATCGTCGCCTCGCCGGCGTCGGACAGCGCGGGCTTCAAGTACCTCGCTCCCTACACCGGCTCGGCCATCGGCCAGCAGTGGATGTACGACGGCAAGCACGTCCTGATCGTGTTCGACGACCTGAGCAAGCAGGCCGAGGCCTACCGCGCCGTGTCGCTGCTGCTGCGCCGCCCGCCGGGCCGTGAGGCCTACCCGGGTGACGTCTTCTACCTGCACAGCCGGCTGCTCGAGCGCTGCGCGAAGCTCTCCGACGAACTGGGTGCGGGCTCGATGACCGGTCTGCCGATCATCGAGACGAAGGCCAACGACGTCTCGGCGTTCATCCCGACCAACGTCATCTCGATCACCGACGGCCAGATCTTCCTGCAGTCGGACCTCTTCGCGTCCAACCAGCGTCCCGCCATCGACGTCGGTATCTCGGTGTCGCGAGTCGGCGGCGCGGCCATGACCAAGGCGATGAAGGCCGTCACCGGCTCGCTCAAGGTCGACCTGGCGCAGTTCCGCGCCATGGAGGCCTTCGCGATGTTCGCCTCCGACCTCGACGCCGCGTCGCGGCAGCAGCTGGACCGCGGTCAGCGCCTGATGGCGCTGCTGCGCCAGCCGGCGTACTCGCCGTACCCGCTCGAGGAGATGACGGTCTCGCTGTGGATCGGCACGAGCGGTCGCCTCGACCGGGTGCCGGCCGACGACGTGCTGCGCTTCGAGCGCGAGTTCATCGACTACCTGCGCCGCTCCCACGACGGCATCCTCTCGGCCATCCGGGAGACCCAGAAGTTCGAGGACGACACCGCGTCGGCCCTCGAGGGTGCCTACGACTCCTTCCTGGACCAGTTCGAGACCTCGGAGGGTGGCTCGATCAAGGTCGGCCACGAGCCGCAGGCCGAGGCCCTGGAGGACGAGGACGTCGAGCAGGAGCAGATCGTCAAGCAGAAGCGGGGCTGACCCATGGCTCTATCGGTGCGCGAGTACCGGGCGCGGATCAAGTCGACGGAGTCGATGAAGAAGATCACCCGCGCCATGGAGCTCATCGCCGCGTCCCGGATCATCAAGGCGCAGCAGCGGGCGCAGTCGGCAGCGCCGTACGCCCGCGAGCTGACCAGGGCGGTCTCGGCCGTGGCGACGTACTCCAACGTCGACCACCCGCTGACGCGGGAGCCCGAGGAGTCCAAGCGGGCTGCCGTGCTCATCGTGACCAGCGACCGCGGCCTGGCCGGCGCCTACTCCTCGAGCGTGCTCAAGGAGGCGGAGCGGCTCGCCGAGAAGCTCCGGGGCGAGGGCAAGGAGATCGACACCTACATCGCGGGGCGCAAGGGCGAGGCGTACTACAAGTTCCGCGGTCGCCCCGTGAAGAAGTCGTGGAACGGGTTCTCCGACCAGCCGAGCTTCGAGATCGCCCACGAGATCGGCCAGACCCTGATCGACGCCTTCCTCGAGGAGGACGGCGGTGTCGACGAGGTACATGTCGTCTTCACCCGGTTCAAGTCGATGCTGGTGCAGGAGCCGACGGACATCCGGCTGCTGCCCCTCGAGGTCGTCGAGGGTGAGGAGAAGCCCGGCTCCGCCGAGGTGCTCCCGCTCTACGAGTTCGAGCCGTCGCCGGAGGCGGTGCTCGACGGGCTGCTGCCGCAGTACGTCCAGAGCCGCATCTTCTTCGCCCTGCTGCAGGCCGCGGCCTCCGAGCTCGCTGCGCGTCAGAAGGCGATGAAGTCGGCCACGGACAACGCGGACGAGCTCATCAAGAAGTACACACGGATTGCTAACCAGGCCCGCCAGGCTGGTATTACCCAGGAAATCAGCGAGATCGTCGGTGGCGTCAACGCGCTGGCCGACGCCAACGCCGGGAGTGAGTGAGAGACATGACTGCCACTGTTGAAGAGACCACGGAGACCGGCTCGGCTGGAGTCGGCCGCATCGCCCGGGTCATCGGCCCGGTCGTCGACATCGAGTTCCCCGTGGACACGATGCCCGAGATGTACAACAAGCTGGAGACCCAGCTCGAGCTCGGCGGCGAGACCACCACGCTGTCGCTCGAGGTCGCCCAGCACATCGGCGACGGCATGGTCCGCGCGATCTCGCTGCGCCCCACCGACGGCCTGGTCCGCGGTGCCCAGGTGACCGACACCGGCGGGCCGATCACGGTCCCCGTCGGCGACGGCACCCTCGGCAAGGTGTTCAACACCCTGGGCGAGTGCCTGAACCTCGAAGAGGGCGAGACCCTCGACGTCAAGGAGCGGTGGGGCATCCACCGCAAGGCGCCGGCGTTCGACCAGCTGGAGTCCAAGACCCAGATGTTCGAGACGGGCATCAAGGTCATCGACCTGCTCGCGCCGTACGTCCTCGGCGGCAAGATCGGCCTCTTCGGTGGTGCCGGCGTCGGCAAGACCGTGCTCATCCAGGAGATGATCGCGCGGGTCGCCAAGGACCACGGTGGTGTGTCGGTGTTCGCCGGTGTCGGTGAGCGCACCCGTGAGGGCAACGACCTCATCGTCGAGATGGAGGAGGCCGGCGTCATCGGCCAGACCGCCCTCGTCTTCGGCCAGATGGACGAGCCGCCGGGCACCCGCCTGCGGGTCGCGCTGTCCGCGCTGACGATGGCGGAGTACTTCCGCGACGTGCAGGGCCAGGACGTGCTGCTCTTCATCGACAACATCTTCCGGTTCACGCAGGCCGGCTCCGAGGTCTCCACCCTCCTCGGCCGGATGCCGTCCGCGGTGGGCTACCAGCCCAACCTCGCCGACGAGATGGGCACGCTCCAGGAGCGGATCACCTCGACGCGTGGTCACTCGATCACCTCGATGCAGGCGATCTACGTGCCGGCCGACGACTACACCGACCCGGCCCCGGCCGCGACGTTCGCGCACCTCGACGCGACGACCGAGCTGTCCCGCGACATCGCGTCGCAGGGCATCTACCCGGCCGTGGACCCGCTGACCTCGACGTCGCGGATCTTGGACGCCCAGTACATCGGGCAGGCTCACTACGACTGTGCGATCCGCGTCAAGCAGATCCTGCAGCGCAACAAGGAGCTCCAGGACATCATCGCGATCCTCGGTGTCGACGAGCTGTCCGAAGAGGACAAGATCATCGTGTCCCGCGCTCGCCGGATCCAGCGGTTCCTGTCGCAGAACACCTACGTTGCCAAGCAGTTCACCGGCATCGAGGGTTCGACCGTCTCCATCGGGGAGACCATCGACGCGTTCAACAAGATCGCCGACGGTGAGTACGACCACGTGGCCGAGCAGGCCTTCTTCATGTGCGGCGGTCTGGAAGACGTCGAGAAGAAGTGGGCCGAGATCCAGAAGAACCTCTGATGGCCGACGACCAGCTGCAGGTCGAGCTCGTCGCGGCCGACCGGACCGTGTGGTCCGGTCAGGCCACGATGGTCGTCGCCAAGACGGCAGAGGGCGACATCGGCGTGCTGCGCAACCACATGCCGGTGCTCTCCCTGCTGGTCGACGGCGTCGTCGAGATCGTCCCCATCGACGGCGAGCGGATGTACGCCGCCGTCGACGGCGGGTTCCTCTCGGTCGCCAACAACCGGGTCTCGATCCTGAGCCAGTTCGCCGCGCTGTCCCACGAGATCGACGTGGCTGCGGCGCGGGCCGAGCTGGAGTCTGCCCAGTCCGAGGGTGACGAAGGCGAGGAGCGCGCGAAGCGCGCCGAGGTCCGAATCCGGGCGGCCGAGAAGGCTTCCTGACCCGCGTTCGGTCCGTCACGGGGTGCCGCTAGGGTGGCACCCCACGGTGACGGAGCGAATGGAGGGCATGGATGCCGGTGTGGCAGTGGCTGCTCGACGCCGCTGGTGTGCTGCTCGTCCTCGTCCTGTTCTACGGCCTCGGACTGATCGTCCGTCGTCGCCTGCTCTCCCGCCACGGCGGGACCTTCGAGCTCAGCTACCGCGTCCGACACGAACGTGTCGGGCGCGGTTGGCTTTTGGGCCTCGGCCGCTACTCCGGTGAGTCACTGGAGTGGTTCCGCTACTTCTCGCTGTGGCCCGGACCGAAGCGGGTGCTGCAGCGCTCCGAGGTGACGTTCCTCGACAGCCGCGCCCCCGAGGGGCCCGAGCAGATGTCGCTCTACCCCGAGCACGTGGTGCTCTCCTGCTCGACGCCGACCGGCCCGATCGAGCTGGCCATGTCGCCGGCCTCGCTGATGGGCTTCCAGTCCTGGCTCGAGTCCGGCCCTCCCGGCACCGACTGGACCCGCGGCCCGCGCAAGTAGCAGCGTGCGGTCGGCAACGTGTCAGCGGCATTCCGACGCTTGATTGTTCGCCCCGTGCGGCGACGGTCAAGGGTTCGCTTCGCCGCTTCGCGCCCTTGACAGCCGCCGCACGAGACGGAGATGCGCACCTATCGGGATGCCGCCGAGGAGCGGTCGTCTTGAGGTGCGTCGATTGGTCACAGACCGCATCATTTCCGGCCCGCGACGTGCGGTTGGTGACCAATCGACGACCTTGGGGGACATCCGGCGGTGGGCTAGGCACCGAAATGGTCCGGGGAACGGTGCCCAGCTCACCGCCGGACCGTCGACGGGTTCGGTCCCGGCTTTCCGGCGCCGACTGGCGGGTTAATCTGCGTGGACTCCGCTCATGTGGTGACTTCTTGTGGTGCGCCGATTGGTCACGAACCGCATGCTTTGGGTCCGGGAATCTGCGGTTGGGGACCAATCGGCGACGTGGGGCGATCGGCGAATCGCAGCAAATCGCCGAGTCGGCGCTTGCTTCACCGGGGGACGTGGTGAAAACAAGCGCCGACTCGGCTGTCTCGGGGTCAGCTGGTGGGCTGACCGTTCTCGAAGAGCCGCGGCACCGGGTGGTTGGCGGCGAAGACGCCGTGCGGGTCGACGGCGCTGCGGATGCCGGTGAGCTGGGTCCACACGTCCGCGCCGTACGCCGCCCGGGTGTCCACCGGGTTCTCGGCGAAGTTGAGGTACTCCCGACCGTTGGCGAACGGCGCCAGCGCTTCGGTGAACCGGACGGCGTCCGCGTGCGCCTGGGCGCCGATCTCCGGGGTGGCGGCGATGCCACCCGCGAAGGTGACGAACTCGGCGTCGAGGCGCGACAGCACACCGGCACCCTCGTGGGACCTGCCCAGCGCGCCGCCGAGCTGACGCAGCTCGGCCATCAGCAGGGTTGTCTGGGCATCCGGTCCCGCCTCGGCGAGGAACGCGTCGACGGCGGCGTCCGGGAAGGACGCGAGCATCGCGGAGTCGGAGGCGAACGGAGCTCCACCCTCCGGGTCCATGTGCAGCCGGACCAGTGACTTCGCGGGCACCCGGGCGAAGGTGTCCATGAAGGGGTTCAGCGCGCGCAGGCCGGCGATCAGCTCCGCGCCACGCTCGTCGGAGCCGAGGACGGCGCCGTCGATCACGACCAGCTCCTGGCCACGCAGGAACTCGGGGAGGTCGGGCATGTCGGGCAGCCGCATCGCGCGGAAGGCGGTGGTGACCTCGTCCGGCGCGGTAGGCGCCCAGGCGGTCCACTCACGCAGCACCGGCTCGATGTCGGCGAGCGGCCACATCAGCATGCCGGCGTACGCCGTCGCGATGTCGTACATCTTGAACTCGAGGGCGGTCACGACGCCGAAGCTGCCGCCGCCGCCGCGCACCGCCCAGAAGAGCTCGGGGTTGGTGTGGGCGTCGGCGCGCACCAGCTCGCCGTCGGCGAGGACGATCTCGACCGCGGTGATGCTGTTGGCGGCCAGCCCGTGCTGGCGGGCGTACCACCCGATGCCGCCGCCGAGGCTGTAGCCGGCGATCCCGACGTCGGGGGAGGAGCCGTGCAGGACGGCCTGGCCGTGGGCGGCCGCCGCATCGACCGCGGGCTCCCAGATCGCGCCGCCCTCGACGCGGACGATGCCTCGGATCGGGTCGGCGACCGCGGTGTTCATCTCCGAGGTGCGCACGATGACGACGTCGTCGAGGCCCTGGGCGGCGAGCGGTCCGGCGTTGTGGCCGGTGCTCTGGGGCGCGACCCGGAGGCCCGCCTCGGCGGCCATCCGGACGACGGTCGCGATCTCGGCCGCGGACCGCGGCTGCGCCACGGCGGCGGGGCGCTGGTCGATGGCGACGTTCCACGGCAGGCGCGCGGCGTCGTACCCGGGGTCGCCGGGCAGGTGGACCCGGCCGCCGAGCAGGCCCCGCAGGGCCTGCGCTGCAGGGACGGTGCCCGCGGAGCTGCGCTGGTGGGCGTTGAGGTCGATGGTCATGGTGGTGACTCCTGTGTGGGTTCTTCGATCGGTGGGACGACCATGCCGCCGGTGACTTGGAGTCGACTTTGAGCCGACTGGGAGCGCCGGTGCGCCGAGCCGCTCTACGCTGCCGCCGTGGAGGTGTCCGTGCTGGGCTTGTCAGTGCTGGGTCCGGTCGAGGTGTCGCTGGCCGGCGCCCCGGTGGACCTCGGTACGCCGAAGCAGCGCGCCCTCGTGGCGGCGCTCGCCCTTTCCCGCGGCTGGCCCGTCTCGGTCGACGCGATCGTGGACCTGCTCTGGGAGGACCAGGCGCCCCCCGGCGTGACGGCGACGCTGCAGGCGTACGTCTCCCAACTCCGTCGGGTGATCGAGCCGGACCGCGCCCGCCGCGCGCCGGCCGCTGTGCTGGTCACCGTGGCGCCGGGGTACGCGCTGCGGGTGCCCGACGAGTCCATCGACGCCTACCGCTTCGAGCAGGCCGTCACCGGCGTACGCCGGGCCCTCCAGCCGCTGCCCGCGTGGGGCCCGTCCCCGCTCCCGGCCGCCGACCTGCGCGACCTGGGCGCCTCGCTCGACGAGGCGCTCGGCTGGTGGCGGGGCGTGCCGTACGGCGAGCTGGGCGACGCCGACGCGGCCTTCGCCGAGCGGGCGCGCCTCGACGAGCTGCGCCTGGTCGCCCGCGAGGACCGGGCGGTCGTCGAGCTCGCGCTCGGCCGGCACGCGAGCGTCAGCGCCGAGCTGGAGGCGATGACCGCCGCCCATCCGCTCCGTGAACGGCTCTGGGCGCTCTGGGCGGTCGCGCTGACCCGGAGCGGACGACAGGCGGACGCGCTCGACGTGCTCGCCCGGATCCGCACCATCCTGGACGAGGAGCTCGGGCTCGAGCCGTCGGCCGAGCTGCGCGAGCTGCAAACCGCCGTGCTCCGGCAGGACCCCGCTCTGGAGTGGGTCGCGCCGGCCGAGGACCAAGCGACACCGCGTCCGGCCGCCGTGACTCCGGAACCCCCGGTGACCCCAGCCCCCGAGGAGCAGGTCGCGCCCTGGCCGATGGTGGGACGGGACGACGACCTGGCCGCGCTCGTGGCGCTGGTGGAGCGGGCGCAGACCGGCGCGCCGTCGTACGCCGTCCTGACCGGCGACCCCGGCATCGGCAAGTCCCGGCTGGCCGCGGAGCTGGTCGCCGAGGCCCGCCGCCGCGGGATGCGCGCCCTGGTCGGCCGTTGCTCCCAGGACGACGGCGCCCCGCCGCTGTGGCCGTGGAAGTCGGTGCTCGACGGGATCGGCATGAGCGTGCTGGCCGAGGGCCAGACCGGGGATGCTGTCGAGCCGGCGGACGACGGCGCCCAGTTCCGGGCCTGGGAGCGGATCGTCGGCGGCATCCGGGCGGCCGCCCAGGACGAGCCCCTGCTGGTGGTCCTGGACGACCTGCACTGGGCCGACACCTCGACCCTGCGGGTGCTGCGGCTGCTGGTGGACTCCGTCGACCTGGCGCGGCTGCTCGTGGTCGGGACCTGGCGGCTGCATCCCGAGCCGACCGGGGCACTCGCCGACGTCGCCGAGAGCCTCGCCCGCATGCACGCTCTGCGCATCGAGCTGACCGGGCTGCCGGCATCGGACGCGGTCGCGGTGTTCGAGGCCGTGACCCGGCGCGAGCTGAGGGGTGAGCACGCCGCACAGCTGCACACCCGGACCGACGGCAACCCGTTCTTCCTGGTCGAGTTCGCGCGGCTGGCGGGGGAGCGCAGCACGCCCGGCGACACCGTGCCGACCGCGGTCGCCGATGTGCTCAACCAGAGGCTGCTCCGACTCCCCGAGCAGACCGTCAGCGCGCTGCGGGTGGCCGCGGTGCTCGGCCGTGACTTCGACACGCCCACGCTGGCTGCCGCCACCGACATCGACGAGGACGACCTGCTCGACGTCGTCGAGCCCGCGCAGGCCGCGGGGCTGGTCCGCGAGGACGGCATCGACCACTTCTACTTCGCCCACGCGCTGGTCCGCGACACCCTGCAGGCGGGGATGAGCATCAGCCGTCGGGCCCGCGCCCACCTCCGGGCGGCGGAGGCACTCGACGGCGTCCCCGGCCGCGAGACCGAGGTGGCACGGCACTGGCGCGAGGCGGGACCGTCGTACGCCGACCGCGCCTGGCGCGCCGCCGTCGGTGCGGCCGCGCTGGCCCGTCGCTACTACGCCTACGACCAGGCCGCCGAGCTGCTCAGCAGTGCCCTGACCTCCCTCGAGGGTGACCCGGCGGCCGGCCCTACCGAGAGGTACGCCGTACTGACAGCGCTGATCGAGGAGTACCGCTGGGCGGCTAACCTCCCCGCCCTGGTCGGCGCGGTCGAGGAGGCGATCGCTGTCGGCAAGCTGATGCGCGACCCGGAGGCGGTGGCGCGTGCGGCGATCTCGACCACGCAGGACGTGCTGTGGCGCTCCGGCCCGCCCGGGTCGGCCAACGAGACGGTGGTCGACGCTCTCCGCGGCAGCCTGGACCGGCTGCCCGCGACCGACAGCGAGCTGCGCTGCCGCTCGATGCTGGCGCTCGCGAACGAGAGCCAGGACGTCGCGTCGTACGACGAGCGGCGCGCCCTGTGCGAGGAGGGGCTCGCGATGGCCCGGCGCCTCGACGACCAGCACCTGCTGCTGGACGCCTGCCAGACCGTCTTCGTGGCGCTGTGGCTGCCGCAGACCGCCACCGAGCGCCTCGAGCTGGTCACCGAGTCGCTCGATCTCGCCCGCGCGACGGGACGCGAGCGCAGCTTCGTGGTCTCGGCCTGCCTGCGCGCCGCCGTGCTCAGCGAGCTCGGCCGGCCGGCGGAGATGTTCGCGGCGGTCGAGGTCGCGCGCGCCGAGGCGGAGCGGCTCAGGATCGTCTTCGGCGAGACGGTCCTGAACAGCCTGGTGGTGCCCTGGCACGCGATGGCCGGCAGGTTCGAGGAGTGCGACCGGCTGGTCGAGCAGACCCGGCAGCTGGCCGACCGGATCTCGCACACCACAGCGGACGAGTCCGTGCTGAGCTCCCTGTTGGCCATGCGGGTCTGGCAGGGACGCTCGATCGAGATGGTCCCGGTCCTGGAGCAGTTCGCGCAGACGCCGCTCCCGTTCGCCGCGAGCGTCGCCGTCTACCTGTGGCGCGCGGGTGAACACGGCCGAGCACGCGCCTATCACGCGCGGCACGGCGCCCCGCTCGACCGCGTCAACGACATCGCGGTGCTGTCCTGGTGCCACGGCGCCGAACTGGCCCTCTACCTCGGTGAGCGGGAGCTGGCCGCCGGCGCCTACGCCCTGCTCGCGCCGTACGCCGGGAGGAGCTGCTGCGCGGGCTCCGACCTGGCTCTCGGGCCGATCGACGCCTACCTCGCGCTCGCCGCGGCCGCCGTGGGGGAGCGGGAGCTGGCCGACACGCATGCCGAGGCCGCGCTGGCCATTGCCGACGAGTGGGGGATCCCGCTGTTCGCCGACTGGCTGCGCGAGGTCCGTCGGACGCACGACTTCTGACCGCTTTCCGGCCCCGCTTCTGGACCGGTCAAGAAGGGATTTGGAGATGGCCCGCCGATCCGGAATTCTGGTCCGGTGCCGTCCCTCATCCAGACCCGCAACGCGGTCGCCTTCAGCTTCGCGCTGAACGGGTTCTGCTTCGCCACGATGGTCTCGCGGCTCCCCGACATCCGCAGCGGCCTGGAGCTCGACAACGGCTCGCTCGGCCTGTTGCTGCTCGCGATCTCGATCGGCTCGGTCATCGCGCTGCCGCTCAGCGGCCGGCTGATCGACCGGATCGGCGCCACCTCGGTGACCCGGCTGGGCGCCATCCTGGTCGCCTCAGGGCTGCTCGTCGCCATGACCGGGGTCGCGACCGACCTGGTTGCCCTGACCGTCATCGGGTTCTTCGTCGACGGCATCGGCATCGCGGTCTGGGACGTCTCGATGAACGTCGAGGCCGCCGAGGTCGAGCGTCGCTTCGGGCGCACGATGATGCCGCGCTTCCACGCGGGCTGGAGCATCGGCTCGTTCGCCGGTGCCGCGATCGGCATCCCGATGGCGGCCCTGCACGCGCCGTTGGTGCTGCACGTGCCCGGCTTCGCGATCCTGGCCGCGCTCCTCGCCTGGCGCTCGGCCGCGGCGTACCTGCCGCCCACCATCACCCACGAGGACCGGCAGGCGGTCGCGTGCTCGCCGTGGCGCGAGCCCCGCACCCTCGCCATCGGCGTCATGGTGCTCGCCTTTGCCCTGTCCGAGGGCGCCGCCAACGACTGGCTCTCCCTCGCGCTCATCGATGGGTACGACGTCCGCCACTGGGTCGGCGTCACCGGGTTCACGCTCTTCGTCAGCTCGATGTTCGTCGGTCGACTGACGGGACCCATCGTGCTGGATCGCTACGGTCGTGCGCCGGTGCTGTGGGGGTCCGCGGTGGCGGCGTTCGTCGGCATCCTGCTGGTGGTCTTCGGCGGCAACGTGGTGCTGGTCGGTCTCGGCATCGTGGTGTGGGGCCTGGGCGCCTCTCTTGGCTTCCCGGTCGGCATGAGCGCCGCGGCCGACGACCCGCTGCGCGCCGCCCGGCGGGTCAGCGTGGTCTCCACGATCGGCTACACGGCGTTCCTTGCCGGGCCGCCGCTGCTCGGCCTGCTCGCCGACCACATCGGCACGCTCGAGACGTTGCTGGTGATCGCCGGCCTGATGATCCCGGCCGCGCTCACGGTCTTCGCCGCGCGCCCGGTCAGGCCTGCGGTGACCGAGGCGGCGTGATGGGCCGGCTCGGGTCGACCAGGTAGGCGACCTCCACGCCGAGCACCTCGGCGAGGATGAAGATCGTGTCGAGCCGGGCGTTGCCCGGACCGGGACGCCCGGTGGTGGCGTCGCGGGCGTTGTTGCGGCTGTGCTCGATGTTCTGCACCTGGTTGCGGCTGATCCCGGTCCGGCTGGCGAGCTCGTCCTGGCTGAGGCCACGAGCTTCGCGGGCCGCACGCACCTTGAGTCCGAGCATCTGTGCTGCTCGTTCGTAGTCGCGGGCGACCCTCCTTTCAGACACGCGATCACCCTGTCGGCGGCGCACGTTAGAGTCCGCCCAATACATTGGGCTTTAGGGGTGATGGGTCGATGACGCGGAGTGGGTATCCGGAGAGTGAACGTCCGAAACCCCGGCTGCGGCGGGCGGTGGTCTGACGTGGGCTTCCGGACCCGCGAGCGCGGGCTGGCCGATCTGCTGGCGATGGTGGCGAGCGGAGCGGTCCAGCTGCCGGACTTCCAGCGCGGCTTCGTCTGGACCGACGAGCAGGTCCGGCGGCTGCTGGTCTCGGTTGCCCAGGGCCACCCGCTCGGGGCCGTGCTCCTCGCAACGGGCAGTCCGCACCTCCGGCTCCAGGTCGTCCCGCTCGACGGGGCGGCTCCGGAGGTGGGCCGCGAGCCGGAGCTGCTGCTGCTCGACGGCCAGCACCGGTTGACCTCGCTCACCCAGGCGTTGACGGGGTCCGGCGTGGTCGGCACCGAGGATGCCGGCGATCGCCGCTACTTCCTGCACATCCCGACGGCGCTCGCGCGGCCCGACGATCTCGACGACGCGCTCCGGTCGGTGCCCTCCTCGGCGCGGGAGCCCGAGCTGGAGCACGGATACTTCCGGCTGAGCTCGATCTTCAACGACGACGCGATGCGCTGGCTGGCGGCGTACGGCGAGCAGCGCGACGAGGAGATGCTGTCGTTCCTCAGCGGTGTCGTCTCACCGATGAGGTCCTACCGGGTGTCGACGATCGAGCTGGCGGAGCAGACCACCCTGGCGGCCGTCGCGACCGTGTTCGAGCGGATCAACCAGGCCAGCGCGAGCCTCACGGTCTTCGAGCTGCTGACGGCCAGGTTCGCGGGTGACCGCTCGTACGCCGACTGGACGGGCCGGCCGTTCCGGCTCCGGGACGACTGGCTCGCGATCCGCGCGCAGCTCGCCGACCACCCGGTGCTCGATCATTTCGGCGGCGACGACTTCGTGCAGACCGTCACGCTCCTCGCCACGCACGCCGGACCGACGGCGACGACGGCGCGCAAGGAGGACGTGCTCGAGCTGTCGCTCGCCGCCTATCTCCGGTGGGCGCCCCAGGTGCTAGACGCGCTCGTCTGGGCGGCCGACTTCCTCGACGAGCAGCACGTCCACGTCGCCGGCGACGTCCCCTACCCCCGGCAGGTGGTCCCGTTGGCGGCCATCCGGGCGGTGCTCGGCGAGGCCGCCGACGTCTACAGCGCCCGCGCCAGGCTGCGGCAGTGGTTCTGGTGTGGTGTCCTCGGCGAGCTGTACGACGGCGCGGTCGAGGCCCGGTTCGTCCGCGACCTCGAGGAGGTCCCGGGCTGGGCGACCGGGGACACGACGACCGCGCCGGACACGGTGGTGGCCGCGTCCTTCCAGGAGTCGCGGCTGGACCTCAGGCGCACCCACTCGGCGGCGTACAAGGGCGCCTTCGCGCTGTTGATGGGGCTGGACGCGATGGAGTGGGTCTACGACGAGTCCTTCGACAAGGCGCGCTACCTCCAGCTCAAGATCGCCGTCCACCACGACGACCCGGCCCTGTTGGGGATGGGCGACGACGACGACTTCTTCGTGGCCCGCCGCGCGGCGCTCCGTGCGCTGGTCGAGGAGGCGATGGGCAAGCCGCTGGCGTGATGCCGTCTCGAGATCGCTGGTGGACCGTCAGCCGCGCTCGCCGCCCGGCACCCACAGCACGTCGCCGTTCTCGCGGTTGGCATGCCGGGCCAGGATGAAGAGCAGGTCCGAGAGCCGGTTCAGGTACTTCACGGCGAGCAGGTTCATCGTCTCTCCGTGGACCTCGTACGCCGCCCAGGCCGACCGCTCGGCCCGTCGTACGACGGTGCGGGCCACGTGCAGCAGAGCCGCGCCTTCGGTGCCGCCGTTGAGGATGAACGAGCGCAGCGCGGGCAGGTCCTCGTTGTACTCGTCGCACCACGCCTCGAGCCGGTCGACGTACTCCTGCTCGATCCGCAGCGGCGGGTACTCCGGGTCGGCCACGACCGGCGTGCAGAAGTCGGCGCCGACGTCGAAGAGGTCGTTCTGCACCCGGGTCAGCAGCGTGACGACGCCGGGCTCGAGACCCCCCTGCGCGAGCGCGAGCCCGAGGTGGGCGTTGGCCTCGTCGACGTCGGCGTACGCCGCCAGTCGCGGGTCGGTCTTCGTGGTGACGCTCATGTCCCCGAGGCGGGTCTCGCCGGCGTCGCCGGTGCGGGTGTAGATCCGGGTGAGGTTGACCATGCCCCCACGGTAGTGGCAGGCATCGGACGCGACACGGCGGAAAAGTTCGGGATGAGAGGCAACCTTCCGGGTGTTGTACGCGTCATAGTGAGTGACAGGCCAAGGGCGGCTGATCGGGACGCGGGGTCCCGAGAAACGGGGAACGACGATGGAGATTTTCACCGACGGTCCGACCATCCATCTCAGCGGTGACTTCGACGTGCGCAGCACGATGGAGGTCCGCAACGCGATCTACGAGCACCTGCTGGGCCACGACGAGGACGTCGTCGTCGACCTCACCGACGTGACTGCCATCGACAAGACCGCGCTCAGGGTGCTCGCGGTCGCCACCCGACAGGCCTCTCGCACGGGGCGCCGCCTCACCCTGCGCGGCTGCGGCCCGTCCGTACGCCGGATGCTGCACCTCACCCACCTGATCCGGCTGGTCGAGGTCGAGCGCGTCCCTGCGGCTGTCGGATAAGCCACACGCCGCAGTGGTTACCAAGCGGTAGGCATCGTCCTACCCTCGGTCCATGAGCGACCCCATCTCCCACCCGGCAGCGAGCCACGCCAAGGACCGGCCGTGGTTGATGCGTACGTACTCCGGGCACTCGACGGCCGCGGCGTCCAACGAGCTGTACCGGACCAACCTCGCGAAGGGCCAGACCGGACTGTCGGTCGCCTTCGACCTGCCGACGCAGACCGGCTACGACCCGGACTCGCCGCTGTCCCGCGGTGAGGTCGGCAAGGTCGGCGTACCTGTGCCGCACCTCGGCGAGATGCGGCGCCTCTTCGAGGACATCCCGCTCACCGAGATGAACACCTCGATGACGATCAACGCCGTCGCCATGTGGATGCTCGCGATGTACCAGGTGGTCGCCGAGGAGCAGAACTCTGGACTGTCGCCGGAGGAGGTCGCCGCCCAGCTGGCCGGCACCACCCAGAACGACATCATCAAGGAGTACCTCTCCCGCGGGACGTACGCCTTCCCGCCCGAGGCCTCGATGCGGCTGATCGCCGACGTCATCTCCTACACGGTCCACCAGATCCCGAAGTGGAACCCGATCAACATCTGCAGCTACCACCTGCAGGAGGCCGGTGCGACGCCCGAGCAGGAGCTCGCCTACGCCCTGAGCACCGCGATCGCCGTCCTCGACCAGGTGAAGAGCTCCGGGCAGGTCTCGGACGACGACTTCGAGAAGGTCGTCGGCCGGATCTCGTTCTTCGTCAACGCCGGGGTGCGGTTCATCGAGGAGACCTGCAAGATGCGCGCCTTCGTGCGGCTCTGGGACGAGATCACCCAGGAGCGGTACGGCGTCCAGGACCCGAAGATGCGGCGGTTCCGGTACGGCGTACAGGTCAACTCCCTCGGCCTCACCGAGGCCCAGCCGGAGAACAACGTGCAGCGCATCGTGCTGGAGATGCTCGGCGTGACACTGTCCAAGGACGCCCGCGCCCGCGCCGTCCAGCTGCCGGCGTGGAACGAGGCGCTCGGGCTGCCGCGCCCCTGGGACCAGCAGTGGTCGCTGCGGCTGCAGCAGGTGCTCGCCTTCGAGTCCGACCTGCTGGAGTACGACGACATCTTCGAGGGCTCGCACGTCATCGAGGCCAAGGTCGCCGAGCTGGTCGAGGGTGCGAAGGCCGAGATCGACCGGGTCCAGGCGATGGGCGGCGCGATCGCGGCCGTCGAGTACATGAAGTCCGAGCTGGTCTCGTCGCACGCCGCCCGGAGGGCCCGGATCGAGTCCGGCGACGAGGTCATCGTCGGCGTCAACAAGTACGAGACCACCGAGCCCTCTCCGCTGACCGCCGACCTGGACGGCGCGATCATGGCGGCCGACCCCGAGGCCGAGCGGACCGCTCTCGCGAGCGTCGAGCAGTGGAAGGCACAGCGCGACGAGACCGAGGTCGCCGAGGCGCTCGCCGCGCTCGCGGCCGCCGCGAAGACCGACGCCAACCTGATGGCGCCGACCTTGGTCGCGGTGCGCGCGGGCGCCACAACGGGGGAGTGGGCGGCCGCGCTCCGCGAGGTGTTCGGCGAGTACCGCGGCCCGACCGGCGTCAGCGGAGCCGTCGTCGCTGACGCGGGCGCCGAGCTGACCGCCGTACGCGAACGGGTCCGTGCGACCGGGGACGAGCTCGGCAGCCGCTTGCGGCTGCTGGTGGGCAAGCCCGGGCTCGACGGGCATTCCAACGGCGCCGAGCAGGTCGCCGTACGCGCGCGGGACGCCGGCTTCGAGGTCATCTACCAGGGCATCCGGCTCACCCCGGAGCAGATCGTGTCCGCGGCGATCGCCGAGGACGTGCACTGCATCGGCCTGTCGATCCTGTCCGGATCGCACATGGAGCTGGTGCCCGACGTCCTGGACGGGCTCCGCGACGCGGGCCTCGGCGACGTCCCGGTCATCGTCGGCGGGATCATCCCCGACTCCGACGGGCGCAAGCTGCGCGAGCTGGGAGTGGCCGCCGTCTACACGCCCAAGGACTACGGGCTCACCGAGATCATGGGCGGCATCGTCGACGTGATCCGCAGGGCCAACGAGCTCGCATGAGCTCGCTGCACTGTCCGGCCCGGATCCTGGTCGCCCGCCACGGCGAGGCGGAGTACGAGACCGAGCTGTGCAGCGACGACGGCGGCAGCCTGACGGCAGTCGGGAGGCGGCAGGCGCGGGACCTTGCCGACCGGCTCCGCGGCGATCGGATCGCCCGGGTGTGGACGAGCGCGCTCTCGCGTGCCGTCCAGACCGCCGAGATCGCCGCCGCTGGGCTCGGCGTCGACGTCGTGGTCCGCGAGGGCCTGCGCGAGTACGGCGTCGGCTCGCTGGCCGGGACGGACGGCGACGAGGCGGCCGTCCTCGGGCCGGTGTTCCGTGCCTGGGTCGACGGCGACGAGACCGCCACGATCGACGGGGGCGAGCGTGTCGGTGGCATCGTCGCCCGCGTCGCGGCGGTCCTGGACGAGGTCGCGGACGCGCATCCGGGGGAGACGGCGCTGGTCGTCTGCCACGGCGGCGCGATGCTGGCGACGATCCCGCAGCTCGTCGGCCGGCCCCGGGGCAGCGGGCTCGGCGTCGCCCTCCCCAACTGCGCCGTCATCGAGCTCGCGAAGGACGCGGACGGCTGGCGACTGGTCGCCGGCCTGGACTGAGTGCCTTCGCGCGGCGTGTCAGGATCGCGGAGTGCTGTCCGATCCAGCGACGTACCGTGCGCTCGCCGAGCGCGCCTGGTCTTGGGCGCAGAGCCAGGTGAGGCACGGCACCGAGAGTCTGTGGCTGCCCGAGCATCCGGGGCAGGCGGAGCCGACAGGTTCGGCGTACGGGATGCACTCGGGTGTGGGTGGCCTGGCGCTCGCGCTCCAGGAGATCGGCTTGACGCGTCCGTTGGTGGATGCCGAGGTCGACCTCGCCGCCGGCATTCGCGACAGCCTCCTCCGGCGTACGCCGCAGGAGACGGCGTGCGACTCGTTCGACGGGCTGACTAGCACCATCGGCGTGCTCACGGCGCTGCGGTCCGCGGACGCCGAGCTCGCCGTCGCCCGTCTGCTCGAGCTGGCGACGCCGGACGGCTGGCCGACCGACTGGCTCCGGCCTCCTCGTGCGGTGGCAGACGGGCGCTGCAACGACGCGACGTTGGGGACCGCCGGCGTACTGCTCGGTGCACTCTGGGCGCAGCGTCACGATGTGCCCGGTGCTGTCGAGCTCGCCGACCATGCCGTCGACATCCTGCTGGCCGAGGGGGAGCAGCAAGGCGAGGGCGTCTCCTGGCCGTTCATCCCGCGGCGCTTCCTGCTCACGGGCGGGGACGTGCAGATGCCGAACTGGTCCCACGGACAGGCAGGGATCGCCACGGCGTTGGCCGCCGCCGGGATCGAGCTCGACCGGTCCGACCTGATCGATGTCGCGAAGGCCGGCGCCGTACACCTGCTAAGCCTGGGTGAGACCAGCGACGGCGGTCTCCGGGTGCCACAGCGGATCCCCGTAAACCCCGACCTCGGCACCTACACGTACTCCTGGTGCCACGGAGCGGCCGGGACGTCCCTGTTGTTCGCGGCCCTGGATCGCGCAGGCGTCATCGAGGTCGGTGGTACCGCGCCGATGGAGCTGGAGTCGGCGTGCCTGCACTCGGTCCGCGTCTCGGGACTCCCCGAGCGCCGTCACCCGGGCTTCTGGGACAACGACGGTCGCTGCTGCGGCACCGCGGGCGTCGGTGACATCGTGCTGTCGGCGTGGCAACGTCACGGTTGCGACGAGGACCTGGCCTTCGCCGTCCTGCTGGGCGATGCACTCGTCGAGCGCGCCGTCGACGACGAGCGCCACGCCTGCTGGCGCTTCCTCGAGCACCGCAACGACGCTGACCCCGTGCTGCCGCCGAGCCCCGGGTGGATGCAGGGAGCCGCCGGCATCGCGGCGTACCTCTTCCGGCTGGCGCGGGTCCTCGAGCAAGGCCGCGATGCCGATGCCGTCGCGCGGATGGACACCTGGTGGGCGACCCTGCCCTGATCGCTACTCGGCTCGGATCTCCTCGGGCCGCAGCCGGGGCGCGCACGCGACCATGCTGACCGCCCCGACGACCAGTCCGCCGACGACGGCCACACCGCCGAGGACGAGCGTCTGCTCCCACGGGATCGTGGAGCCCTCGATGAGGCTGAGGTACGTCGCGCCCGAGAGCGCGCCGAGCCCGACCGCGAGGAGCGAGCCGATGACGACAGGTACGGCGGTCTCGAGTCCCTGCGCCCGCCGGAGCACGCCGCGACCGAGACCCACGAGCTGCAGCGCGACGACCTCCTTGCGGCGCTGGGAGGCGCGGTCGATCGCGGACACCAGCAGGGCCAGCAGGCCTACGCCGAGGACCACCCCGGCGACCGTCCAGATCACCGACCGCATGGTGTCGACGAACTCGAACTCCTCGGTGCCGTAGTAGCTCGCGCCGAAGCCCAGGTCGGCGAGCCGGCCGGCCAGGTCGGGGCCAGGGGGACCGACCACGAGGATGCTGTGCCTGGTGTTCGGCGGCAGGTCGCCTGCCATCTCGGGCGGGATGATGATGTCGGCGTAGATCGGCGACAGAGCCTCGAAGACCGGGCCGTCGACGGTGGCGAGGGGCAGGTTGGCGGAGGTCGTCACGGCCTCCCGGGACATCCGGTCATCGGCACTCCAGGTCATGGGTCCGGACGCGTGCGGGACAGTGCCCTCACTGGCGAGCCGCATCGGCTGGCCGTCGCGACACCCCTCGAACTCGGGGGCGATCGCGGCCAGCTGGTCGCAGGTCGCGACCATCGCCTCCGTGCCCTCCTGGCTGTTGTGGAGGATGGGGACGTCGACTACCCCGGTGACGCCGTCGGTGTCTGCGAGCAGGGCGGAGACGTCCTCGGCCTCCTCCTGGTTGGTCGACACCTCCACCCGCTGCTGCACCTTCACGTTGCGCTCGGACTGGACGTAGGTCGACGAGCTCTCGAAGGCGACGAGCACGAAGCGGGCTCCGGTCGCGAGGAAGAGCCCGATCAACAGAGCTGCGATGATCCGGGCCACCCCGGCGGGCTGCGCCTCCAGGCGTCGTACGGCGAGCCGCTGGGCCGGTCCGAGTGTCCGCCCGGCGGCAAGCCGGGTCAGCAGCCGCACCAGGACCGGCAGCACCAGGAGCATGCCGACCGCGGTCAGCCCGACGCCGCCGAACAGGGCCGTCACCTGACGGTCCGAGATGTCGTCGCCATGGGGGCCCGACGCGACGACCGTGAGGCAGAGCCCGACACCGGCGACGAGGGGGAGCAGGCGCCACCAGCCGGGTGGGCGGCGGTCGGCGCGCTGGGTGACCGCGAGCGCCTCGCCGATCGACGACCGCGCCGGCAGCACGCTGGCGAGGATCGCGAGCGCGGGGATCCCCACGAGGACTATCGCCTGGTCGGAGGTCGTCGGTGAGAAGAAGTCGCCCCAGGCGGCGCCGGCCGGCGAGTGGCCGAGCAGCAACGGCCGGACCAGCCAGAACCCGGCCCAGCCCAGGACCGTGCCGACGAGCGCCGCACCCGCGGCCTCGCCGGTGCCGACCAGGCGGGTCTGGTTCGGGCTCAGCCCGATCAGGCGCAGGTTGGCGAGCCGCCGGTCGCGCATCGAGGCCGAGAGCCGGGCGACGGTGGCGACGAGCACGGCGCAGGGCAGCGCGACCGCGGCGACGATGACCAGGACCAGCCGCGGCATCTCCTGCTGGTACGCCGTCGCCGTGACCAGCTGGTGGCGGCCCGCGGCCAGGGTGACCAGGACGATCGCCGTACCCAGCGCGGCCGCAAGCGCCAGCAACACCGTCCGCAACCGGGCCGCCGACGTGACGGACAGCCGCAGCCCGAGCAGGAGCGACGTCACGCGACGGCCCCCGCGGCGACCCCGCCGTCGCGGACGACGACCAGGTCGTCGAGGTGCGAGGCGACCACGTGGTCGTGGGTCACGACGACCAGCGCGGCGCCGGTCGCGCCGGTGACGGCGACCAATGCGTCGAGCACCCGCTCCGCCGTCAGGCTGTCGAGCGCGCCGGTCGGCTCGTCGGCCAGCACGACGGCCGGTCGGTGCACCAGCGCGCGGGCGACCGCGGCGCGCTGGACCTGGCCGCCCGACACCGCGCCGGTACGCCGGTCGGCGAGATCGGCCACGCCGAGGGTGTCCAGCATCTCGAGTGCCCGCTCCCGGGCCGGGCGGGTCTTCTCGCCGAGGACCTGGAGGGGGAGCATCACGTTCTCGACCAGCGTCAGCTCCGGCACCAGGTCGCCGAACTGGAAGACCAAGCCCATCCGTGCCAGCCGGCGGCGGCTGCGCTCGGCCTCGCCGAGGAGATCGAGCCGCTCGTCCTCGAACCACACCTCGCCCGAGTCGGGGCGTACGACGCCCGCGAGGGCGTGCACGAGAGTCGACTTGCCGGAGCCGGACGGCCCCATGATCGCGGTCCGCGACCCGGGCGTGATCGCCAGGTCGACGGCGTCGACGGCGAGAGTGTCGCCGTACCTGACCGTCAGGGCGCGGCTCTCGAGGATCGCGGGTCCGGGTGTCATCGCAGGTCCTCCAGCCGGGTGCCGGCCTCCTCGATCCAGCGCAGGTCGGCGTCGAGGTGGGCGAGCTCGTAGGTGATCGCGAGCTGCGCGGCCGGAGTTGCAGTCTTGCGCTCCTGGGTGAGCTCCCGCATCCGGGCCAGGTGCTGCACCCGCTGCCGGTCGAGGACCTCGGCGGCGGACCGCCCGGAGGTGAGGGCCACGCTGACGCGCGTGTAGAGGTTGCTCATCGCGAACTCCGTCGGCTGCTGGGGGGTGTAGACCCACTCGGTGATGGCCTCGACCCCGTCCTCGGTGATCCGGTAGCGCTTGCGCTCGGGGCCGTCCACGACCTCGACCTCGGCCACCTCGGCCCAGCCCTTGGTCTCGAACCGGGACAGCGCGGCGTACACCTGGCCGAACGCGAGTGGACGGGTGCGCGAGAAGCGGTCGTCGTACCGCTGCTTGAGGGTGTAGCCGTGGGCTGGCTCCTGCTCGAGCAGGGCGAGGAGGGGGAGTGCGGCGCTCATGAACCGGCACTATACACACTGTGAATAGATAGGCGTCCGACACGCAGACGCGGGTCAGGTCCGCCCTTACACTCCATCTGTGACGCACGACGTCTCGGGTGAAGACGTGCTCGGATCGCTCATGGCCCGCACCGGCGAGGCCGTGCGACGGGTGTTCGACGTGTCCGACGACGCGCGACTGCTGATGAGCCCGGACCGTCGGATCGTGCTCGTCAACCAGGCGTGCGAGCGGATGTTCGGCCGCTCGCGCGACCAGCTCGTCGGGCGTCCCGCGCAGATCCTGACGCCGGTCCGGCTGGCCGCGGACTATGCGCGCGTGTACGACGAACTGGTCGCCACGGACGGTTCCGGGACGGTGGCGGTGAACCTCTGGGGGCTCGACAGCGCGGGCCGGGAGTTCCCGGTGCGGGTGGTCTCCAAGCTGGTCCAGCTGAGCGGACCGGCCGCGGTGCTCTCGGTCGCGGTGGTCGACCGGTCCGCCGGCGAAGGACCGAGCCAGCAGCTGCGCGACTTCCTCGACTCCGCCCACGACGGCAACGTCATCGTGGACGCTCTCGGGCGCATCGTGATGGCAAACGCCCGGGCCGAGGAGATCTTCGGCTACTCCGAGCGGGAGCTCGTCGGCGAGCGCGTCGAGATGTTGATGCCTCCGGGCGCGGCGTCCGGTCACGCGGTGCTGCGCGAGCAGTTCACCGCCGACGCGCGGTCCCACCTGATGGCGCTCGGTACCCGGGTCGTGGCCCTGCGCAAGGACGGTACGACGTTCCCGGGCCGGGTGATGCTCTCGTCGCTCGGCACTGGCGACGACGTGCTCGTGTCGGCGGCGGTGCGAGACCTGACCGAGATCGAGCACCTGCGCGGTGAGTCGGACCGGCTGAAGGACCAGTTCCTGGCCACGGTGTCCCACGAGCTGCGGACCCCGCTGACCTCGATCCTGGGCAGCGCCGAGATGCTCGGCGAGGAGATCGAGCAGATCGAGGACGAGGTGCTGCGCCGCAGGCTGGAGCGGCACTCGGCGAGCATCACCCGAGGAGCGCGACGGCAGATGACCTTGGTGGAGGACCTGCTGACGCTCACGAGCATCGACCGCGGCGCGGTCGGCGTCTCGGGCCGCCTCGCCGACCTCCAAGTTGTCGTGGAGAACACCGTGCACACCTACTTCCCGCGCGCCCTGGCGGCTGGTCTCGAGCTCCGGTCCGAGACCTCCAGCCTGCCGGTGCTGGTGCGAGCGGATGAGGGATGGCTCGGCAGGGCCGTCGACTGCCTGGTCTCGAACGCCCTGAAGTTCACCCCGCCCGGCGGCGCGGTCCACGTGGCGGCCGGCGAGGAGGACGGCCTGGCCTGGCTCGAGGTGAGCGACACCGGGCCGGGCATCGAGGTCGACGAGTCCGAGCGGGTCTTCCACCGGCTCTACCGCGGGCGGGCCGCCGTGGCAGCCGAGAAGCCCGGCGCCGGCGTCGGGCTGGCGATCGCCCGCTCGGTGGTGGAGTCCTGCGGCGGCGCCCTGGTGGTCGTCGCCGACCCAGCTGGTGCCCGGCTGCGGATCACCCTTCCCGCCGCGTCCGCCCGCGAGACGTCGGTAGGTTAGCCTGCCCTAAGGTCCGTGCTACCGTTCCGGCCGTGGGGAAGAAAAGCGCGCGCAAGCTGCCGAAGACGGAGTGCTGCGTGTCCAAGTCCAAGTGCGGGCGGTGCCCGTTGCGGATGCTGAAGGAAGGCACCCTGCCCGACGGGTATACGGTCAAGAAGCGCAAGCTCGTCACGGTCGACGGCAAGAAGGTCACCAAGAAGAAGCTTGCCAAAGCTGCTTGATCTGCCTGACCGACCCGCCGACCGAGGGAGCCTTCCGTGGCCGCACCCCGCTTCGTCGACCAGCTCAACGTCCAGGTGGGCAACGAGCTCGCCGCGCACAACCAGTACCTCGCCTGCGCCGTCTACTACGACGCGCTGACGATGCCGCAGATGGCGGCCTTCTTCTACGCGCAAGCGCTCGAGGAGCGCGCGCACGCGTCGATGATGATCCAGTACCTGCTCGACACCGATAGCGCCGTGACCATCCCGGCAGTCGATGCCCCGATCAACGAGTTCGCCGACGTCGTCGGCCCGGTCGAGCTCGCGCTCGCGCAGGAGAAGCGGGTCACCGACCAGATCAACGGGCTGCTGCGGATCGCACGCGAGGAGTTCGACTTCGCCTCCGAGCAGTTCATGCAGTGGTTCATCAAGGAGCAGGTGGAGGAGGTCGCCACGATGAGCGACCTGCTGGCCGTGGTGAAGCGCAACCTCGACGACGTCGAGGACATCGAGGAGTACGTCGCGCGCGAGCAGGGCGGCGATGGTGCCGACCCGACCGCCCCGCGGCAGGCCGGCGCCTGACGCTGGGTCCCGCACTCGCGCGGCCCCGTGAGCCACACTTCACCCATGGGTCGCGACGAGCGGGTGATCGTGGTCGGCGCCGGTGTCGTCGGCCTGACCTGTGCGGTGCGGCTGCTGGAGGCCGGGCTCCGCGTGGACCTGGTCGCCCGCGACCTCCCGCGGGAGACGACCTCCGCCGTCGCGGCCGCGCTCTGGTACCCCTACCAGGCGCTCCCGCAGGACCGGGTGACGGCTTGGGCGCGCACGTCGTACGCCGTCTTCGACGCGCTTGCTGACACGGATCCCGAGTGCGGGGTGCGGATGCTGCCGGGCACCGAGGTGCTCACCACCGCCCGGCCGGAGCCATGGTGGCGGACGGCGGTGCCAGCGCTGGAGCGTGCCCACGACGTCCCGCCGGACTGGGTGGCCGGCTGGTCGTTCACGACACCTGTGGTCGACATGAGCGTCTACCTCGGCTGGCTCGCGCAGCGGGTCGAGGAACTCGGCGGCACCATCACCCGGCTCAACCTGAAGGCGCTGCCCGCGACCGGGCTGGTCGTGAACTGCTCGGGCCTCGGTGCCCGGCTGCTGGGCACCGACCGGACCGTCGTACCGGTGCGCGGCCAGGTCGTGGTCGTCGAGCAGTTCGGCCTCGAGCGGTGGTGGCTGGACTCGGCCGGGCCGACGTACGTCGTGCCGCGCGAGCGCGACGTCGTGGTCGGTGGCACCCATCTCGAGGGCGACTGGAGTCGTACGCCGTCACCGGAGACAGCGGCCGAGATCCTGGCGCGCGGTGCCCGGCTGGTGCCGGAGCTGCGCACCGCCCGGGTGCTGCGGCACAAGGTCGGGCTGCGACCGGTGCGGCCCGCGGTGCGACTCGAGCGCGTCGGCGACGTGGTCCACTGCTACGGCCATGGCGGGGCCGGCGTGACGCTGAGCTGGGGTGTCGCCGACGAGGTCGTCGCCCTGCTCGATCGTTGAAGCATCACCCAACCGCTAGTGTCGGCCCGTGGATCACGACGCGGAGGCGCTCTTCCGCGGCGTCTTCGAGGCCGCTCCGGACGCGGTGGTGATCATCGACGAGGACGCCCGGATCGTGCTCGCCAACAGCCGGCTCCGTGAGGTGTTCGGCTACGAGCCGCGGGAGATGGTCGGCGAGCCGATCACGCTGATGTCGCCCGAGGCGGTGCGGGAGTCCAACCAGAGCTGGTTCCGGGAGTCGACCGGCCGGCGGGCGGAGGTGCGGCACCGCGACGGTCACTCGGTGCCGGTCGAGGTGTCGATATCGCCGCTCCACACCGACCAGGGACTCCTGGTCTCCGTGTCGATCCGCGACGTCAGCGAGCGGTTGCGGATCGAGGCCGAGTCGCAGCGCCTGCGCGACGACGTGATCTCCACCGTCTCGCACGAGCTGCGCACGCCGCTGACCTCGATCATCGGGTACGCCGAGCTGATGTCCGACCTCGATGAGTCCGACCTCAGCCGCCGGGCCCGCAAGCTGCTGAGCGTCATCGAGCGCAACGCGTCGCGCGAGCTGCAGCTGGTCAACGACCTCCTGACGATGGCCTTCCTCGAGGACGACCGGCTGCGGATGCTGCGCGACTCGCTCGACCTGGAGGCCGTGTGCCGTCGTGTGGTCGAGGACCAGCGGCTGCGCGCCCGGGAGCGGGCGCTCACGCTGACCTTCGTCGGTGGCGAGACCGCGCCGGTCGTGGGCGACCTCCACCGGGTGCTCCAGGTGGTCGAGAACATCGTGGGCAACGCGCTCAAGTTCACCCACGCCGGCGGCAGCATCGACATCGGCATCTCCGACCACGGGGCGATGGGCGTGATCGAGGTCCGAGACTCCGGGGTCGGGGTCTCGCCCGAGGAGCAGGAGCGTCTCTTCGAGCGGCTGTACCGCTCCCCGCGAGCCATCGCCGACCAGGTGCCGGGGGCCGGTCTCGGACTGCCGATCGCGCGCGCGATCGTCGAGGCGCACGGCGGCTGGATCGACCTGCAGAGCGAGCTCGGCGTCGGCACGGTGGTGCGGGTCGCGCTGCCGCACGAGCGCGCGGACGCTACAGCGGGGTGACGGTCGCGACGGCGGCCGGGTCGAGGGCGCCGTACACGTGTGGGAACGTCTCGGTGACGCCGGCGGCGGGCGACTCCTCGATGACGGGCACGTCGAGCAGGTCGGTGTCGATCTCGAGCAGCACCAGGGGCTCGGTGATGTCGGCGTAGTACCTGGCGCGCACGTCCTCCCACTGGTCGGCCCGGCTGGCGTGCAGGAAGCCCTCCTCCTCGAGGGTGACGCCGACGGTCGACGTCGTGTAGGCGCCGGACGCCTGGGCGTCGGTCCAGTCGGCCAGGGTGGCGATGTGGAAGATCCTCATCCGTCGATCTTCTCCCACACGGAGACGTGCTTGGTCGACGCCGAGGTGAACGGCGAGCGATCCCAGTCGCCCCAGCGTTCGCGCAGGCGCATCCCGGCGATCCGGGCCATCAGGTCGAGCTCGGACGGCCAGACGTAGCGGAACGGGACGCTGTTGCGGTGGTACGTCGTGCCGTCGTCGCTGGAGTAGTGGTGCGACCACATCAGCTGGGTCGCGGTGTCGTACTCGTCGATCCCGACGTGCTCGTCGGTGTGGTTGAAGACGGCGTACCGCTCGCCGGGCGGCAGTCGGCGCACGATCGGCACGCCCTTCTCCACGACGAACACCCCGCCGGGCTCGAGGTGGGCGGCGGCGGTCTCGAAGCAGCGGACCTGGTCGTCCTGCGTCGTCACGTTGCCGATCGTGTTGAACACCAGGTAGACGAGCCCGAACCGGCCCTCGACCCGGGCGGTCGTCATGTCGCCGACCAGCACCTCGATCCGGTCGGCACCGGGCTTGCCTCGCAGCTGCTCGACCATCGCCTCGGACAGCTCGATGCCATGGACGTGCACGCCCCGTTCGCTCAGCGGGAGCGCCACCCGGCCGGTCCCGATGGCCAGCTCGAGCGCGGCCTGCCCGTCGGCCAGCTCGACGAGCCGGTCGACGGTCGGTCCCAGCACCTCCGAGGCGAACATCTCGGCCGAGCCCTCGTCGTACGTCTCGGCGACATCGGTGTCGAAGTAGTTTTCTCGCACGCGCCCCATCGTGGCCGGGGCGGGCCGTGCGGGCTACCGGTTATTCAGGATGGTGGCCGTTGTCGGAGCCAGGCGTACGCCGAGGACGCGGCGGGTCTGTGCCGTCGGGTTCACAGCGACGTCCCCGCGGGTGAACCGGCGGGTCCAGGTGCCGTCGGCCCGCTCTCGCGCCGGGCCGAGGGGGCGCCCGACGTTGCGGGTCGCGGCCGGAAGCCAGTGGCTGGACGCCAGCTCGTCCGGCACGTAGACGCTGGCGCCGGTCCTCCCGTTCCAGCTCAGCAGCCAGGTGGCGCGGTGGTAGGTCTGTCCGACGCGGTCGCGGGTGGGGCCGTAGGTGACCGCGAGCAGCGGCACCCTCCTGGCGGCGAGCCAGCGCGCTGCGTCGAACTTCCAGCGCCAGTCGGCGCCCGAGAATCGGCCGTCCTGGCCCGGCCAGTTGGTGAAGTGCTCGTTCTCCCAGCCGGAGACGTACGGCGTCCAGGCGGCCAGCGCCGGCCGCCAGTTGTCCCACTCGAGCGAGACGTTGGGCACCGCGAGGTAGCCCGCGCGGCGGATCTCCGGGCCTACGCGGGAGAGGAACGAGCCGGTGGCGGCGTACTGCGCCTCGTCGTCGGGGAGCCGCGTCGACACCCGGTCGCCGACGGTGTCGTGGCTGAGGATGGTCAGGACGTCGTCCATCATCACGCCGTCCCACCGGTGGGCGCGCAGCTCGGTGAGGACGTTGCGGGCCCAGGTCTGCTGGTAGCCGGCATCGGCGATGTCCATCGGGTACAGGCCGCGCCAGTCGGACCACTCGATGACCTGGCCGGCGCGGTCGCGCAGGAACCAGGACGGGTGCTCGGCGGCGACCCAGTCGTATCCCATGCCCGCGGGGAAGCGACCGGTCGCGGACTCGGCCTCCTTCACGACGGCCGAGGCGTCCTTGTACATCAGGATCGTGATGCCGGGGTGCTTCCTGCGGAGCGCCGGGATCTGCGGGTACTCCCAGGACTGCATCACCACGACGTCGCCGCGAGTCGCCTGCGGCGTCTTGGCCAGGTCGCCCCAGTCGAGGGCGAGCACGCCGCTGCCGGTGGCCCAGGTGGTGGGGGATGCCACCCGGGCCACCGGGGCCTCGTGGTGCGCCGCCGGCGCGGGCGCGGAGGTGGCGACCGTCGCAGCGACCAGCGCGACCACCCCGGCCAGGCGTACGGCGGTGCGGTGGACGTGCTGGTGCCTCACGGTGCCCTCCGAGGGACGTCGGTTGTGACCGACGTACTAATCGGACGGCGAGCGTCCGACGTGAGGGCCCGAGGCATCTCTTAACTCTGGGCGCGTCTCGGCGCTCCCGACATAGCGCATCCGGGCCAGCCCGAATTGGGGAGGGCCGACCCGGGGTCGTGTGCCTGAGGACGGTCTATGCCACGTCCCCAGGCACGCGACTCGTCAAAGCAGGCTCACGAAGGCTCCGGAAGACGCCGGACGACCTCGTTGAGCGTGCTTTCGATTCGGTCGAAGCGGCGGGTGTGCTCGTCCTGGGTCGACCTGGCGTCGGTGAGGCTGCTCTCGAGCTGGTCGAAGCGGCGGGTGTGCTCGACCTGGGTCGACCTGGCGTCGGTGAGGCTGCTCTCGAGCCGGTCGAAGCGGCGGGTGTGCTCGACCTGGGTCGACCTGGCGTCGGTGAGGCTGCTCTCGAGCCGGTCGAAGCGGCGGGTGTGCTCGACCTGGGTCGACCTGGCGTCGGTGAGGCTGCTCTCGAGCCGGTCGAAGCGGCGGGTGTGCTCGTCCTGGGTCGACCTGACCTCGGTGATGAGCTCGTAGATCGACTCGGTGTCATTCTCGAGGCGAGTCACGCGGCGACTCATGCCGGGATCGCTGGTCATACCTGTCACCGTATGTCGGGTTGCTCGAGCGCCGCCAGGGTCCTCCTGACCGCCTGTGGACGGCGCCCCTCAGAAGAGGCGGTGGCTCGGGTCGTCCAGTCCGCGCAGGGCGTCGTAGTCGACGACCGCGCACGCGATGCCGCGGTCGGTGGCGAGGACCCGCGCCTGCGGCTTGATCTCCTGGGCGGCGAAGATGCCGCGGACCGCACCGTTGCCCGTGAGCAGCGGGTCGCGGTTGAGCAGCTCGAGGTAGCGGGTGAGCTGCTCGACTCCGTCGATGTCGCCGCGGCGCTTGATCTCGATGGCGACGGAGGCGCCAGCCTCGTCGCGGCACATCAGGTCGACCGGGCCGATCGCGGTCGGGTACTCACGGCGTACCAGCGTCAGGCCGGGGGAGAGGGTCGCCGGGTGCTCGGCGAGGAGCGCCTGGAGGTGCTTCTCGACGCCGTCCTTCTGCAGGCCCGGGTCGATGCCGAGGACGTGGCTGGAGTCGCTGAAGATCTCCGTGAGCAGGATGCGCAGGGTGTCGTCGGTCTTGGGGTTCGTGACCGTCCACTCGACCTGGCCGTCCTCGGTGGTGCCCTCACGCAGCGTGCACGGCGGCGACATCCAGTTGAGCGGCTTATAGGAGCCGCCGTCGGAGTGCACCAGCACCGACCCGTCCGCCTTGATCATCACGACCCGTGTCGCGAGCGGCAGGTGGGCGGTCAGCCGCCCGGCGTAGTCGACCTGGCACGTTGCTACGACGAGTCTCACGGGCGTGGAATCTACCGTCGGGGCCGCCCGAGCGTGCGGCCGGTGTGCGATTGGATCGTTAAGTTACTGGTGAGTGAACTACGCCATAGCCAGCCGGTCGGTGGCGTGCCACGATGCGCCGCATGACGACGTCTCCCGCCCCGGAAGCAGCAGAGTCCCGCACGTTCACGACGATCGGCGTGATCGGCCTGGGCACCATGGGTGCCGGCATCGCCGAGGTCTTCGCCCGCAACGGGTACGCCGTCGTCGGCATCGAGAAGGACACCGACGCGTTGGACCGGGGTCGCCAGTACCTCGAGCACTCGACGACCCGCGCCGTGAAGCGGGAGAAGCTGACCGAGGCCGAGCAGGCCGAGCTGTTGGACCGGATCACCTTCAGCACCTCCCTCGACGACGTCGCCGGCGCCGACCTGGTGGTCGAGGCCGTGGTCGAGTCGCTGGAGACCAAGAAGGCGCTCTTCCGTCAGCTCGACGCGATCGTCGGCCCCGACACGATCCTCGCCACCAACACCTCGAGCCTCTCCGTCACCGAGATCTCGACCGCGAACTCGTCGCCCGGGCGGGTCATCGGGGTGCACTTCTTCAACCCGGCACCGGTGCAGCAGCTGGTCGAGATCGTCCGCACCGTGGTGACCGAGGAGCAGGTGCTCGAGCAGGTCACGACGCTGATGGCCGACCTCGGCAAGACTCCGGTCGTGTGCGGCGACAAGGCCGGGTTCATCGCCAACACGCTGCTCTTCGGCTACCTCAACCACGCGGTCGCGATGTACGAGGGCCGCTACGCGACCCGCGAGGACATCGACGCCGCGATGCGCTTCGGTTGCGGCTACCCGATGGGCCCGCTGGCGCTGCTCGACCTGATCGGCCTGGACACGGCGTACGAGATCCTCGAGACGATGTACCGCCAGGGTCGCGACCGGCTGCACGCGCCATCGCCCATCCTCAAGCAGATGGTCACCGCGGGGATGCTCGGTCGCAAGACCGGCCGCGGCTTCTACACCTACGAGGCGCCCGACAGCCCGGTCGTGGTCGCGGACGACCGGACGCCGTCCGCCGACGAGAAACCCGAGTTCCAGCACGACATCAAGCTGGTCGGTGTCGTCGGCACCGGCACCATGGCGACCGGGATCATCGAGGTCTTCGCCAAGAGCGGCTACCACGTGACGTACGTCGGGCGCTCGGCCGACAAGGTCGACGGCGTCGTCGCCGCGATCACCAAGAGCTTCGACAAGCAGATCCAGCGCGGCCGCTCGACCGAGGAGGCGAAGGCCGAGGTGCTGGGTCGCCTGACCGGCTCGACGTCCCTCGACGACCTCAAGGACGTCGACATCGTGGTCGAGGCGATCGCCGAGGACCTGGCGATCAAGACCACGCTCTTCGAGAACCTCGACGAGATCTGCAAGCCTGGAGCGATCCTTGCCACCACGACCTCGTCGCTGCCGATCATCGCCTGCGCGCAGGCCACCTCGCGGCCGCAGGACGTCATCGGGATGCACTTCTTCAACCCGGCGCCGATCATGAAGCTGGTCGAGATCGTCTCGACGGTCGCCACCGACGAGGCCGTCACCGAGACGACCCAGGCGCTGGTCGCCAAGATCGGCAAGGTCGGTGTCTCCTGCGCCGACCGGGCCGGGTTCATCGTCAACGCGCTGCTCTTCCCGTACCTCAACGATGCCGTCCGGATGCTCGAGGCGCACTACGCCACCGCCGACGACATCGACACCGCGATGAAGCAGGGGTGTGCGCTGCCGATGGGCCCGTTCGAGCTGCTCGACGTGGTCGGCAACGACGTGTCGCTGGCGATCCAGCGCGAGCTCTACCTGGAGTTCCGCGAGCCCGGCTTCGCTCCCGCGCCGCTGCTCGAGCACCTCGTCACCGCTGGCTACCTCGGGCGCAAGACCAAGCGCGGGTTCCGGGACTACAGCCAGCGCTGAGGCGTCCTCGGCATCGCCGACGGCGGTCCACCCTTCGCCGGGTGCGGCCAGGGCCTCCTCGAGTCCTGCAATCTTGTCGGGCAGCCCGAGCGCTGGCGGCAACGACCCGTGCGCCGCCACTCCTCGAGCTGCGACCCGCACTCCGTCAGGGTCGACGAAGGTCGGTGGGGCACTTGATTGCGTGATCCGCAGGCAGGCTTCCGCGTTGGGAGACGCAAGGCCCGACGCCGAGACGCAGCTGTCTACAGCGACGCCACCGTCGTTCCCACCCGACATGGTCGGACGTGTGGGTAGAACGGACGTCCCTGCCAACTCCCAAACCGCAGCGCCGTCGGCTTCGTTTCACTAGCCTCTGACCGACCGATGGAGGCTGAGCGACGCAAATGGACGAGAATCGGACGCCGACGTCGTCAGCGGGTGATCCTGCTCGTCCGGTCTTGCCCCCGGTAAGGCCTCTGGCGACTGCCTTACCCCTGGGCGACCTCACCTGGGAACAGTTCGAGGCGCTGTGCGAGGAGCTGGTCCGAACGCGCGATGACATCGAGCATGTCTCGCGCTACGGGGTCCCTGGCCAGCAGCAGGCCGGGATCGATATTTGGGCGCGCCGAAAAGACGGCGGTCTAGCCGTTTTCCAGTGCAAGCGGATCGCACGCATGGATCAGAGGCGGTTGCGGGAGGCAGTGGGGCTGGCCGTGGCGAACTGGTCGAACGCCGATGAGGTCCATTTGTACGTGAGTAGCGATCTGCGAGCCGTGACGTTGCAGGACGCCATTCGTGAGCTCACCGATTCCAGAGATTCCGCCCCGCATGTCGTGATCTGGGGGCTGCACGAGATAAGTAGGTCGCTACGCCAAAATCACCAGCTCGTCCGAACGTTCTTCGGCGACGCCTGGGCGAGCGCGTTCTGCCATGTGCCGCCAGATGAGCCGCCGCGTGGCAGCTACGCTTCGCCCTTCCTCCCAGCGGCAGCACCTCTCCTGGGTCGAGAGGATCTGATCGCGCGTTCGGCTCAACTCCTGCAGGAGTCGAGATCGAGGTGGATGAGCGTCACCGGCCCGCCCGGCGTTGGAAAATCCTCCTTCGCCCTCGCGGTTGCCCACGAGATCCAGCCCAAGTACTCAGTGGTTCACTCGCTCGACCTCCGCGAGTCTGTAATGTCCGGGCCGCTCTCGCTCGAGGTGTTGCTTGAGATTGTCGGAACTAGCCTGCGATTGGGTGCGGTGTCCGCGACGAGCGTCGCGGAATACCTGCGGGGCGAGCGCTCGGTCCTTCTAGTGCTGGACAACGCGGAGTCGCTCGCCGATTCGATCTCGTTGACTCAGGCAGGCGAACTCTTGAGGCGACTCCTTGCAGCGGTTCCGGAACTGACCCTCATGACTACCTGCCCAGTGGCATTCGGACAGCCCGATGAACAGGTGCTGGCGGTAGGCCCGCTCGACGGTCCCGGAATCGCTCCTGAGCCAGACCAGGCGCTAACCGTGAGAGAAATTGCAAATTCTCCCTCGGGTGCGCTTCTTCTGAGGCAACTCCGTCGTGCGGATCCTGAGCTCCTCGTGGAGGAAGACCGCGCTCCGCTGCTGGTGCAGGAACTCTCGACCGCCGACGGACTTCCGCTCGCGATCGAACTGTCGGCGCTGTCGCTGAGTCGGCAGCTCAGGAGCGGCTCGGATGTCGCTCCAGTCATGGATGCAACGAGGTGGACAGCGCTCTCGGTTTCTATATCGCGCGCGCTGGCGCTGCTCGAGCCCGACGACGCAATGGGACTGTCGGTTGCCGCGCTGTATCCGTCAACGTTCGGACGCGATAGTTTCGCCGCGATCTACACGTCAACTGATGCGGTATTGCGATCAGCGAGCCAATGTTTGGATCACCTTGTCGCTTCGCACTTGGTCCAGTTCGAGCACGGATCATCAAATGATGGTCCGGGGCGGTATCGCGTTTTGTCGAGTATCAAGGCCGAGGTGCTCTCGCGAATACCGCTGAAAGAACTACAAGCACTCGAAATTCGTTTCGCAACACATATTGCGGAGCGGTTCGAGGAGATTGACTCGGCCTTGCGTGGATCGGCCCAACTGGAAGCTTTCGAACTCGCGGCAGGAGAGATTGCAAATCTTGCTGAGGCGATGCGGATATGCGCGAATTCTGCAGGACCGAAGGATATTGACCAACGACTTGTGTTGGCTTCGGCCTACTATCTTTGGATCCGCGGGCCTCGAGCATTGTCTGTCTCATGGCTCGAGCAGGTCTCGCAGCGACCGCAAGGCCCGTGGGCGGCTCGCGGCCTGATGGAGGCGTACCGAGGCCGGTTGCTGACATCGCTTGGCGATCCCGATGGCGGGGCTCGCCGCATCAGGGAAGCCGAGCGTCTCTGCAGACTCAGGGTCTGGCGGCGACCTCGGCGAAGAGATCTCTGGTGGCAGTGCCGCGCACTTGCGATAGTCGCGAGTTCAGCGGCTAGTGCTGGCAATCTGATGGCCGCCGAAAGCAGTGCGAACCAGGCGCGCCGGATTGCGGAGAAGCTGGGCGACCTCTGGCTACTCAGTGTGTGTGAGAACCTCATAGGCGAGATTGAACGACGACGCGGTGGTAGTGGTCTTGAGAACTACAGACGAAGCCTTGCCCTTGGTCGAGCTGATGGCGACATTCAAAACGACGGACTCGTCAGCTTCAACATAGGACAGGCGTTGTTGGCAGCCGACAAAAGGACGGAAGCCGCGGACTATTTCGGTGACGCAGTGCGCAACTCACTGATGGTGCGGGACTGGCGCCGTTTGGCAGGGGCGATCGAGGGCGTCGCCTCATGCCTCAGCTCTCTCGAGCATGCAGAGGCGGTTGCCCGGCTCTACGGAGCTTCGGCATCGATCAGGTCCCGAACCCAGGTCGAAGACCTGAGTGATTTGGACAGAGCGACGCGTGACGTCTACCTGGATGGAACGAAAGCCCTGTTGGGGGCCGAGCAGTTCGAGCTGATGTTCCAGCAAGGCATGCACTGGCCGGCGGAGAAAGCGGCCGATCACGCACTTCGATGGATGGCTGACGGTGTCGAGCGACAATAGTCTGGGCAGAGTGGTCGTCGACCAACGCGAGCTGAATGCGCTGTTAGATCTGCGGCCCTCCCTCCGAAAACTTCTGGAGGTGCACGGTGACAGGACGATCGTGGATTACGAGAGTGTCGTCCTGGGGCAGCCCGAGACGGCGTGCCGGCTTGCCGGAGATATAATTGGTGGAAACTACCTCCGACCTTCGGAGGCATCTTCAGAACAGGTCGTGGCGCGCCCGAGCGTGGTCTCCGCCGGCATGCACACAGGCGTGCTGGGCAGCCCAACACCATTTTCGGCCATGATGTATTCGCTAGCAGTGTCTGGCGCGTATCTGAGTCTATCAAATTCGTCAATTTCAATGACCAACGCTCATGATCCGGTGCTCGTGCAAGTGCCTACGGCGACTGGCTCGACGGGACTGCATCTAGTTGGGCGACGGCAAAGGAAGCAGCCGCTGGCGGCTCAACCTGCCCTAAGTCTGAGTTCCGTGATGGGCCAGTTCTCAGGGCAGCTCAAGATGAGATACGGCCCCCTGTGGGTGAACGATCCCATCTTGAGGTCGGCCATCGAAGTGTTTGAGGGTCTCTGGCCGGAAGGGCCCGGGTTCTTGACCGAGCAGTTGGGAAGGTTTAATGCAGGGGTCGTGCGCTCGATGGTCGAGTCATCTGCGCCTAGCTTCGATGCTCCCGCGCTTTGGATCGCCCATGAGGAGTTCATTGCATCCTTCGTCCTTGGACAGGATCAATACATAGGTACCGAAGTCTACAGAATGCTGTTCGATGGCGATGGTCTAGCGGTTCTCGCAAGGTTGTTCGAAGGGTTGCCGGGCTTCTCCAACTCTCCACATAGTTCGCGGACGTCGTTCTTCTGGAAGATGGACACTCGCGGAGCGCATCGGAGGGTTGCGACTCGAATTGAAGGACGAGATATCGTCGCCGACTCAGGGGAGCGTTATCCGCTTGAAGTAGGTGTTCTGGGAGATCTGCTGCATAGAAGAGTTTTGATCCCCAATGGCCTTTACAAGTACCTGCTTCTGTACTTTGGCATGGCTGTTCCGATGGCCGGCGGCCACAATCAGGTACAGGCGCTTGAGACGATCTCGGCGATTCTTCGTGCCGCCGGAGTTCAGTGCGCCGGACCCCCGAATGTCTTTCGGCCGACGAGAATGTGGTCGGGCGGACCCGAGAGGGATGCGCCGTCCCCATTTGCGGTTCTGGTTAGAGGTGCGGCGGGGCTGGAGTTATTGAGATGGAAATCGATGGTCGCAGGTACGACAATCGCCGACGTCATTTCGATGGGCGGCTCGGAGATGCTCCGCGCGATACGGGGCAGCGCCCCGTGAAGCGGATTCCGAGTAGCCCACAGAACGCCCGGATCGGCGGGTGCCTGTGCGGAGGCGGCGTCGATCTCAGGCCGAGGGCGCTCCTCGCACCTCAACCATCGGTGGGCCGCGGGTAGCCCCGCCGTACGGTGCGGTCCAGGATCCCCAGGCTGGCGCGCAGCGCGGCCTCGGAGATCACCGGGAAGATGCCGGCGGCCTGCCAGTCGGGGTGGATGTCGGACCAGTCGTAGAAGGACGTGACCAGGGTGCCGCCGTCGGCCGGCTGCAGGCGGTAGCCGTAGACGTGGCCGATCTGCGGGCGGATGCGGCCGAGGATCGTCCAGGAGATCAGCCGGTCGGCCTCGAAGTCGCGGATCGTGACGGTCACGTCGTACTTGCCCATCTCCGGGAAGTCGTTGAGCGACTCGCGGTCCATGTGTACGACGAAGCTGTCGCCCGCCGCCGTCACCGGGTCGCCGGTGGAGTCCTGCAGCATCCCCGACGAGTCGATGGCGACGTGGCCCTGCGGGTCGCAGAGCAGGGTGAAGATGTCGGCGGCGGGTGCGGCGATCAGCCGCTCGGTCTCGAGGCGGGTGGCGTCAGACATGGGCCGATCCTGGCATGGGTACGGAAGCCGCCATGGGAGCAGAGACAGGGCGTATCACCACCGACATCCCGGCCCGGCTCGACCGGCTGCCGTGGGCGCGGTGGCACTGGATGGTCGTGATCGGGCTCGGGACCGTATGGATCCTCGACGGGCTCGAGGTGACGATCGTGGGCTCGATGTCGGAGGCGCTGAAGCCGAGTGACACCGGGCTCGGGCTGAGCAGCTTCGACATCGGGCTCGCCGGTGCCGTGTACGTCGCAGGCGCGTGCCTCGGAGCGCTCTTCTTCGGCCAGCTGACCGACCGGTTCGGGCGCAAGAAGCTCTTCCTGATCACGCTCGGCGTCTATATCGCGGCCACGGTGCTGACGGCGTTCTCGATGACGCCGCTGTGGTACTTCTGCGCCAGGTTCCTGACCGGCATGGGCATCGGTGGTGAGTACGCCGCCATCAACTCGGCCATCGACGAGCTGATCCCGGCGAAGTACCGCGGCCGCGTCGACGTCGCCATCAACGGCTCCTTCTGGATCGGCGCGGCGATCGGTTCGCTGCTCACGATCCCGCTGCTCGACCCGACGATCGTCGACCCGGCCTGGGGCTGGCGGCTCGCGTTCGGTCTCGGCGCCATTCTGGCCGTCGGCATCCTGATCGTGCGCCGGCACGTGCCCGAGAGCCCCCGCTGGCTCTTCATCCATGGTCGGGAGGACGAGGGGGAGGAGATCGTCCAGAGCATCGAGCACACCGTCGAGGAGGAGACCGGGCGGTCTCTCGAAGGGGTCGACGAGACGATCACCATCCGCCAGCGCAAGACCATCGGCGTCGTCGAGATCGCGCGCACGGTCTTCACGCTCTACCCCCGACGGTCGATCGTCTGCTTCTCGCTCTTCGTCGGGCAGGCGTTCCTCTACAACGCCTTCTTCTTCACGTACGGCGACACGCTCACCACGTTCCTCGGCGTGAAGCAGACCGGGTGGTACCTCGCGATCTTCGCGCTCAGCAACTTCCTCGGCGCGCTGCTGCTGAGCAGGCTCTTCGACACCGTCGGCCGGGTCCGGATGATCGCCGGCACCTACATCGTGTCGGGCGTGCTGCTCGCCGGGACCGGCCTCTTCCTCGGCAGCGTGACCGCGACGACTCTGACGCTGATGGGCGCGATCATCTTCTTCTTCGCCTCGGCAGGGGCGAGCTCGGCGTACCTCACCGCCAGCGAGGTCTTCCCGATGGAGACCCGGGCGCTGTGCATCGCCTTCTTCTACGCGATCGGTACGGCGGCGGGCGGCATCAGCGGGCCGTTGTTCTTCGGCTGGCTGATCGACCGTGCCTCCGAGAGCGGCGACATCACGAAGATCGCGATCGGCTACTTCGTGGGCGCGGCGCTGATGGTCATCGGCGGTGTGGTCCAGGCGTTCCTCGGCGTCAAGGCCGAGGGCAGGTCGCTCGAGAGCATCGCCCAGCCCCTGACCGCCGACGACCCCGAAGCAGCACGGGCCTGAGCCCTGGGTCGCCCACGTACGCTGGCGTCATGGCAGGCGTCGTTTTCTTGCTCGTGATCGCCGCTCTCGTGGCTGTGGTCGTCGTGTCGCAGCGGCGGTCGAAGGCTCGTGAGCTGGAGCGCATGGACGCCGAGCTGGCGCCGGTGCGCAAGCTCGCGTTCGAGGACGCCACCGCGCTGGGCGAGCAGCTCCAGGAGCTGGACCTCGACCTGGCCGGACGCCACCTGGACGCCGGTGCCAATGCCGACTACCAGCGGGCGCTGGACGCCTACGAGTCGTCGAAGGCGGCCGTCGAAGCGATCTCCGAGCCCGACGACGTCCGCCACGTCACCCAGATCCTCGACGACGGCCGCTACGCGATCGCCTGCGTGCGGGCCCGGGTCGACGGCCTGCCGCTGCCGACCCGCCGGCCGCCGTGCTTCTTCGACCCGCGGCACGGGCTGTCGGTCACCGACGTCCTCTGGTCGCCGCCCGCCGGTGCCCCGCGCGACGTACCCGCCTGCGCGCTCGACGCCGAGCGCGTGCAGGCCGGCGCCGACCCGGACTCCCGGATGGTGATGGTCGGCGCCCAGCGGGTGCCGTACTACCAGGGCGGTCGCGCCTACCAGCCGTACGCCGCGGGCTACTTCGGCGCGTTCGGCCCGATGGAGATCATGTTCGCCGGGATGCTCTTCGGCGGCATGGGCGGCTTCGACATGATGGGCGACGGCCTCGGCGCCATCGGGGACGGGATCGGCGACCTCGGGGATGGGATCGGAGACGGCATCGGCGACGTCTTCGGCGGCTTCGACTTCTGACCTGGGTAACCTCGGCGCATGGCCCTGCACACGACGACGCTGGGGGAGCGCGGGCCGCTGGTGGCCTTCTGCCATGGGCTCTTCGGGCAGGGCAAGAACTGGACCACGATCGCCAAGGCGGTCGCGACCGACCACCGGGTGCTGCTGGTCGACATGCCACACCACGGGAAGTCGCCGTGGCGCGACCACTTCGACTACGTCGACGTCGCCGACCAGGTCGCCGAGCTCTTCAGTGCCGACGACCCCGTTGCACTGGTCGGGCACTCGATGGGCGGCAAGGCGTCGATGGTGCTGGCGCTGCGCCACCCCGAGCTCGTCGAACGGCTGTGCGTCGTCGACGTGTCGCCGGTGACCTACCGCTCGCGCAGCGAGTTCGCCGGCTACATCGAGGCGATGCAGTCACTCGACCTGGGCTCGCTGGAGCGCCGCGCTGATGCGGACGCCGCGCTGGTCGACGCGGTGCCGGACCCGACGGTGCGCAGCTTCCTGCTGCAGAACCTGCGCCGCCACGACGACGGCTGGGCCTGGCAGCCCAACCTCGCCGTCCTGGGCCGCGACCTCGACGAGCTCGGGAGCTGGCCCGAGGAGGCACTGGCCGCGACCCCGCCGTACGACGGGAAGACGCTGTGGGTGGCCGGCCAGGAGTCGCGCTACGTCCGCGAGGAGTTCGTCCCCGCGATGGACCACTGGTTCCCGCGCAACCGCCGGGTCACGATCAAGGGCGCCGGGCACTGGGTGCACTCGGAGCAGCCGGCCGTCTTCACCGAGGTGCTGAGGCGGTTCCTGGCCTGATCACTGGTCGGGGTTCGGTTCGTTCCCGGAGCCCGCGCAGTTTCCTAACGATTTCGCTTGGCTCGCTTCTTGGTCCTCTTCGACCGGACGTTGGCCTTTCGGTCGTTCGCATGCTTTACGTGCCATAGAAAATACATGTCGGAAGATTCGATTTCACCCTTCGAGTCAATCCCCTTAAGTTCCCCGGGGACTCCGCTACCAATGGCTGCCATCCCAAAGGCTGCCGCGGCAGGGGCCTCGCCCAATAGTCCGCACACCGTTGAAAGGCCGAGCAGCCCTCCGTGTACAATTCGCTTCCGATTGAGGTTTCGTTGGGCGGTCGAGAGCCGCTGCTGCAGATCGATGATGGCTGGCTCCAAAACTTCTTCTTCGATATCGGCCGCGAGGCGTGCTGGATCGCCGTTTCCATCTTCACTCAGTCGCTCCCGCATAGCGTGGCGTAGACTCAGACGGAACGCTTCAAACGCATCGTGTTCGGTTTCGCGGAGTTCAAGTAGCTCACTGATGCTTAGATCGTCAACAACCGGCAATTTCAGGTGAAATGCAATTTGCTCTTCGGTGGTCGTTGGTCGTATGGCAGTCAACAATTTGGTTTCGAGCTCAATTCCTGACCCCAGCGGAAGTCCAAGTTGGTTCGCTGCGTGCAGGTCAGAAGCGGCGCCTAAGGCGTGTTGTTGCAATATGCTCACAATGAGGGCTTCCTCAAGTGAATGGCCCTCGCGCCGGTAGTCATCAAGTCGAGAAATCTTCTCGGCGTGTTGACCAGACCAGATTCCGCGACCGCGGTATGCGAGCAAATCTCCATTCCGGCTCTTCTCAAGACTGATCGAACCGGTTCGCAACATATCTGTCGCCAGGTTGCTCATGACGTCGTCGGGAATGTGTAGATCCTCCCGATTTCGATAATCCGGCCAATGAACATAACAAGCTGGAGGCTTCTCGACGAACACCAGAAAGCGCTCGGCACCGGTGGCTCGAGTGTGCAAGATTACCTGTACATGGCCAACAATCGTCTGACGGACGCGATCGGAGCGACCCTCTGCGACTAGTTCCTCGACTAGGTGCGCGTCCGCTCCTACGACGGCAATCTTGTCGAAATAGTGCCAAACCCGGGCAAAAAGTTCGTCCACCTGTTTCGTTAAGCACTCTGGATGGCCGCAGGCCAGAAATCCTGTGAGATCCATGGCTCGCCCAGCGACGATTCCTCGTCGGCCTAAGTTGGCTACTTCGGTCTCCCTCGCGTGACCAGCGGCCAGCTCCAACAATCTGTCCCAGCCGCTGCGAGTCTTGAGGGCTCCGATGGCCGTGGGGGTGTCGACTACGTCGAACTCATCAATCCAGTCGTGCAGCCATCGGTTCTCGCGCAACTCTTCCTCCAAAGGTCAACGCGCACCGGGAGTGCACCTTCGGCCTGCACGATCTCACGACGGACGCAACAGAACCGGCAAATGGAGCAGGATCTAAGACCCAACCAACCGAAGTCCCCGGCGTTAGGCCGTCTGGACACGCGCCTCGGACGGGACTGGCGGCGCGCCGAGCGGCCGACGACCTTCCACTGTGGTGTTCCTCGACCGAGTCCTCAGCGGTTGTCGGGTTCGATGATGTTGTGGGAGGGGCACGTAGTCAGCAGGACCACTTGGACTCGAAACGCGCCAGCGCCGTGACCGGGCGCTTCGTGCCGGCGTTGTGGTTCCCTCCGGTTGCCGCCGGGTCGACGAGTCGAAGGAGCCACCGCAACCGAGCGCGTTGTGACTCGTTGTTCGGTTCTGCTGTCGAGGGCGCCGGCCAGCCGACGGTCGGTCGAGATTGCCGACCTGCGCCCTTGCGCCGTCGGCGAACGCTCGACTAGGAGTTCCGGTGCCGGCTCCGCTGCCTTGTGCTGACTGTCGTTCTGGTCCTCACATCTGCTGCGTCCGATCTCCGAATCGGGGCAGGAGGTTCCCAAGAAGTGACCCGTCAGGCCGGATTCTCGCGCGCGGCGGTTCCTGGCCTGATCGGTCAGCCCTGGCCTGATCGGTCAGTCCTTGGCCTGACGTGCGCGGTACGCCGCCACCGCGTTGCGGTTGCCGCAGGCGGTCGAGCAGAAGCGCCGCGACCGGTTGCGGGAGAGGTCCAGCACGATGCCGGTGCAGGTCTCGTCGGCGCAGATCCCGAACCGTGACAGCTGGTCGTCGCGCACCACGTCGATCATCGCCATCGCGGTGTCGACGACGATGCGGGTGGCCGGGCTCGCGTCGGTCGCGACGCCGTGCAGGTGCCAGTCCCAGGGGCCGTGCCGCACCAGCTGGGGCGTCGTACCGGACTCGGCGAGCAGCTCGTTGACCAGCTCGGCCGTGCGGTCCCGGTCCGAGCTCATCAGCTCGTAGAGGATGTGCCGGACCGCGCGTACGCTCTCGAGCTCCTGACGCCCGGCGGTGCGGTGGTCGGTGTGCATGAACTCGGCGTACCACCGGTCCAGATCTTCGACCTCGGTCAGGGTGTCCGTGGTGACCGCGGAGTTCACCAGCACGACTGCAGCCTGCAGCATGGTGGTGGTGTCATCCGTAAACAGCATGTTCACAGATTACTGGATAGTATCCACGCCTGTAGAGAAACCCCGGATAGCATGAGTGGTGAGCAAACTGGACGACGACGCGCCCGCCCCGGCGGGAGAAGTGGCTCACGGCTCCCGACTCGCTAGCGGCCTCTCGTTCGCCGTGGTCTCGGCGGCGACCTTCGGCCTCTCCGGACCGCTCGCGCGGCCGCTGCTCGAGGCGGGGTGGAGCCCCGGGGCGATCGTCCTGGTCCGGGTGTCGATCGCCGCGCTGGTCGTGCTGCCCCTCGGCCTGGTCGCGCTCCACGGCCGGTGGGACGTGCTGCGCCGCAACGCCGGCCTGGTCACGCTGTACGGCGTGCTCGCGGTCGCCGGCGCCCAGTTCTGCTACTTCTCGGCGGTCGCGCACATGCAGGTCGGGCCGGCGCTGCTGATCGAGTACACCGCGCCTGCCGCCGTCGTGTGCTGGATGTGGCTGCGCCACGGCCAGCGTCCCGGCCCGCTGACCCTGCTCGGCGCCGGGGTTGCTGCTCTCGGGCTGGTGCTGGTGCTCGACCTGGTGTCGGGCGCCGACCTGTCCCCGGTCGGGGTGGCGTGGGCGCTGGCCGCGATGGTCGGGGCGGCGACGTACTTCGTGATCTCCGCCGACGAGGACAACGGGATGCCGCCGATGGTGCTCGCCGCCGGTGGCCTGGTGGTCGGGTCCCTGGCGCTCGGCCTGGCCGGGCTGGTCGGCCTGCTGCCGATGGAGGCGGCCACCTCGACGGTCGCCTACGCGGGCGTCGACGTCGACTGGTGGGTGCCGCTGGTCGTGCTCGGCATCGTGACCGCTGCCATCCCGTACACGACTGGCATCGCGGCGAGCCGTCGCCTCGGGTCGCGGCTGGCGTCCTTCGTCGCGCTGCTCGAGGTCGTGGCCGGCGTGCTCTTCGCGTGGCTGCTGCTCGACGAGCTCCCGCGGGCGGTCCAGCTGCTCGGCGGCCTGCTGATCCTGGCCGGCGTCGTCGGCGTCAAGCTGGGGGAGCGGACCACGGCGGTCAACCACTCCCTCGAACTTCCCTAGGAACCGGTGCAACACAGCGGCCGTCCCACGCGTGTGTCTGACATGGACGTGGGCGTGGCTGAGGAGCGTGCCCCGGTGGGTGACCTCTCCTTCGACGACTGGGTCGAGGCCCGGGTGCCTGCGCTGCTGCGGTTCGCCTACCTGGTCACCGGTTCGCAGCACGCCGCGGAGGACGCCGTACAGGCGGCGCTCGCCCGGGCGTGCGAGCGGTGGTCCAGGGTCCGCCGTACGACCGATCCCGACGCCTACGTACGCCGGATGGTCGTCAACGCGCACATCTCGGCCTGGCGCCGGAGCGGGCGTCGTGAGCTGTCGGTCGCCGAGGTGAGGGACACCGAAGTTGTCGATCACGCTGCTGGAGTCGCGACGGGGGACGCCGTCTGGCGGGTGTGCGGCACGTTGCCACCGCAGCAACGGGCCGCGGTGGTGCTGCGCTACTACGAGGACCTCGAGTACGCCGAGATCGCGGCGATCCTCGGCGTCACCCAGGCGACCGTGCGCTCCCACGTCCACCGGGCGCTCGCGGCGATGCGGGCCGAGCTGCAGCAGGAGGATCGCGATGACTGAGCACGACGACGATCTCGAGCGCCGGGTGCGCGCGAGCTTGGACAACCATGCCGGGGAGGTGGACACCAGCGTGCCCGTCGCCGCGCGGGCTCGCTCGGCCGCCCGTAGGCATCGGGGCCGCTGGGTTGCCGCTGGCGCGGCTGTCGCGGTCGCGGCCGTCGCGGTCACTGCCGTGGTCGTCGATCGAGCGGACCCGCCGAGCTCGGAGCCGCCGGTGGCAACGGCCTCGCCGTCGCAGACCGCGATGCCGGACGGCTGGCGCACGGAGTACTGGCACGACGTCTCCGTGCAGGTCCCGGCCGACTGGACGTGGGGCGCCGGCCCGTTCCGCCAGGGCGGCTCCACCTTGCGGTGCGGCGGACCTGACCCGGGGACGGCGTACGTCGGACGACCGATCTTGCAGTCAGACCTGTGCTGGTATCTCCGCCACCTACCGTCGCCCACGGCGCCGTACGTCTGGCTCGACGCGCCGATCGAGCCGGGCACCGTCGACCTGCCGAACGGCTACGAGCAGGAGACGGTCGAGGTCGACGGCACCACCGTCACCGTCGGCTCGGACGACCAGGCCCTGAGCGCGCGGATTCTGGCGTCGGTGGCGCGGCAGGACCTCTGTCCCGCTTCAGTGGACCCCGCCGGCCTCGACCTCGGCGACCCGAACGTCGACGGGGTCGGCGGGTTGCAGTCGGCCCGCCTGTGCGCGTACGCCGAGTTGAATGACGACGGCCACGAGCTGGTCTACGGGCGTGAGGTGGATCGCGAGACGTTCGCCCGGCTGGACCGGGCGTTCGAGCAGGCGCCCGAGGATCTCAAGCTCTGCAAGGGCGCGGGAGACCTCGTAGTCGTCACAGCCACCTTTGACGACCACGTCACGCAGTCGTGGGTCGCAGACCTGGCCTGTGACACCCTCGCGTCGTCGTTGGGCATGCGGTCGCTCACGCTGAACATCATCGACGCGTTGGCAGACCCGGCGCTCCGGGTGAGCCTGCCAACCCTGATCGGCCCCCAGGGCTAACGCGTGTCCTGTCGCCTGACCCAGACCTCGCGGGTCAGCATCAGGATCGAGGCGGCGGTCGGGATCGCGAGCAGCGCGCCGACGACGCCGAAGAGCGCGGCGCCGGTCAGAGCCGCGATGACGGTGACCGCACCTGGCACGTCGACGGACTTCGACATCACGCGCGGGTAGATCACGTAGTTCTCGAGCTGCTGGTAAATGATGTAGAAGATCGCGCAGGCGAGGCCGATCTTCCAGTCCTCGGCGAAGCCGATCGCGGTGACGATCACGGCGCCGAGGGTCGCGCCGATCATCGGGATCACGTCGAGCAGGGCGACCACGAAGGCGAGCGCGACGGCGTACTGACCGAGGCCGACGACGAACAGGAAGATCAGCGACGAGATGCCGGCGCACATCGCGACGATGAACGCGCCGGAGACATAGCCACCGACGCTGCGCACCACGCGGTCGCCGAGCCGGGTGACCCGGTCGCGGCGGGAGGCGGGGGCGAGGCGGTAGAGCGCGGACGTCGTGGTCCGCAGCGAGGCGAGGAAGTAGAGCGTCAGGACGGTGACGATGAAGCCGTTGAAGAGCGCGCCGAGGACGGCCAGGCCCACACCCAGCGCGCCGCCGAAGATGGCGCCGGCGAAGTCGCCCTTGGTGACGTAGTCCTGGATCTTCTGGATGATGTCGTACTCGTCGTCGAGCCGCTGGACCTGACGGTTGCGCTGGAGCTGGTCCAGCCAGTGCGGCGCGTTGTCGGTCAGCGAGCGCACCTGGTCGGCGATCACCGGCACGATGGCCACGAGGAAGAGCGCCAGCGCCGCGATCACGGCCAGGATGACGGTGAGTACGGCGTACGAGCGGTTCATGCCCCGGCGCTCGAAGAACCGGACGGCGGGGTCGAGGCCGGCCGCGAGGAACAGCGCGACTACGATCAGCATCAGCGTGGAGCCGATGGCCTCGATCTGCATGGCCAGCCACAGCGCCACCAGGACGCCGAGGCCACCGAAGAACCCGATGTAGAACGGCGCGTGCCGATCGAGCGGCGGTCCGGGCTCGCCGAGGTAGTCCTCGTCGGTGGGGACGCCCGCCGTCTCCTCGTCCGATAGTGCCTCGTCCTGCTCCGGCTCAGGTGCGGCAGTCTCCGGAGCTTCGCTCACTACTCGTCCTCGCCGAAGCCCGCGACCACGTCACGGAGCGAGGCGAGCTGGGCGGTGATGGCGTCGCGGCGCTTGGCCATCCGGTCCACCTCGGCGCGGATCGCGGCGAGCTCGCGCTCGGCCTCGGCGGCGCCGGAGGCGTGGATCGACTCGGCCTGGGTGCGGGCCGTGTTGACGACCTGCTCCGCCTCGCGACGAGCCCGGCTGAGCAGCGCCTCGGCCTCGGTCGCAGCCTGGCCGCGGTGCTCGGTGGCCTGGGCGGTGGCAGCCCGGGCACGGTCCTCGGCGGCGGCGGCACGCTCCTCGGCCTCCTGCACCAGGCGCTGGGTCTCGGCCGTGGCGCTGGCGTGGTGGTCGGTCGCCTCGCGGGCGAGCCGCTCCTTCTCGACCGCCAGCGTGCGCCGCGCCTCCTGGACCTCACGGTCGGCGCCGGCGCGCAGCTGCTCGGCCTCGCGCTTGGCGGTGGTGCGCAGCTCGTTGGTCTCCTGCTCGGCCGCGAGCCGGAGCTGGTCGGCCGCGCGCTTGGCGGAGGCGACCATGTCCTCGGCCTCGCTGCGGGCCAGCGAGCGCTCCTGCTCGGCGTCGGCGGTCAGCCGGCTGCGGTTCTCGTCGAGCTCCTTGAGCTGCACGAGGCGCATGTCCTCGGCCTCGCGCGCTGCGTCGGCGCGGATCGCCTGGGCGTCCCGGGTGGCCTGCGAGCGGATCTCGGCCGCGTCGCGCTCGGCGGTCTCCCGGACCTCGCCCGCCTCCTCCTCAGCGAGCCGCAGCATCGCCGAGGCGCGGCCGCCGAGCCCGGCGTACGACGGGTTCTTGTTCTCGGCGAGCTCGGCCTGGAGAGCCGCGACCTGCTTCTCGAGGTCCAGGGCGCGGGCCTCGGACTCGGTCAGGCTCTTGCTGAGACCGGACTTCTCCCCGCTGAGCTGCCGGAGCTGTGCGTCGACGGCGTCGCGGTCGTAGCCGCCCCGGCGGACCACCGGGAGTGCGCCCACGCCGGTGGGCTGGGCGGCGGGCTGCGCCGCGGGCCGAGCCGGGGCCGGCGGGATCACCGGGGCAGTCTGAGCCGGGGCCGCCGGTGCGGGGGTCTCGGCCTGGCGCGGTGGTACGGCGGGCATCACCTGGGTGGCGTCGTTGTCGGCGTTGCGGGTCTCGTCCTCTTCCGGCTCGTTGTCGTCGAAGATGGACAGTCCCTGGTCGCTCATCGCGGCGCTGCTCCTTGCTTTCGGACCTGGTGTGCGGGTGTGCCGCCCAGTCTTGCGGATGGATGGAAAACAACCCACCCCGACCCGCGACAAATTGTCGGGCCGGGGTGAGTTATGGCCATCTGGCCAAGGGGAGTGACCTGGTCAGACCCCGCGGAACCGGTTGATCGCCTCGAGGTGCTGGTCGCGCAGCTCGTGGTCGCGGACGCCGAGACCTTCCTCGGGGGCGAGGCAGAGGACGCCGACCTTGCCCTGGTGCTTGTTGTGGTGCACGTCGAGCGCGGCCTGGCCGACCTCGTCGAGCGAGTAGGTCCGCGACAGGGTCGGGTGGATCTTGCCCTTGGCGATGAGGCGGTTGGCCTCCCAGGACTCGCGGTAGTTGGCGAAGTGCGAGGAGACGATCTTCTTGAGGTTCATCCACAGGTAGCGGTTGTCGTACTCGTGCATGTAGCCGCTGGTGGAGGCGCAGGTGGTGATGGTGCCGCCCTTGCGGGTGACGTAGACGGAGGCGCCGAAGGTCTCGCGGCCCGGGTGCTCGAAGACGATGTCGATGTCCTCGCCGCCGGTGAGCTCGCGGATCATCCCGCCGAAGCGGCGCCACTCCTTGGGGTCCTGGGTGTGCTCGTCCTTCCAGAACTTCAGGTCGGCCTCGGAGCGGTTGATGATCATCTCCGCGCCCATCGAGCGGGCGATGGCGGCCTTCTCCTCGTTGGAGACCACGCAGACCGGGTTGGCGCCGCCGTTGAGGGCGTACTGCGTCGCGAACCCGCCGAGGCCGCCCGAGGCGCCCCAGATCAGGACGTTGTCGCCCTGCTTCATGTCGCCGCCGTTCTTGCTGACGAGCTGGCGGTACGCCGTGCAGTTGACCAGGCCGGGGGAGGCGGCCTCCTCCCAGGTGAGGTGCGCGGGCTTGGGCATCAGCTGGTTGGCCTTGACCAGCGCGATGTGCGCCAGGCCGCCGAAGTTCGTCTCGAAGCCCCAGATCCGCTGCTCCGGGTCGAGCATCGTGTCGTTGTGCCCGTCGGGCGACTCGAGCTCGACGGAGAGGCAGTGCGCGACGACCTCGGTGCCGGGCGCCCACTTGGTGACGCCGGCGCCGGTGGCGAGCACGACGCCCGACAGGTCGGAGCCGACCACGTGGTAGGGCAGGTCGTGCCGCTTGCCGAGCGGGGAGAGCTTCCCGTAGCGCTCGAGGAAGCCGAAGGTCGAGACCGGCTCGAAGATCGAGGTCCACACGGTGTTGTAGTTGATCGCCGAGGCCATCACCGCGACGTACGCCTCGCCGGGACCGAGCTCGGGGAGCGCGACGTCCTCGACGTGCAGGGACTTGCGGGGGTCCTTGTCCTTGGCGGCGAGGCCCGAGAACATCTCGGCCTCGTCCTTGTGCACCGTCACGGCACGGTAGGACTCGGGCAGCTCGAGAGCGGCGAAGTCAGCGGCGGTCGCGCTCTGCGGATCTGCTGAGGCGGCCATGATCGCGTCGAGGATGTGGTGCACGTCGGCTCCTGGGTGGGTCAGGTGTCGGACTGGTTGGGCGGGACATTACCCACCGGTAACCGTCGTGCACACCCCTGTGTGACCTATCTGGCTCCCAGTATCGGCGTACGGTCGTGGCAGACGCCGCGAACGGCGCGGTGGTTGTGATCCGGGGGGACTGATCGACGTGGGCCGACCACGCAGGAGCAGCACGCCGTCCTGCAACGCGACCGAGATCCTGCTGCGCTCGGGCAGAGGCAAGGTCGAGTACGCCGGCGGAGCGGTCGAGCCGCTCACGCCGGTGCCGATGCGGCCGGGCGGCAACGAGGAGTACTTCGCCGAGCGGGTCCAACTCGGGCTGGTCCAGGTCGGGCGCCGGCTCGACACCGTGATGACCGTGCTCGCGCCGTACCGCACGACCGACGACGACCTGCACACCGCCTACGTCGAGGCGCACGACGCCCTCGGTGACCTGGCGGCCACCTACACCTGGGTCACGCTCGGGCGGCGGCCGGCTCCACGAGCTCGACCAGTACGCCGCCGGCGTCCTTCGGGTGGATGAAGTTGATCCGGGAGTCGGAGGTGCCGCGGCGCGGCTCGTCGTACAGCAGACGCAGGCCGCGCTCGCGCAGGATCGCGCTGACCGCCTCGACGTCGGTGACCCGGTAGGCCATCTGCTGGATGCCGGGGCCCTTGCTGTCGAGGAACTTGGCGATCGTGGACTGCTCGTTGAGCGGCGCGAGCAGCTGGATGCAGGAGCCGGAGTCGCCGACGGCCATCATCGCCTCGCGCACGCCCTGCTCCTCGTTGACCTCCTGGTGGGCGAGGCGCATGCCGTAGGTCTGCTCGTAGAAGGCGATCGCGACGTCGAGGTCGGGCACGGCGATGCCGACGTGGTCGATGGCGGTGAAGAGGTGGCCGGGAAGGCCGACAGGTGCGCTCATGCGCGCCATCGTCGTACGACGGCCCGCTGCTCGCGAGCCCCTGTGACCTTCCCGACACGGCTCGTCAGGGCTGGTCGACCAGTCCGGCGAGGCTGCTCCCGCTGTAGCTCCCCACCACGGCCAGGGCGTCGATGTCGCCGGTGAACCCGAACGGCTGGGCGCACTGACCGCCGTAGTTGCCGAAGAAGAGGCCGTCCGACTGGGGCAGGCCGTATCCGATCCGGACGCTCGACGCGGTGCTGCCGACCCTGGTGCCGTCGACCCACAGCGACACCGAGCTGCCGTCGTAGCTCCCGACGACGGTGTGCCAGGCGCCGTCCCAGAGGCCGGTGGCGGCCGGCGAGAGCACGTAGCTCGAGCCGTCGGAGACGTAGAACTGCATCGTCCCGTCGGCCCCCGTGTAGAGGCCGTACGACGCGGTCTCGCACGCGAGCACGCCCTTGGCGACGACGTAGCGGGGCGTGCCGGGGCTCGACGGAGCGCGCACCCGTGCGGCGACGGTCACGCCGTCCGGCTCGAGGGCCGGCGCGTTGCGGACCGCGACGAAGTCGTCGCCGTCGAAGTGCAGCGCGGAGCGCTTGAGGAACAGCAGCTTGGGAAGGGCGACCCAGGTCGGGTCGTTGGCGTCGACACCGGCGGTCGAGCCGAGCTGGCCGGTGTTGCCGCGCAAGGAGAGGTCCTGGGCTGTCTGACCGGCGCCCTCGTTGAAGAGCCACAGCCCGGCCAGGTCGTACGTCGCCGCGGGAGCCGGGGCGGCCAGCCCGACCCCCACGAGGCTGGCGGCGATGACCGCGGCCCCGAGTCGCAGAGGTCCCGCCTGGGACCGGTACGCCAGCGTGGCGAGGTCGTCCGGGCTCCGGGTCGCGGGAGCGCCGATATCCCCCAACCAGGGGACCTGCGATGTGACTCTTCTGGCACGTGAGGCCCCTCGCGAGGCCGGTGACCCGTGGGTAAGGTCGGCAGAGATCGACCCATCAACTCTGGAGGCTCATCATGTCCGGTCCGTCCGTCATCGTCGCGGGTGCGCGCACCCCGATCGGCCGCCTCCTCGGTGGCCTGAAGAGCCTCTCGGCGGCAGAGCTGGGTGGCGTCGCCATCAAGGGCGCGCTGGAGAAGGCGGGCGTCCAGCCGGAGCAGGTCGACTACCTGATCATGGGCCAGGTCATCCTGGCCGGCGCCGGCCAGAACCCCGCCCGCGCCGCCGGCATCGCCGGCGGGCTGCCGTGGAGCATGCCGTCGATCACGATCAACAAGGTCTGCCTGTCGGGCCTGAACTCGATCGCGATGGCCGACCAGCTGATCCGCGCCGGCGAGTGCGAGATCGTCGTCGCCGGTGGCATGGAGTCGATGACCAACGCCCCGCACTTCCTGCCGAAGTCGCGTGAGGGCTTCAAGTTCGGCGACGTGAAGCTCGTCGACTCGATGGCGTACGACGCGCTCTACGACCAGGCCACCCAGCAGGCCATGGGCGGGCTGACCGAGCAGATCAACGCCGAGGGCGTGCAGCTGACCCGCGAGGAGCAGGACGAGTTCGCGGCCGCCTCGCACCAGAAGGCCGCCGAGGCCTGGAAGAACGGCGTCTTCGACGACGAGGTCGTCCCGGTCTCGATCCCGCAGCGCAAGGGCGACCCGATCGTCGTCAGCGCCGACGAGGGCGTGCGTGGCGACACCACTACCGAGTCGCTCGGCAAGCTGCGCCCGGCGTTCAGCAAGGACGGCACCATCACCGCCGGCTCCGCCTCGCAGATCTCCGACGGGGCCGCGGCCGTCGTCGTGATGAGCAAGGCCAAGGCCGAGGAGCTCGGCCTGGAGTGGCTCGCCGAGATCGGTGCGCACGGCATGGTCGCCGGCCCCGACTCCTCGCTGCAGCTGCAGCCCGCCAACGCGACCCAGAAGGCACTCGACAAGGAGGGCATCACCGCCGCCGACCTCGACCTGGTCGAGTTCAACGAGGCCTTCGCCGCGGTCGGCATCGAGTCCGCCCGCGCGCTCGACCTCGACCCCTCCATCGTCAACGTCAACGGCGGCGCGATCGCGCTCGGCCACCCGGTCGGGATGTCCGGCACCCGCGTGGTGCTGCACCTCGCACTCGAGCTCAAGCGCCGCGGCGGCGGCGTCGGTGCCGCCGCGCTGTGCGGCGGCGGTGGGCAGGGCGACGCCCTGATCGTGCGTGTCCCGAAGAACTGACGCCTCGTCCGTCCCGGACCTCGTCGAGCGCGCCCGCGCCGGCGAGGCCCGGGCGGTCGCCCGCCTGATCTCGCTCGTCGAGGACGAGTCGCCGCTGCTGCGCGAGGTGATGGCGGCGCTCGCGCCGCACACCGGGCACGCCCAGGTCATCGGCATCACCGGGTCGCCCGGCGTCGGCAAGTCGACCTCGACCAACGCTCTGGTCAGCGAGCTGCGCAAGCAGGACAAGCGGGTCGGCGTACTCGCCGTCGACCCGTCGTCGCCGTTCTCCGGCGGCGCGCTGCTCGGCGACCGGGTGCGGATGCAGGACCACGCGCTCGACCGCGACGTCTACATCCGCTCGATGGCCTCCCGCGGGCACCTCGGCGGGCTCTCCTGGACGACGCCGCAGGCGCTGCGCGTGCTCGACGCCGCCGGGTGCGACGTGATCCTGGTCGAGACCGTCGGCGTCGGCCAGAGCGAGGTCGAGATCGCGGGCCTCGCCGACACGACCATGGTGCTGCTGGCGCCCGGGATGGGCGACGGCATCCAGGCCGCCAAGGCCGGCATCCTCGAGATCGGCGACCTGTACGTCGTCAACAAGGCCGACCGCGACGGCGCCGACCAGGTCCGCCGCGACCTGCGCTCGATGCTGCAGCTCGCCGAGCGGCCCGAGGGCGCGTGGCGTCCGCCGATCGTCAAGACCGTGGCCCAGAAGGGCGAGGGCCTCGACGAGCTGGTCGCGGAGATCGACCAGCACCGCGAGTGGCTGACCGCGAGCGGCGAGCTCGAGCGGCGGCGTACCCGCCGGGCCCGCGACGAGATCGAGGCCATCGCGGTGACCGCCCTGCGCAAGCGCTGGGGCGACGTACACGGACGATCGGAGCTCGACGACCTGGCCGCCGCCGTCGCGGCCGGAGAGACGGATCCGTACGCCGCGGCGGACGAGCTGCTGGACACCTTCGCCGACTGACGACAGGCTGCGCTCTCGTGACTATCGCGAGCGGACCCGTCATCCAGATCTGCTGGGTGACCGACGACATCGAGGCAACCGAGCGGCTGCTGTCCGACCAGTTCGGAGTTGGGGCGTGGACCCGGATCCCGGACGTCCGGTTCGGGCCGGAGACGACCACGCTGCGCGGCGCACCGGTGGACTGCACGTTGCACGTCTCCCTCGGGTACGCCGGGGACCTGCAGCTCGAGCTGATCCAGCCGGTTGCGGGTCCGTCGATCCACCGGGAGTTCCTGGACGCGCACGGCCCCGGCCTGCACCACGTCTGCTTCGCGGTGGACGACATCGAGGCGGCGTGTGCGGCTGCCGAGGCCGCCGGCGTGCCGGTGCTGATGCGCGGCTCGATGATGGACGGGGAGATCGAGTTCGCATACGTGGATGGCTCCGCCGGGGGAGCGCCGTACGTCGAGCTGGCCCGGATCGGCCCGCAGATGCAGGAGTTCTACGACGCGGTGAAGAGCGCATGAAGACCGCTCTGGTCACCGGCGCCGGCCCGGGCTCGCTGGGAGAGGCGACAGCCGGCGCCCTGCGAGACCTCGGCTTCCGGGTGCTCACCACGACGCGGTCCTGCGAGGTCACCGACGACACGCACCCGCTCGAGCTCTCCTCACGGTCATCGGTCGCGGCACTGGCCGAGTGGGTCGGGACGACCACCGACCGGCTCGACGTGCTGGTCAACAACGCCGGCATCCACCTCGACCTGCGCTCGAAGTGGCACGAGCCGCAGCTGGTCGACGGGCACGAGATCCACTGGCGCACCAACTACCTCGGCACGGCAGAGCTGACCCGGCTGCTGCTCCCGCTGCTGCTGGCGACCGCCGACAACCAGGGCGAGGCGCGGGTCGTCAACGTGGTCTCCAAGCTGCACGACCGGGGCCGCAACGAGTGGCTGTCCGGGGTCGTGACGCCGTACGACTCCTGGGCGGCGTACGGCACCTCCAAGCTCGCGCTCGTGCACGAGGCCGCCGAGATCGAGCGGAGGTACGGCGCGCGCGGGCTGCACGGCTACTCGCTGCATCCCGGGTCGGTCTACACCCACATCGCCGACCGTGGGCTCGAGACGGCGCCGGTGCTCGCCCGGCTGCGCAAGCTGGCGGCGCCCCTGGAGCGGCGCTCGCTGACGTCGCCGGCCGAAGGGGCCCGCACCACCGTCTTCTGCGCGACGTCGGCCGAAGCCGTGGCCGGCGGCTACCACCGGCGCTCGGCTGTCGCCGAGCCGTCGGCGGACGCGCTCGACGTGGACGCTGCCGCGCGGCTGTGGGAGGCGACGTCGGCCTGGGTGTGACCTCGGCCTAGAGATCCCGGCGCAGCAGCGTGAGGCTGGCACCCGGAATCTTGCCCGGGAGATACCTGAATCCGCTCCCGGTGTCGACGAGCGATCCGGCGTCGACGTCATCCACGGCCCACACGTCGACTGTGCCCCCGGTGTTGTTCATGCGCACGAACCAGTCGGCCTCCCCCTCGTCCTCGCACAAGAAGACCCCTGCTACCTCGGCGGCGTGGCTGCCGGCGATGCCGGGTGCCGCTCCCATGCGCTCCGAGTCCAGGCCGTGCTCGGAGATCGACGCACGGTTGAGGCTCGAGCTCACGTGGAAGGTTCGCACGGCAGCAACGTAGCCGAGACGACCCCCGGGACTGGGGGTGCCATGACCTAGCCTCGCAGGCGTGACTCTTCCGTTCGACCCGATCGACGAAGCCGCCCGCCAGTGGGGCAAGCGCTGGGACGGGGTGCCGGCCATGCACGCGGTGACCTCGCTGATGCGCGTCCAGCAGCTCGTGATCGGTCGGCTCGACGCGATCCTGAAGCCGCACGGGCTGAGCTTCGCGCGCTACGAGGCGCTGGTGCTGCTGACCTTCTCGTCGCGTGGGTCGTTGCCGCTCGGCAAGATGGGGGAGCGGTTGCAGGTGCACCCGACCTCGGTCACCTCGATCGTGCGGCGCCTCGAGGCCGCCGGGCTGGTGGAGCGCAAGGCGCACCCCGTCGACGGGCGGGCGGTGCTCGCCGAGATCACGCCGGCCGGTCGCGAGCTCGTCGAGGTCGCGACGCGCGACCTGGTCGACGCCGACTTCGCTCTGAGCGCTCTCTCCGACACCGACCTGGCCACGGTGTCGTCGGTGCTCACGCCGGTCCGCAAGGCGGCCGGGGACTTCTAGTGGCCGCGCTCATCTGATGGTCACCGCCGACGACGTACGCCGTGTCGGCCTGGCCCTGCCCCGGACCTACGAGTTCTTCACCGGCGGCCGCTACAAGCTCAAGGTCCGGCAGATCGTCTACGTCGCCTTCTCCAAGGACGAGTCCGACCTCGGATTCGGCTACCCGAAGGACGCCCGCGACGGGCTGATCGAGTCCGACCCCGAGACGTTCTTCCTGCCACCGACCAGCGACCTGCGCTACCAGTGGGTCTGTGCCCACCTGGCCCGGCTCGACCCGGTCGAGATGCGCGAGCTGGTGACGGACGCCTGGCGGATGTGCACGCCGAAGATGCTCCACGACCTGCCCGAGCTCGAGGCGCCGGCAGCCGCTGCGTGGGCCGCGATCGACGCCGGCGAGTGGCACGACGTACGCCCGTTGCTGCATCCCTACCTGCACTTCCAGGACGGGGCGGTCGCGCTGCGCGGACGCAACGCCGTACTGGAGCACCTGCGCAGCCACCCCACACCGAAGCCGCCCGCCGCGGTCGAGGTCCGCGACGGGCAGCTCTATCGGTGGGTGCGTTAGCCGGACGTCACGTTCGACCCGTGTCAGGATCGGCCCGTGTCAGCGCCACGACGTGTCGAGCCGATCCGCCAGCCGGTGACGGTCCGCGTCGTCGGGTCCTTGTTCGGCGCGGTGTGGTGTCTCGCCGCGACAGCTGGGCTTGTGGGCGCGGTGCTCGACCGATCTCCGGCCCTCTTCCTTCTCATTCTCGGCATCCTGGCGGTGGGCGCACCGCCGATGGTCAGGTGTCACCGAGTGTCGGTCGAGGCCCGCGGTGACGAGCTGCTCGTACGCAACTCCTACCGCACTTATCATCTCCGCCGAGAGGACATCGAGGAGTTCTACTTCGGGACCGGTGTGCTCCGCGCCGGCCCGGCCATCTGGGTCCGCCTCCGTGGCCGTCGGGCGATCCGGTTGGACGCGACCCAAGGTCTCTACGTGACGCTCCGTGAGTACGACCTTCGCGAGCAGCGGCTCGCCGGGCTGCGGGCATGGTGCTCGCGGCCCGCCGTACCGGCCTAACCAGCGCTATTGGCGCCTCGCGTGGTGGGTTCCGAGGCTCGGCGCTAGCGCGCCTCACACCTCAACCGCCGGGGGCGCAGGTGCGCCCCCGGCGGTCGCGGGACTCGGTCAGGCGCCGCCCGGCTGGGTGACGCCGTTGACCTTCAGGGTGTACGGCGCGAACTGCTGGACCAGCTCCGTCGGGTCGTCGGTCGCGACGATCGCCACCACCTTGTCGAAGACCACCGCGGGGAGCAGGTCACGCCGGTCCAGGTTGAGGTGGTTGCGGCCGTTCCACTCGACCTGCAGCACCGTGGCCACCTTGCCCTCGCGGATGCCGACCAGCTTGACGTTCCAGTTCTTGACCACGAGCGGGCTGATCTGCGTGGGCGACTTGAACGGCGCCAGGCTGGAGCCGTCGCTGATCGTGGTGCCGCCGACCTTGATGTTGTCCACCAGCAGGCCACCCTCGTTGACGCCACCGTCACTGACGTAGCGGAAGCTGAGCAGCACGCTCTGCCCGGCGTACGCCGAGAGGTCGAACGTGTGCGGCTCGAACCCCGTCGTGGTGCCGTTGAGCGCGGCGCCGAGCGGACCGTCGGTCGTCTTGTCGCCGGCGATCGAGGTGTAGGTCTTGCCGCCGTCGGTCGAGATCTGGACGTAGCCGTAGTCGTAGCCGGCCTCGGCGCCGTACTTGGCGTCGAAGGTCAGCGTTGCGTTCGTGGCCGGGACCGACACCGGGGTGACCGCCGCCGAGTCCAGGTTGTTGGCGTTGCCGGACCAGAGCGCTGGGTCACCGGCGTGGTCCGGGTCGTTGGAGACCACGGTCCAGGTGAGCGGCTGGGTCGGCAGCGTCGACGCGCCGTCGAAGGTCAGCGTCTTGAGCTTGCTGCCCTTCAGCGTCTTGCCGTCGGCACCGCGGAGCGCGACGTAGTCGGCACCGTTGGGTGCGGCGCCGGGGGTGTCGTAGGACTCCGGGTTGTCGAGGTTGACCGTCGAGCGCAGGCTCGGCGTGGTGACGGCCCGCTTGTCGGCGCCGAGCACGATCGAGTGCTTGGCGTCGCCGACGATCTTGTCGAGCAGCACCATCGACTGGAACTGGTGGATGACCTTGTAGGGGTCGTTGATGCCCTCGCCCTTGAGCTCGTTGGCGAGGCTGGCGACGCCCTGGAACTCACCGTCGCGGTGCAGCGCCGACATGAACTCGAGGCCGAACCGGTCGTACAGGTAGAGCATCATCGAGTAGGCGTTGCCGTAGTCGGCCAGCGTCGCGGCCGGGTTGGGGTCCTCGCCCCACAGGGTCAGCGAGTTCTGGGCGCCACCGCAGTCGCGTGGATTGGGGTTGTACGGCGTCTGCACGGTGCCGAAGCCCTGGAAGCAGTAGATGTGGCTGTCGGCGCCCGGCTGGTCGACCGTCTTGGTGGCGTCGACGTACCCGACCAGGGTCTGGGCGAAGTCGGACAGGCCCTCGTTGATCCAGTTCGTCTCGAACGGGTCGGTGTAGTGGTGCAGCAGGTGCTGCCACTCGTGGGCGAAGGTGCCCTCGTAGAGGTTCGGCCGCGCCGGGCGGCTCGTGCACGGGTCGGCGGTCGACGCGTCCGGCGGGTTGTCGCCGGTGCGGTGCGCCCAGTCGTAGGCGTCGACCGTCATCACGTTGCGGTCGACCAGGTCGTTGAACTGCGACGAGAAGAACCCGGCGATGTACGTCGAGGCCGCGGGGAAGTCGTAGTAGTTGTCGTCGCGCACGTTGTCGATCAGCGCGACGGTCTTGTCGCCGTCGCCGGTGTAGTCGCCGGCGATCTGGGCGTTGGTGCCGTCGAGGTCCGGGGGAGTGCTGAAGGCAGCGGTCTCCTTCGGGTACATGTTCGTGTCGAACTCGCTGACGAGGCGGTCGACCTGCGCCTGGGTGACGACGGTGCTGGCCGTGCCGCGGCAGTCACCGGCGGGGAAGGAGGTGTCGTTGGCGACCCAGACCTCGATCTTGTCGCCGACGCCCTTCAGCGTGTACGGCTTGAGGTACAGCTGCCCGTTGAAGTCGTCGAGCGCCAGCCACGGCCGCACGGTGTTGACCGGCGGGGTCGGGGCGGCGGCAAGGGCCTGGGCCTTGAGCCGCGACTGCGAGCCGACCTTGGCGAGCTGCTTGGTGGAGTACTTCGCGTCCGGCGAGACCTCGCGGGTGTCGCTGGGTGCCGCGGTGGGGCTGGCAGCGCCGGGTGGCGCTGCGGTGGCGACCGTCGGGGCCGCGGTCGCGGAACCGAAGGGGATGAGGAGACCGGCCGCGCACGTGGCGAGGGCGACTCCGGCGGGCAGGAACGACGTCTTCATGAGACCTCCCGAGAATGGCGCCGTGCCGAGTGCTGACCCGCGGTAGCGGGGTGGCGCCGAGATACGTCCTATCCCGAACTCCGCCGGGCTGGCAATACCCAATCGAGGTCGGAGGCCGCTCGCCAGGCGCATCCAGTTGGCGCATTTAGCTCGCCAGGCGCATCCAGTTGGCGCATTTAGTAGGACGTCCTACTATCTTGAGCATGAGCGAGAACGCACGCAGCCGCTGGCAGGCCCGCTACGAGAAGTCCCGGGTCCGCGAGGTCGACTTCACGACGTTGAGCGGGCTCGAGCTCGAGCCGGCGTACGGCACCGACGACTCCGAGTGGCCCGGCGAGTTCCCGTTCACTCGCGGGCTCTACCCGACCGGCTACCGCGGCCGCTCGTGGACGATCCGGCAGTTCGCCGGCTTCGGCAACGCCCAGCAGACCAACGAGCGCTACCGGATGATCCTCGGCCGCGGTGGCGGCGGCCTGTCGGTGGCCTTCGACATGCCGACCCTGATGGGCCGCGACTCCGACGACCCGAAGGCGCTCGGCGAGGTCGGCCACTGCGGCGTCGCGATCGACTCCGCCGCCGACATGGAGGTGCTCTTCGACGGCATCGACCTCGGTGACGTCACGACCTCGATGACGATCAGCGGCCCCGCCGTACCCGTCTTCTGCATGATGATCGTCGCCGCCGAGCGCGCCGGGGTCGACACCGGCAAGCTCAACGGCACGCTGCAGACCGACATCTTCAAGGAGTACATCGCCCAGAAGGAGTGGATCTTCGGGCCGGAGCCGCACCTGAAGCTGATCGGCGACCTGATGGAGTACTGCGCCGAGAACATCCCGGCGTACAAGCCGCTCTCGGTCTCCGGCTACCACATCCGCGAGGCCGGCTCGACGGCTGCGCAGGAGCTCGCCTTCACGCTCGCCGACGGGTTCGGGTACGTCGAGCTCGGGCTGTCGCGGGGTCTCGACGTCGACGTCTTCGCGCCGGGTCTGTCCTTCTTCTTCGACGCGCACGTCGACTTCTTCGAGGAGATCGCCAAGTTCCGCGCCGCCCGCCGGATCTGGGCGCGGTGGATGCGCGACGTGTACGGCGCCACGACCGACAAGGCGCAGTGGCTGCGCTTCCACACGCAGACGGCCGGCGTCTCGCTGACCGCCCAACAGCCGTACAACAACGTGGTCCGCACCGGCATCGAGGCGCTCTCGGCCGTGCTCGGCGGCACCAACTCGCTGCACACCAACGCGCTCGACGAGACCCTCGCGCTGCCGAGCGAGCAGGCCGCCGAGATCGCGCTGCGCACCCAGCAGGTGATCATGGAGGAGACCGGCGTCGTCAACGTCGCGGACCCGCTCGGCGGCTCGTGGTACGTCGAGGCGCTCACCGACCGCATCGAGGCCGAGGCCAACGCCATCTTCGACAAGGTCCTCGCGATGGGCGGCTCGACCCTCACCTCCGACCAGCCCGAGCGGATCGCCGAGGCCGTCGCTCGCGGCGAGGGGCCGGTCACCAAGGGGCTGCTGCGCGGCATCGAGGAGGGCTGGTTCATGTCCGAGATCGCCGAGGCGGCGTTCCAGTACCAGGTCTCGCTCGAGAAGCGCGAGAAGCGGATCGTGGGCGTCAACTGCCACACCGAGTCCGTCACCCACGACCTGGAGATCCTCCGGGTCTCGCACGAGGTCGAGGTCGAGCAGGTGCGCGTGCTCGCGGCCCGCCGCCAGGCGCGCGATGACGCGGCGGTCAAGGACGCCCTGGACCGGATGGTCGCGGCGGCTCTCGCCGACGAGAACACCATCGAGCCGATGTTGGACGCCGTACGCGCCGAGGCGACGCTCGGGGAGATCTGCGACGCCCTGCGGGCCGAGTGGGGGGAGTACCGCGAACCGGCCCGGTTCTGACTCTGCCGCCCGGCTCCCTAGGATTGGCGCATGACCCAGCAGCCGTTCTCGCGCCCCGGCGCGATCGACCTGTCCGGCCTCAAGGCGCCCGCTCCCCAGTCGGGGTCAGGAGCACCGGGAGGCGCGGCGCCGGCCGGCGGCTCGTCGTACGCCGTCGAGGTCAGTGAGGAGAGCTTCCAGGCGGTCATCGAGACGTCGATGACGGCTCCGCTGCTGCTCGTCTTCTACTCGCCGACCCGGATGCCGGAGAGCCAGCAGCTCGCCGACGACTTCGTGACGCTGTCGACGGAGTTCGAGGGCCGGTTCCTCGTCGGCCTCGTCAACATCGACGCCGCGCCGGGCATCGCCCAGGCGATGCAGATCCCGTCGATCCCGCTGGTGGTCGCGGTCCTCGACGGCCGTCCGGCGCCGCTGATCCAGGACGTGCTGCCGATCGACGAGCTGCGCTCCGCGCTCACCACCGTCATGCAGCAGCTGACCGCGCAGGGCATGACCGGCCGGCACCAGCCCCGCTCCGCTCCCGTCGACACCGACGGAGACGGCGAGCCCGACGTCGACCCGCGCTACGCCGCTGCCCAGGACGCGCTCGGCGACGGCGACATCGACCGCGCGGTCGAGGAGTACCAGAAGCTCGTCACCGCCAACCCGGCCGACGTGGAAGCCGCCGCCGGCCTGGCGATGGCGAAGGTCCTGCAGCGCACCCAGGGCGTGGACCTCAACACCGCCCGGGCAGCGGGCGCCGCGAACCCCGACGACGTCGACGCCCAGACCATGGTCGCCGACCTCGACATGCTCGGCGGCCACGTGGAGGACGCGTTCGTCCGGCTGATCGAGCTGGTCCGCCGTACCTCCGGCGACGACCGCAACAAGGCGCGCGAGCACCTGCTCGGCCTCTTCGGCGCCGTCGGCAACGACGACCCGCGGGTGCTCAAGGGCCGGCAGAGCCTGGCGTCTGCTCTCTTCTGACACGTTGACGGTTTCACCGGTGCACCGGTGAAACCGTTACTTCTCAGGCGTTGCATCCCCTGAGAAGTGACGGGATTGCCTGAGAAGTCAGGTGGCAAGCGCCGCCAGCACCGCGCGTACGGCCGGCGACTCGGCCATGCTCCGCCGGTGCACCGCGATCACGTCGCGGGTGGGCTCGGGATCGTGCGCGGGTACGGCGACCAGCTCGTCGCCGAGCGGCTGGCGACCCAGCCGGGGGACCAGGGCGATGCCCAGGCCGGCGCGGACCAGCGCCAGGTGGGAGTCGAACTCCATCGCGGTGTGCGCGATCCGCGGCAGCCGCCCGGTCCCGGCGTACATCCGGGTGAGCCACTGACGGCAGATGGTGCCCTCGGGGGTGGCGATCCAGCCCTCGTCGACCAGGTCGCGTGGGCTGACCCGGGTCCGCTCGGCCAGCGGGTGGCCGACCGGCACGATCACCTCGGCGAAGTCGGACGCGACCTGGGTGGCCGCGAGGTGCTCGGGGATCGTGATCGGCACGTCGCCCCACCGGTGCACCACGCCGAGGTCGCTCTGGCCGGTGGCGACCAGGTCGATGGTGTCCCAGGGCTCGCGCTCGGTGAGGGAGAGCGTGAGGTCGGGGTGGTCGGCGCGGAGGTCGCGTACGACGGGGGCGATGAGGCCGCGCATGGCGGTGGAGAACGCCGTCAGCCGCAGGTGACCCGACACCGTGCCGGCCCGCTCGTGGAGCCCGGACTCGACCTGCTCGAGGTCGGCGAGCAGGCGGGCGCCGGCGTCGACGAGGTGCCGGCCGTGGTCGGTGAGGATCACGCCGCGGCCGACTCGTTCGAGCAGCGGTACGCCGGTCTGCTTCTCGAGTCGCTTGACCTGCTGGGAGACCGCGCTCGGGGTGAAGCCCAGTGCGTCCGCGGCACCGACGACGGAGCCGTGGGTGTCGACGGCCCGGAGGCTGGTCAGGGCGGCGAGGTCGATCATGCAGTGATGCTACCTGGATCCATGCATGAGGATTCGCTGGTGCTACATGGTCTATTCGGGTTTGCTGATCGGTGTGAACCGCCGTGACTCGCTCCTCGCCGCCCTCGTGGCCACGATCTGGGGCTTCAACTTCGTCGTCATCGACTGGGGGATGGATGGCCATGGAAATTCGGCGCTGCCGCCCTTGCTGTTCGTGGCGATCCGCTTCACCTTGGTGGTCTTCCCGGCGATCTTCTTCATCGCCCGCCCGGACGCTCCGTGGCGGGTGATCGCGGCCGTCGGGGTCTTCATGTCGCTGGGCCAGTTCGGCTTCCTCTACGTCTCGATGGACGCCGGGATGCCGCCCGGCCTCGCCGCACTGGTGCTCCAGGCGCAGGTGATCTTCACGGTCCTGATCGCCGCGGGCGTGCTCCGCGAGATCCCGACCCCGGCCCAGGTCGCGGGGGTCGTGCTCGGCTCGGTCGGGCTCGCCGTCGTCGCGGTCGGACGCGGTGGCCAGGTGACCCTGGTCGCCCTGACGCTGTGCCTGCTCGGCGCGCTGTCGTGGGGGATCGGCAACGTGGTGTCGCGCGCGTCCGGGGTGAAGGGCGGGCTCTCGCTGACGGTCTGGTCCGCGGTCGTCGTACCCGTCCCGCTCGTCGCGCTCTCCCTCGCCATCGACGGCCCGGCCGTCGTCGGCGACGCGCTGGTGTCGTTCTCGTGGCAGGCCGCGGTCTCGACGCTCTACACCGCGGGGTTGGCCTCGCTGGTGGGGTACGGCGTCTTCAACACCCTGCTGTCGCGCAACCAGTCGTCCTCGGTCGTGCCGTGGGTCCTGCTGGCGCCGGTCGTCGCCATGGCGTCGGCCTGGCTGCTCCTCGACCAGCGCCCCAACTCCGCCGAGCTGCTCGGTGGGCTGCTGCTGATCGTCGGCGTGCTGGTCGCGATGCGGCCGTCGCGACGTCCCTCAGGCGGGGGAGCGGTAGACGAGCTCGTCGCTCGGGACGATCTCGCGGCCCAGCGGTAGCAGTGAGATCGGCACCATCTTGAAGCTGGCGATGCCGAGCGGGATGCCGATGATCGTCAGGCACATCGCCACCCCGGTGACGATGTGGCCGATCGCCAGCCAGATGCCGGCGACGACGACCCAGATCACGTTGCCGATCGCCGACCCGGCCCCGGCGGTCGGCTTGCGGATCGCCGTACGCCCGAACGGCCAGAGGGCGTAGTTCGCGATCCGGAAGGACGCGATGCCGAACGGGATCGTGATGATCAGGATGCAGCAGATGACGCCGGCGACGACGTACCCGATCGCCATCCAGATCCCGCAGAGCACCAGCCAGATGACGTTGAGGATGAATCGCACGTCTTCAATCTAGCCAGGGCTAGGCAGCCGGACCCTTGGCTCGTACGTCGGCCACGGTGTCCATCGCCTCGCGCAGCTCCGCGATCCAGTCGCCCTCGTGCTGGCCGACCAGCCGCACGCACCAGGCGAGTGCGTCGGAGCGGGAGCGGGCGACCCCGGCGTCGACCAACGTGTCGAGCACCAGCCGCTGCGGCTGGCGCAGGCGGGTCATCGTCGGCGCGGACACGTGCGTCCACAGTTCCCGGTGCTCCCCGACGGACAGGCCCCACGAGACCTTGCGCTCGAACCGGTGCTGAGCCTCGCGCGCGATCTCCATCCGCTGGTCGCGGGTCTCCTCGCGGAAGGCCGACGCCCGGCCCGCCCGGGCCTCGGCCAGGGCCGCCTCCGATGAGCCCTCGAGCTCGACGTCGGCGACCGACAAGATGACCGTGATCTCCTCGCGGTCCACCGTGACGTCGGCGGGGACTGACTGCCACTCTGCCGGGAGCCGGCCGGCGAACCAGCCCGTCACGCGCTCCGTGATCTCGTTTGTAATCATGTAATCATCGTGCCACGGGTCCCCAAATCGCCGAGTCGGCGCTTGTTTGCACCCGGGGATGAAAACAAGCGCCGACTCGGCGGCAAACTGGCGCCGACTCGGCTCTAACGCCCCGACTCGGTGTACGCCGGGCCGGCGGGTCCGCCCGGCGCGACATTCGCGAGCGCCGACTCGATCCGGCGGGCGGTGAAGTCCGCGCAGCGCTCGGCGACCTGCTCGAGGGTGCAGAACTCGGCGGTGCGGATCTCGCGGGCTTCGCGGACGATCGAGTCGGTGATCGTGGCGTCGTGGACGCCGCCGTCGAAGACCAGACAGAGCGCGTCGTCCCAGCCGCTCCACGGCGGCAGCCAGTCGGTGAGCACCAGCCCGCCCGCGGGGAGGACGAGGCCGAGCTCCTCCTCGATCTCGCGGGTGACCGCCTGCTGCGGGGACTCGTTGACCTCGACCACGCCGCCGGGCAGGTCCCAGTCGGGCTTGTAGGTGAGCTGGCACAGCAGCACCCGCCCGTCCGGGTCGCGCACGAGCATCTGCCCGATCGCGCGCTTGCGAGGCAGGAAGGAGTTGAGCAGCGCCCGGAACCCCTCCGGCTCGTTGAGGGGGGTGTCGGTCGCGAGCCGCGCGTAGACGACGCGGTCGACCGGGGATCCATCGACGGTCACGCCGCGCATCACGCCCTCGCGGCGCAGTCCCGACCAGGTCGCGGCGCGCTGGCCGCCCTCGTCGTCGGGGTCGACCAGGGCCTCGACCCGGGCGTGATCCACGAGTGCGCCGACGACGTGATGGCGGATGACGTCGATCGGCGTGTCGGCCGTCCACGTGATCCGGGCTGTTCCCTCCGCGACGGTGGTCACGATGGTGGCGGGCTCGGTCACGGGAGTCAGAGTAGTGGTCGCAACAAGCGGCGTTGACCCGATATCAGCGCTTGCGCAGCCACACCGTCGCGAGCGGCGGTACGACGATGGTGGCGTGCGCGGGCTGGCCGGACCAGTCGCCCGCCACCGCGGTCACCGATCCGAAGTTGCCCACGCCCGAGCCGGCGTACGCCTCGGCGTCGGTGTTGAGGATCTCCTCCCACTCACCCTCCGCCGGCAGACCGACCCGGTAGTCGTCGTGGGGCACGGCCGCGAAGTTGGCGACGCAGACGACGTCGGGCGAGTCGCCCGTCCCGCGGCGGATGAAGGAGAAGACGTTGCGCCCGGCGTCATTGGCGTCGATCCACTGGAACCCGCCGGGGTCGTTGTCGCGCGACCAGACGGCCGGGGAGCCGACGTACGCCGCGTTGAGGTCGCGCACCAGGTCGGAGACGCCGCGGTGCTCGGGGTGCTCGAGCAGCCACCAGTCGAGCTCGCGCGACTCGGCCCACTCGGACTCCTGGCCGAGCTCGCAGCCCATGAAGAGCAGCTGCTTGCCCGGGTGCGCCCACATGAAGGCCAGGTAGGCGCGCAGGTTGGCGAGCTGCTGCCACCGGTCGCCCGGCATCTTGCGCAGCAGCGAGCCCTTGCCGTGGACGACCTCGTCGTGCGAGAGCGGCAGCACGAAGTTCTCGGAGAACGCGTAGACGAGTGAGAACGTCATCTCGCCGTGGTGGTAGGCGCGGTGCACCGGCTCGTGGGCCAGGTAGTCGAGCGAGTCGTGCATCCAGCCCATGTTCCACTTGAAGCCGAAGCCGAGGCCGTCGTCCGAGGTCGGGCGGGTGACGCCTGGCCACGAGGTCGACTCCTCGGCGATGGTGGCGATGCCGGGGATCCGCTTGTAGACGGTGGCGTTCATCTCCTGGAGGAACTGCACGGCCTCGAGGTTCTCGTGGCCGCCGTGGATGTTGGGCGACCACTCGCCGTCCTCGCGGGCGTAGTCGAGGTAGAGCATCGACGCGACGCCGTCGACGCGCAGGCCGTCGGCGTGGAACTCCTCGAGCCAGTAGACCGCGTTGGCGTAGAGGAAGTTGCGCACCTCGCGGCGGCCGAAGTTGAAGATGTGGGAGCCCCACTCCTTGTGCCACCCGCGCTGCGGGTTGGGGTCCTCGTACAGAGGAGTGCCGTCGAAGCGGGCCAGCGCCCACTCGTCGGTGGCGAAGTGGCCGGGCACCCAGTCGAGGATCACGCCGACACCGGCCTGGTGCAGCCGGTCGACGAGCAGCCGGAAGCCGTCGGGGTCGCCGAAGCGCGAGTCCGGCGCGAAGTACGACGTCACGTGGTAGCCCCACGAGCCGCCGAACGGGTGTTGCATCACCGGCATCAGCTCGACGTGGGTGAAGCCCAGGCCGGCGACGTACGCCGGCAGCTCGTCGGCCAGCTCGGCCCAGGACCAGAAGCGACCGTCGTGGTGCTTCTTCCACGACGCGAGGTGCATCTCGTAGACGCTCATCGGCCCGTTGACGGGGGAGCCCTTGGCGCGCTCGGCGAGCCACGCGTCGTCGCCCCACTCGTAGGACGATTCGAAGATCTTGGAGGCGGTGTCGGCCGGCTTCTCGGCCCAGGCGGCCATCGGGTCGGCCTTCTCGCGCCACTCGCCGTCGGGGCCGAGGATCACGAACTTGTACGCCGTGCCGCTGCCGACCTCCGGGACGAACAGCTCCCAGACGCCGGACGTGCCGAGCTGCCGCATCGGGTGCTCGCGCCCGTCCCAGCTGTTGAAGTCGGCCTTGATCCGCACCGCGCGCGCCGACGGCGCCCACACGGCGAAGGACGTGCCGGTGACCGGCTCCAACGCGCCGGGGTAGTGGTGCACGTGGGCGCCGAGCACCGTCCACAGCTGCTCGTGGCGGCCCTCGTTGATCAGGTGCAGGTCGAGCTCGCCGAGGGTCGGGAGGAAGCGGTAGGGGTCGTCGAGCACGACCGGGTCGGCGCCGTACGACGCCGCGACCCGGTAGTCGGGCACGTCGGCGAGGGGGAGGACGCCCACCCAAATGCCCTCGTGCTCGTGGGTGAGTGCGACGGCACCGCCGTCCCAGCGGACCTCCACGGACGACGCGAGCGGCTTGAGCACGCGCACCGTCACCCCGCCGTCGTGCGGGTGCGGACCCAGCACGCCGTGCGGGTTGCCGTGCAGCCCGTGGACGACCTGGCTCAGCTCGGTGTCGGCAACGGACAGCACTGTGGGGGTGCTCATGCGTCTCCCATCCTGGCGACGGCCGCGAGCGGGATGTCCACCCAGGCCGGCCGGTTGCGTGTCTCGTAGACGGTCTCGTAGACGACCTTGTCGGCGACGTAGGCGTCCAGCAGCACGCGCTGCTCGTCGCTGACCTCGCCGCCGGCGTACGCCACCAGGAAGTGGTTGGCGTTGCGGTGGGCCCACTCGTCGGTGCGGTAGGCGCGCTGCGGCGCACCCGCGGCGTCGTCCTGGGCGAAGGAGCGCTCGACGACGCGCGGTGCGTAGTCGAAGGAGCGCAGCATCCCGGCGACGTCGCGCCAGGGGGAGTCCGGAAGCAGCCGCTCGGCGAGCGGCTTGGCGGGCTCGCCCTCGAAGTCGACGATCTTCCAGCCCAGGCTGGTGCGCAGGGTCTGCCCGAGGTGCAGGTCGCCGTGGACCTGCTGCACCGTGAGACCCGGCAGCGCGCGCACCCGGTCGTACGTCGCGCGCAGGGCGTCGGCGTACGGCGCGAGGTCGGGGACGACGTCGAGGGCGGCGTCGAGGCGGGCGGTCATCGCGTCGGCGAGGGCCGTGGCGGCCTCCGGCCCGCGACGCTCGGTCGGGAAGTGCTCGGCCAGGACGGCGTGCACCTCGCGCAGCGCCTCCCCGAGCCGGGCCGACTCTCCGGCGAAGTCGCCGCCGGCCTCGTGCGCGTGCAGGTCGGCCTCGGCGAAGAGGTTGCGGGCGCTGGCGACCGCCAGGTCCCAGCCGTCGCTGGCGGTGCGCAGGAACTGCTGCAGCATCGCCAACTGCATCGTGGTGCCACGGCCGTCGTCAGCATCGGCGTCCACCCAGTCCAGCCAGCCGTAGAGCGCGGCGATGTGCTCGGAGCCAGCGGCGGTCAGGACCTCGTGGACCTGGATGTCGGGGTTCACCCCGGGCGTGATCTTGCGGAAGACCTTCATCAGCGAGTCCTCGCCGAAGGCGACCGAGGAGTTCGACTGCTCGCCCGAGAAGAGCGTGGAGTGGGTCTCGAGGTCGAGCTCGTGGCCGGGCAGCCGGTGGAACGCCAGGCCGCTGTCGAGCTCGGTGCGGTTGCCCCCGGTCTCGTCGGCCGCGGCGGCGAACGCGCGCAGCCACAGCCCCATCGCCTCGCGGTCGTGGAGCGCGTCGTACGCGTGGACCCAGCCGAACTCCGCCTCCTCCCACCAGCCGAGGAAGGCGTGGTCGAGCCGGGTCTCGGGCTCGGTGTAGAGGGCCAGCGGGACCTGGTAGATCTCGCTGCCGCCGGGTCCGTCCTCGTAGGTGACCTCGACCAGGTCGATCACCACCCAGAGGCCGTCGCCGCTCCCCGGGAGCTCGCCGATCCGGCGTACGCCGGCGATCGAGAACGGGCGTCCCTTGCCGGCGAACCAGCGGGTGCGTTCGAGGTACCGGACGAAGACGTCGGGCTCTACCTCTGAGATGGACGGGGTCACAGCAGCTGGCCCTCCTCGGTGGGTTCCTGCGCGGTCAGCCGGAACCAGTAGAAGCCGTAGCCGGACAGGGTGAGCAGGTAGGGGAGCTCGCCGATCTCGGGGAACGGCACCCCGCCCAGGAGCTCGACGGGCTGCCGGCCCTGGTAGCGGCGCAGGTCCAGCTCGACCGGCTGGGGGAAGCGCGAGAGGTTGTTGACGCAGAGGATCAGGTCCTCGCGGCCGTCCTCGGTCTGGTGCTCGCGGACGTAGGACAGCACCGACGGGTTGGAGCCGCCGAGGTCGTGGAAGTCCCCGAGCCCGAACGCCGGGTGGTTGCGGCGCGCGTGGATCATCCGGCGCGTCCAGTGCAGGAGCGACGAGGAGTTCTCGAGCTGCGCTTCGACATTGACCGACTGGTACCCGAAAACCGGGTCCTGGATCACCGGGCGGTCCAGCTTGCCCGGAGTGGCGGACGAGAAGCCGGCGTTGCGGTCCGCCGTCCACTGCATCGGGGTGCGTACGCCGTCGCGGTCACCGAGCCAGATGTTGTCGCCCATCCCGATCTCGTCGCCGTAGTAGAGGCAGGGCGACCCGGGCAGTGAGAGCAACAGGGCGTTGAAGAGCTCGATCTGGTTGGTGTCGTTGTCGAGCAGGGGAGCGAGGCGCCGGCGGATGCCGATGTTGGCCTTCATCCGGGGGTCCTTGGCGTACTCGCCCCACATGTAGTCGCGGTCGTCGTCGGTGACCATCTCGAGGGTCAGCTCGTCGTGGTTGCGCAGGAAGATGCCCCACTGGCAGCTGTCCGGGATGGCGGGCGTCTGCTCGAGGATCTCCGAGATCGGGAACCGCGACTCGCGCCGTACGGCCATGAAGATGCGCGGCATCACCGGGAAGTGGAAGGCCATGTGGCACTCGTCGCCGCCGACCTCCGGGTCGCCGAAGTAGTCGACGACGTCCTCGGGCCACTGGTTGGCCTCACAGAGCAGCACCCGGCCCGGGTACTCGTCGTCGACGACCTTGCGCACCTTGCGGAGGAACTCGTGCGTCTCCGGCAGGTTCTCGCCGTTCGTGCCCGGACGCTCGTAGAGGTACGGCACCGCGTCGAGCCGGAAGCCGTCCATGCCCATGTCCATCCAGAAGCGGATCGCGTCGATGATCGCCTCGTGCACGGCCGGGTTGTCGAAGTTGAGGTCGGGCTGGTGGGAGAAGAACCGGTGCCAGAAGTACTGCTGGCGCACCGGGTCCCAGGTCCAGTTCGACGGCTCGGTGTCGACGAAGATGACCCGGGCGTCCTCGTAGAGCTCGTCGGTGTCGGACCACACGTAGAAGTCGCCGTACGGGCCCTCGGGGTCGTTGCGCGAGGCCTGGAACCACTCGTGCTGGTCGCTGGTGTGGTTCATGACGAAGTCGATGATCACCCGCAGCCCGCGCTTGTGGGCCTCGCCGAGGAAGTAGCGGAAGTCGTCGATGGTGCCGATGTCCGGGTGCACGCCGGTGTAGTCGGCGACGTCGTACCCGTCGTCGCGCAGCGGGCTCGGGAAGAACGGCGGGATCCAGAGGCAGTCGACGCCCAGCCACTGCAGGTAGTCGAGCTTCTCGACCAGCCCGCGGAAGTCACCGGTGCCGTCGGCGTTGGAGTCGCGGAACGCGCGGACCAGGACCTCGTAGAAGACGGCGGTCTTGAACCACTCGGGGGTCCGGCTGGTGCTTTCGGCGGTGATCTCCTGGGTCAACGGCTCCTCCTGACGCTCAGGATGTGCGCGGGCTCGTGGTGCGGGTCGAGCCGGACGTAGTTGTGCTGTGCCCAGGTCCAGTCCTCGCCGCTGATCTCGTCGTGGACGACGAACGTGTCGTTGTCGTGCATCCCGAGCGCCGGCAGATCGAGGTGCACCATCGTCTCGCGGGTCGCGTGCGGGTCGACGTTGACGACGACGATGACGGTGTCCTCGGTGGTTGAGGTGCGAGCGGAGCGAGCCTCGAAACCACCATCGGCGACAGCGCGCTTGCTGAAGACCAGGATGTTCTCGTCGTCGCTGTAGTGGATCGCGACGTTGCGCAGCCGCTGGAGCGCGGGGTGCGCGCGGCGGATCTCGTTGAGCCGGGTGAGGTACGGCGCGAGCGTGCGCCCCTCGGCCTCGGCACCGGCCCAGTCGCGGATCCGGATCTGGTACTTCTCCGAGTCGAGGTACTCCTCGCTGCCCGGCTTGACGGCCACGTGCTCGAAGAGCTCGAAGCCGGCGTACACACCCCAGCTCGGCGATCCGGTGGCGGCGATGGCCGCGCGGATCTTGAACGCCGCCGGGCCGCCGTACTGCAGGTAGGCGTGCAGGATGTCGGGCGTGTTGACGAAGAAGTTCGGCCGCATCAGGTGGTCGGTCTCGTGGGAGAGCTCCTGGAGGTACTCCTCGATCTCCCACTTCGCGTTGCGCCAGGTGAAGTATGTGTAGGACTGGTGGAAGCCGATCGCCCCGAGCCCGCGCATCATCGCCGGGCGGGTGAACGCCTCGGCCAGGAACAGCACGTCGGGGTCGGTACGCCGGACCTCCGTGAGCAGCCACTCCCAGAACGCCACCGGCTTGGTGTGCGGGTTGTCGACGCGGAAGACCCGGACACCGTGCGACATCCAGAGCCGGACGATCCGCAGGACCTCCTGGCAGATGCCGCTCGGGTCGTTGTCGAAGTTGACCGGGTAGATGTCCTGGTACTTCTTCGGCGGGTTCTCGGCATACGCGATGGTGCCGTCGGCGCGGGTCGTGAACCACTCGGGGTGGCTGGTGACCCAGGGGTGGTCGGGCGCGGCCTGCAGCGCCAGGTCGAGCGCCACCTCGAGGCCGAGCTTGTTGGCGCGGGCGACGAAGGCGTCGAAGTCGGCGAACGTGCCGAGGTCCGGGTGGATCGCGTCGTGGCCGCCGTCCTTGGAGCCGATCGCCCATGGGGATCCCGGGTCATCCGGCCCCGGGTCGAGCGTGTTGTTGGGACCCTTGCGGTTGACCTCGCCGATCGGGTGGATCGGCGGCAGGTAGATCACGTCGAAGCCCATCGCGGCGACGGCGTCGAGCCGCTTGGCGGCGGTCTTGAAGGTGCCGCTGGTGACCGCGCCGGTCTTGGCGTTCCGCTTCGCGCCCTCCGAGCGCGGGAAGAACTCGTACCAGCTGCTGAAGAGCGCCTTGGTGCGGTCGGCGTACGCCGGGTAGGGGCCCTCGACGGTGAGCAGCTCGCGTAGCGGGTGGGCCGCCAGCACCTCGGTCACCTCGGGGGACTCGAGCGCCGCGAGCCGTACGGCGGGCGGGCGCTTGGTGTCCGCGGCCGCTTTGCCCGCTCCGGTGAGGACCTTCTTGGCGAGGGCAGCGCCGGGGTGGGCCGGGTCGATCGACGCGAGCACCCGGTCGAAGAGGAGACCGGCCTCGGTGAACATCAGCTCGACGTCCACGCCTGCGGGGACCTTGAGGCCGGCGGCGTGCTGCCAGGTGGCGACCGGGTCCGACCAGGCGTGGATCTCGAAGGTCCAGGCTCCGCCGACGTCCGGCGTCAACCACGCCTCGTAGCGGTCGGGCACCTCGGCGTGCTTGGTCATCCGCACCGGGGGACGTCGTACGCCGTCCGGGTCGGTGAGCACCACCTCGGCGCCGAGCTTGTCGTGTCCCTCCCGGAACACGCTCGCGGTGACGGGAAACGGCTCGCCGACCGTCGCCTTGGCCGGTTGCCGACCGAGGTCGACCAGCGGCGTGACGTCCATGACGGGGATGCGTCCGACCATGCGCTCCAACCTAGCGAGAATGCGGAGGTGACCTGCAAGTGCGGTGGTCTACTACCCGCCCTCGTCGAGGAGATGCGCTCGGGCTCCGTTTGTCTCACTCGGCGTCGCGTGGTGCCGGTGGTTTCGAGGCTCAGGCGCCAGAGCGCCTTCACACCTCAACCACCGTCATCGGTGGTTTCGAGGCTCAGGCGCCAGAGCGCCTTCACACCTCAACCACCGTCATCGGTGGTTGAGGTGTGAGGGCCGCCAGGCCCGAGCCTCGAAACCCTTGGGTTGAGGTGTGAGGGCCGCCAGGCCCGAGCCTCGAAACCACCACCGCCGACCGCGACGAGCATTCGCGCCGTTCCTTTGATCGTTCCAAGGATCACGCGGTAGCGTCCCTCTGGTGCGTGCTATCCGTCGATTCACCGTCCGCCCCGTCCTGCCTCCCGCGCTCGCCGCGCTGAGTGACCTCGCCGGCAACCTGCGGTGGTCCTGGCACCCGGAGACGCAGGACGTCTTCGTGGCTGTTGACCCCGACGTGTGGGAGTCGACCGGGCGGGACCCGGTCCGCCTGCTCGGCGCCGTCGGCCGGGCACGGCTGGACGAGCTGGCCGCCGACGAGGCCTTCCTGGCCCAGCTCGCGGCGGCGCACGCGGACCTGCAGCGCTACCTGACCGGCGACCGGTGGTACCAGCGCCGGCTCGCCGCCGGCATCGACGGCCCGGCCGCGATCGGCTACTTCTCCCCGGAGTTCGGCGTCGCCGCCGTGCTGCCGCAGTACTCCGGCGGTCTCGGCATCCTGGCCGGCGACCACCTGAAGGCCGCGAGCGACCTCGGCGTACCGATCGTCGGCGTCGGGCTGCTCTACAAGCACGGCTACTTCAAGCAGGCGTTCTCCCGCGAGGGCTGGCAGCAGGAGACCTACCCGGTCCTCGACCCCGACGGGCTGCCGATCTCCCTGCTGCGTGAGGAGAACGGCGAGCGGGCGATGATCAGCATCGCGCTGCCCGACGGCCCCGAGCTGCTGACCCGGATCTGGGTCGCCAGCGTCGGCCGGGTGCCGCTGCTGATGCTCGACACCGACGTCGAGGGCAACCCCGACCACTACCGCGAGGTCACCGACCGGCTGTACGGCGGCACGAGCGAGCACCGCCTGCGCCAGGAGCTGCTGCTCGGTGTCGGCGGGGTCCGGGCGCTGCGCGTCTTCTCCCGCATCACCGGCCACCAGGCGCCCGAGGTGTTCCACACCAACGAGGGCCACGCCGGCTTCCTCGGTCTGGAGCGGATCCGCGAGCTCACCGTTGCCGAGGACGGCCCGAAGCTCGACTTCGACACCGCGCTCGAGGTCGGCCGCGCGTCCACGGTCTTCACCACGCACACGCCGGTCCCGGCAGGCATCGACCGCTTCTCGCGCACGCTCGTCGAGCAGTACTTCAGCGACGCGGGCGCCACCCCCGGCGTACCGATCGAGCGGATCCTGCCGCTCGGCACCGAGGACTACGAGGGCGGCGACCCGTCGGTCTTCAACATGGCGGTGATGGGCTTCCGCCTGGCCCAGCGCGCCAACGGCGTCTCGCAGCTGCACGGCCACGTCAGCCGCGAGATGTTCCAGGGCCTGTGGCCCGCGTTCGACGAGGCCGAGGTGCCGATCGGCTCGATCACCAACGGTGTGCACGCCCCGACCTGGGTCGCCCGCGAGGTCTTCGAGCTGGCCGCCAGCCAGGGCGCCGACCCCGACTCCGACGACGCCGAGGGCTTCTGGGCGGCGGTCGACAAGGTCTCCGGTGCCGAGATCTGGGCGACCAAGCGGCTGCTGCGCGAGCGCCTCGTCGTCGACGCGCGCAAGCGCCTGGCCCGCTCTTGCGAGAAGCGCGGCGCCGCCAAGGCCGAGCTCGGCTGGATCGAGACCGCGCTCGACCCCGACGTGCTGACGATCGGCTTCGCGCGACGCGCAGCGTCGTACAAGCGACTCACGCTGATGCTGCGCGACCCGGAGCGGCTCAAGCGCCTGCTGCTCGACCCCGAGCGCCCGATCCAGCTGATCATGGCCGGCAAGGCGCACCCCGCGGACGACGGCGGCAAGAAGCTGATCCAGGCCATCGTCCAGCTCGCGGACGACCCCGAGCTGCGGCACCGGGTCGCCTACCTGCCCAACTACGACATCGCGATGGCGCAGCCTCTCTACCCGGGCTGCGACGTCTGGCTCAACAACCCGCTGCGGCCTTACGAGGCGTGCGGCACGTCGGGCATGAAGGCCGCCCTGAACGGCGGGCTCAACCTCTCGATCCTCGACGGCTGGTGGGACGAGTGGTACGACGGCGACAACGGCTGGGCGATCCCGTCCGCCGACGGTGTCGTCGACGCCGACCACCGCGACGACCTCGAGGCCAACGCGCTCTACGACCTGATCGAGAACGAGGTCGCCCCGCGCTTCTACGACGTGGACGGCGAGGGCGTGCCCACCCGCTGGATCGAGATGACCCGACACACGCTGAAGTCGCTCGGTCCGAAGGTGCTCGCCACCCGGATGGTCAGTGACTACGTGCGCCAGCTCTACACCCCGGCCGCGACCACGGCGCGCCGCCTCAACTCCGACTACGCGGGGGCCGTCGAGCTGGCCGCGTGGAAGAAGAAGGTGCGCGCCGGCTGGTCCGGCGTACGGGTCGAGCACGTCGAGAGCAGCGGCGTCGGCGACGCCCCCGAGGTCGGAGACACCATGAGCGTCCGGGCCTTCGTCGCCCTCGGCGACCTCGCCCCGGCCGACGTCGACGTACAGCTCGTGCATGGCCGCAGCACGGGCGAGGACGAGCTGGTCGACACCGCGGTCGAGTCCCTGGTGCTCGCCGAGTCCTACGAGGCCGGCCGGCACCGCTTCGACGGCGACATCGTGCTCGACCACTCCGGCTCGTTCGGCTACACGGTGCGGATCATCCCGCGCAACGACCTGCTCACCTCACCTGCCGAGCTCGGGGTCGTCGCCCTGCCCTGACGGGTGGTTTCGAGGCTCGCTTCGCTCGCACCTCAACCACCGCACACGGTGGTTGAGGTGTGAGGGCCGCTAGGCCCGAGCCTCGAAACCACCCGTCCCGGCGCTACACCTCGCGCAGCACGACGACCGTACGGCGACCGAGGGCGATTCGGTCGCCGGCCTTGACGTGGGTGCCGATGGGCAGGCGGAAGTCCGTGGACAGTACGACCTCGCCGGTCTGCACCCAGTCGTTCTCGGGCAGCGAGATCGGCACGGGCAGCCAGTTGGCGTTGAACCAGAGCACGAACGACTTGTCGACCTGCTGCTCGCCGTGCTTGCCCGGCGCCCGCAGCGGCGCGCCGGAGACGAACATCCCGATGGTGCGCAGGTCCGGGTCGTGCCAGTCGGCGTCGGCCATCTCGCGGCCCGACGGGTGCAGCCAGGCGAGGTCCTTGGGGCCGCCGCGGATGGTCGGCCGGCCCTCGAACCAGTGCCGCTGCCGCAGCGCCGGGTGCTCGCGGCGCAGCCGCAGCGCCGTCTTGGTGATCTCGTAGACGTCGAGCCAGGCGTCGTCGGCACTCCAGTCGACCCACGAGATCTCGTTGTCCTGGCAGTAGGCGTTGTTGTTGCCGCGCTGGGTGCGGCCGCGCTCGTCGCCGGCGGTGATCATCGGTACGCCGTTGGACAGGCACAGCGTCGCCATGATGTTGGCGGTCTGCCGACGTCGTACGGCGATCAGCGCGTCGTCGTCGGTCTCGCCCTCGTGCCCCATGTTCCAGGACCGGTTGTTGTCGGTGCCGTCCCGGTTGTCCTCGCCGTTCGCCTCGTTGTGCTTGTGCTCGTAGGTCACCAGGTCGCGCGCGGTGAAGCCGTCGTGGGCGGTCACGAAGTTGATCGAGTTGTACGCCGAGCGCCCGTCGTCGGCGTACAGGTCCGACGAGCCGGCGAGCCGGGTGGCGACGGTGCTGTTGCCGGAGGAGTGGTCGCGCCAGAAGTCGCGGATCACGTCGCGGTACTGGTCGTTCCACTCCACCCACGGCGGCGGCATCCGGCCGACGAGGTAGCCGTCCATCGAGGCGTCCCACGGCTCGGCGATCAGCTTCACGTGCCGCAGCACCGGGTCCTGGCCGATCGCGACGAGCAGCCGGCAGTTCATGTCGATGTCGTAGCCGGTGCGGGTCAGCGCCGACATCAGGTCGAAGCGGAAGCCGTCGACGTGCATCTCGGTGACCCAGTAGCGCAGTGAGTCGAGGATCAGCCGCAGCGCCAGCGGGTCGTTGGAGTCGACCGTGTTGCCGCAGCCGGTGACGTCCCAGTAGGTGTCGTCGAAGGTCTGCGCCCCGGTCGCCGGGTCGACGTTCGGCTTGACCCGCTTGTAGAAGCCCCGGTCGTCGAGCCCGCGGAAGGAGATCGTCGGGCCGAGCGAGCCGCCCTCGGCAGTGTGGTTGTAGACCACGTCGAGGATCACCTCGATGCCGGCGGCGTGCAGGGACTTCACCATCTGCTTGAACTCGCGGACCTGCTGCCCGCGGTCGCCCGACGCGCTGTAGCCGGCGTCGGGGGAGAAGTAGCTGATCGTGTTGTAGCCCCAGTAGTTGACCGTCCCGCGGTCCAGCAACGCGGGCTCGGAGAAGAACTGGTGCACCGGCAGCAGCTCGACCGCTGTGACGCCGAGGTCGCGGAGGTACTCGACGACGGGCGGGCTGCCGAGGCCGGCGTACGTCCCGCGCTGCTCCTCGGGCACCCGGTCGTGCAGCTGGGTGAACCCCTTGACGTGCAGCTCGTAGACGACGGTGTCGCGCCACCGTCGCCGCATCGGGACCTCGCCCTCCCAGTCGAACGACGGGTCGACGACGACGCTGCGCGCGGTGTACGGCGCGGAGTCCTGCTCGTCGATCTTCGTCGGGTCGCCCATCCGGTAGCCGAAGAGCGGCGGCTCGGGACGGATCGTGCCCGACGTGGCCAGCGCGTACGGGTCCAGCAGGAGCTTGTGCGGGTTGAACCGCATGCCGTCGGCGGGGTCCCACGGGCCGTCGACCCGGAAGCCGTACCGGGTGCCGGGAGCGAGGTCGGGCAGTGCGCCGTGCCAGATGCCGAGGGACCGCTCGGTGAGCTGGTAGCGGGTCTCGAAGTCGTCCTCGTCGAAGAGGCAGACCCAGCACTCGGTCGCGTTGGGGGAGTAGACCGCGAAGTTCGTCGACTCCGGGGACCAGGTCGCGCCCAGCGGCCAGTTGCGCCCCGGCCACACCCGTGAGCGTTGTCCGAGGTGCGTCCAGATGCCAGGGGTCACGCACGGCATTCTTGCCGATGCTGGCAGCATGCCGGGCAGGAGTCCCTACACGAGAGGTGGCAGCGATGGGCGAGTTCGTGCGACTGGAGGTTGCCGACGGCGTCGGCACGATCCGGCTGGACCGACCGAAGATGAACGCGCTCAACGTGCAGGTGCAGGAGGAGATCCGTGCCGCGGCCGTCGAGGCGACCGAGCGCGACGACGTCAAGGCGGTCGTCGTGTACGGCGGGGAGCGGGTCTTCGCCGCCGGTGCCGACATCAAGGAGATGGCGGACATGTCCTACACGGACATGGTCAAGCGCTCCGGCCCCCTGCAGTCCGCGCTCGGCGCCGTCGCCCGGATCCCGAAGCCGGTCGTCGCCGCCATCACCGGCTACGCGCTCGGCGGCGGCTGCGAGCTCGCGCTCTGCGCCGACATCCGGATCGCGGCCGACAACTCCACCCTCGGCCAGCCCGAGGTCCTGCTCGGCATCATCCCCGGCGCCGGCGGCACCCAGCGGCTGACCCGGCTGGTCGGCCCGAGCAAGGCCAAGGACATCATCTTCACCGGTCGGTTCGTGAAGGCCGACGAGGCGCTCGCGATCGGCCTGGTCGACAAGGTGGTGCCGGCCGAGTCCGTCTACGACGAGGCCGTGGCGTGGGCCAAGCAGTTCAGCGGCGCCGCGTCGTACGCCATCCGGGCGGCGAAGGAGAGCATCGACCGCGGCTCCGAGGTGGACCTCGAGACCGGGCTGGAGATCGAGCGCCAGCAGTTCGCCGCGCTGTTCGCGACCGAGGACCGCACGATCGGGATGGCGTCGTTCGTCGAGAACGGACCCGGCAAGGCGTCGTTCGTTGGACGCTGAACCGTCACATCAATTTCGCACAAGATATTAGAAACTATATATCCTCGCGGATTCTTCCTCTAGGTTGACACCACAGCCCAGGTGCGGGCTGTCCCGGTATCGGGTTTCCGGGGTCCACCACACGGCCGTCGCGGCGGCTCGGAGGGAGTCAGATGATCGACAACTCGAGAGGCCGCCGGCGCATCGCAGCCTTGGCGGCAGGTGCGCTCGCAGCGGGTGCACTCACCATGCTTCCCGGCCTCGCCGGACTGTCCACCGCCAGTGCCACGGCCACCAACGTCGCCTACACGTGCGATGTGCAGCTGACCGGCGGCCAGGCGGCGTACGGCGGCGAGAAGCCGGTGACCGTCACGATCGACACGAACGCTCCGGCGTCGGCCACGGTCGGGGACACCTTCACGCCGACCGTGACCGGGACGCTGACCTTCGACAGCACGTTCGCGAGCCAGTTCGGCCCGAGCCCGGTGAACCGGCTCAGCGTCGACCTGGACGCCGATGTCACGACGGGTGGCGAGGCCGGCAGCATCGACCTGGTCTCGCCGGTGTGGCAGCGCGGCGGCGGGATCGGCTCGCCGGTGCCCACCATGACGCTGGACCTGTCGGGCGCCTGGGACGAGATCTCGCCGGCCTCGGCCGGTGACCTCGACCTGGAGATCGGTGACCTGGTCGGCCACATCTCGATGGGCACGACCTTCAGCCCCGGCATGACCCCGTACGTCCTGGACTGCGAGCCCGACGCGGGCGCCTTCACGGTCGACACGGTGGCCGTCGCCCTCCCCGACACCAGCAACTACACGTGTGACGTGCAGCTGACCGGTGGCCAGGCGGCGTACGGCGGCGAGAAGCGGGCCACCGTGGCGCTGAGCACCAACGCCCCGGTGACCATGGAGACCGGTGAGACCGTCAGCCCGACGGTGACCGGCTCGCTCACCTTCAGCGACGCCTTCGCGAGCCAGTTCGGCCCGAGCCCGGTCAACCGGCTCAGCGTCGACCTGGACGCGGACACCACGACGGGTGCCGAGGCCGGCAGCATCGACCTCGTCTCCCCGGTGTGGCAGCGCGGCGGCGGGATCGGCTCGCCGGTCCCCACCATGACGCTGGACCTGTCGGGCACCTGGGACGAGATCGCCCCGACCTCGGCCGGTGACCTCGACCTCGCGATCGAGGACCTGGTCGGCCACATCTCGATGGGCACGACCTTCAGCCCGGGCATGACCCCGTACGTCCTGGACTGCGCGGCCGACGAGCCGGTCGACCTCGGCACCATCGAGGTCACCGCGGCTCCGGTCGTCGACACGACCAACTACACGTGTGACGTGCAGCTGACCGGTGGCCAGGCGGCGTACGGCGGCGAGAAGCGGGTCACGGTCTCGCTGAGCTCCAACGCGCCGGAGACCATGGCGACCGGCGAGACCGTCAGCCCGACGGTGACCGGCACGCTGACCTTCGGTGACGAGTTCGCGAGCCAGTTCGGCCCGAGCCCGGTGAACCGGATCAGCGTCGACCTGGACGCAGACACCACGACGGGTGCCGAGGCCGGCACCATCGACGTGGTCTCGCCGGTCTGGGAGCGCGGCGGTGGCATCGGTTCTCCGGTGCCCCCGATGACGCTGAACCTCTCCGGCACCTGGGACGAGATCTCGCCGACCGAGGTGGGCGACCTGGACCTGGCGATCGAGGACATGGTCGGCTCCATCTCGATGGGCACGACCTTCAGCCCGGGCATGACGCCCTACGACCTCGACTGCGTGGCGGACGAGCCGATCGACCTCGGCACCATCGAGGTGACCCAGGGCGTCGAGCCCTCGCCGTACGTCGACACCTGCCACGTCGACATGACTGCCGCGATCTACCCGTTCGTGGACGACTACCCGGCCAAGGTCGACCTGAGCCTGACGGCTCCGGCCACCGGCAAGGTCGGCGTCGCCTCCTCCGCAACGGTGGGTGCCCGGATCGAGTTCGGTCCCGAGCTCGCTGCCTTCCTGCGGAACACGCCGATCAAGAAGATCGACCTGTCGGCGGCAGCCACCGGCAAGGCGGGCGCCGCGAACGCGTCGGTCCCGATGAGCTTCGCGTCGTGGAACCGGGTCTACCCGGTCCCCCCCGTGAGCAACCCGCCGATCAACGACCCGATCGTGCTCACCGGCACGGGCACCTGGGCCGTCACCCCGACCGCCGTGGGCTCGCTCCCGCTGTCGATCGACGCCGTCTCGGGTGGCATGACGCTCACGGTCACGTACGGCGACCAGTCCACCTCCGGCACGGTCTCCTGCACCTTGGGTGAGGACGGGTCCGACGCGGCGACCGCCACGATGGCCGTCTCCGCAGCCCCGCCGGTCCCGGTGACCCCGAACGTCACGGTGGCCACGGCGCCGACGGTGACCGGTGCTGCCAAGGTCGGTCAGAACCTGACCGTCGCTGCTGCGTTCAGCCCCGCGGACGCCGCCAAGGCGTACCAGTGGCTCAGCGACGGTGCGGCGATCAGCGGCGCCACCGCGGCCAGCTACACGGTGGTCCCGGCTGACCTGGGCAAGACCCTGTCGGTGAAGGTCACGGCGACCAAGGCGGGCTACAAGACCGCTGAGGCCACCGCCGCCGCGGGCAAGGTCGTGGCCGGCACCCAGGCCGTGACCGGCAAGGTCAAGGTCAAGGGCTCCGCGAAGGTGGGCAAGAAGCTCACCGCCACCCCGGGCAAGGCCACCGGCTCGACGGTCAAGTACCAGTGGCTGCTCAACGGCAAGGTGATCAAGAAGGCGACGGGCAAGTCGCTGAAGCTCGCCAAGTCCTTCAAGGGCAAGAAGATCTCCGTCAAGGTGAGCTACGTGCGGACCGGTTACACGACCGTCACGCAGAACAGTTCGGCGCTGAAGATCAAGAAGTAGTCCCAGCACCACCTCGGACCGGCCCCGGCGCACCGCGTCGGGGCCGGTCCTTCGTTTGCGCCCACCCGGGGTGGGGGATGGTTGGGCGACGAGGACCGTGATACCTCTGGGTCGGCCGTGCGAAGGCTGCGGCGTCAAGGATTGGGTGAGGACAGGTGAAGTCGGACGTGGCCGAGCAGAAGAAGAGGGGCGGCACGGCCGCCCTGCGGGTCCGCCTGGCGCAGGTGATCTGGCTGGCTGCCGTCGTGTGTGCGCTCTTCCTGGCGGTCGGAGCGCTGCTAATCGCGCTCGACGCCAACCAGGACAACGTCCTGGTCAAGTTCGTCCTCGACGTGGCCGACGCCGTCGACCTCGACGTCTTCTCGCGCGACAACGGGATCTTCACCTTCGACGGCAAGGACGCCGCGACCAAGAGCGCCCTCGCCAACTGGGGGCTCGGCGCGGTGGCCTACCTGGTCGTCGGGCGGATCCTGGAGCGGATCGTCCGGCCCTGACACTCCGCCGCACCTGACCGGTCGAGACCGTGACAGCGCCGCTGTGACGTATCCGACCCTGGGACGAGTTTCGGCGCGTCGTACGCGACGGTAGCCTCACGACCACATCCCGACCGCATCAGGAGGGGCCGTCCCGGCCACACCACCATGAACATTGTCGTCTGTGTGAAGTACGTCCCCGACGCCACTGCCGACCGGCAGTTCGAGTCGGACAACACCGTGGACCGCGTCGGCGTCGACGGTCTGCTGTCGGAGCTCGACGAGTACGGCGTCGAGCAGTCGCTGCAGATCAAGGAGAAGGCCGGCGACGACACCACGGTGACCGCGCTGTGCGTGGGCCCGGAGAAGGCACTCGACGCCGTCCGCAAGGCGCTCCAGATGGGTGCCGACAAGGGCGTCCACGTGATCGACGACGCCATTGCCGGCTCCGACGCCGTCGCCACCTCGCTGGTGCTCGCCAAGGCGATCGAGAAGATCGGCGCCGAGACCCCGGTCGACCTTGTCGTCGGTGGTCTGGCTTCGACCGACGCCGGCATGAGCGTCGTCCCCGCGATGCTCGCCGAGCGCCTCGGCCTGCCGCAGGTCACGCTGGCCTCGGTCGTCGAGTTCCAGGGCGACCAGGTCCGCATCAAGCGCGACGGCGACACCGCCACCGAGGTCATCGGCGGCACGATGCCGCTGGTCCTCTCGGTCACCGACCAGTCCGGTGAGGCCCGCTACCCGTCGTTCAAGGGGATCATGGCGGCCAAGAAGAAGCCCCTCGAGACCTGGTCGCTGAGCGACCTGGGTGTCGACGCGGGCGAGGTCGGCGCGGGTGCCGCCTGGACCGAGGTCATCGACACCACGGCCCGCCCGCCGCGCACCGCCGGCGAGATCGTCAAGGACGAGGACGGCTCCGGCGCCAAGGCGCTGACCGAGTTCCTCGCGTCCAAGAAGTTCATCTGAGGAGCGTCTGATGTCTGAAGTTCTGGTACTCGTCGACCACGTCGACGGAGCAGTCAAGAAGCCGACGTACGAGCTCCTCACCATCGCCAAGCGGCTCGGTGAGCCCTCGGCCGTCTTCATCGGCCCGGCCGACAAGGGCGCCGAGGTGGCCGAGAAGGTCAAGGCGTACGGCGCCGCGAAGGTGTACGTCGTCGACGACGCGCAGCTCAAGGGATACCTCGTCGCCCCCAAGGCCGAGGCGCTGCAGCAGCTCGCCGAGAAGGCGTCGCCCGGCGCGATCCTGATCCCGTCCTCCGCGGAGGGCAAGGAGATCGCCGGCCGGCTGGCGATCAAGCTCGAGTCGGGCCTGATCACCGACGCCGTCGACGTGCAGGAAGGGCCGGTCACCACGCAGAGCGTGTTCGCCGGCAACTTCACCGTCCAGGCGAAGGTCACCAAGGGCACGCCGATCATCACGGTCAAGCCCAACTCCGCCGCCCCTGAGGAGGCCGCGGGCGCCGGCGCTGTCGAGGAGTTCTCCCCGACCATCTCCGACGCTGCTAAGACCGCGCAGATCGTGGCCTCGCAGCCGCGTCAGGCGACCGGTCGCCCCGAGCTCACCGAGGCCGCGATCGTGGTCTCCGGTGGTCGTGGCACCGCCGGCAACTTCGAGCCGATCGAGGCCCTCGCGGACGCGCTCGGTGCGGCCGTCGGCGCCTCGCGTGCCGCCGTCGACTCGGGCTGGATGCCGCACAGCTTCCAGGTCGGCCAGACCGGCAAGACCGTGTCGCCGCAGCTGTACGTCGCCAACGGCATCTCCGGTGCCATCCAGCACCGCGCCGGCATGCAGACGTCGAAGACCATCGTGGCCGTCAACAAGGACGAAGAGGCCCCGATGTTCGAGCTCGTCGACTTCGGAGTGGTGGGAGACCTGCACACGGTCCTCCCCGCCGCCACCGAGGAGATCATCAAGCGCAAGGGCTGAGCCCCTACCCTGACGGGTCGTCCGCCTCTCCGCTACCTATAGGTGCGTGTGAGGCGGACGACCCGTTTGCTTTGCCCTGGCCCTACGCTCCCGGGGTGGAGTTCGCGTCGTTGGAGCCGCTCGAGGGTGGCTGGTCGGGGGAGACCTTCGTCGCCGAGGCCGGCGGCGAGCGGACCGTTGTCCGCATCTACGGGGGCCAGCGCGGGCCTGCCGCTCACGAGATCGACGCGGCCGTGCTACGCCTGGTGCGCGGTCTGCTGCCGGTGCCCGAGGTCCTGGAGGTACGGCGCGCCTCGGGCGAGATGCCGGCGTTGCTGGTGACCGAGTTCCTGCCCGGCGTACGAGGTGACCTGCTGCTGCCGACCCTCGACGACGCCGGCCTGCGTCGGGTTGGGGAGTCGGTCGGCGGGGTGGTGGCGACGCTGGGCGGGATGCCGCTGCTGAGTCGCGGCCTCTTCGCCGACGGCGACCTCACCGTCGAGGCGTTCGAGCTCGAGCTGCCCGACTCGCTGGGCGAGCTCGGTGCGGCTGCCGAGGCGCTTCTCGACGAGGAGACGCGCACCTGCTTGGTGCACAGCGACCTGAACCCCAAGAACCTGCTCCTCGACCCGGACACCCTGGCGATCACCGCGGTCCTGGACTGGGAGTTCGCGCACGCCGGGCACCCGTTCACCGACCTCGGCAACGTGCTCCGGTTCGACCGCGAGCCGGCGTACGTCGACGCCGTGCTCGGTGCGTACGCCGAGCTGCGCGGCACCCCGCCCGAGCGGGCGCTCGACCTGGCTCGCGCCGCTGACCTCTATGCGCTCGCCGAGCTCGCGTCACGGGCCGGCCAGAACCCGGTCGCGGACCGCGCCGCCACCCGGCTCGACGCGATCATCGCCGCCGGGGACGTGCACGCGACGGAGGGCGGTTTCCAGGCTCGGGCCTAGCGGCCTTCGCACCTCAACCACCTACACGGTGGTTGAGGTGCGAGCGAAGCGAGCCTCGAAACCACCCGCCACGCGGGCGGGTCAGCTGGTCAGGCTCGCCATCTTCTTCGCGACCAGCTCGGTGGCGCGGCGGGGGACCAGGCGGGTGAGCAGGTCGAGCATCCGGGCGTCCCTGCCGATGACGACGCGATAGCTGCCCTTCTCGACTCCCTCGACGATCTGGCGGCCGGCGTCGGCCGGCGACGTGAGGTTGGCGGCGAGGTCGCTGTCGGGGTCGACGCCGGGGATGGCGGCGCCGGAGTTGTCGGCGATGCCGGTGCCGACACCGCCTGGGAAGACCGTCGTGACGGCGACGTCGGTCCCCATCAGCTCGGCGTACAGACCCTCGGTGAGCAGCTTGACGGCCGCCTTCGACGCCCCGTAGACCGTCTGGCCGGGGACCGGCGCGAGGCCGCCCATGCTCGAGACGTTGACGACGCACGCGGCCGGGCGCTCGAGCAGCAAGGGCAGGAAGGTCTTGGTGGTGTGCAGGACGCCCCACAGGTTGACCGACAACACCCGCTCGATCTCCTCGAAGGAGAGCTCCGCGAAGGGCACGAACTGCTGGATGATCCCCGCCACGTTGAGCAGGCCGTCGACCTGCCCGTGTGCCGTGAGTACGGCGGCGGGCAGCCCGGCCACGGCGGCCCGGTCGGTGATGTCGACGGTGTGGGTGGAGAGGCGTTCGCCGGCGGCGGCGAGTCGGGCGGTCTCCTCGAGGCTGTCCGGACGGAGATCGACGGCCGCGACCCGGCCACCGCGGCCGATCAGCCCGAGCGCGACCTCGCGGCCGATGCCGTTGCCGCCACCGGTCACGACGAAGACGTGGTCCTTGATCTGCATGCCGGTCAGCGTAGGGGTCCGCCCGCCTGCGCAACTACGCTCGGCACATGACTTCGCAGGACGACGTGCTGGCCGTTGCCGAGCGTGCCCGGGCCGCCAGCCTCGGCCTCGCGCTGGCGACCCGGACCCAGAAGGACGCCGCGCTGCTCGCGATGGCCGAGTCCCTCCTCGAGCACGAGACCGAGATCCTGGCGGCCAACGCCGAGGACGTCGCGCGCGCTGAGGGCGGCGGCACCCCGCCCAACATCGTCGACCGGCTCCGGCTGACGCCCGAGCGCCTAGCCGGGATGGCCGACGGGCTGCGCGACGTGGCCGGGCTGCCGGACCCGGTGGGCGAGGTCGTCCGCGGCAGCACGCTGGCCAACGGTCTGGAGCTGCGCCAGGTGCGGGTGCCCTTCGGCGTCGTCGGGATGATCTACGAGGCCCGGCCCAACGTGACCGCCGACGCGGCCGGAATCTGCCTGAAGTCCGGCAACGCCGTACTGCTACGCGGCAGCTCGAGTGCCCGCTCCAGCAACGCCGCGATCGTCGAGGCGCTCCGCTCGGCGGTCGAGGGCGCCGGGCTGGAGGCGGACGTCGTCCAGCTCGTGCCCGGCGACAGCCACGACAGCGTGAAGGCGCTGATGCGCGCCCGCGACCACGTCGACGTGCTGATCCCGCGCGGGGGAGCGGGGCTGATCCGTTCCGTGGTCGAGGAGTCCACCGTCCCGGTCATCGAGACCGGGGTCGGCAACTGCCACGTGTACGTCGACCGCGCGGCCGACCTCGACCAGGCGCTCGCGATCGTGCTCAACGCCAAGACCCACCGCACCAGCGTCTGCAACGCCGCCGAGTCGCTGCTGGTGCACGCCGACATCGCCGAGGAGTTCCTGCCGCGGGTCGTCACCGCGCTCCAGGACGCCGGCGTCACGGTGCACGGCGACCCGGCGTTCGCGGCGTACGACGGGGTCGTGGCGGCCACCGACGAGGACTATGCGACCGAGTACCTCTCGCTCGACATCTCCGCCGCCGTCGTACCTGACATCGACGCTGCGATCGCCCACATCCGGCGGTACTCCAGCCAGCACACCGAGGCGATCCTCACCCAGGATCAGGCCGCGGCCCGGCGGTTCACCGCCGCCGTCGACTCCGCGGCGGTGCTGGTCAACGCGTCGACCCGCTTCACCGACGGCGGCGAGTTCGGCTTCGGGGCCGAGATCGGGATCAGCACCCAGAAGCTGCACGCCCGCGGCCCGATGGGACTGCCCGAGATGACCTCGACCAAGTACGTCGTCACCGGCGACGGCCACGTCCGCTGAACGGAGGTTGAGGTGCGAGCGCAGCGAGCCGGACACGGTGGTTGAGGTGCGAGCGCAGCGAGCCGGACACGGTGGTTGAGGTGCGAGCGCAGCGAGCCGACACGGTGGTTGAGGTGCGAGCGCAGCGAGCCTCGAAACCACCGGTAGGGTGTCGCCCATGAACGCGCTCCTGACCGTGCTGCACACCGAGAACCCCAACGTGCCGAACCACTGGCTCATCGGCGGGGTCACCCTGGTGATCCTGATGGCGCTGCTCCTGGCGCTGCTCGCCTTCGGTGCGGGACGAGAGCACAGCTGACGACCGGGCTCGTGCCGGGCGCCCGCCGGGTCGGGGTCATGGGCGGCACCTTCGACCCGATCCACCACGGCCACCTCGTGGCCGCCTCCGAGGTGCAGGCGTGGTTCGACCTCGACGAGGTCATCTTCGTGCCGACCGGTGACCCGTGGCAGAAGTCGGACCGCGACGTCTCGCCGGCCGAGGACCGCTACCTGATGACCGTCATCGCGACGGCCGCCAACCCCCGCTTCAACGTCTCCCGGGTCGACATCGACCGCCAGGGCCCGACGTACACGATCGACACGCTGAAGGACCTCACGGCGAAGCACCCCGACGCCGAGCTGTACTTCATCACCGGCGCCGACGCGCTGGCCGACATCTTCACCTGGCGCGATGCCGAGGAGCTCTTCTCGCTCGCCCAGTTCGTCGGCTGCACCCGGCCCGGCTACACGATGCCCGAAGCCACGCTCGGCGGCATCCCCGCAGAGCGGGTCACGATGGTCGAGATCCCCGCGCTGGCGATCTCGTCGACCGACTGCCGCGCGCGCACCCGTCGCGGCGAGCCGGTCTGGTACCTCGTGCCCGACGGCGTCGTGCAATACATCGCCAAGCACCACCTGTACCCGCAGGAACCCACAGAGGACCAGCAGTGACTGCCACCGAACATGCCATCGAGCTCGTCCAGGCCGCCGCGCGCGCCGCGTCGGACAAGCTCGCCTCCAACATCATCGCCTTCGACGTCAGCGAGCAGCTGGCGATCAGCGACGCGTTCGTGCTCGCCTCGGCCAGCAACGACCGCCAGGTGAAGTCGATCGTCGACGAGATCGAGGACAAGCTCCGCGAGATCGGCGCCAAGCCGCTGCGCCGCGAGGGCGAGCGCGACGGGCGCTGGGTGCTCATCGACTACGGCGAGATCGTGGTCCACGTGCAGCACGAGGAGGAGCGCCAGTTCTACGCCCTCGAGCGGCTCTGGCGCGACTGCCCGTCGATCGCGCTGCCCGCCGACATCGTCTCGCATGAGCGCTAGCTCGTTGGTCGAGCCTGTCGAGACCCGGCGTCTGGTCCTGCTCCGGCACGGTCAGACCGCCTGGAACGCCGCCCGCCGCGTGCAGGGCCAGCTCGAGGCCGAGCTCGACGACACCGGCCACCGGCAGGCCGCGGAGGCGGCCGTCGTGGTCGCCGCGATGGCGCCGACCGCGCTGTGGTCCTCCGACAGCGTGCGCGCCCGCCAGACCGCGGCGTACGTCGCCAAGGAGAGCGGCCTCGACCCGACGTACGACGCCCGCCTGCGTGAGTACTACCTCGCCGACCGCCAGGGGCTGACCCACGACGAGTACGCCGCGCTGGCGCCCGAGGAGTTCGTCGCCTTCCGGCGCGGTGACTTCGGCGTCGTGCCCGGCGGTGAGAACGCCGACGAGGTCGCCTCCCGGGTCGTCGCGGCGCTCCAGGAGCTGCTCGCCACGCTCGACTCGGGCGAGCTCGCCGTGGCGGTCTCCCACGGGGCCGCGATCCGCGACGCCGTACCCGTCCTGCTCGGCTGGCCGGTCGCCGAACGCGCCGTCCTGTACGGCCTCGACAACTGCGGTTGGGTCGAGCTCGACCAGGCCGAACCCGGTGGCCCGCTGCGGATGAGGGCCTACAACCGGGTCACGACGCTCTGACCCGCCCCGGATTCGCATCCGGCGGAACCGTTGGCTAGTATTCCGCGAGTTGTCACCCGCTCGTTCGGGGAAGCAATGGGGCTGTGGCGCAGCTGGTAGCGCACCTGCATGGCATGCAGGGGGTCAGGGGTTCGAATCCCCTCAGCTCCACCGTGTGATCTCTCAGGAGATACCGGACAGGCCGGACCCAGATCATGGGTCCGGCCTTCTTTCTTGTCTCCGGGTTCTGAGTGGTCGGCCGAGTGCCGGAACTCCCGGTGCGAGATTTCGCGAAATCGAGACGTTGCCAGTCGTTGCCGGTTACGTTGCCGATTCTTGACTCAAGATGCTGCTCGGCAAGCCGGTGTGGCCTATTCTCGGGGGCTGCCTTGGCCGTTTCGCGTCGTCGTGTCCGTTCGTCCGCCTGGTTGGTCGGCGTTCTTGGTATTGGTCTGATCGTGTCGGCCGGTGCCATGCCTGCCGTGTCGTCGTTGCCGCCGGTGCGGGCCTCTGCGGCTGCCGCCCCTTCGGAGGATGAGGGCGAGCTGTCTCGACCCGATCGGATCTCGGCGATGGTGACCGCGCGGGCCTCGGGCGAGCGGGTTGAGGACGAGTCGCAGCGCACCGAGTTCACGCGGGTGTACGCCAACCCTGACGGGACGTGGACCAATGAGACTGCCTCAGGTCCGGAGTCGGTGCGTAGCGACAGCGGTGAGTGGCAGGACATCGACACCACCCTGGTCGAACGCAACGGGGTGCTCGTCCCCAAGGCTGTGAGCACCGACCTAGAGCTGTCGGATGGCGGTGACCGGGTCTTCGCGTCGATGTCGCGTGAGGGGCACGATCTCGGGTGGCGTTGGGAGTCGGTCCTTCCGGAGCCTGTTGTCGATGGCGCGACGGCGACCTATCGGGATGCGATCGATGGTGGCGACCTGGTCGTCACCGCCACAGCGACCGGGTTCACGCACTCGGTGGTCCTGCGGGAGCGTCCCGAGGAGCCGGTTGAGATCACCATTGCGGTCACGACTGACGGTGGCGACCTGGTCGAAGGCGCCGACGGTCAGCTGAAGATCACCAAGCCGAACGGAAACGGAGCCGTGGTGACGGCTCCCGCGCCGGTGATGTGGGACGCATCGGCGGAGGCTGACGCTGGCCCCGCCGATTCGGAGCCTGTCGACGCCGGGCCGAGCGGTGAGGCACTGCTTGTCGACACGGTTGTGGATGAGACCGCGTCCGGCGCCCCCGAGCTGACATTGACGCCGGACGCAGCCTTCCTGAGCGACTCTGACACGGTCTACCCCGTCACGATCGACCCGTCCTTCACGTACTACTCGACCGGTGACACGTGGGTCTCCAACCAGACGCCGAGTAGCCAGGAGACCAGTACAGAGCTCCGGGTAGGTACGCAGGATGCGGGAACGACGAAGTCGCGGTCGTACGTGCGGTTCAACGAACTTTTGGGCATGATCCCGGACGACGCAGTGGTGAACTCGGCCTCGTTGGTGATGCGGAACTTCGAGTCGCTGTCTTGTGCCGGGTCGTCGATCGAGGTCGCGCAGATCGCGTCAGACTGGACCCTCAGTAGCATCTCCTGGTCGAATACGCCGGCGATGACGAGCCTCCACCAGGCGACGTTCTCGCCCGCGATGGGCTACACCTCATGCCCTGCCGGTGACGCAACCTGGGACGTCACGGGCATCGTCACCGACTGGCAGACCGGGGCGACCTGGAACCGTGGGCTTCGTATCAAGGCTGCCGATGAGACCGTCACCAAGTCCTACCGTCGCTATCGATCCGCCAACAACACCGACAACACGCTGCATCCCCGGATCAACGTCACCTACAACCGAGTCCCGGGTACGCCCGAGGCGGGTGGGACGTCGGGGTCGAGCTACACACCCCCCGGCGGTAGCCCCACGTGGTACATCCCGACGACGTCGCCGACCTTCATCGGTTGGGCCAGTGATGGGGATCCGGGCTCCGCGGTGAGGTTGCACTTCGAGGTCCGTGCGACACCAACGGACACGGGAACCATGCTCGGCCAGTGCGATATTCCCACGGCTGCCGGAGGCAGCGTGGTGATGTGCTCGGCGACGCTGGCCGAGGACGCGTCCGGGTACTTCCGCGCGATCGCGACTGACGGAGTCAACTGGTCTGGGTGGACTGCCTGGAAGCCGATCAGGGTCGCCGCGACGACGCCGGCTGCGCCGGTGATCTCGTGCCCGGCGCCGTACACCACGGGCAGCTGGCACACCAGCCCGCCACCGGCAGATCTGTCCTGCACGATTTCCGCGATCGGTTCGGGGAACAGCGCCCCGGCCTACATCCGTTGGTCGCGCGACGGCAGCGCCGAGACCACCACTGCGATCGCTATCCCGTCGCAGAATCCGTCGGTCTCGAAGATCACCGTCACCCTGCCGAACACGGCGGGTGGCCACAGCATCGTGGCGAGCGCCCAGTCGCCCTCGGGCCTGACCTCGCCCTCCGCCACCTTCGGGACCGGGTACGGGCCGCTCGCGATGAGCACCCCGACGCCACGCGCCTCGGGGCAGGCGTCGCTGACCACGTCTGGCCCTGTCGTGGTCAGCGCCGAAGGCGCAGCAGTCGCCGCTGGCGCCGCAGCCACTGTCCGGTGGCGCGTCGCAGGCAGCGGCGCGGGCCCGCAGGCCGGGTGGAAGACGGCGTCGGTGCCCGACCTCAGTGTCGTGACCAGTGGCGGCACCACCGCGGTCAGCGGGAGCGTGGACATCAGCGCCTTCCCTGGGATCAACAACGAACGCACCACGCTCGTCGAGCTCCAGGTCTGCCTCGAGTACACCGGCACCTCGACCTGCACGTGGTCGAACTCCCCGGTGAGCGTGTTGAAGGTGCCGCACGCCTTCGGTCCGACCAACCCGGTCTCGAACGCCGGACCGGGATCGGTCGCTTTGCTGACCGGCGAGTTCATGACCACCGAGACCGACGTCGACGAGCCTGGCTACAACAATCGTCTAACGATCTCTCGCACCCACTCCACGTTCGAAGGCAGCGACGGACGAGTCGGCATCTTCGGGCCCGGCTGGACCGCCTCCTTGGACGGCCCCGGCACCGGATTCTCCGGCTCGGAGCTGTACGACAGCACACTCGAGGACGGCACGATCGCGCTCGTCGACTCCGAGGGCAACGCCCTGATCTGGGCGCGCAGTCTTCCGGCGACATGGCGCACCACCTCCGAGCCCAACCTGCCTGGCGGCGAGTCCGCGTGGGCCCCGGTCGACGACGACACCCGACTCAGTGGCATCAGCCTCAAGGTCACCGGGGCGGGGGCCGCGACTACGGCCACCGTGACCGATGTCGATGGCACCGAGACGACCTTCGCCGCGCTCGCCGCGCCCAGCGCCGGGGAGCCGTACGAGTTCGTGGTGAAGTCCGTCCAGGAGGCCGGCCAGACCGCCAAGTCGACCTACAGCACAAACGCCGCGGGCCAGGTCACCCGCATCCTGGCTCCCGTTCCGCCTGGGGTGACCTGCCCGGCCAGCGGGCCCCTCAACCCCGGTTGCCGCGGGCTCGTCCTCACCTACGGAGCCGGCAGCTTGGCTGGCCGTCTGGCCATGGTCAACTGGGTCAACGGCTCGACCAGCAAACTGGTCGCCGGGTATATATACGACAGCACGGGTCGACTTTCATCGGTCACCGACGTACGCACCAACCTGGTGACCTCCTACACCTACGACGGTGCCGGGCACAGCCTGGCCAGCATCACCCCGCCGGGTCTGAAGCCGTACCGCCTCACCTACGACAGCCAAGGTCGCCTCAAGGACGTCGACCGGGACAAGCCGACCGGGTCGGGCACCAACCGGCTGGCCACGATCCGCTACGACATCCCGCGCGATGGCACCGCCGGGCTCCCCAACGTCGGCCCCCTCGCACTGAACGACCTGCACCAGCTGGTCCCGCCGACCTACGGGGCTGCCGTCTTCGGGGCAAGCGCACCGAACGTGCCTGCTGCGATCGGCGACATCTCCGCATCCGAGTGGCAGTGGGCATCCCTGTCGTTCGCCGACTTCCGTGGCCGGACCACCAACACCGCCGACTATGGGACCGGGCGCTGGCTACTGGATGCCACCGAGTACGACACACGCAACAACCCGATCCGAGAACTGTCCGCGGGTGACGTCGTCGCCATCCGCGACGGAAAGATCAGCGCGGCTGACGCCGGCACTCTCAAGAAGTACGACGCCGTGATGAGCGCCACCGGTGGTGTCACAGCGCTCCCAGCCGGGAGCGTGCTCACCGAGACGTTCGGCCCGGCCCGCCAGGCCGTCATCAACGACGCTGGCGACCTGGCGTGGGTCCGACCCCACACCCGCATCAGCTACGACGAGGGTGCGCCCCACGACGGAATCAAGCCCTCCACCGGCACCGGCTACGGCCTGGCAACCAAAAAGGTCGTCCGGCCCTGGAGTGTCAGCGCCGGCACCGACATCACCGCACCCGGAACGATCGAGGCCGAGACCCGCACCGGATACGACCCTATCGGTAACGACCCGTCGGGCTGGGTGCTCGCTCGCCCCACCAGCTCGACCACCGAGATGGGTGCCGGACAGGTCGATATCACCGCCACTGCTCGCTTCGATCCCGACGGCCGCCTCATCGAGACCCGGCAGCCCAAGTCCGACGGCGCGGACGCCGGAACCCGGCAGCTCGTCTACTACACCGCCGGCGCTAACGCCGCCGATGTCAGGTGTGCCTCCGAACCACGGTGGGCGGGACTTGTCTGTCTAACCAGGTACGCCGGCGCGTCCGCGAGCGGTGCGCTTCCTGTCACCCACGTCACCGCCTACGACACCAACCTCAACCCCCTCACCGCGGTCGAATCGGTCTCCGGAGCCACGCGACGCACCACCACCAACACCTATGACTCGGCCGGCCGCCGGAAGTCCTCCTGGACGGTGACGTCCGGTGTCACGGGATCGACGTTCGCCAACGGCCAAGAAGCGGCCTACGACCCCACCACCGGGCTGCCTTCCGCCACCCGCGGTGTCGATGCCACCGGAACGCCAACCGGCGATCCGATCACCACCGGCTACGACACCTGGGGCCGACCGACCACCTACGAGCCTGCCCCCGGCGAGACCACCACAACTACCTACAACGACAAGGGCCAGCTCGCTGCCATCACCAACCCGCACGGCACCACCACCTACCGCTACGACGGCGCCACCTCGAACGGCAACGGCAACGACGCCAACGGTAAGACCGAGCGTCGCGGCCTCCTCACGTCGGTCAGCACCACCCGACCGAGCGCCGCAGCCGTCGAGTTCGCCGGGGCCTACAACGCCGACGGCACCCTCGTCACCCAGACCCTCCCCGGAGACATCACCCAACGCACCGTCACCGACACCGCCGGTGACCTCGTCTCGATGTCGTACGACGGATTCGTCAGCGTTGGCGGATGGGACATGGACGACGTTCCGTGGATCGCCTGGTCACAGCACTCCGACTACCTCGGACGCGTCGCACGCGAATGGACACCACAAGGAGCCGGCTACTTCGCCAACACGCTCACCACTGGCGCCGCGGCTGGCTACTCACACGGCTACACCTATGACCGGGCCGGGAGACTGACGCGGGTCACCGACCACACCGCCCCGGCCGGCGGAGGACTCATCGATCCAGACCCAGCAAGCTGGTCCACCCCGGCTGAGACAACCTGCGAGACCCGCAACTACACCTTCGACGCCAACGGCAACCGCCTCAGCCTCACCCGCCGCGGAGCCAACGCCGACGGCAGCTGCTCCACCACCGTGGCCTCAACCAACAACTGGTCCTACGACACCGCCGATCGGTACGACACCGGCTCCGGGTACAGCTACGACTCACTCGGCCGGGTCACCACGATCCCCGCCAACGACACGCCGAAGGGCGACAGCGCAGGTGCAATCACGCTCGGCTACTACGACACCGACGCCGTCCGAACCATCGCCCAGAACGGCACCACCAGCGCCTACACCCTCGACGCCGCAGGTCGCCGCGCCGTAGAGGCCACCGGCCCGACCGGAGGACCGGCCACGACGACGGTGACCTCCCACTTCACAGACAGTGCCGACAATCCGACCTGGGTCCAGCAGACCACCAACGGGACGACGTCAACGTCCCGCTTCGTCGATTCACTCGGCGGTGATCTGGCGGCCACGCTTGCTAGCAGCGGAGCCGAACTGGCAACAGGTGCTGACCTGACGCTTGCGATCGCAAATCCGCACGGTGACGTCGTCACCACAGTGCCTGTCCCGGCGGCTGGGCCTGCTGTCGGCATTGATGCCTGGTACGCCTACGATGAATACGGAAACTCCGCCTCGATCGCGGTTGACCGTGCGCCATATCGGGCGTCGATCGGAATTGATTATGGATGGGTTGGCGTCAAGCAACGGGCGACTCAGAATGGCGGCCTCGTTCTCATGGGCGCCCGAGTCTACAATGCCGCAACTGGTGCGTTCACATCTACCGACCCCATCTTTGGGGGCAACTCCACCACTTATGCTTATCCACAAGATCCAGTAAATTGGTTCGACCTAACCGGTCTACTTGCTCATGGCGAAGGCTGTGCCTGCAAAGGCAGCGGTGGCCGGTTCGGCGGAGGGACCGGAGGGCAGCAGACTGGAGGTTGCGGCGGATGTACCTCCGCGCCGATTGTCATCACCAGTACGGCGTCGAGTTCTCCAATTTGGCGGGTGTTGAAACCATTTAGAGGCAAGATCAGGACGAACGGTAAGTCGGGAAAGGCGCAAGAATTCTACGAATGGGATCGCACCCATAAGGACATCGAGGTCTACAATTCCAAGGGTAGGCATCTCGGCTCAAAGGACCCAAGGACTGGCAAGATGTATAAACCTCCAGTGAAAGGTAGGCGGATTGACCTATGACTAACGATTCGAACCCGTTGGGCTTGCCGCCTCACGCTTGCGCCACGATGCAGGAATGTCTTCAGGACTCACGAGCTCCAGTGGATTATCTGCCGCGATTTCGTGAGTATGTCGTTTTGATTGGCAATTCTTCGGACCAGAGTCGAAGCCTACAGCTGCTCTATTTTTGCCCCTGGTGTGGAATCGAATTGCCGACGAGCCTGCGAGATGCGTGGTTCGACGACTTGGAAGAACTCCTCGGAGAGTTTCCGTCTCTAGAGATTGAGAAGGCGCCACCGGAGTATCAAACCGATTCTTGGTGGCTCGGCCGTTTCGACTGGAATGGAATTGCAATTGGGAAGCTGTAGCGCAGTCTCTGTTTCAGGGTTTGAGTAGGGCGGCGTGCTCGACCTAGATTGTCGCCGGTTCTGGCGGATCTCGACGACCTTGGATCGATTGTGTACGTCCTTGTGTGAGTATTCGCGTCGACATTACGGCTCCGCGTTTGAATGCGGCCGAAGATCCTACTTATCCCAGACGCCATTCCGGCAATAAATCTGGCGCAGTTCGCCGGTGGCGTGACAGAGGAGTCGCGGAGACCATGCGTCAACGGTGCCGTTAGGTCTGGTGTCGTCGACGCTGGGTAACCAATCTCATCGGGTCGGGATGGATCGCGGTCCAATCGTTCGCCTCGGGTGAGCCAATCGTCGGAGGTGTCTACGGGACGTCGGCGGGATCACGGCATGGATGACTGCGGTCCGCATTGCGGGTCACATCGAGCCGACGACGCTGACGATCCGGAATCCTCTTCGCACCGGGTGCAGATCGCTGACATCATCGGTGTCATGACGGCGTACGCTGACTGCGGCCCACCGCCCGGGTTCGGGCGATCCAGCGGAACGATCTGGCTCTTCCCGTTGCGCTTCGCAGGCAGACGCGTGCTGATCGACTGGGTGAGGAGCGCCTGGCTCGAGTGGGAGAACAGCTCGCGCTAAGCGTCACCCTGAGAACCTGAGAACGCGATGACCAGACCAAGAGTTCGCTTGTGGGCACTATTGGCACGACGATTGACATGCCGGAGTCGAGTGCCGGATATTCGGCCCTATTGCGGCGAGCCTTCGGCTCGTATCGGACGCGCGACGAGTGGGTGAGACGGAATGATCGTTCCGGAGGTGGGCGTCGATGTTCGCCGTTGACGCGTTGGTGCTCGGTGCCGACAGCCTGCTTGTCGGCCTCGCCGTCGCGCCCGCCCTGGCCGGTCGCGCGAGGCGGCTGCTCTTGGCGGCGGGCTGCGGCGTCGCAGACGGCGTGGCGTCCGTGGTGGGCGCGCACCTGACCGTGCCGGTCTCGGGATGGCTGACGGCGGTCCCCATCGTGGTGCTGGCGGCGTACGGCGTCTACCTGCTCGGCTTGAGCGTCGTCCTGCGCTCCGGCGCGACGTACGCCGCCTCCGGCCTGGTCGTGGCCGCGCTGCCGGTAGCGCTCTCCTTGGACAACTTGGTCTATCCGGTGTCGTTGACCGGCCCCGCCCTTTGGATGCTCGGGGTGACAAGCGGCCTGCTGATGCTCCTCGGACTGACGATCGGGGCCCGCCTCGCCGCGGGACTGAGCGCCGTACGCCGGCAGAGCTGGCTCGGTCTCGGTCTTCTGGTGGCGGCCGGCGTCGTGGCGATCGGATGAGCACGCTGGAGCCGGGCGTGGCCCCGGGCTGGTGGATGTACCACGGCGACGCCGCCCACTCCGGCGAGGCGACCGGCAGCCGGATCACGGCGGCCAACGTCGGTACGCTGCGGTTGCTGCACTCGCTCCAGGTGCCGGGGTCGGTCCTGTCCGTCCCGGCGGTCGTCGGCGGATACGTCTTCGTGGGCCTCGCGAACACCCAGGACGTCGCCCACCAGAACGGCGGCCAGATCCTGAAGATCGAGCTCGTGTCCGGGAAGACCGTGGCCACCTATCGGTGGTCGATTCCGGTGACGGAGCGCGATAGTCACGGATTCTGCGGAATGGCCGTCACACCCGCGGTGGCCAACGGACTGGTCTACTTCAGTGCGTTCAACGGCCGCTTCTACTGCCTGCGAGAGTCCGATCTCTCCGAGGTGTGGGTGACGGATCTCCGATATGCGGACCTGGGCCACAACCAGCCGGTCACCAACGACTTCGACACGTCGCCCAAGGCAGCCGGCTGGTCGTCGCCCGTCGTGTCGGGACGCCGGGTCTTCGTGGGCATGGGGGAGGGTGAGAACCCCGACCTCTACGGTTTCGTCTACTGCCTCGACGCGGCGACGGGACGCGTGCTCTGGGTCTTCTGCACCTGCCAGTTCGAGCCGCATCGGCACAACCGGCCCAACGAGCTCCCGGCGGAGTGTGTCGGCTCGCTCCCGCCCGGCTTCACGACCTTCAAAGGGCCGGTGTCCACGAAGGGGGCGTCGGTCTGGTCGTCGATCGCGTACGACGAGGGCCTCGGCCAGCTCTACGTCGCGACCGGGAACCCGAATCCGGACGGTGCGCTCCCGACACCCGGCTACACCAACAGCGTGGTCGTGCTCGACGGCACCACCGGCGCCCTGAAGGCCAACGTGCAGATACCGGCCGACACGAGCTACCGGCCCTCCGACATCGACGTCGACATCGGCGGGTCGCCCACGCTGTTCGAGGCCGACGACCGCAAGCTGGTCGGCATCGGCTGCAAGAACGGTTGCTACCTGACGTTCGACGCCGAGTCGTTCGAGATCGTCTCGACGCGGCAGCTGCTGCCGCTGCACCGCGACGGCAGCCAGATCGCGACCGTCGACCCCCACGGCCCGGACGACCCGGCCAACCCGTATCCCGTGGTCAGCAACGAGCAGTCGAACCGCATCCAGGGTGAGAACTTCTCCGGCACCTACAGCACCGCTGCGGTCTGCTCCCGGCTCGGCACCCTGTACATCGGGCTGGGGGGCAACAACTACCACTTCATCAGCCCGGGGATCGACAGCGCGACGACCCCGTTCATCCGTGCTCTCGACTGGTCCACGCTGGAGGACGCCTGGCCGCTCGACGACGGCGATCCCCAGCGCTACCTGGCCGCGACCCAGCCCGGGAACCCGCTCTACCGCACCGGCGGCGAGAGCGGGCTCAGCGTGCCGGCCGTCGCCAACGACGTCGTGTTCATGGCCACGAGCAACGTCGCGCTGTACGCCTTCGCGGCAAGCAACGGCAACCTGCTGTGGGCCGACACCGACGGCTTCGGGCCGCAGACCGGCGGCATGAGCGGCGGCTACGGCTACTGCCTCGGCCCTGCGGTGGCCGGTGACTTCGTGGTCGCCGGGGCCCTCGTCGCCAGTGAGACCGGGGGCGTGCTGAACATCTACCGGCTGCCTCGGCAGCCGATGACGATGAGCGCCGAGGGTGGGCAGGCCGGGCGGGCGCTCTCGTTCGCGAGGGACATCGCGCCGTTCCTGGCGCCGTACCGGCTGAACATGATGTGGCGCTTCGACCTCGCGGACTACGAGGTGGTCAAGGCCAATGCCGAGGTCATCTACAGCAACATCGAGCCCACCGACGGCAGCCAGATGCCGCCCCCGCCGCTGCCGCCCCTCAAGCCGACCGACGTCGCGTTGTTCAAGAGCTGGATCGACCAGTCCTGCCCGCCGTGACCCTCAGCCCGCCCCAGCCCGAGGAGCGACCTTGCTGTATCTCGAACGACAGCCACTCGACACGTACGACGACCTGCTCGCGGCCCTCGCCAACGCGATCAAGCTGGAGCTCGCCACCATCCCGCCGTACCTCACCGCCCTCTTCTCGATCTCCAGCAGCGGCAACGCGGCCGCGGGCGCGATCATCCGCAGCGTCGTCATGGAGGAGATGCTCCATCTCGGGCTCGCGTGCAACATCCTCAACGCGGTCGGCGGCTGCCCCGACCTCCCGGGCTCGGTGCTCAGCTACCCCAGCGAGCTGCCCATGGGCATCGGGGACCAGCCCGGCCGCCCGTTCGTGGTACCGCTCACCCGCCTGTCGCAGACCACGATCGCGAACTTCATGACGATCGAGGAGCCCGAGCACCCGATCGTGTTCCCGGTCCAGCGGCTGGCGTCGCTCGAGGAGACGCAGTACCGCACGATCGGGCAGTTCTACCTCGCGGTCGGCGACCTCATCCGGTCCCTGCACGACCAGCGCATCTTCACGGGCAACCGAGCCCGGCAGGTGACCGGATGGATCGGCACGAGCTTCCTGCACGCCGTCGACAGCGAAGCGGCGGCGCTGGCGGCGATCACCCTCATCATCGACCAGGGCGAGGGCACCGCGACCAGCCCGGCCGCCGACCCCGACGAGCTGGCCCACTACTACCGCTTCGAGCAGATCTACCGCGAGCTCTCCCTCGTCCAGGACGCCGCCGCCCCCGACGGCTACGCGTGGGGCCAGCCGCCGGTGCCTCTCGACGCCTCCGGCGTCTGGCCGATGCGGGACAACCCGCCGCTGGTGCCGCTGCCGAGCGGCTCGGAGGTGGCCCGCGTCTCCGACCAGTTCGACGGGACCTTCACCACCCTCATCGACGACCTGCAGCGCACCTTCGACGGCGAGCCCTCGGCCCTCGGTGCGGTGATGACCCAGATGCATGCACTGCGCATCGAGGCCCAGCGCCTGATGCCGATGCTGATCCCTGGCGCCCGCGAGACCGCCGGGCCGCGATTCGGCTACCGGCCCGACCTCGTCGGCCGGCGCCGTGCTTGAGAGCCCTCCGCGGCAGACGTCCTGGGCCAGCCGCCACGGGTACGCCGTCATCGGCTTCGGGCTCGTCGCGATCTTCATGGCCATGTTCGTCGTCGCCGAGCAGCTGCGGATCCCGCTGCTGACCGAGCCGCGGGCCTACCTCGACGACGGCACGTGGCCGGTCGCGCTCGGCGGGTTCGCCCTGCTCGTCGCGGACGTCCTGCTGCCGGTCCCCGCGTCCGGCGTGATGATCGCCCAGGGTGCCTTGTTCGGCCTGGTGCTGGGCTCCGTGCTCTCCCTCCTGGGTGGCACCGCTGCCACCCTGGCGGGCTACCTCGTGGGCCGGCGGAGCCGGCGTCTCGTCGAGAAGTTCGTCAGTGAGGAGCAGCGCGAGCGCGGAGCCGCGCTCCTGGAACGCCACGGCGCGTGGGCGATCGTCGTCACCCGGCCCGTCCCGATGCTCGCCGAGACCACCGCGATCCTGGCCGGGGCATCCGGGTCGGTCGGGTGGTGGAAGGCCACGCTTGCGGGCGCCGCGGGCAACGTCGTACCTGCCGTCGGGTACGCCGCGGTCGGCGCGTACGCCGCGACCTTCGTCAACGCCGTCAGCGTGTTCGTCGGGGTCCTCGCCGTCGCGCTCGTCGTGTGGCTGGTGCAGCGGCGACTCCGGCCGGGGTGACCCGAGACACCGGGGGCATCGCGCGGTTCCGGCCCGCCGCGGCAGGCGAGCCGTTTCAGTACGGAGCCGCGAAGGCTCCATCGGTGTGCAACAACTGACCGGAGATCCATCGACCTTCCGCAGAGATCAGGAACGAGACGATCCCGGCGATGTCGCCGGGAGTGCCCAGCCGTCCCAACGGTGTGTGCTGAGCGATCGACGATCTGGTCTCCTCGTCCATCCAGCCCGTGTCGATCGGCCCGGGGTTGAGCGCGTTCGCGGAGATGTTGAGGTGACCGAGCTCGCGAGCAGCGGAGATCACGATCCTGTCGAGCGCACCCTTGGAAGCGCCGTAGGGCAGGTTCCCGGTCGTGTGATCACTGGTCATGGCGACAACCGCCCCACCGGTCGGGGGACCTGTCGCGCGAACTCCGCGATGAGCAGCAAGCTCGCCCGGGCGTTCACGGCGACGTGCCGATCGAAGCTCTCCGCGCTGGTGTCCAGGATCCCGCTTTCGACACCGTGGGCGTGGCTCAGGATCAGTGCGTCAATGGGCCCCTTCTCCCGGGCTACCGTCGCGACCAGCTCGCCGGGAGCCGAGGGATCGGACAGGTCGCAGGGGTAGTCGGATTCGCTGAGGTCGCTGGCTGCGACCTCCCAGCCGTCCGCGACGAGCCGCGACGTTATGCCTGCGGCGATGCTGTTGACGCGAGCGGCTCCGGTGATCAGCACAACTGGCACGTGGATACCGTAGCGAGCGGGGGCCGACAGCGAGCGCCACGTTGGTTCGGTGTCCTCGGTCGCGTCTCCGGGCGTCGGTGGTATGGCGTCTGTGGGTCGAAGACAGCGGATCGCAGGGTCGTCTCGTGGCCACGCAAATTATGACGGGTCGATCTGTTCCGCATAGCCTCCCGCCTGATTCGTTCAGATACCGCCCGGCCAACCCGCGGTGGTCTAGCACTCGGGAGCTGGCCTTGGCCATTTCTTCGCGCCGTCGTACCCGCTCGTCCGCCTGGCTGGTGGGCGCTCTTGGGATCGGTCTCATCGTTTCGGGCGGTGGCCTGTCCGCCGGGGTCACGGCTGCGGCCGTCGCGCCGGCGTCGAGTGCCGCATCGCCGTCCGAGGAGACCGATCTGTCCCGCCCGGACCGGGTGTCGGCGATGGTGACCGCGCGGGCATCGGGCGAGCGGGTCGAGGACGAGTCGCAGCGCGATGCGTTCAGTCGGGTGTACGCGAACCCGGACGGCACGTGGACCTCGGAGTCCGCGACGCAGCCGGAGTCGGCGCAGGACGCTGACGGAGAGTGGCACGACATCGACGCGAGCCTCGTCGCCGGCGACGGTGGCTTGGTGCCGCGGTACGCGGCTGCCGACCTGCGCCTCTCGAACGGTGGGGACAAGGTCTTCGCCGCGATGAGCCAGGACGGCAAGGACCTGGAGTGGCGCTGGCCCACGATGCTGCCCGAACCGACCGTCGAGGGCGACGCGGCGACGTACGCCGGGGTCGCGGCGGGCGGCGTGGGTGACCTCGTGGTCACCGCGAACGGGACCGGGTTCTCGTACGACGTGGTGCTGCACGAGCAGCCGGCCGCGCCGTTGGACCTGGCCGTTCCGGTGGTGACCGACGGCGCGGTGCTCTCGGAGACCGCGCAGGGTTCGCTGGAGGTCACCACGAAGGCCGGGGACACGATCGCGTCCGCCGCGCCGCCGGTGATGTACGACGCGTCTGTCGACGAGCAGGGCGACCCCACCAACGTGGTGCCGGTCGACACCACGGTGGGTGCGTCGGCTGGGGCGACGACGAAGCTGACGCTGTCGCCGGACGAGGACTACCTGGCCGATCCGGGCACCGTCTACCCGGTCACGGTCGACCCGACGTTCACGAACTACGCCAGCGGTGACACCTGGGTGTCCAAGCCGGAGGCCGGGAACCAGGTGCCGAGCCCCGAACTGCGGGTCGGGACGCCGGACACCGGCACCACGAAGTACCGCTCGTTCATCAACTTCGACTACGCGGTCGGCCAGCTCCAGGAGAAGATCTCCAACGGCCGCGAAGTGGGCAGCCTGGTGCAGTTCCGGTCGGCGTCGCTGGTCATGCGCAACTTCGCCTCGCTGTCCTGCGCTGGCTCCCCGATCAGGGTCAGCGCCGTCAACGAGGCGTGGGGTGGCAACACCATCACCTGGGCAAATCAGCCGCTCGCTGGCCGGAACCCTGTCGACTACAGCCCAGCGGCCGGGTACGACGCCGGGGGTTGCGGCGCGACCGACGCGGCGTGGGACGTCTCGGCGACAGTCCGGGACTGGGTCGCGGGCGGCTTCAACGACGGCTTTCGCGTCATGGCGGCCGACGAGACCGTCAACAAGGGCTACCGCCGCTACCGCTCGGCCAACTACGAGACCTACCCCGGCCTCAGCCCGCACCTGAACATCACCTACAACGTCCTGCCGGGGGAGAGCAGCTACGTCGGCTGGTCCCCGATCACGTCGTACACCCCGGCGGGTGGGGCTACGACCTGGTACACCAATTCGAAGACCCCGACGTTCAGCGGGTCGGCGCCCGACCCCGACGGCGACACGATCGGGCTGCTGTTCCGGGTCGGCAAGGCCGCCACCCCGACGACGGAAGAGACGTCGTGCCAGGGTCCGGCGGTGCCGCAGTCCTCCTCGACCAGCTGCACCATTCCCAAGCAGCTCCCGGACGGCACCTACACGGTGCGGGCCAAGGCCGGCGACTACTACAACTGGGCCGGTGGCAGCCTCGAGGCCGCCGCAGGGTGGGGCCCGCTGTCCTACTTCACGGTGGACACCACGGCACCGCCGGCTCCCACCATCAGTGCCGACAACGCGACCGAGAACGTGTGGGGCGCGACCCAGCCGCAGTCCAACACGTTCACCCTCATCGGGCCAGCGGACACGGCGTCCTTCTCCTACCAGGAGGGCAACGGCACGATCCGCACGGCAGTGGCGACCAACGGGATCGCCAAGGTGAGCTGGAACCCTCCGAACGGCTGGCGGGCACTGACCGTCCAGACCAAGGACCGGGCCGGCAACACCGGCCCCTGGAAGACCTTCGAGTGGGGAGTGGGCCGCCCCGCGATCGCCACGACCAGCAAGATCCCGACGTTCACCAACAACTTCCCGCTCTCGATCTCCGGTCCCCCTGACGCGACCGGTGCGCGGCTGAAGTGGCGCTACGCATCCGAGGACGGGTGGAACGACGCGACGAAGATCACCGATGTCGACGGCGACACCTGGACGGGCTCGATCACCCAAGGCGTCGGTGCGTCCGAAGCCAACGAGCTGACCTGGGCGGCGACGCAGGAGGAGGTCCCCGACGCCGCCGAGGAAGGCGACAAGATCAAGGCGCCGGCACTGCTGGAGACGCAGGCCTGCTTCTCGTACGCCGGCGGAAAGCCCGATTCGTGCTCGCCCCCGACGACCCTGCAGCTCGTCGAGTCAGCGTTCGGCAGCAACTTCCCCGTCACCGATGTCGGCGCAGGGCGAGTGGCGCTGTGGAGCGGTGAGTTCGCGGCAGACGCCACCGACGTGTCCGTCGCCGGCGGAGCGGGCTCGACCCTGTCGGTCTCGCGGTCCTACGGGTCCTACACCGGTCCCGCGGTTCCAGCTGCGAAGGACGTGTTCGGCCCCGGCTGGACGGCCTCGCTCGACGGCACCGAGGCGGGGATGGCCGGTTTGCGCCTGATCGACAACACCCTGGTCGACGGCACCCTCGTGCTCTCGGACCCGACCGGGGAGACCATGGTGTTCGCGCCCAAGGCCGGATGGGACGTGCGGACCGACGCGATGATCGCCCCTGACAACGAGGAGTGGGAGGGCGTCGACGAGCTGACCCCGCAGCTCGGCCTCAAGGCCGAGGTGCAGGTGGATGGCGGCCAGACGTGGTTCGTGGTCACCGATTCCGCCGGGGCGAAGACCACGTTCTTGGCGACCACCGCGCCAGCCGCTCCCACGCAGTCCAATCCCGGTACGGCGGTGTTTGCCGCCGAGTCGGTTCAGGAGCCCGGGGCCGGCAAGACGATCTACGACCGTGACTCCCTGGGCCGAGTGACCCGCATCATCGGTGCCCTGCCCGAGCGGATGACCGCGGCCGACTGCACTGCCACCTCGTGGGCCGCCGGCTGCCGCGCTCTGGAGGTCGGCTACGCCGCGTCGACCACGGCGAACTCGAGCTCCCCAGGTGACGTGACGGGGCAGGTCCAGCGGATCCAGCTGCGAGTCTTCGACGCGGCGAACCCGGCCGGAGCAACCACGCCCCTGTCTTCCTATGCCTACGGCACCGACAAGCGGCTCCGCTCGGTCACCGACGAGCTGACCGGGCTCACCACGCGCTACGGATACAGCGACGGCCGGCTGGCGACACTCACGCCGCCCGGGCTGACGCCGTACCAGCTGGAGTACGACGGCGCCCGCAGCCAGCTCTCCCGAGTCAAGCGTGAGCGTCCCGCCGCCTCCGGGGGCGGCACGGCAACCCTGGCGACCGTGGTCTACGGCCTGCGCCCCACGACGCTCGACATGGCCGGCCTGCCGGACCTGCGCCTCGATGTCGTCAAGGACGCGTGGGGTCAGGGGGTCCGGGCGGTGTACGGCGCCGCGGTCTTCGGCCCCGAGAAGGCGGTCAGCACCACCGACCCCGACGAGATCGACGCCGACGACTGGGAGTACGCCAGCCTCTGGTACACCGACTTCCGGGGCCGGACCATCAACACCGCTAGCTACGGTGCCGGCCAATGGCAGCCGACCTATACCGCCTACAACAACCTCGGCAACCCCGAGCGTGAGCTCAGTGCCGGTGACATTGCCGCGATCCAGTCCGGCGCGCTCAACGCTCAGGACGCCGGCACCGAGACGGTCTACAACACCGCCACCGACGGCCCAGCCGACACCTCACCCGGCACGGTGGTCACCGACGTCTACGGCCCTGCCCGAATGGTCCGAAGCGCCGACGGAACCCCCGCGGTGCTCCGGTCGCACACTCGGACCACCTACGACGAGGGATCGCCGGAAGCAGGCATCAACCCTGCGACCGGGGAGGGGTGGGCGATGCCGACCACCGTCACCACCGACGCCGTCGACCCGCTCACGAAGGCCGTCGTCGGCGACCCCGTATCGGTCGTCAAGACCGCGTACGGCGACACCGCTGGGTGGACCCTCGGACTCCCCACGACCTCGACCACTGTGATGGGCGGCGGCCAGGCGAACATCGTGACCACGACCGGCTACGACAACGCGGGCCGCGTCATCGAGCAGCGCCAACCAAGGTCCAACGGAGCTGACGCCGGCACCCGCCGCACCGTCTACTACACCAAGGCCCCCAACGACCCCTTCCCGAGCTGCGGCGGCAAGCCCGACTGGGAAGGGATGCCCTGCAGTACCTCCTACGCAGGTGACCCTGGCAACGGTCCCGCCCGCCTGACCACCACCGTCGACGGGTACGACCAGTTCCTCCTGCCGGCGACCACCACCGAGACCAGTGGCACCGTGACCCGCACCACCAGCACCGTCTACGACGACGCCGGACGGCTGGAGAGGGCATGGACCACGCTCAAGGGTGCGACGTCGGTCCCCGGACCCGGGACTGAGCTCGAGTACGACTCCACCACTGGCCTGCCCACCAACGAATGGGCCACTGATGCCAGCGGAGCCCGTACGAGCGAGCACATCGACACCGGCTACGACTCCTGGGGCCGCACCACCACCTACACCCCGTCCGGGGACGCGGCAACGACCACGACCTACGACTCCTATGGCCGGGTCGCCAGCGTGGAGGACCCCAAGGGCACCACGACCTACACGTACGACGGCGCCGACGCCGCCGGAAAGACCGAACGGCGTGGACTGCCCACCAGCCTCGCCGTGAGTGCTCCGAGCGGGAACATCGAGTTCGGCGGCGCCTACGACGCCAACGGAAACCTCGTCCTCGAGACCCTGCCCGGTGGCATCAAACGCCGCACCACCTACGACACAGCCAGCCAGCAGGTTGGCCTGTCCTACTCCGGCACCGTCAACCGCCCCGATGGGGACGGGACGACTGTCGATCCTGATGCGCCGTGGCTGGCCTGGGACCTGGACCGCGACATTGCCGGACGCGTCACCGGCGAGACCACCCCCGACGCAGCCGCCCCCACCGGCAAGCTCGCGGGAGGTACGGCGGCTGCGTACTCCCGCGGCTACAGCTACGACCGCGCCGGTCGCCTCACCAAGGTCATCGACCGCACCGCACCCTCGGGCGCGGCTCAGTACGACGCCGGCGGCAACCTGGTCGGCGCCACGTGTCAGACCCGCGAGTACGAGTTCGACGCCAACGGCAACCGCACCGGCCTCACCCGCCGCGGTGCCGATGCCGACGGCAGCTGCTCGACCGCCGTCGCCTCGACCAAGTCCTGGTCCTACGACGCCGCCGACCGCTACGCCGCTGGCTCCGGGTACAGCTACGACAACCTCGGACGCGTCACCACGTTGCCCGCCGTCGACACCCCGATGGGCAGCACCGCCGGTGCCATCACGCTCGAGTACTACGACACCGACGAAGCACGCAGGATCACCCAGGACGGGACCAGCAGCACCTACACGCTCGACGCAGCTGGACGCCGTACGGTCGAAAAGGTCGGGCCCGTTGGGGAATCGCCGACCTCGACGGTGACGTCACACTTCACCGACGACACCGACAGCCCGACTTGGGCCGAGGCGACCACCGGCGGGTCCACAGTCACGACTCGGTTCCTCGGCGCCCTTCATGGTGACCTCGGCGCCGTCCTTGTCGACGGATCCTCCCTCACCCTCGCGCTTGCGAACCCGCACGGCGACACCGTCGCAACGGCTGGGGTCCCGGCGACTGGCGCGGCCGCCGGGATCGACTCCTGGAGCAGCTACGACGAGTATGGATCCACGGTCAGCGAGGCGACGGCGACCCCGCCGTTGAAGACGGCGACCGGCGTCGGATACGGGTGGCTGGGGGCCAACCAGCGGGCTGTGCAGGCGAGTGGGCTCGTGCTCATGGGGGCCCGCATCTACAACTCTCAGACTGGCAGCTTCACGTCCGTCGACCCGGTCTTTGGCGGGAACTCCACTGCCTACGCCTATCCGCAGGACCCTGTTAACTTCTACGACCTGACGGGCGAGAATGCGCTGGACAGCCCTTCGGGTGGCGGGATGGGCCGGTCTCCGTCCAACAATGAGTGGAAGAAGGTGCGTAAGAAGGCCGAGCGCCTCCTTCGTCAGATCAGAAAGAATTCGCTGTACCATGTGAGGTACGAGACGAAGAATGGACGCGTCTACAAGATCGTCACGCGTTACGACTTTGCTGGGAAATCGCACACGCTCAAGAATGGACAAAAGGTGCCCACGCCGCACGTGCAGATCACTCGATCCGCAGTCGGCGCCAACGGGAAGCCAGGTTCCTTCAAGTTGTTGAAGACGCAGCGCATGAGCATGGGGAACTTCAAGTTCGCGTCAGAGATGGGCGTGACCCGAGCCGCGATGAGAGCGTCGAGACCGCCGAAGTAGGTGCAGGAGGAGCATGTCATGACCGAATTGATCGTCCCAAGTGAAGACGAATTCGGGTGGACTGTCGATATGTGGGACGGGTCGATGGCCGAGGACATGCTCCTCCGCTCCATCAAGTTCGATCTGGCGACCAGATCGCTTGAGGTTGCGCTTCGCTACAATGGCTTTGAATTCGATGGCGCTCCGACTGGCGACTGGATTGTGGAGATCGTCGATGTCGAGACTTTCACCCTGACGCGGTTGGCGAACTGGGTCCCCCCGGTTGCTGGGGCGATCGATATGACCGCCGTGTCACCTCCGAATTACACGCTCTTCAGCCGGGAGGTAATCCTGCGCGCGGAAGCGCCTGCGGCCCACGTCCGGCGCGGTGGTGAGACCGAAGCCGAGGTCGCGCCGGCTTCCCGAGAGGTGAGTCCGATATCGGCGGACGGCGAGGGAGAATGGCAGATCGACCGATGGGTCGATGCCGAGACGTCCGTGTGGGACTGCCTGCTCGAGTCGGTTCGCTTCGACATCGACGCTCACACGTTGACGGTCGATGTCGTCGAGGAGGGTTCCAGCTCGGGCGCACTCGAAGGCGAGAAGTTGTCGCTGGTGCTCGACGCGGTGGCGTCACTGTCCATTGCCACCAGGCAGGTGAGCGGTGACGAGCCCGGCCTGCGGCGGCTTGAGTTCGGGTACGCCGATGAGACGACGTACCACCTCTATCACCCGGAACTGATGCTGTCCGCATCGGTCGAGCAACATCGGTAGCGAGTAGAGGTTCGCCGACATCTTCGGTCGTGCGGTGCTCCCGCTGGTCATCGCCACGTCCAGCCGGCAGCTGGGTAGGCCGAGTGGGTCATGGACAGGCGGCGAGTGCGGCTGGATGCTGGCTGTCATGTTCGGCTTTGCGGCGGAACGGAGGAGCTCATGAACGCCGAGGGTCTCGACAGCTACACCTTTGCTCTGCGCGACAGCGGCGACGCCGAGTCGGTGGCCACCGATCCGCGGATGCAGCGCCTGCTGGCGTTGCGTCGGCTCGGCCAGGCCAAGCCTCCGACGTCCAGCACGAGCGAGGACGAGGTCGCGGTCATCGCCAAGGTCAGGTCGGTGGACGAGTTCGAAGGGCTCTCCGAGGTCACGCCCGGTGTCCGGGTCGGTGCGGTCGCGGAGGACGGCACCTCGATCGTGACCGCGCGCGTGCCCCTCGCCCGGGTCGACCGGGTTCGAGCGGCCCCCGGGGTGATCAGCCTGAAGCCGGCGCAACGGCTCCGACACATGCTCGCGGCCACCACCCCTGAGATCGAGGCAGATCCCCAGAGTCTGCCCGCCGGGTCGTCCGGCGGCGCCGGCTCGATCCTGGGGGTCGTCGACTTCGGCTGCGACTTCGCCCACCACAACTTCCTCGACGCGTCGGACGGCACGCGGGTCCTGAAGCTGTGGAACCAGAACGGGACCGGGTCCGGGGTGCCGGGCTTCGGGTACGGCGACGTACACACCGCCGCCGACATCGATGCGGCCCTCGCGCAGGCCGACCCCTACGGTGCGCTCGGCTACCAGCCCGAGGCCGCGAGCCACGGGACCCACGTCATGGACATCGCGGCCGGCAACGGTCGCGGCACCGGAGTGCCCGGGGTCGCACCGGACGCGGACCTGATCTTCGTCGAGGTGGCGAGCACCGACATCGCCTGGGGTGGCGCCGAGGCCGTGGGGGCGAGCTTCGGAGACTCGGTGCAGCTTCTGGAGGCGCTGGTCTTCGTGTTCGAGACCGCCGGCCCGACCCCGTGCGTCGTCAACGTCAGCCTGGGCACCAACGGTGGTCCCCATGACGGGACGACGCTGGTCGAGCAGGGCATCGACCGGCTGCTGACGCAGGCGCCCAACCGGGCGGTGTGCATCGCGGCCTCCAACTCCTTCGCGGACGGCATCCATGCGTCGGGGACGGTGTCGGCGACTGAGAAGTTCGAGCTGCCCTGGCTCATCGCCGCGCAGGACCCGACCGACAACGAGCTGGAGATCTGGTACCCCGGGGCGAGCAGGCTGAGCCTGGACCTGGTCGATCCGAGCGGTCAGCTGGTGGGCTCCGTGCCGCCGGGGCAGAACGGGTCGGTGACCCAGGGAGGGGAGCTCGTCCTCTTCGCGGCGAACCGGCTCGACGACCCCAACAACCACGACAACACGATCGGGGTGTTCCTCTCGCCCAGCGTCGCGTCGGGGAGATGGGTGCTCCGTCTCAGCTCCCTGTCGGGGGACGAGGTTCCCTTCCATGCATGGATCGAGCGCGACGATCCCGGTCAGTCCTCCTTCGAGGAGCCGCGGGACGACTCACACACGGTGGGCTCTATCTCGTGCGGGCACCAGAGCATCGTCGTCGGGTCGTACGACGCGCACAAAGCAGGACGCCCCATCTCATGGTTCTCGAGCGCGGGCCCTACCCGCGACGGTCGGCAGAAGCCCGAGGTGTCGGCCCCGGGGCACGACGTCGTCGCCGCGTCCGCGTTGACGGACACCGGCACGACCCGGAAGTCCGGCACCAGCATGGCGAGTCCGGCCGTCGCCGGCTGTGTCGCGGTCCTGCTCGCGGAAGCGGCGAGAGCGCAGCGCCAGCTGAGCATCGACGAGATCCGGGACTTCGTCGTCCAGAGCTGCCGGTCGGACCCTCCGGCAGCGGGCCAGTGGGACGAGCAGTACGGCGTCGGCCGGATCAGCCTGGCCGCCATGCTGGCCGCGCTCGCGGCACCCTGACCTGGCTCGTGCAGGCGGCAGGTACGCTGGATTGATGGCGGATCCGTTGCACTTCGAAGCTCATCCAGACGTTCCTGAGGATCGCCAGGAAGGCTCCGACTCGGACCTCGCGAGGGTCATCGTCAAGGTACGCCGGTCGGGTTACGTGCCGGACGGGTTCCGGGTCCGGTCCAGGGTCGACGACCTGCTGTTCACGGCCGAGGCGCCCAGGTCGACACTGCGCGGCGCCGAAGGGGATCCCGACATCGAGTCCGTGGAGTATCCCCGGCGGCTGACCCTGGAGTAGCGGGCTGGCCTCAGCCGCCGCCGGCCGGCAGCGCTTCGAGCATCACGTCCGGGTTGTCCCGGGCCGTCGTGCCGGCTCGCCACTGGTCGACGAAGAGCGCGAGGTAGGTGCCGTCGGAGCGCTGGAGCACCTCGACCCCGCGCTTGCCGGCGAGCGCGGTCGCGCCGGCCGCGTCGGTACGGCGGGCCACCTGGTAGTCGAGCCGGGAGAGCCGGATGGGGGAGTTGAACTCGTTGGTCATCCGCTCCTGGACGACCTCGAACTGCATCGGTCCGACCGCCGCCAGCACCGGGCTCTGGTCGCCGCGGAGGTCGGAGCGGAGCACCTGGACGACGCCCTCCTGGTCGAGCTGGTCGATGCCGCGCCGGAACTGCTTGTAGCGCCCGATGTCCGCGGCGGTGGCGGTCTGGAAGTGCTCGGGGGCGAAGCTCGGCACCGGTGGGAACTCGATCTTGTCGCCGACGTACATCGTGTCGCCGACCCGCAGCGCCTGGGCGTTGACCAGGCCGATGATGTCGCCGGGGTAGGCGTGCTCGATCGAGGACAGCTCCCGGCCGAAGACGGCCTGGGCGTACTTGGTGGCGAACGGCCGGCCGGTCGAGGCATGGGTCACGATCATGCCGCGGTCGAACTCGCCCGACACGACGCGCGCGTAGGCGACCCGATCGCGGTGGGCGGCGTTCATGCCCGACTGCACCTTGAAGACGAAGGCGCTGAACGGGTCCGCGACCTCGCGCACCGAGCCGTCGACGCCCTCCGTGGCGTGCGGGGCCGGGGCCAGGTCGAGGAGCAGGTCGAGGAGCTGGGCGACGCCGAAGTTCTGCAGCGCGGAGGCGAACATGACCGGCGTCGTACGCCCGGCCAGGAAGCCGTCCTGGTCGTGGTCTGCGTCGTCGGCCGAGAGCAGCTCGTGCTCCTCGACCGCGTCGTGCCAGACGGCTGCGTCGACCTCGGCGACCTCGGATGCGGGCATCCGCACCTCGGGGGCGCGGGTCGCGCCGCCGGCGGTCCGGGTGTACTTCACGAACTCGCCCGTACGCCGGTCCAGGACGCCGCGGAAGTCGCCGGCCTCGCCGACCGGCCAGGTCAGGGGAGTGGGGCGCAGCTTGATCTGCTGCTCGATCAGGTCCATCAGCTCCAGCGCGGCCAGGCCAGGCCGGTCCCACTTGTTGATCACCGTGATCACCGGGATGCCCCGCAGCGCACAGACCTTGAAGAGCTTGAGCGTCTGCGGCTCGAGCCCCTTGCCGGCGTCGACCAGCATCACGGCGGAGTCGACCGCGGACAGCACGCGGTAGGTGTCCTCGGAGAAGTCGCTGTGGCCCGGGGTGTCGACCAGGTTGACGACGTGGTCGCGGTAGACGAACTGGAGGGCAGCAGACGTGATCGAGATGCCGCGCGCCTTCTCCATCTCCATCCAGTCCGAGACGGTCGCGCGACGCCCGCCCTTGCCGTGGACGGCACCCGCCTCGGTGATCACCCGGGCGTGCAGCGCGAGCGCCTCGGTGAGCGTTGACTTGCCGGCGTCGGGGTGGCTGATCACCGCGAAGGTACGGCGGGGGCGGGTGTCGGACACGCGGAGAAACCTACCGACCCGACACGCCGGGAACAGTTTCTTGACTCGTTCAAGAAAGCGCGCAAGACTGCCGACGTGCCCCCCGCCGACGACTTCCAGCAGCTGCTGCGCAGTGCCGGGCTCCGGGTGACGCGGCCCCGGGTCGCCGTCCTGGGAGCGGTGCGCACGCACCCGCACGCCGACACCGAGTCGATCATCGGCGCGGTCCGCGGCGACCTCCCCGAGGTCTCCCACCAGGCGGTCTACGACTCGCTGCACACGCTGACCGCCGCGGGTCTCGTACGCCGGATCCAGCCGACCGGCTCGGTCGCGCGCTACGAGTCGCGCGTCGACGACAACCACCACCACGTGGTGTGTCGCTCCTGCGGAGCGATCGCCGACGTCGACTGCGCCGTCGGCCACGCGCCGTGCCTCACCGCCTCCGACGACTCCGGCTTCGTGGTCGACGAGGCCGAGGTCATCTACTGGGGCCGGTGCCCCTCCTGTTCCGCACGCAACCAGTCGTGAAGCCCCCCGTGGAAGGAAAGAGATGAGCCAGAACACCCCCGCCGAGGGCGGGTGCCCGGTCGTGCACGACGGATCCGGCAGCGAGAGCGAGAACCCCGCACTCGACGCACCGACCCCGAAGACCGGCGGTCGGCCGCGGACCAACAAGGACTGGTGGCCCAACCAGCTCGACCTCTCCGTGCTGCACGGCCACTCATCGAAGGGCAACCCGCTCGGCGAGGACTTCAGCTACGCCGCCGAGTTCGAGAAGCTCGACCTCGCCGAGCTGCGGCGCGACCTCGTCGAGGTGCTCAACACCTCGCAGGACTGGTGGCCGGCCGACTTCGGTCACTACGGCGGCCTGATGATCCGGCTGAGCTGGCACGCCGCCGGCACCTACCGCATCTACGACGGCCGCGGCGGCGCCGGCGACGGTGGACAGCGGTTCGCGCCGTTGAACAGCTGGCCCGACAACGGCAACCTCGACAAGGCGCGCCGCCTGCTGTGGCCGGTCAAGCAGAAGTACGGCCAGAAGATCTCGTGGGCCGACCTGCTGGTCCTGGCCGGCAACGTCGCGCTCGAGGACATGGGCTTCACGACCTTCGGCTTCGGCTTCGGTCGCGAGGACGTCTGGGAGCCCGAGGAGATCTTCTGGGGCGAGGAGGACATCTGGCTGGGCGACGAGCGCTACTCCGGCGACCGCGAGCTGTCCGACCCGCTCGGTGCCGTCCAGATGGGCCTGATCTACGTCAACCCCGAGGGCCCCAACGGCAACCCCGACCCGCTGGCCTCGGCCCGCGACATCCGCGACACCTTCGCCCGGATGGCGATGAACGACGAGGAGACCGTCGCCCTGATCGCCGGAGGCCACACCTTCGGCAAGACCCACGGGGCCGGCGACGCCGCGCTCGTCGGCCCGGAGCCCGAGGGCGCCCCGCTCGAGGAGCAGGGCCTCGGCTGGAAGAGCTCCTACGGCTCGGGCAAGGGCGCCGACGCCATCACGTCCGGCCTCGAGGTCACCTGGACCACGACGCCGACCCGGTGGAGCAACGACTTCTTCAAGCTGCTCTTCAAGTACGAGTGGGAGCTCTCGAAGAGCCCCGCGGGCGCGCACCAGTGGGTCGCCAAGGACGCCGAGGACATCATCCCCGGCCCGGCAGCCGACTCGCCCAAGCGCAAGCCCACGATGCTGACGAGCGACCTCGCGCTGCGGTTCGACCCGGCGTACGAGAAGATCTCGCGCCGCTTCCTGGACAACCCCAACGAGTTCGCGCTGGCCTTCGCCAAGGCCTGGTACAAGCTGCTGCACCGCGACCTGGGTCCGGTCGCCCGCTACCTCGGACCTTGGGTCCCGGAGCCGCAGCTGTGGCAGGACCCGGTGCCTGCCGTCGAGGGTGAGCTCGTCGGTGACGCCGACGTCGCCGCGCTCAAGGCGAAGGTGCTGGACTCGGGCCTTTCCGTGTCGCAGCTCGTCTCGACCGCGTGGGCCTCGGCCGCGAGCTTCCGGTCCACGGACAAGCGCGGTGGTGCGAACGGCGCCCGCATCCGCCTGGAGCCGCAGCGCAGCTGGGCGGTCAACCAGCCCGAGCAGCTCGCCCCGGTCCTCGACAAGCTCGAGGCCATCCAGGCCGAGTTCAACGGTGCCGGTGGCGCCCAGGTCTCGCTGGCCGACCTGATCGTGCTAGCGGGCTCCGCGGCGGTTGAGAAGGCCGCCAAGGACGCCGGTGTCGAGGTGACGGTGCCGTTCCGCGCCGGGCGCACCGACGCGACGCAGGAGCAGACGGACGTCGACTCCTTCAAGGTGCTCGAGCCGCGCGCCGACGGGTTCCGCAACTACCTGCGGGCGGGGGAGAAGCTCCAGCCCGAGATGCTGCTCGTCGACCGGGCCTACATGCTCGACCTGACGGCGCCGGAGATGACCGTCCTGGTGGGCGGCCTGCGGGCGATCGGCACCAACGCCGGTGGCACGCAGCACGGCGTACTCACCGACCGTCCGGGTGTGCTCACCAACGACTTCTTCGCCAACCTGCTGGCCTCGGGCACGCAGTGGAAGGCGTCGGAGTCGGACGAGAACGTCTACGAGATCCGCGACGCCGCCAGCGGTGACCTCAAGTGGACGGCCACCGCGGTCGACCTGATCTTCGGCTCCAACTCGCAGCTGCGGGCGCTGGCCGAGGTCTACGCGAGCGACGACGCCACGGCCAAGTTCGTGGGCGACTTCGTGGCCGCCTGGACCAAGGTCATGGACGCGGACCGGTTCGACCTGGCCTGACCGCACCACTCGCTCCACCATGAGAGGCCCGTGCGCTGCGCGGGCCTCTCGTGCGTCCAGAGGGGCTCAGGCTAGCCTCACCTTTCTGGAATCGATCCAGAATAGGTGGTTGGCTGGAGCCATGACCGATCTCCTGCACACCGACCAGACCACCCACGCCGCGCGCCCGCCGTTCACCGCCTCGGAGCAGCTGGCCACCCACCTCCAGCAGCTCTCCGTCGACCTGATCGACCTGCACCTCGTCGGCAAGCAGGCGCACTGGAACGTCGTCGGCCTCAACTTCCGCGACCTGCACCTAGCGCTCGACGAGGTCGTCGACGCCGCCCGCGAGTTCTCCGACCAGGTGGCCGAGCGGATGCGCGCCGTCTACGTGACCCCGGACGGCCGCGCGACGACCGTCGCGGAGAAGTCCAGCCTCCCGGAGTTCCCGACCGGTGAGCTCAACACCGCCGACGCCGTCGACCTGATCACCTCGAGCCTGTACGCCGTCACCGGCACCGCCCGCCGCATCCACGACGACGTGGACGCCGAGGACCCGACGACCGCCGACATCCTGCACGCGGTCATCGAGCGCCTCGAGCAGCTCGCCTGGATGATCGACTCGGAGAACCGGGTCGCCAACGCGAGCCTGCCGCGGCCGATCCACAGGTGACCCAGCCGCCGCTGACCGGCGCGGACCGGGTCAGCCCAGGTGGGCCACGTAGACGTCCGGCTGGTCGTCGGTGTCGCCGGCGACCAGGTCGGACCGCGTGGTGGTGAAGAAGACGTCCTTGCCGTCCGCGGACAGGCTCGGCGTGCCGTAGACGTCCTGCTCGCCGGGGAGCGCACCGGCGAGCGTCCGGGACTGACCGGTGCGCCAGTCGACGACCACGAGCTTCGCGGTCGAGCCGGCCCCGGACGAGACGACGACGCGACTGCCGTCGGCGCTGATGTCGAGGGAGCCGCCGCCGTACACGCGACGGATGACTCCGGTCCGCAGGTCGGTCAGGTAGGAGTCGCTCCGGTTGTCGCCCCCGGTGAAGTCGTAGGCGACGAACCGTCCGCCCGCGCTCATCGCCGCCCCGGTGGCCCGGAGGACGGAGTCCTCGTTGCGCTGCCCGCCGTAGTCAGGGGACGGCGAGGCCCGCCGGACGCTGCCGGTCGCGAGGTCGAGGACCTGGGCGTCGGTCTCGCCGTTGACGTCGCAGGGATCGTTGACCACGGGCGCGTCGAGCGTGCGGCGGGCGTCTTCGGTGATGCCGGGCACGGGCCGGCCGATGCGCACCGGCGAGGTCGTGCCGGTCTGCCGGTCGCGGACGAAGATGCCGGTCATGGTGTACGCCGACCCGAGCTGCAGGAACCGCCCGTCGGTGCCGAGGAAGCGCCCGCCGTACGCGCTGCTGACGTTGCTGACCTCCCCGGTGGTGCGGTCGTAGACGAAGACACCCGCTCCGGCGTTCGTGTCGCCCGGCACCAGCGTGGGGTCATTGCTGTCGAAGGCGATGGAGCGGCCGTCGCCCGAGATCGACGTCAGTCGCACGAAGTGGCCGGGAGCCGCAGCGAGGTGCGCCGTGGTGCCAGTCGTCCGGTCCACGACGTACAGGTCGGTCCCGTCGTCGGAGCCGAGCCGGGCGGGGGCGGCTTCGTACGCCACGAACCGACCGCTGTCGTCGACGAACGTGCGCGTGATCCAGCTCGCGCCGGGCGTCGCTGCGGAGACCTGCTCGAAGGACGCGGCCGGCGCGGCGACGGCGTCGTGGGGCACGACCGAGGCTGCCCGTGAGGCGGTGCGCGGCAGCCCGCGCCACGCCTTCGCGACGATCCGGAACGCGGCCCCCTGGTTGCTGAGCCGCACACCCTCGAAGGTCAGGGCGCCGAACATCGTGGTCCGCTCGGTCGCCACCGTCGCCCAGGTCCCGTCGCCCCGCTGACGTTGCAGCAGGACGGGGCGCAGCTTGTTGCCCGGCACGACGTAGCCGTCGATGGAGATGGGGTCCCCGGGACGGACGACCGCGGGGACGATGATCGTCGCACTCGGCTTGATCACGGCCTTCTCGAAGGCCTGCACGCGCCGCTTCTGCGCGCCGTGCGCCGGGGCGACCACGCGGTAGTCGGCGTAGGTGCAGCCCTCGAGCTTGCGGCCGGTGGTGAAGGAGTAGCGACCCTTGGCGCCGGTCCGCTTGCGGTCGACGGCCTTCCAGTGCTTGGCGACGCGCAGCTGCAGGATCACGGGACGGCCGCGCGGGGGCACCTTGCCGCTGACCTCGAAGGTCTGACCCTGGAGGTGGCGGTACCTCCCCTGGTCGGTGACGATGCCGGCGGCGTTGGCCGGTGCTTGGAGGCCGGTGACGACCAGGGGCGCGGCGACCAGGAGGGCGGTGGCGAGAGCACGGAGACGCATACCCCCGAGAGCGCCGGACGCCTGCGTTGCGTTACATCGCCCCGGTCCGTTGTCGGCGGGCCGTGGCAGGCTGCCCGCATGGAGGAGTTCGTCGAACGCGACCTGACCGGTGCTCGCTTCAAGATCGTGGACCTGAGCAACAGCCGGTTCAGCGACCTGAACCTGAGCGGCGCCCTCCTGCGGGGTGTCTGGGCCGACCGGCTCGAGCTCGACGGCGACTTCGGGAGCCTGGTCGTCAACGGCGTCGACGTCGCGCCGTACGTGCTGGCCGAGATGGACCGGCTCGACCCGGAGCGGGTGTTGATGCGCCCGGAGGACGCCGACGGTTTCCGTACGGCGTGGCCGATCGTCGAGCGGCGCTGGGCCGAGACGGTCGAGCGAGCCCGACGGCTGCCGCCCGAGCTGCTCGACGCACGGGTCGACGAGGAGTGGTCGTTCATCGAGACGCTGCGCCACCTGGTGATGGCGACCGACGCCTGGGTGCTGCGCGCGCTGCTCGGCGACCCGACGCCGTACCACCCGCTGGGGCTGCCGCACTCCGAGCTGGACGACCCGTCCGGCACGGTGCCTCGAGACCTGGACGCGCGGCCCAGCCTCGACGAGGTGCTGGTGGTGCGGGCGGACCGGATGGCCCGGGTCGGCGAGGTGATCGCCGGCCTCACCGACGAGCGTCTCGCCGAGCTGACCGAGCCGGTGCTCGAGCCCGGCTACCCGGCGCCGGAGAGCTACCCGGTGCGGCGCTGCCTCGGCGCGATCCTGAACGAGGAGTGGGAGCACCGCCGCTTCGCCGAGCGCGACCTCGCGGCGCTGGAGGCGCGGAGCGGCTAGCATCGCGCAAACGAGAACCTGTTCTAGTGCGAGGCGGTCCACGATGTCCGGTCCCGATGCCCACGGCTTCAACCTGTCCACTGTCTTCTCGACGGTGGCGGCAGCGGTGCCCGACCAGGTAGTGCTGGTCTGGCGCGACCGGCGGGTGACGTACGCCGAGATGGATGCCCGGGCCACCGCTCTGGCCGCCTTCCTCGTCGAGCACGGCCTGGGCTCGCACGTCGGACGCGAGGAGCTGGCCGGCCACGAGTCAGGGCAGGACCACCTCGGCATCTACCTCCACAACGGCAACGAGTACATCGAGGCGATGGTCGGCTCCTTCCGGGCCCGGGTCGCGCCGTTCAACGTCAACTACCGCTACGTCCAGGAGGAGCTGGTCTACCTCCTCACCGATGCGCGCACGAAGGCGCTCGTCTACCACGCGGAGTTCGCGCCGACGCTGGCCGCGATCCGCGACCAGCTGCCCGACCTGGAGCTGCTCATCCAGGTGGCGGACGAGTCCGGCAACGACCTGCTGCCCGGTGCGATCGACTACGAGGCTGCCCTCGAGACCCCGGTGCCCGCGGGCGGGCTGCCCGAGGTCGACGGCGACGACCTCTACATCCTCTACACCGGCGGCACGACGGGGATGCCCAAGGGTGTGCTGTGGCGCAACGACGACATCTACGTCACCTCGATGGGCGGCACGCCGTTCGGGACCAACGAGCCGTTCGCGTCGTACGACGCCATCGCGGAGGCCGCCCGCAACGCCGGCGGCTCGATGAAGCTGTTGATGATCCCGCCGTTCATGCACGGCGCGGCGCAGTGGTCGACGTTCCACACGATCACCAGCGGCGGCACCATCGTGCTGCCCGACGAGGTCCGCCGACTGGACCCGGTCGACGCGATGAGCGTCGCGGCGCGCGAGCGGGTCGTCAGCATCCCGGTCGTCGGCGACGCCGTGGCGCTGCCCCTCATCGAGGAGGTGGAGCGCGGCGACTACGACCTGTCCGGGCTGGCGGCCTTCAACAACGGGGGCGCCCCGCTGACCCCCGGCGTACGCGACCGGATTCTAGAGACGCTGCCCCACATCCTGGTGATGGACGCCGCGGGCGCGTCCGAGACCGGGCTGCAGATGAGCTCGCTGTCGCTCAAGGGCATGGAGGCCGGTACGGCGACCTTCAACCCGGTCGCCGCGACGGCGTTGGTCGACGACCTCTTCACCCGGGTCCTCGACAACGCCGAGGGAGAGGGCTGGCTGGCACAACGCGGCCGGGTGCCGCTGGGCTACCTCGGCGACGCGGCCAAGACCGCGCGCACCTTCCCGGTCATCGACGGCGTGCGGTTCTCGATCCCCGGCGACCGCGCGATCATCAACGCCGAGGGGCAGATCGTGCTGCTGGGCCGCGACGGCGTCACGATCAACTCCGGCGGCGAGAAGATCTTCGTCGAGGAGGTCGAGCGCGCGCTCGCCGCGCACCCCGCCGTACGCGACGTCGTCGTAGTCGGCCGCCCGTCCGAGCGCTGGGGGAGCGAGGCCGTGGCCGTCGTCCAGCTCGAGGAGGGCGTCGAGGCGAGCGACGCGGAGCTGGTCGCCGAGGCCGAGAAGCACATCGCGCGCTACAAGGTGCCGAAGGCGATCATCCGGGTGTCGTCGGTGCAGCGGTCGCCGTCCGGCAAGGCGGACTACCGGTGGGCGAAGGCCCAGGCCACGCCGTCGGACGAGTAGCGCCCATCAGCCCGGGGTCGGCTCGCTGAGCGCGCTCTCGAGCCGATCCTGTACGCCGTCGAGGCGCTCGCGTGCCGGCGCTGCTCCGGCCGCGACCGCGTCGACCTGCTCCCGTCCGTGGCGCGCGGCGTCGCGGAGAGTCAGCGCCCGGGCGCGCTCGGCGTCGTGGCGCGCGCTCTCTGCGAGGACCGTCAGCCGATCCTCCGACGCCGCGACCCGAGCCGATGTCGCCGGAGTCCAGCCGGTGATGTCGTGACGCAGCGCCGGGACCAGGGTGCGGGCGAACCATGCGAGGTCCTGCTCGGCGCCGGCCAGGTCGGTGCGCCATCGGGCGTCGCGCCGCCGGCGGATGAGAAGCGGCACGGCGGCGGCTCCCGCGACCAGGACCCCGGCCAGGAGCCACCAGACCCAGCTCGGCACGCTGTCGGACCCGCCCTCCGACTGCGTCTCCGGCTGGGCTTCGGGGGTGGCCGTCGGACTCGTGGGGGTCGGCGTGGGGGTCGGAGTGGGAGTCGGAGTCGGCTCCACGGTGACGGTGGCGCTGTCGGTGACAGTTGCGGTCGCGGTGGTCGTCGCGGTGGCGGTCGCTGTCGGACGGGGTGTCCGGGTCCGGGTCGGCGTGGGTGTCGCCGGAGAGCTCGGTGGCTCGGTGACCGACTCGGTCGGGCTGGTCGGGCTGGTCGGGCTGGTCGGGCTGGTCGGGCTGGTCGGGGTGGCGTCCGGCGGGTCGCTGGTGGTCGGTGAGTCGGTCGCGTCCGGGGTGCGGGTCGCGTCCACCGAGAGGGAGCGGGTCGGCGTCGGCAGGGCCGGCCGGCCGCCCGAGCCGTCGTCAGCCCCGCAGCCGGTCGCCGCTCCGAGCAGGAGCAGGACGGCCGCGGCGGCGTACCGCTTGTCCATGCAGCGCAAAGTAGCGACGATCAGGGGTGGCGGACACCACCCGCGAACAGGTGGGGTCGCGACCTCGCCGATGAGTTCGAGCCGCGACCCGGGTCCACCACTCCGACATCCCCGAACCTCAGGAGCGCGACGTGACCACCCAGCTCAACCCCTACCTGAACTTCCGCGGCCAGGCCCGCGACGCGATGGAGTTCTACCAGTCCGTCTTCGGCGGCCAGCTCGACGTGATGACCTTCGCCGACCAGGGCGGCATGGGCGTGCCCGACAGCGAGTCCGGCCAGCTGATGCACTCGTCGCTGTCGGTCTCGGACTCCGTGCAGCTGATGGGCGCCGACGTGCCCAGCCACATGGAGGGCGACTTCCCGAACGGCCGGATCGCGCTCAGCGGCGACGACGTCGACACGCTCCGGGGCTGGTTCGACGGCCTCGTCGCCGGTGGCACGGTCAACGTGCCGCTGGAGAAGGCGCCGTGGGGCGACTGGTTCGGCGACCTCACCGACAAGTTCGGGGTCAGCTGGATGGTCAACATCGCCGGCGCTAGCGGCTGAGCCGATCTCAGTGCGCCAGCTTGAGGCCGATCACGCAGCCGACCAGGCCGAGGAGCAGCAGCACCTTCACCGTGCTGACCGGCTCTGACCCGCTCACCATCCCGAACGCGACGGTCAGCGATGCCCCGACGCCGACCCAGACGGCGTACGCCGTGCCGATCGGGAGCGTCCGCATCGCGTAGGCGAGCCCCGCCATGCTCGCTACGAGTCCCACGGCGAACACAATCGACGGGGTTGGGCGAGAGAACCCCTCCGACTTCCCGAGGGCAACGGCCCAGACGGCCTCGAGCACACCGGACAACACCAGCACCAACCACGCCATGACGAACTCCTTGGAAGGCCGTCTTGTCGCGTTCCGGGTACGGCTCCCTCGTCCGGCGAGCCTTGTTGGCTCAGGATCTCGATGCTACTCGGACCGGCCAACCTCCTCGAGGTCGGCGAAGTCGACGGCGGCGAGCCGGCGCTGGTACTCCGCCACCTGGCCGGGCCAGTTCGTGGTGATCCGGGCGCCGTCGCGGTACCAGCTGTCGCACCGCGACCAGATCCCCGCACCGAGCCGGGACTGCATCTCCTCGTCGTACGCCTCCCAGACCTCGGGGCGTACGGCGAGGGCGGGGCCGCGTCCGTCGGCGATCCCGCGTGCGACCTGGGCGATCCAGGTGGCCTGGGCCTCCAGCATCTGGATGATCGAGCTGCCGCCGAGGTTGGTGTTGGGGCCGTAGACGCAGAACAGGTTCGGGAACCCCGGCACGGTCAGCCCGAGGTGGGCGCGCGCGCCGTCGGCCCACACGTCGCGCAGGGCGACCCCGTCGACGCCGCGCACCTCGATGGTGCCGAGGTAGTCGGTGGCCGCGAAGCCGGTGCCCCAGATCAGCACGTCGACCTCGTGCAGCCGGCCGTCGGCCGTGCGGATACCGGTCGGCTCGATGGCGGTCACCCGGTCGGAGACGACATCGACGTGATCCCGGTCGAGGGCCGGGTACCAGTCGTTGGAGAAGAGCAGCCGCTTGCAGCCGAGCGGGTAGTCCGGCACCAGCCGGCGACGCAGCTCCGGGTCCTTGACCTGGCGGCGCAGGTGCAGCCGCCAGACGCCGTGGATCGCGGCCATCAGTGGGCGCTTGACCCGCGAGGTGCCCTCCAGGGCGCGGTTGAAGAGCTCCGTGAGCTCGTACGTCGCGCGCCGCTCGGCCGCCAGCACGGCGGGGAACCGATGGAAAAGCCGGTGGTGCAGCCGTGAGTAGAGCCGGTCCGGGCGCAGCACGACGTACGGCGCCGAGCGCTGGAAGACCGTCATCGCGCCGACCTGGTCGACGATGCCCGGCACCAGCTGGACGGCGCTGGCGCCGGTGCCGATCACCGCGACCCGCTTGCCGCGCAGGTCGACGTCGTGGCGCCACGCCGCGGAGTGGAAGACCGGGCCGGCGAAGGTGTCCGCGCCCACGATGTCCGGCACGACCGGCTCGGAGAGCTGGCCGACGGCCGCGACGACGAGGTCGGCGTCGTACGCGCCGGTGGTGGTGGCGACCCGCCAGGACCCGTCCCAGGTCAGCCCGGTGACGGTGGTGCCCGTGCGGACCAGGTCCAGGAGTCCGTCCGCGTCGGCGGTGCGCTCGATGTAGTCGAGGATCTCGGGCTGCGCCGAGTAGCGGCGCGACCAGTCGGGGTTCGTCGCCCACGACCAGGAGTAGAGCGGGGACGGGACGTCGCAGGCGGCGCCGGGGTAGGTGTTGTCGCGCCACACCCCGCCGACCGCGTCGGCGCGCTCGAGGACCGTCACGTCGGTGACGCCGGCTTCGCGCAACGCGTGGGCGGCGCCCAGGCCGCCGAAGCCCGCGCCGATCACGACCACTCGTGGAGCTGTGCTGCCAACACCCATGCGACGAAGGTAGGGGCATCGACCGGCCGGACGATCCATAATTCCGGCCATGGTCGGTTTCGAGGACGCCGCGGTGCGGGACTGGGACTTCCCGCGCGCGGTCCGCGGGGTCGTGCTCTTGGTCGAGCACGCCCGTGAGTGCGGGCTGCCCGACGACCTCGTGCTCGCCGGGTCCGGCCTCCATGCCACCGACCTGCTCCTCGCCACCGAGGTCACCGCCGCCCAGGAGCTGCGGGTGGTGCGCAACCTGCGCGCCCGGCTCGGTGAGGTCGGGACGGAGGTCGGCCGGCGCTACCGGGCCTCGACCTTCGGGGTGCTCGGCTACGCGCTGCTGGCCAGCCGCACCGTCCACGAGGCGATGAACGTCGCCCTGCGCTTCCTCGACCTCAGCAACACCTTCGCGATCCCGCGGGCCGAGCTCGACGGTCCGCGGGTGCGGATCGTCGTCGACGGCGCCGGCCTGCCCGACGACGTACGCCGCTTCCTGGTCGAGCGGGACGCGGCGGCGATCCGGGCGGTGCTCGCGGAGCTGGCCGGACTGTCGATCGCGGCGAGCGGCACCGGCGGCGTACGCGTGCTGACCTTCGACGCCGCCGACCTCGCACGACCGCTCTCGCACTCCGACCCCGCTGCCCTGGCTGTGTCCGAGGCCGTGTGTCGCGACGTCGTCGGGCGGCGTCGTGAGCTCACCGGGATCGGTGGCCAGGTACGGATCCTGGTCACCCAGCAGCTCCCGGACGGTGCGCCGATGGCGGCCGTCGCCGACCGGCTCGGCGTCAGTGAGCGGACCCTGCGCCGACGGCTGGCCGCGGACGGCACGTCGTACCAACGCCTGCTCGACGAGGTGCGCGCCTCGTTGGCGGAGGAGCTGATCGGCACCGGACGGCTCTCGGTCGAGGAGATCGCGGTGCGGCTCGGGTACGCCGAAGCGTCGAGCCTCATCGCGGCGCACCGCCGGTGGACGGGGCAGACACCGGGCGCACGAGCCTGAGGTGCCATGTTGCCGTCACCGCGGCGTGGGCGGCTGTTCACCTGGGGCTGGTCGGCTCGAGGCGACATCCTGACTCGGAAGGACCCCCTCAGCATGTATGCACGCACCTCTCGGCCCTGTCTCGTCGTCGCCGGGCTCGCCGCTCTCGCGGTCTCCGTCACCGGCACGCTCGCGTCCGCCGGCACGTCGCCGGGCGCGCTCTCCGACAAGGGCGGCGCCACCCGCAACGACGGCGACCGGACCAACGCCGTACGCAAGGCCGTCGTCGGCGGCCACGCCCGCAACGTCATCCTGCTCATCGGGGACGGCATGGGCGACTCGGAGATCACCTCCGCCCGCAACTACGCGAAGGGTGCGGCCGGCCGGTTCGCCGGGATCGACGCGCTGCCGCTGACGGGTCAGTACACGACGTACTCCCTGACCAAGGCGACCGGCCTGCCCGACTACGTGCCCGACTCCGCGGCCACCGGGTCCGCCTGGTCGACCGGGACCAAGACCTACGACAACGCCGTCTCGGTGGACCTCCACGGCACCCCGCAGCAGACCCTGCTCGAGCTGGCCAAGGCCAACGGGCTCAAGACCGGTGACGTCACGACGTCCGAAATCCAGGACGCCACCCCGGCGGTCCAGGTCTCGCACATCTCGGCGCGCTCCTGCTACGGCCCCGACCAGGCGACCGCGACCTGCACGGCCGAGGCCAAGGAGGCCGGCGGGTTGGGCTCGATCACCGAGCAGCTGCTCGACACCCGCCCCGACGTGACCCTCGGTGGCGGGGCCACGACCTTCGCGCAGACGGCGAAGGCCGGAGACTGGGCGGGCAAGACGCTCACCCAGCAGGCGCAGGAGCGCGGCTACCAGCTCGTCGCCGACAAGGCCGGGCTCGCGGGCATCAGCCGCGCCGACCAGCGCAAGCCGCTCCTCGGTCTCTTCGCGCCCGGCAACCTGCCGGTGCGGTGGGTCGGGCCCGCGGCGACGGCGGGCGGTTCGAAGCTGCCCGGCGTGAGGTGCACCGACAACTCGGCGCGACCGTCCACCCAGCCGACCCTGGCCGAGATGACCGACAAGGCGATCGACCTGCTCGAGAACCGCAACGGCTTCTTCCTCCAGGTGGAGGGCGCCAGCATCGACAAGCAGGACCACGCCTCCGACGCGTGCGGGCAGTTCGGTGAGACCGTCGACCTCGACGAGGCCGTCCAGGTGGCTCTGACCTACGCGAAGAGGCATGGCGACACGTCCGTCTTCGTCACGGCCGACCACGCCCACACCAGCCAGATCATCGAGGTGGGCAGCGACTCGCCCGGCAAGACGGTCACCCTGACCACGGCCGACAACGTGCCGATGGCGATCAACTACGCGACCTCGACCGGCGGCTCCCAGCAGCACACCGGCAGCCAGCTGCGGGTCGCCGGCTATGGACCCGGTGCGGCCAACATCGTCGGCCTGACCGACCAGACCGACCTCTACTTCACGATGCGCGACGCGCTCGGTCTCCGCGACCGTCCGTATCGAAACCCGGGCGGGTCAACGCCGTAGCGCATCAGGGCTGGTCGCCGTCGGCAAAGCGCGCGGTCCTGAAGAAAAACGACAACCTGCGATGCCAACAGCCCAGCTCGCTTGCTCCTCGCTCGGTCCCGCCCCCAGGATGCGGACCCACGCCAGCGCCGCCATCACGGCCACCTGGACCAAGGGATCACCATGCATCTGCGCAACGCATTCACTCTCGGCGCCGCTGTCCTCGCGTCCAGCCTGCTCGCCCTCGTCCCGACCTCCCAAGCCAGCACCCCGACCGGCGGGAGCATCGCCTACGTTGGGGTCAACGGCAGCACCGCGGCCGGGTCCGTCGCCACCAGCGGCACCTACCAGAGCGGCACGTACTCGTTCGCCGGGTCCACGTTCAACTGCATCAACGGCGACGTCGTCGGCAACGTCCTGCGCGGCCCCCGCCCCCTGGCCGCAGGCGCCCACGACATGTCCTTCTCCAGGATGACCCTCATCTGCGCGCACACCATCGGCGTCAACGCCACGTTCTCCGTCAGCCCAGGCTGCCTCGTCACCGCGGACTTCATCGACTCCAACGTCCACGACACCACCGTCGACACCGGCGCCGGCCTCAATTTCAGCCGCGTCGACGGCAGCCTGACGATGCCCCTGAACTGCGTCACGTTCAGCTCCTTCGGCGGCACCTGCACCGCCAAGGTCTCGGGCACCGTGCCCGCGTACCTCGACGAGGCGCTCACGACCGATCAGCACCTGGTCCTCGACGGTGCGGGCCTCACGTTCAGCGGCCAGACCGTCGGATGCTTCGGCCTGATGTCTGGCGCGTTCGTCCTCAACAACTTCACCTTCAACATCGCGGTGACCAGCGGGACCACGACCGGCATCGACTTCCGGCTGACGCCCTGACCGGTTCGGTGGTCCCAGGCCGGACGGGCGCCGCGAGCGTCCGGTCCGGCCGCATACCGCATGACGGGCCGTCTCCGCCACCAGCGCGCGAGAACGCTGTTGAAAAACGACAATCGCCGGATCGAACGGCCGAGCTCTCTTGCCCTCAGCCCCGCCTGCCCGCACATGATGCGAGACAGACGCCGACCCGACGCCCGTCACCAGGAACAAGGGAGCACCCCATGCAACTGCGCAAGGCACTCACCCTCGGCTCGGCCGTCCTGGCCGCGGGCCTGCTCAGTCTCACCGCCACCGCCACCGCGAGCAACCCGACCGGCGGACCCACGCTGTTCATCGGGGTCGAGGGCCCCACCACCTCCGCCACCATCGCCATCGACGGCGTCTTCAGGAGCGGCACCGCCACCTTCGGTTTCGGCACGTTCGGCTGCACCGGAGGGACCGTGGCCGGGAATGTCGCGCGCGGTCCCATCGGCGTGGCCAATGACCTGTCCTTCACTACGCTGAACATCGTCTGTGCCACCGTCTTCGGGATCAACGCGACGATCTCCGTCAAGCCCGGCTGCCTCGTTGCCGCGAACTTCCGTCACGAGCCGAATGTCCACGACGGCACTGTCGACACCGGCCCGCTCCCGGGCTCCCCAGGCGCGAAGTTCAACGTTGTCGGCGGCGTCGCGGTGATACTTGCCACCTGCGCGGCCAAACTCACCCTCAGCGGCGGGATCTGCACCGCGGAGGTCTCGGGGGTCGTCGCCGCGTTCTTCGATGAGGCCGTCACGACCGTCGGCGGCGTCAACTACCAGGACCTGGTCCTCAGGGGCACGGGCCTCACCATCGGCGGCGGCAGCGGCATCTGCTCCCTGCTGAACGGCGGCTTCACGCTCAACGCCATCGACTTCGGGGTCAGGGTGACCTCCGGGACCACGACGGGCATCGACTTCCGGCGGAACCCCTGAGCCCGATTGCATCGGGTGCCGCCGAGACGGCGGCGCGAGGTCAGGAGACCTCGCGCAGCCGACCGCTCGCGACGTCGAAGACGAAGCCGCGCACCGACTCGGTGTAGGGGACGAACGCGCTGTCCTTGATCCGCTTGATCGACTTCCGGACGTCCGCGTCGAGGTCGTCGAACGCCTCGGCGGACCAGGCCGGCCGCAGCCCGGTGTCCTCCTGGAGCGCGGCGTTGAACTCCTCGTCGGTGAAGGTCAGCATCCCGCAGTCGGTGTGGTGGATGAGCACGACCTCGCGGGTGCCGAGCAGCCGCTGGCTGATCGCGAGCGACCGGATCTCGTCGTCGGTGACGACACCACCGGCGTTACGGATCACGTGTGCATCGCCCTCCTCGAGCCCGAGGACGCCGTACACGTTGATCCGGGCATCCATGCAGGCGAGCACGGCGACGTGCTTGGCCGGCGGGAGGGGGAGCAGCCCGCCGAAGCCGGCGGCGTACTTCTCGTTGTTCTCGAGCAGCTGGTCGGTCACGGACATGGAGCCCTCCTTGGGTGCGGGAGGTCTAATCTAGATCAAATTGCTAAAGAAACAAGGCTTAGGTGATCGTCATGCCGCCGTCGACGGCGAGGGTCTGGCCGGTCACGTAGCCGCCGGCGTCCGAGGCGAGGAAGAGTACGGCGGCCGCGAGCTCGGCCGGGTCGCCCGTGCGTCCGGCGAGGATCCGCGGCTCCTGCGACTCGAGGTAGCCGGGCGGGTACTGCTCGGTCATCTCCGAGGCGAAGAACCCGGGCGCGATCGCGTTGACCCGGATGCCCTTGCGGCCGGTCCACTGCTGGGCCAGGTCGCGCGTGAGGCCGATGAGTCCGGCCTTCGACGAGGCGTACGCCGCCTGCGGGAGTCCCGCGGTCGTGAGGCCGAGCACCGAGCTGATGTTGATGATGCTCGAACCGGGCTGCATCACCCGGCCGCACGCCTGCGCCATCCAGTAGCAGCCGTTGAGGTTGACGTCGATGACGCGGCGGAAGTCGTCCGGCGCCTCCCGGGTCGCCGGTGCCGCCGTACCGATGCCGGCGTTGTTGACCAGCACGTCGACCCGGCCGAACTCCTCCATGGCGAGCGCCACCAGGTTGCTGCACGAGTCGGGGTCGGCGACGTCGGTCGCGACGGTGAGTGCCCGCCGCCCGGCCGCCTCGACGAGCTTGGCTGTGTCGGCGAGCCGGTCCACGCGGCGGGCGCCGAGGACCAGGTCGGCGCCGGCCTCAGCAAGCCTCTGGGCGAACGCGACGCCGAGGCCGCTGGACGCCCCCGTCACGATCGCCACCTTGCCGTCGAGGCGGAACAGGTCGGGGACGGTGCGGGTCTCGGTCATGGCGCCGATCATGCCGGACGCGCTCTGTTGCCGCGGCCAGCTCCTTGCAGGCGGTCATCTTCGGATAGCCAGCTACGAGATGGCCCTTCCGGAGGGGCGCCAAGGGCCATTTCGTGTCTGGCTATCCCGACACTGCCCGCAGCGACGCCCGGATGTCCGACTTCAGCACCTTCCCGACCTTGGAGCGTGGCAGGTCTGCCCAGACCTCCACCTGCTTGGGCGCCTTGACGCTGCCGATGCGCTCCTTGACGTACGCCGTGATCTCGGCCGGCTCGACGCTGGACCCCGGCCGCAGTTGCAGTACGGCGGTGACCCGCTCGCCCCACTTCTCGTCGGGCAGCCCGATCACCGCACAGTCCTGGACGTCGGGGTGTGCCATCAGCGCCCGCTCGACCTCGGTCGAGTAGACGTTGAAGCCGCCGGTGATGACCATGTCCTTGGCCCGGTCGACGATGTGCAGGAAGCCGTCGTCGTCGAGGTAGCCGATGTCGCCCGTGTGGTGCCAGCCGTACGCCGAGGCCTCGGCGGTCGCCTCCGGGTTGCGGTGGTAGCCGGCCATCACCAGCGAGCTGCGGACGACGATCTCCCCGCGCTCGCCATGGGGGAGCAGGGCGCCCTGGTCGCCCATGATGGAGACCGTCACCAGCGGGGCCGGTCGCCCCGCTGATGACAGTCGTTCGTGGGCGATGCTGCCGTCGGGCCGGAAGTGGTCGCGTGGCGGCAGGGTCGAGATCATCATCGGTGCCTCGGTCTGGCCGAACAGCTGCCCCATGACCGGCCCGATCCGCACCAGCGCCTCCTCGAGCCGGGTCGCCGACATCGGCGCCGCGCCGTACCAGAAGCACTGCAGCGACGAGAGGTCCGTGGTGTCGAGGGTCTCGTGCGCGAGGAGCATGTAGATCAGCGTCGGTGGCAGGAACGTGTGGGTGACGTGGTGTCGCTCCACCAGCTCCAGGAAGTGCCCGACGTCGGGGGCGCGCATCACCACGATCTCGCCGCCGAGCGCCAGCACCGGGAAGCACAGCACCCCCGCCGCGTGGGTGAGCGGCGCGAGTGCGAGGTAGACCGGCCGGCCCTCGAACGGGTAGCTCATCAGGGTGATGGCGGTCATCGTCTCCAGGTTGGTGCCCGTCAGCATCACCCCCTTGGGCCGGCCGGTGGTGCCCCCGGTGCCGACGATCATGGCCACGTCGTCGACGGGGGGGACGTCGGCGACGTGGCCGGCCACGAAGTCCTTCCACGACAGCGCGCCGGGAACTCCCTCGGGAGGCGGGCCGTCGATGCAGACCAGCGTGGAGAGCTGGGGGAGGTCTCCACGGATCTGCTGCACGAGCGGCGCGAACCGCTCTTGGAAGAACAACGTGACGCACTCGAAGAGCTCGAGGAGCTCCTGGTTCTCCGCGGCCTCGTTGCGCGGGTTGATCGGGCACCACACGGCGCCGGCCCGGCTGATCCCGAAGACGCAGGTGAAGGCGAGTGGGTCGTTCGCTGACAGGATCGCGACCTTGTCGCCCGGGCGTACGCCGTGGTCGACCAGCGCGGCCGCGATCCGACCGCTGAGGTTCTGCACCTCGGCGTACGACCAGGTCTCGCCGTCCGTCGTCAGACAGGGCGCGTCCGGTCCGAGGGACGCGCCCTTGTCGAGGTAGTCGGCGAGACGCATGCTCAGCCCTCGACCGTCAGCACCGGCTCGGAGACGAGGCCGAAGCTGCGCAGCACGCCGAGCAGCTCGCGGTGCCCGAACGCCTGGCAGCCCGAGGCGAACCCGACCCGCCTGGGCGGCTGCTGCAGCAGGGAGTACGCCGCGTAGGCCTGCAGCACGCCGGTCTGCTTGTAGTTCTGGTTGCCGTGGATGACGCAGTGCGCCCGGCCGAGCGGTCCGGAGGCGTGCACGGAGTCCAGGGACTTGTTGACGCGCGGGTTCTCCCGTGGGGGCATCGAGTTCATCACCTGGGCGGCCGTGGCGGTGAGGGCGGCGTACTTCTCCTCGGGCGGCATGTCCTTGGTCGCCTCGACGGCGGCGGCGACGATCTGCGGGACGCCGAGCATCAGCGGCTTGTTGAAGACGCCGCCGAGCACCTTGCAGTTGGCGACGCGCGGATCGCGTTTGTACCAGACCGGGTGCGAGGTGCCGCCCCACGGAAGGGCAAGCGCCAGCTCGTGCTGACCGGGGATGGCGAGCTGGTAGAGCCCGGCCTCGGGATCCCAGGGGGCGTATTGGTTCTGCTCGAGGTAGTAAGCGCCGGCCAGTGCCGCGTTGACCAGGATGGTCAGCGTCGAGGCGACGGTCGGGCTGCCGCCCCAGAAGACCGCGATGTCGAGGGTGTCCAGGCCGGGCTTCTCGAGCGCGACCTCGGCGGCGATCTCGCCGGTCGTGTACATCTGCGCGACCCCGGGAGCGAGCAGGAGGCCGGCGGCGGCGAAGTCCGCGCCGTACTGCTCGTCGCAGGTGATCAGCCAGTCCTGCTCACCGGTGGTGTCGAGGTAGTGGACTCCTGCCGCCAGGGCGGCCTCGACGACGGCCGGGCCGAGCTGGCTGAAGGGGCCGACCGTGTTGAGCACGACCGTGGCCCCGTCGAACAGGTCAGCCAGGGCCTCGGGGCTGCCGTCGCACTCGACGACCTCGTAGTCGGCGGTCTCGATGCCGGCGACGTTGGACTCCATCGAGCTCTTCAGCCGGCCCTCGTGACGGCCGGCGGCGACGAAGGGCACGTGGTACTCGCGGAGGTACTCGCAGATCAGCCGGCCGGTGTAGCCGGAGGCGCCGTAGACGACGACAGGCCTGTCGCCGCTCATCACATCCCCATCCCGCCGTCGACCGGCAGGCCGACGCCGTTGACGAAGCGGGCGTTGTCGGAGGCCAGGAAGACCACGGCGTCGGCCATGTCGGCGACCTCGCCGAGGCGTCCGGACGGGGTCAGCTCGATGACCGCGCCGACGGCCTCCTCGGGCGAGGCGAAGAGGCCGAGCTCCGCCATGTCGACGGCGAGCCCCTGGCCCATCGCGGTGGGCACGAGCCCGGGGTAGATGCAGTTGACGCGTACGCCGTACCCGAGCTTGCCGGCCTCCATGGCCGCGACCCGGGTCATCCGGTCCACGGCCGACTTGGTGGCCGAGTAGATCGGGATGCCGGGGAAGGCGATCGTGGCCGCCACCGACGAGATGTTGATGATGCTGCCGCCCTTGCCCGCGACGCCGTCGGGACGCATCGCCCGCAGGCCCCACTTGAGACCGAGAGCGGTGCCGAGGACGTTCACCTCCAGCATCGTGCGGATGTCCTTCGGGTCCACGTCGACGATGAGGCTGCTGATCTCGACCCCGGCGTTGTTGACCAGCACGTCCAGCCCGCCGAAGTCGGAGGCGGCCGCCGTGACGGCGCTCTCCCAGCTGCCCTCGTCCGTCACGTCGAGGTGCACGAACCCGTGGCCCTCGCCCTCCAGCGAGTCGGCGACCTTCGCGCCGAGGTCGTCCTGGAGGTCGGCGACGACGACCCGGGCGCCGGCCGCGGCCAGGGCCTGCGCCATCCCTTCGCCGAGGCCCTGGGCGCCTCCTGTGACGAGGGCCGTGCGGCCGGTGAGCTCGAGAGCGGTCATGGAGTTCTCCTCGGGGCGGAAGTGCTGGTCGTCACAACGTAGGCAGCAACCCTTGACGACTGTCAAGACTTTGCTGGACATTCGTCAAGATCCATCCGGACAATCGTCAAGTTTGGTGACGGCGGCTGTCCCCGGTCGCGTACAGTGACGCGCGGCCCACCCGAGGAGGCGACTGATGGCAGGCACCAAGGAGGCGCGGCGCGCCCCGTCGGACAAGTACGACGAGCGCCGCAACCAGCTCGCGGAGTCCGCGCTGCTGACCCTCGGCGAGCTCGGCTACGCCCGCACCAGCCTGCGCGAGATCGCCAACAACTCGGAGTTCAGCCACGGCGTCGTGCACTACTACTTCGCCGACAAGTTCGAGCTGATCGTCTACTGCGTGCGCTACTACAAGGCCCGCTGTGTCACCCGCTACGACGCCGTCGTCGACGAGTCCACCACTCCGGAGGGGCTCCTCGACGCCTTCGCCGCCAAGCTGGTCGAGACGCTGCGCGACGAGGCGCCGATGCACCGGCTCTGGTACGACCTGCGCACCCAGAGCATGTTCGAGGTCAAGCTCCGCGAGGCGGTGCTGATGATCGACCAGACCCTCGAGGACATGATCTGGCGGGTCGTCAGCAAGTACGCCGAGCTGCGCGGCCGGCCGCCGGCGATGACCCCCTCCGCGGCGTACGGCGTGCTCGACGGGCTCTTCCAGCAGGCCCTGCTCGGCCACCTGACCGGCAAGGCCGACGCGGTCGACACGATGGCGGCCCGGGTCCACGAGCTGATGCCGCTCATGGTGACCAGCGCTGCCGCCTGAGCTTCGGGTACCCTGGGCGCATGCGCAGGACCCTGCTCCTTAGCCAGCCGCACTGATCACCTTCGCAGTGCGGCCACCCCTCACGCCCGAGGGGTTTTTTTGTGCCCCGAGCAGATCCGAGACCACGCGAGAGAGACGACGATGAGCCAGCACGAGACCCAGCACGACGAGCCGGCGACGTACGACGTGCGCGCCGCCCAGGACAAGTGGCTGCCGGTCTGGGACGAGCTGCAGCCGTTCCGCGCCGACGACGACTCGCCGCGCGAGAAGAAGTACGCGCTGACGATGTTCCCCTACCCCAGCGGCGACCTGCACATGGGTCACGCGGAGGTGACCGCGCTGCACGACGTGATCGCGCGCTACTGGTGGCAGCGCGGCTACGAGGTGCTGAACCCGATGGGCTGGGACTCCTTCGGCTTGCCCGCCGAGAACGCCGCCATCCGCAACAACGAGCACCCGGCGACGTACACCTACGCCAACATCGAGACGCAGTACGAGTCGTTCAAGCGCTACGGCATCTCCTTCGACTGGTCGCGCCGGCTGCACACCTCGGACCCCGAGTACTACCGGTGGACGCAGTGGCTGTTCCTGAAGTTCCGCGAGCGGGGCCTGGCCTACCGCAAGAACAGTCCCGTCAACTGGTGCCCCAACGACCAGACCGTGCTGGCCAACGAGCAGGTGGTCGACGGGAAGTGCGAGCGCTGCGGCGCCGATGTCACCAAGCGCGAGCTGACGCAGTGGTACTTCAAGATCACCGAGTACGCCCAGGAGCTGCTGGACGAGCTGGACAATCTGGAGGCCACCTGGCCGGCGCGGGTGGTCGCCGCGCAGCGCAACTGGATCGGCCGCTCCGAGGGTGCGCACGTGTCGTTTGCCGTCACCGGTCGCGATGAGCCGGTCACGGTCTACACGACGCGTCCCGACACGATCTTCGGCACCACCTTCATGGTTGTCGCGGTCGACTCCCCGCTGGCGGACGAGCTGGTCACCGACGGGCAGCGGCCCGCCTTCGAGGCCTACCGTGAGGAGATCCGCAAGGAGACGGAGATCGAGCGGCTGTCCGCAGACCGCCCGAAGACCGGCGTGGATCTGGGGGTCACGGCGACGAACCCGGTGACGGGCACGCAGATCCCGGTCTGGGCGACCGACTACGTGCTGGCCGACTACGGCACCGGCGCGGTCATGGGTGTGCCCGGCGGCGACCAGCGCGACTGGGAGTTCGCCACGGTCATGGGCCTGGAGATCATCCGGACCACGCAGACCCCCGAGGGCTTCGACGGCGAGGCCTTCCACGGCGAGGGCCCGGCCATCAACTCGCCGGCCGTCGGTGTCGACGCGCCGCTGGACATCAACGGCCTGGACGTCGCGGAGGCCAAGCGGGCCACGATCGACTTCCTGGAGCAGCAGGGCGCCGGTCAGGGCGCGGTCAACTTCCGGCTGCGCGACTGGCTGCTGAGCCGCCAGCGCTACTGGGGCGTGCCGATCCCGATCGTCCACTGCGAGAAGGACGGCGAGGTCGCCGTACCGTACGACCAGCTGCCCCTGGAGCTGCCCGAGCTGCGTGGTGCCGACCTGAAGCCCAAGGGGGTCTCGCCGCTGGCGGCCGCCGAGGAGTGGGTCAACGTCGAGTGCCCCACCTGCGGCGGCCCGGCGAAGCGCGACAGCGACACGATGGACACCTTCGTCGACTCGTCGTGGTACTTCCTGCGCTACTGCTCCCCGACGTACACCGACGGTCCGTTCGACGTCGCGAAGGCGAACGCCTGGATGCCGGCCGACATCTACGTCGGCGGCGTGGAGCACGCCGTGCTGCATCTGTTGTACGCGCGGTTCTTCACCAAGGTGCTGCGCGACATGGGGATGCTGGAGGTCGGTGAGCCGTTCGCCGGCCAGCTCAACCAGGGCTTCGTGATCAACCGCGGCAAGAAGATGAGCAAGTCGCTGGGCAACGGCGTCAGTCTGGGGGACCAACTTGCGGAGTTCGGAGTGGACGCCGTACGCCTGACCCTGGTCTTCGCCGGTCCGCCGGAGGACGACATCGACTGGGCCGACATGTCGCCGGCCGGCTCGCTGCGGTTCATCCAGCGTGCCTGGCGGCTGTCGGGTGACGTCACGTCGGCGGTCGGTACGTCGCCGGAGGGTGGCGACGTCGCGCTGCGCCGGATCACCGCGCGCACCGTGCACGACGCGGCCGAGCTGGTCGAGGCCTACCGGTTCAACGTGATGGTCGCCAAGGTGATGGAGCTGGTCAACGCGACCCGCAAGGCCATCGACTCCGGCTGCGGTCCGGACGACCCGGCGGTGCGCGAGGCGGCCGAGGCGGTCGCGATCCTGCTGTCGCTGGTCGCGCCGTACACGGCCGAGGAGATGTGGGAGCGGCTGGGCCACCAGCCGACCGTCGCCCGCGCCGGCTGGCCCGAGGTCGACCCCGCGCTGCTGGTCGAGGAGTCGGTCGTCGCCGTCGTCCAGATCCAGGGCAAGGTCAAGGCGCGTCTGGACGTCGCCCCGGACATCAGCGAGGCCGACCTGGAGCAGCTGGCGCTGGCTGACGAGGCTGTGGTCAAGGCGATCGACGGCCGGCCGGTGCGCAAGGTGATCGTGCGCGCGCCCAAGCTGGTCAACGTCGTCGTCTAACCTTCCCCGCATGCCGGTCGCGATCGTCACCGACTCCACCGCCAGCCTCCCTCCGGAGGTGGCGGTGGCGCGAGGCATCGTCGTCGTACCCCTCCAGGTCGTGATCGGGGCGACCGTGTACGACGAGGGCGCGGAGGGCGCGACGCCCGACCTGGTCGCCGCCGCGCTCAAGGAGTGGAAGCCGGTCAGCACCTCCCGGCCCGGCCCGGCGGCACTGCTGGAGGTCTACGAGAAGGCCGCGAGCGACGGTGCCACCGCGATCGTGTCCGTCCACCTGTCCGGCGACATGAGCGGGACGTTCGAGTCGGCCCAGATGGCTGCCCGCGACGCCTCGATCCCGGTGATCCCGGTCGACACCCGGCAGGTGGGAGTGGCCACGGGGTACGCCGCGCTCGCGGCGGCCGACGTGGTCGACGCGGGTGGCACCGCGGAGGAGGCGGCGTCGGCGGCTCGGGACCGGGCCGAGGCCTCGTCGTCGTTGTTCTACGTCGACACGCTGGAGTACCTCCGTCGCGGCGGCCGGATCGGCGCCGCCGCCGCCCTGCTCGGTGGTGCGCTCGCGGTGAAGCCGCTGCTGCAGATCGAGGACGGCAAGGTCGCCTCGCTCGAGCGGGTGCGTACGTCGGCCCGAGCGCTGGCCCGGCTCGAGGAGCTCGCCGTACAGGCGGCCGGTGAGGCGTCGGTCGACATCTGCGTCGCGCACCTCGCCAGCCCCGACCGTGCCGGTCAGCTCACCGAGAAGCTCGCCGCTCGGCTCGAGGCCAACCTCGGCGGCCGGGAGGTGTGGTGCGGCGAGCTCGGTGCTGTCCTCGGCGCGCACGTGGGCCCGGGAATGATCGCGGTCTGCGTGGCCCCGCGCCTGTAGCCTGCCGCGTATGCCGATGCACGAGGACCAGCTGGAGATCTCCGAGGACGCCGTACGACGGCTGGTCGCCGAGCAGTTCCCGCAGTGGCGGGAGCTGCCCGTCCGGGCGGTGGCCACGGCCGGGACGGTCAACTCGATCTTCCGGATCGGTGACGACCTGGCCGCGCGCTTCCCGCTGCTCGCCGAGGACCATGCGGCCGTCGAGGCGGAACTGAAGGCGGAGGCCGAGGCTTCGCGCGAGCTCGCCGAGGCCAGCACGGTGCCGACGCCGGTGCCGGTGGCCCTCGGCCGGCCCGGTCACGGCTACCCCGTGCCGTGGAGCGTCCAGACCTGGCTGCCCGGGCAGGTGGCGACGGACGAGGATCCGGCCGCATCGACGGCGTTCGCCGAGGACCTGGCCGGCTTCATCGCGGACCTACGTGCGGTCGACACCCGCGGTCGGTCGTTCGAAGGGGACGGTCGTGGCGGTCACCTGCCCGACCACGACGAGTGGCTCGAGACGTGCTTCCGGGAGAGCGAGAGCCTGCTCGACGTCCCGCGCCTGCGGGCGATGTGGGCGGAGCTGCGGACGCTCCCGAGCGTCGACCCGGACGCCATGTGCCACACGGACCTCACCCCGCCCAACATCCTGGTGCGCGACGGCCGGCTGGCCGGAGTGCTCGACGGCGGCGGGTTCGCCGCAGCCGATCCGGCGCTCGATCTGGTGGGCGCATGGCACCTCCTCGACGCCGTACGGCGGGACGTGCTGCGCGACGCGCTCGGCTGCTCCGAGGTCCAGTGGCGTCGTGGGATGGCGTGGGCGTTCCAGCAGTCGATGGGCCTGGTCTGGTACTACGCGGAGTCGAACCCCACGATGAGCCGCTGGGGTCGCCGTACGCTCGACCGCCTGCTCGACGCGGGGTAGCCCCGTTTTCGTCCACAGCGACCTCTCCGGTGTCGTTGTGCACAGGCCACCCTGCTGAGGAGTTCGACGGTCGGCGTCGCTGCCTAGCGTCGCGGCATGACCTCTCTCCGACCTCGTGCCGACCATCAGGAGGCCGTCTCCCGGCGGCTCGCGCTGCTGACCGCTGAGCTCGCCTCGAGCGAGGATCCGGCGGTCGCCACCGACGAGCCCTGGCTGGACGGACACACCCGGATCCGGCCACTCCGGGCGGTGCCGGACGCCGGACCGGAGCGGGCGGCCGAGCCGGACCCGCCACCGCCGATGGTGCCGGTGCCCGGCCGTCACGCCGCCCGTCGCAGGGTGGCATTGCTGCTCCCGGAGGCCATGCGCGGCCGGGTCGCGCTGGGGCCGACCCAGCTCGTGATCGTCGCCGTGCTGGTCGCGGTCGGCGTCGCCGTCACGGGATGGTGGGTGGTCCGTGGCGACTCGGAGCCGCTCCAGGCACCGTCTGCTCCGAGCGCGACCGGTGCGTCCGTGTCTGAGGCGGCGGCGCCGCTCGCCGGTGCCACGCCTGCAGCGGCAGGTGGGGCACAGGGTGCCGCGGCCGGGTCGGTGACGGTCGACGTCACGGGCAAGGTGCGCGACCCGGGGATCGTGGTGCTCGACGGTGGCACCCGGGTGGTCGACGCCGTCGAGGCCGCCGGTGGGGCGCGGCGCGGCGTCGACCTCTCCTCCCTCAACCTGGCGCGCGTGCTCGTCGACGGAGAGCAGATCGTCGTGGGCGGACCACCGGCGCCGACCGTCGGCGCGGCGGGCGCCGCGGGGGCGGGGTCACCCGGCGGGCCGCTGGTCAACCTCAACACGGCGACGCAGCCCGAGCTGGAAGGGCTCCCCGAGGTCGGGCCGGTGACGGCCCAGTCGATCCTGTCGTGGCGCACCGAGCACGGCGGGTTCACCTCGGTCGACGAGCTGCTGGAGGTCGACGGCATCGGCGACGCGACCCTGGCGCAGATCGCCCCGCACGTGACGATCTGAGGTGGACGTCGATGGCCCCGACCCCCGGCGTGAACGGCGTGAGCGGCCCGACCTCCGGATGCTCGCCCTCGCCGGGGCGGCCTGGGCAGGTGCTGGCGTCGGACGCTGGCTGGGGTGGTGGGTCGTCCTCCTGGTCGTGGCGCTGGCGGTCGGGGTGTGGGCGCTGCGCCGGTGGGCCGGGACGGTCGTCGCGCGAACCTCGTACGGCGCGCTGCTGGTGCTTGCCGCCGCCGGCACGGTCACCGTGCTCCGGATCGACCAGGTCGGGCACGGGCCGGTGGGAGCACTGGCCGACGAACGGGCCGCCGTCACCGTCGTCGGCACCGTCCGGTCCGATCCGCGGAAGGTCGCCGCCCGCTACGGCGACCTGGTCATCACCCGCCTCGAGCTGCGCGAGGTGAGCGGTCGCGGCTCGTCGTACGCCACGGCGACGCCGGTGCTGGTGATCGGCGACGCGGACTGGCTCGGCGTACCTCTCGGTGCGCGGGTGCGGACCTCCGGCCGACTCGGCCCGGCGGACGACGACGACCTTGCCGGCGTGCTCTCGGCGCGCGGGCCGCCGGCTGTCGTCGCCGCACCCGACGTGTGGTGGCGCGGTGCGGCAGCCGTCCGGGCATCGATCCGGGACGCCGTCGCCCACCGGCCCGCCGACCAGCGGGCGCTGGTGCCCGCGCTGGTCGATGGCGACGACGCCGGCCTCGACGAGGCGCTCGCCGACGACTTCCGGTCGACCGGGCTGACCCACCTGCTCGCTGTGTCGGGGACCAACCTGACGCTGGTGGTGGGCTTCTTGTTGGTGCTGGCCCGGTGGGCCGGGCTGCGTGGGCGGGCCCTGCTGGTCGTGGGTGCGCTGGGGATCATCGGCTTCGTGCTGCTCGCACGCACCGAGCCGAGTGTGCTCCGGGCCGGGGTGATGGGGACGGTCGCGCTGTTCGCGATGGGAGCCGACGGGCGGCGCCGCGGCCCCCGAGCCCTCGGCGTCGCGGTCGTGGTGCTGCTGCTGGTGCAGCCGAGCCTGGCCGTGCAGCCCGGCTTCGCCCTGTCGGCGCTGGCGACCGCGGGGATCGTGCAGCTGGCGCCCGGATGGCGCGACGCGATGGCTCGGTGGCTACCCCGGTGGGTGGCCGAGGCGATCGCGATCCCGTCGGCCGCCCAGCTGGCCTGCACACCGGTCGTCGCCGGGCTGTCCGGCCAGGTGAGCCTGGTGGCGGTCGCGGCCAACCTGGTGGTGGCACCGGTCGTCGGACCGGCCACGGTGCTCGGGCTCGGGGCCGGACTGGTGGGCTTGGTGCTGCCGGCGGCGGGGCGCGTGCTCGGCACCCTGGCCGGGTGGTGCGTGGCCTGGATCGTAGCCGTCGCCACCCGGGGCGCCGCGCTGCCGGCGGCAGCGCTGGACTGGGGGAGCAGCGCGCTGGCGCTCGCAGTGCTCAGCCTCCTGGTGGTCGCGATCGCGCTGGTCGGCCCGGCGCTGCTGCGTCATCCGGTGACGGGAGTCGGGTGCTGCCTGCTGCTCACGCTCGTGGTGGTCGTCCGGCCGCCGAGTCCGGGCTGGCCGCCACCGGGATGGGTGCTGGTGGCGTGCGACGTCGGCCAGGGGGACGCCCTGGTGCTCAACGCCGGCCCGGGCACAGCCGTCGTCGTCGACAGCGGCCCGGACCCGGCGGCGGTGGACCGCTGCCTCGACCAGCTGGGGGTCGACGAGGTGCCGTTGGTGGTGCTGACCCACTTCCACGCCGACCACGTGGACGGGCTGTCCGGGGTGTTCGACGGCCGGACGGTCGGCGCGGTGGAGACGACCGGCCTGCTGGACCCTCCGGGCGGGGTCCGTGAGGTGGAGTCGGTGGCGGACTCGGCGGGCCTGACACCGCAGCCGACGCCGTACGGCGAGACGAGGCAGGTCGGTGCGGTCACGCTCCAGGCGCTCTGGCCGCCGCCGGACGCGCCGACGACCGGTCCCGGTGACGGCAGCACGGCCAACGAAGCCAGCGTGGTGCTGCTCGCGGAGGTGGGCGGCATCCGAATCCTGCTGAGCGGCGACATCGAGCCCGAGGGGCAGGCGGCCCTGGCCCGCTCGCTGCCGGGGCTGCGGGTCGACGTGCTCAAGGTGCCGCACCACGGCAGTCGCTACCAGGACGAGCCGTGGCTGCTGTCCCTCGGCGCCCGGGTCGCGCTGGTGAGCGTGGGAGCTGACAACGACTACGGGCACCCGGCGGACGCGGCGCTGAAGCCCCTCGAGGGTGCGGGCACCCGGGTGCTGCGCACCGACCAGGACGGCGATCTCGCGGTGGTCGACGAGGACGGCGAACTGGCTACGAAGACCCACTGAGCCCGGTCACCGGACGTCGGTGCGCTGTGGCAGGCTTGCCGCACCATGGCAGGTCCTTCGCAGCCGCGCGCGGCAGACGTCCTCGGTCGGGTCACGCTGGTGACCGGCAAGGAGGAGTTCCTCAACGAACGCACGGTCGTCGCGGTGCGCGACAGCGTCCGCCACTACGACGCGGAGTCGGAGTTCTCCGAGACCGTCGGATCGGATCTGTCGCTCGCTACGCTGGGGGAGCTGGCCGCCCCGTCGCTCTTCTCGAGCATCCGCTGCGTGGTCGTCCGGGGCCTGGAGAACCTCCCGGAGGAGTCCGTTGAGGGCCTGCTCGCGTACGCCGCGGCGCCGGCCGACGAGGTCGCGCTGGTGCTGGTGCACGGCGGCGGCCAGAAGGGCAGCGGCACCCTCACCAAGCTCCGCAAGCTGGCCACGGTCACCGAGTCGAAGTCGGGGGAGCTGCGCCCGTCGGAGTACCCCAACTTCGTGTCCGCCGAGATCCGCAGACACGGCGCCACCATCGACCCGGACGCGGCCGACTTCCTGGTCCAGGCCGTAGGCCAGGACCTCCGCTCGCTCGCAGCGGCGGCCGACCAGCTCGCCAGCGACTTCGCCGGCGCGCCGATCACGTCAGACAAGGTCAAGCAGTACTTCGGGGGACGGGCCGAGGCGAAGTCGTTCGCCGTCGCCGACGCCGCCTTCTGGGGGCGTCGCACCGAGGCGCTCGAGGAGCTGCGCTGGGCGCTCGACGGCGGTACGGCGGCGGTGCTGGTGACCTCCGCGTTCGCGGGAGGCGCCCGCGGTGTGGCCCGCTACCGGTCCGCGCCACGCGGCATGCGTGAGGCCGACCTGGCCCGCGAGGTCGGCGTCCCGCCTTGGAAGCTGCGCACGATTCGCGACCAGTCCCGCGGCTGGTCCGACGGCGGGATCGCCCGGGCGATCCAGGCGATCGCCCGTGCCGACGCCGATATCAAGGGCGCGGCCAGCGACGCGTCGTACACGCTCGAGAGGCTGGTGCTCACCGTCACCGGGTTGCGGGACTCGCGCTAACGCTGGTCTCGATACGCCGGTCGCGAGCTCGTTCCTCGCTCGCGCGGCTACTCGACCTGGCTGCTGGGTCCCAGCCTTCGCAGGCTCAGGCCGGGGCAGCTCAAAACGGCACTGACCCGTCAGATCAAGGATCTGACGGGTCAGCAAACGACCGACGTGCCGCCTGAGAGATCAGGCAGCGGGGTGGATCAGAGCGAAGCGGCCTTCTTGGCGATCGCGGACTTGCGGTTCGCGGCCTGGTTCTTGTGGATGACGCCCTTGGAGGCGGCCTTGTCGAGCTTGCGGGCGGCGTCCTGGCCGGCCTTGACGGCGGCGTCCTTGTCCCCGGCCTCGGCGGCCTCACGGAACTTGCGGACGGCGGACTTCAGGCCGGTCTTGACCGACTTGTTGCGCTCGTGGGCCTTCTCGGCCTGCTTGTTGCGCTTGATCTGGGACTTGATGTTCGCCACTGAGATGCCTTCGCTTCGAGGAGTGATCGGTCGTTTTAACGTCGGGTCGCGCGCACGGTGAATCCACTCGTGGCGCGACGGACAAGGTTAGCAGCGGCCCGAGGCTGCGACCAATTCATGCCCAACCCCGCCGTTCGGCCAGCCAGCGCCAGCAGACCTCACCCTGCCACCGCTGCACCTCCCGGATGTACGGCGAGGTCGGGGGCACCGGCTGCGCGGCCGACATCAAGAAGTGCCCGGTGACCAGCGCGATCGCGATGTCGATCGACTCGGCAGGGACGTCCCGGGTCAGCGGGGAGGCGGCGAGCACGGCTTCGACGTCCAGGCCGTCCCCGCGCGGACCGATCATCAGGAAGACGGTGTCCAGCCACGCGGCGCCGACCGCCGGCCAGTTCCAGTCGCACAGCAGCACCCGGCCGTCCGCGGTCAGCATCAGGTTGTCGTCGCGGATATCGGTGTGCACGAGCGTGTCGCCGGCGACGACCTCGGCGTACCTGGCGGACAGCACGGCGGCCTCGTCGAGGTGCTCGGCGATCCCGGGCAGGTCGGGCGGGTCGGATCGCACCTTGTCCCAGTACGCCGGCAGGTCGGCGTACTCAGCGACGAACGTGTCGGCGACGAGCTCGGCGGGGGCGGGCGTCAGGACGGCTGCCAGCTGCTCGGTCATCGCCACGCACGCGTCGAGGTCGGCGGCCCGCCACGGCCGGCGCGGCGCCCGGGACTCGACGTACTCGATCCCGAGCACCACCCAGTCCTCGTCGGCCAGGTGCCAGAGCAGCCGCGGTGCGGGCGCGGTCTCCGGCAGCGCCGCCAGCTTGCGGGCCTCCTCGCGGTATGAGTCGGCGAACACCCGCTGCGCCCGCACGGACGCGGCCTTCACGAAGTGGCGCGAGCCGTCCTCGCAGGTCAGCACCGACGCGAAGCCGGGGGTGAAGCCCGCGCCCTGGGAGACGGCGTCCACGATCGGCGACCCGCATCGGCGTGAGATCAGGGCCCGGATCTGCGGCGGCAGGTGCGGCCACTCCAAGCGGCGCGCGGTCCGGCCGTGCGGGATGGTCGTCGGGAGTGCCTCGGTCACGGCACCATCCTCGACCACGTGGCGACGGCCGCGCGGACGCGGGGTGCGCGCCGCTCGTGTGGGAGAATGAGGACGCCCCCCGTACGTGACCCGAGAGACGTCTGTGCCCAACGCTGCTGCGCCCCCACCGGGGCAGACCGACCCCGCGATCCTCCGCAACTTCTGCATCATCGCGCACATCGACCACGGCAAGTCCACGCTCGCCGACCAGATGCTCCGGCTCACCGGTGTCGTTGATGCTCGCGCCGCCCGCGCCCAGTACCTCGACCGCATGGACATCGAGCGCGAGCGCGGCATCACGATCAAGAGCCAGGCCGTGCGGATGCCCTGGACGGTCCCGGCCGACAACGCCGAGGAAGCCGAGCCGGGCACCTACGTGCTCAACATGATCGACACCCCGGGCCACGTCGACTTCACCTACGAGGTGTCGCGCTCGCTCGAGGCCTGTGAGGCCGCCATCCTGCTGGTCGACGCGGCCCAGGGCATCGAGGCACAGACGCTGGCGAACCTCTACCTCGCGATGGGCGCCGACCTCCACATCATCCCGGTGCTCAACAAGATCGACCTGCCCGGCGCCAACCCGGACAAGTACGCCGCGGAGCTCGCCGGCCTGGTCGGCTGCGAGCCCGAGGACGTCCTGCGGGTCAGCGCCAAGACCGGCGTCGGCGTGGAGGGTCTGCTCAACGAGATCGTCAAGCAGACTCCGGCCCCCGTCGGCGACGCCGACGCTCCGCCGCGGGCGCTGATCTTCGACTCGGTCTACGACACCTACCGCGGCGTGGTGACCTACGTCCGGGTCATCGACGGCAAGCTCAGCCACCGCGACCGGATCAAGATGATGTCGACCGGCGCCGTGCACGAGATGCTCGAGGTCGGCGTGATCAGCCCCGAGCCGGTCAAGGCCGGCGACCTCGGCGTCGGCGAGGTCGGCTACCTGATCACCGGGGTGAAGGACGTCCGCCAGTCCCGCGTCGGCGACACCGTCACCAGCCAGCACAACGGCGCCACCGAAGCGCTCGGTGGCTACAAGCACCCCAACCCGATGGTCTACTCCGGGCTCTACCCGATCGACGGCGACGACTACCCGACGCTGCGCGACGCCCTGGAGCGGCTGCAGCTCAACGACGCCGCGCTGGCCTTCGAGCCGGAGACCTCCGGCGCGCTCGGCTTCGGCTTCCGGATCGGCTTCCTCGGCCTGCTGCACATGGAGATCACCCGCGACCGCCTGGAGCGGGAGTTCAACCTCGACCTGATCTCGACTGCGCCCAACGTCGTCTACGAGGTGCTGATGGACGACGGCTCGGAGATTGTCGTCACCAACCCGAGCGAGTACCCCGAGGGCAAGATCGCCGAGGTCCGCGAACCGGTCGTGAAGGCGACGATCCTGTCGCCGAGCGACTACATCGGCACGATCATGGAGCTCTGCCAGACCAAGCGCGGCGCCCTGCAGGGCATGGACTACCTGTCCGAGGACCGCGTCGAGATGCGCTACACGCTGCCGATGGGTGAGATCGTCTTCGACTTCTTCGACCAGCTCAAGTCGCGCACCAAGGGCTACGCCTCGCTCGACTACGAACGCTCCGGCGAGCAGGCCGCCGACCTCGTGAAGGTCGACATCCTGCTCCAGGGCGAGCCGGTCGACGCGTTCTCCGCGATCGTGCACAAGGACGCGGCGTACTCGTACGGCGTGATGATGGCCGGCAAGCTCAAGGACCTGATCCCGCGCCAGCAGTTCGAGGTGCCGATCCAGGCCGCCATCGGCGCCCGGGTGATCGCGCGCGAGAACATCCGCGCGATCCGCAAGGACGTACTCGCCAAATGCTACGGCGGCGACATCACCCGCAAGCGCAAGCTGCTGGAGAAGCAGAAGGCCGGCAAGAAGCGGATGAAGAACATCGGCACCGTGGAGGTCCCGCCGGAGGCCTTCATCGCCGCGCTGTCGACCACGCAGCCGTCGGAGAAGCCCAAGAAGTAGTGCGGCTGCCCGACACCTTCCTGGCGTACGGCGCCCGCGGCCCGGAATGGCAGGCGTTCCTCGACCGGCTGCCCGCGCGCGTCGCTGAACTGCTGGGGGAGTGGGACCTGGAGGACGACGGCGACCCCGCGCACGGGCACACCGCGCTGGTCGTCCCGGTCCGTACGTCGTCCGGCCGACCGGCCGCGCTGAAGGTCGGCTGGCCGCACGAGGAGGCCGAGCACGAGCACCTCGCGCTCCAGCACTGGCACGGCCGCGGCGCCGTCCAGCTGCTTCGCGCCGACCCGCACCGCTCGGCGCTGCTGCTCGAACGGCTGCACCCCGAGGACCTCGGCGACCTGTGGGACGTCGAGGCGTGCGAGGTCGTCGGCGCGCTCTACGCCCGCCTGCACGTCCCGGCCGTGCCGCAGCTCCGCACGCTGACGTCGTACGCCGGGCAATGGGCTGGCGAGCTGCTCGGCCTGCCGCGGGACGCGCCCCTGCCGCGCCGACTGGTCGAGCAGGCGGCCGCGTTGTGCCGCGACCTGAGCCGTGACGACGCCAGCACCGGCCGGATGATCCACACCGACCTGCACTACGCCAACGTGCTGGCCGGGGACCGCGAGCCCTGGCTGGTGATCGACCCGAAACCGGTCGACGGCGACCCGCACTACGAGATCGCGCCGATGCTGTGGAACCGCTGGGACGAGCTCGTCGATGCGCCGCGGAGCCTGCGTGACGGGGTCCGGCTGCGGTTCCACACCCTGGTCGACGTGGCGGGGTTCGACGAGCACCGCGCCCGCGACTGGGTCGTGGTGCGGATGGTGGTCAACGCGCTGTGGAGTCTCCAGGACGAGCCCGACCCCGACTACCTCACGCAGTGCATCGCGATCGCCAAGGCCGTCCAGGACTAGGGACACGACTAGGACATGGACTAGACCGCCAGGTTTCGAGCACTCCCGCGGACGGAACCGTCAGGTGAATATGAACAGCACTCCGTGGCCGGCGGTCGACCGGTCGTTCCAGCTCGCGCTCGCGCAGCGGCAGCCGACGCCGTTCTCCCACGGTCTGACCGGCGACCCGAGGTTCTCGCTCGACGCGATCGCCCGCCTCGGCGATGAGCTCGGTGCCGAGTCGATCTCGGCGGAGAGGGCCGCGAAGCCCCTGGTCTCGGCCGACGCCGGTGCCGCGAACGGCCTCGAGGTCGTCGCGGTCTCCGAGCAGCTCCGGGCGCTGGCCGCCAACGACTCGTGGTTCACGTTGCTCAACATCGAGCAGTCCGATCCCTACCGGGAGCTCGTCGACCAGGTGCTGGAGGGGATGGCGGCCAACGCTGGCCTCGACCCCCGCACCATGAAGCGCCGGATGGGCTTCGTGTTCGCGAGCTCGCCCGGATCGGTGACGTCGGCGCACTTCGACATCGAGCACAGCTTCCTGCTGCAGCTCGAGGGCCACCGCCGGCTCGGCTTCGGCAGGTTCTCGAGCAAGGAGGACCGCGAGCGCGAGGTCCATCGCTACTGGAACGGCTCCTTCGGCCGGCTCGACACCCTGCCCGAGCAGACCCTCGAGGTCGAGCTCGGCCCCGGCCAGGGCGCCTACATCCCGCCGTACACGCCGCACTGGCTCGCCAACGGCGACTCGACATCGCTGTCGCTGACGGTCACGTTCTTCAACCGCGACAACGCGGACGAGTCGATGGTCCAGGCGTTCAACGAGAAGGTCGGCCGGCTGGGCATCGACCCCAAGGTGTACGGCGAGGCGCCCGTGCGCGACCGCGCGAAGGTCGCGTTCATGCGGGCGTACGGCGCGGCCAAGCGCCGGGTCAGCGGTCCCGAGACCTCAGCCTCGCACTGACCCGTCTGGCCGCGTCCTCGGCGGCGAGCTCGGCGCGGGCTGCACCTCCGTACGCCGTACGCAGGCGCCCCACGGCCCTGGTCTCGTCGGCGAACGACGACTTGTAGCCCTCGCCGCCGCGGAGCAGGTCGACCTCGCGGCAGCCGTCCGTGACGGCGTCCTCGATGACCGCGACCAGCAGCACGTTGCCGGCACCGTCGTGCGCTGCGTCGAGCGAGCGGGCCACCTGGTAGAGGCTCAACCGACCCGCGACGACGAAGGCGAGCGACACGGCCACGACGTCTGGCCCGGCGGCAAGGACGTCGACGCGGGCCTCGCCGGCGGCGACGCCGGCGCTCAGAGCCCTGGTGAGAGCGGGCATCTGAGCGACGAGGGGTCCGCGACCTTCGCGGCCCTCGTGCAGCTGGCCGAAGGCAGCGAAGGCATCGGGCAGGTCGGCGGAGGAGACCCGGCGATGCTCATAACCCTTGCTGGCAAGGCTTTTCGCGGCCCGCCGTACGCTCCGGCGGAAGTTGGACGAGCGCCCCGCAAGGTAGGTGTCCGGGGCGGTCGGCAGGGACTCGTACGGCGCGACGTCCAGCGGCTCGGTCACTGCCCCGATCGCGCGCGCGAGCAGGGAGCCGTCGGCCACGCCACGGAGGTCGAGGACCCGTTGTCCCGGGCGGGCGAACCACTCGCCGACGACGCCTGCCACGACGTCCTCGGCCCCGGGTGCGGCCAGCAGGTCAAGGTGGTCGGGGCACAGCACCGCCGGTCCGGGCGCGGCACAGCGGCGTACGCCGACGGTCCGATGCTCGTGCAGCGCGAGACCACCCAGGAGCCGTTCGTCCTCCAGCACCAGGGCGTACGTCGTGTCGTGCGGCGCGACTCCCTCGAGCCACCACGAGCGTAGGAAGGGCGACGGGAGTGCCTGTCGGGCACCCATCGAGTCCCAGGCGTCCCGGTGGTGCTCCAGCCGGGGCCGGGTCACGACGATCAGAGGTCCGGGCACACGCAGGACCCTAGACCGCACTGCTCTAGCACAGCGTTTGAAGCCTCTGAGCAGCGGGCACCTGATGTCCGTTGGATATCGCGTTCGTCCTCTTCTCGGGGCCCACGCTGGCAGGTCGGACGATCCGTGATCATCACAGGGGGACGTCAGGCATGCCCAAGGACCCAGACACCGCCCAACCGGCGAGCGCTTTCGAACGCGCCCAGGCGATGCGAGAACGCCTCGGGACCCAGCGCGTCGCCGACGACCTGCTGGCCGAGGCCAGCCAGCTGCGCGGGGCAGCGGCGGCCGACGCCGACGTGATCGTCGCCGAGGCCGAGAGCGTGGCCGAGCAGCTCCTCGCCGAGGCCCGCGAGGCGGCGGACAAGCTGACCACCGAGGCACAGGAGCGTGCCGACGGGATCCTCGCCCGGGCCTACTTCGAGGCCGAGGACCTGCAGCGGCACACCGAGGAGGAGCGCTCCCGCATCCGCGAGGAGGTGCAGACGGCCGGTCGCGCCGAGATCGAGGACTTCCGCACCCGGTCGGCCGGACTCCTCGACACCGCCGAGGCCGGCCTGCGCGGCGTACTGCGCTCCCTCGACGAGCTGCGCAACGGACCGTCCGAGGAGACACCGGAAGCCGCCGACGAGCCGGAGGTCCGCGAGCTGACCAGTGCCCCGGAAGCCAGTGCCCCGGAGATGGCCGCAGCAGACGCGACGGCGACCAGGCACGACGACCCCGAGGCGCGTCCGCTCGGCTGGCTGTTCCGCACCACGCAGGCCTGACCCGGTGCCGACCATGCGCGCCGGCGCGATCGCCGTGCTGCTGGTCGTCGGCCTGCTCGGCTCCGGCTGCGACCAGGCTGCGACCAGGCTCGACCGAGGTGCCGCGGCCGAGCCCGTCGCCGAGGTCGCACCGGCGCTCCCGATCCTGCTGACCGAGGAGTGGGGCGTCGTCGACGGCCTGCTCTCGGTGGTCGTCAGGAACACGACCGACCGCACCCTCCGCAGTGCGGAGGCCGTGATCACGGCACGCGACGACAACGATGTGCTGGTCGTGTCGTCCCGCGCGGCACGCGACGGCGGGTGCTGCTCGATCGCTGATCTGCCACCGGGCCAGGAGTTCGGGCTGTACGTCGACGTGGGTGGCGCCGCGGAGCAGATCGGCCGCGTGGACGTGGCCTACCGCGACGTCGCCTGGGCGTCGGCCGACCAGTCGACGGTGAGCACACTCGAGGCGCGGCCGGTGGAGCTGGACGGCGACAGCGATGGCGCCGTGGTCGTCGCGAAGGTCCGCACCGACGAGCCGATGGTCGCGCAGGCCAGCGTGCAGGCGTTCCTGGACGGACCCGACGGCGCTTTCCTCGCGGTCGTCGCCGGCCGCTGGTACTGCTTCTCCCAGGGCAGCCACGAGATCCGGATGCAGCTGCTCCATCCGGTCCCGGCCGGGACGACGGTCGACCGCCTCGTCATCCATCCCGTGACCGACGACCCGGACGGCACGGCGCTGAACTGCGCCGGGCCGGCCGAGGCGGGCTGACTCCCGACCATGAACGCCGCCGCCGGACCCGAGCTCGTCGCTGCACCGCACTGGACCGTCGGTGACCGCCTGGCCGCCTTTGCCGTCCTGCTGCCCGCCGAGGTCGCCGGCCCGGTCGTGCTGGCGCTCTCGGACGAGCTGGCGCCGCACCTCCAAGCGGCGTACGCCGGCGCTGTGGTGCTGACCGACGGCACCCGCACGAGCGGCTGGCCGGAGCCGTCGCGCGTGGTCCGGTGGGACGGCGTGCACCCACCGGTGGCACCGGGTACGGCGGGCCTCGTCCTCGTCGACGGCCGGAGGTACGACGCGGAGGCGATGTCCGCGCTGGCCACGTCGTACGGCGTCGTCGCGGTGATCGGCGACAGCGGCTCGCTCCTGCTCTATCCGAGTGCCGAGAGCCCGGAGCTTGTCTGGCGCCGGTCGTGGCCGGTGCACCTGCCGGCCGGCCCGGTGCCGTGGGTACGCCGGTGGCTGGGACTGTCGGTGGGCCGCGGCGCAGCAGTGCCCCGGTTGTCCGTGAGCGGCGACCGGTCGACGCTGGCCGACGACGTGCTGCGTGACCTCTCCCGCGCGACCGGTCTCGACGGTGAGCTGGTCGGGGTCATCACCGCCGGCCACTCGGTGCTGCGGGTGCGGACCGGCGAGGGAGATCTGGCGATCCGCCTGTCGCTCACCGATCCCGACCGCGAGGTCGACGTCGCGGAGCGGGTGCTCCGGGACGTGCCCGAGGCTCGGGCCTTCCTGCCCGTCGTCGTCGCCGAGGGACGCACCGCCGGACGGCCCTGGGTCGCCACCGAGTGGACACCGCGCCGGCGGCGGTTGCCCTGGCCGTGGCCGGGCGCGGCGCGTCAGTGGGCCGTCGCCGACGAGCTCGCCGAGGTCCTCGCGGGCCACAGCACCGGACGGACAGGACCCGGCTGGTCGGCGCGCTGGTGCGCACGAGCCCACGTCGTACCTCCCGAGGTGCGGGAGCAGTGGGCAGCTGAGCTCGCGGTCCTCGACGACGGGCTCGCAACCGGCTGGTGCCACGGCGACCTCTGGCCCGGCAACGTGCTCCTCGACGGCGACGTCTCCGCGGTCATCGACTGGGACAACGCCAGCGACGACGCGCCGCTCGGCATCGACGCCCTGCTGGTCCACGCACTGCGCACGAGTGCGGACACCGACGACCTCGTGAGCGAGGTGCTGCTCCGGCTGGTCGACGACCCGAGCACGTGGGGGCCGACGACCGTCGGCGGTCGGCTCTGGACCGCGTGGCCCCGTCCCGAGCGCCGGGCGCTGGCGCTCGCGGCGATCGTGCTCTACCTGCGCAACCGTTCGCTGCACGACCTCGGTCAGGCCCAGCTCGACCGGCACCTCGCCGCGACGTCGGACGCGCCACCGCCGGAGCCGGCACCGCCGAGCGCCGAGGCCGGCCGTACCGCGAGGGGAGCGCTCTGGCTGGCGACCAACGGGATCGTCGTCAAGACGTCGCAGACCGTCGTGCTGCTGGCGCTCGCGGCGCTGCTCGCCCCCGAGGCGCTCGGCGTCGTCGCGCTCGGCACCCTGGTCGCCAACGTCTCGGCCGTGGTGACGAGCCTCGGCACCGCCAGCGCGCTCGTCTACTGGCGCGGCGACGTCCAACGCGCCGCCCGCACCGCGGTGACCGTCGGCGTCGCGATGGGCACCGGCATCGCCGTACTGCTCTGGGTCGTCGCGCCCTGGCTGGCATCGGCCTTCCACGCCGCGGACGGCGGCGCGGCCGTGATCCGCGGACTCACGGTGACGCTGCCGTTCCTGGCCGTCGCCGCCGTGACCAACGAGCTGCTGCGGCGCCGGCTCGAGTTCGTCCGGCGGATCATCCCCGACACCGTCTCGTCCGTCGTCGGTGCCGTCGTAGCGATCGTGCTGGTGACCGACGGCCACGGAGTGATGGCGCTCGTCGTCGGCCAGATCGTCCAGGCCAGCCTGACCATGGTGCTCGCCTGGGTCGTGCACCCGCCGGTGCTGCCGGGTTGGAACACCGAGGACGCGCGCGGCCTGCTGTCGTACGGCGGCCCGTACGCCGGTGCCAACCTGCTCGAGCTGGTGCAGCTCAACATCGACTACCTGATCGTCTCGCGGGTGCTCGGCGGTGAGGCGCTCGGCCAGTACTCGTTGGCGTTCCGGCTCGCGTTCATGCCCTACCTGATGGTCGTCGTGGTGATGTCCGGGGCGGCGTTCCCCTACCTCTGCCGCCAGCGCGGTGCCGACCTCGGCCGCGCGGCCGTCACCGTGATGACCGCGTCGCTGACCCTGGTCGCGCCGATCTGCCTGGGGCTCGCGCTCTTCGCCGACGACCTCGTGCTGCTCGGCGACAAGTGGGAGCCGGGAGTCCCGGTCGTCGCCTGGCTCGCCCTGTACGCCGCGCTGCTCAGCGTCGGCCAGCTCGTGCAGACCTCGCTGAACGCCGCCGGCCGGCCCGCCGCCTCGATGGCCCTGCGGCTGTGCCACCTCGTGCTCCTGCTCGGCGTCCTGCTGCTCGTCGCGCGGCACGGCGTCACCGCCGTCGCGATCGGGCAGGTCGCGGTCGCGACGTGCATCGCCCTGGTCGCGCTGGCGCTCGCCCGTCTCTACGTCACCGGCTTCTCGTTGCGCCGACTGGTGCGCTCGCTCCGGCCGGCGCTGACCGGCGTGGCCGTGATGGCGGCCGTCGTGCTGGTGCTGCGCCAGGTGCTCGGCCTCACCGACCCGTCACTCGCCGGACTGCTGGTCGTTGGAACACCAGGAGTGGCGGCGTACGCCGCGACGGTCTGGGTGCTCGACCGCGAGCACCTCCGCGAAGCCGGCGCGCTGCTGAGGAGGGCGTCGTGAGGAGCGGAGTACGGCTGCTGGGCACCGCTGCGCGGCCGATCGCGACCGGCGTACGCCGGCTGTCCTCGACACCGGGGCTCACGATCATCGGCTGGCACCGGGTCGACGGGCAGCAGACCGACGGGCTCTCGACCGGCGTGGCCGACTTCCGGCGCCACCTCGACACCCTCGATGCCTGGGGCGCGCACGTGCTCCCACTCGATGACGCCGTCGCCGCGATGGCGGCCGGCACGTTGCCGGACCGCGCGGTGTCCCTCACCTTCGACGACGGCTACGCCAGCGTGGTCGAGACCGCCTGGCCGATCCTGCGCGAGCGCGGCCTGCCGGCGACGATGTTCGTGGTCTCCGGCTACCTGACCGGCGACCTCCGGTTCGGCTGGGACGAGCACGAGCCGCGCCACGACCGGCACCGGCTGGTGCGGTCCGACGAGCTCCGGGCGGTCGCGGACGACGGGTTCGACATCGGCTCCCACACGGTGTCGCACCCGTGGCTGCCCGGCCTCGACCGCGACGAGGTCAAGCACGAGCTCGTGGACTCGCGGGTCGCGCTCGAGGAGCTGCTCGGACGGCCGGTCCGCTCGCTGGCCTACCCGACCGGCGGCTGGACGCCCGCCGTACGCACCGTCGCCGCCGAGGCCGGCTACCAGGTCGCGATCACCGTCGACCGAGGCCGCAACACCGCGCGGACGCCGTACCTCTCGCTGCGCCGTGCCTTCGTGCCGACCGAGACCGAGGACCTGCGCCTCCTGCTGGACGGCGCCTACACGCTGCTGCGCCCGCTGGACACGTGGCGCCGACGCCGGGGGCCGACATGGTGACGACCGCCGCGGTCGCGCCACCGAAGCAGCTGACGATCGTCCTGCCGCTGCTGGTTGCCGCGACCCTCGGGATCCTGGCCGGCTTCGCGCCGTTGCCAGTGCTGCTCGGCCTGCTCGCGCTCGCGGCCTGCGCCGCCGTCGTCCTCAGGCTCGACTGGGTCGCGCTGGTGCTGGTGGTGGTCTCGGTCTTCGAGGACTACGCGGTCCGCGCCGAGCCCAGTGCCGTCAAGGGTCTCGCCGTCCTCCTGGTGCTCGCCTGGGTCGTACGGCGCTGCCGCGGACGCCTCTACGACGGACCGCGCAGCCCGGTGCTGGTGGCCGCCCTCGGGTTCGCGGTCGTGCTGCTGCTGGCGACCGCGCTGCACAACAACGGCCAGGTGGGTCTCGACGTGCTGCTGCGCTACGCCGGCTTCCTCGGGGTGCTGTTCGTCCTCGCCGACGCGATGCGGGGTGGCGGGCTGCGGCCCGAGCGGCTCGCGCAGGTCTACGTCGCGGCCTGCGCGGTTGCCGCGTCCTGCGGGCTGCTGACCTTCGCGGTCGGCGCGGACCGCCGGGTCGGTGGCCCGATCGGCGACCCCAACGACTTCGCCTTCTTCCTGCTGCCCGCGGTCGCGCTCGGCGTCGCCGTGCGGCGTACGACGCGCCGCCGCTGGCCGTGGGACCTCGCGACCGTGGTGGTGCTCGTCGCCGCCGTCGGCACGTTGTCGCGGGGCGCGTTGGTCGGTCTGGCGGCGATGGTGGTGGTCGCGGTGGTCACGGGCATGGTGCGGACGCGGAGCGCGGTCGCCCTCGCCGCGGTGGCCGCCGTAGTGACGGGTCTGGTGGCGCTGGCCCTCCCCGCGCTGGTGTCGGTGAGCCTGCAGCAGAAGGACTTTGTCGCTCAACAGAACGTCTCTGAGCGCCTGGACCTCTGGACCGCCGCAGCCGCGATGACCGTCGAGCACCCGGTGCTCGGCATGGGGCCGGGTGCCTTCGCGCTGCACCACGGTGACTTCCTCACCTCGCTGCCCGACGACGTCAGCCATCCGCTCGACGTCGCGCACAACACCTGGCTGGAGCTGTCGAGCGAGCTCGGCGTGCTCGGTCTCGTCGCCTTCGTGACGATGCTCGCGGTCGCCTTCGGGCAGGCGCGGTCCGTACGACGCCGCGACCCGGTGGCGGCGGCCGTGTGTGCCGGGCTGGTGGGGACGGTCGTCGCGGCGACCTTCGTCACGGAGCAGTACTACCTGCCGCTGTGGCTGCTCTGCGCACTCGCCGTCGGCGTCCGTTCCCGGAAGGACGTGCTCTGATGCGGATCGTGCAGGTCATCACCCAGACCGTCGGCGGGCCGGCCGAGCACGCCGTCGACATCGCCGTCGGCCTGGCCGCGCGTGGCCACGACAGCCATGTGGTCGGACCGCGGACGGCCCGCGCCGACACCGCCACCGCCGCGGGCGTCACCTGGCACGACGTGCCCGTCGTGTCCAAGCGCGACCTCCGGGGCGGCGTCGCGAGTGCGCGTCGGCTCCGGGCGCTGCGCCCCGACGTCGTACACCTCCAGGACCGGCGGGCCGGCTGGCTCGGCCGTGCGCTGGCGCCGACACTGCGCGGTCGCGAGGGACGGACCGGCGTCGTCTACACGCTGCACGGCGTCGCGGACGGCCTCTCCGACCTGGTCGCCGGCAACGCCCGCGCGGCCGAACGACGACGGCGCGACGGCTGGTACTACCTGACCGGCGAACGCGCGATCACCCGATGGGGCGGCGGCCGCGTCGTCGTGCCCAGCATCGCGGTCGCGACGTACGCCGTGGAGCACGTCGGCCTGCCGGCGCGGATCATCGACGTGGTGCCCAACGGGGTGGACCCGGCGCGCTTCGACGGATCTCGCGCGCCGACCGGGGACCCGGTCGCCGTGTGGGTCGGTGTGCTGGCCCCGGTGAAGCGGGTGGACCTGCTGCTCGACGCCGTCGCGGAGGTGCCGCGCCTTCGCCTGCTGGTCGTCGGCGACGGGCCGCTGCGCGGTGAGGTCGACCGCCGGCTGGCCGCGTCGGACCTGGCCGGACGGGCCGAGGTCACCGGCTGGGTCGACGAACCGGCCGCGCTGCTGGCGATGGCGGACCTCTACGTGCTCACGTCCGACGCCGAGAACTGCCCGCTGTCGCTGCTCGAGGCGATGGCCACCGGACTGCCGGTCGTCGCGACCGCCGTCGGCGGCGTGCCGGAGGTGGTCCGCGACGGGGTGGACGGGCTGCTGTGTCCGGCCGGTGACGTCGCGGCGATGACCGGCGCGTTGGGCCGGCTGGCGGCGGAGCCCTACCTCAGGCGGCTGTTCGGGGCCGCCGCCCACGACCGAATCCTCGACGAGTACACGCTCGACCACTGCCTCGAAGGCCTGCTCGCGAGCTATGCCGCCAGTCGGAACGGTGCCTGATGCGCGCGCTGACTGTGATCGCGGAGATGGGCACCGGTGGCGCCGAGAGCGTCGTGGCCGACCTCGCCGCTCACCTGGTGGCGACCGGCCACGAGGCCTGCGTCGCCAGCAACGGTGGCTGGCGGGCCGAGGCCCTCGCCGCCGACGGCGTCGCGACCCTCGCCGTACCGCTGCGTGCCAGCGGGCCCGCCCAGCTCGCTCGCACCGTCGCCCGGCTCCGCCGGGAGACCGCCGCGCGGCCGGTCGACGTCGTGCACGCGCACAACGTCCGCGCCAGCCTGGCCGCCCACCTTGGCACCCGCGCCGGCCGCCGGACGCGGCCGCCGCTGGTCACCACCGTGCACGGTCTCGCCGACGGCGACTACACCCGCGCCGCGCGCCTGCTCGCGGTGAGCGACCTCGTCGTCGCGGTCTCGGACGACGTCGCCGAGCGGCTGACGGCCGGAGGTCTCGACCCGGCCCGGCTGCGTGTCATCGAGAACGCCGTACCGCCGGCGGTGGTCGACCCCGCCGTACGAGCAGAGGAACGGGCCCAGCTGCGCGCCGAGCTCGGGCTCACCCGGCACGGCCGGGTCGTGCTGTGCGCGGCTCGGCTGGCGGTCCCGAAGCGGATCGACCTGCTGCTCGAAGCCTGGGCCGACGTGCCCGACGCGGTGCTGCTGTTGGCCGGCGACGGCGCGGACCGGGCCGCGTTGGAACGGCAGGCAGCGCCCCTGGGGGAGCGGGTGCGGTTCCTCGGCGTACGGCGGGACGTCGGGCGGCTGCTGAGTGCGGCCGACCTCGTCGTGCTGCCCAGCGACCGGGAGGGCCTGCCGATGGCCGTCCTGGAGGCGCTGGCCGCCGGGGTGCCGGTGGTAGCGAGCGCGGTCGGCGGCCTCCCGCAGCTCGGCGGCGGCGCCGTCGAGCTGGTGACCCCGGGGCGCGCGGACGCCCTCGCCGCCGGCGTACGCCGGGTGCTGGACGACCCGGACCGTCGCGATGCGCTGGTGTCGGCCGGCCGCGCGTTGGCGGACCGACGGTTCTCGTCGGTGCGCATGCAATCCGACTACGAGTCCGTCTACGAAGGTGTGAGGGAAGGGGGCTAGACCATCGTGACCAATGCGTAGGAGCCAGGTTGGACCACGGACTGCACAGCAAGCGGGGGAGCATGGAAGCGAAGTACGTCGTACAAACAGTGTCGCGGCACAAGTTGCTGGTGGCCGCGATCATCGTCGTGACGTTGGGCGCAGCGGGCGTGGGCCTGTGGCTGGCGCCCAAGACCTACGAGGCCAGCGCGACCGTGTCGGTCGCCGCGGCGCCGGCGTCGACGGCGCCGCTGGAGGACCTCGACGCCCTGCGGAGCAGCACGGGCGAGCTGACCAACTCCGAGGACGTGCTCGGCGAGGTCTCCTCGCGACTGGGCGAGACGCGCAGCGTCGACCTGCTCCGCGACGAGATCACCGGCTCCTGGGTCCAGGGCACCATCCTCGTCCAGGTCACCGTCTCCGACGCCGACCCGGTCGTTGCCGCCGAGATCGCCAACACGGTCGCGGAGGTGCTGCCGCTCTACGACGTCAGCAACGGTGGCCTGGTCTTCACGACGAGCAACCCGGCACAGGCGCCGACGACCTTCGCCAGCCCCAGCCTCTTGCTTGCCGCCGGGGTCGCCGTGGCCCTGGCGCTGATCCTCGCCGTGTGTGGGGCGCTGCTCCGCGAGCGCCGTACGGCCGGGCTGCGGGACGCCACCGAGGTCGAGCACCTCGCGGGTGCGCCGGTGCTCGCCACCCTCGCGGCCCCGAAGGACCCGACCACCCTGCCCGCGCTGTATCCCGGGACCTCCGCCGCCGACGTCTTCCGCCAGCTGCGGATCAGCCTCGAGGCCGAGGCCAGCGCCGACCCGGTCAGCCTGGTCGTGGTCGCGGGTGTCACCGACAGCGACGTCAGCGTGTGGCTTGGCGCCAACCTCGCGGTCTCGCTCGCCAACGTGCATCGCAAGGTGCTGCTCGTCGACGGCCGGGTCGGCGACCAGGAGAGCACTCCGATCGCGGCGCCGGAGACGCTCGGTCTGTACGACGTCCTCACCGGCGCCGACCTCGGCGACGCCCTCAGTGCCGGGCCGGTCGACAACCTCACCGTGCTGCCGGCAGGGGAGTGGGGAGGCGCGTCCGCCGAGACCCTGCTCGAGACGCGGTTCGCCGCCGCCATGGTCGAGGCGGGGCGGCGCTTCGACATCGTCGTGGTCCTGGCCCCGTCGCTCAGCGCCTGCGAGGACGCCCGGATCATGGCCGCCGGCGGCTCCCTGATGCTCGCCGTCCCCCAGAACGGCGTCACCCAGCACGAGCTCCGCCACCACGCGGACCGCATCCGCGCCGTCGGCGTACGACTGCTCGGAGTGGTGCTCGTCGGCAAGGACGTCGAGCGGGTGCCGGCGCGGACGTGATGCGTCAGCGGCCCACCCGGTAGCGCAGGTGCAGGACCCGCTCGCCCTGGATGACCACGTGCGGGTCCTCGAGCAGGTGCTGCGAGTCGAGCGAGCCGAAGTACCTCTTGCCCGAGCCGAACACGACCGGCACGACGTCCATCGCCACCTCGTCCACGAGGCCGAGGGCGAGCGCCTGCGCGCCGACGTCCCCGGCGCAGAGCGCCACCACTCGGTCGCCGGCCCGCTCCTTCGCCTCCAGTACGGCGGCGGTCACGTCGTCGAAGAACGGGACGTCGGCCTCGGGGTGCCAGCCCTCCGGCTTCGGCCGGTGGGAGACCACCACGAGGTGCTCGCCAGCCGGCGGCTCGGCCTCCCATCCGTTGGTCAGGTCGAACAGGTGTCGTCCCTGGATCGTGGCGCCGATGCTGCCCCAGAACGGGCCGACGTACTCGTGTGAGACCTTGCTGACGCGGAAGCGCGCATGCTGCTCCTCGCCTTCCCCCGCGACGAGGGGCACGTCGCCGTTGAAGTACCAGTCGAAGAGCGGGCCGGGGTCGTCGTTCTCGTTCGCGATGAACCCGTCCACGGACACCACTGCGTGCATGATCACGGTTGCCATGCGAGGACAGACCCGCCGAGGTCCGGGGACTCATCGCCCGTCGGCGTTATCGTGGACCATGAGCACCGGCAATGAAGGCGGGGCGGAGCAGGACACCGAGACCTACGACTCCGTCGTCGAAGACCTCAACTTCGACCCCGAGACCCCTGATCTCCAGCCGCATCCCGACCACCCGGATCCGGGTGCGCACGCGTCTCCGAGAGACGAGACCGGTCCACCCGAAGGCCAGGCCTGAGCTCACACGACGGTGAGCTCGAACGGCGGTCCCACGACCTGGCCGGACGGCAGCGGCGTCTGCACGCAGTCCAACGCGCAGACGCGCAGCTCGAACATCAGACCCAGCGCAGGGCCGAGATGGTCGGGGTGGCCGTCGAAGGCGCGCTGGAGGGCGTTGAGCAGTCGGGTGTACGCCTCGGCGAACCGCTGTCCGACCTCGGCGGCCCGGCTGCCGGGCGGCAGGCTGCCGAGCCGGGTGTTGGGAAGCAGCGCGTGGATGCCGGCGGGGTCGACGGTGATCGGGTCGCCGGAGAACGACCAGCCCTCGGGCACGGTGGTGTCCGCGATCAGCTCGCGGCCCTTCACGATCTGTTGGAACCGGTAGAAGTGGGCGAGCTCGCCGTCGGTCCCGAGCCCCGCCAGCGGTGACTGATTGGTCCCCTCACCCTCCTCGACGATGATCCGGATCGCCTTCGTGGCCGAGGGGACGTCGGTGATGGGGAAGAGGCGCTCGGCCCCGAACCAGCGGGCATCGACCACCTGCCGCGCCGGGTCGCCGCCGAACGCGGCGTCGCCGAGCTCGGTGAGCTTCTCCACCAGGGCGTCGTAGAACGCACCGATGGTCTCGAACTGCACGTCGTTCGCCTCGGCGAACGCGGCTCGTGCATCAGGGAAGTCCAGCTCGTCCTCCGGCCGTTCGATCTCCAGGAAGACCTTGTCGACGAGGTCGACGGAGAACGGTTCGAGCCCCACCACCAGACCTTCTCCGATGCTCATCGGAAGCGGACCCGGATAGGACGGCACGAAGCCGGCGCGGTTCACGACCGGCCGGCCGCCCAGGGCGTTGAGCAGGTTGCCGGCGATCGTCATGTGCAGCATCTCCTCGGCGGCGATCGACTCGAGGATCCGGGCAGGGTCCGGGTTGAGGTCGGCGTCCAAGGAGAACAGGGCGGTGAGGTACGGCGGGATGGTGGAGTGCTCGAGCTGGATCGCGCCCTGCACGAGGTCGAACAGGTCCTCGGGCAGGGTCGCGGTGCGGACCCGGTCCACCAGCTCGCGGGCTACGGTCAGCATCGCGTCACTCTCCCTCCTGGGGCTGCTGGTCATCCAGCAACCCGGCCGTGCGCAGCTGCGCCGCAAACACGTCCTTGCCGGTGATGTCCGGCAACGGTTCCTGGGGTGCTGCGGCTGCTGCCTCCGTGGCTGCCGCCGGCCGCGGCTGGCCCGGGACCGGGCGGGAACCGGCCGCCTTCTGGGCGGCCTCGAGGCTCACCGCCGAGTCGACGGCCGCCCCGAGCCAGGTGAGGATCAGGTCCCGGTTGCCCGCGGAGAGGTCGCGGGTGACGGGCATGTGGTTGGGGTCCTCCAGCGGCAGCGAGAGAGCGAGCTGCATCAGCGTCGCGTTCGCGAGCACGTCGCTCTCGCTGGAGAGGTCGACGAGGCGGCTCGCCATCACGGGGTAGAGCCGCCCGAACTGGGTGAGCACCGGCTGCACGTCCGCCCAGGTCGGTGCCTCGGACACCGGCACGGCGTCACGCACGTGGAGCACGATCAGGTCGTTGTTCTGCTCCTGCTGACCGAGTCCGGCGAGCCCGTAGGCGCGCAGGAAGATCTGGCCGTCCAGGTAGCCGCGTGGGTTGCTGGGAGGGGTGGCCTGGAGCTCGATCGTGGCCAGGCCGTGCTCGCCCGTCTGGACCGACGCCGGGCCAGTGAGAGCAGTCGCCGGGACGTTGGCGACCGGGATGGCGGCAGCGGGCGGGTTCGGCTCGTTGGGCCCGCCGCCCAGTCCGGGCTGCGGCCCGACGTCGGCGACCTGGATCTGCAGCCCCGGGGTGGGGACGCCGAGCTTCGCGGCGTACAGGCGCACCACGTGGGGCACCGGGCCGGCGGCCTTGGTGTCGACTCGCCCAGTGAAGTTGTCGGCCCGGACATGCAGGCCTCCGCTGGTCTCCACGGCACGTACGCCGGGCGAGGTGTCCTCCCGGAGCAGCACCCAGCGCTCGGTCGCGCACCGCTCGCGAAGCTCGGCAGGCACCGGCACCGTCGCCAGCCCGCTGGCCTTCAGCAGCCAGCCGGGGGACCGGTACTCCACCGGGCCGACCACCGTCGGCTGACCGCCGGCCTGAGGCGCCAGCCCCAGAGCGAGCGCCCCGGCATCGACCAACCCGCCGAGGGGGTCGGCGAGGCGCAGCGTGTTGCTCAGGTCGAGGGTCACAGTGGTGCGGTCCTCGCTCAGGGCGCCGTCCGCGAAGCCGAGCTGTTCGTTGCTGGGCACCTGGGCCGGGTTCCGGACGGGCACCAACCGTCGCGCGAGGTTGAAACTGCGCGGCTCGTGCTCACCCTGGACGCCGAGCACGCCGACCACCCGGCCAAGCGTGAACCGGGGGTGGGTGGACGCGGTGTAGTAGCCGAACGTGGTCAGCCGCACCGACAACAGGTCGTCGTGCGTCTGCGCCCGTAGGGCGGAGACCAGGGGAGAGCCACTGCCCCACTGGCCGACCCGGAGCACCGAGCGGAACACGGCCCCGGCGTTCTGGATGCTGCCGATGTCGACGTTGGTGGTCTGACGGCGGAAGAAGATGTCGCGGAACGGCACCGGCTCCAGCTCGCCGCGCAGCAGCTCCGTGCCGTCCTGGCCGACCACGCGGATCACCAGGCCCCAGACGCAGGACGCCATCTGCCACTGCGGGTCGAGGTCGACCATCTTCCCGGAGTTGCGATCCGAGCTGTCCGCGACCCGGGCGGTGAGTGCCGGGTCGGTCGGCGCTGCGGGCTCGGCCCCTCCGACGATGCCGCCGGTCACCGAGCAGTCGACGAGCCGGAACGCACCGGAGCCGGTGGGGTTCCACCACCCGTTCAGCGCGGTAGTCGTCTGAGGTTCGGTGAACCGGTCCTGCCAGGTCGCGGCGTCGTAGTGCCGGACGTCGTTGTTCACGGTGGAGACGTCGGCCTGGAAGTCGCCGGCGAAAGTGATGCGGGGTCCATCGAGATAGGTCACGCGGATGCCTCCGTCGCTGGTCCTTACGACCTTCCCGCGGTCCCACTGCTCCGTCAAGGACCGCTAGACGACCACTTTCGTCCGGTGGAGAGGTCTGCGAATCCCGAGATCCCGCGCTAGATCACGGTTACCGTCGCGCACGTGAGCGACCACGAAGCGCCCGACGAGAAGGTGATGCGTCGGCGACTCGACGACTCAACGGTCGAGTCGAATGTGGGCGACGCGGCTCGGGCGGCCTTTGCCGCGTCCAACAGCCATCTAGTTGACCAGATGTGGCCGAGAGAGCAGAGGTAGTCCCCGGTTGCCGTCACGTCGTCCAGTCTTACTTGATCGGAGCTCGAGGTCCTGCCGCAGGTCGGACAGGTAGCTTCACGGGCCGGCGGTCCAGTCGGGGATTGCCTGAGTGTGCATCAGCCTGTGGACAACGACACCCGCGGGCTGTGGATGGACCGGTTTCTCAAATCTGTGGACATTGTGCATCTAGTCGCGCGTGTCGATGCTTGGTACGGCAGGCGAAACCCAGCGCTCCGGGATATGCCAAGGCCTGGTTTTGCGGGGTTCGCGCGTTTCTTATCCGCGGATATTGGCGTGTTGGGTTCCATCCGGCGACTTGCCAGGGTCGTCGGCCGACTCGGCACGCCTGTTGAGGCGGACTGGCCGTCGTCGGCGAGGCTCAGCGCTCCCGCCCAGCGGGTACGACGACTGCGGCGCCACCACGCCGGCGACGCCGAGGCGTCGTGAGCGCCATCGGCTCCAGGGCCATCAGTACGTCGGCGGTGCCGCGACCGCGGTGGTACTGACGCAGGGTGAGGCGGGCGATGTCGCGGGCGGAGAAGTTCACGTCGTGGTGGGCGGCGACGTGGTCCTGGCCGATGGCTCCCTCGCGGTCGGCGAGCGCTGGGTCGAGGAGGCGGTCGGCGATGCCGTCGGCGAGGGCGTCGACGTCGCCGATCTCGACGATCAGGCCGCCGCCGCGGGGCATGGACTCGGCCATGCCCTCGACGGCGGTGGCGACGACGCTGCGGCCCGCCGCCATCGCCTCGAGCGGGGCGACGGCCATGCCCTCCCAGTGGGAGGGTGCGGCGATCACGTCGGCGGCGGCGAGCCAGGTGTCGACGTCGGAGCGGACGCCGACCAGGTCGACGTCGCGGCGCCCCGCCGTACGCGCCTCGAGGGCGGACCGGTCGGGGCCGTCACCGACGAGGACGAGGTGGGCGTCCGGGACCCGGTCGCGTACGCCGGCCCAGGCATCGAGCAGGTCCTGCTGGCCCTTCTGCTCGGCGAGCCGGCCGACGCAGACCACGGTGGGGACGTCGGGGAGGCCGAGCCGGCGGCGGGCGTGGCGGCGTTCGGTCCGGGCGGCCGGGGTGAAGCGCTCGAGGTCGACGCCGTTGGGCGAGATCGTGGTGGCGGTGGAGATGCCGACGGACTCGGCGACGGCGCGCTCGCTGCGGCTGACGCAGACCAGCTCGGTGGTCCAGCGCTGGGCGAAGCGCTCCCACGCGGTCGTCGCCCGCCGCATCGGACCGGACACGGCCTGGAACGACCAGGCGTGCGGCTGGTAGATGGTCGGTACGACGCCGCGGAGCAGCAGCCGCCCGACCATGCCGGCCTTCGCGCTGTGCAGGTGTACGACGTCGGGGCGGGTGTCGTTGACGACGCGTCGCAGCCGGCGGATCTCGCGCACAACGCTCGGCCCCGGGCTGCGGGTGGCCTCCCACCGGACGACCTGCGCACCGCAGGCACCGGCGGCCTCGGCCAGCCAGCCGGACGCGGGGCAGGCGACGGTCACCGTCCAGCCGCGCGCGACCTGGTCACGCACGTAGCCCATCAGCACGTTGGCCACGCCCTCGGTGGTCGGCATCGACACGTGCAGCACGTGCGGCGTCACCGGATCCGCGGCCACCGGCGGTGACGACGGGGGAGCGGCATCGACCGGCCGGCGCAGCATCGGCGCCCGCGGGTCGGGCTGGTGCCGCACGATCGCGAGGACGGTGCGGCACATGATCTTGAGGTCGGTCCAGAGCGACCAGTTCTCGATGTAGTAGTTGTCGAAGCGCACGCGGGCGTCGATCGAGGTGTCGCCGCGCAGGTCGTGCACCTGCGCCCAGCCGGTCAGGCCGGTCTGCACGCGGTGCCGCTCGTCGTACCGCACGGTGGCCTTGGAGAACTCGCGGACGAAGAACGGCCGCTCCGGCCGCGGGCCGACGAGGCTCATGTCGCCGCGCAGCACGTTGACCAGTTGGGGCAGCTCGTCGAGGCTGGTCCGCCGCAGGAACCGGCCCACCGGGCCGAGCCGGTCGTCGTGGTCGATCGACCACTGGGTCTGGCTCTCCGCCGTGCTCAACGGCTTGAGCGAGCGGAACTTGAAGAGCGTGAACGGTCGGCCCGCGAGCCCGATCCGGGTCTGCCGGAAGATCACGCCAGGCCCGGTCTCGAGGCGTACGGCGAGGGCGCAGGCCAGCAGCACCGGTGACAGCAGCACCAGGGCGATGCCGGACAGGACGACGTCGACGGCTCGCTTGACGATCATCGTGTGGGGGCGCAGGCCCCAGCGACGTAGGCGCATCACGGCGACGTCGCCGACGACCTCGGTGCGCCGGTGGTGGTCGAGGCCCATCATCTCGAAGAAGCGCGGCACCACGAAGACCTGGTGGTCGGCCTGCACGCAGCGGCGTACGACGTCGATCATCGTGTCGTCGGGCGGCTCGGGGAAGGCGAAGATGACGTCGTCGACGCCGAGCGCCTCCATCGCCTGCTGGAGCTCGCCGGTCTCGCCGAGCAGCGGCACCGGCAGGTCGCGGGAGGTGACGTCCGCGGAGGTGTCGATGATGCCGACCGGGCGCAGGCCGAGCTCGCCGCGGTGCAGGAACGTGGTGGCCAGCCGCTGCCCGACAGCACCCGCGCCGACGATGATCACCGGGTGCGCGCTGCGGCCGCTGCGTCGGCGGTGGTGGGCGATCGCGTAGACGCTGGCGCGGAGCAGCACCATCAGGACCAGGGTGGCTCCGCCGAAGGTGGCGACCGTCGCGATCGCGACACCAGAGGTCAGGGCGGCCAGGGTGAGGGCGGCGACGCCGGCAGCGAGAGCGAGCCGCGGCAGCTCCTCGACGACGGACAGCACGAGGCGCGAGCGGTGCAGGTCGGACCCACGGCAGACGAGCACGGCCGCGACGGCGGCGCCGGAGATTGCCCACGGGCTCGCCTCGTGGACCAGCAGCCCGGCCAGGAGTACGGCAACCGGGTCGACCAGCGTGAGAAGTGGCCGGATGCTGCGCAGCCACGGCAGTGCGTCGATCAGTCCGGTACGCACGTCGAACCCCCTCGTCGTGTGCGGCCCTAGGGACCTTCCCGAGACAGGGGTGCGCGAAACGGTCGAGCGCGGCGCCCGGTCTGGACCAGGCTGTGCGCGGGCTTTACCTTTCGCCAGAGTGTGCACGATATATCATCTACGAAGGGTTCATGATGACTCGGACATCCCGTCCTCGTGCCGCACTGGTGACCATCGCACTCGCGCTCGGCTCCGTCCTGGCGGCGCCGCCGCTGGCGGCCCAGGCCGACCCGACCGCACCGGTCCAGCCGGTGGCGGTCTCGACGTACCAGTCGAAGATCACCAACGACGGCACCAACGTCTACTACCCGACCGGTGTCACCGGTGAGCTCCCCGTCGCGCTGCTGCTGCAGGGTGCGAAGGTCAACCGGAACTTCTACAGCCAGTACGCCGCCACCGTCGCGTCGTACGGGTTCATCGTGGTCACGCCCAACCACCGGCGGCTCAACTTCTTCGACACCAACTACTACACGTCGACCAGCCAGGTCGGGGAGACGTTGAGCTGGATGGCGACCGAGAACGCGTCGGCGACCTCGCCGCTACAGGGCCACATCGACACCGACACGATGGTGCTGCTCGGCCACTCCTTCGGTGGTGCGACCGGCCTGTCGATCGCCGAGGGCAAGTGCTCGATCCCGTTCTGCACGACGCTGTCCTTCTCGCTGCCGGCCGCGGTCAAGGCGGGCTCGTTCTACGGCACCAACAACGCGATCCTCGGGCTCTACCCGGCCATCAACAACAAGATCCCGATCCAGCTGGTGCAGGGTCAGTCCGACGGCATGGCCGAGCCGGCCCAGGCCGAGAGCGCGTACGGCGCGATCAAGAACGGCGCCAAGCAGATCGTCCGGATCACCGGTGCCAACCACTACGGCATCACCGACGTGCAGAGCCCCGCGGGCGCCGAGGCCGAGGTCAACACGCAGTCGCTGACCCAGGCTCAGAGCATCGAGGAGGCCGGCCGGTGGGCCGCGCTGTGGCTCCGCGCCCAGCTCGGTGACGCCGCGGCCGCGACGTACGTGAACTCGACCGGCGACGCTGCCGACCCGCTCGTCACGGTGAGCACGACTCCCTGAGTCATCCGAGAGGATGGGGGCATGCTCGTCGTGCCCCCATCCCTCGTCTCGGTCAACGTCGGCACGCCGCGTGAGGCGGACTGGGCCGACATCGGCCGTACGTCGATAGCGAAGCACTCGGTCGCCGGCGCCGTCCACGTCGGGATCCTCGGCGTCGACGGCGACCAGGTCTCCGACACCCGTTACCACGGGGGCGTCGACCAGGCCGTCTACGCGTTCGCTCGCGAGGACCTCGACTGGTGGCAGTCCGAGCTGGGCGTCGAGATCCCGAACGGGCAGTTCGGCGAGAACCTCACCACCCAGGGCATCGACGTCAACGAGGCCGAGATCGGCGAGCGCTGGCAGGTCGGTGAGGCCCTGCTCGAGGTGCGCTCCATCCGGACGCCGTGCAACGACTTCAAGGCCTGGATGGGCCTGAGCGGCTACGACAACAGCGCCTGGGTGAAGCGGTTCGCCCAGGTCGGTCGGCCGGGGCCGTACCTGAAGGTGCTGGGGGAGGGGGCGATCCGAGCCGGGGACGAGATCTCCGTGATCTACGAGCCGGGCCACGGGGTCACCGTGTCGACCATGTTCCGGGCCTTGACGGGGGAGCCGGCGCTGCTGCCGCAGCTGCTCGACGTACCGGATCTGCTGCCGAAGGCGCGGGCCAAGGCGGAGCAGTACGTCGCGGCTCGGAGCTGACCTGCGACGAACTTCACCCTTGCTACCCGTGAGTTGGGTGAGTGATCTAGGTTACTCGTCAACCTAGTTCCTCTCGGCCGCCCAGCAGGAGTGAGAATGACCGCCCAGGCCAGTCCCAGTCCATCGATCGACGCCAGCTTCGTCGACAACCTGACTCAGAACTTCGCGGTGCAGTTCCTGGACCGCGTCGCCGCATCCGCCGACCACGAGGCCTACCGTTTCCCCCGCGGTGAGACCTGGGAGTCGGTCACCTGGCGCCAGGCGGGTGACATCGTCGAGCACCTCGCCGCCGGCCTGCTCTCGCTCGGCATCCAGCCCGAGCAGCGCGTCGGCATCGCGTCGGCGACGCGCTACGAGTGGATCCTCGCCGACCTCGCGATCATGTGCGCCGCCGGCGCGACCACCACGGTCTACCCGACGACGAACGCCGAGGACACGACGTACATCCTCTCCGACGCCGAGTGCCGCGTCGTGTTCGCCGAGGACGACGAGCAGATCGCCAAGCTCGTCGCCAACAAGGCCGAGCTGCCGTACGTCGGCAAGGTGGTGACCTTCGACGGCAAGACCGACGGCGAATGGGTGATCGGGCTCGACGACCTCGCCAAGCTCGGTGACGCCTACCTCGCGGAGCACCCCGGCATCGTCGAGGAGACCGCGAAGGCGATCCCCGCCGACGCGCTCGCGACGCTGATCTACACCTCCGGCACCACCGGCCGTCCCAAGGGTGTGCGACTGCTGCACCGCTCGTGGGTCTACGAGGGCACCGCGATCCAGGTGCAGGACATCCTCGACGAGAGCGACCTGCAGTTCCTGTGGCTGCCGATGGCCCACTCGTTCGGCAAGGTGCTGCTCTCCGCGCAGCTCGCCTGTGGCTTCGCGACCGCCATCGACGGCCGCGTCGACAAGATCGTGGAGAACCTCGGCGTCGTGAAGCCGACCTTCATGGGCGCCGCCCCGCGCATCTTCGAGAAGGCGCACGGCCGGATCGTCACCATGCAGGCAGCCGAGGGTGGGTTGAAGGAGAAGATCTTCCTCAAGGCGTTCGAGGTCGGCACCAAGGTCGACCGGCTCAAGCGCGAGGGTAAGTCGGTGCCGGCGCTGCTCAACCTGCAGCACGGCCTCTTCGACAAGCTGGTCTTCAGCAAGGTGCGCGAGCGCTTCGGTGGACGGGTCCGCTTCTTCATCTCCGGCTCGGCCGCGCTCAACGCCGAGATCGCGGAGTGGTTCCACGCCGCGGGCATCCTCATCCTCGAGGGCTACGGCATGACCGAGAACGCCGCGGGCGCCACGGTCAACCACCCCGGCGACTACAAGATCGGCACCGTCGGCCCCGCGCTGCCCGGCGCCGAGGTCAAGATCGGGGAGAACGACGAGGTCATGCTGCGCGGCCCGCACATCATGGCCGGCTACCACAACCTCCCCGAGGAGACGGCCGCGACGCTGACGTCCGACGGCTGGCTGCACACGGGTGACAAGGGCAGCCTCGACGCCGACGGCTTCCTCACCATCACCGGCCGGATCAAGGACCTCTTCAAGACCTCCGGTGGCAAGTACGTCGCGCCGCCGGCGATCGAGTCGAAGTTCAAGGCGATCTGCCCCTACGTCAGCCAGTTCCTGGTGTTCGGCAGCGAGCGCAACTTCGTGGTCGCGCTGGTCACCCTCGACCCCGACGCCATGGCGGGCTGGGCCGAGGAGAACGGCATGAGCGGGTCGTCGTACGCCGACATCGTGAAGTCGGACGCCGTGCACACGATGGTGGGCGACTACATCGAGGAGCTCAACGGCCGGCTCAACCGCTGGGAGACCATCAAGAAGTGGGAGATCCTCGACCACGACCTGACCATCGAGTCCGGTGAGCTCACGCCCTCGATGAAGGTCAAGCGCAACGTCGTCGAGGACAACAACAAGTTGCTGATCGACTCGTTCTACAGCTGATCCGGCGGCCGGGTGTCGGTTTCCCCGGTGCACCGGGGAAACCGTCACTTCTCAGGCAACGCAACGCCTGAGAAGTGGCGGCATTGCCTGAGCAGTGTGGCTGGTGTGACGGCTGGGGCGTTGCGCGAGCGGCCGATTGACTCGTTCGAACACATGTTCGATCATGGGGTGTGGTCGTTCGCATCGATACCCCCGGAGCCGCCGTCCAGACGGTGGAGCAGCTGCGCACCCGGATGGCGCGGATGCAGGACGGTACGCCGTCGTCGATGCCGCTGGCCACGCACCCGGCCCTGGCCGGGCTGGTGCAGCTGCGGGCGGGGGCCAGCTACTCCACCGACAGCGCGACGCTGGCACTGGCCCTGCTGGCCGGGCCGTCGCGGGCGGGCGGCTGGTGCGCGGCCGTCGGGGTCCCCGACTTCGGGGCCGAGGCGGCCGTGGCGCTGGGGGTCGACCTCGACCGCACCGTGCTGGTGCCCGACCCGGGGGAGCAGTGGCTGGAGGTCACCGCCGCCCTGGTCGACGTCGCGACCATCGTCCTGGTCCGGCCCGGCGGCAGGGTCACTCCGTCGGCCGCGGAGAAGCTCTCCGCCCGGCTCCGCAAGCGCGGGGCTGCCCTGGTCGCCCTGGAGAGAACACCGGGTGAGTGGCCGCGCTGCGAGGTGCGGCTGACCGCGACCGAGCCCGCCTGGGCCGGGGTCGGCCACGGCCACGGCCACCTCCGCGCCCGACGGCTGGTCGTCGAGGCCAGACGGGGTACGGCGCCGCCGCGCCGCGGGGCGCTGTGGTTCCCGACCGAGGACCAGTCCTGGGTCCGTGACCACCACGTCGAGCAGGTGTCCGTCATCGACGACGTCGGGGTCGCCTGATGCGCGTCATGGTCGTCTGGTGCCCGGACTGGCCGGTGGTCGCGGCGCTGGCCGACGAGGGCCAGCCCATCCACCTCCCGGCGGCGGTCTTCCACGCCAACCTCGTGCAGGCCGGCAACGCGGCCGCCCGCGCCCTCGGCGTACGGCGCGGGATGCGTCGTCGTGATGCGCAGTCGCGCTGCCCCGAGCTCAAGGTCTACGCGGCGACGCCCGAGCGGGACGCCCGGACGTTCGAGACGGTGCTGGCCGCGGTCGAGGAGCAGCATCCCGGGGTCGCCCCGCTGCGCCCCGGGTTGGCCGCGCTGCGCGCACCCAAGCGAGTCAGTGGTGGCGAGCCGGCCGCCGCCGCACTGCTTGCCGAGCGTCTGGTCGGGCTCGGGGTCTGGGACAGCCGGGTGGGCGTCGCCGACGAGCTGTTCACCGCCGAGCAGGCGGCCCGGCGCGCCACCGAGCAGGACTGCCACGTCGTGGCGCCGGGGAAGTCGGTGCCGTTCCTGCGCGAGCTGCCGGTCGAGGTGATCGAGGACCTCGACGCGATCAGCCTGCTCAAGCGCCTGGGCATCCGGAGCCTCGGCGAGCTCGCCGACCTGCCGGCCGCCGCCGTACGCGACCGGTTCGGCAGCAAGGTCGCGTGGGTGCACCGCGTGGTGGGCGGCGCCGGCGCCGTACCTCTCGCCACCCGTACGCCGCCTCCCGAGCTGGCCCGGCACGTCGACTTCGAGCCGCCGCTCGACAACGCGGAGACGATCAGCTTCAGCGTCCGGCAGACCGCCGACCGGGTGGTCGCCGGCCTGGCCGCCCAGCAGCTGGTCTGCACCGAGGTGCGGATCGAGGCGTTCTGCGAGGGCTCGTCGTACGACGACCCGGGGTCGGCGAGGGACTGGCTGCACCCGCGCTGGTTCACCGCGGCCGACCTGGTCGACCGGCTGCACTGGCAGCTGCAGGGAGCCCTGAGGACCAAGGCGGGGGAGGTGCGGGCACCCGTGAGTCGGGTGGCCTTCACGCCGCTGACCGTCGTCCCCGACGCGGTGCACGCCGACGGGCTCTGGGGCGGCACCGACGAACGCGTGCAGCGCGGCATCGCCCGGGTGCAAGGCATGCTCGGCCACGAGGCGGTGGTGGTGCCGGTGCTCCAGGGCGGTCGCGGCCCCGCCGACCGGCAGGCGCTGGTGCCCTGGGGCGAACGCCCGACCGGGCTGCGACCCGCCGGCCATCCCTGGCCGGGCAGCATCCCGCCGCCCGCACCCGCGCGGGTCTTCGCGACGCCCTGGCCCGCCGAGGTGGTGGGGCCTGGCGGCCGCCCGGTCTCGGTCGGCGAGCGGGGGGCGGTGCTGGGTGAGCCGACCCACTTCCGGCCAGAACCCCGCGGCGACTGGCATCCCGTCGCGTCCTGGGCCGGACCGTGGGTGGTCGAGGAGCTGTGGTGGGAGCAGGGGGCGCGCCGGGTCGCCCGCTTCCAGGTGGTCGGCGTCGACGGCCGGGCCTGGCTGATGACCTGGGAAGCGCCCGGGTCCTGGTGGACCGAAGCCGCGTACGACTGATGGGCGGCTGACATGGGCTGGAGCAACCCTTCGATCTCCTGGGGTGAGCTGGAGAAGCGGCTCTCCGGCCGGGTCGCCACGCCCCAGGACCCCGAGGCGCCGATCTCCCAGCGCAAGCGCAAGCGCGAGCGGGTCGAGGTGGAGCGGCCGACCGGCCCGGTCACGCCGTACGCCGAGCTGCACTGCCACTCCAACTTCAGCTTCCTCGACGGCGCCAGCGGGCCCGACCACCTGGTGCTGGAGGCGCTCCGGCTCGGCCTGCACGCGCTGGCGATCACCGACCATGACGGGTTCTACGGCGCGCCGCTGTTTGCCGAGACGGCCCAGCTGCACGGCGGGATCGCCACGATCTACGGTGCCGAGCTCTCCCTCGGGCTGCCCGGTCCGCAGAACGGCGTCGCCGACCCAGCGGGCAGCCACCTGCTGGTGCTGTCCCGCGGCGTCGAGGGCTACCACCGGCTGGCCGGCGCGATCACCGACGCGCAGCTGCGTGGTGACGAGAAGGGGCGTCCCGTCTACGACCTGACCGAGCTCGCCGAACGCTCCGAGGGGCACTGGCTGGTGCTCACCGGCTGCCGCAAGGGTGCGGTCCGACAGGCGCTTGCAAGAAATGAGCATGGTCGCGGCCCGTCGTACGCCGTCGAGGAGCTGGACCGGTTGACGGGACTCTTCGGCCGCGAGCACGTCGTGGTCGAGCTGACCGACCGGGGGTTCCCGACCGACAGCCACGACAACGATCTGCTGGCAGCGATCGCCGCCGAGCGGGGGCTGCCGACCGTCGCGACCAACAACGTCCACCACGCCCGACCCGAGGGGCACCGGCTGGCCGGCGCGATGGCCGCGGTGCGAGCCCGGCGCAGCCTGGCCGAGATGGACGGCTGGCTGCCGGCGGCCGGTGCCGCCTGCCTGCGGTCGGGAGCGGAGATGGCGCAGCGGTTCGCCCGCTACCCCGGCGCGGTGGCGCGCACGGTGACGATCGCCGACGAGATCGCCTTCGACCTGCAGAAGGCCACGCCGCGGCTGCCGAAGTCCGCCCCCGACGGGCACACGCCGACGACCTGGCTGCGGGAGCTCACCGAGCGCGGCTTCGCGCAGAGGTACGCCGGGACCGACCTCGAGGAGGCGGCGCGCGAGAAGGTCGAGCAGGAGCTGAGGGTGATCGGGGAGAAGGACTTCGCGGGCTACTTCGTGATCGTCCACGACATCGTCGAGTTCGCCCGCAGCAGGCGGATCCTCTGCCAGGGCAGGGGATCCGCGGCCAGCTCGGCGGTCTGCTACGCGCTCGGCATCACCGCGGTCGACCCGGTCTACTACCAGCTGCCCTTCGAGCGGTTCATCTCCCAGCACCGCGACGAGGAGCCCGACATCGACGTCGACTTCGACTCCGACCGGCGCGAGGAGGTGATCCAGTGGGTCTACGACAAGTACGGACGGCACAACGCCGCGCAGGTCGCCAACGTCGTCGGCTACCGACCCAAGATGGCGGTCCGCGACGCGGCCAAGGCGCTGGGGCACTCACCCGGGCAGCAGGACGCGTGGTCGAAGCAGATCACCAGCTGGACGACGGTGGCGGCGGACGGCGAGCACGGCGTACCCGCTCCGGTGGTGGAGCTCGCCAACCAGTTCCTGGGGGCGCCGCGCCACCTCGGCATCCACTCCGGCGGGATGGTGCTCACCGAGCGGCCGATCGGCGAGGTGGTGCCGATCGAGCGGGCGCGGATGGAGAAGCGCACCGTGCTGCAGTGGGACAAGGACGCCTGCGAGTTCATGGGGCTGGTGAAGTTCGACCTGCTCGGGCTCGGGATGCTCGGCGCGCTCGACCACATGATGCGCATCGTCGAGGAACACCTGGGGGAGCGCTGGGAGCTGGAGACGATCCCCAAGGAGGAGCCGGCCGTCTACGACATGCTCTGCCGCGCCGACTCGATCGGCGTCTTCCAAGTGGAGAGCCGTGCCCAGATCGGCACCCTGCCCCGGCTGCAGCCACGCACCTTCTACGACCTGGCGATCGAGATCGCGCTGATCCGCCCCGGTCCGATCCAGGGCGGCGCGGTGCATCCCTACGTACGGCGTGCGACGGGTCGTGAGCCGGTCGACTACGCGCACCCGTCGCTGCGGCCGGTGCTCGAGCGGACTCTCGGCGTACCTCTCTTCCAGGAGCAGCTGATGGACATGGCGCGCACCCTGGGCGACTGCACCCGCGACGAGGCCGACCTGCTGCGCCGGGCGATGGGCTCCAAGCGCGGTGTCGAGCGGATCGAGTCGATCAAGGAGAAGCTCTATGCGGGCATGGAGGACAAGGGTCTGGTCGGCGCCGAGGCCGACGCGATCTATCTGAAGATCCTGTCCTTCGCGAACTTCGGCTTCGCCGAGAGCCACGCCCTCTCCTTCGCCAAGCTCGTCTATGCCAGCTCGTGGTGCAAGCTGCACTACCCGGCGGCGTTCCTGGCCGCGCTGCTGCGCAACCAGCCGATGGGCTTCTACTCGCCGCAGTCGCTCGTGCACGACGCCCGCCGCCACGGCGTCGAGGTGCTGCGTCCGGACCTGGTCCGCTCCGGTGCGGTGGCCGACCTGGAGGGGAGCGGGGCGCCTAGTGGTCTCGACGCGTGCCTGCGCGACGGCGTACGCACCGACTGGGTGCCGGGGACGCCCGACCCGACGCCGGAGCATCGACGCGACACGGCGTACGCCGTACGTCTGGGTCTGGACTCGGTGCGGGGGATCGGCAAGGTGGTGGCCGAGCGGATCGTGGCGGCGCGGGCGGAGCGGCCGTTCGCCGACCAGGTGGATCTCTCCCGGCGGGCCGGGCTCGATGCGCGGCAGCTGGAGGCGCTGGCGACGGCCGGGGTGTTCGAGGGGACCGGGTTGTCGCGACGGCAGGCGCTGTGGAACGCGGGCTGGACCGAGGGGGAGGAGCACCTCGAGGGGATCCGGGTCAGTGCGGCGGCGCCGATGCTGCCCGACATGGACCTCGTCGAGACCACGATGGCGGACCTGTGGGCGACCGGGATCACCCCGGACATCCACCCGATGGGCCTGCTCCGTGCCCAGCTGCAGGCAGCGGGGATCAAGGCCGTCGGCGACACCGCGACCGCCGAGGCCGGCCGCCGGGTACACGTCGCCGGGCTGGTGACCCACCGGCAGCGACCGGGCACGGCGGGCGGGGTGACCTTCCTCAACCTCGAGGACGAGACCGGGATGCTCAACGTGATCTGCACGGTCGGGGTGTGGCGGCGCTACCGCTCGGTGGCGGCGAGCTCGGCCGGCATGGTGATCCGCGGCATCCTCGAGCGCCAGGACGGCGTCACCAACCTGCTCGCCGACCGGCTCGCCCCGATCGAGGAGGTGCACCCCGAGGCCGGGCGGGCGCTGCGGGCCCGGCACCGCTCACGCGACTTCCAATGATCACCCACAGCGGGCGCACAGGCTGACGGGCTTTCATCGAGCCATGCACGACGAACTCGAAGACCACGACCTCGGCCTCTCCCACGATCTCCCCCTGATCGTCGAGCGCAACAAGCGGATGGGACGCCGGGGGATGCTCGCGGTCTTCGGCGCGGCCGGTGTGGCCGCACTTGCTGTGAGCTGCGGGACGGACGACACCCCCACGACGTCCGGCAGCTCCGCCCCGGCGGGCACTCCGAACGGCCCGCCAGACCAGGGAGGGGCCACGGTCGACGTCGCCGAGGGTGAGATCCCCGAGGAGACCGCCGGCCCCTACCCTGGTGACGGCTCGAACGGCGTCAACGTGCTCACCGAGTCCGGCGTCGTACGCAGCGACCTCACCTCCTCGTTCGGCGACGCCTCCGGGGTGGCCGAGGGCGTCCCGGTGACGGTGAGGCTCAAGGTCTACGACCTCAACGGCGAGGACGTCGCCGCTCTCTCCGGCGCCGCCGTCTACCTCTGGCACTGCGACCGCGACGGCAACTACTCGATGTACTCCGAGGCCGTTGCCGACGAGAACTACCTGCGCGGCGTCCAGGAGACCGACGCCCAGGGCCGCGTCGAGTTCACCACGATCTTCCCGGCCTGCTACGCCGGACGCTGGCCGCACATGCACTTCGAGGTCTACCAGTCGCTCGACGACGCGACGTCGTACAAGCGCAAGCTCCGCACCTCCCAGCTCGCGCTGCCCCAGGACGTCTGTGACGACGTCTACGCCACCGACGGCTACGACCAGTCGGTCGCCAACCTCGCCGGCGTCTCCCTCGACAGTGACGGCGTCTTCTCCGACGGCCACTCGCTGCAGATGGCGACCGTGACGGGCTCGGTGTCCGACGGCTACACCGTCTCCCTCAACGTCCCTGTCTGAATCGGGTCGTCCGCCTCTCGGCTAGCTATAGGTGCTTGTCAGGCGGACGACCCGAGTACGCCGAGCGCGCGGAGGTCTCGGGCGATCCTCTCGGGGTGCTCGCGCAGCTCCAGGGCGGTGCATCGGATCACCGTGACCCCAGTGGCGACGAGCTGCCGCTCCCGCTCGATGTCGGCACTCCAGTGCTCGACTCGCATGTGGAACCCGCCGTCAACCTCGAGCACGATCACCCGGCCATCGGGCAGGCGCCACTCGGCGTCCGTGAATCGGAGCCGGCCGGCCGAGTCGCGCCGCGGTGTCTGGCGGAGCGGGCGTGGGATGTGGAAGGTGTCGCACATCGTGAGCACGTCCCGTTCCGCCACGGACTGCGTGCCGGCTGCCAGTTCGCCGAGGTATCGCCGGAACGGCTTGGCCCGCCGCAGTGGTCGCATCCGCGTGATCCACCCGTCGAGCCGGTACGGCGTAGTGAGGCCTTGCTGCACGCAGGCCGCGAGCAGCCCGTACGCCGACCGCGTCACCGGGTGGTAGCCCGCCCACAGGAGCGCCGTCGGCTCGACCCGCCACGTCGGCAACGGAAGCGATGAGGTCAGCAACGGGATCGGGCGCCGGGTCTCGACGAAGCGGATGCCGCTGATCGGTTCGAGGTTGTGCGACTTCTGGACGAGGACGGTGATCTCCTCGCGGTGCCAGCGTTCCAGGCCGTGCTGCTCCAGCGCGGTCAACCCGCCGAGCGCGCTGGAGGCACCGGCGTGCAGGACTCCAGCCCACATCAGCTGGCGGCGGGTCAGCGGCCCGGTCGTCGTACCGAGGACGACGCTGCTGACCTCCTGCCAGCGTCGGGCACTGAGCTGTGCGTCGACGTAGTGGTTGCCCAGACCGAGTCTGGACAGCTGTCGTCGATGCAGCATCCCGTCCTGCGCTTCGGCGAGCCGCAGCCATTGAGGAGGCGTCGTACCGGACATGCCTCGACCCTGACCGAAATGGCCCGGGAACGTCGTCGGTCATCCACAGCACACGGGTCGTCCGCCTCACAAGCACCTATAGCTAGCGGAGAGGCGGACGACCCGAATCTCTCGAGTGCGAGGATGGCCGCATGCCGTCCGTGCTGCCCGTGGGTGATCCGGTCCCCGAGGACGGGGCGTTGCCGGAGAGCGCGCTGGCCGGACTGGGCAGGCGGCCGTTCGGGTTCTACGTGCACGTGCCGTTCTGCACGGTGCGCTGCGGCTACTGCGACTTCAACACCTACACCGCCGACGAGCTCGGGCCGGCGGGTGGCGCGCCGGGGGCGAGCCGGGCGACGTACGCCGAGGCCGCGATCGCAGAGGTACGCCGGGCCCGGGTCGCGCTGGGTGACGTCGACCTGCCAGTGAGCACGGTCTTCTTCGGCGGAGGTACGCCGACGCTGCTGAGTCCGGCCGACCTCGGGGCGATCGTGGCGTCGATCGCCGCGGAGTTCGGGCTGGCGGAGGGCGCCGAGATCACCACCGAGTCCAACCCGGACAGCGTCGCGCTCTGGGATCTGGAGGAGCTGCGCGGAGCGGGGTTCAACCGGATCTCGTTCGGCATGCAGTCCGCGGTCGACCACGTGCTCAAGGTGCTCGACCGCACCCACGACCCGCTGCGGGTCCCGGCCGTGGTCGACTGGGCCCGTCAGGCCGGGTTCGAGCAGATCAGCCTCGACCTCATCTACGGCACCCCGGGGGAGACGCTCGAGGACTGGGAGGTCAGTGTCGAGGCGGCGCTCGCCTGCCGGCCCGACCACATCTCGGCGTACTCCCTCATCGTCGAGGACGGCACCGCGCTGGCCCGCCAGATCCGGCGCGGCGAGGTCGCGATGCCGGACGACGACGACCTGGCCGACAAGTACCTGCTGGTCGATGAGCGGCTCAGCGCCGCCGGGCTGGAGTGGTACGAGGTGTCCAACTGGGCCAGGGACGACGCGAGCCGCTGCCGCCACAACCTCCTCTACTGGACCGGCGGCGACTGGTGGGGCGTCGGCCCGGGCGCGCACTCCCACGTCGGCGGCGTCCGGTGGTGGAACGTCAAGCACCCCGCGGCGTACGCTGAACGCCTCGCCCAGGGGGTGACGCCCGCACACGCGCGCGAGGTGCTCGACGACGAGAGCCGGCGCGTGGAGCGGGTGCTGCTCGAGCTGCGGCTGCGCGACGGCCTGCCGGTCAGCGTGCTCGACGCAACCGGCCGTGGGCAGGTGGCCCGCCTGATGGAGGAGGGGCTGGTGACGCTGCGGACCGAGCGGCTGGTCCCGACGCAGCGCGGCCGGCTGCTCGCCGATGGTCTGGTCAGGGACCTACTGCCGTAGGCCGCAACGCCCTAAGTTGGTGCCATGACCCAAGGCCCCGAGGACCCGAACGTCCCCCCGCCGTACGGCGAGACCCCGCCGCCGGCCGACCAACCCGCGCCGACCCCGCCGCCGTACGGCCAGGCGCCGCCGCCGCAGCCGGGTTACCAGCAGCCGGGGTACCCGCCCTCCGGCTACCCGGCAGGCCCGTACGGCGCGAGCCCGCAGGCGCCGTACGGCATCCACCCGGCCACCGGCCTGCCCTACTCGGAGAAGTCCAAGCTGGTCGCCGGCCTGCTGCAGATCTTCCTGCCGTTCGGCATCGGTCGCTTCTACCTCGGCGACACCAAGACTGGCGTCTGGCAGCTGGTCGTCGCCGTGCTCACCTGCGGCATCGGCGGCCTGTGGTCCTTCATCGACGGCATCATCATCCTGGCCACGGACAGCAAGGACCCGAACGGCCTGCCGCTGCGCACGACCTAGGCAGCCACGAAGTCGATCAGCTCCTCGACTCGGCCGAGCAGGGCCGGGTCGAGGTCCTGGTACGACGAGACCCGGCTCAGGATGTGCTGCCAGGCACGGGCGGTGTCGGCTTGGTCGCGGTGCGGCCAGCCGAGTTGCTGGCAGACGCCCTTCTTCCACTCGATGCTGCGTGGCACGTCGGGCCACTTCTTGATGCCGAGCCGCTCCGGCTTGACCGCGGCCCAGATGTCGATGAACGGGTGCCCGACGATCAGCACGTGCTTGCCAACTGGAGACTTCGCGATGCCCTGGGCGATCCGGCTCTCCTTGGAGCCCGGCACCAGGTGGTCGACGAGCACCCCGACCTTGCGCTCGGGGCCGGGGCGGAAGTCGCGCAGGTGGTCGGCGAGGTCGTCGACGCCGCCGAGGAACTCGACCACCACGCCCTCGATGCGCAGGTCGTCGCCCCAGACCTTCTCGACCAGCTCGGCGTCGTGGCGGCCCTCGACGAAGATCCGGCTGGCGCGCGCGACCCGGGCCGGGGCGTTGTGGACGGCGACCGAGCCGGACGCCGTACGTGTCGGCTTCGCCGGAGCGGAGACCCGCACCGGCGCCGCCAGGATCACGGGACGACCCTCGAGCAGGAAGCCCGGGCCGAGCGGGAACGTACGGCGCTTGCCGCGCCGGTCCTCGAGGGTCAGCGTGTGCAGGTCGCGGTCGACGGCGACGATCTCACCGACCCAGTCGGTGGTGACCTCCTCGACCACGGCGCCGATCTCGGCCGGTGCCTCGACGGCCCGTCCGCGCTTGGGCGCGCGCCAGTCGGTGGACAGGACGTCGGTGCCGTAGCGGTCGTGGGAGCTCACCTCGGCAACGCTAGGCGGCCCCACCGACAACGCGGTGGGGGCGCGCCGTCAGTCGTCTGAGGCGGAGGTCTCGTCCTCGGTCGTCTCGTCCGCGGTCTTGCCGCCGAGCACGTCGAGCTCCTCGGGCGACTTGGGGTCGTCCTCGTCGGTCAACGGCTTGGCCAGCGGGTTGTCGTCGGTGGGCTGGAGGTCCTCGGGGAGGTCCTCGTCCTCGATCGCGTGCGTGGGGTGGTCGTCGCTCATGAGGAGGACGTACCCGCTCAGACGAGCGGCAACCGCTTCTCGCTGCGCGAGAGGTGCGCATACCCCCGTCGTACGGCGGCCGTGAGCTCCTCGCGCGGGTAGGGCCACTCCACCGCGTGGAGTGCGTCGGCCACGGGTACGCCGCGGGCGGCCAGGTCGCGGATCGTCTGGGCGACGATGCCGATCGCGTTGCGCTGCTCCTCGACGAACTCGCGGTCGACCGGGGCCCCGTGTCCCGGGACGACGACCGTCGAGGAGGTGCTCAGGCTGAGCACGATGTCGAGGGAGTGCGGCCACTCCAGGGGGTAGCAGTCCTCGCCGAAGCCCGGCACGCCGTTGCGGGCCATCGACTCCTCGACCAGGTCGCCGGCGAGCAGCACGTCAACGTCCGGCACCCGCAGCACGAGGTCGCCGCCGGTGTGGCCGCGTCCAGGGTGCACCAACTCGACCGCCCGGTCGCCGAGGTCGAGCGAGACGGCCGACGAGAAGGTGCGGTCCGCCGGCACGATCTCCGTCGCCTGCACCTCCTCGCGATGCGGGTCGTCCGGCTCGTCGTCGTACAGCCCCTTGATGCGCTCGCCCGCGGAGACCGTCCGTGCCGCCGCCTCCTCGTGGGCGTGGATCGGGATCTCGCCGTACGCCGCGCGGAAGGTGCCGTTGCCGAAGGTGTGGTCGAAGTGCTCGTGGGTGTTGACCACCCCGACGACGTCACCTACACCCAGCCGCCGTACGTCGGCGACGACCGCGCGGGCGGCCAGGTCGGACGCGTGCGTGTCGACGACCAGCAGGCCGCGGTCGCCGCCCACGAGGGTCACGTTGACGTCGAACCACTCGTAGCGGGCGACCCAGACGCGGTCGGCGATCTCGGTGAAGGCCACCCGGTCAGCGTAGGGGCAGCCTCAGCAGAGGCCGGCGTGCAGCCCGCGGCGCAGCATGTCGCCGAGCTCGGCGAGGTCGCGCGCCGTGCGCGCGAAGGCGATGACCTGCTCGTGGGCGCCGGAGTCGTCGACCCACTGGATGACCACGTCGCTCGGCGTGAGCCGCGCGATGCGCACCCCGCCGAGATCGCCCGCACGAGTGCCGGTGCCGGTGCCGACCGCCTGGCGCAGCTCCTCCTGGTGACAGTCGTTGGCGTGCTCGACCGAGCGCTGCAGGTGGCCGCGGTTGAGGTGGTGCGCGCGGCTGCGGAACTCCTCCAGCGGGACCCGCAGCTGACGCTCGGGATGCGCGAGCAGCACGAAGTTGAGGTTGAGCGACACCACGTGGCGCAGCTCGTCGCAGCAGTCGCAGTGCTGGGCGCCGGTGCGCTCCAGGCGACCGGCGAGGGTCAGGGTGTCACCCCGCTCGCGACCTCCCCGGGGGCCGAGACCGCTGGTGACGGTGAGCAGTGCGCTCCGGTTGTCGGCGGCGGCGCGCGCGACGGCGGAGCTCGGCAGGCAGACGAAGGTCGGCGTACCGCGGTGGTCGCTGAGGCCGAGGTCGTCGTCCTCGCCGACGGCGTGCTCCTCGCCCTCGATGACCAGGCTGACGGTCGACGGGCACGCGAGGATGCTGCGGGCGTCGGCCGCGACCAGACGGGGATCGACATCGGGGCTGTGGTGGTCGGTCGTGGTCACCGGTGACTCCATCCGCTGCGGCGAGAAAGACTTAGGTAAGCCTAACCTATGCGAACCTCGGCAGCGCCGCACCGGGGCTTCCACGATGTGGCCGCACGACCGGCGGGTAGTCTTGGCACTCCCGGCGACCGAGTGCCAAAGTACGGGTGCCGGAGTGGCCGCAGGGACCGACGAGGAGGGGCGAGTGCAGGAAGAGCGCAGGTTGGCCGTGCTCCGCGCGATCGTCGAGGACTACGTCGCCACCGAGGAGCCGGTCGGCTCCAAGGCGCTGGTCGAGCGGCACGGTCTCGGCGTCTCGCCGGCCACGGTCCGCAACGACATGGCCGCGCTCGAGGACGAGGGCTACATCACCCAGCCGCACACCAGCGCCGGCCGGGTCCCGACCGACAAGGGCTACCGGCTGTTCGTGGACCGGCTCACGACGGTCAAGCCGATGAGCTCGGCCGAGAAGCGGGCGATCGCGTCGCTCCTCGACGGTGCCGTCGACCTCGACGACGTGGTGCAGCGCTCCGTGCGGCTGCTCTCGCAGCTGACCCGCCAGGTCGCGATCGTGCAGTACCCCACGCTGTCGCGCTCCACCGTCCGCCACATCGAGCTGGTCGCGCTCGCGCCCAGCCGGCTGCTGGTGGTCCTGATCCTCAGCACCGGCCGGGTCGAGCAGCGTCTGGTCGAGCTGGCCACCGACCTCGACGACGAGTCGATCGCGGACCTGCGTGCGGTCGTCAACCGGGCGGCGAACGGCGAGATCATCGCCGAGGCCAACGCCGCCCTGGCCGCGCTCGTGGCCGACGAGCCCCCGGTCGCGCCGGCGACCCAGGCGGTCGTCGAGGCGCTCCTCGACGCGATGTCCGACCACCGCTCCGACGAGCGGATCCTGGTGGGCGGCGCCGCCAACCTGGCGCGGTACGGCGACAGCTTCGACTCCGCCGTACGCCCTCTCCTCGAGGCGCTGGAGGAGCACGTCGTGCTGCTCAAGCTGCTCGGCGAGGCCACCACCGGTGAGCCGATCACCGTCCGGATCGGCCACGAGGGCCCCTACCAGCAGCTCTCGTCGACCAGCGTGGTCGCCGCCGGCTACGGGCCAGGCGAGGAGGCGTTCGCGCGCCTCGGCATCGTCGGGCCGACCCGCATGGACTACCCCGGCAGCATGGCCGCCGTCCGGGCCGTCGCCCGCTACGTCTCGCGGATCCTCGACGAGGCCTGAGGCCTGACGGCCAGCACACACACCCAGCACAGCACGAGCAACGAAGGAACCACGTGGACCCGTACGAGCTTCTCGGTGTCGACCGCGACGCGGACCCCGACGCCGTCAAGAAGGCCTACCGGCGTCTGGCCCGGCAGTACCACCCCGACGTCAACCCGGACCCCGAGGCACAGGACCGGTTCAAGGAGATCTCGCGCGCCTACGAGATCCTCTCGGACCCGCAGAAGCGTGCCGCGTACGACCGTGGCGGCGACCCGTTCGGCGGCGCCGGCGGGGGCTTCGGTCAGGGGCCGGGCTTCTCGTTCACCGACATCATGGATGCGTTCTTCGGCGGACAGGGCGGTGGCGCCCAGGGCGGGCGGGGACCGCGGTCGCGGGAGCGTCGCGGCCAGGACGCGCTGATCCGGATCGAGATCGAGCTCGCCGAGGCCGCCTTCGGTGTGGCCCGCGAGCTGATGGTCGACACCGCCGTCCGCTGCACCACCTGCGACGGTGAGGGTGCCGCGCCGGGCTCGCACCCGCAGCCCTGCGAGACCTGCCACGGAGCGGGCGAGGTCGCCCACGTGCAGCGGTCCTTCCTCGGCGAGATCCGCACGCTGCGCCCGTGCGCCGCCTGCCGCGGCTTCGGCACGATCATCCCCGACCCCTGCCGCGAGTGCTCGGGCGACGGCCGGGTCCGCGCGCGCCGTACCCTCACCGTCAAGATCCCAGCCGGCGTCGACACCGGCACCCGCGTGCAGCTCTCCGGCGAGGGCGAGGTCGGCCCGGGCGGTGGCCCGGCCGGTGACCTGTACGTCGAGATCCACGTCGCGCAGCACGACGTCTTCACCCGCAACGGCACCGACCTGCACTGCACCGTGACGCTGCCGATGACCGCGGCGGCGCTCGGCACCGTGCTCACGCTGCCGACCCTCGAGGCCGACGTCGTCGGCGACGAGGAGCCGGAGACCGACATCGAGACCAGCCTCGACCTCGACGTACGCCCGGGCACCCAGTCCGGCTCCGAGCAGGTGCTCCGCGGTCGCGGTGTGCCCGGCCTGCGCGGTGGGCGCGGCGACCTGATCGTCACGGTGATCGTCGAGACGCCGACCCGGCTCGACCCGCGCCAGGAGGAGCTGCTCCGCGAGCTCGCGGCGATCCGCGACGAGGAGAAGCCGTCCGGCCAGGTGCACCCGAGCAGCCGGTCGGTGTTCGGGCGTCTCCGAGACGCGTTCAACCAGCACTGAGTAGTCGGCACCGATGTCGCTCCCGGTCCACCTCGTCCCGGCGCTCGACGGCGTCGCGGTCGGTGACGTGGTGACCGTCGAGGGCGACGAGGCGCACCACGCCGTCGCCGTACGCCGGCTGCGGGTCGGCGAGCAGGTCGTGCTCACCGACGGTGCCGGCGTCTCCGTGCAGGGCTCGGTTGGATCGACCGGCAAGCGGGTCTTCACGCTCGCCGTCGAGTCGGTGTCGTCCGCCGAGCCCGCGAGCCCGGAGATCGTCGTGGTCCAGGCGATCCCGAAGGGGGAGCGGGGCGAGCTCGCGGTCGAGGTGCTCACCGAGATCGGCGTGGCGCGCATCGTGCCGTGGGCCGCGGCGCGCAGCGTGGCGGTCTGGAAGGGCGAGCGGGCCACCAAGTCGCTGGCGAGGTGGCGGGCGACCGCCCGCGAGGCCGCCAAGCAGGCGCGCCGGTCGTGGTTCCCCGAGGTGTCCGAGCCAGCCTCGACCGCTGACGTCGTCGCCCTGGTCTCGGACGCCTCCCTGGCTGTGGTGCTGCACGAGGCGGCAACGGCACCGTTCTCGGACGTCACCGTCCCCGCCACCGGACGCATCGTGGTGGTCGTCGGCCCCGAGGGCGGTCTGAGCGACGAGGAGGTCGCGGCGTACGTCGCGGCCGGTGCGGTCTCCGTGCGGCTGGGCGCCGAGGTGCTGCGTACGTCGACCGCGGGGGTCGCCGCCGTCGCCGCGATCCTGTCGCGCACGCCCCGCTGGGGCTAGAGCGCCAGCAGGGCCTCGACGCGGGCGATCTCGTCATCGAGGCCGGTGCGCTCCTCCTTGGTCAGGTCGCGGAAGAGCTCGACGACCTCCACCCGGTCATCGGCGACCCGCCAGAGCCCCTCCAGCCAGCCGTCGACGAAGAGCGTCATCGCGACCCCGCCGTTGGCGCCCATCCAGCGGGTCCGTTTCGTCGGGTCCGTGACGCGGTCGCGCGCGGCATGGGAGAGCCAGACGTTGTCGTAGGTGCCGAGCAGCCGCGGCGGCGCGGGCGAGTCCTCGTCCTCGATCTCGCCGCCGGGCACGTCGTAGAGCACCTTGCCGGCCTCGTCCTCGTGCCGCTCGAGGTCCATCGCGGCGAGCACCGGACCGAGCCGGGTCACCCCCGACCACGCCGTGACATCAGCGGCCGAGGCCGGGCCGAACGCCGCCAGATAGCGGCGTACGACGGCCTCGACATCGGGCTCGGCGAGCGGGCGGCCGACCCATCGGGTGACGTCCTCGTAGACGAGGCCGCCGCTGCCTTTCCAGGTGCCGCGCGGCGGCAGCTGGACCAGCGGCACCAGCCCACGGGCGATCACGGCGCGGTCGCCGCTGGGCAGGTCCGGCAGGGCGTCGCCGACCGCTGCGGACAGCTCCTTCTGGCCGACCGGGCCGTCGGCGAGGACGTCGGCCACGGCCCGCCGTACGCGCTCCGGGTCGGCGGGTGCGTGGTTGCGCAGCACCTTGTCGAGCACCGGCTGGGTCCACGGTCGCAGCGTCACCGCGTCCTCGGGTGTGAGCAGGTGGATGGTGCCGCGCATCGTCAGCAGCCGGACCAACGTGGGCTCCTCGAGCGCGCGGGTTACGGCGTACGGGTCGAAGGTGGTGAGTCGCGCGTGCAGCGAGAGGTACGGCGGCAGGGTCTCCTGCGCCTGCAGCCCCACCAGGTGCCGGGACATCTCTTCCGGCGTGGCGTCGACGCGATCGAGCAGGTGCTGGCGCCGCAGCAGCGTGCGGTTGAGCCGCTGCCGCGTCAGCCTCACTTGATCGTGATGCTCTTCGTGTCGACGGTCGGGCCGCTGCCCTCGCCGTCGGACGGGTCGTCGGTCATCGCGACGAACGTGTAGTCGCCGGCCGGCAGGTCGGAGACGTCGACCTCGGTCTCCCACGGGTAGAGCTTGTCCATCCAGCCCTCGGCGGTCGCGAAGCCGTCCTTGACCACCTCGCCGTCGGCGCCGCCCTTGCGGATCTCCCACGGCGTGGTGCCCTCGAACGAGCTCGACGCGCCGCTGGCCGTGAACGTGCCGCTCACCGTCGCGCCCTCCTCCGGGGTGGTGACGTTGACCAGGGCGCGTACGTCGGTCTCCGGGTCGTTGCTCACCTCGCCGGCCAGGCCGAACAGGTCGGCGGGCTTGCCGTCGAGCTCGATCGAGACCGGCAGCCGGTCCTGGGCGATGCCCTGGACCGTGTAGACCATCTGCTGGGTGGCGAGCCGGGCCTCGTCGTCCGACATCCCGTCGGGAGCGGTGGTCCACGACTCGTCGGGCAGCCCGACGGTGATCTTGTCGGCGCCGATCTCCACACTGGCGAAGCTGCCGCTCGGGTAGAGCGTGCCGTAGTCGGGGTCGAGGGCGTCGCCTGCAGTCATCAGTGCCAGTGCCTCGGCGGCCGGGTTGTCCGACTCGACCTTGCGGAACTCGCGGAAGAGCCGCTGCCCCTGCGGGGTGTCGCCGACGAAGTAGACCGGGACGGTCGCCTTGTCCTCGCTCGATGTGGGCTGCTCCGGGGTCTCGCCGCCGCCGTCGCCCGGGTCGGCGGCCTGCGTCGGGGCGCTGTCACCCGACGCCGGCTCGGTCTCGTCCCCGCAGGCGCTCAGCCCGGCGAGGGTGAGCGCGGACAGGGAGGCGAGGGCGGCGAGACGGGTGCGGGAAGACATGGGTCCATTTTCGGGGTCGGTGGTGGCTATCGGACGTTGATCGTGCGCGTGTCGGTGAACGTGTAGCCGTAGCCCATGTCCGACGTCGCCGCGCTGAGGATGTATGTGCCGGGTTCGAGGTCCGACAGGTCGACCTCGGCCGTCCACGGCGAGAAGGCGCCCTTCCCGGTGTTGATCGTCGCGGTGCCGCTCACGACCGGCGCCTGCGGGTCAACTCCCTTGAAGATGCTCCACATCATCATCCGCTCAGTGGACAGGACCCGGCCACGGGCGATCATCGACCCGGCGTACTCGTTGCCCTCGGCGGGGTCGCTGATGCTGACCGGGTTGAGCGCTGCGGGGTCTGCGTCGACAGGATCGGGCGTCGGCACGCCGTAGACCTGGTCGGCGGGCTCGCCCATGCCGTAGAAGAACCGCACCGGGGCCCGGGTCTGCAACGACGCCTGGAACGTGTAGACGACCTGCTGGACGGCCAGATCGGCCTCGGCTCTGCTCAGACCCTCGGGCCGGTGCAGCATCGAGGAGCGGTCGAGGACCACCGAGATCTGGCCGTCGTCGCCGATGCCGTCGAAGCCGGTGTCCGCGATCGAGCCACTCGGCCAGGCGGTGCGGTAGTCGGGGTCGGCGGGCGGGTTGGTCAGCGCCTGCTGTGCCAGCTCGAACGGGTTGCCCGCTTCGACCCGGTCGAACTCCCGGAACAGCCGCGGACCGTCTGCAGTGTCGGCGAAGTAGTACGCCGCCACCAGCGGACCGGAGCGCGTGGGGGTCGGGTCCATCGCCATGCCGTGGTGGTGGTGTGCCGGGCTTGGGTCGCTCGGGCCGTTGCTCAGGACGGCGACCACCGCCACCGCCGCGGCGGTGGCGAGCACCGTCGCGCCGGCCGCCCACCACCAGGGCCGGGCGGCGGTCCGCGCGGGGTTCGCCGTACGGGCCTGGAGCTCGTGGAGCCGGTCGTCGGGCTCGATGTCGGCGACGGCGTCGTGGAGCAGGTCGTGGAGGTCGTTCACAGCTCCTCCTGGAGCAGCAGTCGAAGGGCGGCGGCGCCGCGCGAGGCGTGGCTCTTGACCGCGCCCCGGCTGATGCCGAGGGTGTCGGCGATCTCGGCCTCGGACAGGTCGAGGTAGTAGCGCAGCGCCAGCACCTCGCGCTGCCTGTCGGGAAGTGCCCGCATCGCGTCCAGCACAGCCGCGCGCCGGTCCGAGGTGGGGGTGGGGTCGGCGTCGGCGATCGGGCGCAGAGCGGCTGCGTGCCGCTGCACGACCGCCCGGTGCCGCAGGGCCGAGCGGGAGCGGTTGACGACCGCCTGGCGCAGGTAGGCGAGCGCCTTGTCCGGGTCCCGCAGGCGCGACCAGCGGGCGTGTACGGCGACGAACGCGTCCTGGGTGACCTCCTCGGCCACGCCCTGGTCGCGGACGAGCAGCACCGATAGCCGGACCAACCCGCGCCAGTGCGCGGCGTACAGCTGCTCCAGCGCCTCGTCCGCAGTCCAGGCGGGGCGGTCGGTCACGGTTGTCACGCTAGTGGGACGCGTGCGGACGTCCGATGGTTTACTGCGCACCAGGAGGAAATGTGGACTGTCTGTTCTGCAAGATCGTGGCGGGGGAGATCCCGGCCGAGATCGTGCACACCACCGAGCGCACGGTCGCGTTCCGTGACATCAGCCCGAAGGCACCGTTGCACGTGCTGGTGGTCCCGCGGGACCACTACGCCAACGCCGCCGGGCTGGCCGCGGCCGACCCCGACACGTCCGCCGCGCTCATCACGGCGGCCGCTGCCGTGGCCGCCGCCGAGGGGTACGACGACTACAACCTGGTGTTCAACACGGGTGAGGGTGCCGGGCAGACGATCTTCCACGCGCACGTGCATCTGCTCGGCGGAGCAAATCTGAGCGGATTGGTGGGATGAGGCGTCTCGTCGCGATCGCTGCGGCCCTGGTCGTCGTGGTGTCGCTCGCCGGATGCGTCCAGGAGGACGACAACAGGCGGGCCGGCTCGCCGAGCCAGCTGCTCAACCCGCCCGACCCGCCCGAGGTGCAGGCCAGCCAGCTGGCCCGGATCAAGCCCGGCAAGCAGCTGCCACTGCGCGCCGGCGAGCACCGGATGGACCTGCAGATGCAGGCCGAGTACACGCCGTCGGCTCCGACCGGCAAGGGCACCGACGACTACCGCTGCTTCCTGCTCGACCCGCACCTGGACAAGGACGTCTGGCTGACGGGCAGCAACGTGCTGCCCGGCAACCCCGACGTCGTACACCACGTGATCCTCTTCCGGGTCGACCCCGACCAGGTGCAGGAGGCGGAGCAGAAGGACGCGCAGTCCGCCGACGAGGGCTGGACCTGCTTCGGCGGCACCGGCCTGGCCGGCGAGTTCTCCAACGTCGACGACGCCAACTGGCTCGCCGCGTGGGCTCCCGGCGGTGACGAGACCAAGACCCGCGACGGGTACGGCGTACGCCTCGCCGCCGGCTCCCGGATCGTGATGCAGGTCCACTACAACCTGCTCAAGGGCGCGGCCCCCGACGTCTCCAGCACGCAGCTGCGCTGGATGAAGGGCAACCGCGACCTCGACGCGCTGCACACCTTCCTGATGCCGGCCCCGGTGGAGATGCCGTGCCGGCCCGACCACGACGACTCGCCCCTGTGCGACCGCGATGCGGCGGTCAAGGACGTGATGCAGCGCTTCGGCAGCGCCGGCAACACCAATGGCCTGCTGCACCTGCTCTGCGGCACCGAGGTGAAGGCGTCCAACACCACCACCTGCACCCGCAACATCAACAAGCCGATGACGGTCCTGGGCGCGGCCGGCCACATGCACCTGCTCGGGCGGCAGCTGAGGATCGAGGCCAACCCGGGCACCCCCGACGCGAAGACACTCCTCGACATCCCGATCTGGGACTTCGACAACCAGGGGACCAAGCCGATCGACCCGGTCCACCTCGACCAGTTCGACAAGGTCAAGATCACCTGCAAGCACGTGCAGTGGCTGCGGGACGTGCTCCCGGCGTTCGAGGGCATCCCCGACAAGTACGTCGTCTGGGCCGAGGGCACCACCGACGAGATGTGCCTCGGCATGCTCCAGGTCGCCTTCGACGACGGCTCGTAGTCGACCTAGAACACGTAGAAGAGCCGCATCACGGCGAACACGACGGGCAGCCCGAAGATCACCAGCAGCACCCAGGCGGTGACCCGGTGGCGGGTCTTCGTGGAGTCCAGACGTCCCGCGAAGTCCAGGATCGCGCCCTCAGGCACCTGGTGCGTCAGCCCCATCCGGCGGGCGTCCTCGGGCAGGTGCTGGCCGGCGAACCAGTACGGCGGCGCGTCCTCGGGCAGGTCGGGCTCGTCGTCCCAGACCTCGTCGCGATCGCTCTCGCCCGGCATGGCGCAACCGTACGCCGCAACTCGCTGGGCCGGGCGATGCCGCTCCCGTAGCATGGAAGCGCCTCCACAACCGACTGAAAGGCTGCCCTCCCGGGCCTCCATGACTGACAGCCCCACGACCAAGCACACGGTCGTCGTACCCAACAGCATCAACATGGTCAGCCTGCTCGGCCCCGGCGACGAGTTCCTCGGGATCATCGAGGGCGCCTTCGACGCGGAGATCCACGTCCGCGGCAACCGGATCTCGATGGTGGGCGACCCCGGCGAGGTGGCCCTCGCCGAGCGCCTGCTCGAGGAGCTGGTCACGATCATCCGCACCGGCCAGGGCCTGACCAACGAGACGGTCGAGCGCGTGCACACCATGCTGCGTGCCGAGACCACCGAGCGTCCGGCCGACGTGCTCAGCCTCAACATCCTGAGCAACCGCGGCCGCTCGATCCGTCCGAAGACGCTGAACCAGAAGCGCTACGTCGACTCGATCGACAAGCACACGATCACCTTCGGCATCGGCCCCGCCGGCACCGGCAAGACCTACCTCGCCGTCGCGAAGGCGGTCCAGGCGCTGCAGTCCAAGCAGATCACCCGGATCATCCTCAGCCGCCCGGCGGTCGAGGCGGGCGAGCGGCTCGGCTTCCTGCCCGGCACGCTGACCGAGAAGATCGACCCCTACCTCCGGCCGTTGTACGACGCGCTGCACGACATGCTCGACCCCGAACTGATCCCCAAGCTGATGGCGGCCGGGACGATCGAGGTCGCGCCGCTGGCGTTCCTGCGCGGCCGCTCGCTCAACGACGCGTTCATCATCCTCGACGAGGCGCAGAACACGACGCCCGAGCAGATGAAGATGTTCCTGACCCGGCTCGGGTTCGGCTCCAAGATCGTCGTCACCGGCGACGTCACGCAGACCGACCTGCCCAACGGGCAGAAGTCCGGCCTGCGCGCGGTCGAGGAGATCCTCGAGACGGTCGAGGACATCTCGTTCAACCGGCTCACCGCGCAGGACGTCGTACGCCACAAGCTCGTCGGCAAGATCGTCGCGGCGTACGACGACCACGACGCCCGCATCGAGCTGTTGCAGGCGAACCGGCCAGGAGCACGCAGTTGACCATCGAGGTCCTCAACGAGTCGGGCCGCGAGCTCGACGTCACGCGGCTCGCCGCCCTCAGCCGCTTCGTGATGGATCGGATGCGCGTGCACCCGATGGCCGAGCTGTGCATCAAGGCGGTCGACGAGCCCACCATCGCGCAGCTCAACGAGCAGTGGATGGACAAGCAGGGTCCGACCGACGTACTGGCCTTCCCGATGGACGAGCTACGACCGGGCCTGGTCAACGAGGAGCCCGAGGAGGGCGTGCTCGGCGACCTGGTGCTCTGCCCCGACATCGCTGCCAAGCAGGGCGAGACCGCAGGCCACGGCACCGAGGCGGAGATCGAGCTGCTGACAGTCCACGGCATCCTGCACCTGCTGGGCTACGACCACGCGGAGCCGGAGGAGCACAAGGAGATGTTCGGTCTCCAGGACGAGCTCCTCGCCGCCTGGCGGACCCCGAACGCCGGTGAGTAGCACCGACGTCTGGCTGCTGGTCGGCGCGGCCGCGCTGGTCGTGCTCGCCGGACTGTTCTCGGCCGCGGACGCCGCGCTCGGCTCGTTCTCCAAGGCGCGCGCCGAGGAACTGCTGGACGAGAAGCGCACCGGCGCCCGTCGCCTGGTGACGCTGCTCGAGGACCCGCCGCGCTACCTCAACACCGCGCTCCTGCTGCGGCTGCTGTGCGAGATCTCGGCGATCGTGCTGGTCGCGTTCACGATCGACCAGGCGTACGACGGCGCGTGGTGGCCCGCCGTACTGACCACTATCGCGGTGATGCTGGTGATCTCCTTCGTCGCGATCGGGGTCGCCCCGCGCACCGTCGGCCGTCAGCACTCCGAGCGGGTCGCCCTCGCCTCGGCCGCGCCGCTCTACTTCGTGACCGCGGTCCTCGGCCCCCTGCCCAAGCTGCTGATCCTGGTCGGCAACGCGCTCACGCCCGGCAAGGGATTCCGCGAGGGACCGTTCTCGACGGAGACCGAGCTGCGCGAGCTGGTCGACCTCGCCGAGGCGTCGTCGCTGATCGAGTCCGGCGAGCGCAAGATGATCCACGACGTCCTCGAGCTCGGCGACACGATCGCCCGCGAGGTGATGGTGCCGCGTACCGACGTCGTCTACATCGAGCGCTACAAGAACCTGCGCCAGACGCTCTCGCTCTTCCTGCGCAGCGGCTTCTCCCGGCTGCCGGTCATCGGTGAGAACCTCGACGACGTCGTCGGCATCGCCTACCTCAAGGACATCGTGCGCCGCGACTTCGAGGCGCCCGACGTCGAGTTCACCCAGCGCATCGACGAGGTGATGCGCCCGGCACACTTCGTCCCGGACTCCAAACCGGTCGACGCGTTGCTGTCGCAAATGCAGGCGATGCGTCAACACATCGCCGTCGTCGTGGACGAGTACGGCGGGACCGCCGGCCTGGTCACCATCGAGGACATCCTCGAGGAGATCGTCGGCGAGATCACCGACGAGTACGACGCCGAGGAGGTCGAGGTCGAGACCCTCGGCGACGGCGTGGTCCGGGTGTCCTCCCGCTACCCGATCGACGACCTCGACGAGCTCTTCGGCTTCGACGTCGAGGAGGAGGACGTCGACAGCGTCGGAGGCCTGATGGCCAAGCACCTCGGCCGGGTCCCGATCCCGGGGTCGATCGTCGAGGCGCACGACCTGCGCTTCGAGGCCGAGGCCGCGACCGGCCGCCGCAACCGCATCGGCACCGTGCTCATCGCGCGTGTCGCCACCGAGGACGAAGAGGACGACGAAGGCGATGAGTGACCTGTCGGCCGAGCTTTCGGCAGAGGACAAGAAGCTGGTGACCCTGGCCCGCGCCACCCGCGCCCGCACGGGTGCGGCCGAGGGCGCCGCCGTACGTGACACCGACGGCCGCACCTACGCCGCCGCGACCGTCGACCTGCCCTCGCTCCAGATCTCGGCTCTGGGCGTCTGCGTCGCCATGGCCGTCGCGTCCGGGTCGAAGGGCCTGGAGGCCGCCGTCGTGCTCACCTCGGCCGACGGCATCGCAGATGCCGACCTGGCCGCCGTCCGCGACTTCGCCGGCCCCGGTGTCGTCGTACATCGCGGTGACGTCAAGGGTGCGATCTCGGAGACGCTCAGCTCGTAGGCGGCGGCGCTCGGACGCATAGCCAGGGACGAAACGGCCCTTGCTCGGGCCATCGAAGGGCCGTTTCGTCTCTGGCTATCCCGCCGCGGGCACGACCTCACCCGAATCGTGTGATTGCGGAGACACTCTCCGCGTAGCCCCGGGTCGGAAACGCGTCCGAGATCCGACAGGAGTAAGTTCTCGTCCGTGAGTTTGCGTGGCTGGCCTGCACACGACGTAGCGGTCGAGCGGCTGCGGTCGTCGTACGCCGCGATCCCGACCGGTGCGCCGGTGCGCCTGGCGAAGAAGACGACCAACCTCTTCCGGCCACGCGCGGCCACGGGCGCACCGGGTCTGGACGTCTCCGGGCTCGACGGTGTGATCGCGATCGACGTCGCCGCCAAGACGGCCGACGTGCAGGGGATGTGCACCTACGAGGACCTCGTCGACGCGACCCTGCCGCACGGCCTGATCCCGTACGTCGTGCCGCAGCTGCGCACCATCACCCTCGGCGGCGCGGTCACCGGCCTCGGCATCGAGTCGACCAGCTTCCGCAACGGGCTGCCGCACGAGTCGGTGCTCGAGATGGACGTCTTCACCGGCGCTGGTGAGGTGGTGATGTGTCGCCCCGGCGACGACCTGTTCGACGCGTTCCCCAACTCCTACGGGTCTCTCGGCTACGCGACCCGGCTGCGGATCTCGCTCGAGGCCGTCCCGGCGTACGTCGCACTGCGGCACGTCCGCTTCGACGACGCCGAGCTGCTCGCCAAGACGGTCAGCGAGATCGTCGACACCCAGACGTACGACGGCGTCCGGGTCGACGGTCTCGACGGGGTCGCGTTCGAGCCGGGGGAGTACTACCTGACCCTCGCGACCTGGAGCGAGCAGGGCGGCGCGACCAGTGACTACGTCGGCCAGGACGTCTACTACCAGAGCATCCAACAGCGTCAGACGGATCTCCTGACGACGTACGACTACCTGTGGCGCTGGGACACCGACTGGTTCTGGTGCTCGGGCGCGTTCGGCGCGCAGAACCCGAAGATCCGGCGGTTCTGGCCGCGCCGCTGGCGGCGCTCGGACGTCTACCAGAAGCTGCTCGGGCTGGACCGGCGCTTCTCCATCGCCGACCGGCTCGACCGCCGCGCCGGGCGGCCGCTGCGCGAGCGGGTGATCCAGGACATCGAGGTGCCGGTCGCCAACCTGCCGGCGTTCCTGGACTGGTTCGACGACGCGGTCGGCATGCGCCCGGTGTGGTTGTGCCCGCTGGTCTCCAAGCACGAGTGGGCGTCGTACCCGCTGGAGCCGGGCGACGTCTACGTCAACGTCGGCTTCTGGGGCACGGTGCACGTCGGCCCGGACGCCCCCAACGGACCGCGCAACCGCGCGATCGAGCAGAAGGTCCTCGAGCTCGACGGCCACAAGTCGCTCTACAGCGAGGCCTTCTACGACCGCGAGACCTTCGACAGGCTGTACGGCGGCGCCAACCTCGCCGCCGTGAAGGGTCGCTACGACCCGCAGGACCGGTTGACCACCCTGTACGACAAGGCGGTGAAGAGACGATGACCACGACGTACACGATCGGCGAGGCCGTTGGTGCACTCATGCGGGACGGGATGCCGGTGCGCTTCACGGCGTACGACGGGAGCTCGGCGGGCCCGCCGGACGCCGACGTCCACCTGGAGCTGCTCAACCAGCGCGGCCTCTCGTACATCATGACGGCGCCGGGCGACCTCGGGCTGGCCCGGGCCTACGTCTCGGGAGACCTCGACGTGCACGGCGTGCACCCGGGCGACCCGTACGACCTGCTCACCATGATGATGAACCACACGGGCTTCCGTCGTCCCGCGCCCGCCGAGCTGCTCGCGATCGTGCGCTCGCTCGGTCTGTCCAACCTGAAGCCGCCGCCGCCCCCGCCCCAGGAGCACCTGCCGCGCTGGCGCCGTACCGTCGAGGGGCTGCGGCACTCGCTGCAGCGCGACGCCGAGGTGATCCACCACCACTACGACGTGTCCAACACGTTCTACGAGTACGTCCTCGGGCCGTCGATGACCTACACGTGTGCCCTCTACCCGACCGCGAACGCGACGCTCGAGGAGGCGCAGGAGGCCAAGTACGACCTGGTCGCCCGCAAGCTCGCGCTCCAGCCCGGTCAGCGGCTGCTCGACCTCGGTTGCGGCTGGGGCGGCATGGTGCGGCATGCCGCACGGGAGTACGGCGTCAAGGCGATCGGCGTGACGCTGTCACGCGAGCAGGCGGCGTGGGCGCAGCAGGCGATCAAGGAGGAGGGGCTCGACCACCTCGCCGAGGTCCGGTTCATGGACTACCGGCAGGTCGAGGAGTCGGGCTTCGACGCGATCTCCTCCATCGGCCTCACCGAGCACATCGGGGTGAAGAACTACCCGGCGTACTTCGGCTGGATCCGCGACCACCTCAAGCCCCGGGGGCGGCTGCTCAACCACTGCATCACCCGCCCGCACAACAAGTCGACCGACACCGGTGCCTTCATCGACCGCTACGTCTTCCCCGACGGCGAGCTGATCGGCTCGGGCACGATCGTCACGGCCGTGGAGGACGCCGGCCTCGAGGTGCAGCACCACGAGAACATCCGCGTCCACTACGCCAAGACGCTCGCCGCCTGGTGCAAGAACCTCGAGGACAACTGGGACGCCTGTGTCGCCGAGGTCGGCGAGGGCACCGCCCGGGTGTGGGGCCTCTACATGGCGGGTTCGCGGCTGGGCTTCGAGCGCAACGAGATCCAGCTCCACCACGTGCTCGCGACCAAGACCGAGGCCGACGGCACCAGCGGCTACCCGCTGCGTCACAACTTCTGAGCGGCACGGTGGTTTCGAGGCTCGCTTCGCTCGCACCTCAACCACCGTCACGGTGGTTGAGGTGTGAAGGCGCCCTGGCGCCTGAGCCTCGAAACCGCCACCGGTAGCGTGGCTCCGTGAGCACGAGGGCCCAGCAGTACGACGCGGAGGTGCTCCGTCGCGAGCGGCTCTCGGACCATCTGGTGCGACTGGTGCTGGGCGGCCCGGGGCTGGCTGGCTTCGAGAGCACGGGCATCCCCGACGAGTGGGTCGGGCTGGTGGTGCCGAGCCAGTTCCAGAGCCGCTACTACACGGTGCGCTCGTGGACGGGCTCCGAGCTGACCCTCGACGTCGTGGTGCACGACGTAGGCCTGGTCACGGAGTGGGCGGCGCTCGACGTGGTGGGTGACACCGTGACGATCACCGAGCCCAAGGGCTCCTTCGCGATGCCGGACGGCGCCGGGTGGCTGATCCTGGTCGGCGACCTGACGGCCTTGCCGGCGATGGCCCGGATCGCCTCGACCACCACGGTCCCGACCCGGATCTGGGCCGAGGTCCCGGATGCTCCGTCACTCCAGGGGTCGGCGTACCTGCCGGCGGACGCCGACGTCACCTGGCTGGAGCCGCCCGGCGACGGGCAGAGCAAGCTGGCCGAGGCGGTCGAGCGGATCGACTGGCCAGCAGGCGACGGCTACTTCTGGATGGCCGGCGAGTCCGCGCAGATGCGGGCGATCCGCAAGCACCTGATGCGCGACCGCAAGCTGCCGAGCACGGCGTACGACGTGATGGGCTACTGGCGTGGGGTGGCCCAGCGCCAGCCGCGCGCGGTCGACCCCGGCCCCATCTGGCGGGCGGGCAAGGCGGCAGGCAAGACTGACGAGCAGATCTGGGCCGAGTACGACGACGCGAGGGAACCCCAATGACGGAGCAGCCGACCGAGCACAAGAGCGGGTTCGTGTCGTTCGTCGGACGGCCCAACGCCGGCAAGTCGACACTCACGAACGCGCTTGTCGGCACCAAGGTCGTGATCACCTCCGACAAGCCGCAGACCACGCGCACCGTTGTGCGCGGCATCGTGCACCGCGATGACGCCCAGCTGATCCTGGTGGACACCCCCGGCCTGCACCGGCCGCGCACCCTGCTCGGCGAGCGGCTCAACGACCTGGTGAAGACCACGCTGGCCGAGGTCGACGTCGTCGCGGTCTGCCTGCCGGCCAACGAGAAGCCCGGCCCCGGTGATCGGTTCATCGTCAATGAGATGGCGAAGGTCAAGCGCACCAAGAAGGTCGCGATCGCCACCAAGACCGACCTCGTCACGTCCGAGCAGCTCGGCGAGCACCTGCTCGCGATCCAGCGGCTCGGCGAGGAGACCGGCACCGAGTGGGCCGAGATCGTCCCGGTCTCGGCGAAGTCCGGCGACCAGGTCGCGCTGCTCCAGGACCTGCTGGTCGGGCTGCTGCCCGAGGGGCCGCAGCTCTACCCCGACGGCGACCTCAGCGACGCGCCGGAGCAGATCCTCGCCGCCGAGCTGATCCGCGAGGCTGCCCTCGACGGCCTGCGCGACGAGCTGCCGCACTCGGTCGCCGTGGTGGTCGAGGAGATGCAGCTGCGCGAGGACCGTCCCGAGGACAAGCCGCTGCTCGACATCTACGCCAACGTGTACGTCGAGCGCGACTCCCAGAAGGGGATCCTGATCGGCCCCAAGGGCGCGCGGCTCCGCACGATCGGCACCACCGCCCGCAAGCAGATCGAGGCGTTGCTCGGCACGCCGGTCTACCTCGACCTGCACGTCAAGGTCGCCAAGGACTGGCAGCGCGACCCCAAGCAGCTGCGCAAGCTGGGCTTCTGATGACCCGCCCCGCTCCCGTCGCCGGCTGGCACGCCGTCGCCGAGTCTCGTGACCCCGCCGGCCTGGCCGAGCTCCTCGCCGACGACGTCGTCTTCCGCTCCCCGGCGGTGCACACCCCGCAGGAGGGGAAGGCCCTGACGACGGCGTACCTCTCCGCGGCAATGGTCGTCCTCGGCCCGACGCTCGAGTACGTGCGGGAGTGGTACGCCGAGGACTCAGCCGTGCTGGAGTTCACCGCTGTGCTCGATGGGCTGACCGTCCACGGCGTCGACATGCTGACCTGGGGGCCGGACGGCCGGCTGACCGACTTCACGGTGATGGTGCGCCCGTTCAAGGGGCTGCAGAAGCTGGTGGAGCTGATGGCCGCGGAGCTGACCCGCTAGTTGTCAGGGGCCCAGCAGAGCCCGTAGTGCTGGCCGGCCTTCCACTGCGCGGCGGTCGGCCACTCGTAGCCCCACTTGTAGTCGAGGGCGCCGTCGGCAGCACCGGCACCCGCGTCCTGGCAGGGCTCGTCACCGGCCGCACGGACCTTCGCGACCCCCGGATAGCGGGCCTGGTCGAACGGCACCGTCGCCACCGCGCGCCAGGTGTGGTCGGCCGAGCAGATGACCCGCTCGAAGCCGGGAGTGCCGGGAGCGGAGGTGCCGCACATCGCGTAGCGGTCGCGTCCGTCCTCCCGGCCGAGCACTCCCTGCAGCCGGCCGCTGAGGGGCGCGAGCTTTTCGTCGGCGGCCAGCGCGACGACGTCGCAGCGGTACCAGGACGCGCCGGCGTCGGACTCCTCGACGGTCGGGGTGAACCAGACCGGTCGGAGCATGCTGAGCCGCTGGTCCTCCGTCGTACCTCCCACGAAGGCGGTGAAGCGCTGCGGGCAGGTCTGGGCCACCTGGCCGCGCACCCGCTCGGAGTCGACGGCCAGCAGATGTCCGTTGACGACGGCGTCGAGCGGCCCGACCGCGAAGGTCATCGACGTGTGCGGGCGGTCGCACGGGGTCGATGCGACCTCGACCGTCGGTGCGACGGCCTCGGTGTAGTCGAGCTGGTAGCAGGCACGGGCACGCGGAGGCTTCGGAGCGGCCGCGGGGGTCGGCGTACCGGAGGCTGGGGTGGCCGCCGAGGTCGAAGCGGACGGCTCCGGGGTCTCGGGCTCGTCGCTGCCGCTGCAGCCGGCGAGCAGCAGCGCGCCCGCGAGCACGACGGGGGCGAGCCGGACGTTCACTCTGAGGTCTTCGCCCAGCAGACCGAGCGCCGGTTGCCGGCGTCCCACTCGGCCTCGTGGAACCAGGTGTAGCCGAAGTCGTAGTCGACCGGGTAGTTGAGCCAGGCGCCGACCGACTTCGAGCAGAAGTCGCGGGTGGTCACCTCGGCCAGGCGATCGCCCGGGTACTCCTCCTTGGCGCCGCCGAGCGAGATCGTGGTGACCGCGCGCCAGTCGTGCGGTGCGGTGCACGGCACCTTGACCGAGCCGGACACGGTCGCCCCGTCGGCGCACACCAGCCAGGTGTCCTTCGGCCGGCCGAGGAGCAGACCCTTGGCGCTGGTCGGGAGCTCGATGTAGCCCTTGCTCTGCTCGCCCCCGCCGACGACGTCACAGCGGTACCAGCGGGCACCGTCGTCCCAGGCCTCCTCCGACGGACGGAACCAGGCCCAGCTGACGACCGTGCGCATCACCAGGCTCTCGTCGGCACCGAGGAAGTCCTTGAACTGCTTCGAGCAGGTCCGGTAGGCCCAGGCGCCGAGCCCCTCGTCGTCGTAGTCCACGTCCTCGTACTCGTCGGGGAGGTCGCCGACGGCGTACGTCTCGGCGGTGTGCTCCTCCGCACAGTCGACGGGCTTGGTGTCGTTGTCCGGCTTGGCGACGTCCTCGGGCGCGAGGACCCGACAGGCTCCGAGGGTCGGCGGCTTCACGTCGGCGGTGGAGCTCGCGCCGCTGTCACCGCAGCCGGTCAGGATGGCGCACGCGGCCAGCACGAGGATGGCGAAGCGCACGCGTTCCTCCCTCGGTGTTGCCGGACCCGCGCGATCGTACCCCTGCTCAGCTCAGCAGGGCCGCCAGCGTCCCCCCGAGCTCGTACGCCGCCTCGCGCTGCTCCTCGCCGACGTCACCGAGCACCGTCAGCACCTCGGCCGACTGCGTCCATGGCAGCGCGCCGACGATCGACAGGACGGAGCGCACTGCGCCGGTCGCGTCGTACCGCCCGTGCACCCAGAGCCCGAACGGCCTCTTGCCGCCGCTCGCCGTCGACGCCGAGCCGTCGTCCGAAAGAGAGCCGCCCGCCTCGAGGAAGATCGTGTCGAAGAAGTGCTTCAGCGCGCCGCTCATGTACCCGAAGTTCGCTGTCGTCCCGAGCAGGTAGCCGTCGGCAGCCAGCACGTCCTCCGCGGTCGCCTCGAGAGCGGGGAGTACGACGACCTCCACGCCCTCGATCGCGTCGTCGCTGGCCCCCGCCAGGACCGCGTCGGTCAGCGCCCGCGCCGTCGGCGTGGGGGAGTGGTGGACGACCAGGAGACGAGCCATGACCTCAGGTTGCCACGGGGCCGCCCGCGGCTGCTTCTCCACAGGCGGCTCGTACGTCGTTTCGCGCTCGCCGATCGCGGGGAATGATCGGCGGCGTGAGCCGTACTCGGGCCTCTCTCACCGCCCTCACCCTGATCCCGGTGCTCCTCGTCGCCGGGTGCTCCGACGACGATCCGAAGCCGAAGTTCGCGCCGCCGTCCTCTGAGGTGCCAACGACGGCGTCACCGAGTCCGACGCAATCGACGCAGGATTCGCGTCGCGACGAACAGGCGGCCTTCGTCGAAGCGTATTTCGGAGCCATCTCCGATGCGTTGTCGACAGGAGATCCGGCTCCGTTCATGCACTTGTCCGCAACCGACTGCGTGAACTGCGAAGCGATCGCGTCGAATCTAAGAAGCGCCTACGAGAATGGCGGTCATGTCGAGGGCGCGATGTGGGACGCGGCGACGCCAACCTTCGAACAAGCTTCGCCGCTTGGGGACGTGTGGAACGTGGATGTTCGTACAGCTCAAGAACGCTGGATCGGTCCCGATGGCGAGTTGGTCAAGACCGTGCGCGCGAGTGTCCAACACTTTGGGGTGGCCCTAGAGGAAGCCGGCACAAGTTGGAGGGTCCGTGAACTCAGGGTTTCATCGTGAAGGCACTGGCCGCAGTGGTTCTGGCACTGGCCCTCTTAGCCTTCTCGACAGACACTGGCTGGTGTCGCGACGGAGACGTAAGCCCAACCGATGATGGGTTCATCGCCACCGTCACTGAGGAGTTCCCCGAGGAAATGCGGCCGAGCGCCTCAGGAGTCCAAGATGTCGCCCCGCTGGTTGATATTGGGACCGGGATCCTCACCGAGTTCTGCGACGGCATCAACTGGACCGCTGGTTGTGTGCCCGAGCCCGAGGTCCCAACTCCAGATGAGGTGACTCCGGGAGTTGTCGCCAGCGCATTCCGGCGCCTCCCGCTGCCCGAGGCGAAGTTGGTGATCCAGCCCCCGAACGGCCGAACCCTGGTGAACTTCGAGACGAACTTCTACACCGAGCAGGGCGAGTTCACGCGCACCGTGACGTGGCGGGGACGGTCACGATCCCGGGTAGTCCGCAGGAGCTGCGGGTGGTCGAGGCGCGGCCGGTGCTGGTCGGCGGCTGACGGCGCCAGACATGACTGTGTCCCCGCCGACGATGTCGGCGGGGTGCGGGTCAGTGGGTTCGTCGGCGTTTGTGGGTGAGGTCGTTGACATAGACCCGGCCCATCGGTGAGGTCCACACGAACGTCGTCTTGTCGTGGCGTTCGTAGGTCCAGGAGCCGAAGGTCTTGAGGCGGTGGTGGAGTCGGCACAGTGGGGCGAGGTTGGCGCTCTCGGTCTTCCCGCCTTGGTGCCAGGGTTTGATGTGGTCGAGGTCGCAGGACCTGGCGGTTCTGCTGCAGCCAGGGAAGACGCAGGTGGGGCAGGTCAGGATGACCTGCTCCCGCAGCCGGTCGGTGGGTGCATACGAGCTGGTCGACAGGTTCTCGGCCAGGTCCAGGACAGGGCGGATCGAGACCCGCGTGTTGGCCTTCTGGCACCACTCGGCGAGCTGCTCGACGGTGATCGTGGACCCGGTGCTCGACACGTTCTCCACACCGACGATGCCGTGCGGGTCGCGGGTGTCGTGGTGGGCGTAGATCACCAGCTCCCGGCCACCCTGACTGTCGCCCAGCTGGCCGAGGGCTCTGGCGCGGCGCTGGTCGAGGTCCAGGGTCGGGTGCTGATCCAACAACGCGTGGGCTTTGGCTTTGATGACGGCCTCCAACGCGAGGGCGTCGTCGAGGTCGAGGAGTCCTTCGATGGGGACGTAGCCGTGGTTGTGCTCGGCGTCCTCGAGCGCGATGTGGAGGTACTGCCCGGCAGCGGTCTCGGCGCGGTCCTCTTCGCCCTGCTCCGCGTCGGCCTCTTTGGCGGCTTTGTTGGCGACCCGTTCGATCTCGGCGAACGAGCAGGTGTGCGCGATGGGCGCGATCTTCGTGTCGACCTGGGCCGCGGCGTGGGGTGGCAGGGCGATGGTGTGCTCGGTGACCCTCCGGGCCTTCCAGACGGCGACGTCACCGGCCATCACCCTCGCCCACAACCTGGGGAGGCGGTGCTTGGTCTCCAGGGCGGCGCCGAGGAACTTCCGGCCACCCACCGAGGACATCCCGACCGCGACCGCGAACTCGGTGATCGCGAACTCCGAGACCGTCGGTGCGCCGTACCCGGCGACCTGCAGGGGCCGGTCGCCGAACAGCACGTTCGCCTCGTACACCGGCGAATCAGCCAGCGCGGGTGCCTCGTCGCCGGGGTGGGCCTCGCCCCACTGGGCGGCGAGTTCGAACTCGCGGGCCTCGGCCAGGGTCTTGGCGCGGTGGGTGACCTCGGCGGCGGCGAGCAGCGCCTCGTCCACGGTCAGGGACCGGGTGAGGGTGGTGTGCTGCTTTCGTCGGGCCATATCACAGAGTACCACGATTCGTACATCTGTTCGATAGGTGGAGCGCGTGAATCTCGTCGTTTTTTGGGGCGGTGGCCACGACGGTCGACCCGAGCAGGCCGGCAGGCCGACCGGCGGCCGTAACCACCCACCGCAACCCCAGACTGCGGTGACCACATATCCCGTCCGTCGCGTCACCGGCGGCGACCACGACGGAACCGGGGCGCTGGTGTCAGTGGCCCGGAGGTTTCGAGGCTCGGGCCTGGCGGCCCTCACACCTCAACCACCGGGGCCCTGGCGGCCCTCACACCTCAACCACCGGGACGACGCCAGCATCCGGATCGTCGAGCCAGCCGGTGGAGCCGTGGGCTAGGGTGAGCGTCGTCATGATGATGCGCCAGCTTCTCCTTCGCTGCCGCAGCGAGGTCTGAGCCAGAGCCGGACCCCCTCGCTGCGGAGTGAGCGCGTGCGCCGGCCGACACGGATCTACCCACCGAGGAAGCCATGACCAGCAACAACCCGCAGCAGCCGAGCGGCATGCCGTTCCAGCGCTACGTACCGTTCATCCCGATCAGCCTCGCGGACCGCACCTGGCCGGACGCGACGATCACCAAGGCCCCGCGCTGGTGTGCGGTCGACCTGCGCGACGGCAACCAGGCACTCATCGACCCGATGTCGCCCGCCCGCAAGCGGGAGATGTTCGAGCTCCTCGTGAAGATGGGCTACAAGGAGATCGAGGTCGGGTTCCCGAGCGCCAGCCAGACCGACTTCGACTTCGTGCGGATGCTGATCGAGGACGACCTGATCCCCGACGACGTCGTCATCCAGGTGCTGACCCAGGCCCGCGAGGAGCTCATCGAGCGCACCTACGAGTCGCTGCGCGGCGCGAAGCAGGCGATCGTGCACCTCTACAACTCGACGAGCACCCTCCAGCGCCGGGTCGTCTTCGGCCTCGACATGGACGGCATCGAGGACATCGCGGTGCAGGGCGCACGGATGTGCCGCAAGTTCGAGGAGCGCATCCCGGAGACCGAGGTCTTCTACGAGTACTCGCCGGAGTCCTACACCGGCACCGAGCTCGAGTTCGCCGTACGCGTCTGTAACTCCGTGCTGGAGGTGTTCGAGCCGACCGCCGAGAAGCCCGTCATCATCAACCTGCCGGCGACCGTCGAGATGGCCACGCCCAACGTGTACGCCGACTCGATCGAGTGGATGAGCCGCAACCTCAACCACCGCGAGCACGTCGTCCTCTCGCTGCACCCCCACAACGACCGGGGTACGGCGGTCGGCGCGGCCGAGCTCGGCTACCTGGCCGGGGCGGACCGGATCGAGGGCTGCCTGTTCGGCAACGGGGAGCGCACCGGCAACGTCTGCCTGGTCACGCTGGGCCTCAACCTCTTCACCCAGGGGATCGACCCCGAGATCGACTTCTCCGACATCGACGAGATCCGCCGCACGGTCGAGTACTGCAACCAGCTGCCCGTCGCCGAGCGACACCCGTACGGCGGGGATCTCGTCTACACGGCGTTCTCCGGGTCCCACCAGGACGCGATCAAGAAGGGCTTCGAGGCGCTTGAGCGCGACGCCGCGGCCGCCGGCGTACCGGTCGCGGAGCACGAGTGGGCGGTGCCGTACCTGCCGATCGACCCGCAGGACGTCGGCCGCAGCTACGAGGCCGTGATCCGGGTCAACAGCCAGTCTGGCAAGGGCGGTGTCGCCTACGTCCTCAAGGCCGAGCACAAGCTCGACCTGCCGCGCCGGGCGCAGATCGAGTTCAGCCGCGTGGTGCAGCAGCACACCGACGCCGAGGGTGGCGAGATCGTCCCCGAGGAGATCTGGGCGATGTTCCGCGCCGAGTACCTCGACCGCGAGACCCCGCTCAAGCTCAACTCCGTGCACACGTCGTCGGCCGCCGGCGAGAAGGACGCGCTCGACGTGAACGTGTACGTCGACGGCACCATCCAGTCGCTCCACGGCGAGGGCAACGGCCCGATCGCGGCGTTCGTCAACGCGATCAACGAGCTCCCTCACGACTGGGACGTCCGCGTGCTCGACTACGCCGAGCACGCGCTGTCGTCCGGTGGCGACGCCCTCGCGGCGGCGTACGTCGAGTGCCTCGTCCGCGACCAGGTCTACTGGGGCGTCGGTGTGGACGCGAACATCGTCACTGCTTCGCTCAAGGCGGTCATCAGCGCGGTCAACCGCGCGCCAGCGGCAACCTGATCGTGAACGTCGTGCCCTCCAGGTGGGCGGATCGTACGTCGATCTGCCCACCGTGGGTGGCCACGATCGCGGCGACGATCGACAGCCCCAGCCCGGTGCCCTGGATCGCGCGCTCCTGAGCCGAGGAGGAGCGGAAGAAACGCTGGAAGAGGCCGGACTGCTCCTCCACGGGGATGCCGATCCCGTCGTCGGAGACCGTCAGCCAGGCTTCGCCGTCGTGCACCTCCACCGACACCTCGATCCGGCCGCCGTCCTCGGTGAACTTGATCGCGTTGCTCAGCAGGTTGGTGAGCGCTCGCTCGAGCTGGACGCGGTCACCGAGCACCGGGATCGGGGTGTCGGTGGACATCACGACCACGTCGAGGTCCCGCCCCGCCAGCTGGGCGCGCAGGGCGTCCTCGGCGCCGATGAGGATCGCGGCGAGGTCGACCGCGTTGCGCTCCCACCGGGCGGCACCGGAGTCGATGCCGCTGAGGGTCAGCAGGTCGTCGCAGAGCAGGATCAGCCGCTGGCCGTTGCGGGCGATGCTCTGCAGCAGGGGCCGCTGCTCGGGTGCCGGGTCGACGATCGAGCCGTCCTCGAGCATCTCGGTGTAGCCCACGATGCTGGTCACCGGGGTGCGGAGCTCGTGGCTGACCGTCGAGACGAACTCGTTCTTCGCCTCGTCGAGGTCCTTCATCCGCTGGACGGCGAGCCGCTCCTTCTCCAGGGCCGCGATCAGCATCTCCTGGCTGGCACGAGCCTCCGTCACGTCCCGGGCGACGCACAGGTAGCCGAACCGCGCCGCGAAGGTGTCGGCGGCGATGCTGATCGTCATCGACACCGTGTGGCGACGGCCGTCGACGCCGGTCCAGGTCCAGTCCCGTGGCGGGGTCGCGCCGGCGCTCTCGATGCCCGCGACCAGCCGCTGGAACGCCGCCTCGCCGGTGGCGCCGTCGCAGCGCTGCGCGACCTGGTCGGCGTCGAGCAGGTCGACGAACGACGTGCCGACCATGTCCTGCCCGTCGTACCCGAGCAGGTTGACGGCTCCGGCGTTGAAGAGGCTGATCCGGCCGCTCGGGTCGATGCCGATCATCGCGGTCGTGATGGCGGCCTCGAGCAGGTGGCGGGTGAGGCCGGCGGCAGTCCGCTCGGGGGTGAGGTCGGTGCCGGTGATCACGACGTACGTCGGGCGCTCGCGCTCGTCGCGCACGAAGCTGGTGTTCCACATGACGCGCCGCGTGTCGCCGCCGCTCGTCACCACGTCGGTCTCGCGGCTGACCTGGGAGTCGGTCTCGTCGGGGAGGCCGGCGGGGTAGCCGGACGAGCCGGGCGGCGCGAACGGCAGGTCCCAGACGTCCCGGCCGACCAGGTCGCTCTCGCTGAACCCGGTCAGGGCGGCCGTGGCGCCGTTGACCCGCACGACCTCGCCGTACAGGTCGGTCACCAGGATCATCGCGGCCGTGGTGTCGAGCGTGGCGCTGGTCAGCTTCTCGCTGCTGCTGATGCGCTGCAGCAGCCGGCGGCGCTGCTCGACGCTGATGGCGAGCGGGAGAGCCATCAGGGTGCTCGCGAGCAGGAAGGCCTGGAGCACCGCGCCCAGCCCGAGGGCGGTGACCTCGCCGCGCGTGAAGTCGAACCCGAACGGGCCGTGCCCCAGCGAGCTCATCAGGATCACCGCGACCGCGAAGCCGGCGAGCTCCCAGGCGACGATGCCGAGGTCGAAGCGCAGCGCGGCCCAGATCAGGAGGGGGAGCGGCAGGAACTCCAGCGACAGGGTCTGGTTGGGGGCGAACACCAGCGCGGTGACCCCGATCAGCACCCCCAGCTGCAGGGGCAGCTCCCAGGCGAGCCGACGCGGTCGTCGGATGGGCGGCGCCATCACGATCGGCAGGATCACCAGGGTCGAGGCGGCGTGCGACAGCGACAGCGAGCGCAGCGCCTCCGCGAACGAGCCGTCGACCAGGAGCGCGATCCCGGTCGCCGCGATGGTGGCCATCGTGAGGCCGCCCAGCAGCGCGGCGGCGAGCAGGCGGACGAACGCGTCGAACCCGGCGAGCTCCGGCGGGCCTTGCCGGCGCCAGCACAGGAAGGTCGCCGCCGCGAGTGTCTCGCAGGCGTTGGCGGCGCCGAGCCAGATCGCCAGATCCAGGGGGCGGTCCTCGATCAGGTTGGCGGCCGCGGTCATCGCGAGGACGCCGGGGACCAGCCACCACCACCAGCGTCGCGGGGTGAGTGCCAGGAGCGCCACGCCGATGCCGGCAGCCGGCCACCAGATGGCGATGGTCGATCCCTCCGGCGCGGACGCGATGGCCAGCACTCCGGCGCCGAGGACGAGACCGAGGACCACGATGGCCTCGAACAGCCTCAGCTGGCCACGGCCCGAGTTCCACATGGCGGCAGTGTTGCACCCTAGGCTGGCGAACATGTTGGTGTCGGAGCGGATCGGGCAGCTCTTCGTGGAGACCGACGCCGGTCGGGACCGCCTCGAGTTCACCGAGTACGGCGACGGCGACGCCTGGGTCGTGCTGCTGCCGGCCGAGCTGCTGCCGCGGCGGATGCAGCAACCACTGGCCCGGTTCCTCGCTTCCGAGGGCCTGCACGTGGTCACCCTGGACCCGCTCGGCCACGGTCGTTCGGACCGGCCGGCCGACCCGCAGGCCTACTCGGTCACGGCCTTCGCGGAGCAGGTCGTGGCCCTGCTAGACCACCTCGGCGCACCCCAGGCCGTGGTCGGCGGGATCTCCCTCGGCGCCAACGTCGCGCTCGAGACGGCCGCGATCGCCCCGGAGCGGGTGCGCGGGCTGATCCTCGAGGCGCCGATCCTCGACAACGGCGTGGAGTCCGGGATCCTCACGTTCGGGCCGCTGCTGCTCACGGCACGGTTCCTGCCGTTGGCCGTGACGGCGCTGCGCCGAGCCACACGACCGGTGCCCCGCGGCATCGTGCCGTTCTGGGCCGGGATCGCGCTCGACACCTGCGACCAGCGCCCGGGCGCGGTGGCCGCGTTCCTGCACGGGCTCTTCTTCGGGCGCGCGGCGCCGTCGGCGCGGGAGCGGCGCCGGATCGACGTACCTGCCCTGGTCGTCGGGCACCCGCTCGACCTGATGCGCCCGCTCGCCGACGCGGAGATGCTCGCGGGGGAGCTACCACGCGCCACCCTTTTCCGGGCTCGTACGCCGCTGGAGTGGCGGCTGCGGCCGCACCGGCTCGACCAGGCCGCCCTCGACCTGGCCCAGCAGTGCTGGCGCACGCCACGCCGCCGCCGGCGCGCCGGATCCTGAGCCCCAGGGGCAGAATGAGCAGGTGCTCTACCGCGACGAGGCGATCGTGCTGCGCACCCACAAGCTGGGTGAGGCAGACCGCATCGTCACGCTGCTGACTCGGCAGCACGGTCGGGTGCGGGCGGTCGCCAAGGGCGTACGCCGTACGACGTCGCGCTTCGGGTCGCGACTGGAGCCGTTCACGTACGTCGACCTCCAGCTCGCCGAGGGGCGCAACCTCGACACGATCACCCAGGCCGAGACGATCACGCCGTACGCCAAGGGCCTCGGGCTCGACTACGACCGCTACACCGCGGGCACGGTCATGCTGGAGACCGCCGACCGGCTGGTGACCGAGGAGCGCGAGCCGTCCGTCCAGCAGTTCCTGCTGCTCGTCGGTGGCCTGCGGGCGATGACGGCGGGCGAGCACGGACCTGGGCAGGTCCTGGACTCCTACCTGCTGCGCTCGCTCTCGGTCGCGGGCTACGCCCCGTCGTTCGAGCACTGCGCGCGGTGCGGGGAGGTTGGCCCGCACCGGTGGTTCAACCCGTCCATGGGCGGCGTGCTGTGCGCGACCTGCCGGGTCCCCGGCTCGGCCAACCCGGCGCCCGAGACGGTCGCGCTGCTCGCGGCCCTGCTGACGGGTGACTGGCCGGTCGTGGACGCCGCGCACCCCCGGCACCTGAAGGAGGCGAGCACGCTGGTCGCGGCGTACCTCGCCTGGCACCTCGAGCGCGCCCTCAAGTCGCTCGCGTACGTCGAGCGCTGACCCGCAGTCCTCAGTTCCCGCCGCCGCCTGCCGATCGTCTCGGCGTCAGGAGCGGGGGAGGACCAGGTGCGGGGCTGGACTCGGCGGTGCAGGTGGGTGATCGCCCACCTCTGCTGGAACGACGGCGAACCCGACCCACGCGTGCTCCAGGGCGGCTTCACGCTGCTCCTCGTCGGCGCGATGCTGCTGCGCAGCATCGGCGAGCGGCCGGTCGCACCCGTCTCCTGGCCGATGGCCGGTGTCGTGATGTCGGCGCTCGGCCTGGGCGTCGTGGTCGCGGCACCACCCGCACGGCAGGCACTCCTCACCAAGGTGATGGCGGTCGTCAACATCGCCGCCCTGGGCATGCTGGCCGACGGCCCCGACCTCGGTACGGCGTCGCCCCTGCTCGTGCTGCCGGCGCTGTGGCTCGGCCTCGCCATGGGCCTGCGTGGAGCCGCGCTGGCCATCGGGGCGGTGCTCGCGTTCATCACCGTCCCGGGTCTGGTCGCGCACGGCACCGACGCCGTCACGCTCGAGCGCCTCATCGTCCTGCCCGTGGTCGCCGGGGTCGGTGCCGCCTCCATCACCGCGGGCCTCAGCGCCGCCCGCGCCGCCCAGGCGCGGGCCGAGACCCGCGAGGCGGAGCTCGAGGCGGCCATGGAGGTCATCGAGCGGAACCGTCGTTCGGCGCACGCGATCTTCGAGGCGGTCGACGTCGGTCTCGCCCTGCTCGACCGCAACGGCCAGCCGACCTTGATCAACCACCGGCTCGCCGAGTTCTCGGAGCTCGCCTACCCCGCCGGCAACGTCACCGACGGCTGGGTCTTCGACGAGAGCGGCACGGTCCGGCTGGACATCGCCGACGTACCGACCTCGCGCGCCCGGCGCGGCGAGGAGTTCGACGGCGTCCGGGTCTGGATCGGCGAGCAGGAGGAGCGCCGTCGCGCCATGTCCATCTCCGCCCGCAGGGTCGAGCACGCCGACGGCAGCCTGCTCGGCGCAGCCATCTCCTACACCGACGTCACCGACTTCATGCGGGCGCTGCAGGTCAAGGACGACTTCGTCGCCCTGGTCTCGCACGAGCTGCGGACGCCACTCACCTCGATCGTCGGATACGTCGCGGTGATCCTGGAGCGCACCGATCTCGACCCGGGTCTGCGCAAGCACCTCGACATCGTCGCCCGCAACAGCCGGCGGCTCCAGCGGCTGGTCGGCGACCTGCTCGAGGAGGTGCAGCACGCCGGCCTGCCGGCTCCGCTGCGTGAGCAGGGCACGGACCTGGCCGCCATCGTGCGGGACTCGGTCGTGGCCGCGCGTCCGAGCGCGACCCGGGCCGGGGTGGTCCTCGAGGTCGACGCGCCGGACGCGATCGCGTTCACCGGCGACCCGCAGCGCCTCGCCCAGGTCGTCGACAACCTGGTGTCGAACGCGATCAAGTACACCGGGTCCGGCGGGCGGGCCGAGGTGCGGGCGTCCGTCGACGACACGTGTGCCGTGATCCGGGTCCGCGACACCGGGATCGGGATCAAGCCCGAGGACCAGGCCCAGCTGTTCACCCGGTTCTTCCGCACCCGGGAGGCGACCCTGAGCGCGATCCAGGGCGTCGGGCTCGGGCTCTCGATCAGCAAGTCGATCGTCGAGAGCCACGGCGGCCTGATCGAGGTCGACAGCGAGCCCGGACGCGGCAGCGAGTTCCGTGTCGTGCTGCCACTGCACGCCGCCCGCCTCGCTTCCTGAGGTCGTCCCGGGGGCGTGGTTAGGCTCCTGCCGTGAAGCGCAGCATCCGTCAGCCCACGCCGCACCCGTCCGGTGCCCGTCCGCCGGCGATCCCGAAGGACCTGGTGCCCCGGCACGTCGCCGTCGTGATGGACGGCAACGGCCGCTGGGCCAAGGAACGCGGGCTGCCCCGGACCAAGGGCCACGAGCAGGGTGAGTCGTCACTCTTCGACGTGGTCGAGGGCGCGATCGAGATCGGCGTGAAGGCGATCTCGGCGTACGCCTTCTCCACCGAGAACTGGAGCCGGTCGCCCGACGAGGTGAAGTTCCTGATGGGCTTCAACCGCGACGTGATCCGCCGGCGCCGCGACGAGATGCACGAGCTCGGCGTACGGGTCCGCTGGGCCGGCCGCGCTCCGCGCCTGTGGAAGTCGGTGATCCGGGAGCTCCAGGTCGCGGAGGAGCTGACGAAGCACAACGACGTCCTCACCCTGACGATGTGCGTCAACTACGGCGGACGGGCCGAGCTCGCCGACACCGCACGCAGCATCGCCCGCGAGGTCGCGGCCGGACGGCTGGACCCCGAGAAGGTCGACGAGAAGACCTTCGCGCGCCACCTCTACGTCCCCGAGCAGTCCGACGCCGACCTGATCTGGCGTACGTCGGGTGAGCAGCGGCTCTCGAACTTCATGCTCTGGCAGGCGGCGTACGCCGAGCTCGTGTTCACCGACGTGCTCTGGCCCGACGTCGACCGTCGTCACCTGTGGCAGGCGATCGATCTCTACGCACGCCGCGACAGACGGTACGGCGGGGCGCTGCAGTGACCCGTCGGACCTGGTCGCTGGCGTGGCTGGCCGATCCCGGGCGCTTCCAGCTGGTCTTCACCGGCCTCTACCTCATCGACGTCGGCGTACGGGTCGCTTTCGGCTCCTGGTTCGGGTTCGTCTGCGGCCCGGGCTTCGCGCTGATGTCCGTGCCGCTGCTGCTCGTGCTCGGGCTCGCCGTACCGTGGGACCGGCTCGACCCCCGGCTGGTACTGGTGCTGCCGGTCGCGGACATCGCGATCGTCGGCGCGAGCCGACTGGCTGCCGAAGGCGGCAACGGGCTGCTGGCGGTCTTCCCGGCGCTCTGGCTGGGCCGGCAGTGGGGCCGGGCCGGCGCGGTGGTCGCCGGCGTCGCGACCGTGCTCTTCCTGGTCGTGCCGGGCGCGATCTACACCGACTGGGACCCCCTCCTGCTGGCGCGCACGCTCTTCATCGCGCTCGTCGTGCTCGTCACGGCGCTGGTGATCGCGGACGGCATGGAGCAGGTCCGGGCGCAGGCCGGCACCATCGAGCACCAGCGCCGGGTCAGCCAGGCGATCTTCGACACCGTGGACGTGGGGCTGCTGCTGCTCGACCGCGATGGCGAGTACGTCGGCATGAACCGGCGGCACCAGGAGTTCATGGCCCTCGGCTACCCCGACGGCCACGGTGGGCGCGCCGGCCAGCTCGGGCACGTCTTCGACGAGGACGGCCGTACGCCGATGGCGCGCGAGCGGATGCCGGCGTACCGGGCGAGCGCGGGGGAGGAGTTCGACGACCTTCGGATGTGGATCGGTGCCGACCCGGCGGGCCGCCGGGCGCTGTCGGTCTCGGCCCGGGTGGTGCGCTCCGAGTCGGGTGCCTTCGCCGGTGCTGCACTCGGCTACACCGACGTCACCGACTTCATGCGGGCGCTGCGGGTGAAGGACGAGTTCGTGGCCCTGGTCTCCCACGAGCTGCGGACCCCGCTGACCTCGATCGTGGGCTATGTGCAGATCCTCGAGGAGAACCGCGCGATGCCGCCGCACGCGGTCGACCAGCTCCGGGTCGTGCACCGCAACGCCGAGCGGCTCCGGCGGCTGATCGACGACCTGCTGGACACCGCCCAGCGCGACGGCAACCCGATGCCGATCAACCGTACGGTCGCCGACCTGTCGGCGATCGTCGGCGAGTCGGTCGAGGCGGCCAGGCCGGTTGCTGACGGGGGAGGCGTCGAGCTCGCGATGTCGGTCCCCGAGGAGCTCAGGCTGAGCCTGGACGCGCAGCGGATCGCGCAGGTCGTCGACAACCTGCTCTCCAACGCGATCAAGTACACCGAGCCCGGCGGTCAGGTGACCGTCCGGCTCGGCACCGACGGACGCTGGGTCGACCTCCAGGTCGCGGACACCGGCATCGGGATCTCGCCGGACGACTGCCTCCGCCTCTTCACGCGCTTCTTCCGGACCGATGGCGCCGCCCGACGCGCTGTCGCCGGTGCCGGGTTGGGCCTGAGCATCACCAAGGACATCGTGGAGAGCCACGGCGGCCGCATCACCGTCGACAGCGAACTCGGTCGCGGCAGCGTCTTCCGGGTCCGGCTGCCGCTGTGACAGCATCCCCGCCATGTCAGACCTGGCAACGACGGTCGGCGCAGCGGACCCGGCCCTCGACCAGCGGCTCAACGACGAGCTGAGCAAGTTCAACGCGTCAGCGACCCCCGACGTCGCTGCGGCGGACGAGCTCACCGTCAAGGTCCACGAGGGCGACGAGCTCGTCGCGGGTGCCTCAGGGTGGACCTGGGGACAGGCCGCAGGCATCACGATGACCTGGGTCCGCGAGGATCATCGGGGGACGGGGGTCGGCGCAGGCCTCCTGGCCGCGTTCGAGCGCGAGGCTAGGGAGCGGGGCTGCACGCACGTCTTCGTCACGTCGTTCACCTTCCAGGCACCAGGCTTCTACCAGCGCCTGGGCTATGAGGAGATCTTCCGCTGGGAGTCGGTGCCGACGTCCGGGCGAGACGACATCCACCTCCGCAAGCAGCTCTGACGCGTCAGGCGCAGCTCGGGCAGGTCCCGAAGATCTCCAGGGTGTGGCTCACGTCGGCGTACCCGTGCTCGGCCGCGATGCTGTTGGTCCAGCGCTCGACGGTCGGGCCCTCGACCTCGACGGTCGCGCCGCACGAGCGGCAGACCAGGTGGTGGTGGTGGCTGTCCGAGCAGCGTCGGTAGATCGCCTCGCCGTCCTCGGTGCGCAGCACGTCGACCTCGCCGGCGTCGGCCAGGCGCTGCAGGGTGCGGTAGACGGTCGCCAGACCCACCTGCTCGCCGCGGTCGCCGAGCAGCTCGTGGATGTCCTGGGCGGAGCGGAAGTCGGCGAAGGAGGCCATCGCCTCGGCGACGGCCTTGCGCTGGCGGGTCGGGCGCAGCGGCGGTGTCGGGTCAGTGCTCGTCATAGTGCTTCCCGTGGGGGGCGTGGCGGTGGCCGCCGTGGACGTAGTCGACGTGATCGCCGTGCTGGACCGCGACGTGGCCGCAGTCCTTGCCGTGCTCGTGCGGGTGCTCGTCGATCTCCTCGTGCGCCGCGACCTCGACCACCGGGAACGGGCGCCGCAGCCGGCGCCGCGACCGCAGCAGCACCCCGACCGGCCAGGCGACGACGAAGCCGGCCAGCGCGAGCAGCACGATCGTCGGACCGGGGGCGACCCGGGCATAGGTGGAGGTGTACGCCGAGAGCAGCAGTCCGCCGACCGAGGCCAGCGTGCCGAGGACCATCGCCGCACCCAGCGTCGAGCGGAAGGAGCGGGTCAGCTGCTGCGAGGTCGCCACCGGCACCACCATCAGGGCGGAGACCAGCAGCAGGCCGACGGTCCGCATCGCCACCGTGACGCTGACGGCGGCGAGCACCGCGACGAGCAGGTTGTAGAACCGGATGTTGAGGCCGGCCACCCGGGCGAACTCCTGGTCCTGCGCGACCGCGAACAGCTGCGGCGACAGGCCGACGCAGACCACCACGATCACCGCGGCCAGGACCATCACGACGATCACGTCCGTGATCGACGTGGTGGTGATCGCGCCGAAGAGGAACTGGTTCAACCGGGCGGCGCTCTGCCCGGCGAGCCCGGTGAGTAGGACGCCGCCGGCCAGGCCGCCGTAGAACAGCAGGGCCAGCGCGACGTCGCCGTTGGTGTGCCCGCGCTCGCGGATCACCTCGATCAGGATCGCGCCGAGCACGGCCACGATCACCGCAGTCCAGGTGGGGGACGTGTGCGTGAAGATGCCGAGCGCGACACCGGTCACGGCGACGTGGCCGATGCCGTCGCCCATCAGTGCCTGGCGCCGCTGCACGAGATAGGTGCCGATGGCCGGCGCCGCGAGCCCGGTGAAGAGAGCGGCGATGATCGCGCGCTGCATGAACGGGTAGCCGAGCAGGTCGATGAAGTCGTTCATCGCGGTCCACCGTCCAGCAGGGAGGAGACGTGCGGTGCGTGGTCGTGCCGCTCCGGCTCGTGGTGATGGTGGTGATGGCCGTCGAGGTGGGCGGTCGCGACGTCGGCGCTGGCGAGCGGCGGGCCGTCGTACGCGACCCGCCCGTCGCGCATCACCACCGCGCGGTCGATGAGCGGCGCCATCGGGCCGAGCTCGTGGGCGACCAGCACGATCGTGGAGCCTCGGACCGAGAGGGTCTCGAGGGTGTCGGCGAGCACCTGCTGGTTGGGCAGGTCGACACCGGCGGTCGGCTCGTCGAGGAAGAAGAGCTCCGGTTCCCCGGCCAGGGCCCGGGCGATCAGGACCCGCTGCTGCTGGCCGCCGGAGAGCGTCGTCACGCCGTCGTTGGCCCGGTGCGACAGACCGACGACCTCGAGCGCCTCCGTGATGGCGGCCCGGTCGCGGCGACCCAGCGGTCGCAGCAGCCGGCGGTGCGTCAGCCGCCCGGACGCGACGATCTCCCAGACCGACGCCGGTACGCCGGACCCGGCGCCGCCGCGCTGAGGGACGAACCCGATGCGGCGCCAGTCGTGGAAGTCCTCGAACGGCGTGCCGAAGAGGCTCAGCGATCCGGACGCGAGCGGACGCAAGCCGGTGAGCGCCCGCACCAGCGTGGACTTCCCGGAGCCGTTGGCGCCCATCAGTGCCACGAACTCACCGGAGCGCACCGTCAGGTCGATCCCGCGCAGGATCGGCCGGCCGGCGATCGCGACGGCGCCGTTGCTGAGCTCGATCACGGGAGGCTCGATCACGGGCGAGCTCAACAGCCGTTCGCCTCCTCGAGGGCGGACAGGTTGGTGCGCATGAGGGAAAGGTAGTCCTCGTCGGCCGTCTCGTCGCTCAGCCCTTCGATCGGGTCGAGCACCGCGCTCTTCACCCCGGTGTCGTCGGCCAGCTGCTCGGCGGTCTTGGGGCTGACCAGCGACTCGGAGAACACGGTCGTGACGCCCTCGTCGTGGATCAGCTCCTGCAGCCGGGCCAGGTCGGCCGGAGTCGGCTCCGAGTCGGGGGAGAGGCCGAGGATCGCGGCCATCGTCACGCCGTACCGCTGGAGGTAGCCGAACGCGTCGTGGCTCACCACGACCGTGGTGCGCTCGCAGCCGGTCAGCCCGCCGGCGTACTCCAGGTCGAGCTGCTCGAGGTCGGCGCGCAGGTCCGCGGCGTTGGCCGCGTAGTCGTCGGCGTTGGCCGGGTCGACCTTCTCGAGCCGCTCGGCGACCGCGTCGCCGACATCGGCGAGCAGCAGCGGGTCCTGCCAGAAGTGCGGGTCGAGCTCGTCGGAGTCGACGCCGTGGTCGCGGAACGGCACCAGGTCGACGACGTCGGTGACATCGAGGGTGTCGCCGGTCGCGCTCTGGTCGACCGCGTCGTCGACCGCGGGCTGGAAACCGCGCTGGTAGAGCACCAGGTCGGCGCGGGCGACGTCCGCCGTCTCCTTCGGGGAGAGCTCCAGGTCGTGCGGCTCGTTGCCGGGGGAGGTGAGGTTCTCGACCTTCGCATGGTCGCCGGCGACCCGGTCGGCGACGTACTGCAGCGGGTAGAACGCCGCCGCGACCTCGATGCCGTCGGCGGAGGAGGCGGAGTCGTCGGTGAAGGCTGCGCACCCGCTCAGGACGACCGAGCTGAGCAGGGCGGCACCAGCGGCCGCGACGGCGAGTCTGTTCATGAGAACCATTCTCAGATGGGTTGAGAATGATTGTCAACTCCGTTGGTTGAGGTGCGAGCGAAGCGAGCCTCGAAAGCCCCTAGGCTGCGGGCATGTCAGTGGTCATGGTGGGCCTGGTCGATCGCCGCGGCTGGCTCCTCTTGCAAGAGCGTGACGAGCGCGCGCCGGTCGACCCGGACAAGTGGAGCCTGGTCGGTGGCGGGGTGGAGGCAGACGAGAGCCCGGAGGCCGCCGCGCACCGGGAGCTCGCGGAGGAGACGGGGATCGTCGGCGAAGGTCTGGTGTCGCTGGGTCGGCACGACCTGCCGTGTGCGTTCCACGGACGCGACGTGGTCGACCTGTTCACCGCCCGCACCGACCTGACGGATGCGGACGTCCGATGTGGGGAGGGGCGGCAGATCGTCTTCGTGGAGCCGAGCACGATCACCGCCCTCGATCTCACCGAGATGACGCGGGCGCTGCTTCCGTTGGTGCTCGGAGCGGTGTAACGAACGGGCAGCTCGGCGACACGTATGAGGCATGACCTCACCGCCGCCCGGGCAGCGCACCAAGGTCGCGGTCGTCAGTCCGCAGGCAATGGTCGTGGCCGGCATCACCGCCGTGCTCGGCCGGCACCCTGCGCGCTTCGAGCTGGTCCAGTCGGGACCCGACGTGGTCCTGTACGACGTGCTGGGTCTCGCCGACGGTGACGGGGCCGAGTTCGGTCGCCTGGTCAACGAGACGGCGGCGGTCGTGCTCGCCATCGGTCGCGATCTGCAACCGGACCTGCTCAACCAGGCACTGGCGCAGGGCGCCGACGGCTGCTTCTCGGTGAATACCGGTGAGACCGCTCTGCTGGCGATCCTCGAGGCGGCGCGGACCAGGGAGCCGTCGGCCACGACCCGGGACCAGATCATCTGTGCCTGCCCCTCCGTACGGCGGGCGCGGCGGCTTGGCCTCAGCGCCGGCCTGACCTCTCGTGAGGCCGCGATCCTCACCTCGATCGCGCAGGGAATGAGCAATGCGGAGATCGCCGACCGTGAGTTCCTGAGCATCAACACGGTCAAGACCTACATCCGCAGCGCGTACGCCAAGATCGGGGTGCAGACCCGCAGCCAGGCGGTGCTCTGGGTACTGCAGCACGGGTACGACTGACCAAGCCCGGATGGCGGAGTACGGTCACGACGTGCTGGCCGTGACTGTGCTTGTCGTGAACAGGTTCCGGGTGCCCGCGGACCGGGCCGAGTCGTTCCGGGGTGACGTCGAGACGGCACGGGAGGCGCTCGCCGCGTGCGCCGGGTACGCCGGCGGCGAGATCGGTCGCAACGTGGACGACCCCGAGCTGTGGGTCCTCAGCACCCGGTGGGAGAACGTCGGCAGCTACCGCCGCGCGCTCTCGTCGTACGACGTGAAGCTGCGCGCCGTGATGACGCTCTCGCAGGCGATCGAGGAGCCTTCGGCGTACGAGCGGGTCGAGCCGGGCACCGCCCTCAATATCGAGTCGCCCCGGTCGTTAGGCTGACCACCAAGTCTCACCATCACACGTCGCAGGAGCTCCATCGTGGCCAAGCCGCCGCCGTCCACCGTCGACCATGTCGTCTCGCTCGCCAAGCGCCGGGGCTTCGTCTACCCGTGCGGCGAGATCTACGGCGGCACCCGGTCGGCCTGGGACTACGGCCCGCTCGGCGTGGAGCTCAAGGAGAACATCAAGCGCCAGTGGTGGAAGTCCATGGTCACCATGCGCGACGACATGGTCGGCCTCGACTCGAGCATCATCCTGCCGCGCCAGGTCTGGGAGGCCAGCGGCCACGTCGAGACCTTCAGCGACCCGCTGACCGAGTGCCAGTCGTGCCACAAGCGCTACCGCTTCGACCACCTGCAGGAGGAGGTCGCGGAGAAGAAGGGGCTCGACGACCCGGACGCGGTCGACCTGTCCACGGTGGCCTGCCCCAACTGCGGCACCCGGGGCGCCTGGACCGAGCCGCGGCAGTTCTCCGGCCTGCTCAAGACCTACCTCGGCGTCATCGAGGACGAGAGCGGCCTGCACTACCTGCGCCCCGAGACCGCACAGGGCATCTTCATCAACTTCGCCAACGTGGTGACCTCGAGCCGCCAGAAGCCGCCCTTCGGCATCGCGCAGATCGGCAAGAGCTTCCGCAACGAGATCACGCCCGGCAACTTCATCTTCCGCACCCGCGAGTTCGAGCAGATGGAGATGGAGTTCTTCGTCAAGCCGGGCGAGGACGAGGAGTGGCACCAGTACTGGATCGACCAGCGCACGGCCTGGTACGTCGAGCTCGGCATCGACCCCGACAACCTGCGCCACTACGAGCACGCGCAGGAGAAGCTCAGCCACTACTCCAAGCGCACCGTCGACATCGAGTACCGCTTCAAGTTCGCGGGCTCGGAGTGGGGCGAGCTCGAGGGCATCGCCAACCGCACCGACTTCGACCTGTCGACGCACGCGAAGCACTCGGGCCAGGACCTCTCGTACTTCGACCAGGCCAACAACGAGCGCTACACGCCGTACGTCATCGAGCCGGCGGCCGGCCTCTCGCGCAGCCTGATGACCTTCCTGGTCGACGCCTACACCGAGGACGAGGCGCCCAACACCAAGGGTGGCGTCGACAAGCGTGTCGTGCTCAAGCTCGACCCGCGGCTCGCGCCGGTCAAGGTCGCGGTGCTGCCGCTCTCGCGCAACGCCGACCTCTCGCCGAAGGCGAAGGACCTCGCGATGTCGCTGCGCACCGCGGGCTGGAACGTCGACTTCGACGACTCCGGCGCCATCGGCCGCCGCTACCGTCGCCAGGACGAGATCGGTACGCCGTACTGCGTCACCATCGACTTCGAGACCCTCGAGGACGACGCCGTCACGGTGCGCGAGCGCGACACGATGGCGCAGGAGCGGATCAGCCTCGATCGCGCAGTCGCGTACTTCGCCGAGCGTTTCGTCGGCTGCTGACGCCGTTGCGTAGGCAGACTGTCCCTATGTCGCGTCTGCTCGGTACGTCGCTCGCTGTCCTGCTGTCGGTGAGCCTGCTGGCCGGCTGCTCCGGCAGCGACGACCCCGACGCGTCGGGGTCCTCCGAGAGCCCGAGCGGCTCGGCCAGCGCGTCGCCGTACCTCCCGGTGCCGGAGGGGGTCACGCTGACCCCGCAGGGCACGCACCTCGAGGTCGGTGACCCGGCCGTGGTCGCCTATGAGCCGCGGCAGGACGAGGTCGGCGTGCTCGACCTCACCGTCACCAAGCTCGAGCGGACGACCACGAAGAAGACGCTGTCGGCCTGGCAGCTGACGGACGCCCAGCAGGAGTCCACGCCGTACTTCGTGCACGTGACGGTCAAGAACGTCGGGGAGTCCGACCTCGGCGGCCGGCGGGTCCCGCTGTACGCCGTCAACGAGGACAACCTGCTGCTGGAGTCGACGCCGTTCGCGAGCTCCTTCGAGGCCTGCCCGAGCACGGCGCTGCCGGCCAAGTTCGGGCCGGGCGCCGAGGCCGACGTGTGCCTGGTCTACCTCGCGCCCGACCACGGCAGCCTCGAGGCGGTCAGCTTCCGCCCCGAGGAGACGTTCGACCCGATCTACTGGACCGGCGAGATCGAGAGGTACGTCGCGCCGAAGCCGGAGAAGAAGAAAAAGAAGCAGAACAACAACTGACCACCACCACCGGATTTGGGCCGACCCGCGCCATCCCCGGACAATGGGCCCATGCCCAACCTGCCGACCTCACTGACCCTCGGGTCGCTGCGCGTCGACGTACCCGTGGTGCTGGCGCCGATGGCCGGCATCACCAACGCCGCCTACCGTCGGCTGTGCGCCGAGCAGGGGGCGGGCCTCTACGTCTGCGAGATGATCACCAGCCGCGGGCTCGTCGAAGGCGACCAGCACACCCGCGACATGCTGGTCTTCGACGAGCTGGAGACCGTGCGCTCGGTCCAGCTCTACGGCACCGACCCGGTGTACGTCGGCAAGGCCGCCGAGATCCTCTGCGCGGAGTACGGCGTCGCGCACATCGACCTCAACTTCGGCTGCCCGGTCCCCAAGGTGACCCGCAAGGGCGGCGGCGGCGCGCTGCCGTGGAAGCGCGGGCTGCTCGCCGAGATCCTCGAGCACGCGGTCGCCGCGGCCACGCCGTACGACGTGCCGGTGACGATGAAGACCCGCAAGGGCATCGACGACGACCACCTGACCTACCTCGACGCCGGGCGGATCGCGCAGGAGAGCGGCGTCGCCGCGATCGCGCTGCACGGCCGGACCGTCGTCCAGGCCTACTCGGGCACCGCCGACTGGGACGCGATCTCGGCGCTCGTCGACCACGTCGACATCCCGGTGCTCGGCAACGGCGATATCTGGGAGGCCGCCGACGCCGTCCGCATGGTCGAGCAGACCGGCGCGGCCGGCGTGGTGGTCGGGCGCGGCTGCCTGGGGCGGCCGTGGATCTTCCGAGACCTGGCTGCCGCCTTCTCCGGCGAGGTCGTCGCGACGCTGCCGACGCTCGGCGAGGTGACCGCCATGATGCGTCGCCACGCCGAGCTGCTGTGCCAGCACATGGGGGAGGAGCGGGGCTGCAAGGAGTTCCGCAAGCACGTGACGTGGTACCTCAAGGGCTTCGCCGCCGGTGGTGAGATGCGCCGCTCGCTGGGCCTGGTCAACACGCTCGCCGACCTGGACCGCCTGCTCGCCGAGCTGGATCCGACGGAGCCGTTCCCGGTGGCCGAGCTCGGCACTCCGCGCGGGCGCCAGGGCTCGCCGCGCGACCGGGTGGTCGTGCCCGAGGGCTGGTACGACGACGCCGACGGGGCCGGCTCCCACCTGCACGAGGATGCGGACGAGACCACCGGCGGCTGACCCGGCGTACCCGATTTTGATCGTTTGAAGATTCCACGACTGCGGCATGCCTGTGGTTGACTCGACCGTCGTTGCCGTTTCGTGACCTTCCCCTGGCGGTCCGGCGACACCGACCCTGACGGACAACAGCGAAGGATCAGCGCTGTGGCAGAACATCGCCACAAGCGGGACACCGAAGCCCGCCGCAAGCCCCGCGCCGCAATCGTGGCCGCGCCGCTCGCCCTGCTCGCGACCGCGGGTGCCGTGACGATCGGCGTGCTGGCGAGCAACCCCGTGACCGCCGGCAGCATGCTGGCGACGGATGCCGCCGACATCTCCAGCGTCGCGCCCTCCCGCGACACCAGTACGGTCTCCCGCGCCGAGACGCGCCGGGCCGCCGTACGGCTGGAGAAGGCGCACGAGCGCCGGCACCAGATGGTCGTCACGCGAGCGGCCGTCCGCAAGGCCGACACCCGGCTGTGGGCCACCACCGACCTCAACCTCTGGACCGGCACCGACAAGGACGCGAAGCAGGCCGGCGAGATCAAGGCCGGCAAGCGCATCCTGGTAACCGGCCGCAAGGCCGCGGACCGCGAGGAAGTCGTCATCGACGGCGAGCCGCGCTGGGTCACCGCGGGCTACCTCTCCGACGAGAAGCCGGTCGCGGCGGCCGCCGGCCTGTCGATGGCGCAGTGCCCCGACCCCAGCGTCGAGAACGGCCTGACCTCCGACGCGGTCTACGTCTACCGCTCGGTGTGCCGTGCCTTCCCGCAGATCACGTCGTACGGCGGCTGGGACGGGCACGGCGAGCACTCCTCCGGCCGCGCGCTGGACATCATGACCAGCGACGTCACCCTCGGCAACGCGATCGCGGACTTCCTCCTGCAGCACGCGGGCGAGCTGAACCTCTACGACATCATCTGGCGCGGCCAGATCTGGACGTCCCTGCGCTCCGGCGAGGGCTGGCGGTCGTACGGCGACCACGGGTCTGCCACCGCGAACCACTACGACCACGTGCACGTCGCCACCAACGGCTGACCCCCGGTGGTTGAGGAGGGACGAAGTCCCGTCTCGAAACCACAGGTTGGAGTGCAGGGTTCGCCTGACATAACTGCCCGAGACTGCACCGATTGGTCCCCAACCGCAGAGATCGCGGCCGGAAATCTGCGGTTGGTGACCAATCCGCAGCCGATGTGGCCGCGGACCGGTGTCCCAGCACACCTCCGGCGATTGGTCAGAAACCGCAGAAAGTGACCCCTGAAATCTGCGGTTGGGGACCAATCGGCGTTCCCGGACGTCACCCAACCGGCGTGAACTGACGCGCGACGACCCACCACCCGTCCGACTCGCGCGCCAGCGTCCAGGTGACGACGGTCGGCGGACGCTCTAGGTCGAGCTCGTCGTCCGGCCCGGCGCGGTAGGCGCCGGTCGTGACGATCGCGAGGTCGGGCCGCGGCTGATGCACGTCGAGTACGGCGAACCGCGCGTCGCCCGGCGGTCCGCCCGGCCGGGCAAAGGCGCGGACGTGGGCTTCGCGGATCGCGTCCCGCCCGACAGCTCGGGCGCCGTTGGCGATGACGGAGCGGGCGTCGGGGGAGAAGCGGGCGATGCAGCGGTCGGGGTCGCGCAGGCTGATGCCTACGGCGACGTCGTCGATCAGGGCGCGGATCTCGTCGAGATCGGTCGTGGAGACGGTCATGGGCTCAGTCCAGGACATCAACCTTGGTTGAGGTCAAGCAGCTGGCCGTCGACGATCGCTCGGGCGTGGCTCGTCGCCCCGTCGATCCCGCCGGGCCGATGGTCGTGGTCGATGACGTGCAGCCCCACTAGGCTCGCCCGCGATGACTGACCACGACGGGTACGACGAAGCCGCGCGCGAGCGGATCGTCGAGGAGCCGCCCAAGCGGGTGGACGCGCCGATCCGGACGGCGTTCGAGCGCGACCGGGCCCGGGTCGTCCACGCCGCCGCCTCGCGCCGGCTGGCGGCGAAGACCCAGGTGGTCGTCCCGCAGAGCGACGACTTCGTGCGCAACCGGCTGACCCACAGCCTCGAGGTCGCCCAGGTGGCCCGCGACCTGTCGCGCGCGCTGAGCAGCCAGCCCGACATCGCCGAGACCGCCGCGCTCGCGCACGACATGGGCCACCCGCCGTTCGGCCACAACGGCGAGCAGGTGCTGGCCGAGCTCGGTGCGTCCTGTGGCGGCTTCGAGGGCAACGCCCAGACGCTGCGGCTGCTGACCCGCCTCGAAGCCAAGACCGTCGATGCGACCGGCGTCTCCGTCGGGCTCAACCTGACCCGCGCCACGCTCGACGCCTGCACGAAGTACCCGTGGCCGCGCGCCGCGGCCGGCCCCGACGGCAAGTTCGGCGTGTACGTCGACGACCGCCCGGTCTTCGACTGGATGCGGCGCGGTGCTGCGGGCGTACGGCGGTGCGTCGAGGCGCAGATCATGGATCTCGCCGACGACGTCGCCTACTCGGTCCACGACGTCGAGGACGGCGTGGTCGTCGGCCGGGTCGACCTGACGCTGATCGACCCCCCGGCCGTCTGGGAGACGGTGCGCCGCTGGTACCTGCCCGACGCCGACGACGACCTGCTCGACGCCACGCTCGCCGGGTTGCGCGCGGTCGACAGCTGGCCGACCACGCCGTACGACGGGAGCCGGCGCTCGCTCGCGGCCCTGAAGAACGTCACCAGCGACCTGATCGGCCGCTTCTGCGGAGCGGTGCGGCACGCGACGTTCGCCGCCTCGGACGGCCCGTTCGTGCGGTATGCCGCCGACCTGGTCGTCCCGGAGCGGACCCGGCTCGAGATCGCGGTGCTCAAGGGCATCGCAGCCCACTACGTCATGCACACCGACCACCGGGCCGCGCTGATGGAGCGGCAGCGCACGTTCCTGGCTGAGCTGGTCGAGGCGCTGGCCGGGCGTGGACCGGATGCGCTCGAGCGGCCGTTCGCCGACGACTGGCACGCTGCGAGCGACGACTCGGCCCGGCTGCGGGCGGTCCTCGACCAGGTCGCCTCGCTGACCGACGCCAGCGCCGTCACCTGGCACCAACGGTTCTGCTGAGCGCCTCGTCGGCCGGGCAGGCGACGTCGGGCACGACCCCGGTGCCCTCCCAGTTGGTGCCGGTCACCGCGTTGACCGAGCGCGCCATCGGCACGTGCAGCTGCAGGTGCGGGGTGAGGTCGAAGGCCTCGCGCGGGTGCGCCCCGCCGCCTGTCGTCTCGCCGATGACCGTCGCCCTGCCGAGCGCCTGCAGGTCGTAGGCCAGCTCCTCGCCGCCGCTGAACGTTCGCGCACTGGTCAGCACCGTGACCGGCACGTCGGCGGGGAGCTTGGGGGAGACCGAGGGAGTCGTGTACGACGTGACGACGCCGCCGTCCCGCGCGACCAGGTCCTGCAGGTGCACCGGCTCGTCGCCGACCAGGTGGCTGACGAAGAGCGCGACCGACTCCGGTACGCCGCCGACGCAGTCGCGCAGGTCGATCACCAGCCGGGTGACTCCCTGGAGCAGGGTGAAGGCGGCGGCCGCGGCCGGTCCGACGTGCTCTGGCGACAGGATGATCGGGCCGACGGCGATGAGGCCGGTGTTGCCCTCCAGCCGGCGTACGTCGGTGATTCCCGGCCCCTGCTCCAGCGCCATCTCGGTCAACCAGGCGCGCACGTCCGCCTCGTCGTCCTCCGGCGGGACGCCCTCGGGGTAGTGGCGCACCCGCAGGTGCCGGTCGCCGTTCACAGACTGCAGGGCAGCGGTGAGGGCTTCGGCGTCGGCAGCGTCGTCGCCGCTGATGGCGACGTCGGCGAGGACGTCGGCGATCTGCTCGGCGAGGTCGGCGAAGACGTAGTGGGTCCGGACCAGGTCTTGGGTGGCGGTGATGATCATGGCGTCAGTGAAGCCGGGACGTTGACAAAGCGTCCAATGCTCTTGACGCTTGATCCGTGACCGACCCGATCCAGACCGCCACCGACGCCCAGCTGCGAGCCTTCGCCCATCCGATGCGGCACCGGATCTGGCGCGAGATCGGCACCGACGGGGCCACAGTCAGCCAGCTGACCAACCGGCTCGGCACCAACAAGGGCAACGTCGCCCATCACGTGAAGGTGCCTCGTCGCCGCCGGCCTCCTGGCGCCGAGCCACACGCGGACGGTCCGCGGCGGCACGGAGCAGTACTACGTCACGGCCGTCCCGCGGCTCCGCCTCCCGGACGGCACCGATGCGACGCGGGCGATGTTCGCCACGATCGCCGAGGAGGTCGACGCGGCCACGGAACCGCTCGTCAACCACCGCACGGTCCGGCTCACCCGCAGGCAGGCGGAGGCGCTCACCCGCCACCTCGAGCGGGTCGTGCACGAGCTCGAGCCCGCAGGTGAGCGCGAGGCGTCGTACGGCGTGCTGGTCAGCGTCTACCGGCGCTGATCGACACGGTGGTTTCGAGGCTCGGCGCTGGCGCGCCTCGCACCTCAACCACCGACACGGTGGTTGAGGTGCGAGGGCCGCCAGGCCCGAGCCTCGAAACCACCCCCACTAGGCTCAGCGGTCGTGAGCGACCGACTCGTCTGGCTGCCGTTCGAACCCGCCCTGCTGGGCGACCCGCCCACCGGGCTGCGCTACGAGGTCGTCGACCCGACCCGCGAGGTGCCGGACAGCGTGGGCGACGTGCGGTTCTACGTGCCGCCGTACCTGGTGGGGCCGAAGGTCAGCGAGGTGCTGGCGCAGATGAGCAGCCTCGAGGTCGTGCAGACCCTGACTGCTGGCGTCGACAACGTCCGGGCCCAGGTCCCCGCGGGGGTGACGCTGTGCAACGGCCGCGGCATCCACGACACCTCGACCGCCGAGCTCGCACTCACCCTGATCCTGGCCAGCCTGCGCGGCATCCCCGACTGGGTGCGCGCCCAGGACCGCCACGAGTGGCAGCCCGGGTGGCGTCCCGCGCTCGCCGACAAGCGCGTCCTGCTCGTGGGGTACGGCGCGATCGGCGAGGCCATCGAGCGCCGGCTGCTGCCCTTCGAGGTGGAGGTCACCCGGGTCGCCCGGAGCGCGCGGGACGGCGTCCACGCGATCGACGAGCTGCCGCGACTGCTCCCCGACGCCGACGTCGTCGTGCTCGTCGTGCCGCTCACCGACGAGACCCGCGGGCTCGTCGACGCCGACTTCCTGGCCGCGATGCCGGACGGTGCGCTCTTGGTCAACGTGTCGCGAGGGTTGGTTGTCGACAACCAACCGCTGGTCGCCGAGCTCACCTCCGGCCGGCTGCGCGCCGCAGTCGACGTGGTCGACCCCGAGCCGGTCCCCCAGGACCATCCCTTCTGGGACGCACCCGGCCTCCTGGTGTCCCCGCACGTCGGCGGCGCGAGCAGCGCGATGTGGCCGCGGGCGCACCGGCTGGTGCGCGACCAGCTGCACCGCTACGCGGCCGGCGAGGAGCTTGTGAACGTCATGTCCGGCGACTACTGACCGGGACATAGACTCCGCCACGTGGCCGGTCGGATTCGCGAGGAAGACATCGCCGAGGTGCGCGAAAAAGCGCGCATCGACGACGTCGTCTCGCAGTACGTCACGCTGAAGAACGCCGGCGGCGGCTCCCAGAAGGGGCTCTGCCCCTTCCACGACGAGAAGTCGCCGTCCTTCAACGTCAACCCGACGCGTGGTTTCTACCACTGCTTCGGCTGCAACGAGAGCGGCGACGTCATCAGCTTCCTGATGAAGATCGACGGGCTGACCTTCGGCGAGACCGTCGAACGCCTCGCCGACAAGTACGGCGTGCAGCTGCGGCGCGAGGAGGGCGACGTCCGGGAGGAGCGGCCGAAGGGTCCGCCCCGGCAGCGCCTGATCGAGGCCAACAAGGTCGCCCAGCAGTTCTACGCCGAGCAGCTCGCGACTCCTGACGCCCAGGTCGCCCGCCAGTTCCTGGTGGAGCGCGGCTTCGACCAGGCGGCCGCCGAGACGTTCGGGATCGGCTTCGCGCCCCGTGAGGGTGAGGCGCTCCTCAAGCACCTGCGCGGCCGCGGCTTCACCCAGGAGGAGATGGTCGACGCCGGGCTGGTGGCGATCGGGCGCTCGGCGTACGACCGCTTCCGCGGCCGCCTGCTCTGGCCGATCCGCGACGCCCCCGGTGACACGATCGGCTTCGGCGCGCGGCGGATCTTCGACGACGACAAGATCGAGGCGAAGTACCTCAACACCCCCGAGACCCGGATCTACAAGAAGAGCCAGGTGCTCTACGGCCTCGACCTCGCCCGCCGCGACATCGCGAAGTCGTCGCAGGCGGTCATCGTCGAGGGCTACACCGACGTGATGGCCTGCCACCTCGCCGGCGTCGGCACGGCGGTCGCTACGTGCGGCACGGCCTTCGGCGACGAGCACTCCAAGGTGCTGCGCCGGTTCCTCCACGACCACGAGGAGTTCCGCGGCGAGGTGATCTTCACCTTCGACGGCGACGCGGCCGGGCAGAAGGCCGCGATCCGCGCCTTCGGAGGCGACCAGAACTTCGTGTCCCAGACGTACGTCGCCGTCGAGCCGGACGGGCTCGACCCGTGCGACGTACGCGTCAAGAAGGGCGACGCCGCGGTCCGCGAGCTGGTCGCCCGGCGGGTGCCGCTCTACCGCTTCGTGCTCTCCAACATCGTCGGCAAGTACGACCTCGACCGCGCCGACGGCCGGGTCGACGCCCTGCGCGAGAGCGCCCGCCTCGTCTCGAGCATCCGCGACAAGTCGAAGGTCGACGCCTTCGCGCGCGAGATCGCCGGGATGATCGGGATCGACATCGACGAGGCCCGTGCAGAGGTACGGAGGTCGGCTTCACGTCATGCTCGCGACGTCCGTGGTGCCGGAGCGTCGCCCGACCTTCAGACCGCTCCGCCGCGGAGCAACGTGCCCGACCTCCGCGACCCGCGCTTCGAGACCGAGCGGGAGACGCTCAAGCTGGTGATCCAGCATCCGATGGTCATCGGCCGCACCACCACCGACCTCGGCCCCAACGACTTCACGCACCCGACCTACCGCGCCGTCTGGGAGCTCGTCGAGGCCGCCGGCGGCGCCCTCGCGGGCGTGGGCGACGGGGGCTGGGGCACCAAGCTCCGCGACTCGGCCCAGGACCCGGCCGTCGCCTCGGCGATCGGTGCGCTCGGCGTCGAGCCGCTCAAGAAGGAGCCGGACGCGGCGTACGTCGCCCAGCACGTCGTACGCCTGATGGAGCTCACCGCGGCCCGACGGATCGCCGCGATCAAGTCCAAGCTCCAGCGCACCAACCCGGTCGAGCACGCCGACGAGTTCAACAAGATGTTCGGCGAGCTGGCCGCGCTCGAGGCGCACCGCCGCGCGCTGCGCGACCGGCTCGCAGGGCCGCCCCAGTGAGCTCCGTCCGATGAGGCTGCGCCGCGAGCGTCCACCCATCCGCGTCGAGCGGGGCGAGCACCTGCTCGCCGACGCGGCCGCGGAGGAGGGGCACCTCGGGGGCACTCGCGACGCGCTCTACCTGCTGCGGACCCGGGGGACCGGTGCGCTCGGCCTCGAGGAGACGATCCGGATCCCGTGGGAAGAGGTCCAGGCCGCCGACTGGGACCAGGAGTCGTCGACCCTGCGGGTCAGCGAGGTCGGGTCCTGGGGTGAGGTGCGGCCGGAGCACCGCTTCACGCTCGAGGAACCGGGCCTGCTCCTCCAGCTCGTCCGCGAGCGCGTGACCGCCAGCGTGATCCTCCAGCGGCACGTGCCGGTCGACGGCCGCCGTGGCGTCCGCGTGATCGCCCGCCGGGCGCCGAGCGGCCACCACCCGGTGGTCTGGATCTACGAGTACGACGAGGGGGTGGACCCCGACGATCCCGCCGTCCAGGCGGCCGCCGCCGAAGCCCTGCGGGCTGCTCGGGCCGACGTCGGCCCGGAGTGACCCCCTCAATTTTCCACTCTCCGACGTCATTGCTAATCTGTGCGGGCTGCACCGATCCCCTGTAGCTCAACTGGCAGAGCATTCGACTGTTAATCGGAGGGTTGTTGGTTCGAGTCCAACCGGGGGAGCCAGCACCGAAGGGCCCGTCTCATCGCGAGACGGGCCCTTCGTCGTACCCGGGGTCGACCGTTCAGGAGTGGTGAGCGGCTCGCTCCACGAGCCGGGCCACGGTCCCTGGGTGGCTGACCATCGCGACGTGCGACGACCTGATCTCCACCGTGTGGGAGCCGGCGCGCGCAGCCATGGCCCGCTCCGCGACCGGGGGGATCGTGTTGTCGTCGTGGGCGACCAGGTACCAGGACGGGATCTCCGCCCACGCCGGCGGACCGGACGGCTCACCGAGCGTCGCGAGGGCCGCGGGCCGCTGGCTGACCGCCATCACGTCCGTCGTCCGGCGACTCACGTCCTGCGCGAAGGTCTGCCGGAAGGCGACCGGGTCGATGTAGGCGTCCAGATCGTTCGCACCCGGCCCGAAGGGCCTCAGCACGAGGTGCGAGAGCAGGTCGTTGCTGCCACCGGCGAGCGCGCTCGCCTGGGCGACGCTCTCGCCCTCGGCCAGGGCGAAGGCGGCGACGTAGACGAGTGCCTGTACGTCGGGGTCACCGGTGGCGGCGTTGGTGATCACGGCGCCGCCGTACGAGTGCCCGACCAGCACGATGGGTCCGGTGATGCTGTCCAGGACCGTGCGCAGGTAGGCGGCATCGCTCGAGAGCCCGCGCAGCGGGTTCGCCGGCGCGATGACCGGATAGCCGTCGTCCTGCAGCCGCGTGATCACGCCGCCCCAGCCGGACGCGTCGGCGAACGCGCCATGGACGAGCACGACGGTGGGCTTCTTGCCGGGGGAGGGATGCGACGGGTGCGACGGATGTCCGGCCACGACGGCGCGGGCGGACGGGCCGGCGTTGCTCGCCGCGGTGCTGCCGGCACTACCGGCGAGGCTGGTGAGCAGGACTGCTGCGATCGCCGCCGGGGCGGCGAAGAGGGCGAGTCTGCGGGTCCGCTTGGTGGGCATGTGGTCCTCCTTGGATCTGGGGGCTCCAGCGAATCTCGATCTGGTCCAGACCGCCTCAGTCAGGTGACTGAGATCGGGGACGCCGACCTGGTCGAGGAGTCGCGCACCCGCAGCACGGCAGGCAGCAGCCGCTGGCGGCGGATGCCGCGGCGGCCGTTGACCAGGCCGATGAGCAGCTCGACCGCGGCCGTACCGACCTCAGCCGGCTGCAGGCTGACGGTGGTCACCGCCGGCGTCATGTGGGCGTACGCGGGGTCGTCGCTGAAGCACGCGACCGCGACGTCGTCCGGCACCGACAGGTCGAGCCCGCGCGCCGCCTCGACCAGGTGGGTGCCCGACTCGTTGTAGACGCCGAACACCGCGTCCGGTCGAGGAGTACGCCGCAGCAGGTCGTCGATCGCCGCCCGTTCGCCGGTGCTGTAGAGGTCCGGGCTGAAGGTCGCGACGACCGGCTCCTGCCCGGCGTCGGCGCACCACTCGTCGTACGCCGTGCGCACGATCGCCGGATAGGCATCGTCGTGGTCGGGCAGCACGGCCGCGACCCGCCGGGCACCGCCGGCCCGCAGGTGGTCGAGCAGCTCCCGCGTGGCGTGGGCGTCGTCGGTGTCGACCCATGCATCGGTACGCCGCGGGGTGGTCGGCCGTCCCGCGCAGACGAGCGGGATGCCGCGCTTCTCGAGGATCGCGCCGACCGGGTCGTGGACCCGGGGCTCGCAGTGCACGACCCCGTCGAGCGGCGTCGTCAGCCAGGTCCACGACGACATCGATCCCGGCAGCACCACCAGCAGGTAGCCGCGCTCGTGGGCGGTCCGGATGGCGGCCAGGATCAGCTCCGCGTAGTACGGGATCTCCGTGTAGGGCACCGCGATGTCGCCGTACGTCGCCATGGTCAGCCCGAGCACGCCGGTGCCGCCGCGGGCCTGTGCGCGGGCCGACGTATAGGGCACGTAGCTGAGCTCCTGCGCGGCCGCGAGCACCCGCAGCCGGGTCTCCTCGGAGAGCCGGCCGCTGCCGTTGAGGGCGTTCGAGACCGTCGCCGTCGAGACGCCCGCGCGCTCCGCGACCTGGCGCACCGTGGGCCGCACCCGGCGTCCGCTCATCGACCGACCTCCGAGACTCTTGTGGTTATCGCGTTAATCATCCACGTTCTGGCGACATGACGCAGCCCGACTCGATCTCCCGCCGCTCGCTTGTCGCCGCCGGTGCCGCCGGTGCCGCCGCTCTCGCGGTCGCCGGCCCGGTCTCGGCCGCGCGACCTCGCCGTACCGCTCGGATCATCGTCGGGGGCCACGTCTTCACCGGCACCGCGCAGCGTGGCGCCGAGGCGGTCGCGATCGGCGCCGACGGCCGGATCCAGGCCGTGGGCAGCACCCGAGAGATCCGTCGGCTGGCGGACCGGCGCACCGACGTCGTGCACGCCGACGGCGGGACGATCATGGCCGGCATCCACGACGGGCACCTGCACCCGCTCGGTGCTGCCGAGCAGGCGATGAACCCCTCCCTCGGCAACGTCTCGATGACGGTCCCCGAGACCCAGGCGGCACTCCAGGGCTTCCTCGACGCGAGCGCCGACGCCGGGCCGGACGCCTGGCTGCAGGTGACCGACTGGAGCCCGGTCGGTCTCCTCCCGGCCGGGACGGTCGCCGACCGGTCGATGCTCGACGCGCTCAAGACCACCCGGCCGATCTACATCCAGGGCTCGGACTTCCACAACTCGTGGGTCAACAGCCGCGCGCTCGCCCTCGCCGGCATCGACCGCACCACCCCGAACCCGGCCGGCGGTGAGATCGTGCGCGGCAGCGGCGGCGACCCGACCGGTCTGCTCAAGGACAACGCGCAGGGACTCGTCAGTGCGGTGATCCCGCCGCCCGGGCGCGCCGAGCTCGAGGCGGCGTACGCCGACACGATGGCCTACCTGCTCAGCCTGGGGATCACCTCGTTCCTCGATGCCGCGTCCGACGAGTCCAGCGTCCGGGCGTACGCCGACCTCCGCTCCGCCGGCCACCTGCTGCAGACGGTCACGCCGGCGCTGCGGCTGTCGAGCGAGCTCACCAAGCGGCCGCAGCAGGCTGCCGAATGGCTGGCTCACCTGCGCCGGCGACACGGCAAGGTGCCTGGCATCCACATCACGACGGCGAAGGTCTTCGTCGACGGCGTGATCGAGTACCCCGCCCAGACCGCGGCCCTGCTCGACCCCTACCTCGACGAGGACGGCCGGCCCACCAAGAACCGGGGCGACCTCTACCTCTCCAGCAAGGAGTACCAGCGGCTCGCCGTCGTCCTGGACTCCGCGGGCTGGCAGCTGCACAGCCACGCGATCGGCGACCGCGCGGTCCGGGTCGCGCTCGACGCCTACGAGGCCGCGCTGCACGCCAACGGCCGCAAGGCCCGGCGGCACCGGCACACGATCGCGCACCTGCAGCTGGTGCACCCGCGCGACTACCCGCGCTTCGCCCAGGTCGGCGCGCTGGCCTGCATGCAGCTCCAGTGGGCGGTGCGCAACGAGTGGACCCTCGACGCGCTACGCCCGTTCATCGGCGACGAACGGTTCCGGCGGATGTACCCGGCGCGCAGCCTCGAGCGCGCCGGTGCCCGCCTGGTCGGGGGCTCCGACTGGCCGGTCGACCCGCTGCGCCCCTTCAACCAGATCGCGTCGGCCATCGACCGCACGCAGTACGACGCGGTGCCGCGCCCGCTCAACGCGGCCGAGGGGATCAGTCGCGCGGCGGCGCTGGCGATGCACACCCGCGGCAGCGCCTTCGAGCTCCACCAGGGCGGCACCGGCACGGTCGCGCCCGGGAAGGTCGCGGATCTCGTCGTGGTGGACCGCGACCTGCAAGAGGTGGGACCTCGGTCGATCCGGGCGGCGTCGGTGCGCAACACGCTGGTCGACGGCAAGGTCGTCTACGACGCCGACTCGGCGGCGGGCCGGACGGCGGCCCGTCGAGGCACGGCGCTCGCGGCGGCGGCCGGCCGGCGCTCGCCGCACTCCTGCTGCGGCTAGTCGCCCCAGCCCATCGGGAAGACCTGGAACGGCGCGGCGAACGGCGTACCCAGTCGTTGGCCGGTCTGCCGCGCCATGCCCTCCAGGAACTCCCGGGCGTCGAAGTCCGCCCAGCCGAGCCCGTCAATGTAGGCGCCGTGCGCCTCGAGTGAGGCGACGCCGGCGTCGAAGGTGTCGGTGGTGTCGACCGCGTGGCCGGAGTCCGGCGAGCCGAACGCCCACACCTCGCGCACCCCGCCCCACGGCTCGAGCCCGTCGACGAGCTGCTCGTTGAAGATCCAGCGGTTGCCCGCGTCGCGGACCGCGTCGAGCACGGCCCGCCCGGTCGCGATGTGGTCGGCCTGGTTGAGGTTGCGGCCGCCCCAGGTGTCCTGGAAGTTGCCGGTGATCACGATGTCGGGCCGATAGCGGCGTACGACGTGGGCGATCTCGCGCCGCAGCGGGACGCCGTACTCGAGGATGCCGTCGGCGAGCCCGAGGAACACCACGTCGGGCACGCCCACGACCTGAGCGGACGCCACCTGCTCTGCCTCGCGAACCGTCCGGCACTCGTCCGGGCCGAGCCCGTCGATGCCGGCCTCGCCGCTGGTCACCATGCAGTAGGTGACCTGCTTGCCCTGCCCGGTCCAGCGCGCGACAGCGGCCGCAGCACCGAACTCCATGTCGTCGGGATGCGCGACGACGCACAGCGCGCGCTCCCAATCCTCGGCCAGCGGTTCGAGTCGCTCGATGTCCATGTGAACCTCCCGGACCGCAGCATAGCCTTGACATGCAGCCAAATGGCTGCATGAAATGGTGCCATGGACGCGGTGTTCAAGGCACTCGCCGACCCGACCCGTCGGGCGCTGCTCGACCGGCTGGGGGAGCGCAACGGCCAGACCCTCGCCGAGCTGTGCGACGGGGTCGACATGGCCCGGCAGTCGGTGAGCAAGCACCTCGCCGTCCTCGAGGACGCCGGCGTCGTCACCACCCGGTGGCGCGGCCGGGAGAAGCTCCACTTCCTCGATGCCGCGCCCATCAACGCGGTCGCCGACCGCTGGCTCAACCGCTTCGACCGTCGCCGCGCCCAGGCGCTGGCCGACCTCACCACCGTCTTGGAGGCGTCAACCGTGAACGAGTTCGTCTACACCACCTACATCAGGACCACCCCGGAGCAGCTGTGGCAGGCGCTCACCGAGCCCGCCTTCACCAGCCGCTACTGGGGTGCCGAGCTCACGTCCGACTGGCAGGTCGGCTCGACCGTCAGCTGGACGTACGCCGAGGCGACCATGGTCGACCCCGCGCAGCGAGTGCTGGTCGCGGACCCGCCGTACCGGCTCTCCTACACCTGGCACGCGATCACCGACTCGTTCGCTCGCATGATCGACGCCGAGCCTGCGGTGGTTGCCGCGCTGCGGGCCGAGCCGCTCTCGCACGTGCTGTTCGAGATCGACGAGGCGGGGGAGCGGGTCAAGCTGACCGTGACCCACGGCGGCTTCGAGCCCGACAGCCAGATCCTGCCGGGCATCAGCAACGGCTGGCCCGAGATCCTGGCCAGCCTCAAGACCCTGCTCGAGACCGGGGAACCGCTGCCGACTGCGTGAGTCCGCCGCTGACGGGTACCGGTCGGCCATGAGCTACCGCCTGAGCCGCCTGCTGTCGATCGCCACCGCCTCGTACGGCGGCTACGCCCTTGCCCAGCCCGGCCACCTCTGGCAGGCGCTGCACTCCGACCGCAAGGACCAGGACGGGCTCGAGCTGCTCGCGCAGACGTACGGCGTACGCGATCTGGCGATCGGCGGCCTGGCGATCTTCGGCCGCTCGGACAAGACGGTGCGGGCCGCGATGCTGCTGCGGATCGCGATGGACCTCGGCGACGCGGCGGTCCTCGGGACCCGCACCGCGGACCCCGACGTACGCCGCAAGGTCCTCGGCATCACCCTCGGCTGGGCCGGACTCAACGCCCTGGCGCTGGCGATCGACACCGCTCGCAACCGCTAGGACCGGCGCGGTTCGTGCAGCAGACCCAGTCCTTTATTCCCGCGCGTACTTTTCACCCTTGAGCTTCCATTGGTCCAGTTTCGGGGGCGAAATCACCCCGTCGTGGTGTCGGTCTTGGATTGACTTAACCTCTTGCAAGCGGGTAATGACGGTCTTCCAATTGATCTTCTCGCGAGATATCTCGGATGCTACGTCGCCTAGTAGTTCGGAGCGGGGCGTCATCTCGCCGTCGTCGAGATTGGGATCGAAGACGCTTCCGGGGTCGCCGACACGCCTCTCGGATCGAGGCCCGGCTTCTAGATTTCCAGGGAAGTTTAGTAGAGCCTTGAGAAGGTTGTCTCCGGTTGCACCGACTGCGTGCAGCATCTCTTGTTCCATGCCGTCCGAGCGTGCCTTTGCGGCAAGCTTGCTGAGGTCGGATTGGGAGACCTTGTGGTGGGCCGTGTACTCGCCACCAGCGAAGACGGACTTCGCGTGCTCATTCCCCGTGAACTTGTCCCGGTCCGTCACGGTCTGCAATTGCTTCCTCGTTGCGTTGGTCGCCCAACCTCCTTTGCTCTTACCCGACCCCGGAGCATTCATTGCCTCTTTGAGGGTAGTGAGGTATTGCCCGGTCACGTCTCGAACTAGGGCATCCAGAGATACATCGCCGTCTTCGGATAGATAGAAATCAAAGCGCGAATTCTTGGCGAATGCCGCCCAGGTCTCGTTGAAGACCTCCGAGTCGATGGCGTCGGTGGCGTCGGTGGCGTCGGTGGCCTCGACGCCATCCATGCCTCCGCCACCGGAGGAGCTGGACGAGGAGGAGCTGGACGAGGAGGAGCTGAACGAGGAGGAGGTTGAGGCGCCCTTCTTTTTTTGCGTTTTTCCGCTCGTGTGCAGACATCCTCTTCTTTGTCCCTTCCTTGTGTTCCTTCTTTTCTTGCTTTTTCCGCGTGAGTCTTTCCTGAACTCCCTCCCAGACCGCCTCCCTTACGCCTTCCGGAACAAACGAGGACGACGAGGACGACGAGGACGACGAGGACGACAAGGACGACAAGGAGGAGAGCGGGGACGACGAGGGCGCGGAGGACGACAAGTGGGGGAGCGGGGTGGACGAGGGCGCGGAGGACGACAAGTGGGAGAGCGGGGTGGACGAGAGCGGGGTGGACGAGGGCGGTGTGGACGAGGGCGGTGTGGACGAGGGCGGTGTGGACGAGGGCGGGGCGGACGACGACGATGAGGACGACGAGGATGATGAGGGCGACAACGAGGGCACCGCCTCGTCGCTATCGGTGTCTGGCGTGGGGGCAGGAGTTTCGCTCTTGCCCGGGGCCCGGCCCTTGGTCTTTTTTTGGGCCTTGGCTTTGCCGCCCTTCTTCTTCGGCGGCATTCGGCGAATAGTCGAGCCGATGGCGCCGGCGTCGCTGGTCCCCGAGTAGGCCGAGAGGGGGAACGGTGCGGTAGGCCCGTCATGGGTGACCGTGTCCGGCGGTGCGTAACTAGCCGTGCTCGAGGTCAGCGTGTGTTCTGGATGTACGTCGCGACCAGTCGTCATAAGGGCTCCCCGTGCCTCGGCCTCTGGAGCGTAGTGCCGGGCGATCCGCTCAGTCGGTAGAACTGACAACCCGGCACTACGAAAAGAAGACCCTCAGCGGGCGGTCGCGGCCTCCGAGGCGACGTGCTCCGGCCGCAAGACCTGTGGCACACCTGCGCCTCGCTGGACGTCAGGCACGGCACGCCGCCGATGGTGCCCTCCACGATGCTCGGACACGCCTCCGCCGCCCGCACCCTCGACCGATATGGTCACCTCTACCCGGGCGACGTCCACCTGTACGTCGACCGGCTGGGGGAGAGGCGAGACGTGGCCTTTGCCCTGAAGAACAGGCACTGGGGGCGGTAGCTCAGTCGGTTAGAGCAGAGGACTCATAATCCTTGGGTCGTGGGTTCGAGCCCCACCCGCCCCACCACAGTCGGGTCACGCTTCGCGCCGCTCCTCGAGGAGTGCGACCTTCTGCTTCCGGGTCCGCTGGAGGTCGAGCATGTCGCCGGCCGTCGTGGCGGCCGCCTCGGCTTCCCGGGCCTCGGCCTCGGCTGTGGCAAGGGGGTCGTCCTGGGCCCCGACGCTGCCGGCGCGGGCGGCCTCCTTCCGCACCTTGCGGTCGTCCTTCACGGCCTTCTTCACCTGACGGTCGGTCTCGTCGAGAGACGCGCGCAGCGCCCGTGTGCTCATCGACGCCGCGAGCTGCCGGCGCTGGACCGCGGGATCCCACCTGACAGTCGGCCACGCCGGGTCCAGGTCGACGAGGGTCTGGGTGAGGATCTCGGTGATCGCCACCCGGGCGTACCACTTGTGGTCCGCCGGGATGACGTACCAAGGCGCGGCGTCGGTCGAGGTACGCCGGAAGACGTCGGCGTACGCCGACTGGTAGTCGTCCCACTGACGCCGGGTCGGGAGGTCGTTCGTGCTGTACTTCCAGCGCTTGTCGGGCCGGTCGAGACGCTTCATCAGTCGCAGTCCCTGCTCGTCGTGGCTCACCATCAGCCCGAACTTGAGGACCGTGGTGCCCGCGGCGACCAGGGCCTCCTCGAAGTCGTTGATCTCGTCGTACCTGTTCTCCCAGACCGAGGGAGGCACGATGTCGTCCACGCGTGCCACGAGGACGTCCTCGTAGTGGGAGCGATCGAAGACTCCGATCAGTCCCGGCGCGGGCAGCTCCTTCTTGATCCGCCACAGGAAGTGGTGCTTCTGCTCCTCGGCCGAGGGCGGGCCGAAGGACCGCAGTGCGACGCCCTGCGGATCGACCTTGCTCATGACGTGCCGCGCGACTCCGCCCTTGCCCGCGGTGTCGAGCCCCTGGACGACGACCAGCAGGGATCGCTCGCCGCGCTCGCGTCCCTCGGCGAACAGCCGCTCCTGGAGCTCGCCGAGCAGCTCGCCCCGCTCGCGGCCGAACCTCGTCGCGGCCTTCTTGCCGCTGCTCCATCCCGGCGTGGCGTCCCGCTCGAGGTCATCGAGCTCGAAGTCCGGTCCTGCCCTGAGGAGATCGCGCGGGTCGTCGCTCCAGCTGTCGTGTCGCTTGCCCATGCTCAGTTGCCCTCTCCGGGTCGGGGCCGGCCGTCCGGGTCGAACAGCAGGTCGTACAGGCGCGGCGCCCAGCGCAGCTGGGTGGCCGTGAGCTCGGGGACCTCGAGTCGCCGTAGTCGACCCGCCGGTCGCTGGCCGTCGTGGACGGCGGCGGCGAAGGCGGCTGCCCGGTCCTGCACCCGGCGTCGCCGGAGCGAGTGCCCGGGGACGCTGCGGCTCAGCGACTGGGGCACCGGCACCGGACGTCGTCGGCCGGAGACCAGGCCGCGCAGGCCCGTACGCCGGGCAGCACCGCCTGCGGCGTACCACTCGTCGAGCGCGTCCGCCGACGCGACCATCGCGTCGAAGAGGGCGTGCGGGTCCTCGGGCACCTCGTCCTGGTGGCAGCCAAGGTGCTCGGCGACGAGCGTCCGCAGCAGCACGCGCGGGAACGAGTCCTCCGGCGCGGGGTCGCCCAGCTCGCCGCGGTCGTCGAGCACCGTGCAGGCGAGCTCGCTGTCGCTCGTCCAGGACCGGCGGTTCAGGTTGTCGGAGCCGACGCTGGCCCACCGGTGGTCGATGATGCAGGTCTTCGAGTGCACGTAGACCGGAAGTCCCTGCTCGTTGGTCAGGCCGAAGAAGGCGACCCGGTCCGCCCCGGCCTCGAGAATCGTCCGCATCGCCAAGGAACGGCCGTAGAGCTGCGGGACCTCCACGGTCGCACCCTCGCGGTCCGGGACCATGGGCAGTACGACGATCAGCCGGAGGTCGGGGTCCGCGCGCAACGCGCGCGCGAAGTGCTCGCCCACGTCCTCGGACCACAGATACTGGTCCTCGACGTACACGAGACGCTCGGCCTGGGCTATCGCCTTCGTGTTGCCCAGCATCACCGAGCGCTCGCCGTCGGGCGCGAAGTCGTAGGACTTGGGGTAGATCACCGGGAAGGTGCGCAGGACCTGGACCGTCTCGTGCCCGTCAGACCGGGGCGGCGGAGGCGGAGCCTGCTCGCCGAGCGGCTCGGGTGTGAGGTCCTCCCGGTGGAGCACGCTGGACAGGAAGCGCCCGGGGTTGAGGGTGAGGGGAGTGCTGTCCTCCCATCGCTCGCGGAAGGTCGTCTCGACATCGTGGACCGCAGGCCCGTGGATGGCGACCTGGACGTCGTGCCAGGCGGGGTTCGGCCCGTAGGCGCGTGCCATGTCCACCGGCTGCTGGTCGCCCTGGTGCTTCTCGTCGTCGCGTCGTCCGTTGCAGAGATCGATGCCGCCGACGAAGGCGACGTCGCGGGCCGGGTCGTCGACATGCCGGATGACCACGAACTTCTGGTGGTGGGCGCCGCGCGTGCGGACCCGCATGTCCCGGAGGCATTGGCCGCCCGCGTCTCCGATCTCCTCACCCAGCTGGCGGTGGCGATGGGCACTGAAGCCGAGCCGGTGCCAGTGCGAGCGCCACAGCAACCCCCGGACGTCGACCCCGCGGCGTACGGCGTCGACGAGCGTGTTGCTGAGGGTGGCCTGCGGGTCGTCGGTGAGTTGCTGGTCGGGATCGCCCTGCCAGTCGGCGAAGTAGAAACGGTCGCCCGGTCCGAGAGCGCAGATGCGCTCGTGGAGCTCCGCGAAGTAGTCGCGGCCGTGCACGAACGCCCGCACCGTGTTGCCGCTGCTCCACGCCGTGCCGTCGCCGCGTACGGCGTCGATCCGGGCATGACTGTTCTCCCGCTCCTCGCTGACGAGAAGCCACTCCCTCACATCCACGGCGCAGATTCTGCGTCAGATCCGTGCCCCGCAAACGTTCGCGGGCCAGCGCGTTTGCGCGCCGCTCCGGCAGCACAGGATGCGGAGATGGAGGTGAGCCGGTCTCGAGCGCGACGGTTGAGTCGCGCCGTCGTGTACGCCGTGGTCGTCGCGGTGCCGCTCGGCGTGCTCGCGTTCCTGGTCCACGCCAGCTTCGCGCCACTGGTGGACCTGGACCAGCGGGTCATCGTCGCCACGACCGACGTCACCCGCACCCACGCCAGCCTCCGGTCGCTCGCGGAGACGTGGGAGTCGATCAGCCAGCCCTGGGTGGTCTATGCCGTGATCGGCGTGCCGGCGTGCCTGATCGCGTGGTTCCGTCTGCACCTGCGCACCCGCGCGCTGTGGGCCATGGCCACCATGGCCACCGGCTGGGCGGTCGCGGCCGTGCTCAAGCTCGCCGTGCAGCGAGCCAGGCCCACTGTCGAGGAGCCGTTCGCGACGCACGTGGGCTACTCGTTCCCCTCGGGCCACGCCACGAACAACGCGATCGTGGTGACGGCCGTCATCCTGCTGTTCTGGCCCGTGCTCGGCCACACCGCCCGCCGCGTGGTGCCCGTCGTCGGCGGCCTGTGGGTCGTCCTCGTCTGCGTCGATCGCCTGCTCATGGGCGCGCACTTCCTGTCCGACGTGATCGCAGGAGTGCTGCTCGGCTGTGGACTCTGCTTCGCGTCGTACGCCGGCTACGTGGGCTGGCGCCCACCCGACCTCACCACCCCCGAGAAGGAGACAGCTGATGACGATGCTCACCAGGTGGCGTGACGACCAGTCGCGACCCTCCGCGAAGGGGGCCGGGCGCGACCTCGCCGTCCGCGTGCTCCTCCCGATGACGGTGTGGTGGCTGGTCGTCCTGGCGATCGGCTGGTCGATCGCCGACGGGCCGCTCAAGGATCTCGGCATCAGAGAGGAGCGGTTCAACACGTGGCTGGCGTCCGGGCGCACGTCGCTCCTCAACGACATCACGCTCTTCTTCTCCTGGACCGGTGCGACCGTCAGCATCATCGGCGTCTGCTTGGTCGTCGTCGCGATCGTGTGGTGGCGCACGAGGCAGTGGTGGTACGCCGTGATCCCGCTGATCGCGATCTCGGCTCAGGCACTGGTCTTCTTCTTCACCACGCTGCTCATCGACCGGCAACGCCCGGACGTCGAGAAGCTCGACGACTCGCCGCCGACCTCGAGCTTCCCCAGCGGGCACACGGGAGCAGCCACCGGCCTCTACTTCACGCTCGCGCTGATGGCGCTGCGGATCAAGCACCCCGCCCTGCGCGCGGTCGTCGTTACGGTCTGCCTGGCCATCCCGTTCTGCGTCGGCTCGGCCCGGCTCTACCGCGGCATGCACCACCTGAGCGACGTCCTGGTGGCGATGGTCAACGGCCTGATCGCCTGTCTGCTGGCCTGGAACTGGCTGCGCCGTGACCCCGCGCGCGGTGTCGAGGCGGCCAAGCAGTCGACTGACGAGCGCGTCGACTCCGGCCGGAGCGCCGACCAGACCCGCGCCTAGGAGTAGCGGTGCCGCACTGAGGGTACGGCTCTCCAGGGGTTGGAGACACGAGGGAGACCATGAAGCAACACGAGATGTCAGCGCACGTGGACCGGGCGTCCACCGCTGCCAAGGGAGTCGCCACCAAGGCCGGGGACCACCCGGTCATCGAGTGGGGTGCACGCCTGGGCTACGCGGCCAGCGGCGTGCTGCACCTCGTGCTCGCATGGCTGACCGTGCAGATCGCGACCGGGTCCGGAGGCCAGGCGAGCCAGTCCGGCGCCCTCGCCACCGTGGCCAAGCAGCCGTTCGGGATGTTCCTGCTGTGGGTCCTGGCCGTCGGCTTCGTGCTGCTGGCGCTGTGGCAGGTCACCGAGATTGTCACGGCACGGGAGGCCTTCGACAAGGCCAAGGCGGCAGGCAAGGCGGTGATGTACGCCGCGCTCGCCTACACCGGCTTCGTCTTCGCGCTGGGCGGGCGCACGTCCAGCAACAAGCAGACCAAGGACTTCACCCACACGCTGATGGATGCTCCGGCGGGCCGATTCCTGGTCGGCGCGCTCGGCGTCGCGATCATCGGTGTGGCGCTCTACCACGTCTACAAGGGCTGGAAGCAGAAGTTCCTCGACGACCTGCAGGAGCACCCCGGCCACTGGGCCGTCGTCGCGGCCAGGGTCGGCTACATCGGCAAGGGCATCGCTCTCGTCGCGGTCGGCGTTCTCTTCGTCGCCGCCGCGATCCAGCAGCACATCGGGAAGACCACCGGGCTGGACGGCGGGCTCAAGTCGTTGCGGGACCTGCCCGCCGGCCCGGTGATCCTCATCGGCATCGCCCTCGGCCTCGCGGCGTACGGCGTGTACTCGTTCGCCCGCGCCCGCTACGCGCGGGTCTGACAGGCGGAGGGATCATCGTGGAGCAGGACTCGAAGATCGTCGTCGTCGTGAACCCGACGAAGGTCGACAGCGACGACGTACGAGCGACCTTGGCGGAGGCCGCGGCCTCCGCCGGCGTGTCGGAGCCGACCTTCGTGGAGACGACCGAGGACGACCCGGGCTTCGGCCAGACCCGGTCCGCGCTGGCCGACGGCGCCACGTTGGTGTGCGCGCTCGGGGGCGACGGGACGGTCCGGGCGGTCGCCCAGGAGCTCGTGGGGACCGGCGTCCCGCTCGGGCTGCTGCCTGGCGGCACCGGCAACCTGCTGGCGCGCAACGTCGGTGGGGGAGTCGACGCGATGGAGAACGCTGCACGCACCGCCTTCGCTGGTCGCGATCAGCGCATCGACGTCGGCTGGCTGGTCCTCGACCCCACGCCCGACCAGCTGGACGGCATCCCGGCGGACGCAGACAACGTGCACTGCTTCACGGTCATGGCCGGGGTGGGGTTCGACGCCCAGATGATGGCCGACGCCCCCGAGGGCGTGAAGGACAGAGTCGGCTGGGCGGCGTACGTCGCCAGCGGGGGAAGACACCTGACCGACCCGCCCTTCTCCGTCGATCTGGTGGTCGACGGCGAACCGACCGGCGCGACGAAGGCCCGCACGGTAGTCGTGGGCAACTGCGGCGAGCTCACCGGCGGCATGGTGCTGCTGCCCGACGCGCTCTTCGACGACGGCCGGCTCGACGTAGCCACCGTCAGCCCCGAGAGCCTGACCCAGTGGATCGGCGTGGCCGCCCGCGTGCTGGCCGGCCGTGACGACGGCCCCGCGCTCGAGCGGTCCGCCGGCGTCGACGTGACGCTCGCGGTCGACCCGCCCCAGCTCTGCGAGGTCGACGGGGATGTGCTCAGCGAGGCGTCGACCATCCGCTTCGTGCTGCAGCCGAACGCGCTGGTGGTCCGGGTCGCCGACGACTGAACCTGGTCGGCCATCCCCGACCTCGGCGGCGATGACACTGAGATCGTCGAGGGTGTCTTGTAACCCTCAGGGTAGATACCCGGTCCGCTGCGCCGCTGCCGTGAGTGCCGCCTCGAACTCGGGTAGGTCGTTCAACGTGTACAAGCCGTCGATGCGGCCCGCCTCAGCGAGCGCGAACATCCGCCGGAAGTCGCCGCGGCGTGAGTTCCAGCCGATGCCGTCGACGATGCCGAACACGTACTGGTCCGCGTAGCGGACCTGCGCCATCGCCTCCACCTCGGTCACCGCCGCGGTCAGCTTGGAGCCAGTCGAGTCGAAGCCCTTGCACGCCACGGTGATCTTCGCGTGGGGGAAGTCCGGGATGGCCAGGTCGGCAGGACCGGTGTCGCCGTTCCGGCCGGTGAAGCGGCCGCGCATCTTGTACGGCAGCCCCAGCCGCACCACGATCTCCTCCACGGCGTCCTCGATCAGCTTGCCGGCCACACCAGCCGAGGTGGCAGCGGTGCGGCTGGTCCCTCGCGCGACGAGGACGTCAGCGAACGTGTAGTCGGCGTACCGCTGAGCGTTGAGCGACGCCACGACGTCGAAGGAGTCGTCCATCCAGTCGATGAGCGCCGCAGGCTGCTCCCGGGCTGCCTTCGCCCACGACATCGTGTCGAACTCGGCCCGGATGAGGTTCTTCAGCTTCTCCTGCGACAGGCCCACGACGAGGCCGAGCGTGTACACGTCCTTGGGGTACTTCTCGGCCCACTCGGCCAGTAGCTGACGGGTGACGGGGTGGTCGACGGCGCGAAGGGTGAGGGCGGCATGGCGGATCTCGTCGCTGGCGGGCGTGGCAGTGCGCGGGTCGACGTGCTGGGTGAGCTTCTGAAGTCGCGCCAGGTACGCGAGCATCTCGGCGCTGTCAGGCACTGCTAGCGGCCGATGAAGAGGTACTCGTCGACCTTGCGGCGCGCAGCAGTGCGATGGGTGCCGTAGTGGTAGGTGTGCGGAATGACCCGAACCTCCACGTCGTCCTTGAACTCACCCATCAACCCTAGGAGAGTCTCCCGGTCCGGGAGGGCATTGGACGAGTAGGACAGCACCAGTGTCGAGTCGTGGAACCGCTTGAACAGGTCTCGGAAGCCCTCTTCGATGGTCCGTTTGGACGAGAACTTGGTGACGCGCTTGGGGAGTTTCTGCGTCTTGGTGCCGGCCATGATGGTGTCTCCGGCCCAGTAGCGCGACAAGCCCTCGAGGAAGTGGAAGCGCTTCGTGTAGTCGTTGTCGTCGGTTGGCGGCGCATAGGGCGGGTCGAGGTAGACGACGTCGTACTGCCTCGACTCCAGGTCGGCCACCTCGCAGCTCGTGACCTGGTGACGGGTGCCCGCTCGGAAAACGGCGGCGTTGTAAGCGGTGGCGCGCTCGACGAAGTGCTCGCGGAGGCTCATCTTCAGGTCACGGCGGCCGTCGTCGTAGTGCGACAGGTCGCCCGAGATGGTGAAGACGCCTCGGGGCTGCTTGCGTGCGGCAGCCAGGCACAGCGACGCGATGGCGAGGTTCCGCTTCTGCCCGCGCATGGTCGCAATATGTGACCAGGCCGAGTCGAGGAAGTCGAGGTCGTCAGGCGTGTAGAAGATGCCCTCGAAGGTGCGCCGGATGAAGTCACGGTCGTCGGCAGCGGGGCCGGTGATGCTGGCGATGTCGTCGGCCGTCAGCGTGACGCTCTGGTTGACGACACAAGCCGCAGCGACGACGCCGGGGAACCGCAGGTAGTCGTTGGAGTGGACGCTGAAGCCCTGCTGTTTCAGCAGGTAGGACACGACGCCCGAGCCCGAGAACGCGTCGAGAGCCGTCGTCCCGCCGACGTCGTCGAATGCCTGGGCCAGGTGTGGCAGGAGCTTGTACTTCGACCCCATCCATCGGACGCGGGGGAAGACGGCGGCTGCCCGTGCCGCGGCGGCAGCGGGAGCGGTCTTCGGAGTGGGCACGTGTGTAGTTTGCCGGAGGGCTCCGACATGGCAGGGACGCCGCTCCGGTGACGCGCCGGGGTTGCGGCTCGGTCAGCGGTCAGGCCCGTGGTTGCCGAGCCCGCGCAACACATCCAGCGCGTCGTGCTTGCGGTCGACCGGGACCAGCAGGTGGTCGTGGTGCAGCCCCGCGATCACGTTGCAGCTGACCCCGCGCTTCCCGAGGGCCGTCGCGAACGCCGCGGTGAGCCCGACGGCCTCCAGATCCGAGTGGACCGTGAGGGTGATCCAGGCGGCGACGAAGTCGTAGGACAGGCCGGCGTCGTCGGCGTCCGAGCGCCGCATCACCAGGCTGGTGCCCTCGTCCTCGCGGACCATCGCCGCGTAGGTCAGCTCACGTGCCCGGTCGTCGGACACGGCCACGAAGACGTACTCGTCGTCCAGGGCCGTCGGCTCCATCGAGCGGAGCAGCTGCTCCAGATCCGTGATGCCGGCCATCACGCGTGACCCGAGACCGGGTGCGGGTGGTAGCCGGCGCCCAGCTCGGCCAGGTCGTCGGACGACAGCTCCAGGTCGACGGCGGCGACCGCGTCGGTGAGGTGCGCGGGCTTCGTGACCCCGACGATCGGGGCGGTGACGGCGGACTGGTGCAGCAGCCAGGCGAGGCCGACCTGGGCGCGGGAGACGCCGAGCCGCTCCGCCACCGTCGCCACGGTCTCCACGATCGACCGGTCGTCGTCGAGGTAGAGGTTGGCACCCCACTCGTCGGTCTCGGAGCGCGCCGTCTCGGCGTCCCAGTCGCGGGTGATGCGACCGCGCGCGAGCGGGCTCCACGGGATCACGCCGACGCCCTGGTCGGCGCAGAGCGGAAGCATCTCCCGCTCCTCCTCGCGATAGATCAGGTTGTAGTGGTTCTGCATCGACACGAACGGCGTCCACCCGTGTGCCTCCGCGACGTGCTGCGCCTTCGCGAACTGCCAGGCCCACATCGATGAAGCGCCCAGGTAGCGAGCCTTCCCAGCCCGTACGACGTCGTGCAGCGCCTCCATCGTCTCCTCGATCGGGACCTCGGGGTCCCACCGGTGGATCTGGTAGAGGTCCACGTAGTCGGTCCCGAGCCGACGCAGCGACTCGTCGATCTCGTGCAGGATCGCCTTGCGCGACAGGCCGGCGCCGTACGGCCCCGGACGCATCCGCCCGTGCACCTTCGTCGCGATCACGACGTCCTCGCGCCTCGCGAAGTCACGCAGGGCCCGACCGGTGAACTCCTCGCTGCTGCCGCCGGCGTACACGTTCGCGGTGTCGAACGTCGTGATGCCCGCCTCCAGCGCCTGGCGGATGATCACGCGGGCCGCGTCCTCGTCCAGGATCCACGGGTGCCAGCCCTTGTCGCCATCGCCCCAGCTCATGCAGCCGAGGACCACGCGGGAGACGTCGAGACCGGTGTTGCCGAGCTTCGCGTAGCGCATGGCGCCAGCCTTCCACCACGTTCGATCACGTCGACGGCTGGGGGACCTTCACCTCGCAGTCGACTTTCGGGTTCGCGCCGAAGTAGTTCAGCGGCCCGGCAACGATCGTCAGCACCGTGTCGCCGGCGGACTTGCAGCTCACGTCCCGGTCGTCGGTGAAGTAGTCGCGCTGGTACGCCGCGAGCACGCCGATGGCCAACCAGACGACGACAACGAGCCCGATGATGGTTTTCATGACCCATCCGTACCCGGGGACGGGTGGACCGAACCTCAGCTGGAGTACGACGCCTGGTAGGCGAGCAGCGCGGTCCGGCCGGTCTCCAGGTCGATCTCGAGCTGGTCCGTCAGCTCGACGGCTCCTGCAGTCGCGCCGGTGTCGGCCACCAGCTCGATCTGCTGGGCTGTGCGTCCCGCGGCCATCACCCCAAGGTTGAGAGCGCCGCCGGCGAGCTTGTGCGACACCTGCTTGAGGACCTCCGCATCCCCGTCGGCGATGGCCTGCCGGATCGTCTCGAGCGTGCCGGGCGTGTTGCGCACGAAGTTGCCGATCGCGCGGTCGAGGTAGGCCGTGTTGTCCGGATCCAGGTCGCGGAGCTCGTCGAGGCGGTCCGTGGCGAGACCGTCGACGGGGGAGGAGGGGGCGTCAGACACGCCCCGCAGCGTACGGCGTACGGGGGTGGTCTCGCTGCCCCCCACCCACCGGGCGAGCACGGCTGCCAGCGCCCTCGGATCGACCGGCTTGGTCAGGAAGTCGTCCATCCCGGCTGCGAGGCACCGCTCGCGCTCGCCCTCGACCGCCGCCGCCGTCATCGCGATCACCGGCACGTGTACCGACTGCTCGGCGCGGATCGCGCGAGTGGCGGCGTACCCGTCCATCCGCGGCATCTGCACGTCCATCAGTACGGCGTCGTACCCGCCGGTGCGCATCTCCGCCACCGCCACCTCGCCGTCGTCGGCCGTCGTGGCGGCATAGCCGAGCGCCTCGAGCAGGCCCACCGCGACGAGCTGGTTGACCGGGTTGTCCTCGACGACGAGGACGCGATGGGTCGCGGTCGGCTCGGCGATCGGGCGGACCAGGCCGTCGGGTCGCGGGTCGCGGTGCGCGAGGTGTCGCAGGAGCGTCGTACGCAGCTCGCCGGCGAGGGTCGGCTTGGTCAGGCAGGCCACGATGCCGGCCGCGGCGAGCTCCTCGGGCGGTGGCGGCTCGGTCGAGGTCAGCATCACCAGGTGCAGCCCGGCGTTGGCGGGGTCGGCCACCAGGTCGCGGGCCAGCCCGAGCCCGTCCCTGCCGGGCATGGACAGGTCGAGGAGGACCGCCTCGAACGGGTCGCCGGAAGCACGGGCTTGCGCCACCGCGAGCTCGGCCGCGTCCGCGTCTGCGGCGCTGGACGATCGCATCCGCCAGCGGGCGAGCAGCTCGGTCAGGATCAGCCGGTTGTTGGGGTTGTCGTCGACGACGAGGACGTGTCGCCCCGAGAGCCAGCTGCGCCCGTACTCGTCGTCCGGGTCGATCCCGGTCCCCAGCGGCGCGTCCAGCTCGGCGGTGAACCAGAAGACGGTGCCCCCACCAGGGTTGGGGCGCAGCCCGATCTCGCCCCCGAGGGCGTCGACGATCTCGCGGGAGATCGCCAGCCCGAGCCCGGTGCCGCCGTACCGCCGGGTCGTCGAGGCGTCGGCCTGGGTGAAGGCCTCGAAGAGGTCCACGACGTCCGACTCGTCGATGCCGACGCCGGTGTCGGTGACGCTCACCTCGAGGTGGGTACCCCCGTCGGCGCGCGGTGCTGCCGTGGCCCGGATGAACACCTCGCCGGACTCGGTGAACTTCACGGCGTTGGAGCCGAGGTTGGTGAGCACCTGAGACAGCCGGGTCGGGTCGCCGCACAGCACCTCGGGTACGTCGGGGTGGCAGGCGACGATCAGCTCGAGACCTTTGGCCCGGGCGGCCTCGCCGAGCATGCTCGCAACCTGGTCGAAGACGGCACGCACCTCGAAGTCGAGGCGCTCGAGCTCCATCTTGCCGGCTTCGATCTTCGAGAAGTCGAGGACGTCGTTGATGATCCCGAGCAGCGCGCGGCTGGCGACCTGTACGCCGGAGGCAAGCCGCTGCTGGTCGGTCGTCAGCTCGCTGCGCAGCAACAGGTCGTTGAGCCCGATCACCCCGTTGAGGGGAGTGCGGATCTCGTGGCTCATGGTGGCCAAGAACTCCGACTTCTGCCGGGACGCCTCCATCGCGGCGTCGCGGGCGTCGGCCAGGGCCCGCTCCGCGCGTTCGCGCTCCGCGACCCGGCCGAGCTCGACGGCCACCTGCTCCACCATCGACTGGATCATCTCGAAGCGATAGAGCGGTGGAGCGGACGTGATCGTGATGACCGCCAGCACCTGGTCGGCGTGCGAGACCGGGAAGGCGATGGTGAGCCGCGAGTTGCTCCACACCGACCGACCGGATTGGAAGGCGCGGTTGGCGAGAGCGAGCTCCATCGCCGACTCCTCAGGGGTCGACTCGTCGATCAGCCGGTCGGCGTCGGAGATGTGGAGAGGTACGACGGCGGTGCCGGCCTCGTCCGGCACGAAGGCCCGGCCGCGCTCCCAGTCGTCGTGGAGCAGCACCAGGTGCTGCGCTTGGCCGAGCACCTCGTTGAGGGTGCGTGCCTCGTTGGCCGCGACGGCGACGGCCTGCATGAGTGCGTTCTGCCGGACCTGGTCCTCGAGGGCCAGGTCGGCGAGCTTGGTCTCGGTGATGTCCTGGTGGGTGCCCGACATCGTGACGACCGCGCCGGTCTCGTCGGCGGTCGAGACGCCCCGTCCCCGGGTCCAGACCCAGCCGTGCTCGCCGTCGATCCGGGCGACGAACACGAACTCCGTCGGCCTCTCGCGGGCACCTCGCACCGCCTCGTCTACGGCCTCCCGGTCGCTCGGATGGACGATGTCGAGGAAGCTCGCGTAGCTCGCCGGGAACGACGCAGGGTCCAGTCCGTAGAGCGCGCACAGCTCGTCGGACGCGTAGATCTCGTCGGTCGCGAGGTCCCACTGCCAGCTGCCGAGCCGGGCGATGCGGTGCGCCTCGGCGAGCTGCTCGCGGCTCTCGCGGAGCTGGTCGAGGGCGCGGCGGCGGCCGCTGTAGTCGCTGATCCGGTGCGTGAAGCCGACGATCTCGCCGTCAGGCCCGCGCAGCTCGCGCTCGCTGACGACCACCCACAGCGACGTACCGTCGCGGCGCCAGAAGAGGACGTCGACGTCCTCGCCGTTGCCGCCGACGACCTTGAGCTCCTCGAGGTGCTCGGCGAACTGCCGGCGGCCGGCCTCGTCGAGCGAGTCGAAGACGGTGACGCCCGTCATCTCCTCGGCGTCGGCGCCGTAGAGGTCGCACATGGCGGGGTTGGCATAGACGGTCCGACCGTCGAGGTCGCAGACCCAGAACGCGTCTGGCGACCGCTCGACGATGTCCCTGTACAGCGTCGCCAGCTCCATCGATCCCTCCCGTGCCCAACGATAGGGGGCAGGGTCAGCTCTCACTGGCGATCAGGAAGTTGCCGTCCGTGCCTTCGAGGTGGAGGGTGACCTTGTCGGTCGTCTTCTGGCCGGTCTGGTCGAGGTACTCGACCGTGTACGTGACGGTCATCGTCGCCGGATCGGCCGTGAAGTCGACGATGTCGGCGGACTGGTAGCCGCTCCAGAACTTCTTGTACTGCCCGAAGCCGCCGCTCTCCTTCTGGAACTGCGGGGTGAGCCGCTGCCAGGCCGCCTTCGGGTCGGACGTGACGGTGGCGAGGTAGTCCTCCATGAAGTTCTCCATGCCGTCGGCCGTCACGCCCTCGGTGGTCGCCGGTGGTGCCGAGGTCGAGCCGGAGGGGCTGGAGGACGGCGTCGGCTCCGCGCCGGGGTCGTCGTCGTTGCCGAGCACCCACGCGACGACGATGACGCCCAGGGCGACGACGATCGCCAGCACCAGCAGGGGAAGCGCGGCGCCGCGCCTGCGGGGGCGCGGTGTCGTCGGGGGAGCTGCCGGTGGGGCAGGCGACACCGGAGGTACGGCGGCGATCACCTGGGTGGAGGCCGGGTCCGGCGCCGCCGACGTGGGGACCCCGACCGGGACCGCCCGGGGGAGCGGTGCCGGCAGCGGAGCAGCCGGCCCGGCTTCGAGGAAGTCGCGCACGTGCGCCATCGACCAGCGGTCCTCGCTCCGCTGGGCCATCGTCGCGAGCAAGACGGGAGCCAGCCAGCCGGCGGAAGCCCCTAGCCGCGGCGGCTCCTCGTGCACGATGCGGTAGAGCGCGCCCAGCACGTTCTCCCCGACGTCGTACGGCGGACGCCCCGTGAGCGCGTGAAACATGGTGGCGCCCAGCGACCACACGTCGCTCGCAGCCGAGGCTTGCTGGCCGGAGGCGACCTCAGGCGCGAGGTACGCCGGCGAACCGGTCACCAGCCCGGTCTGGGTGAGTGAGGCGTCCGCCTGCGCGCGGGCGATGCCGAAGTCGGAGAGCTTCACCTGGCCGTCGGGTGTGACCAGGATGTTGGACGGCTTCACGTCGCGGTGCACGATGCCCGCCTCGTGGGCGGCGGCCAGCGCGTCGGCTGCCTGTCGCAGCAACGGTGCGGCCTGGTCGGGGGTGAGCGGGCCGTCTCGCCTCACGAGCTCGGCGAGGGTCGCGCCGGCGACGTACTCCATCACCAGCCAGCGGTCGTCGCCCTCGACGACGAGGTCGTAGACGGCGACGACATGAGGGTGGTTGAGTCGCGCCGCGAGCCGGGCCTCACGCTCGGCCCGGTCGAGATCGAGATGGTCCTCGCCGGGACCGAAGCCGACGCGCTTGAGGGCGACCGGGCGCCCCAGGACCTCGTCCTCGCCCAGCCACACGGCGCCCATCCCGCCGCGCCCGATCTCGCGTCCGAGCGTGTACCTACCTGCGATCAAGACCCTTCCCTTCACGCTGCCACCTTCCAACCCACGAGCGTAGTCAGATGGGCCCATGGCACGCTTGACCCGCACATTCCGACCCGAAAGGTTCCCCGTGACCGTCGATCCCACCCTCCTCGACGACCTCGAGTGGCGCGGCCTGATTGCCCACTCCACGGACCTCGACGCGCTGCGCGAGGCACTGACCGGTGGGAGCGTGCGGTTCTATGTCGGCTTCGACCCGACCGCGCCGAGCCTGCACATGGGCCACCTGGTCCAGGTGCTGACCGCGAAGCGGCTCCAGGACGCCGGTCACACGCCGTACGCCCTGGTCGGCGGCGCCACCGGCATGATCGGCGACCCCAAGGACTCGGGTGAGCGCACGCTCAACAGCCTCGACACCGTTAAGGACTGGGTGGAGCGGGTACGCCGCCAGATCGAGCCGTTCCTGTCCTTCGAGGGCGACAACGCCGCCACCATGGTCAACAACTACGACTGGACCGCGAGCCTGTCGACGATCGACTTCCTGCGTGACATCGGGAAGCACTTCCCGGTCAACCGGATGCTGGCCCGCGACGTCGTGAAGAGCCGGCTGGAGGCGGGCATCAGCTACACGGAGTTCAGCTACGTGCTGCTCCAGTCGCTGGACTTCCTCAACCTCTACCGCGACCACGGCGTCACGCTGCAGTTCGGCGGCTCCGACCAGTGGGGCAACCTGACGGCCGGGGTCGAGCTGATCCGACGGGCCGACAGCGGTCACGCCCACGCCATCGCGACACCGCTCATGACGAAGGCCGACGGCACCAAGTACGGCAAGACCGAGGGCGGTGCCCTGTGGCTCGATCCCGAGATGATGTCGCCGTACGCCTTCTACCAGTTCTGGCTCAACGTCGAGGACGCAAAGGTCGGTGAGCTGCTCCGGGTGTTCACCTTCCTCAGCCGCGCCGAGATCGAGGCGCTCGAGGCCGAGCACGCAGAGAAGCCGTTCCTGCGCGCTGGCCAGCGTGCGCTGGCCGAGCAGGTCACGACCCTCGTGCATGGTGCGGAGGAGACAGAGCGCATCAAGCAGGCCTCGGCCGCGCTCTTCGGCGGCGCCGACCTGACCGGGCTCAGCACCGCAACGCTCGGAGCCGCGCTCCGCGAGGCCGGGTCGGCGACGCTCGACGGCGACGAGCCGATGCCGAGCGTGGTCGACCTCCTGGTTACCTGCGGGTTGGTCAGGAGCAAGGGGGAGGCGCGGCGCACCATCTCGGAGGGCGGCGCCTACCTCAACAACGTGCGCGTGGAGGACCCGGAGCAGGTGCCGGGTCCGGACGACCTCATCGGTGGCAGCTGGCTGGTGCTGCGCCGCGGGAAGAAGAACTTCGCCGGGGTGGAAGTGCGCTGACGCGCGCGCGCCACGCCCGGCCAGGACCCCTAAACGGCCTCTGACCTGCGCAAACGTGGATGTGCCCGCCGTCACGTCCGCTCGATTTGAACTCCGCCGCAACCTCCCCTAATGTTCTCCGAGTCGCCAGGGAGCGGCGGGAGGCAAGACCGGTCAGGTCGGGCCTCCGGCCCCGGCGGACATCTTCACTTCTCACTCACCTTTCCGGTGGCGAAGCGAGCTCCAGCTGGAGCCCTCCAAAACTGGCGAGAATGTGCTGTGCGCTGTGCAAGATGAGGCGGAAAAGCCCCGAATTGCACCGGGGAAAACAATCCGCTAAGTTTAAACCACTGCCCCGGACGGGAAGGCCGAAAGGCCGAACTTCCGAGTGCATCTGATGTTTGAGAACTCAACAGTGTGTCATAGTCGACGAATTAGTTTGTAACCCGTCTTCTGTGTCTGTGGCCTTCGGGTTGTGGATGTAGTGACGGATTTCTTTGATGATTGATGATTCTGGCAATTATGTCAGTTTCGTTTTTTGTCGGGGTTACTTTTTGTTTTCAACGGAGAGTTTGATCCTGGCTCAGGACGAACGCTGGCGGCGTGCTTAACACATGCAAGTCGAGCGGAAAGGCCCTTCGGGGTACTCGAGCGGCGAACGGGTGAGTAACACGTGAGTAATCTGCCCTTGGCTTTGGGATAACTACCGGAAACGGTGGCTAATACCGGATACGACACAGGTGTGCATGCGCTCTGTGTGGAAAGTTTTTTCGGCCAGGGATGTGCTCGCGGCCTATCAGCTTGTTGGTGGGGTAATGGCCTACCAAGGCTTCGACGGGTAGCCGGCCTGAGAGGGTGACCGGCCACACTGGGACTGAGACACGGCCCAGACTCCTACGGGAGGCAGCAGTGGGGAATATTGGACAATGGGCGGAAGCCTGATCCAGCAACGCCGCGTGAGGGATGACGGCCTTCGGGTTGTAAACCTCTTTCAGTACCGACGAAGCGCCGATGATGGTGGTGACGGTAGGTACAGAAGAAGCACCGGCCAACTACGTGCCAGCAGCCGCGGTAATACGTAGGGTGCGAGCGTTGTCCGGAATTATTGGGCGTAAAGGGCTCGTAGGCGGTTTGTCGCGTCGGGAGTGAAAACCCAGGGCTTAACTCTGGGCTTGCTTTCGATACGGGCAGACTAGAGGTATGCAGGGGAGAACGGAATTCCTGGTGTAGCGGTGAAATGCGCAGATATCAGGAGGAACACCGGTGGCGAAGGCGGTTCTCTGGGCATTACCTGACGCTGAGGAGCGAAAGTGTGGGGAGCGAACAGGATTAGATACCCTGGTAGTCCACACCGTAAACGTTGGGCGCTAGGTGTGGGGCCTATTCCATGGGTTCCGTGCCGCAGCTAACGCATTAAGCGCCCCGCCTGGGGAGTACGGCCGCAAGGCTAAAACTCAAAGGAATTGACGGGGGCCCGCACAAGCGGCGGAGCATGCGGATTAATTCGATGCAACGCGAAGAACCTTACCTGGGTTTGACATACGCCGGAAACACCTAGAGATAGGTGCCCTTTTTGTCGGTGTACAGGTGGTGCATGGCTGTCGTCAGCTCGTGTCGTGAGATGTTGGGTTAAGTCCCGCAACGAGCGCAACCCTCGTCCTATGTTGCCAGCACGTTATGGTGGGGACTCATAGGAGACTGCCGGGGTCAACTCGGAGGAAGGTGGGGATGACGTCAAGTCATCATGCCCCTTATGTCCAGGGCTTCACGCATGCTACAATGGCCGGTACAAAGGGCTGCGATACCGCAAGGTGGAGCGAATCCCAAAAAGCCGGTCTCAGTTCGGATTGGGGTCTGCAACTCGACCCCATGAAGTCGGAGTCGCTAGTAATCGCAGATCAGCAACGCTGCGGTGAATACGTTCCCGGGCCTTGTACACACCGCCCGTCACGTCACGAAAGTCGGCAACACCCGAAGCCGGTGGCCTAACCCTTGTGGAAGGAGCCGTCGAAGGTGGGGCTGGCGATTGGGACGAAGTCGTAACAAGGTAGCCGTACCGGAAGGTGCGGCTGGATCACCTCCTTTCTAAGGAGCACACACCCCGCACGCCCGGCATCCGTCCGGGTGGCACTGGTGGTGTTCACTAGTGGAATCGTCGATGAATGACCTGGTCCGTGTTCGCGGTCCTCTCAGTACTACTCACAGCGGCTTGCTGGTGTGGGTGTGGAACCTGGGGGTCGTGGGTGGGGGTTGGGTCCTGGCACACTGTTGAGTCCTGAGGCATCAGCCGTCAGGCAGGTTTCTCTGGCCCGTCGGGACCGGATCGTCGTGTGATGCGGCGGTTGGCTCGGGTGGGTTTGTTTCTTGTGAACTGGATAGTGGACGCGAGCATCTTCGCAACAGCATGTAGGCATCCCAGGCCGTACCCGTGAGGGTGGGGGTTGGGGTGGACGTTGTTGCGATGTTGAAGCGACAGTCTCTGCGCCCGTTACCCGTGAGTCCATGGGTGGTGGGTGCTGTAAACAGAGGGACTGTTGTTTGTTCTGTTTTTCTTTGTAGTTTTTGTTGAGTGTTTGTGCGACAAGCTATGAAGGGCACATGGTGGATGCCTTGGCATCAAGAGCCGATGAAGGACGTAGGAGCCTGCGATAAGCCCTGGGGAGTTGGCAACCGAGCTGTGATCCGGGGGTGTCCGAATGGGGGAACCCAGCACGAGTCATGTCGTGTTACCCACGCCTGAATATATAGGGCGTGTGGAGGGAACGCGGGGAAGTGAAACATCTCAGTACCCGTAGGAAGAGAAAACAAAAGTGATTCCGAGAGTAGTGGCGAGCGAAATCGGAAGAGGCTAAACCTTATCTGTGTGATACCCGGCAGGGGTTGCAGGTAGGGGGTTGTGGGACCACTTGGTCCGGTCTGCCGGCTGGACAAACAGTAAGAAAAACTGGTTGAAGTTGAAGTCCATTGGAAAGTGGCGCCGTAGAGGGTGATAGCCCCGTAAGTGTAAGGCCAGTTCTGTTGAGTGGTATCCCAAGTAACACGGAACCCCTGAAATTCCGTGTGAATCTGGCGGGACCACCCGTTAAGCCTAAATACTCCTTGATGACCGATAGCGGACAAGTACCGTGAGGGAAAGGTGAAAAGTACCCCTGGCGGGGAGTGAAATAGTACCTGAAACCGTGTGCCTACAATCCGTCAGAGCCCGGCTGGCCCCCTCTTTGCAATGGGGTTGTTGGGGTGATGGCGTGCCTTTTGAAGAATGAGCCTGCGAGTTTGCGGTGTGTTGCGAGGTTAACCCGTGTGGGGAAGCCGTAGCGAAAGCGAGTCCTAATAGGGCGTTTTAGTAGCACGCTCAAGACCCGAAGCGAAGTGATCTATCCATGGGCAGGTTGAAGCGCGGGTAAGACCGCGTGGAGGACCGAACCCACTTAGGTTGAAAACTGAGGGGATGACCTGTGGATAGGGGTGAAAGGCCAATCAAACTTCGTGATAGCTGGTTCTCCCCGAAATGCATTTAGGTGCAGCGTCGTGTGTTTCTTGCCGGAGGTAGAGCACTGGATAGCTAATGGGCCCTACAAGGTTACTGACGTTAGCCAAACTCCGAATGCCGGTAAGTGAGAGCGCGGCAGTGAGACAGTGGGGGATAAGCTCCATTGTCGAGAGGGAAACAGCCCAGACCATCAGCTAAGGCCCCTAAGCGGTGACTAAGTGGAAAAGGATGTGGAGTCGCAGTGACAACCAGGAGGTTGGCTTGGAAGCAGCCACCCTTGAAAGAGTGCGTAATAGCTCACTGGTCAAGTGATTCCGCGCCGACAATGTAGCGGGGCTCAAGTCATCCGCCGAAGCTATGGCATTCATGCGTTAACTCGGCCACCAGTGGTGGTCCAGGTGTGTGGATGGGTAGGGGAGCGTCGTGTCGCGAGTGAAGCTCCGGAGTGATCCAGGGGTGGACGCGACACGAGTGAGAATGCAGGCATGAGTAGCGAATCACGGGCGAGAAACCCGTGCGCCGAATGATCAAGGGTTCCAGGGTCAAGCTAATCTGCCCTGGGTAAGTCGGGACCTAAGGCGAGGCCGACAGGCGTAGTCGATGGACAACGGGTTGATATTCCCGTACCGGCAAAGTAGCGCCCATGACGAACCCGGTGATGCTAACCACCCGAAACTCAGCTGACCGATCCCTTCGGGGTGAGGCGGTTGAGCGGAGCGTGGGACCCGATCCGGTAGTAGTCAAGCGATGGGGTGACGCAGGAAGGTAGCCCAACCTCAGCGATGGTTGTCTGGGGGTAAGCATGTAGGGGAGACGATAGGCAAATCCGTCGTCTTGTGTTTGATCACGGCCCTGAGATGTGATGCCGAGCCCGTATGGGTGAAGTGGGTGATCCTATGCTGTCGAGAAAAACCTCTAGCGAGCTACGCGCCGCCCGTACCCCAAACCGACTCAGGTGATCAGGTAGAGAATACTAAGGCGATCGAGCGAACCATGGTTAAGGAACTCGGCAAAATGCCCCCGTAACTTCGGGAGAAGGGGGGCCGGATACGTGAACCACCTTGCGTGGGGAAGCGTTGAAGGCCGCAGAGACCAGGCCCAAGCGACTGTTTACTAAAAACACAGGTCCGTGCGAAGTTGTAAGACGATGTATACGGACTGACTCCTGCCCGGTGCTGGAAGGTTAAGGGGACCGGTAAGACCTTCGGGTCGAAGCTGAGAACTTAAGCCCCAGTAAACGGCGGTGGTAACTATAACCATCCTAAGGTAGCGAAATTCCTTGTCGGGTAAGTTCCGACCTGCACGAATGGAGTAACGACTTGGGCGCTGTCTCAACCATGGACTCGGCGAAATTGCACTACGAGTAAAGATGCTCGTTACGCGCGGCAGGACGGAAAGACCCCGGGACCTTTACTATAGTTTGGTATTGGTGTTTGGTTCGGCTTGTGTAGGATAGGTGGGAGACTGTGAAGCATTCACGCCAGTGAGTGTGGAGTCAACGTTGAAATACCACTCTGGTCGTACTAGATGTCTAACCTAGGACCATTATCTGGTTCAGGGACAGTGCCTGATGGGTAGTTTAACTGGGGCGGTTGCCTCCTAAAATGTAACGGAGGCGCTCAAAGGTTCCCTCAGCCTGGTTGGCAATCAGGTTTCGAGTGTAAGTGCACAAGGGAGCTTGACTGTGAGACAGACATGTCGAGCAGGGACGAAAGTCGGAACTAGTGATCCGGCGTCGGCATGTGGAAGCGACGTCGCTCAACGGATAAAAGGTACCCCGGGGATAACAGGCTGATCTTCCCCAAGAGTCCATATCGACGGGATGGTTTGGCACCTCGATGTCGGCTCGTCGCATCCTGGGGCTGGAGTAGGTCCCAAGGGTTGGGCTGTTCGCCCATTAAAGCGGCACGCGAGCTGGGTTTAGAACGTCGTGAGACAGTTCGGTCCCTATCCGCCGCGCGCGCAGGAAACTTGAGAAAGGCTGTCCCTAGTACGAGAGGACCGGGATGGACGAACCTCTGGTGTGCCAGTTGTCCCGCCAGGGGCACGGCTGGTTGGCTACGTTCGGAAGTGATAACCGCTGAATGCATCTAAGCGGGAAGCACGTTTCAAGATGAGGTTTCCCACCGGGTAACCGGGTAAGGCCCCCAGCAGAACACTGGGTTGATAGGCCGGAGGTGTACAGCAGCAATGCCTAGCCGACCGGTACTAATAGGCCGAGGGCTTGTCACACAAACCCTCAACCAAAACGACAAAGAACCCGCGCAGACGAACAACTACATGTTCGCGTCCACTACACCAGCACAAGACAACACAACCGTGTTATCTAACTGAACAAAGAGCTTGGAACACGCACCCCGTGAACACACACCGGGGCACGTGAACCGCAAGAGTTACGGCGGCCATAGCGAAAGGGAAACACCCGGTCCCATCCCGAACCCGGAAGTTAAGCCTTTCAGCGCCGATGGTACTGCAACCGAGAGGTTGTGGGAGAGTAGGACGCCGCCGGACATACACTCAGTAGTAGAGGCCACCGTAAGGTGGCCTCTACTCATTTCAGCACCTTCGCGAGACCTACCCAGGAGCAGACAGTCGTGGCCGAGCAACGTCGCAATCAGCGCCCGTCAGGTGACGGACCCCGCCGAGGCGGCGGTCGCCCCACCAGCAGCGGCAAGCCCACCAGCGGCAAGCCTTCCAGCGGCAAGCCTTCCAGCGGGAAGCCCGCGGTAGGTGGCAACCGGGACAAGTCCGCGAAGTCGAACGAGCGCTCGACGAAGTGGACGCCCGACGAGGGTCGCGCCACTGGCCGCGGCTCGTCGCGCAGCACCGGTCGCCCTCCCGGCGGCGGCAAGGGCTCGGACCGTCGAAGCTCCGACCGCTCATCGGCGCCGCGCGGTGGCGCCGGTCGTGACAAGGCGACCCGCACCGCCGACCAGGCGATCTACGACGGTCCTGATCTGCCGACCGAGGTGACCGGCGCCGAGCTTGACCACAGCGTGGCCGCCCAGCTGAAGGGGCTGCCTGAGAAGCTGGCCAACCGGGTGGCTCGCCACCTGGTGGTGGCCGGAATGCTGGTCGACTCCGACCCGGAGCTGGCCTACCAGCACGCGCTGGCCGCCCGGGCGCGCGCTTCGCGCATCGCTGTCGTGCGCGAGGCGACGGGTGAGTCGGCGTACGCTGCCGGCCACTACGCCGAGGCTCTCGCCGAGCTGCGTGCCGCGAAGCGGATGAACGGTGCCACGGCGTACCTGCCGATCATGGCCGACTGCCACCGCGCGCTGGGCAAGCCGCAGGAGGCGCTGAAGCTTGCGAAGAGCCCGGGCGTGGCCAACTTCGGCCCGGAGGCGAAGGCGGAGATGACGATCGTCGAGGCGGGGGCTCGTCGTGACCTCGGTCAGATGGACGCCGCGCTCCGCACGCTCGAGCTCGCCCCGCTGATGTCCAAGAGCCGGTCGGCGTGGGTGGTGCGGCTTCGGTACGCCTACGCCGACACGCTGGTCGCGGCGGGTCGGGAGCAGGACGCGCTCGCCTGGTTCCACCGGACGTACTCGATCGACTCCGACGAGCTGACCGATGCGGCCGAGCGCGCCGAGGCGCTGGAGAAGCAGCTCGGCTGAGGGTTTCCGTGACATCTCCCGGGGCACGATCGCTACGATCGTGCGCGAGGAGGATGAATGCTGCGGTTCTCTGGTGGTGGCGTCAGTGACGTCGGTCGGGTTCGTCCTCACAACGAGGACTCGGCCTTTCACGGTCCCTATGTCGCCGTGGTGGCCGACGGGGTAGGCGGCGCGGCCGCTGGCGAGGTGGCCTCCGCGACCGCGGCGTACGTCGTCGCCGCGACGGCCCTCGCTCGGTTCGGCGACGACCCGGCCGAGGTGCTGGTGCGCGCGGTCGAGGACGCGCACGCCAGCCTCCTTGCCGGCGTCGCCGCGGACCACGAGCTCGCGGGCATGGCGACGACCCTGACCGCGGTGGTGACCGACGGGTCCCGGGTCGTGCTGGGCCACGTCGGCGACAGCCGCGCCTACCTACTGCGAGACGGCACGCTGCGCCAGATCTCGCAGGACCACACCTACGTGCAGCACCTGGTCGACACCGGCCAGCTCGACGCCAGCGCGCGGTTCGGCCATCCGTGGAGCAACATCGTGACACGCTCGCTCGGCGGCGGGCCCGACCAGGACCTCGACGTCACCGAGCTCGACCTCCGGCTGGGCGACCGGCTCCTGCTGTGCAGCGACGGTCTGAGCGACCTGGTGAGGGACGACCGGATCGCCGAGGTGCTGCGCCTGGTCGACCCGCACTCGGCGTCGGCCGTCCTGACCCAGTCGGCGCTGCTCGCCGGCGGCAGGGACAACATCACCGCGGTCGTGCTGGACATCGTCGAGGGTCCGCTCGTCGTGGGCGACGGGCGGCTGCTGGGCGCCCTGGCAGATGTACGCAACGTGGTGGACCCCGCTGCGGTCCACGTCGTCCGCTGATCCCCTTCACCGCGTGGGAGACTCGTCGGCATGACCGACGTCAAGCGTCCCGCGCTCGAGGGCAGCGTGGCGGTCCGCGGCGATCGCAGGCTCAGCTTCGCGGAGTACGGCTCGCGGCGTGGTCCGGCGATCGTGTGGATGCACGGCACCCCGGGCGCTCGTCGGCAGATCCCCCTGGAGGCCCGGGCGTACGCCGAACGCCACGGGCTGCGTCTGATCGGGCTCGACCGGCCCGGGATCGGTTCGTCGACCTCGCACCTCTACCCGGACGTCCTGGACTGGACCCGCGATCTGGAGCTGGTGCTCGAGACGCTGGCGATCGACACGGTCCGGATCATCGGCCTCTCCGGGGGCGGCCCCTACGCGCTCGCGGCCGGCGCCGCGATGCCGGATCGCGTGCACGGCGTGGGTGTCCTGGGCGGCGTCGCGCCGACCCGCGGTCTCGATGCGGCGACCGGCGGCGCCGTACAGCTCGCGGTGCAGCTGGCGCCGATCCTGACCGTGGCCCGGATGCCGCTGTCGGTGGCGCTGACTCAGAGCATCCGGATCGCGCGACCGCTGGCCGGACCGGCGCTCGACCTGTACGCCGCCGTGCAGCCGCCGGGGGACAAGAACCTGCTGTCGCGGCCCGAGTTCAAGGCGATGTTCCTCGATGACCTGCTCAACGGGAGCCGCTTCCAGACCTCGGCGCCGATCAACGACCTGATCCTCTTCACCCGGCACTGGGGCTTCGAGCTCGCCGACGTGACGGTCCCGGTGCGCTGGTGGCACGGCGACGACGACCACATCGTGCCCTTCCGGCACGGCCGGCACTCCGTCGACCGACTCCCGGACGCCCGGCTCTCGGCGATCGACGGGGAGAGCCACCTGGGCGGCCTGGGCATCGCCGAGGAGGTGCTCGCGTCGCTGATGGAGCTCGGCCCGCGGCGTACGGCGCCGACACGGGCGCGCACCCGCTGAACGCTGGTTTTCTCGTGCCCCATGCGCCACAATGGCTCCACAACTACATGCGTGTCACTCACACCTCGATTCATCTCCGGGAGACCGCTGGGGAAGGCGCATCTCGCGCCGGAGATGAAGGAGGACCCGGTGACCGCTAGCACTGCTACCCGCACTGCGACGAGGGGCGTCCTGTACGTCCACTCAGCGCCGTCCGCGTTGTGCCCGCACATCGAGTGGGCCGTCAGCGGTGTCCTTGGCATGCCCGTGAGCCTGGACTGGACGCCGCAGGCCGCCCAGTCCGGCGCCTACCGCGCCGAGCTGTCCTGGGCCGGCTCGCCGGGCTCCGCCGCGGCGATCGCGTCCGCGCTGCGTGGCTGGGGCCACCTCCGGTTTGAGATCACCGAGGATCCGACCTCGTCCTCCGAGGGCTCGCGCTACTCCTACACCCCCGAGCTCGGCGTCTTCCACGCCGTCACCGGGATGCACGGCGACATCATGATCCCCGAGGACCGGCTCAAGGCGGCCGTCGTCAAGGCAGCGCTCGGCGACACCACGCTGCTCAACGAGATCGACAAGCTGCTCGGCAAGCCCTGGGACGACGAGCTGGAGACCTTCCGGCACGCCGGTGACGGCGCTCCGGTGCGGTGGCTGCACCAGGTGGTCTGAGGGTCAGCGGGGCCGCTTGAGCCGGAACCGGGTCGGCTCCAGCCAGGCCTGGTGTTCCTCGCCGAGGTCGCCGTACCAGGTCAGCAGTGCCCGGATCGTGAACCGGCCCGGCCTGGTCGCGTAGCGGCAGAGCCGGAACCGTGCCTGCTGCGCGCGGGCGTCCGAGTCCGAGAGGAATGCCCCCGAGGCGACGCCCTCGCCGGTGGGATCGCGCAGGAACGTCTCGAGGGTCCAGTCGTTGGTCGGCGTCGCGACCTCGTAGCGGTAGCCGTAGTTGTGGCAGCCCTTGCGCAGGGTGCCGTCGGGCGCGGCCGTGCGGCCGTACTCCGACGCGGCGGACGCCGGCGCCGCCAGCAGGGCGATGACGATGCTCCCGACTGCTGCGCTTGCCGATGCCGCTGTGATCCGCGTCATAGGGGGTCAACGGGCGACCCGGCGCACGGGTTACGCGGGGGTCAGAGCGGGATGTTGCCGTGCGCGCCGCGGCGTACGCCGACCGACTGCACCGCGTCCTCGATCGCCCGGGCGATCGCCGACCGGGTCTGCGACGGGGAGACGACCTCGTCGACGACGCCGATCTCGACCGCCTTGTCCACACCGCCCGCGATCCGCTCGTGCTCCGCGGCCAGCTCGGCCTCGACCTGGGGCCGGATCTCGGGGGAGACCTCGGCCAGCCGGCGCCGGTGCAGGATCCGGATGGCGGCGACGGCACCCATGACCGCGACCTCGGCGCCCGGCCAGGCGAACACCTTGGTGGCGCCGAGCGAGCGGGAGTTCATCGCGATGTAGGCGCCGCCGTACGTCTTGCGGGTGACGAGCGTGACCCGGGGGACCACGCACTCGCCGAACGCGTGCAGGAGCTTGGCGCCGCGACGGACCACGCCGTCCCACTCCTGGCCGACGCCCGGCAGGTAGCCGGGGACGTCGACGAGCACCACGAGCGGGACGCCGAACGCGTCGCACATCCGCACGAAACGAGAGGCCTTCTCCGCGGACAGCGAGTCGAGGCAGCCGCCGAGGCGCAGCGGGTTGTTCGCGACGACGCCGACGGTGCGGCCACCGAGCCGACCGAGGGTCGTCACGATGTTGGGCGCCCAGCGGGCGTGCAGCTCCTGGGCGGTGCCCTCGTCGAGGATCGCCTCGACGAGCGGGTGCACGTCGTACGCGCGCTTCTTGGACTCGGGCAGGATCGCCTCGAGGTCGCTGTCGGTGACCTCGTTGACGGCCATGCTGCCCTGCAAGCCGAGGAGCGACGCGACATCGCGGGCCCGGTCGAGCGCGTCGCGCTCGGAGTCGGCGAGGATGTGGACGACTCCGGAGCGCCGGCCGTGGGGCTCGGGTCCGCCGAGCCGGAGCATGTCCACGTCCTCGCCGGTGACGGAGCGGACCACGTCGGGCCCGGTGACGAAGATGCGGCCCTCAGGGCCGAGGATCACGACATCGGTCAGGGCGGGGCCGTACGCCGCACCTCCGGCGGCGGGGCCGAGCACGACCGAGACCTGCGGGATCTTGCCCGAGGCCTGGGTCATCACCTGGAAGATCCGGCCGACCGCGTGCAGGGACAGCACGCCCTCGGCGAGGCGGGCACCGCCGGAGTGCCACAGGCCGATGATCGGGATGCGGTCGGTCATCGCCCGGTTGTAGGCGTCGACGACGACCCGGCAGCCGAGGTCACCCATGGCGCCGCCCATGACGGTGGCGTCGGAGCAGAAGGCGACCGCGCGGGTGCCGTCCACGTTGCCGATCGCGGCCAGCATGCCCGAGTCGTCGTCGGGGGTGATCAGCTCGAGGCTGCCCTCGTCGAAGAGCGCGGTCAGCCGGTGCACCGGGTTGCGCGGGTCCTCCTCGCGGGGGAGCTTCGCAGGCTTCGTGGCAGTTGCCGTCATGTCAGACCGATCCGAAGATGACGGCCACGTTGGCGCCGCCGAAGCCGAAGGAGTTGTTGAGGGCGGCGATGTCGCCCTGGGGCAGGTCCCGGATCTTGGTGGCGATGTCGAGCTCGACCTGCGGGTCCTGGTTGTCCAGGTTGATCGTCGGCGGGGAGATCCGGTGGTGCAGGGCGAGCACGGTGGCGATCGCCTCGAGCGCGCCGGCACCGCCGAGCAGGTGCCCGGTCATCGACTTGGTGCTCGTCACCACGACCTCGGTCGCGTGTGCGCCGAGCGTCGCGTGCAGCATCAGTCCTTCGGCGATGTCGCCCTGCGGGGTCGACGTCGCGTGGGCGTTGACGTGGGCGATGGTGGTGGGGTCGATATCCGCCTCGGCCAGCGCGCCGAGGATCGCGCGGGAACCGCCGCGGCCCTCGGGGTCGGGTTGGGCGATGTCGTGGGAGTCGGCGGTGATGCCGGCTCCGAGGACGGTTGCGTAGATCCGCGCACCGCGGGCCTTCGCGTGCTCCTCGGACTCCAGGACCAGGACGCCGGCGCCCTCGCCGAGGACGAACCCGTCGCGTGCGGTGTCCCAGGGGCGCGACACGGCGGTCGGGTCACCGCCGTCCTCGCCGCTCGCCGTCTTGGACAGCGCCATCATGTTGGCGAACGCGGCCATCGGCAGCGGGTGGATCGCAGCCTCGGTGCCGCCGGCCACGACCACGTCGGCGCGGCCGAGCCGGATCTGGTCGATCGCGTGGGCGATGGCCTCGTTGCCGGAGGCGCACGCCGAGACCGGCGTGATGACCGCCGCGCGCGCTCCGACGTAGAGGCTGATCTGCGCCGCGGGGGCGTTGGGCATCAGCATCGGCACGGCCAGAGGGGAGACCCGGCGGGGCCCCTTCTCCTTCAGCGTGTCGTAGTTGTCCAGCAGCGTGGTCACGCCGCCGATGCCCGAGGCCATGCAGACGCCGAGTCGGTTGTTGTCGAGGTCGACGTCGACCAACCCGGCGTCGGCCCAGGCCTCCATGGCGGCGACCATGGCGAACTGCGAGGAGCGGTCGAGACGACGGGCCTTGACCCGCTCGAGGACCTCGGTCGGCTCGACCGCGATCCGGCCGGCGATCTTGACCGGCATCTGCTCGGCCCACTCATCGGTCAGGTAACGGACACCCGAGCGCCCGCTGACCAGGGCGTCCCAGGTGCTCGCCACGTCACCCCCGACGGGGGACGTGGTCCCGAGACCGGTGACGACGACTCGCTTCGACATGGTGCTCCTCGTGTCTCGACAGGCTCGACAACCGAGCCTGAGAATCAGGCCTGTGCGCGCTCGATGAAGGCGACGGCGTCACCGACGGTCTTGAGGTTCTTGACCTCGTCGTCGGGGATCGAGACGCCGAACTTCTCCTCGGCGGCGACGACGACCTCGACCATGGACAGCGAGTCCACGTCCAGGTCGTCCACGAAGGACTTGTCGAGCTGGACGTCGTCGGCGTCGATGCCGGCGACCTCGTTGACGATCTCGGCGAGGTCGGCGCGGATCTCTTCGGTGGTGGCCATCAGGCGGTTCCTTCTCTTCTGGGTTGGGTGGTTCCGTCGGGTGGTGCAGTCGGGTGGTGCAGGTGGTGCGTCAGGGGACGATGACGACCTGCGCGGCGTACGCGAGGCCGGCACCGAAGGCGATGAAGAGGGCGGTGTCGCCGCTGTGGGCTTCGCCGTCCGCGATCATCCGGTCGAGCGCGAGGGGGATCGAGGCTGCCGAGGTGTTGCCCATGTCGGCGATGTCGCGGGCGATCTTGACCGTGCTCGGCAGCTTCATGGACCGGGCCAGCGCGTCGATGATGCGCATGTTGGCCTGGTGCGGGACGAAGAGGTCGAGGTCGTCGGCGGTGATGCCCGCACGGTCGAGGGCCTCCTGGCCGACCTTGGCCATGGAGTACGACGCCCAGCGGAAGACCGGGTTGCCCTGCATCATCAGGTGCGGCATCACGGGGTTCTCGGCGGCGATCACGTCGCGCCAGTCCTCGCGCTGCCGGATGTGGTCGAAGTGCTCGCCCTGCGAGCCCCAGACGACCGGTCCGATGCCGGGGGTCTCGCTCGGGCCGACGACGACCGCGCCGGCTCCGTCGGCGAAGATGAAGGCGGTGCCGCGGTCACCGACGTCGGTCAGGTCGGAGAGCCGTTCGACGCCGATGACCAGCACGTGGCCGGCGCTGCCGCCGCGCACGAAGTCGGCCGCCATCCCGACGCCGTGGGTGAAGCCCGCGCATGCGGCTGAGATGTCGAACGCCGCGGCATTGTCGGTGCCGAGCTCGTAGGCGATCGCGGTCGCGATCGCGGGGGTCTGGAACATGTGGCTCACCGTTGCCACCACGACACAGTCGATCTGACGGGCGTCGACACCGGCGCTCTCCAGCGCCTTGCGGGACGCCGCGACCGCCATCATCTGGACGGTCTCCTCGGGCGCCGCCCAGCGGCGCTGCCGGATGCCGGACCGCTGCTGGATCCACTCGTCGCTCGAGTCGATCGCCTCGACCACCTCGGAGTTCGGGATGATCCGCGACGGCCGGTAGGAGCCGATGCCCAGGATCGCGGCGTGCTCTGCGCCCTGCGCCGGTCGGAGCGCCACCATCAGTAGCCCCCCTCCGGGTGCAGGCGGAGCAGCGGCTGCCCGGGCGAGACGAGGTCGCCGTCGTGCACCAGCCACTCGACGATCTCGCCGCCGTGGGCCGCGGTGATCGTCGTACGGTCGCGCAGGCTGGCGACCTCGCCGATCGTGGCGCCGGCGGCGAGTACGGCGAGCGCCTCGGCCTCGGCCGAGATGTGGAAGGTGCCCTTGGCGGGGGAGACGACCATCCGCCACGTCGGGGTGGTGTTCATGCCCGAGGCCTCGCCGTGCTTGGCGCAGAACTCGCGAGCCGCGTCGAGCTGGTCGGGCGTCTTGAGGGCGAACGTCTCCACGCCCTTGAGGGCGCGCTTGGCGATCCCGGTGAGCGTGCCGGCCGGCGGCATCTCCAGGATGCCGGTGACGCCGAGGTCCTCCATCGTCTCCAGGCACAGGTCCCAGCGGACCGGGCTGGCGATCTGGCCGACGATGCGCGCGAGCACCTCTCGGCCGTCGTGGATCACCTGGCCGTCCCGGTTGGAGATCACCCGGGTGCGCGGGTCGTGCACCGACACCGACCGGGCGAGCCCGGCGAGGTGGCCGACGGCGGGCTCCATGTGCTGCGTGTGGAAGGCGCCGGCGACGCTCAGCGGCATCAGCCGCGCCTTGGTCGGCGGCTCGTCGGCGAAGGCCTGGAGTTGCTCGAGGGTGCCGGCGGCGACGATCTGGCCGGGACCGTTGTCGTTGGCCGCGGTCAGCCCCTGCTTGTCGATGGCGGCGAGGACCTCCTCACGGTCGCCGCCGAGGACGGCGGTCATGCCGGTCGGCGTCCTGGCGGCCGCCTCGGCCATGGCCTTGCCACGCTCGCGGACCAGCACCATCGCCTGCTCGGCGGTGATCACGCGGGCACCGGTGGCGGCCGCGATCTCACCCACGCTGTGACCGGCGACGGCGCCGACCTGCTCGAACGCGTCGGCGGGGTGGGGGAACACCTCCAGGACCGACACCAGGCCCGTTGCGACCAGCAACGGCTGGGCGATCTCGGTCTGGCGGATCGTCTCCGCGTCGGCCTCGGTGCCGTAGTGGGCGAGGTCGAGCCCGGCGACCGTGGAGAGCCAGTCGAACCGCGAGGCGAACCTCGGGTCCTCGAGCCAGGGCTTGAGGAAACCGGGAGTTTGGGCACCTTGGCCGGGAGCGACGACTACGAGCACACCTCCACTCTGCCGCGAAGCGGCGCCGGACCTCGCCTACGGCCCGCACGAAAACGCCCCGCGAGTCTTTGTAGGGTTCCTACAAATAGCGGTGTGCTATGGAGCCGGCTAGGAGGTGCGGCCGGAGAGCCGCCCGAGGACCAGGGCGATCTCGAGCGTCAGGGACTCCCGGGCGTCGGTCGGGGAGAATCCGGTCAGCTCCGAGACCTGGCGCAGGCGGTAGCGGACCGTGTTGGGGTGCACGAACAGGTGCCGGGCGGTCGCCTCGATCGAGGAGCCCTGCTGGAAGTACGACGAGATCGTCTCGATCAGGGTGCCGCGGGCGTTCAGGAGGGGGAGGTAGATCTCCTCGACCAGGTGGCGGCGGGCGTGCCCGTCGCCCGCGAGGGCACGCTCCGGCAGCAGGTCGGCGCTGCGGACCGGGCGCGGCGCCTCGGGCCAGCCCGGCGCGGCTCGATGGGCGGCCAGGGCCGCGCGCGCCGAGATGTGGGCCTGGCTCAGGTCGTCGGCCACGGGTCCCACGACGACGGGACCGGGGCCGAACTGGTCGACGACGGCGGCCGCGGCCGCCCGAGGGTCGTCCACCCCGCCGAGGAGGACGACCAGGCGGTCACCCTGCACGGCGCACAGTGCGTCCATGCCGGCGGCCCGCGCGGCCCGGCGTACCTCCTCGAAGCTCTCGCTCTCGCGGCGCTGCTCGCTCGCGCTGCCCAGCACGACCGCGACGTCACCGCGCCCGACCCAGCCGAGGGCGCTGGCGCGGGAGAGCAGGGTCTCGTCGGCGTCGGAGCGCAGCACCGCGTCGACCACGAGGGCCTCGAGGCGGGCGTCCCAGGCGCCCCGGACCTCGGCGGCGCGGGCGTAGATCTCGGCGGTGGCGAACGCGACCTCACGGGCATAGCGGAGTACGGCGGCGCCGATGTCGGCCGCGTCAGCGGGGTCGAGCAGTTCCTCGATGTTGGCCTCGACCACCTCGATCGAGAGCCGGACCAGGTCGACGGTCTGCTGGAGGTTGATCACGCCGGCGAGGGCACGGGGCGCCACGCCGAAGACCGACGAGACCATCTCGCCGCCGGCAGGCGCGGGCTGGTCGCCCGCGAGCCGGTACCAGTCGACGAATCCCCGGATGCCGGCCTGCACGATGCTCGACACCCAGGACCGGTCCTCGGCGCTGAGGGCGCGGAACCACGCCATGTCCTGGTCCATCCGGGCCGTCGCAGCCGTGGCGAGCGCCCCGGTCGCCCGCTGCAGGGCCTCGGCGGCACGCTCGTGCGACGACGAGGCGGACGGGGTAACCACCCCGCGAGGCTATTGCACCTGGGCCCGATCCGTGGTGGCGACGTTAAACCCCGGTAAATCAAGGGGATCGGGCCCCGCAACGCGCGGTGGGGATGGTTGAATCGCGGCTTACCCCCGATCGGGGACGCTCAGCATGGGAGGCGCTGTGTCCGACCGCTACGACCTGCAGTTCGTGACCATCCACGGACACCGCCGGGCGTACGTGCGAGCCGGCACCGGCCCCGTCGTGCTCCTCCTCCACGGCCTCGGCTGCGACCACACCACCTGGGACCCGGTCATCGAGTCCCTCAGCCGGCGTTACACGGTCATCGCGCCGGACCTGCTCGGCCACGGTGAGTCGGACAAGCCGCGCGCCGACTACAGCGTCGGCGGCTATGCCAACGGCATGCGCGACCTGCTGACCGTCCTGGGCATCGACAAGGTCACCGTGATCGGGCACAGCTTCGGCGGCGGTGTGGCGATGCAGTTCGCCTACCAGTTCCCCGAGCGCACCGAGCGGCTGATGCTGGTCTCGTCCGGTGGCCTCGGTCCCGAGGTGTCGCCGGCGATCCGGGCGATCACCACGCCCGGCTTCCACGAGGTGATGGGCGTGCTGACCCTGCCCGGCGTACGCCACGTCGGGATCGCGGGCATGCGCGCGCTCTCCACCCTCGGCTGGAAGTCGACGCGCGACCTCGACGAGGTCGCCGCGGTGTTCGACACCTTCAAGGACCCGGCCGCCCGGCACGCGATCCGGCACGTCGTACGCGCGGTCGTCGACTGGCACGGCCAGATCGTGACCATGTCCGACCGCGCCTACCTCACCGAGGAGATGCCGATGTGGGTCGTCTGGGGGCGCGACGACCGGGTGATCCCGGTGCGGCACGCGTCGTACGCCGCCAAGTTCGCGCCGAGCTCACGCGTCGAGGTGATCGCCGACGCCGGGCACTTCCCGCACAAGGACCACCCCTACCGCTTCAGCCGGATCGTGCACGACTTCATCCGCTCGACCGAGCCGGCGAAGTATTCGCGGGCTCGGTTCCGGGCGCTGCTGAAGAGCGGCACCGAGGCCGCTGCGCCGGCGCCGCTGCGGGCGGTGGCTGACATCTCGTAGTACGCCGAAGGGCGGTGACCCCTCTCGGGTTGCCGCCCTTCGTACGTTTCCGGGGTTTCGAGGCTCGGGCCTGGCGGCCTTCGCACCTCAACCAGCGGCTAGGCGGCGCCGCCTTCCTGCTTGACGTCGGCGACGGCCGTGGGGTCGTCGATCCGGTAGCGGGCGAAGGCCTCCTCGACCTTGTGCCGCTCGATCTGGCCGGCGTCCGCGAGCGCCTGGAGCGTCTGCACGACCACCGACTGCGCGTCGATGTGGAAGTAGCGACGCGCGGCGGGACGGGTGTCGGCGAAGCCGAAGCCGTCGGCGCCGAGCACGCGGTAGTCCGCGGGCACCCACCGGGCGATCTGGAGGGGTACGGCGCGCATATAGTCGGACACCGCGATGACCGGACCCTGGGCGCCCGCGAGCTTGTCGCTGACGTACGCCGTGCGCGGGCTCTCGCCCGGATGCAGCAGGTTCCACTCCTCGGCGGCGACGGCGTCGCGGGCCAGCTCGTTCCACGACGTCACGGACCAGGTGTCGGCCTGGACGCCCCACTCCTCGGCGAGGATCCGCTGCGCCTCGCGCACCCACGGGAAGCCCACGCCGGAGGCGAGCAGCTGGACCCGGGGACCGTCGCCGTCTGCCGACGACACGTGGTGCATGCCCTTGAGGATGCCCTCGACGTCGACGCCCTCGGGCTCGGCCGGCTGCGACACGGGCTCGTTGTAGACGGTCACGTAGAAGATGACGTCTTCCGCGTCCTCGCCGTACATCCGGTGGAGGCCGCTCTGCATGATGTGGCTGACCTCGTAGGCGAACGCCGGGTCGTAGTGCACGACCGCGGGGTTGGTCGCCGCGAGCAGCGGCGAGTGCCCGTCGGCGTGCTGCAGGCCCTCACCGGTGAGCGTGGTCCGGCCGGCGGTGGCACCGATCAGGAAGCCGCGCGCGAGCTGGTCGGCCATCGCCCAGATCGAGTCGCCGGTGCGCTGGAACCCGAACATCGAGTAGAAGATGTAGAACGGGATCATGTGCTCGCCGTGCGTGGAGTACGCCGAGCCGGCGGCGGTCGCCGAGGCCATCGCGCCGGCCTCGGAGATGCCCTCGTGGAGCATCTGGCCCTGCGCCGACTCCTTGTAGGAGAGCAACATATTGCGGTCGACCGACTCGTACTGCTGCCCGGACGGGTTGTAGACCTTCGCGCTCGGGAACATCGCGTCCATGCCGAACGTGCGGTACTCGTCCGGCGCGATCGGCACGAGGCGCTTGCCGATCTCGGGGTCCTTCATCCAGTCCTTGAGCAGGCGGACGACGGCCATCGTCGTGGCGACCGAGTTCTTGCCAGAGCCCTGCTTGAGCTCCTTGTACACGGCGTCGCCCGGCAGCTGGAGCGGCTTGGCCCGCAGCACCCGCTTGGGCAGGGAGCCGCCGAGCTGCTTGCGGCGGTCGAGCATGTACTCGATCTCGGGTGCGTTGGCGCCCGGGTGGAAGAACGGCGCGCCGCCGGTCTCCTCGTAGGAGCGCTCGAGGTCGCGGTCGGAGATCGGCAGGTAGAGGCGGTCCCGGAACTTCTTGAGGTCGTCCTGGGTCAGCTTCTTCATCTGGTGGGTGGCGTTGCGGCCCTCCAGCGCGTCGATCGTCCAACCCTTGACCGTCTTCGCCAGGATCACCGTCGGCTGGCCGACGTGCTTGGTGGCGGCGTCGAAGGCGGCGTACACCTTGCGGTAGTCGTGGCCGCCGCGCGGCAGCTTCTCGATCTGCTGGTCGCTCATGTGCTCGACCATCTTGCGCAGCCGCGGGTCGCCACCGAAGAAGCTCTCGCGCACGTAGGCGCCGTCCTCGGTGGAGTAGGTCTGGAACGCGCCGTCAGGCGTGGTGTTCATCTTGTTGACGAGCACGCCGTCGACGTCGCGGGCGAGCAGCGGGTCCCAGCCCTGGCCCCAGACGACCTTGATGACGTTCCAGCCGGCACCGCGGAAGTTGGCCTCGAGCTCCTGGATGATCTTGCCGTTGCCGGTGACCGGTCCGTCGAGCTGCTGCAGGTTGCAGTTGATGACCCAGGTGAGGTTGTCGAGCTCCTCGCGGGCGGCGATCCGGATGGCGCCGAGCGACTCGGGCTCGGCCATCTCGCCGTCGCCGAGGAAGGCCCAGACGCGCTGATCGCTGGTGTCCTTGATGTTGCGGTTGGCCAGGTAGCGGTTGAAGCGCGCCTGGTAGATCGAGTTGATGCCGGTCAGGCCCATCGAGACCGTCGGGAACTCCCAGAACTCCGGCATCAGGCGCGGGTGGGGGTACGACGACAGTCCGGCGTGCGGCCCGTGCTGGACCTCCTGGCGGAAGCGGTAGAGCTGCTCCTCGGTCAGGCGGCCCTCGAGGAACGCGCGGGAGTAGATGCCGGGGGAGGCGTGGCCCTGGATGTAGATCTGGTCGCCACCGCCCGGAGCGTCCTTGCCGCGGAAGAAGTGGTTGAAGCCGACCTCGTAGAGGCTCGCCGACGACTGGTACGTCGCGATGTGGCCGCCGACCTCGAGGCCCTTGCGGTTGGCGCTCGAGACCATGACGGCGGCGTTCCACCGGATGAACGCACGGATCCGGCGCTCGGCCTCCTCGTCGCCGGGGAACCACGGCTCGCGCTCGGGCGGGATCGTGTTGATGTAGTCGGTGCTCCGCAGCGCGGGCACGCCGACCTGCATCTCGCGCGCTCGCTCGAGGAGGCGAAGCATGACGTAGCGGGCGCGTTCGCGGCCCCGCTCGTCGACGAGAGAGTCGAAAGAGTCGATCCAGTCGTTGGTCTCGTCGGGGTCGATGTCTGGCAGCTGGGTGGGCAAACCTTCGTGGATGACGGTCGGGATCGTGCCGCTCCGCTTGGTGTCCGTGCCAGAAGTGGGGGTGTTTTCTTCGGTCACGGGTTCATCCTTGCACTCGCTCCCACGGGGCGAAATCTACCCGCCAGTACGTGCACGATCGGGTCCTGCGCCGCGTCATGGGTGTGGACACGGGTTGCGGTCCCGGTCGAACTCCGGTGGACTACTCCCCACTTCGAAGCGTTGCGGCACCCTGCCGCGCAGAACTGACTGGAGGCGTCCGTTGAGCTCGACCCCGGGTGGTCGGTCCACCCAGACCGACCCTGAGTCCACTCCGGCCGACCGGCTCGGCTTCAAGCCCGGCCTGGTCGTCCAGGAGCTCGGTTGGGACACCGACACCGACGACGAGCTCCGCGTGTCCATCGAGGACCGCATCGACGCGGACCTGGTCGACGCCGACTACGGCAACGTCGTGGACGCCGTACTGCTGTGGTGGCGTGCCGAGGACGGCGACCTCGTGGACGGCCTCGTCGACGCACTGACCGACCTCGTCGGCGGCGGCGCCATCTGGCTCCTCACGCCGAAGGTCGGCCGCCCCAGCGCCGTGGACCCGGCCGACATCGCCGAGGCGGCCCCGATCGCGGGCCTCGCGCAGACCACCACCGCGGCCGTCAGCAAGGACTGGTCGGCGACTCGGCTCGTCGCCCCCAAGACCCCGGCGTAGCGTCGGTCACGTCACCGGGACTCATCCGGCCCTCGCTCGTTGGGACCGAGTCCTGATCCCCGGCTGGAAGGGTTGACGTGCCCGCACTCCCGAAAGTCCGCGCAGGCCGAGTTCGCACAGGCGTGGCAGCAGGCGGTACGACGCTGAAGGTCCTCGGTCGTGCCGGGGTCCTGCGCCCGCACAGCCCGCTCGCGCTGGCCAAGGCCGGCAAGGCGCTCAAGGACTGGGGAGTCGGACCCGCGGGCGGCTTCACCGCCGCCGCGCTGCTCGACCCGGACCGCACCGCGATCGTCGACGAGCTCGGGTCCCTGACGTACGACGAGGTGCACCGCCGCTCCAACGCGCTGGCCCGGTCCCTCGCCGAGCTCGGTGTCTCGGCCGGCGACGGTGTGGCCGTGATGTGCCGCAACCACCGCGGCTTCGTCGACGCGAGCCTGGCGACCGCCAAGCTGGGCGCCGACATCCTCTACCTCAACACCGCCTTCGCCGGCCCGCAGCTGGCCGACGTCATCGAACGGGAGCGGCCCCGGGTGGTCGTCCACGACGAGGAGTTCAGCGAGCTGCTCGCCGGCGCGGACGTCGCCGAGCGGGTGCTGGCCTGGACCGACGGCCCGACCGACGCGCCAACGCTCGAGTCGCTCATCGAGGCCAGCACCGACGACGACCTCCCGCCGGCCGGCCGCAACGGGCGGATCGTGATCCTGACGTCCGGCACGACGGGGTCGCCGAAGGGCGCACCGCGCAGCGAGGCCGGGGTCGAGGCCGCGGTGTCCTTGCTGTCGCGGATGCCGCTGCACTACGGCTGGCGCACCCACATCGCCGCGCCGCTCTTCCACACCTGGGGCTTCGCCCATCTCGCGCTCGCCATGCTGCTCGGCTCGACGATGGTGCTGCGCCGGAGGTTCGATCCCGAGGCGTTCCTGGAGGTCGCCGAGGCGGAGCGCTGCGACTCGATCGTGGTGATCCCGGTGATGCTCCAGCGGGTGATGGGGCTGCCCGAGGAGACGCTGGCGCGCTACGACCTCTCGCGGGTCCGGGTGGTCGCCTCGTCCGGCTCCGCGCTGCCGGGCGACCTCGCGCTCGAGTGGATGGACCGGTTCGGCGACAACCTCTACAACATGTACGGCTCGACCGAGGTCGCCTACGCCTCGATCGCCACCCCCGAGGATCTCCGAGCCGCGCCGTCGGCGGCGGGCCGGCCGCCGTACGCGACCGTCGTGAAGATCCTCGACCTGGACGGCGGGCCGCTGCCGGCGGGGGAGACGGGCCGGATCTTCGTCGGCAACGGGCTGCTCTTCGAGGGCTACACCGGGGGTGGCGGCAAGGAGGTCATCGACGGTCTGATGTCGACCGGGGACGTCGGCCACTTCGACGCGGACGGCCGGCTGCACGTGGTCGGGCGTGACGACGAGATGATCGTCTCCGGTGGGGAGAACGTCTTCCCCAAGGAGGTCGAGGACACCCTGATGCGGCACGCCGCCGTGATCGAGGTCGCCGCTGTCGGTGTCGACGACCGCGAGTTCGGCAAGCGGCTGCGGGCGTACGTCGTGGTGCGCGGTTCGGTCAGCGAGGACGAGCTCAAGGCCCATGTGAAGGACAACCTGGCCCGCTTCAAGGTGCCGCGGGAGATCGTGTTCATCGAAGAGCTGCCGCGCAACGCGACCGGCAAGGTGCTCAAGCGGGAGCTCGCCTCCGACTGAGCACCACCGCCTCCGGGAGCGTCCGTGGTGAGTGACAGGATGGCCACATGACCGGACTCGAGCTCGGTGGCCCAGCGCCCGACTTCATGCTGCGCGACCAGTTCGGCCAGGACGTCTCGCTGTCGTCGTACCGCGACAAGAAGGCGGTCGCGATCCTCTTCTACCCCTACGCCTTCTCCGGTGTCTGCACCGGCGAGATGGCGGGGGTCCGCAACCGGCTCGACGAGTTCCTGACGTTCGACACCGAGGTGCTCGCGATCTCGTGCGACCCGGTCTACGCGCTGCGCGCCTTCGCGGACCAGGACGGGCTGAACTTCCCGCTGCTCTCCGACTTCTGGCCGCACGGTGAGGTCTCCCGCGCGTTCGAGGTCTTCGACGAGGCCAAGGGCTGCCCGCGGCGCTCGTCGTACGTCATCGACAAGCAGGGCCTGGTGCGCTGGGCGGTCCACAACGCGATGCCCGAGGGCCGTGACCTCGACGAGCACCTGCGCCAGCTCGCGGCTGCTGTCTAGACAGCGCTCACAGGTTCTGCACAACTACCGCCGATCCGCAGACAACGTCGATGCCGGGCTCTAATCTCATCCTCGTTGAGCCGCAGGTGACCCGAGACGCCTGCGGCTCGACTTCATTTCTGGGGCAGTTCGTGCGTAGTCTTTGCCGCGCTCCGGGGCGTATAGCTCAGCGGTAGAGCACCTCCCTTACAAGGAGGTGGTCGGGGGTTCGATCCCCTCTGCGCCCACCCGCCAGTTAATGCCGCGCCACAGCTCGGCGGTGCTGCCAGACTGCGCGCATGGGCCAGTCGCGCATCAAGATGGTTCATCGGCTGAGGGTGGCCCAGCAGGACCGACGTCCCGTGATCGTGCGGCGCAAGCATCTGAATGCCTACGAGACCTCGGGCTTCGTGGTCGCGGTCCTCGACGATTGGGTCGTGCTCCACGAGCTCGCCGACGGCCCCTATCTCGACTGTGTACTGCTCCTTCGTCTGGACCACGTGACGAAGGTCAAGCCGTGCTCGGACCACGATTACCTGACCCGGTCGGTGGCGGGGCTCGGCGAACCGATCGCAGAGTTCCAGTGCGCGTCCCGGGCCACGGCCGGAGATCTGCTCCGCCTCATTGACCCACGCGCCGAGCTCGTGTGCGTCTACCTGGAGACGCGCAAGGGCTACTGGCTCAACGTCGGCAAGATCCGCCGCATCGGTAAGAACCGACTCGATCTCCACTTCATCGGTCGTGACGGGGTCTGGGTCGACTTCGTCGAGGCGTGGAAGCTGAAGGACATCACGCGGATCGAGTTCGGAGGCCGGTACATCCGGGCGCTCGAACGGTTCGGTGACCCCGAGCCCGTCGTCGTACGGCGCAGGAAGCGCTAGGACTGTGACCGAGCATCTCGTGACCGCCGTCCGGGACGCGCTCGCGTCCGGCGGTGATCCGGAGAAGGCGGCGCAGCAGCAGCGGTACATGAAGTCGGCGCTGCCCTACCGCGGCTACGCCGCGCCCGAGCTGAAGGCGCTGCTGCGCCCGCTGCTGGCGTCGTACGACCCCGGCGACCGGGTGGCGTGGGAGGGCACGGTGCGGGCGCTCTGGGACGGGGCGACCCATCGCGAGGAGCGGTACGCCGCGATCTCGGTCGCCCGGCACCGCAAGGCGCGGGGCTGGCTGGCGCCGGAGTCGGTGCCGCTCTTCCGGCACCTGGTCGTCACCGGGGCGTGGTGGGACCTGGTCGACGAGACGGCGCAGCACCTGGTGGGTCCGGCGCTCGCCGGGCACCGCGAGGCGATGACCCCGGTCATGCGCGCGTGGGCGAGCGACGACAACCTGTGGATCCGGCGTACGGCGGTGCTGTCGCAGCTCGGACTCAAGACGGGCACGGACACCGACCTGCTGCGGCACACCATCGACGCGAACGTCGACGACCCGACGTTCTGGCTGCGCAAGGCGATCGGCTGGGCACTGCGCGACTACGCCCGCACCGACCCCGAGTGGGTGCGGGCCGAGGTGCTCCGGCACGGCGACCGGATGTCCGGACTCTCACGACGTGAGGCGCTCAAGCATCTGTGACCGGCGGAGGTAGTAGGTTTTCGCCATGATCCGGTTACTGATCAGCTTCGTCATCCAGCTGGCGGCGAACGCTCTCGGGTTCATCGTGGCCGCCTCCATCCTCGACAAGATGGAGGTGTCCAACACCGGGTTCGTGGTCGCGGTGGCGATCTTCACGGTCGTCTACGCGCTGGCGCAGCCGTTCCTCACCCAGATGGCGCTGAGCAAGGCGTCGGCGCTGCGAGGCGGCGTTGCGCTGGTCGCGACCCTGGTCGGGCTGATCGTGACCGCTCTGATCGTGGGCGACGACGACCTCAAGATCAGCGGTGCCGCGACCTGGATCGAGGCCACGGTGATCATCTGGATCGTGTCCTTGCTCGGCGTCCTCATCCTCCCCGCGATCTTCGTCAAGAAGAAGGTCCAGGAGAAGCGCGGCTGATGCCTGGACCTCAGAGCGCGATCGCAGAGCGACTCGACGGGCAGCACGTCCTCCTCACCGGTGTCACCGGGTTCGTCGGCGAGGCGTTGCTGCAGCTGATGCTCGCCGAGGTGCCCGGCGTACGGGTGACGGTGCTGGTGCGGCCGAAGGGCTCGACCTCCGGGACCGCCCGGACCGCGACACTGCTGAAGAAGCCGATCTTCAAGGACGTCGTCGAGGCGGCCGGCGGCGTCGAGGAGCTGATGGCGGCGCGGGTCGGCGTCCTCGAGGGCGACCTGTACGACGCGCCGGCGCTGCCGGCCGGCCTTGACGCGATCGTGCACTGCGCCGGCGACGTCTCCTTCGACCCGCCGGTGGACGAGGGCTTCCGCACCAACGTGCAGGGCGCCCGCGAGCTGCTGGCGCGGGTCCGGGAGGCCGGGGCGGACATCCACTACGTGCACATCTCGACGGCGTACGTCGGGGGGCGCCGCCGGGGCAACATCCCCGAGGGTCCGGTGCCGCAGGTCGTCGACCTGGAGGCCGAGCTGGCCTGGGGTCTCGGGCAGCGGCAGGAGATCGAGCACCGCTCGCGCGGCACCGAGGTGCTCACGGCCGAGCGCAAGAAGGCCGAGAAGGCGCACAGCCGGGCCGGCCTGCTGACCGCCGCCAACGCGACCGAGGAGGCCCGCAAGCAGTGGGTCAAGGACGAGCTGGTCCGGGTCGGCGCGGAGCGGGCGCGCAGCCTCGGCTGGACCGACTGCTACACCTTCACCAAGGCGCTGGGCGAGCGCGTCGTCGAGGAGCACGCCCGCACCAACCGGGTCTCCATCGTGCGCCCGAGCATCATCGAGTCGGCCCTGGTGAGCCCCTACCCGGGCTGGATCGAGGGCTTCAAGATGATGGAGCCGTTGATCCTGGCGTACGGCCGCGGTGAGCTGCCGGAGATGCCCGGCGCCGCCGACACCACCGTCGACGTCGTACCGGTCGACCACGTCGTCGCGGCCATCGTCGCCGTCCTGGCGCACCCGCCGGAGGTCGGCACCCCGGCGTACTTCCACGTCTCGTCGGGCGACCGCAACCCGCTGACCTTCCGCGCGCTCTACCAGAACGTCCGTGCCTACTTCGACGCCCACCCGTTCCTCTCCGGCGACCGCGGCGCGACCCGGTTGCCGGAGTGGCGCTTTCCTGGCTCGCAGTCCGTCGAGCGGCTGCTCACCACCAGTGAGCGCGCCTTCAAGGTGGCCGACTTCGTCATCGGCCACGCGCCGCGCAGCGACCGCGCGCGTGACCTCGCCCGCAAGCTCGACCAGCAGGGCCGGCGGCTGGAGTTCCTGCGGCGCTACATGGGGCTCTACCAGGAGTACGCCCAGGCGGAGCTGCGGTTCTCCGACAGCAACACGTTGGCGCTCTACCGGTCCCTGTCCGAAGAGGACCAGCAGACGTTCGCCTTCGACACGGCGGTCGTGGACTGGAAGGTCTACCTCCAGGACATCCACTGCCCGGCCGTCACCGCGCCGATCCGGCGCATCGACGAGGTCCGGGCCGCCCGCAAGAAGCCGACGACACCGGCGCGCAAGGGTCTGGTCGACAAGCCCGACGTCGCCGCCTTCTTCGACATGGACGGCACGCTGCTGTCGTCGAACGTGATCGAGACCTACCTGTGGCTCCGGCTGCAGGAGCTCTCGGGCAGTGAGCGCTTCGCCGAGCTGAGCCGGATCGCCGCGAAGGTGCCCAGCCTGGTCCAGGCCGAGCGCCGTGAGCGCAGCGCCTTCCTGCGCTCGGTCTACCGGGAGTACGACGGCGCGCGGCTGTCCGACCTGGACGCCATCGCCGACGAGCACCTGACCGACCACATCCTCACCCGGCTGTCGCCGGCCGCCGTGCGCAAGATCCGGGAGCACCGGGCCGCCGGCCACCGCACCGTGCTGATCACCGGCGCGATCCGGCCGCTGACCCGGCCGCTGATCCCGCTCTTCGACCACATCGAGGCGGCCGAGCTGGCCGTCGACGACCGCGGCGTGTGCACCGGCTACCTCGCCTCGTCGCCGCTGGTGGGGGAGTCCCGGGCCGCCTGGATGCGGCAGTACGCCGCCGACAACGGGATCGACCTGGCGTCGTCGTACGGCTATGCGGACTCGCACTCCGACCTGCCGCTGCTCGAGGCGGTGGGGCGCCCGGTCGCCGTACGCCCCGATGTGCCGCTCTTCCGGCACGCGCGCAAGGCTCGGTGGACGATCGTCGACTGGCAGAGCTCGACGTCCAACACCCGCACCCTCAACCCTGCAGGGGGCAGCCGATGATGCTTGCGCTGGAGATGTTCCGCTCCGTGCCGCGGACGGTGGCCGGCAAGGCCATCGGCAGCCGGATGCCCGGGATCCTGTCGGGGTACGCCGCCCCGCTGCGGCTGATCACGATCAGCGAGCCGAAGGTCGACCGGCCCGGCTGGGCCCGGCTCAAGACCCGGCTGTCGGGGATCTGCGGGTCCGACCTGGGGATGCTGTCGGGCAAGACCAGCCTGTACTTCTCGGCCGTCGTCTCGCTGCCGTTCGTGCCCGGCCACGAGGTCGTCGCCGAGCTGCTCGACGACTGTGAGGACCTGCCGGCCGGGACCCGGGTCGTCGTCGATCCCGTGCTGACCTGCGCGGCGCGCGGCGTCGAGCCCTGCGAGTCCTGTGCGGCCGGCGCGACCAACCGGTGCTCACGGATCACCGTCGGCGACCTGGCACCGGGTCTGCAGACCGGGTTCTGCAAGGACACCGGCGGCGGCTGGGGCCAGCAGCTGTCGGCGCACCGCAGCCAGCTGCACCCGGTGCCCGAGGGCTTCTCCGACGAGCAGGCGATCCTGATCGAGCCGCTCGCGTGCGCGGTGCACACCGCGCTCCGGGCCGGGATCACCACCAACGACCGGGTGCTCGTCAGCGGCGCGGGCTCGGTGGGCCTCTTCGCCACCCTCGCGCTGCGCCACCTCACCGACGCCGGCGAGATCATCGTGGTGGCCAAGCACGGTCACCAGAAGGAGCTCGCTCGCGAGTTCGGCGCGACCGAGGTGGTGGCTCCGGGGGAGGTGCTGCGGCGGGTACGACGCTCGACGGGTGCCTTCCAGCTCAAGCCCGAGTTCTCCTCGCCGTACCTCTTGGGTGGGGTGGACGTCGCCATCGACGCGGTCGGCAGCAAGCAGTCGCTCGAGACTTCGCTGCAGGCCACCCGGGCCGGCGGGCGCGTCGTCCTGTCCGGGATGCCCGCCGCTGCCGACCTCTCGGCCGCGTGGTTCCGCGAGCTCGAGGTCATCGGCACCTACGCCTCGGCCCAGTCCGAGGAGTCCTTCCGGATCGCGACCGAGCTCGCGGCCACCGACGCCGTCCAACAGCTCGCCAAGAACGTCGCGACGTACCCGCTGCACCGCTGGCGCGAAGCGCTCGACCATGCCCACTCGGCCGGCCGTCTCGGCACGGTCAAGGTGGCCTTCGACCCCAGGAGCACACGATGACTCGCCCCGGTTTCGTCCTCGACGTGGACGACCGCACCCCGCCGCTGATCGTCCACGAGGGCCTCGGCTTCCGGCTGGAGAGCTTCCCGCTCGGCACCCGCGTCGTCTACCCGCCCGAGTCGCTGCCGGCCGTGCCGGACGTCGACCAGGCGATCGTGGACGCGCTGCTGCACCCGCAGGACATGGACCCGCTCCCCGAGCTGCTGTTCGCCGGGATGAAGCTGACGATCGCCTTCGATGACATCTCGCTGCCGCTGCCGACGATGCGGCCGCCGGACATCCGGGGCCGGATCATCGAGCACGTCCTCACCATGGCGGCCGATGCCGGTGTCGACGACGTCGAGCTGATCGCGGCCAACGCGCTGCACCGGCGGATGACGGCGGCCGAGCTCAAGCACATCGTGGGGGAGCGCGTCTTCCGCTCGTTCTACCCGCAGGGCAAGCTCTACAACTTCGACGCGGAGGACCGCGACAACCTCTCCCACCTCGGCACCACCGAGAAGGGCGAGGACATCGAGATCAGCAAGCGGGCCGCCGAGTCCGACCTGCTGGTCTACGTCAACGTCAACCTCGTGGCCATGGACGGCGGCCACAAGTCGGTGGGCATCGGGCTGGCGTCGTACAAGTCGCTGCGGCACCACCACAACGCCAAGACGATGGTGCAGTCGCGGTCGTTCATGGACCACAAGCACTCGGCGATGCACCACTCCGCCTGGCGGATCGGCCGGGTCATCAAGGACACGGTCAAGGTCTTCCAGATCGAGACGACGCTCAACAACGACATCTTCCCGAAGCCCTACGACTTCCTGCAGAAGCGCGAGTGGGAGTGGTCGCTCAAGGACCAGGGGACGATGCTCGCCATGCGCCGCGGGCTGTCGGTCGCGCCGCCGAAGCTCAAGCACAAGATGTTCCACGACCTGCGGTCGGTCTACGGCCTGACCGGCGTCAACGCCGGCGAGGTCGAGGCGGTGCACACCAAGACGCTGGAGAAGGTGCACCAGCAGCACCTGGTCGAGGTGCAGGGTCAGTCGGACGTGCTGGTGATGGGGATCCCGTACGTCGGTCCCTACAACGTGAACTCGTCGCTCAACCCGATCCTGGCCACCTGCATGGGCCTGGGCTACTACTTCAACTCCTACATCGGCCAGCCGGTCGTCCGGAAGGGCGGCGCGGTGATCCTCTACCACCCGCTCAACGAGGGCTTCAACCAGCTGCACCACCCGTCGTACGTCGACTTCTACGAGGAGGTCCTCGCGGAGTCGACCGACCCGGCGGTGGTGGGGGAGAAGTACGAGCAGCAGTTCGCCGAGGACCCCTGGTATCGCCACCTCTACCGCACCTCGCACGCCTACCACGGCGTCCACCCGTTCTACATGTGGTACTGGGCGGCGCACGCGATGGACCACGTCGACGAGGTCATCTGGGTCGGCGCCGACCGCAAGGTCGCGTCCCGGCTCGGGTTCCGCGCGGCGACGACCCTCGCGGACGCGCTGGAGATGGCGTCGGGCACGGTCGGCACGAGCCCGTCGATCACCTACCTCCACAACCCGCCGCACCTGCTGGCGCACGTGCGATGAGCAGCCCGTCGAAGGGGCTCGTGAGGGGCGGCATCGACGACGTACGCCTGGTCTCGCGCGGCTGGCGCTGGGGTCGTCGCTCGCAGGTGCCGCGCTCGGCCGAAGAGTTCGTGCCGCCCGCGAAGTCGACCGTCTTCCCGAGCGACTGGTCGCGGCGTCGCCCGGCGATGGCCGCCCGTGAGGTGGCGCAGAAGGCTGCTCTCCAGCCGCTCTTCCGGTCGCAGGTGCGCACCCAGGTCGAGGGCCTCGACGTGCTCGAGCGCATCGAGGGCCCGGTCATCTTCGTGGCCAACCACGCCTCGCATCTCGACACCCCGCTGATCCTGCTGTCGCTGCCCGACGAGTGGCGGCGGCGTACGGCGGTGGCGGCCGCGGCCGACTACTTCTTCGACACCTGGTGGCGGGCAGTGGGGTCGTCGCTGTTCTTCAACACGTTCCCGCTCGACCGTCGTGGCGGCACCATGGCCGCGACCCCGGGCGAGGTACTGGCCGACGGCTGGAGCCTGGTGATCTTCCCCGAGGGCACCCGCTCGACCGACGGCTGGATGGGCAAGTTCCGGATGGGCGCTGCGTTCCTGGCCAAGGAGTACGGCGTGCCCGTGGTGCCGGTCGCGCACCGCGGGACGTACGCCGCGATGCCGCGCGGCCAGGACTGGCCCTCGCGCGGGCGCCGTCAGCTGACGATCCGCTTCGGCGAGCCGCTGGTGGCGGGCGCCGACGAGTCGGTGCGCGACTTCGCGCCGCGGATCAAGGACGCCGTCGCCGCGCTCCTCGACGAGGACCGGACGACCTGGTGGGAGTCCCGCCAGCGGGTCGCCGCCGGCGCCGTACCCGATCCGTCGGGGCCGCCGGTCGCGCAGTGGCGCCGGGTCTGGGAGCAGACCGAGTCCCCGGTCGCCGAAGCACCCACGAAGCGTCTGGCTGCCTGGCGCCGCTGATCGGTCGTGCCGGTGGTGGTTTCGAGGCTCAGCCCTGGCGGGCTTCGCACCTCAACCACCGACACGGTGGTTGAGGTGTGAGGGCCGCTAGGCCCGAGCCTCGAAACCACCACCCGCACGTGAGAGCACCCTCATCGGCCCCTCATGGTGACCTCACCGGGAGCCGCAAGAGTCGTCCTCGTCGCAAGAAACCACGACGAGGAGACGACGATGAACAAGCTGATCACGACGAGCACGCTGGGTCTGGCCGGGCTGGTGGCCACCGGGCTGGTCGCCTGGCAGGCGCCGATGGCGTTCGGTGACGACGCCGACGACCGGCCGACCCACTCGGGCAAGGCGTTCAAGCGCGACGACGACAGCCAGGTGCTGGTCACCACCGTCGACGACGACGATGACGACGACACGGGGCTCAACCACCAGACCCGGACGAACACGAACACCAACACGAACGGCAACACCAACACCGGCACCCGGACCCGGGGTGGCAACACCGACCACAGCCGCAGCGGCAGCGTCCGCGACCTCACCTCCGACGGGCCCGGCAGCGGCAACGTGGACCGCTCCCGACACCACACCAACGACGGCACCCGCCACAACACCCGCGGCCGATGAGCTCGCTCGCCACCTGGGGCTTCGCCGAAGGTGACGCGATCACCGCCGAGCTGACGGCTGTCCGCCGGCTCGGCGGTGGGTCGGGCTACGAGGCCTACCTGGCGTTCGACGAGGTCACCTACGGGCCCGTCGTCGTGAAGGTGGTCCGCCCCGACCAGGTCGCCGACGAGCACAGCCTGCGCGGCCTCGCGCGGGAGGTAGACGCGCTGGCGACGGTCAACCACCCCGTCGTCGTACGTGGCCTGCGGCACGAGCTCGCCGGAGATCGTCCGCATGTGGTGCTCGAGCAGCTCGACGGTCCGCGGCTGTCGTCGCTCGTACGTCGCTACGGTCCGCTGCAGGAGCAGCAGTACCTGCCGCTCGCGGTCGAGATCGCCAGCGCCCTGCACTACCTGCGCAGGATCGGCTGGGTGCACCTCGACCTCAAGCCGAGCAACGTGATCATGGGCGCCCCGGCCCGGCTGATCGACCTCTCCGTCGCCCGCCCGGTCGACGACGCGGCCCGGACCCGGCGGATCGGCACCGACGCCTACATGTCCCCGGAGCAGTGGGACCCCGAGAGGTACGGCGTACCGTCTCCGGCGTCGGACGTCTGGGGGCTCGGCGCCACGCTCTTCGAGGCGGTCGCGGGCTACCGGGCCCTCGACCTGCCCACCGAGGAGCCGGCCGCCCTGCCGGACCGGGTGCCGGCCGAGGTCGCGAAGACCATCGCCGCCTGCCTCGAGCTCCGGCCCGAGGACCGGCCGGCTCCGCGGGAGGTGGCCGAGGCGCTCGAACCGGTCCTCGATCGGCAGCCGCCGGTACGGCTGGGTGGAGCCCTGCGGACCCGCTAGCCCCTCACGTGCTCAGTGCCAGTCGCTGATCATCACGTCGCGCGGCGCAGGGGCGCCGGTGCCGGTCTCGACGAGCTGCTTGAGGCTCAGCAGGTACGACGCCCACTTCGTGCTGCAGTGGTGCATGAACTCCACCGGCTCCGCCCACCCCTCGTGCTTGAACAGCACGATGGTGTAGCCGTCGACCTCCGACAGGTCGAAGGTCACGTGGGTGCCGACCCACTCCGGCGGACCGTCGGAGACCTGCCAGCGGACCCTCTTGGCGGGCTCGAGCTCGACCACCTCCATGTCGAAGCCGCCGGGGATGAACCGGAACTCGAGGGTGCCGCCCACCTCCGGGTCGCCGGTCGTCTGGTCGGTCCACCAGGCGGCGAGTCCGTCGATCGTGGTGAGTGCCTCGTAGACCTCCGTGGGGGACGCCTTCTCGACGCCGATGCGGTGCAGGATGTCGACCATTGCCTTACCTCTCCTCGTTCTCGGACTCGTCCTGGGAGCGCTGGATCGCCTCGGCGATGCGCTTGATGCGGTTGAGCCGGGCGTCCCAGGCCGCTCCGACCGCGGAGAGCTGCTCGACAGCTCGCCCGAACTGCTCGTCGTCCACGTGGTACCTCTTCTCCCGCCCGTACGGCGTGGCGTGCACCAGCCCGACCCGGTCGAGCACGCCGAGGTGCTTGGCGACGGCCTGCCGGGTCACGGGCAGCTGCTCGCTCAGGCTGGTGGCGGTGCCCGCCCCGCCGGTCAACAGCAGGTCGAGCATCCGGCGGCGGGTCGGGTCGCCGACCGCCGACCAGAGGTCGTCGTCGATCGCGACGCTCACGAGCTCGCGACCAGGCCGTCGGCGTACGTCTCCAGGCGCGGGATGAAGTAGTCCCACCCCTCGACGTGCTCGTGGTACGCCGCCTCCAGGACCGCCGCCTCCCAGCCCATCTCGCGGAAGCCGGTCTCGGTCATGCGGAGCAGGGTGCCGTTGGCCGAGGGGGTCAGCTCGAAGGTGACCAGCAGGGAGTTGCCGGGCGCCGCCTCCTCGCCGGCCTGGTGTGTCCAGCGGAAGACGAACCGGCGCGGCGGGTCCGCCTCGACCACCGTCATCGCCTCGACGTGCGCGCGCGGGTTGTCCTCGTCGCCCCAGATCAGCTCGCCGGTCCCGCCGGGAGCGGACGACTCGAGGGTGGCGTTGTCCGGCCACCACTCCTTGAGGTGCTCGGCCTGGCTGACGACCGCGAACACCACCTCGGGCGTGGCCTGGACGTGGATCTCACGTTCGATGCTGGCGAACTCCATGGGTCTCTCGCTTCCGTCGTGCAACGTTTGGTTGCGCATGACGGTACGCCGGGATCTCGTGATGTGCAACCGTTGGTTGCTAGTCGGCGGCGTCGAGGGACGTCGGTTTCCCCGGTTCACCGGTGAATCCGTCACCTCTCAGGCAACGCAACGCCTGAGAAGTGATGGACTTGCCTGAGAAGTGGGACGGCTGGGGTTACCGGTTGAAGCGGTAGCCCATGCCCCGCACTGTGGCGATCGTCTGGGCGCCGAACTTCTTGCGCAGGTAGCCGACGTACACATCCACCACGTTGGAGCCGGGGTCGAAGTCCATGCCCCAGACATGGTCGAGCAGCTGCTCGCGGGAGAGCACCTGCCCCGCGTTCACCATGAACATCTCGGCGAGGGCGAACTCGCGCGCGGACAGCTCAACCTGGCGTTCGCCGACGTCGGCCCGCCGGCTGCGTACGTCGAGCCGGATGCCGCCGCACTCGACGATGTCGTCACGGGCGCGGATGCCGTCGGGCTGCCGCAGCCGGAGCCGGACCCGGGCGAGCAGCTCGGCGAACCGGAACGGCTTGGGCATGTAGTCGTCGGCGCCACCCTCGAGTGCCGAGACCGTGTCGCCGACGGAGTCGCGCGCGGTGAGCACGATGACCGGGACCTGGGATCCCTGCGAGCGGAGCTGGTCGAGCACCTCGAACCCGTCGAGGCCGGGCAGGCCGATGTCGAGCACCACCAGGTCGAACGCACCGCTCAGCGCCTGCTCGAGGCCGTCGCGGCCGTCGGCGACGCTGGTCGTCAGGTAGCCGTCGGCCCGGAGGCCCTTCGAGACGAACGACGCGATCCGCTGCTCGTCCTCGACGATCAGGATGTGGGCCACTCGTCCTCCAACGTCTGGGTCCTCGGCAGCGTCACGACGAAGCATGCACCCGGCGGGTCGGCGTCCTCCACCGAGACGGTGCCGCCGTGCGCGCGCACGACGGCGGCCACGATGGAGAGGCCGAGGCCGAAGCCCTCGTCACCAGGGGGTACGGCGGAGCGGCCGAAACGTTCAAAGACCATCGCCCGATCCTGGGGCGGTACGCCGGGCCCGGTGTCACAGACCCACAGCCGGGCCTCGGTGGCGGTCGCCGAGGAGCCGATCGCCACGGTGTCGCCGTCGTGCGTGTGCTTCACCGCGTTGTCGGCGAGCTGGAGGACCGCCTGGGTCAGGCGTTGCGGGTCGGCGACGACCTTGATGTCGGCGACATCGTCCAGCACCCAGTCGCGGTCGCCGAGGCCGCGTGCCTTCGCGACCAGGTCGCGGGTCAGGCCGTCCAGGTCGACCGGCTGGGTCTGGAGGAAGTCGGGCCGGTCGCTCTTCGCGAGCAGGATCAGGTCGCCCACGAGGCGCGACATCCGGTCGATCTCGTCCAGGAGCAGCAACCTGGTCTCGGCGACGTCCTCGGGGTTGTCGGTGTCGAGTAGCTCGAGGTGTCCGCGCAGCACGGTCAACGGGGTCTTCAGCTCGTGGCCGGCGTCGTCGAGGAACTCGCGCTGGCCGACGAACGCCGACTCCAGCCGCGCCAGCATCCCGTTGAACGTCCGGGTGAGGGCGGTCAGGTCGTCGTTGCCGGAGACGGGCAGCCGCTGCGACAGGTCCGTCTCGGAGATCTCCTCGGCCGTCTCGCGCAGGGTGCGCAGCGGCGAGAGCAGCCGCCCTGACACCCACGCCGCCATCGCGGTGACCATCAGCAGCGCGAGCGCCGCGACGATCGCGTAGGTGCGCATGGTCTCGACCAGGCCGGTGCGCGACCGGTCGAGGAAGGTGACGACGACCAGTGCGCCGGTGTCAGCGCCCTGCTCGACGCTCTGGACGCCGATCTGGAGCTCGCCGTACTCGGAGTCGACCGTGGTGGTGCCGTTGTCGGCCAGCAGGGGGCGTACGGCGTCGGCGAGCCAGGTGCTCCTGCTGATGTCGTCCCACTCGGGGGACTGGGCCCGTACGCCGTCGTCCCACCAGCCGATCAACAGCTCGTCGTCGTCCGGGACGTTGCTCTCGAGGAACTGGCGCACCATCGCCTGGGGGCTGTCGAACGGCTCGCCCGTGGCCGGGTTGACGCCGCCGTCCTGGAGCTTGCCGAACTCGGCGAACTCCTGGTCGATCTCGGCTGTCACTTGCTGGTCCAGCCGGCGCGACTCGATCGTCCAGACGACGGCTCCGGCGACGACGAGCCCGGCGAGGACGAGCAGCGCCACCGTCGCCGTGATGCGGACCCGGACCGAGACGCTAGTCCTCGTCACCGCCACCGTGCCCGCTGTGATCGTCGTCGTCGCGGTCCCTGCCGCGGCCACCGTGGTCGTCACCGTCGTCGTCACCGCGGTCGTCGTCGTCGTCGAAGTCGTCGTAGTCCGGAGTGATCACCTCGACGTCGTCATCGTCGGCGGACCTGGTGGGCGTCGGCTTCGGGGTCGGTGTCTTCGTCGGCTTGGGGGTCGGGGTGGTCGACGGGGTCGGGTCGGGCTCCTGGATCTGGATCGTCTGCCGCGGCGTGGGATCGCTGGAGGCCGACGCGGCGAGCGAGCCCGCGACGTACGCCCCCATCGGGACGACGAGCGCGAGCCCGAGCAGGACCTTCCAGACCGTCTTCATGTCACCACCATCCTCCCCGATGGTGGGTCGGTGGTGAGAGCGCGATGAGAGGACTCTCATCCCGGGCGGCTGGTTACAGTGGCGACATGATCGTCCCGTTCAGCGTTGCGGACTTCATCGATCGAGCCGTGCAGGTGTACGGCGAGCGCGTGGGCGTGGTCGACGAGCCCGACCAACCCGCGCCACCCTTGGGGGGTGGCGAGCTGACGTACGCCGAGATCGGTGCGCTCGCGCGCCGGATGGCGGCGAGGCTCGACGAGCTCGGGCTCGAGGTCGGCGACCGGGTCGCGGTCGTCAGCCACAACAGCGCCCGGCTGCTCACGGCGTTCTTCGGGGTCAGCGGCTGGGGCCGGGTCCTGGTGCCCGTGAACTTCCGGCTGCGCCCCGACGAGGTCCGCTACATCGTTGAGCACTCCGGCGCCCGGGTGCTGCTGATCGACCCGGAGCTGGAGGATGCGCTCAAGTACGTCGAGGCGGAGTTCACGTACGTCCTCGGTGACGACGAGAACCTGTACGCGCCCGAAGATGCCGAGCCGAAGCCGTGGGAGCCGGACGAGAACGCGACGGCCTGCATCAACTACACCTCCGGCACGACCGCCCGCCCCAAGGGCGTGCAGATCACCCACCGCAACGTGTGGGTCAACGCGGTCACCTTCGCGATGCACGCGACCGTGTCGGACCGCGACGTCTACCTGCACACGCTGCCGATGTTCCACGCCAACGGCTGGGGGATGCCGTACGCCATGACCGGCCTCGGCGTGAAGCACATCGTGCTGCGCAAGGTCGACGGCGCCGAGATCCTGCGCCGGGTGCGCGACCACGGCGTCACCGTGATGTGTGCGGCTCCGGCGGTCGCCGCCGCGGTGCTGGAGGCGGCGCAGACGTGGGAGGGCGAGATCCCCGGGCGCGACCAGGTCCGGATCATCATGGCCGGCGCGCCGCCGCCGACGAAGACCGTCGCCCGCGTGGAGGAGGAGCTGGGCTGGGAGTTCATCCAGATCTACGGCCTCACCGAGACCTCGCCGCTGCTGACCTTCAACCGGACCCGCGCCGAGTGGGACGACCTCGACGCCGAGGAGCGCGCCAGCAAGCTGACCCGGGCCGGCACGCCCGCCCTCGGCGTACGGCTGAAGATCTCGGAGGACCCGGACAACGAGGGCGAGGTGCTGGCCCGCTCCAACGTCGTGCTCGAGGGCTACTGGGAGCAGCCCGAGGAGTCCGAGCGGGCGCTGGCGGGCGGCTGGTTCCACACCGGCGACGGCGGCGTGCTCGGCGACGACGGCTACCTGACGATCTCGGACCGCAAGAAGGACGTCATCATCACCGGCGGCGAGAACGTCTCCTCGATCGAGGTCGAGGACGTGATCTTCTCCCACCCGGCGGTCGCCGAGGTCGCGGTCATCGGCATCCCCAGCGAGAAGTGGGGCGAGACGATCATGGCGATGGTGGTGCTCGCCGAGGGCGAGCAGGTCACCGAGGCCGAGCTGATCGCCTGGTGCAAGGACAAGGCCGCGGGCTACAAGGCCCCGACCGTGATCGAGTTCCGCGACGAGCTCGCCCGTACGGCGACCGGCAAGCTGCAGAAGTTCAAGCTGCGCGCGCCGTACTGGGAGGGCCGGGACCGCCAGGTGAACTGAGGTCGCTGTGGTTTCGAGGCTCAGGCCTGGCGGCCTTCGCACCTCAACCACCGTGACGGTGGTTGACGTGCGAGCGAAGCGAGCCTCGAAACCACCACTCTCGACAGGTCAGCTGCCCTTGACGTCGAGGACGACCTCGAACTCGAGGAGCTCGGCACCGGTGGCGACCGGGTTGGCCCGCTGTCCGGCGTGGGCGGCGGCGGCACCGCCGTCGCGCCATGCGGCGAAGGACTCCTCGTCCTCCCAATGGGTGACGACGAAGTAGCGGTCCTCGCCCTTGACCGGGCGGAGCAGCTGGAACCCGAGGAACCCGGGCGAGCCGTCGACCGTGTGGGCGCGGTGGGCGAAGCGCTTCTCGAGCTCTTCGTGGCTGTCGGCAGGGACCGAGATCGCATTGATCTTCACGACGGACATGGCGCCGACAGTAGCCTGACGACCATGCCCGCGCTCTCCGACGTCGTGTCCCTCCTGCATGGCTGGTACCCGCCCGAGACCGCGGACTCGTGGGACGCCGTGGGTCTCGTGCACGGGGACCCGGACCAGCAGGTGGCGAAGGTGCTCTTCGCGGTCGACCCGACGCTCGAGGTCGCCCGGGAAGCCGCCGCGTGGGGCGCCGACCTGCTGGTGGTGCACCACCCGCTCTTCCTCAAGCCGGTGCACGGCTTCGCTGCCACGACACCGAAGGGCCGCACGCTGGCAACTCTCGCCGGCGCCGGGTGCGCCCTGCTCACTGCGCACACCAACGCCGACCAGGCGCTCGGCGGGGTGTCCGAGGCGATGGCGACCGCGCTCGGGCTGACCGACGTCGCGCCGCTGCTGCCGGCGCCCGGCCTGGCGATGGACAAGCTCGTCGTCTACGTCCCCGCCGAGCAGGCCGAGCAGCTGCGCACCGTCCTGGCCGATGCGGGCGCGGGCCGGCTCGGCGACTACGACAACGCGTCCTTCTCGACGCCCGGCACCGGTCGGTTCCGGCCCCTGGCAGGCGCGAACCCCACGATCGGCGAGGTCGGGCGCACCGAGGCCGTCGCCGAGGAGCGGATCGAGGCCGTGCTGCCCCGGCGGCTGCGGGCGACGGTCGTCGCGGCGATGCTGGCCGCGCACCCCTACGAGACCCCGGCGTACGACGTCGTGGAGCTGGCCGACCCCGGGACCGCTGAGACCGGGACCGGGCGGATCGGCACCGTCGCGCCCACGACGCTGGGGGAGTTCGCGGCGACGGTCGCGGCCGCGCTGCCGCCGACCGCGCACGGCGTACGCGTCGGGGGCGATCCGGGCCGCGCCGTACGGCGGGTCGCGCTGTGCGGCGGAGCGGGCGACTTCCTGCTCGACGCGGTCGCCCGGACCGACGCCGACGTCTATGTGACGAGCGACCTGCGGCACCACCCGGCGGGGGAGTTCCTCGAGCGTGGCGGCCCGGCGCTGCTGGACGTGGCGCACTGGGCTGCCGAGTGGACCTGGCTGCCGGTGGTGGAGAGGCGGCTCCGTGCGGCACTGGGCGATACGGTGGACACCCGCGTGAGCACGATCTGCACGGACCCCTGGCAGCACCGCATCTGAGGAGACCCCGCTGAAAGCCGATCCCGCCGCCCAACTCAAGCTTCTCGACGTGCAGGAGCTCGACGCGCGCGCCGACCAGCTGCGCCACCAGCGGGCCAAGCTGCCCGAGATCGCGGAGATCGCGGAGCTCACCGTGAAGCGCACGGACGTCGACAACCTCGCGCGCGACGCCCGGATCACGGTCGACGACCTGACCATCGAGCAGCGCAAGGTCGACCTCGACGTCGAGGCGGTCAAGACGCGACGCAAGCGCGACCGCGACCGGATGGACCAGGGGCTGATCACCAACCCCAAGGACCTCGAGCGGATGCAGCACGAGCTCGAGTCGCTGGAGCGCCGCATCACCAGTCTCGAGGACGACGAGCTCGAGGTGATGGAGAAGATCGAAGAGGCGCAGAAGGAACTCTCCCAGTACGAGACGATGGTCGGCGAGGCCGACGAACGACTCGGCACCCTCGCCACGGCGCGCGACGAGAAGCTCGCCGCGATCGACGAGCAGCTCTCAACGGTCCAGGCCGACCGCGGTCCTGCCGCGGAGGGCCTGCCCGAGGATCTGGTCAAGCTCTACCTCCGGCTGCGTGAGTCGAAGGGCGGTGTCGGTGCCGCCCTGCTGCGCGCCCGCACCTGCAGCGGCTGTCAGCTGAGCCTCGACTCCGTCGAGCTGAGCCGGATCAAGGGCCTCCCGGAGGACGAGGTCGTCCGCTGCGAGGAGTGCGACCGGATCCTGGTGCGCACCCCCGAGTCAGGCCTGTGACGCTGGCCCGTCCCACGAAGGTCCTCATCCAGGCCGACGGGGGCTCGCGCGGCAACCCCGGCCCGGCGGCGTACGGCGCGGTGCTCACCGATGCCGAGACGGGCGAGGTCATCGCCGAGGACGGCAGCACGATCGGGGTCGCGAGCAACAACGTCGCGGAGTACTCCGGTCTGATCGCCGGCCTGCGGCTCGCCGCGGAGTTCGCGCCCGAGGCCGAGGTCGAGGTGCGGATGGACTCCAAGCTCGTGGTCGAGCAGATGTCGGGCAACTGGAAGATCAAGCACCCGTCGATGAAGCCGCTGGCGGCCGAGGCCGCCAGCCTGGCCCCGGCGGGCACGACGTACACCTGGGTCCCGCGCGAGCAGAACAAGCACGCCGACCGGCTCGCCAACGAGGCGCTCGACGGCACCCGCGACGGCGTCACCGTCGCGGGGGAGTCGCTGATCGAGGAGATCGAAGAGGAACGCCCACCCTCGATGCAGAGCCAGATGCGCGGCTGGTCCGGGCCTGGCGGCCCGCCGACGACGGTGGTCCTGGTGCGCCACGGCGTCACCCCGCACACGCTCGAGAAGCGCTTCTCCGGCGGCCTCGCCAGCGCCAACCCCGGCCTGAGCGACGAGGGCCGCGACCAGATCCGCGCCGTCGCCGACTGGCTGGGGCCGCTGGCGGACCGGGTCGACGCCGTGGTCGCCTCGCCCGTACGCCGGACGCTGGAGTCGGCCGAGATCCTCGCCGAGGCGCTGGGTCGTCCCGTCGAGATCGAGGCGGGCTTCGCCGAGATGGAGTTCGGGGTCTGGGACGGGATGACCTTCGGCGAGGTGGGGGAGAAGTACCCCGCCGAGCTGAAGTCCTGGCTGGGATCGGTCGACATCGCCCCGGAGGGCGGGGAGTCGTTCGCGACCGTGCAGGAGCGGGTGCTGGCCGGTCTCGGTCGGCTGCTGGAGACCCACGCTGGCAAGACCGTGGTCGTCGTCAGCCACGTGACGCCGATCAAGACCCTGGTGGCGAACGCCGTCGATGCGCCGCTCGAGGCGGTCTTCCGGATGGAGCTCACCCCGGCGTCGGTCACGGTACTCAGCTACTACGACGACGGCCGCGCCTCGATGCGGATGTACAACGCGCTGCCTCCTGGCAGCACTCCGTTCTAGACGTCGCTGACCACCACGTCGAGCTGGACGCCGGCCTTGCCGGGCGCGCCCTCCTCGACGGTCCAGCCGAGGTCACGCAGTGCCTCGGCGAGCTTCGCCGGGGTGCGCGGGTCTGCGCCGCTCTCGAGCAGCGCCCGGACGATGCGGCCCTTGGTGGCCTTGTTGAAGTGGCTGACCACCTTGCGCTGCCCTTGGTGCTCGTGGAGGACGCGCACCGTCGCGACCTTCACGTCGGGGGCGGGCCGCCAGAACGCGCCGTACATCCCGCTGCGGAGGTCCACGAGCAGCCCGCGACCGAGTGCGGCGGTGGCCTCGGCGCCGAGGTGCTCGCGCCAGACGCCGGCCACGGGGCCGAGACCGGGGAGGGTGGCGTCGCCGGAGAGGCGGTAGGCCGGGATCCGGTCGCTCGGCCGGACCAGCCCGAAGAGGCTGGAGGTGACCGCCAGCCGCGCGGTCGCCCGGCGCCGGGCGGCGGTGGACAGCGTGGCGACGTCCAGCGCGTCGTACAGGACGCCGGAGTAGACCTGGTCGGCTCGCGCCGTGGGGCTGGTGCGCAGCGAGCGGTTGAGCTCGACCAGGTCGAGCTGGGTGCTGCCGATGCCGAGGGTCTTGGCCGCGACGTCCGGGTCGCCCTCGCAGAGCTCGATCAGCGCGGCCAGGATCTGCTCCCGGGCACCGATCAGGCCGGGGAAGTCGAGGGTGGCGAGGTCTAGCGGCTTGCCGCGACGCGGCGCGGACTTGCCCTCACTGGGCGGCAACAGGATCAGCACGCAGTTATGGTGCCGGTATGCCGAGCAGTCGCGTCGTCCGGGTCCGGTCCGTCGATGACGGGGTCGCTGCGGCGTCGCTGCGCGCGGGCATCGAGCAGGTCCAGGGCGAGCTCGGCGTCACCGCCGCGTTCCCGCCCGACGTCGAGGCCGCGGCCGTCGCCGCGGCCGCAGCGCCGCGGCTGCCCGAGCTCGACCGCACCGACATCGCGTTCGTGACGATCGACCCGCCCGGTGCGCGGGACCTCGACCAGGCGATGCACCTGTCCCGCTCGGGCGACGGCTTCGTGGTCCAGTACGCGATCGCCGACGTCGCGGCCTTCGTCACCCCCGGCGACCCGGTCGACCTCGAGGCGCACCGCCGCGGCGAGACGTTGTACGGCGCCGACACCAAGGTGCCGCTGCACCCGCCGGCGCTCAGCGAGGACGCCGCCTCCTTGTTGCCCGGCCAGGTGCGCCCGGCCCTGCTGTGGACGATCAAGCTGCGCGCGGACGGTGCGCGCGCCGACGTACACGTGGAGCGGGCGCTGGTGCGCTCCACGGCCCAGCTCAACTACGAGGAGGTGCAGCGCTCGCTGGACGACGGCACCGCCGGCGAGTCGCTGACGCTGCTGCGCGAGATCGGTGAGCTCCGGATCAAGCGGGAGGCCGTCCGCGGCGGGGTATCGCTGCCGCTGCCCGAGCAGGACGTCGACGTCGAGGGCGACCGGTGGCACCTGGAGTTCCGCGAGCAGCTGCCGGTCGAGCGGTGGAACGCCCAGATCTCGCTGCTCACCGGCTTCGCCGCCGCCGACCTGATGATCTACGCGCGGATCGGCCTGCTGCGCACCCTCCCGCTCCCGGACCCGCGCGACGTCCAGCGCCTGCACCGTACGGCGCGGGCGCTCGGGATCGAGTGGCCGGCCGAGCAGCTCTACCCGGACTTCATCCGGTCCCTCGACCCGTCGATCGCCGCGCACGCCGCGATGGTCAACGCCTCGGCCCGGCTGCTGCGTGGGAGCGGCTACCTCGCCTTCGACGGCGAGACGCCCGGTAACCCGCAGCACTCCGCGCTCGCGTCCGAGTACGCCCACGTCACCGCGCCGCTGCGGCGGCTGGGGGACCGGTACGCCGGAGAGGTCTGCGTCGCCATCTGTGCCGACACCGACATTCCTGCCTGGGTGCACGCCGCGCTGCCCGAGCTCCCGGCGACGCTGCGGGCCTCGGCCAGCAAGGCCCGCGCCTACGAGCGCGCGATCCTCGACCTGGTCGAGGCCGGCGTGCTCGCCGACCGGGTCGGTGAGACGTACGCCGGCGTGGTGGTCGACGTCGACGACAAGGACCCGAAGCGCGGGGTCGTCGTCGTACACGACCCCGACGTCGAGGCCCGGGTCGTCTCGTCCGCCCCGCTGCCGCTCGGGACCGACGTACGCGTGCGTCTGACGGTGGCCGACGTCGAGGCGCGGAAGGTCGAGTTCGAGCTGCCGGCGGGCTAGTCGCCCTGTCGTGGCCCCGGCAGCTCGGCCATCACCGCGATGTCGCGCGTGTGGGGATCGACCCACACACGTGCGGCGCCGCTGTCGGTCAGCGCGGTCTCGGCTGCTGTGAGGAGCCGGTCGACGAGGGCGAACGGGAGGTTGGGGCTGAGCGTGAAGATGTGGCGCGCGGCTTCCATGCATCTGCTCCGAGGGTCGGGGGTCGGACCCATTGGCGGCACGGAAGGGGGCTGGCTGCCTCAGGAAGAACGGCTGGAATGTAGCGCGACCGGATCTGGCGTCGCGCGGGAAACGCCGAACTCGTGACAGAAGTTGTGCGAGTGGCGGATGGGCGGTCGGCGCTCGACCTAGGTCGGAGGCTGAATCTTCGGAGACGGCGCGTTCGTGGTCTGGTAGGCCGCGCCTCCCGCGACCCCGAGTCCGACGAAGAACGCGAGCACCGCGGTCACCCACTGTCCGTCGGTGATCGTGTCGAAACCGGTGTTCTCTCCCTGCAGCGCAGTCAGCAGGGACGACAGGAAGGCGATGATTCCACTCACGACAGCGGACACGATCGCTTTCGCGTACGGGCGCATGGCAACCTCCGAGAATCGATGGTGTGGGCTTCAGATCTTCACTGTCGTGCCGTCTGGTGCCGCCGGGCAATGGCGTATCGGGGTCATTTGTCCGTCACTCAGATCGCTTCCAGAGCGCGAAGGCGTTGGAGCTCCCCGACAGATGCGGCGCCAGCGCGGGACAGTGGCGCTGCAGGACGGTGGCCATGGTGGTGTCGTCGATCCAGGCCATGCCCTCGGCCGTGTACACCTCCTCGGTGAAGCTGTCGGTGAAGAACCGGTCGCTGTTGAGGCGGCGCGAGGCCATCAGGACGAAGATGCGGAAGGCGGTGTCGCTGAAGGCGAAGCCTTCCGGCCGGTCCTCGGCGTACATCCCCGATGTCAGGTCGACCCGTTCGAGGTCGTCCCGGTAGACCTCGCGCAGCTCGCGTGCCCAGTCGGGGTTCGAGGTGATGTCCTCGAACGACGTCGGGACCGGCAGATGCATGAGCCGTCGGAACTCGCAGTAGCGAGGTACGCCGAGCTCGCGGCTGCGGATGATGTCGGTCGCGGCGAGGTCCATCAGCTGGCCGTCGGGCCGGGTGAAGGTCTGCAGGTGGCGCGGGAAGTTGTGCAGGCACACGACTCCGGGATTCATGGTCCCGAAGGTGTAGAGAAGGTCGCTCAGCTCCTCGGTGCGCAACAGGTCCATCCCGGCGGGACCGGTGATCTGGTCGAACTCACGCGGACCGGCCGTCGCGCTGTCGTCGGCCGCAGAGCGGAAGTCGAAGGTGTCCGGGATGAGCGGGTGCATCCGGTAGACCGCCACGAACTCCTCGGTGAGCGCGAACGGCACGCCGTAGTGCTCGGTCTCGGTGCCCGGGATGCCGGTGAGGACCTCGTTCTCGACGACCTTCTCGATCAGGTCGCCGAGCCGGCGGCCGGCCAGGCCGTACCAGTTGGCGTGCAGGGCAGCCTGTGCGGTGGGGTGGGCGGTCACGGCCGGCGTCCACTCGATGGTGTGGATCTTGGCGAGCAGCGCCGCGACGATGATCCGGGCAGTCTGGAAGAGCCGTTCGTCGTCCCAGCCCGGGTGGCTCTCCTGCAGCATCTCGCAGACGCTGTTGTGCTCGTGGGCGAAGAGCGTCTGCATCATCGCGACGCCGACCCAGAAGCCCGGCACCCGGCTCGGATCGAGGGCCGGGTCGTCGGGCACCGGCGGGTGGCCGTCGACCAGGCGCAGCCGCCCGCCCTCGTGGGCGCGCAGGAAGGCCTGCTCCGCTGCGTTGTTGCCGTAGATCTGGGAGCCGTCCCACCAGTGGGTCATCACGTTCAGGTACGTCGGAGGATGCGGGCTGTCGGCGGGGGTGGTCGGGTCCTGGGGTGTCCGATGCACCAGGAGCGGCGGTGCCGGCCAGTCGTCGTCGGCGTCGAGCGGCAGGACCCAGGGGTCCTCGGTCGGACTGGGGCCGTGCTTGAACCAGTCCCGGATCATGAACTGCAGCCAGGACGCGATCAGGGCGTTGCCGGCGCTGGCCGGGATCAGCTCCTCGCGCGTCATCAGCCGGCGGCTCACGGTGCGCGGGTTGGGCTCGAGGAGCGTCGCCTCGTCGGGCCAGGTCTTCTCGATCGGGACGTTGCGGCCGAACCGGGTGCCGGCCATCCCCATCGTCGGGTTGGCGAGATCGTTCCAGCTGCCGTCGACGGTGCGTTCGGTCGCGAAGCGCTCCTCCCAGCCGGGGGCGGCAACCCCGTCCGACGACGGCAGTCGTGAGGTGTCGTGCAGGTTCGCCTCGCGCAGGCTGTTGCGGATCCCGACGAGGTCGAGGAGACCCAGGGGCAGCGGTAGCTTCGGCCACCCGATCCGGTGGTCGACCTTCGCCGCGAGCGCGTCGTACGCCCGCCAGAGCGGGTTGAGGTGGAACGGCCGGTCTGCGGTGCTCTCATGCTTGCTGGTCGAGTCGGTCATCGCCGAACTCCTCCTTGCCGGTCGGTTCGAGATGGGTGACGCGGTTCATCCGCTGCCGCGCGGCAGCGAGCTCGGTGTAGATCAGGCGACGGGCCCGGTTCTGGTTGCCCAGTGGACGGTGCTCCGGCATCGCGTGCCACGGGTTGAAGGACAGCCGGTCGGCGAACGCGAGCTGAGCACGGCTGTCGAACGTCTGTGCCGGGATCCGCAGCCGGGCGACCGGCCGAGGCGGCGACTTGCGGGTCGACCACACGACGCCGGCGTGCTCCAACGGCATCGTGCGAGGGTCGGTCTGCAGCTGCACGAGCAGGTCGAACTCGACGTCGTGCTCACCCAGGGTGTCGACCATGGCCTCGCGCAGGTAGTCCGGCCCCGGTCGACGAGGCACCTTGCGCCGTCGCGCCGGGGGTACGACGGGCCGTGGCACGAAGCGGTACTGCATGGCCCGCCCGGCGCCGAGCAGGTACGGGACGCAGCTCCAGTAGGTCTCCTGCAGCGGGCTCGCCGACGTCGAGGCATAGAGCCCCTGCATCACCAGGTCCGCGAGATGGGTCCGGCCCGGGCGGATGAAGTAGAAGACCGGCGTCCCGTTGCCCAGCTCGCGCTGCAGCACGGCGTTCTCCACCACGTCCGGAGTGGTGAAGGTCGGTGCGCTGATCCCGGTCAGGTCCTGGGTCCCATGCTCGTCGTCGAGCAGCTTGGGCCCCGGCACGCCCATCACCTTCACGCCCAGGCTCATGATCGCGTTGTCGTGCAGGTCGGGAGGTGCGAGCGGCCCCGGACCCGCGAAGCGCACCCAGGCGGCGTAGCCGGCCGGCCGCGCGAACAGGCCGTGGCGCAGGTCGTCGGGCAGGTCGTCGAGCACGGTCAGCTCGGCGCGCACGACGCCGTACGTCTTGGTGTTGCCGGCGCGTTCGGCGTGGGCCGGGGGCGGGTAGCTGACATCGAGGAAGCGGGTCATCGAGCGGACGATGTCGGCGGTGCACTCCTCCTCACCGGGCAGCGCACACTCCTCGGCGATCCCGAGACCTCGGTCCGGGAGCCGGCGCCGGACCAGCCACTGGACGAAGGCCTGCACGGGAGGGCGTACGCAGCGGTTGACCAGTGGGCGCAGCAACGGATCGATGCGCCGACCTACGTACGAGACGCGGACGATCAGGTCGTTGAGTGTACGGTCGATGCTCATCCGGTCCCTGCCCCCGCTGCCGCTGGTGCGGCCAGGTAGCGGAGCGCGCGGAGGCCGGGCAGGAAGAAGTAGGCGCCGCCCAGGGTCGTCACGAAGTCGGGGAGCGCTGCGTACCTCCGGCGCAGCGGCTCCTCGGGCACGGTGAAGACTGATCGCGGGTCGCGAGGTGAGACCAGCGGATCGACGTCGTCTCGGAGGCCGGCGAACTTGGGGTTGTTCAGCCAGGTGTGCTGGACGAACTCGAACTGCCGGCCGAGGTTGGCGTTGAGCGCGACGAAGTGTAGGCCGACGTCGTCCCCGCCGGAGCCCGGCCCGAACGCCCGGCCGCGGCGCAGGATGCGGTGTCGGTCGGTGATCTCAAGCGAAGCCGCGGAGCCCGGGTCGGGGTCCAGGGAGTCGCGGGGGTTGGCGCGGCGGATGTGCGCGCCCACCGGGCAGTGCAAGCCCCGGGCGTCGTCGCGGTGGTAGCCGAAGTCGTTCGCCAGGGCCAGCGTCGCGTCGTCGCCCTCCGGGGCCAGGGTCAGCGGCGCACCGCTCGGCCACCGGCCGACCATCTTGGCCGCCAGCAGGGTCGGGTCGATCCCGGATCTCGCTGCCTCGGTTGCGACGTACGCCGCGAATCCGTCGACGTCCTGGCGCAGCGACCGCAGGACCAGGTAGCTGCCGTTGCGGCCGAGATCTGCGCCGCCATCGGGGTTGCCGGGATCGCTGCCAGGTGACAGCCGCGGCAACGTGGCGGCGGGATCCGCTTCCACCGGCAGCACGGGTCGCTGGGCGAGCTGGCCATAGGCGTTGGGATGACCGAGCACGAACTCGCCCATCGGGACCGGTGCTGCCTCGGGCGGCCGGGCCTGCACCGCTCGGGAGGCGAGCTCGGGCACGTAGGGGTCCGAGATGCCGTCGCGGAAGCCGAACGGCTCGGTGTCGGTGAGCACGGTGGCGAGCCGGCGTACGGGCTCCGCGGCGCAGCGCTCGGCGGCATCGTCGACGACCTGGACAGCGGCACTCAGCTCGGCTGCGGTCACGGCGTACGTCGCCACGAACAGGTCGACGGACGGCATCGACGGGGCGCCCCAGGTCCAGGCCGACGGGTCGTCGCCCAGGAACCGGCTCCGGGCCGGGGCGGACATGCCCTCCTGGAACTCCAGGGAGAACTGGGCGACGACCGTCTCCGCCAGGCCCACGCTGCGCAGACCGGACGCGCTGAGTGCCACCTGCGTGGCGACCGGCACCTCACGCTCCGCCGCCGGGGTGACCAGCGGCAGCAGGAGCCCGAGCAGTCGTCGGGCGCTCGGGATGTCACCGAGGTGGTAGAGCCCGAACGACGCGTGCGGCAGGGAGCGGAACCCCGAGCGAAGCAGGCCCTGCAGGTCGTCGAGCTCGGCCGCGGTCACAGGCCCGCCAACCAGGTGCGGGCCTGCGCCGGGCCGAGGTCGCGCTGCAGGCCGTCGCGGACCCGGGCGTTGCCGAGGATGTTCGAGGTGGTCAGGGTGGGGTACGCGGCGTACGAGACCGGATTGCCGAGCTGGTGGCACCGCAGGTAGTCCTTGAACGCCTGCTCGTCGCGGGCACCACCGAGCACGAGCCACCGGGTGCGCGGGTAGCCCGACCCGTTGCTGAAGACGATGTTGAGGCCCCAGGCGAGCTTGTCGATGAAGTCGTCCATGTAGCTCTCCAGGCTGCCGTCGTAGCAGCTGGTGAAGACGACGCGACGCCCGCCGTCGAGGACGACCCACCGCGCGAAGTGGATGCTGGTGACGCCGGCGAGGTTGCCGCGCGCGAAGACGTGTCGGGTGGTGAACGCGATCGCGGCGAGCACGACCCGCACGGTCGCCCTGCGGAGCCGGCCGGCCTTGACGTGGCCCATGGCGGCGAACGGGTTGAACGCGAACTGGTCCTCCTCGAGACGGAGCCGTTCGACTGTCGCGCCGTCCGGGCGTGCGGTGTCGGGTACGTCGGAGCGCTCGCGCAGACGCAGGGCCAGCAGCCACGGGATCCCGACGATGAGCAGCACCGGTGAGGCGATGACCACCAGCACGACCGTGCCGGCGGCGTGAGCGGCCTCGGTGACCCGCTGGCCCAGGCTGGGGCGGGGAGGCGGGCTGACGGTGGCTGCGACCTCGGGCGCGGCGCGGGCCGCCGTACGCAGCGACCGGTGCAGCTCGTCGGGGGCGAGCGCCACCAGCTCCGGGCGGTGCCGGTCGACGTGGTCCTGGAGCCAGTCGTGGAGCCGGGCCTCCTCGACGACCTGCGCGACCCCCAGGCCCGAGGTGTTCACGTACTGGGCGCTGACCGGGATTGCTCGGCTCGACAGCCACCGCAGGCGGCTCTCGGGGGCCGAGGGGTCCGGGTAGCCGTCGCAGCAACCGAACAGGTCGTCGAGCAGCGGCGCGGCGGCGTTGGCGAGGGCGGCCAGGTGGTCCTTCCGAGTCCCGTCCACGTCGGCGAAGTACAGCAGGGAGTCGCCGACATCTCCGGTGTCGAGCCGGGCGCCCGGCACCAGCATGAAGCGTGCGAAGTGGACCTCTGCGAGTCCGGCGAGGGGAGAGGTCCCGGCAGCGACCGCGCCTCGGGCGCGCTCGAGAGCGTCGTCGAGAGCAGCGCGCCGGTCGCCCGGGACGAACGCCCGGACGGCAACGGCGCTCTGCCGGGGGGTCATGCGTCCGGCACGGGGAACTGGAGCGAGAAGTTCAGGATCTTGTGGTCGTCCCAGTAGACGATGCCCAGGTACAGGCCAGGGGCGACCAGACGGATCTCGTCACGGATCCACTGCGCGACCAAGGAGGTCTCGGAGTAGTCCAGGATGATCGCCGGCCGGCCGTCGAACCAGCTGTCCTCCAGGTAGACCTTCGCCCGGATGGCGAGGGACCCGAAGGGGCCGACCTCGTTGCGCAGCTCGCCCTTCTCGGGGTCGAAGACCTTGCCCTTCCACGCGATCAGGTGAGCCAGTCGCGCCGCTGTCTCTGCGACAGCGGTGTCGGGCTCGAAGATCACCGTGCCTTCACCTTCGCCGGAAGGGATCGGACCTGGAGAGGCCGTGCGGAACAGGTCGTCGATCTCGGCCTGGGAGAGGTCGAGCAGATCGGGTGCCGTGATAGTCATGGGAACTCCTCCGCGAGGGTGGGACCGCTCACTGCTCAGGAGAGCCGTCCGTGACGGCAGATACTCAGCGAATACCGACCCCAGGCTGGAGTCAACTGGTCCAGACCACTCGGAAGGGCTGCGGAGCCCCAGGGTCCCTGGCTCTAGCATCGACGTACTCGGAGGGGAAACGCGATGACCGACAGAGCAGCCTGGGGAACCGCCGCCGTTCGGACTCTTGCCGCGGTGCGGCTGGTCAACGGTGGGCTGGGGCTGATCGCCCCCGGAGTGCTGGTCCGGCGTACGGCCTCGGACGCCGAGGGCACTGACCCTTACTACGCGTTCCGGATGTTCGGCATCCGCACGGTGGTCATGGGTGTCGACCTGCTCACCCTGACGGGTGCCGACCAGCGCCGGGCGCGTAACCAGGCCGTGCTCATCCATGCGACGGACACCGCCTGCGCCGCGCTCGGCGGCCTGCGCGGCGACCTGCCGCCCAGGGCGGCGCGCACCACCGTGGCGATCTCGGCGGTCAACACCGCGTTGGCGATCGTCGCGCGAGCCTGCCTGAAGTAGCGCGCGCGGACGGGGCTGACCTGCAGCCCCCGACGAATCGCCGGGGTGTTGCTGGCCGAGTGGCTCCTGTGGGGTGGCCGGTTCTGCTGCTCAGTCGTTCTGGCGATCAACGCCCCAGCCACACGCTGATGTCCATCGCCACGTGCTCATAGTCGAAGTCGAGCAGGTCCGACCAGTTGTGCGGGTTCAGCACGACGCCGGCGTTGTAGATGTCCTGAGCCAGGGCCAGGCCGTCGTCGCTGCCGGTCGCGTGCTGGCTGATCTCCGTCGCCGTAACGGTGAAGCGGTCGAAGGACGCGACGATGTCGCCGACCCGCTCCGTCCAGTCGGCCGACCTCGGGGTGACCTTGAAGACGACGACCTCGGCCGCCATCCGCCTCGGCTCGAGCAGGCCGATGCGTAGACCGTCCGCGGTCGCCGTGACGGTGATGTTCGGCGGGGCCAGGATCTCGAGGGTCTCGGCCAGTTCGACGAACTCGGCGCGGCTGCTCACGGGGCCACCAGCTTCAGCACCAGCTTGACCCGGTGCAGCTCGGAGAACTCCCGTGCCAACTTGTTGAGTTCCATCATCACGTCGGGCGTGACCTGCGGTCGGTTCTTGATCTTGTCCAGGTCTTTCGTCTTGGCGATCACGGCTCGGGCGAAGGTGCGGACGAGCCCCACTGTATCCGCGCCGCCGACGAGACTCGGCTGGACCACGGTGACCTCGATCTCCCGGGGGACGAACGCGTCCTTGTCCTGCATGGCGACCTGGATGCGGCCCTTGCTGGTGATCGGCTCGATGCCGCTGACCGTCTTCTCGGCTGCCTCGATCGTGCCTCCGACGGCCTTCTTGATGATCTCCTGGACGAGGAGTTCGCTGGGGTTCGGTCCCGATGACTCGGGCCCGTCGTGCCCGCCGCTGGACACGCCGCCCTGGCCGATCGACTCATGGGTGCCGGGAACGTCGGAGATGTAGTAGATCGCGTAGAGCTTGATCTCCGAGTTCTTGAGGACGTCGGCGATGAAGCCCGCCTCGCAGTCGACGCTGCGGACACTCTGTGCCTTCATCCACGCGATCATCGACTCGCTCTCGGTGATGGGCGAGTGCACGCCCACGTGCAGCCCTCCTGGGTTCACCTGCTCGTCGCCCAGGCCGGCCTTGGTCCGGAGTTCCTCCAGGTCGGTGAACGCGGCGTTGGGGAGGCGCTTCTCCTCCGCGATCTCGTCCTCGAAGGTCGTGACGTCGGCGACCTGGGCGACCTTCTCCGGGACCACCGTCTCCCCCTTCTTGATGCGAGCAGCCAGTCCACCCGCCGTGCCGACGAACGTGATGTGCTTGACGCCCAGATCCTCCAGCGCCTGGGTGAGGAAGCCTGCCCGGTCGCCGAAGAAGTCGGGCGAGATCTGGAACAGCGCGAGGTTGACGACCTGGCCGTCGCTCTTCTTCAGGCGGTACACCGCCACGTTGAAGTTCGGCAGCTCGAGGTTGAGGGTCGGCTTGTCGAGACCCGCCGACTTGAGCACGGCCTTGAGCTCCCTCTTCTGACCGATCGACGCGATCTCGACGTCGTTGACCCCGTTCGTGCGCATGATGTCGAGGTACATTTTCTTGTAGTCGACGTCTTCCCTGTGCACCGTCACCTTCTCGGGATCCATCCGATCCACCGTGATGGTGCTCACCTTGATCGCCGACTTGGCGACGCCCGTGAGCACGATCTTGCCGTCGTCGTCGATCGGCGGTGGCCGGTCGCCGTACGGCACGTCGGCACACATCGTCGGCTTTCCATCGCTGACGAGCAGGTAGCGGGCGATCTTGTTCTTGGCGGAGATGACGTTGCGTGCCGTGTAGTCGTCGTACTGCCACGGCCCGGGGTCGACGTCCAGCTCATCCTTGATGACGCCGTCGCGGTAGAGCTCGTAGAACAGGAACGCACCCGTCGTCTGGATGGCGTAACTGGCACCCGGAAGCGTCTGGAACACCACCTTGGCCGTGCCGGTCTCCGGGTTGCCGGCGATGTACTTCTTCGTGCCGGCGTGCGAGCTCGGCACCTCTAACACCTCGGTGAATCCCTGCGTGCGCAACTTTCCGAAGGACGCCAGCGCGCTGGTGGCGTGGACCTCGACGTCGATGCCTTTTCTGATCACCCAGTCCATCAACGGGTCGTTCAGCTTGTCGCCGACGTAGTCGTTGATGTCCTTGATCGAGTGCGTCGCATTGCCCGTCGCTATCGCGGTCAGCGCGGCGTGGATCGTCTCGTCCTTGACGAGCCCGGTGACCTGGTTGGCCAGGCCCTCGTGGGCATCGAACAGTGCGGCCAGCCGGGTCGCCTTCTTGTGGACGTGGCGCGAGAGGATCTGGTCGACGGTCTCGCTCTTCAGCCGTTCCGCGAGCTTCAGCCGCTCCTGCTTCTGCTTGTCCAGGTCGTCGTCCTGCGGGGCGGTCTGCACCAAGGAGCCCTCGAGGTGGTCCAGGAGGATCGCTCGTGCCTGGCCGTCGACCGGGTCCAGGCCGCTGTCGCTGATCGCCGCGTCGTACTTCGTGCCGAACTTGTCCTTCGAGAACTTCTCCCTCGTCATCGCGAGGTAGGCGGACTTCAGGTCCGGCTGCTCGAGGATCGTCGGGGGGAGCCGCTGCTCTTCGTCGGCGATCTTCTGCTCGAGCGCGGCCGCGTCCTCGTCGATCAGCCTGATGATCGTCGGAAGGATCGCGTCCGTGCGCCGGAGGTCCCTGATCTTCTGCGCCCCTTGCTGAGCGATCTGTGCCCTGTCGTCATTCGTGGCGGCTTTCCCGAACGCCAGGAGCGACATCGCCAGCACCTGAGCCTCGAACCAGTCGGTTCCGCGTACCAGGCCCTGCCGATATTTTGCCGCCAGCGCACGGACGCTCGGCCAGTCCGCCATCTTCGCGGCCAGGTCCTTGTCGGACAGCACTGGATGTCCGAGGTCCGGCAGGCCTCCGGCAATCGCCTTCATCCGTTGGAGATGCAGCTTCGCAGCGCCGAGGTCGCCGATGTCGATCAGGCCCCGCATCCTCCCCGACCACTCGAGTACGTCGTAGGCGACCGTCTTGCGCTCTTTCGGACTGACGGCGGTCGCGACCTCGTCGCCGCTGGCCACGTCTTCGCCGACCGGGTCGTACTGCTCGGAGTCGGGGCTGTCGACGTCGACCACCAACGCGGGCCCGCCGTCCAGCGGCTGCAACGAGTACTTCTTCGGCTCGGTCTCGTGCGCCAGGTATCGGCGGTCCTCCCGATCCTTCACCTGCTTGCCGGACTGCCCGGAGCCGAGCTGTCGGCGGATGACGCTCCGACGAGCACCTCTCGAGTCGGGCTGCAGGGTGTGAGCGAGCTCGTGGGCGAGCACCCGCTCGCCCGTAGGTGAGTCCGGGGCGAACCGCCCCGCACCGAAGAAGATGTCGCGCCCGACGGTGAACGCCTCTGCGGAAACCAAACGGTTGAGCCGATTGGGCTCGTCGCCAACGTGCACTCTCACGTCCGAGAACGAGGCACCGAAGCCCTGCTCCATCCGCGCGCGGACGGCGCCAGGTAGGGAGTCGCCGGAGCCTCGGAGGCGGTCGATCCGGCGGATGACGCCGCTGGGAAGAGGGCCACCGTCGTACCCCACAGCGGGTTGGTCCGCCGTAGCGATCGAGCGACGAAGGTGCTCGCAGCCTGGACCGTGCGCGTGGAGGTCGTCACCCGTGGCGGCCAAACGCGCCAGCGCGTCGTCCGCCCGCCTGTCGGCCTCACGCTCAAGGGGGTCCTCGGCGTGCCCGACGGTGAGGCCGACGGCCCGCGCCGGGAGGGGAAACGGGCTGCGCAGTCTGGAGTCGGACGCGGGCTCAACGTCGGCGGTCGGCGTAGCAGACTCGTGCGCGGTTCTCTCAGTGCCCATCGCTACCACCCGGAAGTATGCGTGCCTGGCGCGGCCGAGTACAGCGCCTCACGCCACGAACTGCCTCGCAGGCTAGGAGAGGTCGTGCCTCCGCGTCGGTCGTTTCCCCGAACTCGCCGCACCTTTCTCGGCATCTCGGCCCCGGTTCTTCGCCACCAGGGTGGATCGCCGTCGCGGCGACGGTGACGGCTGCCCCGCTTCCCGGTCACCCCCAGGTGTTGCGGACGGGCTGACCTGTAGGCCGGGTTCTGTACGCCGAAGCGTGGCGACCATCCATCTACGACGACCGTTGCCGGCCGCCTCCAGCGATCTACCCGCGCACTCGGGCGGGCAGCCCTCGAACGTGCGCGCATCCGGTGCCCGAGGGCGCCGAACTTCTTGATCTTGCTCCAGGTGGGGTTTGCCTAGCCGGCTGAGTCGCCCCAGCCGCTGGTGGTCTCTTACACCGCCGTTTCATCCTTACCGCCCACCGTCGAGACGGCGGGAGGCGGTCTGTTTTCTGTGGCACTGTCCCGCAGGTTGCCCCGGGTGGGTGTTACCCACCACCGTGCCCTGTGGAGCCCGGACCTTCCTCGGCAGCGTGCTCCCTTTCGGTTGCACACCGACGCGGTCGCCCAGCCAGCCCGTCCGCGGGACCAGGATAGGGGAGACTGGCGCCGTGGTGGCCGACGGATACACGATCCAGGACCTGCGGAGCGGGGACGGGCCGGCGCTGGCGGCAGCGTTCCGGCGCAACCGGGAGCACCTGGCGCCGTGGGACCCCGACCGGCCGGAGAGCTTCTACACCGACGAGGGCCAGGAGGCCGAGGTCGCGCGCAACCTGCTGGCAACCACGGACGGCCGGTCGTACATGTACCTGGTCTGGCACGACGACACGGTGGTCGGCCGGGTGATGCTCACCAACGTCGTCCACGGCGTGCTGCAGTCGGGGACGGTCGGCTACTGGATCGACCACGAGCACCTCGGCAGGGGACTGGCGAAGGCCGGCGTCGGGCACGTCGTCGTACAGGCCACGAAGTTCGGGCTGCACCGGTTGGAGGCCGGGACGATGCTGCACAACGACGCCTCCCAGGCCGTGCTGCGGGCCAGCGGATTCCAGCAGTACGGCGTCGCCGAGCGCTTCCTCTTCCTCCGTGGCGAGTGGCGCGATCACGTGCTCTTCCAGCGCATCCTGCACGACGACCCGCCCGGGAATCCCGTGCCCTGAAGGGATGTTGAGCAGGCATGAACGACGACATGCTGCCCACGCCGCCGGTTGCGTTCCCTGGTCGACAGAGCCCCGGCCAGGCGGCACCCGAGTCGGCCTACCGCACGGCGTACGACCTGCTCGCCCGCCGGGCGCCCAAGGAGGCCCTCGAGGTCATCGAGCCCGCGCTCGAGAAGGACCCCGACAACACCGGCCTGCTCAGCCTCCGGGCCTGGGCGTACTTCATCCGCGTGCAGCTCAAGCACGCCGAGGCGGACCTCGAGCGGCTGGTGGCCGACAACCCCACCGACGACTGGGCGCAGCACGCGCTCGGCCGTTGCCTCGAGCGTCAGAGCCGGTACGCCGAGGCGCTCCCGCACCTGCGGCTCGCGGCCGCGATGAGCGGCGACTGGGACCACGGCCTGGCCGTGCTCCGCGTCGAGGAGCAGCTCAACCGAGGCGAGTGAGCCTCAGGACGCCGGCGCGTAGTAGGTCTGCTCGACGGTGAACGACGCGATGTCGTAGGAGTTGGCGGGCCGGGAGCGAACCGTCCAGCTGCCCTCGGAGCGGACGCTCCCGGGCACGGCCTTGATCTGGATCCACGGAGTCGTGAACGAGCCGTCACCTTGCATCAGGACCCCGTTGAGCGACGCCGTGTCGCTGGCGCCCAGCACCCTCGGTCCGCCGGTCGCGGTGACCCGGAACTGCTCGTGGCCGGTCTCGCCCTGCACGGAGTACACCTGACCGGCACCGTCCCACAACGCCGTGCTCACGCACGTACCGCGGAAGGACAGCCCACCGGCGAAGCGGTCGGAGGGGACCGGCGAGCAGGTGACCGGGTCGCTGCAGCCCTGCGCCGACTCCAGCCCACAGACGTTGCCGCTGGGGATGCCGACTCCGTGCCACTGCCCGGCCGGCAGCGTCGTCGACCTGAGGTGCTCCACGAGCGGCTGGGCCGAGACCTGCACCGGGATGTCGTACCTGCCCCGGTTGCCTGCGTCGTCGGTGCCCGTGAGCCGCAGCAGGTAGGGACCGGCAGCTAGGACCTGGCCGCCGGCGTCGCGGCCGTCCCACGCCAGGGACACGGATCCGACGACGTCGCGGGCCAGGGTGTCCACGAGGGCGCCGTCGAGGCGGTGGACCGTCGCGGTGACCGACTGGTCGCCGGTGTAGAGCTCGAAGCGGGCCTCGTCGGTGAAGAGGGTCGTGTTCGGGTAGACGGTGGTGCGGTTGCTGGTGACGTCGGCGCCGGACAGGTTCGGGGCGACGGTGTCGACGGCCACCACGGTCCGGAGGACCGCCGTACGGGACGTGTGGACGGCCCGTACGACGACGCGGTACTGGCCGTCCCTGACGGTGCCGTTGCCCGGGCGGGTGCCGTCCCACCGAAGGCGGTGCACGCCCTTCTTCAGCTGGCCGAGTCGGTAGCTGCGGACGGTGTGGCCCGCGGCGTTCACGACCCGGGCCCGGACCAGGGCCGGCTTGGACAGCCGATAGCGGACGACCGCGACATCTCGGTGCCCGTCGCCGTCCGGCGAGAAGGCCAGACGGGACGCGGGTCCGTTGAGCGCGATCAGTGCCCGCTCGTGCGGGGTGCTCGCCTCTGCGGTGCTGGGGCTGAACGCGGCCCCCACGATCAGGACGGCGCAGCAGGCAGCAGTGGTCGCACGACGAAGCAAGATGGTTCCCCCGAGAAGTGGTGTCAGCGGCGCTGACAGTACCCGACCGTCAGCCGAGCCGGGTAAGCGTCACGTCGACCGTCATGGCCGACGTCGTGGCGCCGGAGAAGATGCCGCTGAGCGGTTGTACGTCGCCGTAGTCGCGGCCGGTGGCGACGACGACGTACCGGTCGCCGGGCTCGGAGTCGTTGGTCGGGTCGAAGGCGTGCCAGCCGTGGTCCCACCACTCGACCCAGGCGTGCGACTCGCCCGGCACGGACTCGCCGACCTGCGGTCGCGCGTGCGGGTGGAAGTAGCCGGAGACGTAGCGGGCCGGGATGCCGAGGGTGCGCAGCGCGCCGATCGTCAGGTGCGCCATGTCCTGGCACACCCCGGCCCGCTGCTCCCAGGCGTCGGCCGCGCGGCTGTGCACGTCGGTGGCTCCGGCGCGGTACTCGACCTCGCGGTGGATCAGCGCGCACACGTCGCGCGCGGCGTCTCCCGGGAGACCGGCGTCCCCGCGGATCCGCGCGACCCGCTCGGTGAGCTCCGGGTGCAGCGCCACGGCCGGGGTGAGCGCGAGGTACTCCGTGTGCTCGTCGGCGATGTCGGGGTCGGCGAGCTGGTCCCAGCCGACCGTCGGCATGCCCGCGGGCGACCGGTCGGTGTGGACGGTCGACGTCGCCGTCACCGTCATCGACTCGTGCGGGTCGAGCACCTCGAAGGCGGTGACCGCCGTACCGAAGTAGTCGCGGTAGTCGAAGCTCCAGGGCGCGGGGGAGACCTCGACGCGGCTGTGCGACACGATCTGGCCGGGTGTGGTGAGCGGCGTCATCCTGGCCTGGTTGTACGACGCGACCGCGCGGCCGTCGTACTCGAACGTCGTGCGATGCACGATCCGCAGCTGCATGCTCACGACAGCACCCCCTGCCAGGTCAGCGACTCGGCGCCGGCGAAGTAGCGGCGGGTGATCGCGTCGGTCGCCAGCGCGCAGGTGCGCTGCAGGCGCTCCATCTCGTGCGGGAGGTCGGCGAGCACGTCGGACAGTGAGCGGTACTCCAGCTCGGCCCGGGTCCGGCCGAGCAGCCGCTGCGCCTCGTTCTGGAAGCCGGCGCGCTGGCCGGACGACTCGAGGTTGTCGACGCACTGCTCGGCGCGGTTGAGCGAGAACACCACCGACCGGGGGAAGAGCCGGTCGAGCAGCAGGAACTCCGCCGCCGCCCGGTCGGTCTCGAGACCGCGGTAGGTCCGCAGGAACGCCTCGTAGGCGCCGCACGCACGCAGCGTGCTCGTCCACGGCGACCCCGTCGAGACCGCCGCGGTGGCGACCAGTCGAGAGGTCATGTCGGCGCGCTCGATGCACCGGCCCAGCATCAGGAACTGCCAGCCCTCGTCGCGGGTCATCGTGGCGTCGGCCGTGCCGTTGATCAGCGCCGCCCGCTCGCGCACCCACTGGAAGACCATCGGCGGCCGGGTCGACCGGAACTGGCCCGACGGGATCGCGCGGTACGTCGTGTTGATCGCCTCCCACATCGGGACCGACAGCGTCTCGCGGGCACGGCGGGCGCTCTCGCGGGCCGCGCCGAGCGCGGTGGCGATCGAGGTGGGGGACTCCGGGTTGTAGGCGAGCTGCCGCAGCACCGTCGTCACGTCCACGTCGTCCTCCGGCTCGAGGTCGGCGCCCATGATCGACATCAGCATCCGGCAGGTCTCGCGCTCGTCGATCCCGCTCTCCTCGAGGATCAGCTGCGTCTGCACGTCGAGGATGCGCGCGGTGTCCTCGGCCCGCTCGACGTAGCGGCCGATCCAGAACATCGACTCCGCGATCCGGCTCAGCATCGGGCCTCCTCCTGTTGACGGCCCTGCTGTTGTTGCTGCTGTTGCTCCTGGGCGGATCCCGGGTCGGACAGCGCCGGCCCCGTCGTCTGGGGTGCGGTCGGGGTCGGAGTCGGTACGACGGGCTCGGGCTCCGGCGGTCGCGCGGCCTGTCCCGTCCCGGCGAGGACCCAGGTGTCCTTGGAGCCGCCGCCGCGCGACGAGTTCACGATCAGCTCGCCCTCGGCCAGCGCGACCCGGGTCAGGCCGCCCGGCAGCACCCACACCCGCTGGCCGTCGTTGACCGCGAACGGGCGCAGGTCGACGTGCCGCGGACCGAACCGCCCGTCGACGTACGTCGGGACCGTGGAGAGCTGCACGACCGGTTGCGCGATCCACGAGCGCGGGTCGGCGAGGATCTTGGTGCGCAGCTCGACGAGCTCGGCCGGGGTCGCCCGCGGCCCGATCACGATGCCCTTGCCGCCGCTGCCGTCGACCGGCTTGAGCACGAGCTCGTCCAGCCGGTCGAGCACCTCCTCGCGGGCCTCCGCGTCGCCCACCCGCCAGGTGTCGACGTTCTTGAGGACGGGCTCCTCGCCGAGGTAGTAGCGGATCAGGTCGGGCATGTAGGTGTAGACGAGCTTGTCGTCGGCGACGCCGTTGCCGATCGCGTTGGCGATGGTCACGTTGCCGGCGCGGGCGGCGTCGATCAGGCCGGGGCAGCCGAGCATCGAGTCGGCGCGGAAGTGCACCGGGTCGACGAACTCGTCGTCGACGCGGCGGTAGATCACGTGCACCTGGGCGAGGCCCTTGGTGGTCCGCATCATCACCCGACCGCGACGGCACTCCAGGTCGCGGCCCTCGACCAGCTCGATGCCCATCGTGCGGGCGAGCAGCGCGTGCTCGAAGTACGCACCGTTGTAGACACCCGGAGTCAGTACGACGACCGTCGGGTCGGGTACGCCGGCCGGAGCAGACGCGCGCAGCGCGGCCAGCAGGCGTTGGGGATAGCCCGCCACCGGACGGATCCGGTGGTCGGCGAACGGCTCGGGCAGGGCCGACGAGATGGCCCGCCGGTTGGTCATCACGTAGGACACCCCGGACGGCACCCGGACGTTGTCCTCGAGGACCCGGAACTCGCCGTTGTCGTCGCGCACCAGGTCGATGCCCGAGACGTGCACGCGGACGCCGTTCGGTGGCCGGACCCCGGCGGCCTGGCGGTGGTAGTGCGACGAGGTCACGATCACCCGGCGCGGGATCACGCCGTCGGCGAAGACCTGCCCGGCGTCGTACACGTCGGCGAGGAACGCCTCCAGGACACGCACGCGTTGCTGCACGCCGCGCTCGATCGTCGACCAGGTGTCCATCTCGATCACGCGCGGGAGGATGTCGAGCGGGAACGCCCGCTCCTCGCCGCCGATGTCGAAGGTGACGCCCTGGTCGAGGTAGCTCGCCTGGAGGGCCTCGACCCGGGCGGCCAGGTCGGGGATCGTCAGGTCGTTGAGCGAGGTGCGGAGCCGTTCGTACGGCGCACGCAGGCCGTCGACGTCGAACATCTCGTCGTACGCCGCTCCGCGCGTCCCCGAGTAGCCCTCGAACAGCGTGCTCATGGGCGAATCCATGCGCGGACCATACCCACAGCGTTGTTACGGGAACGTTGCGTCTGTGACCGGCTCAGACCACGGTCAGGACCTCGGCCCCGGAGGGGGTGACCAGAAGGGTGTGCTCGAACTGCGCGCTGCGCCGGCGATCCGCCGTGACGACCGTCCAGCCGTCGTCCCACATCTCCCACTCGTGCGTGCCGAGGTTGAGCATCGGCTCGATCGTGAACGTCATGCCGACCTCGATCAGGTCGTCGTACTCGGGCGTGTCGTAGTGGGGCACCACCAGCCCGGAGTGGAACGCCGTCCCGATGCCGTGGCCGGTGAACTCGCGGACCACGCCGTACCCGAACCGCGCGGCGTACGACTCGATCACCCGGCCGATCACGTTGAGGCGTCGTCCCGGCTTGACCGCCTTGATGCCGCGATCGAGCGCCTCGCGGGTCCGCTCGACCAGCAGCCGGGTTTCCTGGTCGACATCGCCGGCGAGGAAGGTCGCGTTGGTGTCGCCGTGGACGCCGTCGAGGTACGCCGTGATGTCGATGTTGACGATGTCGCCGTCGAGGATCGGGCGGCTGTCGGGGATCCCGTGGCAGACCACCTCGTTGACGCTGGAGCACAGGGACTTGGGGAAGCCGCGATAGCCCAGTGTCGACGGGTAGGCGCCGTGGTCGCAGAGGAACTCATGGCCGATCCTGTCGAGCTCGTCGGTTGTGACACCCGGCGTGACATGACTTCCGACGAGCTCGCGGGCCTGGGCGGCGAGCCGGCAGGCGGCGCGCATCCGCGCGATCGTGTCGGCGTCCTTGACCTCGCTGCCGGTGAAGCGCTCGGGCGCCTCGCGGTCGACGTACTCGGGCCGCGGGATCGCCGCCGGGACGGGGCGCCGGGGCGAGACGGTCGCGGGGGAGACGGGCGGGGAGGTCACGACTGAGGACTCTAGTTCGGGGGTACGTTCCGGGCATGAGTGACTTCTGGTTCTGCGTCAAGCACCACCGGGTCGAGCAGGGCGAGGACATCTGCCCGCCGATCGACCGGCTCGGCCCGTTCGGCAGCCGCGAGGAGGCCGAAGGCGCGCTCGGCAAGGCCGAGCAGCGCAACGACGACTGGGACAACGACCCCAACTGGAATGACTGAGCTCAGGCAGGCCAAGGCATCACCGTGGCCGTTCGCCGGCATGGCCGGGATGGCCTGCGCCTTCTTCCTGTACGCCGCGAGCGGGCTGCTCGCCCCGTGGTGGGCGGTCGTCCTGCTGCTCGTCGTGTGGGTCCTGCTGCTGGTCGTCGCGTGCGCGTGGTGGACCCCGCACCCACGCCGGGTGCCCTGGGTGGCGGTCGCCGCCCTGGTGCTGTGGTTCGCGGTGGTCAGCGTCCTAGCCGCCCAGGCGTCTTGAGCCTGGTCGAGACGGTGCCGTAGCCGGGGGCGGCCACGGTGACGAGGACGCTGATCGCCTTGCCTGCCACGGCTTTGAGGGTCTTGCCGGCGAGCTTGAGCGTCGAGGCGGTGGACTTCGGGATCGCCTTGGCGCCGGCGTACCACGTGTAGCTGACGGTGACCTGCGCCGGCGACCAGGTGCCGGGGGAGACCTTGAGCGTGGCGTTCTTCTTCGCCTTGCCAGTGATCCTCGGCTGCTTGGTCGCTGTCAGGTTGCCGGTGCCAACGGTGGTCACGGCGGAGGCGACGGTCGCCGGGGTGTGGCCGGTGGCGCTTGCGGTGACCCGGACCTGGAGGGACTTGCCGGCGTCACCGGCGACGGGGGTGTACGACGCGGTCGTGGCGCCGATGACCGGGGCTCCGGCGACCAGCCACTGGTACGCCGGGGAGGTGCCTGCCGGCGTCCAGGTGCCGGGCGTGGCGGTGACCGTGGTGCCGACCCGTGCGGTGCCGGTGATGGTGGGCAGGGCGGTGTTGACCACCACCGGGGTGCCAGTGACCGGGGTGTCGGTGACGGGGCCGGTGCCAGCTCCGGGGATGGCGAGCTCGGCGTTCGCGACGCTCGTCGCGCCAGCGGTCACCGGGACGTTGGTGGCTGTCGCGATCGTGGGCGCGTTGTCGTAGAACTCGGTTACGTAGTCGGGGTGACTGAACCTGACGTAGTAGGGGCCGCCCGCCGGGAGGTCGAGATCGTAGTGGCCGTCGAACGTCGTGAACGTCCCGCCAGCGAGCGTCAAGAAGAGGTCGACGTCCAGGGTGGCCACCTCGATCCGGGCGTTCATGATCGGGGTGCCACCCGGTCCGGTCACGAGGCCGCTGATATGCCCGCCCGAGCTGCCGGGGCCGTGGGCGCTGGCGGGAGCGGCGACGGAGAGGCCGACGACGGCCAGCGCCAGGCTCAGCAGCCAGACGATCGGACGGACGAGCGCGCGCTCAGGTCGCATGTGTGGGTCTCCCGCGGCAGAGGCGGAGCCCGGTACTCCGTTCCTAGTCGGCGTCAGGGTACGACGCGCACGCTCACTCGGGTAATTCGGTGCCGGTCGGTCTCGGTGACGACCAGCTGGTGGTCACCGACGACGACGGTGTCGCCGACCTCGGCGAGGCGGCCCAGCTTGTGCATGACGTAGCCGGCGACGGTCTCGTACGGACCGTCCTCCAGAGGTACGTCGGTCTGGCGGGCGAACTCCTCGATCGTCAGACCGGCGTCCACGACGTCGGGTGCGGTCTCGGGCGCGGCCTCGTCGTACTCGTCGCGGATGTCGCCGACCAGCTCCTCCACGAGGTCCTCGAGCGTGACGATGCCGTCGGTGCCGCCGTACTCGTCGACGACGACGGCGATGTGGCGGCCTTCGTCGCGCATCCGGGCTAGCGACGGCAGCAGCCGGTTGGTGGCGGGCAGGTGCAGGATCTCGCGGGTCAGGCCGCGGATGCCGCGGTGGGGATCGGCGCCGAGCAGGTCGCGCACGTGCAGGAAGCCGCGGACGTCGTCCTGGCTGGTCCCGATCACGGGGAAGCGCGAGTAGGGGTTCGACATCGCCGCGTCGATCGCCTCCTCCACCGAGCAGTCGACGGTCAGGAACGCGACGTCGCGGCGGGGCCGCATCACCTCGCTCAGCGACCGGTCGCCGGCGTCGAAGACGTCGGTGAGGATCTTGCGCTCGTCGTCGGCCAGCCCCTCGTGCTGGTCGACGAGGAACCGGAGCTCCTCGTCGCTGAGCTCCTCCGACGTCGCGGACGGGTCGCCGCCGAAGAGCCGCACGATCGCGTTGGTCGACACCGACAGCAGCCAGACGACCGGGCGCATCAGGATCGCGAACCGGTCGAGCGGTCCGCCGACGACGTACGCCACGCCCTGCGAGCGCTGGAGGGCCAGCCGCTTCGGCACCAGCTCGCCGAGCACGAGCGACAGGTAGGCGATGAAGAGCGTCAGCAGGATCACGGACGCGGTCGAGGCCGCGCTCTCACCCAGCCCGGCTCGCTCGAGGACGGGCGCGAAGTCGGGCGCGAGCGTCGAGGCGCCGTACGCCGCCGAGAAGAACCCGGCCACGGTGACGCCGATCTGCACCGCGGCGAGGAACCGGTTGGGGTCGCGGGCGACCTTGGCGACCCGTGCTCCGCGCGGGCCTTTCTCGGCGATCGCGTTGATCTGGCCGTCGCGCAACGACACCAGGGCGATCTCCGTGCCGGCGAAGACCCCGCCGACGAGGATGAACCCCAGGACGAGGAGCAGGTTGGTCAGCGTCTGCGCGTCCACGGTGGCAGCATGCCCGATCGCGCCAAGAGGATGTCAGCGTCGGGGGCGCACCCGCAGGATCGCGTCGGTGCCGCCGCCGTTGTCGGTGGTGACGTAGAACGACGAGCCGGGGCCGTCCACCACGGTGCGGATCCGGCCATACTGGCGCAATGCCGCGGGCACCTGCACCCGCCTCAGCTTGCCGGCCTTCGAGAGGGTCAGGAACAGCACCTGCTGGTCCTTGAGGGCGGCGACGGCCAGGGTGCCGTCGTACGCCCCGAGGCGCTTGCCGTAGACGAAGGCGCCGCCGGACGTGGCCAGGGTCGGGTCGCCCGAGCTCCAGGCGGCGTCGACCTGCTGTCCCGGCAGCGACTGGTCGGTCATCGGGACCGACTCGTTGTAGCCCGGACTGGCGTTGACGGGCACTGGGTTGTAGCCGTAGTCGCCACCGTTGACGAGCTTGTTGACCTCGTCGTCGCGGCCGGTGCCCTGCTCGATCGACCACAGGCTGCCGTCGGCGCGCTGGCTGAGACCCTGCACGTTGCGGTGCCCGTAGGTGTGGATGTAGCGCTGGTTGCGGTTCGCCGCACTGGCAAACGGGTTGCCCGGCCAGGGGGCTCCGGTGAGGCGGTTGAGGCGCAACGTCTTGCCACCCAGGGACGTCTTGTCCTCGGGGTTGGTGCCGATCGCGGCGTCGCCGGTGCCGACGAGAAGCGAGCCGGCACGGTCGATCAACAGCCGGCAGCCGCCGTGCCGCCCGGAGCTGGTCGGGAAGCCGCCGATCAGCTGACGGACCTTGGTCGCCTTGGTGGTCTTGGCGTTCAGGCGCCAGGCGATCACGCGTACGTCGTGTCCGCCGCCGCTGGTGTAACCGCCCTGGCAGGTGTAGATGCGGCGGTTGCTGGCGAACTCGGGATCCACCTCCAGACCCATCAGCCCGGTCTCCCCGCTGGCCCAGACCTCCCTGCTGGGGAACCTCACCCCGTGCTGGCGCCCCTTGGCCCAGACGGTGAGCGTGGCGCGCTCGCGCTGCGTGTAGAGGAGCCGCCCGCCGCCGAGCGAGCGGACGTCCCATGGGTGGTCGAGCCCGGTGACGAGCCGCTTCACCTTGAGCGCCGGGTACGCCGCTCGGTCGCTGGCCTGGTGTTCGGGCCGCTCGGCGGTGGCCGGAGCGGCAGCGAGGGTGAGGGCGAGCGCGGAGGCGCTGGCGAGGGCGACGATCGGTCCGAGAGGGGAGCGCATGTCCGGGACCGTACCCACCGTGGATGAGAGTGCAACGCCTGGCGCCGGGGTCGCGGGACGTCATGCGGACGGAGCAAGCGGATGCTCCTTCCGCATGACGTCCTCGGGTCCGGCTCATGCGGCGGCGGCCCATCCGCCGGCGCGGAGGCCGTCCTCGATCTGGTCCAGGAAGTCGTCCGGCTGCAGACGCAGCCCGAGCAGCGGGATCCTCAGCACGGTGTCGCCGTCGAGAGCGAGAGCGTTCTGGCGCAGGGCATCGCCGACGATGTGCTCGACCCATGCGTGGTGGATGCCGTCGACCTCGACGACCAGTCGGTAGTCCGGCCAGTAGAGGTCGAGGTAGTAGCGGCCGCGTCGGTCGCGACGCAGCGCCTGTCGCTTCGGAGGCGGTAGGCCACGTCGGCGCAGGAGGGTCGCGACGTCGATCTCCCCGAGCGTTTGCGCCCCGTCGAGCAGCTCGTTCACGACCGAGTGGAGGAGGAGCCGCCGTCGATCTCGGCGGATCCGGAGCAGCTCCTTGCCGACCGCAGTCGCATCCGTCAGCCGCTGCTGCACCGCGAGCAGCAGCACGTACGTCGCCTCCCGGTCGGTGCGTGCCCATAGGGCGGCCCGGACCGCGGCGGTGGGCGGACGGGTGCGGGGGACGCCGACGCGGACGATGTCGTGCGCTGCCCAGCGTCGCGTCTGCCTGATGTCGAAGCGACGGTTGCGACGGACCCGGGCACCGCGGGGGACAGAGACCCGGACGCGATCTATGTCGTATCGCTCGAGGCCTGCGGCGACCAACGCGGACCCACCGTCGAGACAGGCGCGAGGTCCGCCTTGGAACACGGCCGCCCATTGCTCCCCGACGGCGGACAGGTCTCCGTTGCCGAGATGCACCGACTGATCTCCGATGAGCTGCCATCGGTGCCCGCGCACTTGGCCGCGAACCTCCCACCGGGTGATGCCGAGGCCGTAGAGCTGAGGCCGGGAGAGCACGCCGCCCTGGACGGAAGCGAGCCGGCGGGCGGCGACGAACCGAGCGTCGTCGTACGGGACCTGTCGAGGCATGTCCGCAGCATCGACGCGAACGACCAGCGCGTGCGGGCGACAGAGCGGACGCTGTGGACAGGGGTGCTGCAGCGGCGGTTGTGGAGTGTTCGTGCTCCGGGTCGCCCGTGGGACGTCATGCGGATGGAGCAAGCGGATGCTCCGTCCGCATGACGTCCGCCGCCGGCGCCGCGGCTCACAACCAGCCGTTGCCCTCGGCGGTCAGCACCGCCTCGGCGCGGTTGGTGGCGCCGGTCTTGCCGATCGCTGACGAGAGGTGGTTGCGGACCGTGCCCTCCGAGAGGAACAGCCTGGCGGCGATGGCGGCGACCGGCGACCCGTCACGGGCCGCCTGGAGGACCTCGGTCTCGCGTGCAGTGAGGGGCGATTCGCCGGCCAGCAGGCTGTCGGTCGCCAGGCCGGGGTCGACGACGCGCAGCCCGGCGTGCACGCGTCGTACGGCGTCGGCGAGCTGCGCGGCCGGCGTGTCCTTGACGACGAAGCCCGAGGCACCGGCCTGGAGCGCGCGGCGGAGGTAGCCCGGGCGGCCGAAGGTGGTCACGATCAGCACCCGGGTGTCGGGGGCGGCGCGGCGTACCGCTGCCGTCGCGGAGATGCCGTCGAGTCCGGGCATCTCGACGTCGAGCAGAGCCACGTCGGGCCGGTGCTCGAGGACGGCGGGGAGTACGGCGTCGCCGGACCCGACCTCGGCGACGACCTCGAGGTCGGGTTCGAGCCCGAGCAGCGCAGACAGGGCGCCGCGCACCAGGGCCTGGTCGTCGGCGAGCAGCAGCCGGATCGTGCTCTGCGTATTCATGGCCGCACCACCTGCAGCGAGAAGCCGGGGGAGAGGTGGCGGACCACGACGGCGGCGCCGGCGGTGGCGGCGCGCTCGCGCAGGCCGGCCAGGCCGGAGCCAGCCCCTTCAGCCCCGCTGCCGGTGCCGTCGTCGATCACCTCGGCGCTGGTCGGCGTCAGCCGGACCTCGCAGGACCGCGCCCCGGAGTGCCGGATCACGTTGGTGACGCCCTCGCGGACGGTCCACGCGAACAGCTCGCGCAGCTCCGAGGGCACCTCGTCGGCGGCGGTGGGCAGCCGGGCCTCGATCTCGGCGGCGGCGAGGGCGACCCGGGCCCGGGCCAGCTCGCCGGGCAGGGTCAGCTCGCGGTAGCCCTCGACGGCCCGTCGTACGTCGGCCAGGGCGTCGCGGCTGAGGCGTTCGAGGTCGGCGATCTCGCTCCGCGCCCGCTCGGGGTCGACGTCGAGGAGTCGCTGGGCGAGCTCGGCCTTCACGGTGATGACGGTGAGGGAGTGGCCGAGGATGTCGTGCAGGTCGCGGGCGAAGCGGGAGCGCTCGTTCTCGACGGCGAGGCTGGCGTTCTCCTGCTCGGCCAGCACCAGCTCGATGTTGCGGCGCATGACGGTGCGCATCCCCAGCACCGCGACCGCGGCGGCGAGGACCCCGAACGCCAGCCCGGCCTGGCTGCCCCAGTCCTCGAGCGCGCCGAGGCCGAGCGAGCCGACCACCAGCACCACGATGACCGGCGCGGCGACGCGGAACGGCAGGACCATCACCACGGCGACGCCGACGTAGACGATGCTCGCCGCCCCGGGCTCGCCGAGGGTCGCGATCATCAGCGCGCCGAGCGCCACGAGCACGGCGAGGTAGGGCAGCGTGAACCGCAGCGGCGGGCAGGCGATCAGCCGGTGCCGGTCGGCGCGCATCCGCACCCACAGCGTCATGTACGTCGCCGCGAAGGCGATCGTCGCGAGCAGACCGACGACCCCGGCGACCTCGTCGCGGTGCCGCCAGCCCTCGAGCAGCGGGTTGACCAGGAAGAAGAGCCAGATCGCAGCGAACAGCGGACCGAACCGGCTCAGGTCCGGTCGGGTCCGCTGCTCACTCATGTCCCGAAGGCTAGTCACACCCGAGCCGTGTCCTTGCTCATCCGCCACGCGGCGCCGGCCACGAAGATCGCCAGCCAGGCGACCGCGTTGACGACGGCGTACCAAGGCAGCTCGTGGGTGAGCGGGGAGCGAGCGACCTCGGCGACGCCGTACATCGGGGTGAAGGTGGCGACGTGCCACAGGGCGCTGCCCTCGTCGAGCGGCCAGAAGACGCCGCCGAGGAAGGAGAGCAGGGCGAGGCCGGGGCCGAGGATCTGCATGGCGTTCTCGCCCGGTACGACGTACCCGACGAAGACGCCGAGCGCGGCGAAGGTCAGCGTGCAGAAGACCGTGAGCACCGCCGAGCCGACCCAGACACCGAGTGGCATCTCGGCGCGACCCTGCAGGAAGCCGCACACGTTGACCACGGCGACAGCCAGGGCGCCCATGGTCAGGGCGACCAAGGCCTTCGTCAGGATGTAGGCGACGGGGTGCAGCGGGGTCAGTCGGAGCTGTCGCGACCAGCCGAGGGCTCGCTCGAGCGCGACCATCGAGCCGCTGGAGGCGGCGGTGAGCGCGGCGCCGTACAGCGCCATCGAGATCAGGATGTACGCCGCCTGGTTGCCGCTGCCGACCGGCTTGGCCCAGTCCTGGTCGCTGCCGGTGATCACGAAGTAGAGCGCGGCCGGCAGCACCATGGCGAAGACGAGCGTGCGCCGGTTGCGCAGCATCCGGCGGATCTCGATGCCGGGGACGGTGAGGCTGAACCCGCCGTACGGCGGGACCCTGCGGGTGGTCGGGTCAATCGTGGAGATGGTCATCGGGCGTCTCCCGTCAGGCTGATGAACGCGTCCTCGAGGCCACGCGAGGTGATCTCGAGGTCGCGGGCAGTGGTGTGGGTGAGCAGGTGGCGGGCGACCGCGTCGCTGTCCTTGGCGTGCACGAGTACGGCGTCGCCGCGGACGTCGACGCCGGTGACGCCGTCGATCGCCGCGATGGCGTCGGTGTCGGCACCGGGCAGGGTCGCGCGGACGGTGCGGCCGGCGGTGAGCGCCTTGATCTCGGCGCCGGTGCCGTCGGCGACGATCCGGCCGTGGCTGATGAGCACGATCCGGTCGGCGTACAGGTCGGCCTCTTCGAGGTAGTGCGTGGCGAAGAGGACGGTGCGGCCGTGCTCGGCGTCGCGGCGGATGGCCGACCAGAAGGCCCGCCGGCCCTCGACGTCCATGCCGGTCGTGGGCTCGTCGAGCAGCAGCAGGGCGGGGTCGGAGAGCAGCGCCATCGCGAAGCGGAGCCGCTGCTGCTCGCCGCCCGAGCACTTCTGGACCTTGCGGTCGGCGATCGCGGAGATGCCGGCGTCCTCGATCACCTCGTCGACCGGCCGGGTGTCGGCGAAGAGGCTCGCGGTGTACTGCACCGTCTCGAGGACGGTCAGGTCCTTGAGCAGCCCGCCGGTCTGCATGACCGCGGACACGAGGCCGCGGGCGATCGCGTGGCGGGGCTCGAGGCCGAGCACGCGGGCTGTGCCGCTGGTCGGGTGGGAGAGCCCGAGGATCATGTCGATCGTGGTGGTCTTGCCGGCGCCGTTGGGGCCGAGGAAGGCGACGATCTCGCCCTGCTGCAGCTCCAGGTCGATGCCGCGGACGGCCTCGACACTCTGCCCCCCGCTGGCGAAGGACTTCGTCACGCCGTCGAGGCGGACTGCCGCGACCTGGGTGAGGGTGGAAGTGGTCATGGCTCCAGCGTGGCCGTGATCGCCGCCGCCACCCTCACCCGGTCGTCACGACCGCGGCATGACAGATGTCATGCGCGCTCCGGTGGTTGAGGTGCGAGGCGCGCTAGCGCCGAGCCTCGAAAAACCAGCCGAGGTCGACGATGGTTTCGAGGCTCAGGCCTGGCGGCCTTCGCACCTCAACCAACGCCGGCCTCCGGTGGTTGAGGTGCGAGGCGCGCTAGCACCGAGCCTCGAAACCAGCCGAGGACGACGATGGTTTCGAGGCTCAGGCCTGGCGGCCTTTCGCACCTCGACCAACGTCGGCCTCCGGTGGTTGAGGTGCGAGGCGCGCTAGCGCCGAGCCTCGAAACTGCCCCTCCCGGGACGACGATGGTTTCGAGGCTCAGGTCTGGCGGCCTTCGCACCTCAACCAACGTCGGCTCAGAACGTGTGCTCCTCGGCGGGGAAGGTGCCGGCCTTCACGTCGGCGGCGTACTCCTGCGCGGCCTTGAGCAGTACGCCGTGCACGTCGGCGTACTGCTTGACGAAGCGCGCCATCTTGCCGGTGCGGAAGCCGAACGCGTCGCCCCAGACCAGCACCTGACCGTCGCAGCCGGGGCCGGCGCCGATGCCGATGGTGGGGATGCCGACGGCGGCGGTCACCTCGGCGGCGACGTCACCGGGGACCATCTCCATCACGACCGCGAAGGCGCCGGCGTCCTCCATCGCCTTCGCCTGGGCGATCACGTGCGAGGCCGCGTCGCCGCGGCCCTGCACCCGGTAGCCGCCGAGGTTGTGCTCGGACTGCGGGGTGAAGCCGATGTGGGCCATCACCGGGATGCCGCCCTCGGTGAGCTTGCGGACCTGGGGCGCCATCTCGGCGCCGCCCTCGAGCTTCACGGCGTGCGCGTTGGCCTCCTTCATGAACCGCACCGCGGTCAGGTAGGCCTGCTCGGGCGACGCCTGGTACGAGCCGAACGGGAGGTCCGCCACGACCAGCGCGCGGTGCGCCGACCGAGTCACGGCACGCACCAGCGGGATCAGCTCGTCGACCGTGACGGGCAGCGAGGTCTCGTTGGCGAAGACGTTGTTGGACGCGCTGTCGCCGACCAGCAGGACCTCGATGCCGGCCTCGTCGAAGGTCTGCGCGGCGTACTGCTCGTAGGCCGTGAGCATCGCGAACTTCTCGCCGCGCTGCTTCATCTCGCGCAGGTGGTGGGTGCGGATCCGCTTGATCGACGCAGCCTTGTCCTGCTTGGCCGGACCGGTGCCGTACGGCGCCGTTTCCTCACTCATGTGCTCTCCCTGAAACGTCATCTCGCGGCTCCCTGATGGAGTCCACGGACCGTTGTTCAGGCTAGCCCCGGAGGGGGCGGATCAACCCTGTGTCGCTGGTCACCCGGCGGCGTCGGCGGCGGCCTCGAGGTCGGCGACGACGATCCGCTGCATCTCCATCATCGCCGCGGTCGCGGCCCGGGCCCGGACGGGATCAGGGTCGGACAGCAGCTCGTACAGCCGCACCGGCACGATCTGCCAGGACAGCCCGAACCGGTCCTTGAGCCAGGCGCAGCTGTCCGGCCGGCCGCCGGCCACCAGGGTGTCCCAGTAGTAGTCGACCTCGGACTGGTCGGCGCAGTTGACGCTCAGCGAGATCGTCTCCGTGAAGCCGGCGTGGACCGGGCCGCCGTTGATGCCACGGAAGGGCCGGCCGTCGAGGGTCCACTCCGCGGCGAGCACGCGGCCGTCGTCGTAGTGGGAGACTCCGCGGACCTCGGAGTTGGGGAAGACGTTGGTGTAGAACTCCACCGCCTCCATCAGGTTGTCGTCGAACCACAGGCAGGTGCTGATCTCGGGCATACGGCTCTGACCGGGTCGGCCGGGAGAACTCATCGGAAGTCGCCCCAACCCGCCGGGATGCTGCGAGCGTTCTACCTCTGGGACAGGCGAGGAGGTCGATGGACGAGCAGGGGTTCACCGCGTGGGCGGTCGGTGCCGAGCGCCGTCTGCTGCGCTCGGCGTACCTGCTCACCGGCGACCTTCACCGGGCCGAGGACCTCGTGCAGGAGGCGCTGGTCAAGGTCGCGCTGCGCTGGAGCCGCCTGCGCGACGGCAACCCGACGGCGTACGCCCGGACGATCATCGTGCGCGACAACATCTCCTGGTGGCGCCGGCGGCGCGACGTCCCGATGCCCACGCCCCGCGAGCTGGCGTCGGTGTCGAGCGATGCGGAGGCGGCCCTCGTCGTACGCCGCTCGCTCGATCGCCTCACCCCCAAGCAGCGTGCCGTGGTGGTGCTGCGCCACTTCGACGACCTCAGCGAGCAGGACACCGCCGACGCTCTCGGGGTGAGCGTCGGCACCGTCAAGAGCCAGAACGCCGCGGCGCTAGCCCGCCTGCGCCACGGCGCGCCCGAGCTGCTCGACCTGATCGGAGGAGCACCGTGACCGAGCTCCATGACCAGCTACCCGACCTCCTGCATAGGGCCACGGACCGCATCGACGGTCCCGACCTCGCCGCCCGTGCGTGGGCAGGTGGGCGCCGCCGCCGTGCCCGCAACCGTGGCGTCGCCGCCGCGGTTGCCGCCGCGGCGGCCGTGGTCGCCGTCGTCGTCTCCGTCGAGCTCACGACGGGCGGCGGCGCCCGGGTCGACCCGCCGCCGGCGCAGTCCCCGTCGCCCACTCCGACGGCGGCGGTCGCGACCGCGCCCGCCATCGACCCGTCCCGGATCCAGCCGGTCTGGGATCCGCGGACCGTCGAGGGACTGCCCGTCACCGACCTCGGCGTACCGCGGGTGATGGAGTCACTCGTGCCGGGTGAAGTGAGCCGCCCCGTCGCCGTGCTCGACGACGGCGAGCGGGCACGGCTCGTCGGTGGCGACGGGAAGGTCGCCGACCTGGCGCTGCCGGACGGGCTGGGGGAGCAGCGCACCGTGTCGTTGTCTCCGGACGGCACCAGGCTCGCCGTGACCGGGATCAGCGGCTTCTTCTGGCGACCCCTCGACGGCGACTGGCATCGGACCGGGGAAGCCGGGGAGGGGGTCGCGATCACCTGGCTGCCGGACGGCACTCCCCGGCTGGGAGAGGCCGGCGACCTCATCGAGGCGACGTCGTACGGCGCGCTGGAGAACCTGCAGCGCCAGGTCGGCAGCACCACCTCGGTGGCAGCGGCCCGCGCCAACGCCAGCTGGCCGGAGGAGCGACAGCCGGACGACTACGACGGCCTGATCGCGATCGAGGGTGACACCTGGGCGACGCGCGGCTTCCTCCGGGTGCCGGACCAGCGGGGCTACTACGTGGACGGCGGGACGCTCACCCCGATCGCCTGGCTGGACGACGACACGGTCGCGTTCACGGTGCTGCCGAAGGGCGCGGCCAAGGAGTACCTCGTGACCTGGAACGTCGACACCGGCGAGCTCGCGCGCATCTCGTGCTGGGCGAAGTCCTTCAGCGCCGTCTTCGCGACCGGTTTGCTCGGGTTGTGAGGGCGGCGGCCGGCATCGCGCTGCTGGTGCTGCTGGCCGGTTGCACCGGGGATGTACGACGGCCGGCCGCGGCACCGGAGGCACCCGCGGTCGTCGTACAGACGCTGCCGTCGGACCTGACGTCGCTGCCGCGCCTGCGTACGGCGCTGCCCCGGCGGGTCCCGACCGGCATCTCGTCGCTCTCGGCCCTGACGGACAACCCACCGGGCCGGGCGACGATGGTCTACCACCCGGCCGAGCGGTGGCCCGAGCGCGACGAGGGCTGGTCCAGCGAGACCCTGCTCTTCCACGGCAGCGACGGCCGGTGGCGGCGGCTCCGGATGGACGAGCTCGGGCTCTCCGACGCGAGCTGGCCGGGCCCCGACACGTACGGCGCGGGAAGTCTGTCGCCCGACGGTCGGAGGTGGGCCGGCAAGTCGCGGGCCGGGGTGATCCTGCTCGACCTCGGCAGCGGTCGCGCGCAGGTCGTCGACCTGGGCTCGGACTGGATCGCGTGGGTCGGGTGGCGCGACGACCGGTCGCTGGTCGTCGGCCACGGCAGCCACGGGAGACGGGCTGAGCTGGTCGAGCTGCCTGGCCGGACTCGGACGCTGCTGCCGTACGACTACTGGCAGGCCGACTACGCGCCGAACGGCACGGCGTACTCGCTCCGGGCGGCCGGTCGCGGTCGCGCCGAGGTCGTCTCCTGGCGCGGTGACAGCCCGGTCTCGCTCGGTGACGCAGCGATCCCCGGGCTCCGGGACTGGGACGGCGACATGGTCGGACCCGACGTCACCGACGGGCGCCTGCTCTTCTTCGTGCAGCGGGCGCCGTACCGGATCATCGACTTCGTCGTCGTCGGCACGGACGGCCTCGAGATCGAGGCGCGGCTGCACCTCTCGTCGCGACAGCGCATGAACCATCGAGGCGCCAAGTGGCTCGACCCCGAGACCGTGCTGCTCGAGACCGGCCCTGGACTGGTTGCGTGGCGGCCGGACAGCGGCGAGTTCTTCCGGGTGCTGTCGGCCCCGACGCCTCGCAACGGCTTCGCGTCCCTCGACGTGGCGGCCGACCTCGCGCGCTGACCGTCCACCCTAGACTCGCAGCGTGGACTTCTACTCCGCCTACGCCCAGGGCTTCGCCCGGGTCGCGGCGTGCACCTTCCCGGTCGCGATCGCCGATCCGGCGGCCAACGCGCGCGCGATCCTCGAGCAGGCGCGGGAGTGCCACGACGAGGGCGTCGCGGTGGCGGTCTTCCCGGAGCTGTCGCTGACGGGCTACTCGGTCGACGACCTCTTCCTGCAGGACGTGCTGCTGCAGGGCGTCGAGGAGGCGATCGCAGAGCTGGTCGCCGGTACGACGGACCTGCGCCCGGTGCTCGTCGTCGGCGCCCCGCTGATGCACGGCACCCGAGTCATCAACTGCGCCGTCATCATCCACGCCGGCCGCGTGCTCGGCGTCGCGCCGAAGTCCTACCTGCCGACCTACCGGGAGTTCTACGAACGGCGTTGGTTCGCCCCCGGCGACGACCGCCGGGGGAGCAGCATCCGGCTCGGGGGAGTCGAGGTGCCGTTCGGGCCGGACCTGGTCTTCGAGGCGACCGACGTACGCGGCCTGCGGCTGCACGTCGAGGTCTGCGAGGACATGTGGGTGCCGATCCCGCCGAGCGCCGAGGCCGCGCTCGCCGGTGCCACGGTGCTCGCGAACCTCTCCGGCAGCCCGATCACCGTCGCGCGTGCGGAGGACCGTCGGCTGCTGGTCCGCAGTGCGAGTGCACGCTGCGTGGCGGCGTACGTCTTCGCCGCGGCCGGCCAGGGCGAGTCCACGACCGACCTGTCTTGGGACGGCCAGACGATGGTCTACGAGTGCGGCGACCTGCTGGGGGAGTCCGAGCGGTTCCCCGAGGGCGCGCGGCGCACCGTCGTGGACGTCGACCTCGACCGGATCCGGCAGGACCGGCTGCGGCAGGGCACGTTCGACGACAACCGGCGTACGCACGACGGCCGGGTCGGCGCCTTCCGCACGGTGTCCTTCGAGCTGCGCGCGCCCGCAGGTGACATCGGGCTGCGCCGCAAGGTCGACCGGTTCCCGTTCGTGCCCGACGAGGCCGAGCGGCTCGCGCTGGACTGCTACGAGGCCTACAACATCCAGGTTTCCGGGCTCGAGCAGCGCCTGCACGCCATCGGCGGCGCCGGCTACCGGCCGAAGGTCGTGATCGGCGTCAGCGGCGGGCTCGACTCCACGCACGCGCTGATCGTCGCCGCGAAGGCGATGGACCGCCTCGGACGCTCCCGTGAGGACATCCACGCCTTCACGATGCCGGGCTTCGCGACCGGTGAGACCACCAAGGCGTATGCCACGCGGCTCTCCAAGTCGCTCGGGGTGCACTTCGAGGAGATCGACATCCGGGCCGCGTCGCGGCAGCTGCTCGCCGACCTCGACCACCCGTACGCCGACGGCGAGGAGGTCTACGACGTCACGTTCGAGAACGTCCAGGCAGGCCTGCGCACCGACTACCTCTTCCGGCTGGCCAACCACCGCGGCGGCATCGTGCTCGGCACCGGCGACCTCTCCGAGCTGGCGCTCGGCTGGTGCACGTACGGCGTCGGCGACCAGATGTCGCACTACAACGTCAACGCGGGCGTCCCGAAGACCCTGATCCAGCACCTGATCCGCTGGGTCGCGGCGAGCGGGCAGTTCGAGGACGACACCAACGAGGTGCTCCTCGAGATCGTCGAGCAGGAGATCACCCCGGAGCTGATCCCGACGCGCGAGGACCAGCTGCCGCAGTCGACCGAGGCGTCCGTCGGGCCTTACGCGCTGCAGGACTTCACGCTCTTCCACGTGCTGCGCCGCGGTGCGCTCCCGAGCCGGATCGCCTTCCTGGCCTGGCATGCGTGGCGCGACGCGTCGGCTGGCGAGTGGCCGCCGAACTTCCCGGACGAGCGGCGCACGTCGTACGACCTGAGCGAGATCAGGCACTGGCTCGAGGTCTTCACGAAGCGGTTCTTCTCCAGCCAGTTCAAGCGCTCCGCGCTGCCCAACGGTCCGAAGGTGAGCTCCGGCGGCACCATGTCGCCGCGCGGTGACTGGCGGATGCCCTCGGATGCCGGACCGGCGGCCTGGCTCGCCCAGATCGAGTCGGTCCCAACATCCTGACGGCGGTCATCATCCCTGTCAGCGCTGCCGAGCCGGTTGTCTCTCACCATCGGTTGGGCCTGGACCGCGCCGCGTCCTGGGGCGTGCCCGCACACATCACCATCCTCTTCCCGTTCGTCGCACCGTCGGACGTGGACGACGCTGTGGTCGCGCGACTGGCCGCCGTGTTCGCGGCGGTGTCTCCCTTCGACTGCACGTTCGCCGAGTGCTGCTGGTTCGGGGAGGACGTCGTGTGGCTGGCGCCGGACCGCGCACAGAAGTTCCGTGAGCTCACCAGCGCCGTTGTCGCGGAGTTCCCCGCCTACCTGCCGTACGGCGGCGAGCACGACGACGTCGTACCGCACCTCACCGTCGGGGAGTCTCGTCGCGGCTCCGTCGACGAGCTGAAGGCGGCCGAGGTCGACGTCATCAGCAAGCTGCCCTTCACCGCCCACATCGACCATGCCCTCCTCATCGCCGGCACCGATCAGCCGAACTCGTGGCACACCGTCGCCACGTTGCCGCTCGGGTCGTCTGCGCGCTGATCGCGCGTACGCTCGCTCCCATGGCGCGACGGGTGCTGCTCGTGGTCGCGGCGGGCTTCCTCCTCGCCGCCGGCTTGCTCGTGGGGACGGGCTCGACCGCGACGTACGCCGGCGAGACGATGTCGTGCGGTGGGCCGATCGTCCGGGCCGAGAGCAGCGCCGCACCAGTAGCGACCCGCCTGGACCGGGAGTGCGCGCGCCAGGACCGGCAGCGGCTCGTCCTTGCGGGGGTCGCCGCCCTGCTTGGTCTGGTCGCCGGCGCCATTGCGCTGACACCACTGCCGACCGTCCCGGTGGTTGAGCCCCGGTGGTTGAGGTAGGCGCGCTGGCGCCTGTCTCGAAACCTCCGGGCTGGTGACATCGGCGCCGCGGTCCGCGCTGGTCGTCGCCGTGACGCGACAGACGGGATATCTGGTCACCGCAGCCTGGGGTTGCGGTGGATGGCTACGGCCCCGGTCGGCCTGCGGGTCTGCTCGGGTCGACCGTCGTGGTCACCGCCCCAAGACCACACGGCAGGTCGTCCGTAGCTGTTAGGTGCCCGGTGGTTGAGGAGGCGCGCAGCGCCTGTCCCGAAACCTCCGGGCCAAGAGACGGTGCCTGGACATGACTGTGTCCCCACCAGTGGTGGCTGGTGGGGGGTGGGGTCAGTGGGTTCGTCGTCTCTTGTGGGTGAGGTCGTTGACGTAGACCCGGCTCATCGGGGTGGTCCAGACGAAGGTGGTGAGGGTCGGCCGTTCGTAGGTCCAGTAGCCGAAGGTCTTCAGCCGGTGGTGGAGTCGGCACAACGGGGCGAGGTTCGACGACTCGGTCTTCCCGCCCTTATGCCAGGGGGTGATGTGGTCGAGGTCGCAGGTCCGGGCGGTTCTTCCGCAGCCGGGGAACACGCAGGTGGGGCAGATCAGGATGACCTGTTCCCGGATCCGGTCGGTGGGTGCATACGAGCTGGTCGACAGGTTCTCGGCCAGGTCCAGGACCGGGCGGATAGTGACCTTCGTGCTGGCTTTGTGGCACCAGTCGGCGAGCTGCTCGACGGTGATGGTCGACCCGGTGCTCGAGACGTTCTCCACACCGACGATGCCGTGCGGGTCGCGGGTGTCGTGGTGGGCGTAGATCACCAGCTCCCGCCCACCGGCGAGCCCTGTGTCGGCGAGCTGGCCGAGGGCCTTCGCCCGGCGCTCGTCGAGGTCCAGGGTCGGATGCTGATCCAACAGTGCGTGGGCCTTGGCCTTGATGACGGCGTCCAGGGCGAGGGCGTCGTCGAGGTCGAGGAGTCCTTCAATGGGGACGTAGCCGTGGTTGTGCTCGGCGTCCTCCACCGCGATCCGCAGGTACTGCCCGGCGGCCTTCTCGGCACGGTCCTCCTCGCCCTGCTCGGCGTCGGCCTCGGCGGCGGCTTTGTTGGCGACCCGTTCGATCTCCGCGAACGAACACGAGTGGACGATCGGTGCTATGGCGACATCGACCTGGGCTGCGGCATGGGGTGGCAGGGTGATGGTGTGCTCGGTGACCCGGCGCGCTTTCCAGACCTGGACTTCACCTGCCATGACCCGGGCCCACAGGCGTGGGAGGCGGTGCTTGGTCTCCAGAGCGGACCCGAGGAACTTGCGCCCACCGGCCGAGGACATCCCGACCGCGGTCGCGAACTCGGTGATCGCGAACTCCGACACCGTCGGTGCGCCGTACCCGGCGACCTCCAGCGGCCGGTCACCGAACAGCACATTCGCCTCATACACCGGAGCCGACGCCATCGCCGGGGACTCGTCGCCGGGATGCGCCTCACCCCACTGCGCGGCCAGCTCGAACTCCCGGGCCTCAGCCAGTCGCTTGGCGCGGTGGGTGACCTCGGCGGCGGCCAGCAGCGCCTCGTCGCGGGACCGGGGTCCCGCGACCAGGGTCGCGCTGCGCTTCCGGGTGGCCATACCACAGACTACCACGATTCGCACACATGTTCGACAGGTCTGCGGCATCAGTTTGCGGTGTTTTCGGGGCGGTGGCCACGACGGTCGACCCGAAGCGACCGCCAAGCCGACCAGGGCCGCAACCACCCACCGCAACCCCAGACTGCGGTGACCACATATCCCGTCTGTCGCGTCACCGGCGGCGACCAAAAGCGGCCCGCGGCGCTGCTGTCAGCGGCCCAGAGCACGGCACCTACATCCTCACTGTTTCGAGACAGGCGCTAGCGCGCCTTCCTCAACCAGCGGGGCCTTCAACCACCGGGTCGCAACCAGCGGGGCTGTTTCGCCCGGACCGGGTGAGGCGGACGAGACGGCTGGTGCGCCAGCATCGTGCTGCTCGGGGAAAGCTGGCCGGGCGCAGGAGGAAGCGTGTCGCAGAGCGAGGCCCCTCGTGGGCTCAGGGATCCGACCCTGGTCGACGCGCTGTTGCCGTTGGCGGCGCTCGCGTGCCTGATCGCCGGGTCGCTGGCCCTCTTCGGTCTCGACGCACTCGACGGGCCGATCCAGGTCGCGCTGCTGCTGTGCTGCGCGGTCGCGGCGTTGATCGCGATGAAGAACGGTCACCCGTTCGGCTCGGTCCAGGAGGCGGGCAAGGGCGCCGTCGCATCGGTGACCAGCGCGATCTTCATCCTCTTCGCCGTCGGCGCCCTGATCGGGGTGTGGAACCTCAGCGGGACCATCCCGACGCTCGTCTACTACGGCATCCAGGTGCTCTCGCCGGGCTGGTTCTACGCCGCGACCGCCCTCATCTGCGGGGTGGTCGCGCTGAGCATCGGCAGCTCGTGGACCACCGCGGCGACCATCGGGGTCGGGCTGGTCGGCATCGCGACCCTGATCGGGGTCTCGCCGGCGATGACCGCGGGTGCCGTCATCTCCGGCGCGTACCTCGGTGACAAGACCTCGCCGCTCTCGGAGACCACGATCCTGACCGCTCAGATCGTGAAGGTCGACGTCTACGAGCACATCAAACGGCAGGTCTGGACCTCCGTGCCGGCGTTCCTCATCGCGTTCGTCGTGTTCCTGATCCTGGGCGTGACCGGACCCGACACGGTCACCGATGCCGAGACCACCTCGGACCTCGACAAGCTCAACCAGATCTTCAACATCACCCCGCTCGCGCTGCTCCCCATCGTACTGCTCGCCTTCATGTCGATCCGCAAGGTGCCGGCGTCTCTCGCGCTGCTGACAGCGACCCTCTTCGCGGGCGTGCTCGGCGCCTTCCTCCAGCCCGACGTGTACGCCGACTTCGTCGCCGGCAGCGGCAACGTGGTCGTGGAGTCGCTCAAGGCGGTCTGGTCGGCGATGGCCAACGGATTCTCGATCAACTCGGGCATCCCCGACGTCGACCGGCTGCTGTCGCGCGGCGGCATGGACAGCATGCTGCTGACCATCTGGCTGATCCTCGGCGCGGTGACGTTCGGTGCGATGCTCGAGGAGTTCGGCCTGATCAACCGGCTCGTGCACCCGATGATCGCCGCCGCGACGACCACCGGGCGCCTGTACGTCACGGTCTTCGCCTGCGGCTTCGGGCTCAACATCGTCGCGGGTGACCAGTACATCGCTCTGGTGCTGCCCAGCCGGATCTTCCGCGCCGAGTTCGCCCGCCGGGGGCTGGCGCCCACCAACCTGTCGCGGCTCGCGGCCGACAGTGGCACGGTCACGTCGCCCCTGGTGCCGTGGAACTCCTGCGGCGCGTTCATGGGCGCGACCCTGGGAGTGTCGACGCTGCTCTATCTGCCGTACGCCGTCTTCTGCTATGCCAGTCCTGCACTCAGCGTCCTGTACGGCATCACCGGTTTCAAGATCGAGAAGATCGAGCCCACCGAGCTCCAGGAGGAGACGGCATGAGCACTCAGACCGAAGAGGCAGCCGCAGGGGGCGCCGTCGCGAAGATGAGCGTCCCGACGCTGACCGCCATGGTGGTCGGCGGGATGGTCGGCGCGGGAGTCTTCTCGCTTCCGGCGCGCTTCGGCGTCGCGACCGGAATCCTCGGGTCGCTGATCGCCTGGGCGGTCGCCGGCACCGGCATGCTGATGCTCGCCTTCGTGTTCCAGACCCTGGCGATCCGCAAGCCCGAGCTCGACTCCGGTGTCTTCATCTACGCCAAGGCCGGCTTCGGCGACTACGCCGGCTTCAACTCGGCGATCGGGTTCTGGGCGAGCTCGATCGCGGGCAACTGCTTCTACTGGGTCTTCATCGGCGCAACGCTCGGCACCTTCTTCGACGGCTTCGGCGACGGCGACACGGTCCTCGCCGCCGCGCTCGGCTCGGTAGGTGTCTGGCTCTTCCACTACCTGATCGCCCGCGGCGTGCGGGACGCCGCCGTGATCAACCAGATCGTCACGGTCTTCAAGATCATCCCGATCCTGGTCTTCATCGTCGTCATGTTCTTCTACTTCGACGCGGGCGTCTTCGCCGACAACTGGACCGCGACCGGGTACGGCGACCTGGGCAACCTCAACGAGCAGGTCCGCAACACCATGCTGATCACGACGTTCGTCTTCATCGGCATCGAGGGAGCGAGCGTCTACTCCCGCTACGCCAAGAAGCGCGAGGACGTCGGCAAGGCCACGGTGATGGGCTTCCTGAGCGTGCTGTCGATCTTCGCCCTCGTCACGCTGTCGAGCTACGCGGTCGTGCCGCAGCCCGAGCTGGCCGGTGCGCGGCAGCCCTCGATGGTCAGCGTCTTCGAGTCGCAGGTGGGGCACTGGGGCGAGATCTTCATGAGTGTCGCGGTCATCGTCTCGGTGCTCGGCGCCTACCTGGCCTGGACGCTGATGGCTGCCGAGGTCATGTACATCCCGGCCCGCCAGGACGACTTCCCGGAGTTCCTCGGCAGGGAGAACGAGGCCGGTACGCCGATCACCGCCCTCGTCGTGACCTCGCTCGCCGTGCAGGGACTGCTGGGCCTCACGCTCTTCGTCACCGACGCCCTGAACTTCATGCTCGACCTCGCCACCAGCCTCGCGCTGCTGCCCTACCTCCTGGCCGCGGCGTACGCGCTCAAGCTCGGCCTGACGGGGGAGTCGTACGACGGGGTCTCGGCGGGCACCCGCCGCAAGGAGACGATCGTGGCGGGCGCGGCCACGGCGTACACGGTCTTCCTCTTCGACGCCGCCGGCATGAAGTTCGTGCTGCTGATGACCGTGATCCTCGCGCCGGCGTCGCTGCTCTACGTGAAGGCCCGCAGCGAGCACGGTCGGCGGCTCTTCTCGCCCGCCGAGATCGGGCTGTTCGTACTCATCGTCACCGGCGGCGTCATCGGGGCCGTCGGACTCTGGACCGGCCGCATCACCATCTGAAAGGAACACCATGTCCGTGTCAGCGACGTACGGCGTCCACTCCGAGGTCGGCAAGCTCCGCAAGGTGCTCGTCTGTGCACCCGGCCTGGCGCACCGCCGGCTCACGCCGAGCAACAACGACGAGCTGCTCTTCGACGACGTGATGTGGGTCGAGAACGCCCAGCGCGACCACGCCGACTTCGTCAACAAGCTGACGCAGCGCGGTGTCGAGGTCGTCGAGCTGCACGACGTGTTGGCCCAGACGCTGGCCGTGCCCGGTGCTCGGGACTGGCTGCTGGACCGCAAGATCATCCCCAACCAGGTCGGGCTCGGGCTAGTCGACGACACCCGCAGCTACCTGGAGTCGCTGCCCGAGCGGCAGCTGTCGGAGTTCCTGATCGGTGGTCTCGCGACCAACGACCTGCCCGACGACTTCCGCTCCGACTACGTCAACCTGGCGCGCGAGTCGACCGGTGCCCGCGAGTACCTGATGCCGCCGCTGCCCAACACGCTCTACACCCGCGACACGACCTGCTGGCTGTACGGCGGCCTGACCATGAACCCGCTCTATTGGCCTGCCCGCAAGGAGGAGACCCTGATCTACAAGGGGATCTACCAGTACCACCCCGACTTCGTCGGCTCGAAGGTGTGGTGGGGCGACCCGGACCAGGACTGGGGCCAGGCCACGTTCGAGGGCGGCGACGTGATGCCGGTCGGCAACGGCGTCGTCCTGGTCGGCATGAGCGAGCGTACGTCGCGCCAGGCGATCACCCAGGTCGCGAAGGCGCTCTTCGAGCAGGGTGCCGCGACGCGGGTGATCGTTGCCGGCATGCCCAAGCTGCGCGCCGCGATGCACCTGGACACGGTCTTCACGTTCGTCGACCGCGACATCGTCACGCTCTACCCGACGATCATGGACGCGGTGCACACCTTCACGCTGACACCGTCGGACGCGGCGCCCGGTGTCGAGGTGCGCGACGAGGGCTCGGCGAAGTTCGTGGACGTGGTGGCCCGTGAGCTGGGGCTGCCCTCGATCCAGGTCATCGACACCGGCGGCGACGTCTACCAGTCCGAGCGGCAGCAGTGGGACAGCGGCAACAATGCCGTCGCGCTCGAGCCGGGCGTGGTCTTCACCTACGACCGCAACACGCTGACCAACACCCTGCTCCGCAAGGCGGGCGTCGAGGTGATCACGATCGTCGGTGCCGAGCTCGGTCGCGGTCGCGGTGGTGGTCACTGCATGACCTGCCCGATCATCCGCGAACCGGTGGACTTCTGAAGCCCTGGCTCGTCCGCCTCGGCCTCCTCGCGGTGGCCCTGGTGGTCACCTTCGTCGTGGTCCGGCTGATCGGGCGGGTCGACTGGGGCGAGGTGCGCAGTGCCCTCACCCACCTGTCGTGGTGGCACGCGCCGATCCTGTTCGCGGTGCTGCTGGTGCGCCAGGTGCTCAACGCACTGCCGCTCTCGCTCTACATCCCGGGCGTCTCGGCGTACCGCGCGACGCAGAACGACCAGGTCGCGATCCTGATGTCGACGATCGCGCCGCCGCCGAGCGACATCGCGCTGCGGATGGCGATGTTCTCGTCGTGGGGCGTCCCGGTCGCCAAGGGCCTAGCGGGCACCCTGATGAACACGCTGACGTTCTACATCGTCCGGTTCGGAGCGCCGGCCGTCGGCTTCGTGCTGCTGGCCGTGACCGGCGGGAAGGTGGGCCTGCGCTGGGCGGACCTGATCAGCGTCGCCATCTCGGTCGCGATCTTCGTGGGGCTGATGCTGGTGATCCGCAGCGAGACGCTCGCACGCAAGGTCGGTACGACGGCAGGGCGCGCCGCCACGCGAGTGCGCAAGTCCGTCGATCCCGACGCCTGGGCCGCCGCGTGCGTGCAGTTCCGCATCGACATCGCGGCCCGCTTCCGGCGCGGCTTCCCGCGCTCGCTGCTGGCACTGAGCGCGATGCTGCTGGTCGACCTGACAATGCTGGTGATGTCGCTGCGGTTCGTCGGCCTCGACACGAGCGAGGTGCCGGTGGTCGAGATCGCGATCGCCTACCTCTTCGCCTACCCCTTCACGCTCTTCCCCTTCCAGGGCATCGGCATCGTGGACGCGCTGGTGCTGGCCGCCGTCGTCCAGGCGGGTGGCGCCGCGGTCGAGGCAGCCGCTGTCGCCGGGCTGGTGGTCTGGCGGGTCTTCACCATCGGCGGACCGCTGGCTCTCGGCGCCCTCGGGCTGGCGGCCTGGCGCCGCAGCTCCGCCGCAGCGTCCGCGACCACGACTTCTGACACGATCTAGGTACACCCGACACGAGGAGAGCTCATGCGCACAGCAGTGGGAGTGGCAGCAGTCCTGGGAGCGGTCGCGTTCAGCACCAGCGCATGCGGTGGTGACACGGAGAAGACCGAGCGGGGCAACTGCGGCGGCGCGAGCTACGAGCTCTCTGTCGAGGAGGAGAAGGACGGCCTGGAGGTGACCTTCGAGCTGCAGTCCTCGGGACCCGGGGAGGTCTGGAACGTCGTCGTCGAGCAGGACGGGACCTCGCTCCTCGAGGGGGAGCGGCAGACCGACGAGGACGGCGAGCTCGACGTGGATGCCTTCGCCGACAAGTCCGACGGCACCTCGTTCAAGGTCACGGCGACGCCGGAGAGCGGCGAGGCCTGCACCGCGTCGATCGACTTCTGACACTGCCGCGTAGCACCCCGCACGTAGCCAATAGGGTGCTGCCATGGGCAAGCAGGAAGACTTCGTACTCCGTGCGCTTGAAGAGCGCGACGTCCGGTTCGTCCGGCTCTGGTTCACCGACGTGCTCGGGTTCCTGAAGTCGGTCGCGGTCGCTCCGGCAGAGCTGGAGCAGGCGTTCTCGGAGGGGATCGGCTTCGACGGCTCCTCGATCGAGGGGTTCGCGCGGGTCTACGAGTCCGACATGCTCGCCAAGCCGGACCCTTCGACCTTCCAGATCCTGCCGTGGCGCAGCGGCGACGGCCCGTCGACGGCCCGGATGTTCTGCGACATCGTGATGCCCGACGGCTCCCCGTCGTACGCCGACCCGCGCCACGTGCTCAAGCGCACGCTGAGCAAGGCGGCCGACAAGGGCTTCACGTTCTACACGCACCCCGAGATCGAGTTCTACCTCTTCAAGAACCTCCCCGAGGGTGGCGCCGAGCCGGTCCCGGTCGACCGCAGCGGCTACTTCGACCACACCGCGCAGTCCATGGGCGCCGACTTCCGCCGCGAGGCGATCACGATGCTCGAGGCGATGGGCATCTCGGTCGAGTTCAGCCACCACGAGGGCGGCCCGGGCCAGCAGGAGATCGACCTGCGGTACGCCGACGCCCTCTCGACGGCCGACAACATCATGACCTTCCGCACCGTGATCCGGGAGGTCGCGCTGAGCCAGGGCATCTGGGCGTCGTTCATGCCCAAGCCGCTGACCGACCACCCCGGCTCCGGCATGCACACGCACGTCTCGCTCTTCGAGGGTGACAACAACGCGTTCTTCGAGGCCGGCGCGGAGTACCAGCTCTCGAAGACCGGTCGGCAGTTCATCGGCGGCATCCTCAAGCACGCCAACGAGATCAGCGTCGTCACCAACCAGTGGGTCAACAGCTACAAGCGGATGATGTGGGGCGCCGAGGCGCCGTCGTACATCTGCTGGGGCCACAACAACCGCTCCGCGATGATCCGGGTCCCGATGTACAAGCCGCTCAAGGGCCAGTCGACCCGGATCGAGCTGCGCTCGCTGGACGCCGCCTGCAACCCCTACCTCGCGTACGCCGTGGTGCTGGCTGCCGGCATGAAGGGCATCGAGGAGGGCTACGAGCTGCCGCGTGAGGCCGAGGACGACGTCTGGTCGCTGTCGGAGCGCGAGCGCAAGAGCCTGGGGATCGACCCGCTGCCGCGCAGCCTGTACGACGCCATCGGCATCGCCGAGAACTCCGAGCTCCTCGCCGACACCCTCGGCGAGCAGGTCTTCGACTTCTTCCTCCGCAACAAGCGCGCCGAGTGGGACGACTACCGCGGCCAGGTCTCGCCCTTCGAGCGGGAGCGCATGCTCCCGGTGGTGTGATGACCGACGAGTTCCTCACCGACGACCGCGCCAAGAGCCTTCGCCGGCTGCTGTACGTCGTCCTCGGGTTCGCCGTCGTCCTGGTGGTGCTGGGGCTGCCGCTGGTCTTCGGCTCCTACCTCCGCTACGGCGTGATCGTGCTCGCGATCGCGTTGGTCCTCGCGGTGCTCGGCGGCCTGGCGCTGCGGGCCACCCGTACCGGTGCCGACACGGCCAAGCGGCTGTGCATCGTCACGGGGGTCGCCACGCTCGTGCTGTCGGTGCCGCTGATCCCGATCTGGATCGGCCTGCTGACCGCCGTGACCGGCATCGGACTGCTGGTGGTCACCGTCGCCCCGGACCGGGAGCCGCGGTGAGCGAGCGCCCGCGCGTGCTCGTCGTCGAGCACGACGCCGAGTGCCCGCCGGCGCTCTTCGGCACCTGGCTGGAGGAGGCGGGCTGCACGCTCGACGTACGCCGCCCCTACGGCGGCGACGAGCTGCCCGCCCTCGCGGCGTACGACGGCCTGCTGATCCTCGGCGGCCCGATGGGGGCCGACGACGACGCGAAGCACGCCTGGCTCGGCCAGGTGAAGGAGCTGGTCCGCGAGGCGCGCGAGAGCGCGCTCCCTACGCTCGGCATCTGCCTCGGCCACCAGCTGATCGCGTCCGCCCTCGGCGGCCGCGTCGAGCGCAACCCCCGCGGCCAGCAGGTCGGCCTGATCCCGCTCGGCTGGACGGAGGCCACGGTCGGCGATCCGCTGCTCGGACCGCTCGCCTCGCCGCGGCGCGGGGTGCAGTGGAACGACGACATCGTCACCGCGCTGCCCGACGGCGCGGCCCTGCTCGCGGAGACGGCGTACGGCGAGGTGCAGGCGGTTCGCTACGCACCGGCGATGTGGGGGGTGCAGCTGCACCCGGAGGTCGACGCCGCGACGCTCCAGCCCTGGGCCGACGAGGACCGAGGCAGCCACGAGACCCGCGGGATCGACACCGACCGCCTGCTGCGCGACATCGACGCCGCCCGGGCCGAGCTGGACGAGGCCTGGCGGCCGCTGGCCGCCGGCTTCGCCACTTTGGTGCGATGACCCGGGCGGCGACCAGCAAGGGCAACCTGCTGCGACTCGGGTTCCAGGACTCCGACGCCGCCGTCACCTCGCTCGGCCTGCTCGGGGACGCCGCCGAGCCGCTGCTCGCGCTGCTGGGCCGCACCGCCGACCCGGACGCCGCGCTGAGCGGGCTGCTGCGCCTGCGCGACGTGGTCGACGACCCGGACGCGCTGACCGACGCGCTGGTCGACGACGAGGGCACCGCGATGCGGCTGCTGTGCGTGCTCGGCGCGAGCGAGGCGCTCGCCGACCACCTGGTGCGGCACCCCGAGCACTGGCGCGAGCTCACCGACCCGGTCCTCGGCTCCACCCGGCCCGCCGCCTGGGCGATGCGCGAGTCGCTGCTGGCGGCCGTGACGGGCAAGCCCGACGCGGAGGCGGTCGACGCGCTGCGCGTCGAGTACCGTCGGCTGCTGCTGCGCCTGGCCGCGCGCGACCTGACCCACCACCTCGGTGTCGACGACGCCGCGGCAGAGCTGTCCGACCTCGCGGCAGGCACCCTCGAGGCGGCCCTGGCGGTGGCCCGGCAGCGGGTCGGTCCCGACGCCGAGCTCGCCCGGCTCGCCGTACTGGCGATGGGGAAGTGTGGTGGGCACGAGCTCAACTACGTCTCCGACGTCGACGTCATCTACGCCTACGCCCCGGTCGAGGGCGCCGACGACAACGCGGCCTTGAAGGCCGCCACCCAGCTCGCGAGCAACCTGATGCGGGTCTGCTCCGACCACACCGGCGAGGGCACCATCTGGCCGGTCGACGCCAACCTGCGCCCCGAGGGCAAGGCCGGCCCGCTGGTGCGCACGATCGCCAGCCACCGCGGCTACTACGAGCGCTGGGCCAGCACCTGGGAGTTCCAGGCGCTCCTCAAGGCGCGTCCCGTCGCGGGCGACCTGGAGCTGGGCCGCGAGTTCGTCGAGACGGTCGAGCCGATGGTGTGGTCGGCGGCCGAGCGCGAGGGCTTCGTCCAGGACACGCAGGCGATGCGCCGCCGGGTCATCGACCACATCCCCGCCCGCGAGGCCGAGCGCCAGCTCAAGCTCGGAGCGGGCGGGCTGCGCGACGTCGAGTTCGCCGTCCAGCTGCTCCAGCTGGTGCACGGCCGCGGCGACGAGTCGATCCGCGAGCCCACGACGCTGAGCGCGCTGACTGCTCTCACCGACGGCGGGTACGTCGGGCGTGAGGACGGCGAGGCGCTGCACGAGGCGTACGCCTTCCTCCGCATGCTGGAGCACCGCATCCAGCTGCACGGCCTGCGGCGTACCCACGTCGTCCCCGACGACGAGGCGTCACTGCGCCGGCTCGGCCGCAGCATGAACTTCCTCAAGGACCCGGTCGGCATCCTCGACAAGACCTGGCAGCACCACCGGCGGGAGGTGCGCCGCCTGCACGAGAAGCTCTTCTACCGCCCGCTGCTCGCCGCCGTCGCGCGAATCCCCGGCGACGAGGCCCGGCTGTCCCCGGAGGCCGCCGAGATCCGTCTCGGCGCCCTCGGCTTCGCCGACCCCCGCTCCGCGCTGCGGCACCTCGAGGCGCTCACCTCCGGCCTCAGCCGGACGGCGCAGATCCAGCGGACCCTGCTGCCGGCGATGCTGTCGTGGTTTGCCGACGCCCCCGACCCGGACGCGGGGCTGTTCGGCTTCCGGCGGATCAGCGAGTCGCTTGGCTCGACGCCCTGGTATCTCTCGACCCTGCGCGACGAGGGGCAGGTCGCCGAACGGCTGGCGCGCATCCTGGCGACCTCGCGCTACGCCACCGACCTGCTGGAGCGGGAGCCGCAGGGCGTCCGGATGCTCACCGGCGACCTGCAGCCGCTCAGTGCCGAGGCGCTGACCGAGGAGATGCTCGCCCTGGTCGGCCGCCACGAGGAGCCCGAGGTCGCGGCCAAGGCGATCCGCGGCATCCGGCGGCGCGAGCTGCTCCGGATCGCCGCCGGTGACCTGCTCGGGCTGATCGACGTGGCCGACGTGGGTGCCGGGCTCTCGCGGCTCACCGACGCGACCCTGGAGGCGACCATGGCGGTCGCCGGCCGGGCGGCGCGGACCCAGCGCGGCCTCGACCAGGCGCCGACCCGGATGGCGATCGTCGCGATGGGCAGGTACGGCGGCTTCGAGCTGTCCTACGGCAGCGACGCCGACGTGATGTTCGTGCACGACCCGCTGCCCGGTGTCGAGCCGCAGGTCGCCTCGTCGTACGCCCAGACGGTCGCCAACGAGCTGCGCCGGCTGCTGGCGCTCGCCGGCCCCGATCCGGCGCTCGAGATCGACGCCGACCTGCGTCCGGAGGGCACCCAGGGCGCGCTCGTGCGCACCCTGGACTCGTACGCCGCCTACTACGCGAAGTGGTCCAAGGTCTGGGAGGCGCAGGCGCTGTTGCGGGCCGATGCGGTGGTCGGCGACCTCGACCTGCGGCAGCGGTTCGAGGACCTGATCGCGCCGCTTCGGTACCCACCCGAGGGCATCTCTCCCGACGATGTCGCGGAGGTACGCCGGATCAAGGCACGGGTGGACTCGGAGCGGCTGCCCCGCGGCGCCGACCCGCACACCCACCTCAAGCTCGGCCGCGGCGGCCTCGCCGACATCGAGTGGACGATCCAGCTGCTCCAGATGCGGTACGCCGGCGCCGTCGAGGCTCTGCGGACCTCCCGCACGCTCGAGGCCCTGGCCGCCGCTCGCGACGCCGACCTGATCAGTGAGGAGGACGCCGCCGTACTGCAGCAGAGCTGGCGGCGGGTGAGCCGGGTCCGCAACGCGGTGACGCTGGTGCGCGGCAAGCCGGCCGACGAGCTCCCGCGCGACTTCCGCGAGCGCGCCGCCGTCGCCGCGATCCTGGGCTACCCGCCCGGCTCCTCCGACGCGATGGTCAACGACCAGCTGCGCTACACGCGACTCGCGCGGGCCGTCGTGGACCGGATCTTCTGGGAGTGACGGACCCGGCTACAGGAGGTCGCGGACGCGGGCGGCGAGGGAGTCCTTCACCGCTTGGGTGATCGCGATCTCGATCTGCGCGTCGAGGTCGTCCCGGCTGTCGAGGTCGGCCAGGACGGCACGGAGGTCGAGGTCGTCGATCGCGCGGGTGAGGACGTCGTCGGTCTTCAGGGCCGCGTCGACCACCGAGTCCGGGATCGCGCGGATGGCGGCCTCGAGGAGGCCGTTGAGGTCCGCGTTGTCGAGCGCCTCGTCGACCAGCTCCGACGCCGGCGGCAGCGTGCCGTCGTCCTTCATCCGCTGTACGGCGGCCAGCAGGCCCGCGCGCAGGGCGTCGATCTCGGCGTCCGTGCGGGTGCCGGGTTGCGCGAGCTCCAGGGTCAGCGCCTCGCGGCTGACGCCGAGGGTGCACGCGGCGCCGTCGATCCCGAGCAGCACGAGCTGCTCGGTGAGGCCGTCGATGCCGTCGGCGCGCGAGGTGACCGCGCGTTCGGCACAGGGGTCGGCCGGCTGCAGGGGCGCGAACGTCCCGCCACCGTTCGCGACCTGGACCCCCAGCACCGCGGCCACCAGCACCAGCGCGACCAGCGGCAGGCCCATCCTGCGCAGGAGCGTCATGGGGTCACCCGTCTGCGCGGCCACACGACGGTGATCAGGGCGAGCAGCGCGAGCCCCGCGCCGATGAGGAACGAGTCGCGGAAGGCCCACGTGGCGGCGCGCTCGAGCTGTACGTCGAGGTCGCGCTCGAGCTGCGCGGCGGCGGGGCGCTCCTCGGGGTCGAGGTCCGCCGTCGCGAACGCGTGGGACAGGTCCGGGACCCGGCCCTCCTGCTGCGACAGCTCGCCGCCCAGGGCCTCGGCGATCGCGATCTTGCCCTCCGGCAGCAGCGGCGCGTCGAGCACCAACGCCGTGATCGCCTCCTGGGCCGGCACCTGGGCGTCGTACAGGTCCGCGGTGAAGACCGGCGTCAGGATCGCCAGGCCCACGACCACGCCGAGGTGACGGGCGCTGATGGTCCACCCCGCGTGCCGGATCCGCGGCAGCCGCATCTCCATCGCCTGCGCGGTCAGCCGGTCGACGGTGAGCCCGAGCCCCAGGCCGACCAGTGCCTGCGGCGCGATCGTCCAGACGAGGTCGGCCGACGGCAGGATCGCGAGCCCGGCCAGACCGCCGGCGATCAGGAAGCAGCCCGTCGCGATCTCGACCTCGTGCGTGGGGCGCAGCAGGCGGGCGAGCGGGCGTGCCGCGAGCGCCGCGACCGGTACGACGGACACGGTCACCGCCGCGATCCCCGGAGACTGGCGCCAGCCCTCGACCAGGAGCAGGACCAACAGGAAGAGCGCTGCCGTCAGCGCGGCCGACAACAGGGCGAGGGTCAGGTTGGGGCGCACCGCCGGTGGATCCCGGTCCGGCGTCAGGTCGGGTGCGGCGGCGACGGCCAGCGCGGCCGGCACGGCGAGCACGGCGAACGGCACCTGCACCACGAAGATCGCCTGCCACGAGAACGCCTCGGTCAGCACCCCACCCGCGAACGGCCCGACGGCCGTGCCGACGACACCCGCCGTGACCCAGACGGCGACGCCGCGGCGCTCGCCGTACACCGCGACCAGGAGCTCCAGGCACCCCACCAGCGCCAGCGCGCCACCGAGCGCCTGCAGGCAGCGCGCCGCGATCAGTACGTCGATCGACTGGGCCGCCGCGCACCATGCCGAGGAGCCGGCGAAGACCGCGATGCCGACGGCGCTGACGACCCGGGGTTGCGACCGGGCGAACACGACGGCCGCGGGCACGGCGGTGAGCCCCAGCACGAGGTTGAACGCGATCAGCACCCACGCCACCTGCTCGACGGTGGCATCGAGGTGGCGCAGGATGTCCGGCAGCGCGAGCGTCACCACCGCCGAGTCCGCGAGCACCAGCGCCACGGTCACTGCGAGGAGAGGGGCCACGGCTCGCCGCATCAGACTCGCCCCATCAGCCTTGGGGGACCGGCTCTTCCATCCGGTAGCCGACGCCCCGCACGGTGCGGATGTAGCGCGAGCCTCCGAGCTTGCGGCGCAGGTTGCCGACGTGGACCTCGACGACGTGGGTGTCGCCGATCCAAGGAGTGCCCCAGACGGCCTTGAGCAGGTCCTCGCGGGTCGCGACCTTGGCGGGGCTGCGCATCAGCTCGGTCAGCAGGTCGAACTCCGTGCGCGTGAGCAGCAGCTCCTCGCCCTCGCGGTAGACCCGCCGGGCATCGAGGTCGACCCGGAGCCCGCCGTACACCAGCATCTCGGGGGCGTCCCCGTCGGCCAGGACGCTCGGGCGGGGGCGGCGGAACATCGCGTTGACCCGGGCCTGGAGCTCGCGCAGGCTGAACGGCTTGGACATGAAGTCGTCTGCGCCGGTCTCCAGGCCGAGGAGTCGGTCGATCTCGTCGGAGCGGGCGGTGACCATGATGATGTAGGCGTCGCTCTCCTCGCGGATCTGGCGGCACACCTCGATCCCGTCGATGCCGGGGAGGCCGAGGTCGAGGGTCACCAGGTCGGGGTTCACCGCGCGCACCGCCTCGACACCGCCCGGGCCCGTGTCGACCGCGGTCACCTCGAGCCCGAGGTCGGTGAGCGTGTGCGTGATCAGCTCGCGGATGTCGCGGTCGTCCTCGACCACGACGGCGCGCCGAACCTGCTGGGGAACACCCTCCATGAGGACGGATGATGCCACGAACGCACCCGTTATCGTTCCGTGATCGGACAGTGACCTTCTCGAGGCCTTGCCGAGGACTAGCCCGGCTGGGTCGCTGCGTGCGGTCGCGGCGATGCTATCCGTCGCTTCCCGGCGGTGGGTTACACCCATGTGTCGTGTGGATCAGGGCGGCCCACCGGGCAGCAGCCCTAGCTCACGCGCGCGCTGCACCGCCTGGCGTTTGCTGGTGACGTCGAGCTTCAGGAAGATCCGCTTGAGGTGGGCCTTGACGGTGTTGACCGAGACGAAGAGGTCGGCCGCGATCTCCCCGTTGGTCATCATGGTCGGCAGGAACTGGAGCACGCTCAGCTCGCGGTCGGTGAGCGGATCCGCCAGCGACGACGCCGCGTGGTCCGGCTCGCGTCGTCCGAGCAGGACGAGCAGCGTGTCGCTGGTCCCGGTCAGCTCGGGTCGGAGCTCCTGCAGCCTCAACAGCATCCGTCCGAGCTGCTCCGGGCCGGACGCGGTGAAGGGACGGTAGACCCGGTCCGGGCCGGCGGCCGCCACGGCGCGGCCGAGAGCCTCGATGGCGCCGTTGTCCTCGCGGAGCCGGTCGGCCGCGAGGGCCGTCAGCAGCCAGACCGGGACGTCGGTGGCGGCCGGACCGGCCTGGTCCTGGCGCAACGGACGCAGCAGCTCGTCGGCGGCGCGCGCGTCTCCGAGGGCCAGCGCCGCCCGCGCCAGCAGGCACTGCTCCTGGACGTACGGCGGCTGCCGGTCGCGCAGGGTCGCCGCCAGCCGGTCCGAGGCCTCGGCGGGCCGGCCGGAGGCCAGCGCGACCTCGGCCTCCGTGATGGCTAGCCACCGTGCCAGGAACGGCGGGGTCAGGCCGTCCGCCTGCTCCACCCGAGCCAGCGCCAACCGGTCGCGGGCGTCGTCGAGGCGACCCGCCGACAGGGCGAGGCGCGCGCCGGCCAGGACGAGCGTACGGCGGGTCGCCGGCTCGGTGTACCCAGCGACGAGACCGGACTCGAGCGCGGTCTCGGCGGCGTCCAGCTCGTGCCGCTGGAGATGGATCATGGCCTCGGCGAGGTACGCCGTCGCCACCTGGGGGAGCGGCGCCCAGCCACGGGCCTGGACCACCCCGATGGCTTGGCCGGCGAGCTCGAACCCCTCACCGGGCCGGCCGAGTGCGGCGGCCGCCAGCGCCAGGTGGGACAGCACGTTGACCCGCGTGACGTCGAGACCGGACTCGTCGGTTGCGGCCAGCGCGCCCAGCAGGCAGGTGCGTGCGCCCGAGACGTCTCCCGACCACAGCAGACCGGTGCCGTGGTTGGCCAGCGCGACCGCGCGGTAGGCCTCGGCCGCCGGCACCTCCCCGGTGAGACTTGCCAGCAGGTCGAGGGCCTCGGTCGTCGCCGCCAGGAGCGAGGTGATGTCGCCGTCCGACCGGGCGACCACCGTGGAGAGGACGACCAGGGCGAGGCGGGAGGCCGGGCCATGTCCTCCCGGCGGGGCCGCCGCGAGCAGGTCGCCCGCGAGCCCGAGGCACGGCCGCATCTCCGCGAACCGCCCGGCGAGGTAGAGCCGAGCCGCGGCGCACATCGCGAGGTCGGCGTTGGCGGGCTGGTGGTCGGCCGGGATCCGCGCCAGCACCTGGCCGAGCAGGGCCCGCTCGGCCGAGACCAGCAGCGGCGCTGCCTGGGTCACGAACAGCTCGCCCATCAGCGGCCAGTCCCCGGCGTCCGCGGCGTGCCGCATGGCCTCCAGCGGTTGGTGGTGTGCGGCGTACCATCTCGCGGCCCTGCTGTGGAGCTCGGGCACGAGCCCGGGGGACACCACCCGCAGCCGGTGCTGCAGCATCTCCCGGAGCAGCGCGTGGTAACGGAACCAGTCGCGGTGCGCACCCAGGCCGATGACGAAGGCGTTCGACTCCTCGAGGTCCTCGAGTCGCCGTTGGCAGTGCTCCTGGTCGGTGAGGACCGCGGCGAGCTCGGCCGTCACCCGCTCGACCACGGAGGTCCGGAGCAGGAACTCCTGGTCCTCGACGGGCAGGCTGGCCAGCACCTCCTCGCCGAGGTACATCGCCACGGCCCGGTCGGCGCCCGCGAAGTCCTGCACGCTGTGCCCCGCACCTGGGCGACGCAGGAAGAGCGCAGCGAGCCGCAGGCCCGCGGGCCACCCCTCGGTCCGTTCGACCAGGGAGCTCGCATCGGTCGCGGCGACGGGCATCGCGTGTGCGGCGAAGAGCGCCACGGCCTCGTCGTCGGTGAACGCCAGGTCGCGGGGCCGGATCTCGGCGAGCTCCTCGGCGACGCGGAGCCGGTGGAGTGGGATCGCCGGATCCGCTCGGGTCAGCAGCACCAGGCGCAGTGCGGGGATGGGATGGCGCAAGAGCTCACCGAGCTGGTCGAGCACGACCGGGTCGGTGATGAGCTGGAAGTCGTCGAGGACGAGCACGACCGGCGTGGGCAGCGCCGTCAGCTCGGACAACACCCGGCGGAACCCCTCGTCGGGTCCGCCGAGACCCGGCATCAGGGTGGTCAGCGGGTGGTCGGAGGGCAACGGCACCGCCACCCGGAGTGCGGCGATGGCGCAGGTCCAGAACCGACCGGGCTCGTCGTCGGCCGGGTCCAGCGAGACCCAGCCGAGGGGGCCGGGAAGCGCCCCGGTCGTCGCCCAGTGGGCGGTGGCGAGCGTCTTGCCCCAGCCGGCCCCGGCGCTCACGACCGTCAGCGCGCGCTCGGTCCCGGCCTGCAGCTGGTCGTGGAGCCGCGGGCGGGCGACGTACGACGGCGGGATGCGCGGTGGCACGAGCTTGGTCGGGAGCACGTCGGCGTACGCCGCCCGCCGCGCAGCAGGTGACGTGCCCCCTGGTCCGTCCATGCCACACCCTCCCGAGGACCGCAGGCTTCGGACAGTAGCGGACCGGGACTGGCCGTGCAGGCGGTAGTTCATCCGCCCTGGGTGACGCGCACCCGCCGTCGTCTGGGACACGGTGGGTGTCTGGACCAGGGGAGGTGGACGGGTGCTCGCGAAGTCCTTCGAGATCCACGTCCGCGGCACGATCCCCCCCGACCTCGTCGCCGACTTCGAGTACCTGGAGGCCGAGGTGGTGTCCGGCAAGACCGTGCTGAGAGGTGTCGTGCCCGACCAGGCCGCCTTGTACGGCGTACTGCTCCGGCTCCAGGCTCTCGGGCTGGAGCTCGTCGAGGTCCGCCAGGTGCCAGATGCCCGCGACGGGTGGAGTACCCGTCACGGGTGATGTCGCACCGCTGAGCCAGCGACAGGGTGGCAGGTATGACCATCGTGATCTGCGAGCCCTCCTGCGCCGTCTCGTCCCCCGACGCGCAGGTCGAGCTGCCGGTAACTCTGGTGCTCGACGCCGAGCTGGCGTCGAGCCTGGAGCAGATGCTCGCGCACAGTGGCGGTCGGCTGGGGCTGGTGGCCGACCCCCGGGTCGACCCGCCGCGCCCTCCCAGCGTCGAGGGCGGTCTCGTCGAGCCGCTGACCGCGAAGGAGCACGAAGTGCTCGGGCATCTCTCCGAGCTGCTCAGCACCGAGGAGATCGCGACCGCGATGTTCGTCTCGATCAACACCGTCCGCACCCACGTGCGCAGCATCCTGCGCAAGTTGGCGGTGCACCGCCGCAACGAGGCGGTACGACGAGCCCGCGCGCTGCGGCTCCTCGACGCGGGAGGTTCCGGAGCATGAGCCACGACCTGCACGCGCGCTCGATGCTGCCGATCCCGCACCGCCGCAAGCCGGGCCTGACGACGTACGACGCAAAGGACCCGGACACCAGCTTCCCTGCCATCGAGCCGCTGCGGCCTCCCGCCGGCGCGCCCAACGTCCTGGTGATCCTGCTCGACGACGTCGGCTTCGGGGCGTCGAGCGCGTTCGGCGGGCCGTGCCGCACACCGACCGCCGAGCGGCTCGCGGCTGGCGGACTGCGGTTCAGCAGGTTCCACACGACTGCGCTGTGCGCACCCACCCGCCAGGCGCTGCTGACGGGCCGCAACCACCACTCCGTCGCGATGGGCAGCATCACCGAGACCGCCACCTCGGCGCCCGGGCAGTCCTCGGTGCTGCCCAACACCAAGGCACCGCTGGCCATGACGCTGAAGCTCAACGGTTACTCGACCGCGCAGTTCGGCAAGTGCCACGAGGTGCCGGTCTGGCAGACGTCTCCGATGGGGCCGTTCGACGCGTGGCCGTCGGGCGGCGGTGGGTTCGAGACGTTCTACGGCTTCATCGGTGGTGAGAACAACCAGTGGGATCCGGCCTTGTACGAGGGGACCACTCCGGTCGAGCCGCCCGCCACGGCTGAGGAGGGCTACCACCTCACCGAGGACCTCACGGACCGCGCCGTGGGCTGGATGCGCCAGCAGAAGGCGCTGATGCCGGACAAGCCGTTCTTCGTCTACTACGCCCCGGGGGCCACCCACGCCCCGCACCACGTCGCGCAGGAGTGGGTCGACAAGTACCGCGGCCAGTTCGCGCACGGCTGGGACGTCCAGCGTGAGCAGACCCTGGCCCGGCAGAAGGAGCTGGGCGTGGTCCCCGCCGACACCGAGCTGACGCCGCGCAACAAGCTGATCACCGCCTGGGACGACATGCCCGACGAGCTGAAGCCGGTGCTCGAGCGGGAGATGGAGGTGTACGCCGGCTTCCTCGAGCACACCGACACGCAGGTCGGGCGGCTGGTCGATGCGTTGGAGGAGCTGGAGATCCTCGACAACACGATCGTCTACTACATCATCGGCGACAACGGAGCGTCCGCCGAGGGCACGATGAACGGCGCCTTCAACGAGATGGCCAACTTCAACGGGATGGCGGACCTCGAGACACCCGAGTTCATGCTCAGCAAGATGGACGACTTCGGGTCGCCCAGCTCCTACAACCACTACTCCGTCGGCTGGGCGTGGGCGATGAACTCGCCGTTCCAGTGGACCAAGCAGGTCGCCTCGCACTGGGGCGGCACCCGCAACGGGACGATCGTGCACTGGCCCGCCGGCATCACCGAGGGGGGCGGGGTGCGCTCGCAGTTCACCCACGTCATCGACGTCGCGCCGACCATCTTGGAGGCGGCCGGCCTGCCCGAGCCGACGATGGTCAACGGCGTCATGCAGGCGCCGATCGAGGGCACGAGCATGCTCTATGCCTTCAACGGGCCGGACGAGCCCGAGCGGCACGACCTGCAGTACTTCGAGATGTTCGGCAACCGTGGCGTCTACCACCGTGGCTGGAGCGCCGTCACCAAGCACAAGACGCCGTGGGTGCTGGTCGGCGGTGCAACGCCCGACTTCGACGACGACGTGTGGGAGCTGTACGACGGCGCCGGCGGCGACTTCAGCCAGGCGCGCGACCTCGCAAAGGCGCAGCCCGAGCGGCTAGCCCACCTACAGCGGCTCTGGCTGATCGAGGCGGTCAAGCACGACGTCCTGCCACTCGACGACCGCGGTGCTGAACGGTTCGACGCCGAGGGCGTCGGCCGGCCGACGCTGATCCACGGCACCTCGCAGCTCTTCTTCGCCGGGATGGGCCGGCTCACGGAGAACAGCGTGGTGAGCATCAAGAACAAGTCGTTCTCGATCACCGCGGACGTCGACGTGCCCGACAGCGGCGCCGACGGGGTGATCATCGCCCAGGGCGGGCGGTTCGGCGGCTGGGCCGTCTACGCGAAGGACGGGCACCTCAAGTTCGTCTACAACCTCCTCGGGCTCCGCGAGTTCGCGACCACCGCCGACGTCCCGATCCCCGCCGGCAGGCACCAGATGCGGATGGAGTTCGCGTACGACGGGGGAGGGCTCGCCAAGGGCGGCGACGTCACCCTCTTCCACGACGGCGAGCCCGTCGGCAGCGGCCGGGTCGAGGTCACCCAGGCGATGGTCTTCTCGGCCGACGAGACGACCGACATCGGCTACGAGTCGGGGACGACCGTCAGCCCGGACTACGACGCGCACGGGAGTCGCTTCACCGGCAAGATCCACTGGGTCCAGCTCGACACCGGCGACGACGACCACGACCACTTCATCAGCGCGGAGGAGCGGCTCCGGGTCGCTCTCGCGCGGCAGTGAGCAGGAGGAACCATGGGCATACGGGACCGGCGCGAGCAGCGCCGCGACGAGCGACAGACCTTCGGCCGGGGCGGCGGCGCCGTCCGCTACCGGATGCGGGAGAAGCTGGTCTCCTTCGGAGACGACTACTGGATCGAGGACGACGCGGGACAGCGCGTCTACCGCGTCGACGGGAAGGCCTTGCGGGTGCGGGACACCCTGAACCTCGAGGACGCGCAGGGCAACCGGCTGTGTCAGATTCAGACCCGCGTCCTGCACATCCGCGACTCCATGGAGATCGAGGACGCGGAGGGTGAGCGCCTCGCGCTCGTCCACAAGGCGCTGATCTCGCCGCTGCGGGAGCGGTGGAAGGTGGACCTGCCCGGCGACCGCGAGTGGAAGGTGCAGGGCAACATCGTCGACCACGAGTACGAGATCGAGGACGACGGGCACAAGATCGCCGAGGTCTCCAAGAAGTGGTTCCGGGTCCGGGACACGTACGGCGTGGAGATCCACCCCGGCCAGGAGGCGGCGCTCGTGCTGGCCGTCACCGTCGCGGTCGACGCGATGGCCCACCCCGGCAAGTGATCGAGTGTGGCGCACGCCACTTCAAGCGGACGGGCGGTGACACCGCGACGAAACAATCCGGACATGTGACACCCGTACGTTCCGGCTATGAGCGCGAACAAGGTCCGGCTGCAGGCCATCTCCGATGTCGAGGCATACGTCCCGCCGGCGATCAGCTTCGACCCCGGCGAGGAGCCCGGCGAGATCTTCGGCACCAACGTGTTCAGCGTCAGCGTGATGCAGAAGCGGCTGCCCAAGTCCGTCTACAAGTCGGTCCTCGCGACGATCGAGAAGTCGACCCCGCTCGACCCCGACGTGGCCGACTCCGTCGCGTCGGCGATGAAGGACTGGGCGCTGGAGAAGGGCGCGACCCACTACGCGCACGTCTTCTACCCGCTGACCGGCCTGACCGCCGAGAAGCACGACAGCTTCCTCGACCCGGTCGGTGACGGTACGGCGCTCGCGTCGTTCTCGGGCAAGACGTTGGTCCAGGGCGAGCCCGACGCGTCCAGCTTCCCGAACGGCGGCCTGCGCAACACGTTCGAGGCCCGCGGCTACACCGGGTGGGACGTGATGAGCCCGGCGTACGTGCTGGAGAACCCCAACGGCAACACGCTCTGCATCCCGACCGTCTTCATCTCGATGACCGGCGAGGCGCTCGACCACAAGACTCCGGTGCTGCGCTCGCAGCAGGCGATGGCGGCGCACGCCGAGCGCGTGCTCAGGCTCTTCGGCCACGCCGACCCCGAGCGCGTCGTGTCCTACTGCGGCCCCGAGCAGGAGTACTTCCTGGTCGACAGCCACTTCTTCCTGGCGCGCCCGGACCTGATCAACGCCGGCCGCACCCTCTTCGGCGCCAAGCCGCCCAAGGGCCAGGAGTTCGACGACCACTACTTCGGCGCCATCCCCGAGCGGGTGCTCGGCTTCATGATGGACACCGAGCGGGAGCTCTTCAAGCTCGGCATCCCGGCCAAGACCCGGCACAACGAGGTCGCGCCCGGACAGTTCGAGATCGCGCCGATGTTCGAGCGCGCCAACGAGGCCTGCGACCACCAGCAGTTGCTGATGACGACCTTCAAGGCGGTCGCTCGCAAGCACGGCATGGAGTGCCTCTTCCACGAGAAGCCGTTCGCCGGCGTCAACGGCTCGGGCAAGCACGTCAACTTCTCGCTGGGCAACTCCGAGCTCGGCAGCCTGCTCGTGCCGGGCGACACCCCCCACGACAACGCCCAGTTCCTCGTCTTCTGCGCCGCGGTGATCCGCTCGGTGCACAAGTACGGCGGCCTGCTGCGCTCGTCGGTCGCGTCGGCGTCCAACGACCACCGCCTCGGCGCCAACGAGGCGCCGCCGGCGATCATCTCGATCTTCCTCGGCGACCAGCTGGCCGACGTGTTCGACCAGATCGCCAAGGGCGGCGCCACCCGGTCGAAGGAGAAGGGCACGCTCACCATCGGCGTGGACACGCTGCCCAACCTGACCCAGGACCCGGGCGACCGCAACCGGACCAGCCCGTTCGCCTTCACCGGCAACCGGTTCGAGTTCCGCGCGCCGGGCTCGCTGCAGACAGTGGCGGCACCGATGGTCGTGATCAACACGATCATGGCCGAGGCGCTCGACTACTGCGCGACCGTGCTCGAGGCCGCTGTCGCGGACGGCACCGACTTCAACGAGGCCGTCCAGTCGCTGCTGACCACGATCATCAGCGACCACGGCGCGGTGATCTTCAACGGCAACGGCTACTCCGAGGAGTGGCCGATCGAGGCCGAGCAGCGCGGGCTCAAGAACCTGCGTACGACGGTCGACGCGCTGCCGGAGCTGATCTCCGACGAGGCGATCGAGCTGTTCTCGAAGTACGCCGTCTTCAGCGAGCGCGAGATGCACAGCCGCTACGAGATCGGTATCGAGCAGTACCTACTGACCGTCAGCGTCGAGGCCAACCTGACCCTCGAGATCGCCAACACGATCGTGCTCCCGAGCGCGATCCGCTACCAGACCGAGCTCGCGACCAACGTCGCCGCGCTCACCGCGGCCGGCGTCGAGGCCGACCTGTCGACCCTCCGGGCGGTCACGGCTCCGATCGGCGCCCTCAAGGCCGGTCTCGCCGACCTGAACTCGGCGGTGCACAAGCTGCACGAGCTCAGCGGCATCGAGGAGGCCGCCTTCGCCCGCGACAACGTGCTCCCCGCGATGGCGTCGATCCGGGCCGCCGCCGACGAGCTCGAGGGTCTCGTCGCTGACGACCTGTGGTCGCTGCCGACGTACCAGGAGATGCTCTACATCCTGTGAGGCGGCCCGTGCTTTGCTGGGCTCCGTGACCAGTCAGAGCGAGCGTTCGGAGCGCCGCGCGGCGGCGGGGGAGAACCGGTTCCCGCCCGCCTGCGCGGTCGTCGTGGCCGTGGTCGTCTACGCACTGCTGCCGAGCGACGTGCTGTTCACCAACCGTCTGCTGGTGCCGACGATCGAGGTGCTCCTGCTCATCGCACTCCTCGTCACCAATCCCCGGCGGATGACCCGGCAGACGCGGTGGTCGCGGTGGTCGTCGATCGCGCTGTCCTCGGTGGTGATCCTGACCAACGTGGTCGCGCTCGGGATGCTGGTCTCCCAGCTGTCGTCAGGAGGCGCCAGCGGGAGCCACCTGCTGATCGCCGCGATGCAGATCTGGCTCACCAACGTGATCGGCTTCGCGCTGCTCTACTGGGAGCTGGATCGCGGTGGCCCCGTCGTACGGCGGGAAGCCGCGCGTGACGACCTCCCGGACGCGGACTGGCGCTTCTCCCAGGACGAGAACGACGACGCCGTCGCCGAGGTCAGCCGCACGTCGAGCACGACGTCCGGGTGGATCCCGATCTTCGTCGACTACCTCTACCTGTCGCTCACCAACTCCAGCGCCTTCAGCCCGACCGACACGATGCCGCTCTCCAGCCGGGCCACGTCGCTGATGGGCGTCCAGGCGACCGCCGCGCTCCTCACCACCCTCGTCGTGGTCGCCTTCGCCGTGGGGTCCATCGGCAGCTGAGAGTGCA